>JBBDJB010000030.1:0-107475 GCA_040880125.1 Pirellulales bacterium | reverse complement strand
TCCCCCTGGCAACAAAAGTGCCGAACAGGATTGGGGCAAGCCAGCAGTGGCACCCAAGGCAGAGCTAAGAGCACGTTTCAACGCACAGATAGGAATGTCTGTGCCACCGCTGAATTCTCACGAATTCAGCTACGGTACCGCGACGCAGCCTATTCCAGCTCGACGCCCATCTCCTTCATCAGCATCTGCATGTCTTCCCACACGTCGCGCTTGGCGGCGGGATTGCGCAGCAGATACGCAGGATGATAGGTGCACATGACGCGGATGCCGCGGTAGTCGAAAAACCGCCCACGCAGCTTGCCGATCGGTTCGGTGGTTTCCAACAGCTCGCGCGCCGCCACCGCGCCCAGGCAGCAGATGAACTCCGGCTGGATGGCATCCAATTGCCGATTCAAGAATCCGCGGCAATTGGCCGCCTCGTCCGGCAGCGGATTGCGATTGCCCGGCGGACGGCACTTCAGGACATTCAAGATGTACACGTCTTGCCGGCTCATGCGGCAGGCTTCGATGATCTTCGTGAGAAGCTGCCCGGCACGCCCGACGAACGGTTCGCCCTGGCGGTCTTCGTCCGCTCCGGGCGATTCGCCCAAAAAGCACAGCCGCGCCGTGGGATTGCCGACGCCGAACACGGTTTGGGTGCGCGTCGAAGACAGCTCCGCACACTGCGTGCAGGCGGCTACCTCGCCGCGAATAATCTCCAGTTGTTCTTGCGCCGACGGCCGATCGGGCGCGGCCTTCTTCTGTGGGGCGCGGGTCGCTTCCTGCTGGCGTGAGGGCATCGTGCTCGTTTCGGCGGAGTGGCTGGTTTGGTTGAAATGAGAAGGCGTCACTGCCTCGGCGATTGCTGCCGCCGGTGGCGCCACCGCACGCGGCTTCGCGATGTGCGTCACCCCCGCACGGTGCAGCGCTTCGAGCTGTTGAGCGACGGCGCGGCGAAGCTGTTGCAGTTGACTAGACACGGCTAGATCACTCGAAGAATGCGGGGAAGAAGAACTACAGTGCGATGCCGCCGGCTGCCCCAAGTGTACGCATCGCTGCGGGATCGAAAAGCCCCGAACTCTCGCGCAAAGTCGGGAGTCGAAAAAAGGGGACTGGCCCGAAGCACGCATAGGCAGTTCATTTCCAGAGCCGGCTCCGCAGCGTGCCTGTCCCCCCTTTTCGATAGCGCCGGGTGCTACGACTTAACCTGCCAAACCCTGCTCGGACCGCCGTTATGGCGAGAACCAATCGAAAGCATGTCGTCGATCGTCCACCCGCGCCGCTGTCCTCCGCCGGACGATTCAACTATGATGGCAGAAAGTATCGATCCAGCCGCGATCGCCGGCATACAGCGCCAGTCGCGCCCCGGCTGCCCTTCGCTGCGCCGCCAAAAGCACGCGTGTTCTCAATGGGTGTTCCCCAAGTTGTCATCGTAGGTCGGCCGAACGTCGGCAAGTCGAGCATTCTCAACTGGCTCGCCGGCGCCCGTGTGGCCATTGTCGACGATCAGCCCGGGGTGACCCGTGACCGGCTGGCCCATCTGATGGAGGCCGACGGCCGCTTCTTCGAATTGGTCGACACGGGCGGGGTGGGAATCGTGGATTCGGACCGCTTGACCGAGCACATCGAGCATCAGATCTCGCTGGCGATCGATGCGGCCAGCGTGATTCTGTTTGTGGTCGATGCCCGCACCGGCCTGGCTCCGCTCGATCAAGAGGTGGCGCAGCGGCTGCGGCCGGTCAATGTGCCGGTGCTGTGCGTCGTCAACAAGGCGGATCACGAGAAACTCGATCCGCAGGCGGATGAGTTCTACTCGCTGGGCTTCACGCCGCTTTTGCGCGTCAGCACCAGACAGGACCGCGGCCGGCACGATCTGCTGGATGCGATTGTCGAGCATCTCCCGGCGGAGACGGATGACTCCGGCGAACCGGCCCCGACGGAAATGAAGGTGGCGATCGTCGGCCGCCGCAACGTCGGCAAGAGCACGTTCGTCAATACGCTCACCGAAGCGGAGCGGATGATCGTCAGCGAGATTCCCGGCACCACGCGGGACAGCGTCGACGTGCGCTTCGAACTGGACGGCAAAGCCTTCATCGCCATCGATACCCCCGGATTGCGCCGCACCAAGAGCATCCAGAACGACGTCGAGTACTACAGCAGCCATCGGGCCATGCGGAGCATCCGCCGGGCCGACGTGGTATTTCTGTTTCTCGACTGCACCCAGCGCATCAGCAAGGTCGACAAGCAGCTTGGCGACTATATCGCCGAGCATTACAAGCCGTGCATCTTCGTGGTCAACAAGTGGGACCAGCTCGTCGGCAGCGTGCCGACCGAACGCTGGGTGACCTACCTCAACGACACCTTTCGCACGATGCGCTACGCGCCGATCGCGTTTATCACCGGCAAGACGGGCAAGAACATGAAGGCATTGCTCAACCATGGGCAGATGCTGTTCAAGCAGTCGCGCCTGCGCACCTCCACCGGGCAGCTCAACCGCCTGGTCCGTGCGGCCATCGACCACAATCCGCCGCCGATGTACCAGAACCGCCGGCCAAAGATCTACTACGCCACCCAGGTCGGCGTGCAGCCGCCGACCATCGTCCTGTTCTGCAACGAACCGAAGGCCATCTCGCGCCCCTACCAGCGGTACCTGTTGGGAATCTTTCGCGACGAACTGGAGACGCAGGAAGTGCCGATCAAGCTCTACTTGCGGAAACGGTCCTCCGAGGACACGCGCGACGAGGTGAACACCGCCGCCAGCGCGCCGGAAGCCGAGCGAAGTGGCTGAATTCGTGAAGTTCAGACCCAGGGCGTCCGCTTGCAGGGTCGGCTGAATTCTCACGCAGCTACCTGAACGCTTCCCACGGCCTTGCCAACCCCTCCCGGCTCTGTTGAAATGCGGATCGCCCCGGCGCGATATCTGCAGGCAAGCTGACCATCTGCCGCTTCCATTCCACGTTGCAAAGGACCGGCCGTGATTGTCGGAGTCCCCAAAGAGATCAAGCGCGACGAGTACCGCGTGGCGCTGCTGCCGGTCGGCGTGGAAGAGCTCGTGCGGCGAGGGCACCAGGTGCTGGTCGAGACCGGTGCGGGGACCGGCTCCGGGCTGCCGGACGAAGCCTACCTGGAGCACGGGGCAGAAGCGGTCGAATCCGCCGAGGAGGTCTTCGCTCGCTCGGACCTGGTGGTCAAAGTGAAGGAGCCGCAGCCCGAGGAGCTGCCCTACCTGCGGCCGGGCCTGATCCTGTTCACCTATTTTCACTTCGCTGCCAGTGGTGAACTCACGCGCGCGGTACTCAAAACCGGCGTCACGGCGGTCGCCTATGAAACGCTGGCCGACGATCAGGGCCGCCTGCCGCTGCTCACGCCCATGAGCGAAGTCGCCGGCCGCATGAGCATCCAGGAGGGCGCCAAGTACCTGGAGCGCCCGCAGATGGGCCGCGGTATCCTGCTAGGCGGCGTGCCGGGCGTCGCGCCGGCCAACATCACGATCCTCGGCGGAGGAATCGTCGGTGCGAACGCCGCCAAGATCGCCGCCGGCTTTCAAGCGAACATCGGCCTGTTGGACATCAACATGGACCGGCTCCGCTACCTGGACGACGTCATGCCGCCCAACGTCGATGTCCTGTTCAGCGACCGGCACACCATCCGCGAACAACTCAAGCGGGCCGATCTGGTCGTCGGCGCCGTGCTCATTCCCGGCGCGCGGGCGCCGATGCTGGTCGAGGAAGAGGACCTCAAGCTGATGCAGCCGGGCAGCGTAATCATCGACGTCGCCATCGACCAGGGCGGCTGCATCGCCACCAGTCGTCCGACGACGCACAGCGAGCCGACCTACATCGTCCACGACGTTGTCCATTACTGCGTGACCAACATGCCGGGCGCCGTCGGCCGCACCAGCACGTTCGCCCTGTGCAACGTCACGCTCGCCTGGGTGCTGCGGATCGCCGAGGCCGGCATCGAACAGGCCGCCCGGCAGTGGGCGCCCGTCGCCCGGGCGATCAATCTGTACCAGGGCGAGGTTACCAACCGCGCCGTGGCCGCCACTTTCGACATGGAGTATTCGTCGCGCTTCGAGGCGTGAACCCGATCAGCGAGTTGAAAAAATGGGACTGGCTCTGAGCAAGTGACGGGTTGCCCGCGAGGTTTCGGCATCCGCGAAGTGCCTGTCCCATTTTTCCAACAGCGGGCTAACCAGGCATGAAAATGGTAGACAAGGAAAACGGATCCATGAATCAGAGTACTGTTTCGGTCGGCGTATTGATGGGAAGCGACAGCGACTGGCCGAAGATTCGCGCGGTGGCCGACGCGCTGGACGAATTTGGCGTCGCTTGGGAAGCCCGCGTGATGAGCGCCCATCGCACGCCCGCGGCCGTGACCGAGTACGCCACCACGGCCATCGAGCGCGGAATAAAGGTGATTATCGCGGCGGCCGGCGGCGCGGCGCATCTGGCGGGCGTCGTGGCGGCGCATACGACGCTGCCGGTGGTAGGCATTCCCGTCCCCACGCCCGATCTTGGCGGCCTCGATTCGCTACTCTCCACCGTGCAGATGCCCGGCGACGTGCCGGTCGTGAGCGTGGCGGTCGGCATGGGCGGGCCGCGCAACGCCGGCCTGTTCGCCGTGCAGGTGCTGGCCCTGTCCGACCCGGCCTTGCAGGAGCGGCTGGTCCATTTCAAGCAGAAGCTGCAAGAGAAAATCGCCAAGAAGGACCAGGCGTTTCAGCAGTCGCTTCAGTCTCCCTAGAGCGATCCGCTTCCTGGTTGTCGAAAAAATGGGACAGGCACTTCGCAGACATCGGCACTTTTCGCAGAACTCGTAACGTGCTCAGAGCCAGTCCCATTTTTTCACCACATGGCTAGGCGAAAGGTGATCCGTGGCCCGCGCGTTCGACACGCTCCGTTGGGAAGGCCAAAGCGACGGGCGGCTGGTGCTGCTCGATCAGACGCGGCTGCCGCTCGAGCAGGTCGAGATCACCTGCCGCACCGTCGAGGACGTGTGGGAAGCGATCCGCTCGCTGCGGGTGCGCGGCGCGCCGGCCATCGGCGTGGCCGCCGCCTATGGAGTGTGTATTGCCGCCCAAACTTCCGCCGACGATCGGCCGCAGTCGATTCTTGATGCAGTGGCCAGCGGTTGCGAACGCCTGGCCACCAGCCGGCCCACGGCGGTAAACCTGTTTTGGGCCCTGGACCGCATGCGGCGGACGGCCGAGCGGTTGGCGGCATCGCAGTCAGGCCGCGCAATGCATGAAGCCCTGCTGGCCGAAGCGCATGCAATCGCCGAGGAAGACCGCCGGATGTGCGACGAGATCGGCCGCATCGGCGCGGAACTGCTATCCGACGGGCAAGGCGTGCTCACACACTGCAACGCCGGCGCGCTCGCCACGGCCGGCTCCGGCACCGCGCTGGCGGTGATCACCGCCGCCCATCGCGCGGGCAAGCGGCTCCGCGTGTTCGTCGACGAAACGCGGCCGCTCTTGCAGGGCTCGCGGCTGACTGCCTGGGAACTGCTGCAAGAAGGCGTGCCCGCCACGCTGATTTGCGACAACGCCGCCTGCCACTTGATGGGCGAGGGCCGCGTGCAGGCAGTGGTCACCGGAGCCGATCGAATTGCTGCCTGTGGCGACGTGGCCAACAAGATCGGCACCTACGCCGTGGCCGTCGCCGCCGCCGCGCACGACATCCCCTTCTACGTCGCCGCCCCCACCAGCACGTTCGATCTGTCCATCGAAAGCGGCCGGCAGATCCCCATCGAACAGCGCGCCGCTGGGGAAGTGACCTGCGGCCTGGGCAAACAAACGGCGCCGGACGGCGTGGAGGTCTACAACCCCGCGTTCGACGTCACGCCCGCCCGGCTGATTCGGGCGATTATCACCGAGCGCGGGCTGATCGAGCCGGTCACCGCCCAGCGGATCGCGGAAGTGGTGGGCGGCCGCCAATCATCCAGGGAGGCCCTCCGGCCATGAAGTTTCGCACCGAGCACCTGACGTTCACCGTCCCCAGCCGGATGGACTTTCTGAACATCACACCGCAAGTGGAAGAGATCGTCCGCAAAAGCGGCGTCCGCGAGGGGCTGGTGCTGTGCAACGCCATGCACATCACCGCCAGCGTGTTCATCAACGACGACGAGCCGGGCCTACACGTGGACTACAAGCGGTGGCTCGAAGAGCTGGCTCCCTTCGATCCTTCGCCGGAGCGTTACCACCACAACCGCACCGGCGAGGACAACGCCGACGCCCATCACAAGCGCCAGATCATGGGCCGCGAGGTGGTGGTGGCCATCACCGACGGCAAGCTCGACTTCGGACCCTGGGAGCAGATTTTTTACGGCGAATTCGACGGCCGCCGCCCCAAGCGCGTGTTGGTGAAGGTGATTGGGGAGTGAAACGATTGACCCGCTTTCATAGTGCGAGATAAGATTGACTATACAGCCAATGACATCCAGAATCCCGCGGTTGGGGCTAATCTCATGCAATTCACCGCAGTTTACATGGCCGTGCCTGAAGGCTACATCGCCTTTGTTCAAGAGTTGCCAGGCGCGAACACTCAGGGTGACACGCTGGAAGAGGCGCGTGAAAACCTCAAAGAGGCTGTGCAACTCATTCTAGAGGCGAATCGCGAGTTGGCTGAACGGTCGCTCGAAGGCAAAGATGTCTCACGCGAACCGTTTGAACTGACAAATTAATGAAGCGCCAGGAGTTGGTTCGTTATCTAGAAGCACATGGCGCCCGATTATTACGGGAGGGGGGGAAACACAGCGTCTACTTCAATCCAGCCAACAATCAAACTACTACCGTGCCGCGTCACCGCGAGATCAACCGTTTCCTGGCGCGAAACATCTGCCGCGCCCTCGGTATCTCCGAACCGGAGGCGTAACACGCTTCACGATTCGGACTTGTTTCGTCAGCTATCGCGGCTGTTCAGCGGGTAGCACCGGTTGCCCTCAACCGGTGCCGCAGAGCGGCAAGAGGCCCCAGTCTCCCGGCCTGCCAATCTCCCGGGCGCGTGCAATTCACTCGTCGCTAATCGACCATGTCCGGAATGACGACTTGCCGAATCTTCGACGACCGTGCCGTCTCGTGGTGGTGGAGTTCGGCACGCTGTATGTCGAGCGGAAAAGCGTGGGGGATACGCATCGAATGGGTGGAGTGACCCGTCAGGCGACGCCTCTTGCCGCTGCGCGGCACCGGTTGAGGACAACCAGTGCTACCCGCTTCGCGCCGCCCCCTACTTCTCCGCCACCCAGATGTTGCGGTAGACCACCGGATTGCCGTGGTCCTGCAGGTGCAGGTAACCGGCCTCGACGCCGCCGGGCGTGATTTTCGGCAGTTCCAGGTCGTCGTGGATCACCACGCCGTTGTGGCGGATGGTCACCCGCGGCTCCGCGGTCTTTTCGCCGGCGTCGTTGGTCTTCGCCGGAGTGAATTCGATGTCGTAGGTCTGCCAGGCAAGCGGCGGCAGGCACATGTTCACGTCCGGTTTGGCGATCGAATAGATGCCGCCGCACTCGTTGTCTTCGCCTTCCAGACCGAACGAATCGAGTACCTGGCACTCGTACTGGCCGTTGAGGTAGACGCCGCTGTTGCCGCGGCCCTGGCCCCGCGCTTCCGGCATGAACGGCGTGCGGAACTCAATGTGCAGCGTGCCGTCGCCAAGCTTTTCCTTGGTCGTGCAGCCGGCCATCAGATGGCCGTCCGGCGAGACCTTGCCGCCCTCGAATTGCTCGGCCGACTTGCCGTCGAACAGCACGGTAGCGCCCTCGGGCGGCTTCGCGCCCAGCGTGGGGCTTTTTCGCTCGACTCGCTTCAGTTCACCCAGCGAGTCGCCGTCCTCGCTGGTCACCTTGATCGTGCCGTCCGCGAGTGCGGCGCTCCAGGTGTCGCCTTCGAAAGCGACGGCGTCGCCGTCGAGCTCGCCTTCGGCCTGCTTGCGGTCGTCGCCGCGCTTCCAACCGGCTCCCGGCAAGCCGCCCAGGTAGCCGACCAGCCGGAAGCGTCCCTCGCCCAGCGCGATCACCTGGACACCGGTCTTCTTACCGTCCGCTTCCCCCTCGTACTCGCCTTGAAGCTGGTACGCCTGCCCGGCCGCTTCCGGATCGGTGAACGTCTGCCCCTGCACATTGGCGCACAGCGCGAAGCAGCTACAGGCCACGAGCAGTGCGAAACCCAGCGAAGCACGGAGGTAATAGTTCATCGGTCGGCTCCCGGTTGAGTGAGTAGTGTTGTGTGGATCAAGGTTGTGGCAGGATTTTCAGGGGGGACGCTGGGGACATTGTCGTTGATGGTTGTGTGGACTGCAAGTTGCGGCGGCGAAGGCGAAATACGGCAGAGGCCCCCGGACGCCGACAAGGAAATTGTAGGGATTCCCCGAGGCGGCGTTTGTCCGAGGCGTGACGGTCGATCATCCGCGTGTCCCTTTGGGAATAGCCTCCTTCGACGACGTGTGGGCGGCCTCCAGCGCGTCGAGCCGCTGCTCGATCGCGGTCAGCTTGTCGAGGATCAACGCGTGCACGTAGACCGCGTCCATTCCGACCGGGCTGTCCTTGCTGGAGATCTGGTCGATCAGCGATTGCAACTCGTCCTTCGTTTTCATCGGGTGGGCTCCTGAATCGTTCGTGTCTGCTGGCGCACGCCGGCGGGCGGCTCGCGATTCATTCTACTCTTGGGTGCCACGGCGGGCTTGCCCCGCCGTGCTTCTGGATTCTTGTGGTCGAATGCCGAACCCAGCTCGTACCCCCTCTCCCCGGCCCTCTCCCCGCGGGGGAGAGGGAGCATGCGCGCAGCCCGGTGCCCATAGAGTGCGAAGGCTGACTTTGTCGTAAAGCGCGCTCAATACCGCGCGCCGACGCGCAGCAGAATCGTGTCGTCCGGCGCGAAGTCGCCGCGGCCGCTACGATACTCCAAGTCGCGACCGAAGACGTAGCCGACTTCCATCCGCGTGGAAAGGCCGCCGGTCACCTGCCGCTCCAAGCCGAGGATTGCCCGGTAGTCGCGCAGCGTGGCGACGTCGCGATCGCCCGCCGCTCGCTGGACCTCCCACTCGCCGCCGCCGAATTCACCGGCGACGTACGCCCACCACATCTCGTGCGGCTGGGTAAAGGAGTCGACGCGCCAGGCGATCCGCGGCCGCGGCGCGACCAGTTCAAACCGCACCGCGTCGTGCGGGATCCAGAGGATGCCGCCGGCGGGCAGCACCGCGACGTCCTCGCGGTCCAGGTAGGCCACGCCCAGCACCAGCTTCGTGGCCGGCGACCATTCGTAGATGGCCAGCCCGTGGCCGGTGATCCGCAGCGCATCGGAGCCGGCGTCTTCAAAGTCGCTGTACACGCCCGGCTGCACGGCGATGTCCATCGCCCAAGGACCGGCGAAGTCGCGTAGATGGCGAAACTGCAAGCTGGCGTCGTACACCTGCGGGGGAAGATCGGCCGACGACGGCGAGCCCGACGAGACGGGGCCGTCGAAGTAGTGGATTCCAAACCGCGGGGTGACCAGCAGCGGGCTTTCCCGCGCCGGAAAGGGAAAACCGAACAGCGCGCTGAGTTCCAGATCGCTCATGCCAAGCTCGCCTGGCCCCGATCCGGCCAGCCAGGTGCCGGCGAAGTCGACATGCTGGAAGACGCCGTCGCGGCCGGCAGGGGAACTCGACGGCGGCGGCTGGTACGACTCGACGTAGATCGGCAGCGTCTCGTCCGCCGGCTGGGCGTATTGCAGGCTGGGGTCGAACTGCAGCATCTCCTGTTGTGGCGGTAGCGGCTGCACCTGCGAACTAGGCGGCCAGTTCGCCGAGGGCGGCTGAGGAGGGATCACCTCCGGCAGGCGCGTGTGCTGAGCGAACGTGTCCTGGGCGGTGAGCAACAGCAGAGTGGCGACGATCAGGAGATGTACATATCGCGAGAGCATCCTGAAGAGGACACCGGGTTGCTTGGCGTTCGTCGATAAACTGCCGTTATGGCCGTGCAAGGGGCTCAAGCTCCTGTTGAGCGCTCAACGAAAAGCACTGCTGGACGAGCCAGCAGTGGCACCCGATACGTTCACATTGTCTACTCAGCGAGAGGCCGACCAGACGAAGCAACCTTTAGTAGACAATGCTGCCGCGGACCATCACCGTGTCGGCGGGCTCGAACTCGCCCGGCGGCGCCTCGGTGAAGAGAATCTCGCGTTCGAACACGTAACCGGCCTCCAGCGAACCGCGCAGGCCCGACTGGCCGGTCCACTCCAGCCCGACGATCGCCCGCAGGTCGTTGTAGTCGATGGAGTCGTTCACGTCGCCGAGTCGCTCGACCGTCCATGCGCCGCCGCCGTATTCGCCGGCGATGAACCACCACCATTCGGTCGTGCCGATTGTCGTGAGCCGATGCGACAGCTTCGGATAGGGAAAAATGATCTCGTAGCGGGCGTCAGGATTGGGCGTCCAGATCAGTCCGCCGGCGGGAAGCAGCTTGATACGATTCCGGTCGAGATACACCACGCCCAGGGCCACCTGCGTGGTCGGTGTAAAGGTCAGCACGCCCAGGCCGCGGCCCATCAGGCGGAAGCTCTCACTGTTGAATTCTTCAAAATCGCTGTACACGCCGCCGCGTACGCCCAAGTCGCCGGACAACCACGGCGTAACCTTCGGCTTCCAGGCAAGATCCAGATAAGCATCGTACAGCCGTGGCGGCAGGTTCGGTTCGTCCGCCATGTCGCCGATGGGGCCTTCCAAATAGTGGACGGCGAAGCCCGGCGTGACCAGCAGCGGCGACTCGGTGTTGTAGAAGATCGGAAAGCCGAACGTGCCGTTCAGCTCGGCCGAATTGACGCCGAACTTCTCGTCGTCGCCGATCGGCGCCAGCCACGTGTACTCGAACCGGATCTGTTGCAGCAGGCGTTGAAACTCCGAGATCGATCCGTCCGGCGCGGGGTAGGCATACGTGCCGGGCTGCTGCCGCCAGGGAACGCCCTCGGGAAAGAGCGCGCCGGGCTGTTGCGAATAGACCGGCGGCGACTGCGGGTAAACCGGTGCCGGCTCCGTGTAGTACGGCGAGGTGCCCCCCGGCGGCGCACTAGTGCCGGCGTATGGATCCCAGGTACCGGCCGGCGAACCGGGCGCGACGTACGAAGGCATGCCACCCAGCGAAGGCTCTGGCGTGACAGGGGTACCGCCGGGAACGGGCGTACCGGGAGTCACCGCCCCGCCGCCTTGGTAGACGCTCGTCTCGGGCAGCGTCGATCCGAACTGCACACGCTGCGCCCAGGTAGGCGATGCGGCCAGCAGCAGCGCGGCGGCCACGATCATGGAAATGCGGCTGTTGACGGCCACCGGATGCCTCGACCGCGGGGAAGAAGAGGAGAAGACGGCGCCCACCGGGGCGCAAGAGATCGGGTCCGTGGGGAGTTGAAATATCAGGACCCCAGTGGGGCGTCAATGCCGCTTGGCCGCGCGCTTGTTCCCTCTCCCCTCCGGGGAGAGGGTTAGGGAGAGGGGGTTAAGAACAGTCGCACAGACAGGAATGAATGTGCCACGATCCCGCCGGCACAGCCGGAACATCCGTACTACCGGGCAAACCTGTCAAACTGCACGGCCTGCCCAGATGCGGCTCAACGGGTACAGACGGTAGGTCCGATACTATCGATACGTTCCTCAACTTACCCGCCTTGCCACGCCCCGCGGTCACCCATCATGATTGCCCCGCAACTCCGCTGGACGCTGCTGCTGCTGGCGGTAGCATTTGCCCCGGCCGGCCGATTGCCTGCGGAGCCGCCGCTGCCGCCGCGCCCGGATTTGCAGCAGATGATCCGCCGGGCGCAACGCCTCCCGGATACGGAACTTCCGGTCATGGAGGACCTGGGCAAGCCCGAGCCGATCCCGCCCGCAGCCGCGGCCGCAGCGCCGCCGCTCAGTTTAGAGGAGCTGCAAGCGTGGGCGGTGGGCAACAACCCCGCGCTGGCTGTGGCCGCTGCCCGCGTGCAAGCGGCTCGGGGCAACTGGATCCAAGCCGGCCTGCCGCCCAACCCTGTGCTCAGCTATCAGGGCAATGAGATTGGCGCGATGGACAGCGCCGGCATGCAGGGCGGTTCGATCGGTCAGACTTTCATCACCGGCGGCAAGCTGACCTACAGCCAGGCCGCCGCCGCGCAGCAGCTTCGCCAGGTGGAACAACAACTGGCCGCGCAGCAGCGCCGCGTGGAGAATGACGTCGCGGTCGCCTACTTCGACGTGCTGGTGGCCCAGCGCCGCATCGAGCTGGCGGAACAACTGCTGCGCGTGGCCGAAGACGCGATCTCCGCCACCGAGGAGCTCTTGAGAATCGGCGAAGTCAGCGAGACAGAGTTGAACCAGGCCCGCAATGAATCGAGCCTGGCGAACATCCAGCTCATCAAGGCCCGCTCAGGTTACACGGCCGGATGGCGGCGGTTGGCCGCCGTGGTGGGCGTACCCGAGATCGAGCCGGTGCGCCTGCTGGGCGACGTCGATCAGGGAATCCCGCAGCTTACGTGGGAGACGTCCCTCGCGCGGCTGATGGCCCAAAGCCCGCAGTTGACCGCCGCGCTGGCCCAGGTGGAAGAGGCCCGTTGGCTGGTGCGTCGTGCGCAAGCCGAGCCGGTGCCGGATGTCAGCGTCCAAGTCGCCGTCATGAAAAACACCGCCACCGGCGACACCGTCTCGAGCGTCACCGCGGGCATCCCCCTGCCGCTGTTCAATTGGAACCAAGGTGGCATCACCGAGGCGCAAGCCGATCTGCGAGGTGCCCAAAGCGATGTCGACCGCACCGCCCTGCGATTGCAGTCGGAGCTGGCCGACGCGTTCCTCGCGTACGACGTTGCACGGCAGGAGGTCGCCCGGTACCAGGAAGAGATCCTTCCCAACAGCAACGCCAACCTTGAGCTAGCGCAGGAGGGATACCGCAGGGGCCTGCAAGGTTTCCTTACGCTGCTGGTCGCCTGGCGAAACTACGCGGAAAACCACCTCGCTTTCCTGGACGCCCTAGAGCGGCTAAGACGCAGCGCTGTGGTCATCGAAGGACTTTTACTCTCCGGCAGTCTGGAGGATGTAAACCGCCCCCGAATGCCGTGACACCCCGATTACCGCAACAGTAGCGTCCTGTGGCGCTTGCCGTGTGCGTCGCTCGGCTTCGCCGGCCGGCGAAGCTTCTGGTTGACCTGGCCACCTATTGCCGAAAAGATGATAGTGTAGAAGCGGCTCTTCGCCTCCGCGGGGAATTAACACGGCGGAGGCACACACGAGAGAACTCATGCACCAGTTCGTCACCAGCGCGATGACCCTGCTGCTGGCGGCCCACGTCACACTGGGCTGCTGCTGGCATCATGGGCACACCGCCTGCGCGAGCGTCGGAGGCGAGTCGGGCCACTCCGGTGGCGAGGCCGGAGCGTCGCACGCCTGCTCGTCCACGAGCCTGGTCACGGATCACCAGCAGCATCACGACTATACCCCCTGGTCGCATCCCTGCGAAGACGGCCGCTGCGCGTTCACCGGCGCGGTCCGCGACACCGCGGATGATGCCCCGGCCGACGAGGCGATTGCCTTCGCCTGGGACGGCGCAACGCATACCACCCTCGGGCCGGCAGCCACAGCTCCGCGGCCCGATGCAGCACTTCCGACGATCTTCCCCCCTGCACGGCGCCATCTGCTGCTGGAAGTGCTGCTGATTTAGGGCGGCTGCACCGCTCTCGTTTCGACGTGGCGATTCCGCGCCCGATGTGCGCGGAGCGAGTCGCCTTCCGCGTCTTACCTTGGACTGGGGAAACTCTCATGCAGCGCGAAGTTCATCCACCCCTGCGCGCCACGAGCGCCGTGGCGCTGGCCGTGCTCGTGCTGGTGATCGGCGGCCTTTGGGCCTGGTACGAACATTCCCAGTGGAAGGCCGGCCTGGCGGCAAGTTCCACTCCGCCGGTGGAGACAACCGAGCACGCGCACGACGACCATGGCCACGATCATTCACATCCACACGCCGCCCATGGTGAGGACGAGCACTCGCACGACGCACCGAACGTGATTGTCCTGAGCGACGAGGCCGAGCTGAACGTCGGGCTGAAGCTGGCGAAGGTGGAGCTGGGTCCGTTCGAAAGGACCGTCACGATTCCCGGTATGGTGATCGAGCGTCCCGGCCGCTCCACGTATATGGTCAGCGCCCCCTTAGGCGGGGCGGTCGAGAAGGTATTTCGCTCCCAAGGCGAGGCGGTGGCGCCGGGCGAGCCGCTGTTCGAGCTGCGGCTGACGCACGAAGAGCTCGTGAAGACCCAGGGCGAGTTCCTGCATACGGCCGAGGAACTCGCTGTCGTTCAGAAGGAAATCGACCGCCTGGAAAGTGCGTCGCGCGGCATCTTACCCGAAAAAACCGTGCTGGAGCGACACTATGAGCGCCACAAGCTTGAAGCGCGCCTCCGCGCCAATCGCGAGGCGCTGTTGCTCCATGGCCTGAGCGATCAGCAGATCGAAAGCATCTTGACCGACCGCCGTCTCGTTCGCCGCATGACGGTCACTGCAACCAAGCCGGGCGAGTCCGACGTACCGCCGGAAAGCCGGTTGCTGCAAATCCACGAGCTGCTGGTGGCGCCGGGCGAACACGTCGAGGTGGGGCAGACGCTCTGCCGGCTATTCGATCCCACCGAGCTGTACATCGAGGGCAAGGCCTTCGCCCAGGACTCGGACAAACTGGCCCGCACCGTCGAGAACGGCTGGAAAGTGACGCCGCTGTTCGAGACCGGAGACGAGCAGTACGTCGAGGGCACGCCGCAGGAGATCTTCTACACCGCCGGCAAGGTCGAACCGGACTCTCGGGCGCTGCATTTCTACGTAAAGCTCCCCAACGAGCGGCTGCGAGAGCAAACGACCGAAAGCGGCGAGCGGTTCGTCAACTGGCGATACGTGCCGGGTCAGCGCGTGAAACTTCGCGTGGTCGTCGACCGCCTGCCGGAGCGGATCGTGCTGCCGGTGGGGGCGATCATCGACGAGGGCGCCGAGACGTACGTCATCAAGCGCGAGGGCGACCACTTCACCCGCACGCCCGTGCACATCGAGATGCGCGACGCCTACACGGCCGCCATTCGACCCGGCGAATCGGTCCGGCCGGGTGACGAGGTCGCCGTGGAGGGTGCCTACCAGATCCATCTGGCGATGAAGAGCCGCGGCGGCAGCCCGACCACGGGACACGGCCACCCGCACTAGGGACATGGCCACACACACTAGCGACATGGCCACACGCACTAGCGACATGGCCACACGCACTAGAACGAGGAGCGCAAATCCCTCTCCCCTCCGGGGAGAGGGTAGGGAGAGGGGGTAATAAGCATCGGTTCCCTATCGAACAAAAGTTCCCATCGAAGTTGATCGTGCACATCGGTGTCCCCCGCCCTCTTTCCGAGTGAGAGGGAGTCACATGGCATCACACATTCCTGTCGCTGCTTTATCCACTCGGGTGCCGCGGCTGGCATGGATTACATCTGGCCAGCAGCCATTTCCACGAGAGCGCACGAAGCCCTCTCCCCGGCCCTCTCCCCGAGGGAGAGGGAGGTAAAACCATGTTGAACGCTGTCATCCGCTTCGCCCTGACGCACCGGCTCCTGGTGGCCGTGCTGTCCCTGCTCGTGCTGGGCTACGGCGGCTGGGTGATTTATGAACTGCCGATCGATGTCTTTCCGGATTTGAACCGGCCCCGCGTGGTCGTCATCACCGAGGCCCCCGGCATGGCCCCGGAGGAAGTCGAAGCCCTGATCACCTTCCCGCTGGAGTCCAGCCTCAACGGCGCGAACAACGTGCAGGCGGTGCGCTCGTCCTCGGGCGTGGGGCTGTCCGTGATCTACGTCGAATTCGACTGGGGCACCGACATCTACACCGATCGCCAGATCGTCAACGAGCGCGTGGCCCTGGCCGCCGAGCGGCTGCCGCCGAACATTACGCCCCAACTTGCGCCGATCTCTTCGCTGCTGGGCCAGATCATGGTCATCGGCATGTGGAGCGACGGCGACGAGACCTCGCCCATGGAATTGCGCACCATGGCCGATTGGGTGGTCCGCCAGCGGCTGCTCACCATCGAAGGCATTTCCCAAGTCTTCGTGATGGGCGGCGAGCGCAAGCAGTTCCAGGTGCTGGTCAATCCGGAGTCGCTGCTGCAATACGGCGTCACGCTCCACGACGTCGAAACGGCCGTGCAAGAAAGCAACCAGAACAGCAATGGCGGCTATCTCGACGAGCAAGGTCCGCACGAGCTGCTCGTACGGGCGATCGGCCGCATCAAGTCGATCGACGACCTGCGAGACGTGGTCGTCACGATGCGCGAAGACCGGCCCGTGCTGCTCCGGCAGATCGCCCGGGTTGTCGAGGGTCCGCAAGTGAAGCGCGGCGACAGCTCCGCCTTCACGCGCAATGCTGAAGGTGAGTTTGAAGGCGGTCCCGCGGTCGTGCTAACCGTCACCAAGCAGCCGCACGCGGACACGCGAGAAATCACGAAGGACGTGACGGAGATGCTGGCCGAGCTGTCCGGCCAGACCGGATCGCTGCCGGCGGATGTGCGAGTCGAGCCGGCCCTGTATCAGCAGAAAGACTTCATCGACCGGGCGATCGAAAACGTCGCCGAAGCACTCCGCGACGGCGGCATCCTGGTCGTCATCATCCTGTTCGTGTTTCTGTTGAACTTCCGCACGACCTTCATCACGCTCACCGCCATTCCGCTGTCGATCGTCGTCACCGCGCTGATCTTCCGCTGGTTCGGTCTGTCGATCAACACGATGACGCTGGGAGGGCTGGCCGTCGCCATCGGCGAACTGGTGGACGACGCCATCGTCGACGTGGAGAACATCTTCCGCCGATTGAAGGAAAACAGCCGCTCGGCCAATCCGCAGTCTGCGCTGTTGGTCGTGTTTCGGGCCAGCGTCGAAATCCGCAACTCGATCGTCTTCGGCACGTTGATCGTCGTCCTGGTGTTTGTGCCGCTGTTCGCGCTGTCGGGGATGGAGGGCAAGCTATTCGTCCCGATGGGCGTGGCTTACATCGTTTCGATCCTGTCCTCGCTGTTAGTGTCGCTTACCGTAACTCCGGTGCTGTCGTACTGGCTGCTGCCCAAGGTGGCCCAGGCGCATCGTGAACGGGAGAACTGGCTGGTCAACCAGCTCAAGCGTCTGGCCGGCGCCACGATCCGCTTCAGTGTTCGCCGCTCGCCGGTAGTGCTGACGACGGCCGTGGTGGCCGTGGCGGCCAGCGCCGGCATCCTGATGCAGTTGGAGCGCGACTTCCTCCCGCCGTTCAACGAAGGGTCCGTGCAGATCAACGCGCTGCTCCCGCCGGGCACCTCGCTGGACAAGACGAACGAAGTGATGCGGGCCGTGGAAAACCGCCTCCAGCAGGTGCCGGAGATCCACTCCTTCGTGCGCAAGACCGGTCGCGCGGAACTGGACGAACATGCCGAGGGCGTGAATGTCACGGAAATCGTCGCTACGCTTGACCCGGAGGCGCAGCGCGGACGCGAAGAGATCCTCGAACAACTGCGAGAGGCCCTGGACGATGTGCCCGGCGTGGTCATCGGCGTCGAGCAGCCGCTGGCGCACCTGATTTCGCACATGCTTTCGGGCGTCATGGCCGAGGTTGCCATCAAGCTCTACGGCGACGACCTGGAGACGCTTCGCACGACGGCCCTGGAAATGGAACACGCCATCAAGGACATCGAGGGCATCGAAGACCTGATGGTGGAGCAGCAGGTCACGATCCCACAATTGCGGATCGAGCCGGAAGACAAGGAGCTGGTCTCCTACGGCCTGCGCCGCCAGGGCATCAACCACGTGGTGGAGACGGCCATGAACGGCCGCGTCGTGTCCGAAGTGCTGATCGGGCAGCGCAGCTTCGATCTGCTCGTGCGGATGGACGAGCCGTATCGCGAGGACCTGGACGCGCTGCGGCGGCTAACGCTGCAACTGCCCGACGGCGGCACGACGAGCCTCAACTCGGTGGCGAGAATCTACCGCGCCGGCGGACCCAACACGATCAACCGCGAGCACGTGCGGCGGCGGATCGTGCTGCAGTGCAATGTCTCCGGCCGTGGCCTGGTCGACGTGGTCGAGGAGATCGAGCAACGGCTCGCGCCGATCCAGGCGTCGCTGCCGCCGTCGTACTTCATCGAGTACGGCGGTCAGTTTGAAAGCCAGCAGTCGGCGTCGCGTACGATCATCGTGCTGATGATAATTTCGCTGGTGGGCATTTTCCTTGTCCTGGAGGCGATGTTCCAATCGGCCAACCTGTCGTTGCAGATCATGATCTCGCTGCCGATGGCCTTCATCGGCGCGGTGGCCGCGCTGTATGTGACTGGGCAGACGCTCACGGTGGCCAGCATGGTCGGGTTCATTTCGCTCTGCGGCATCGCCTCGCGCAACGGCATTCTGTTGATCAATCACTATCTGCACCTGGTCCGTTATGAAGGCGAATCGCTCACGCCCGACATGCTCGTGCGAGCCGGGCAGGAGCGTTTGTCTCCGGTATTGATGACGGCGCTGACTTCCGGCATCGGCCTGGTGCCGCTGGCCTTGGCCGCCGGTCAGCCGGGCAAGGAGATCCTCTACCCGGTCGCCACGGTGATCATCGGCGGTCTGATCACCTCGACGCTGCTGGAGTTCCTGGTGCGGCCGGCCCTGTTCTGGGCGGTCGGACGCGGCGCCGCGCAGCAAGTCATTGCGCGGTCGTCTGAAAAAGTGCCCCTGGTGGCGCGGGAGGAAGTGGCTTCCGATTCTGAGCGGGAGATGGCTCACTCGGACGAAGTGTAGGGTAATCACTCCCTCTCCCGCGCGGGGAGAGGGGGTTGTAGAGAGGAGAGGGTTGAAAATGGAGAGGAGAGCTACTGTCGTCTAGCGCCGCACGATTAAAGATGGCTCACATTGTCCCGCCGTGCCGTTCGTTGCCGCCCTTGGAGCGTTCAATTCTCAATTCCGTCTGACGCTTGCATCCCCTTGTAGAGGGCTTTCGACGATGCCACGTTCGCATGCATCACCCCCTCTCCCCGGCGGGGAGAGGGAATAAAAGCAAAACCGCACCTCGCGAATTTCACAGCCTGTGTGCGGACCAATGGCGCCGCGAGTGCCGGTCCACGGCCGCTGTGGGGCTGGTCGAGTGTCGATAAAAACGACAACTTTTTATGTACACAACCGTTGACTTCCCAGCATAATCCCCGTATTGTTGAGTGTGGAATTATGCGTGATTCATGGATTTGTGGCGATTCTCGTGGGTCGCTCGGTCGGCCGACCCATGAATTCGCCGGCAAATGTTGTAGTGTAAATACACTAAATCAGGTGGCTGTCTAGGTTGCGTGCCAGATAGCTGCGGACTTGGATCGGGCGAAGCCCGTCAACCCACGCAAACCGAAGGAGTATTTCAACACTTCTCTAAATGGCCTGTTGCAAAAACCTGAGGAAAAACTGCACGACGCCGCAGTGGCGCGGCCGAAAAACGTTGACTTTTTCAACGAAACATGGGGCCCCCCTTAAGGCGCGTTGCAAAAACCTCGGCTACTGGACTCGAGAGAGGAGGGCTGCGAAACGGCTGGAGACGGCGAGCTGGAAAGGGGACTGGCTCCGTGCTTGACGTGCGGTCGCGGTCTCGGATCGATGCCGCGTCACGGTGCCTGTCCCCTTTCCAGCGGTGGATCGTGAGCCAACCGCTGCGGACGGGGGCCGAGGAGCGGCGCGGACGTCGCCAGGGCTATGTTGAAAATGGGGAATAGGTACCTCGCGTAGGTCGGAGCAGTCCCCTTTTCTACGCCCGGTGCGTACAGGCTCGCGCTCGTGACGGTTCAGGCGGAGGAGGGAAGAACTGATTTCTCAGGTTGCATCGTCAAGGCCGGAAAAACAGGACGAACCGTCGTGTCCGCGCAAGCCGGCCGGTGAATAGATCAAGGACCGAAGTCGCACTCGCTGGGCGGCACTTCCGCAGGGTGTCGAAAACCGCCGGAGAGGGTACACTAAAACAACCGGCCCGTTCGGGTCGGCGGAACTTTGCTCCCGGCCGGCGTCGGCCGACGGTGAGCAGTCGCAATCCACCGACCGGAGTCCTCGCGCCGGCAACGGAAACACACAACGTCGCCAATTCGAGGGCGAGGAAGCGCGTCGGCACGCAGTATCCAATGACCAGTCCGGCCGGCATCCCATACGGTCGAGCTTTGGGCAAACGCGGAGAATTCGCCATGAGACTGAGCGATCAGCAGATCAAAGAGGCCATCGCGCACCTGGATCAGGACGTGCGGGATGCCGGCCTGTTCTACTTCGCCGACTCCTACAGTGACGATACCTCGATCATGCATTGGGCGATCCAGGCGATCGAGAAATACGGCTGGGAAGAGGCGTTTACGATTTACCCCTATCTCGACACCATCGCCCTGGACGACGAGACCCTCGCGTGGGTACTGCAAAAACTCGCTGTCGATGACGTGCCGCAGAGCGAGCGGTCTCGCGAGTTTCTCGAGTGGCTCTCCGACCTGTTGGCCGACGCCGACCTGGATCTGCTCGCACGCCACGAGGAGAAGCTGAGGGGGAATCTTCGCATCGAGAGCGAAGTCCGGGAGGGGATCGCCGAGCGGTCTCAGTTGCGCACCCTCGATGCGGCGGAACTGTGGTCGCAGCTCGAGGGATTTTGCCGCAAGGCCGATGAATCGCCCGATGATGAAGATATTTCCATGGAACACGGCTACCGGCTGGCCGAAGCGATCGTCGCCAGCAGCGATCCGCAGCCGGACCGCATCCTGCAAATACTTCGCGAATCGCCCGCCGATGACGAAACGTCGTGGCGAGAGATTGCCGCCGTCCGCATGGCCGGCGACTTGCGGTTGGAAGACGCCATCGAGTCGCTGGTCGCCCGGCTGCATCGCCAGTCCGATTGGGTCAATGAGGAGAGCGTGCGGGCGCTGATCAAGATCGGCGGCGATCAGGTGCTCGACGCGATCGCCAGCGAGTTTGTTCGCAGTGACTGGGGATTCCGCGTGTATGCTTCGGTGATTCTGGAGCGGATCCATTCGGAGCGTTCCGCCCAGATCATCCGCGAGTTTATCGACAGCGAAGAGGACCCCGAAATTCGGGCTTATCTCGGGCAGGCGCTGCTGGGCCAGTTCACCACCGATGCGATCGAGCCGGCGCGGCAGATCGTGCTTTCCAGCCCCCCCAGCCGCGACATCGCGGAACTAAAGCAGACGTTGTTGACGCTGGCCACGCTCACCGGCGAAGCGATCCCCGAAGCCGACCAATGGCGCGAGGAGGCCCGGCGGGACGAAGAGTACCGCAGCCAGTGGAGCACGCCGGAGTTTCCGGTGGTCGACGCGTCGGCCGGTTACGTGGAGCAGACGACGATCGAGCGAAAGACTCGGCAGTCGACGCTTCCCTCGACGTGGTTCCGCTCGCCGCGCGTGGGACGCAACGCGCTTTGCCCCTGCGGCAGCGGCAAAAAGTACAAGAAGTGCTGCCTGCAAAAGTAGATCTCGTGGCACAGACATTCGTATTTTGTGATGTAGCTCACCAGTTCAGCTACGACAGCTTGGTTCGCACAACGGACCCGTCGCGCTGCATGGCCGGAACAACTGCTGCCAGTCGTACAGGCGGTAATCACCAATCTACCGACACGGGAGGCACCACGCCGCGGCGGGATATGAGCTAGGCTTACAGCAGTGGCAACGCGCAAACTGCGAGGTACCCGTCATGGCAACCCAATTCGAGTCGGACGATCGGCAGGGCCAGGACACCGCGGAACGCCGCCAGTGGTCGCGATTCCTTGCCCGAGTGGGTGAGGTCTCGATTCGGCTCGAAGGCGGCGACGAGCGGCAAGCGATGGCCGTCGATGAGTCCTTCGGCGGGATTGGCCTGGTCGTGGACGATGCGGCTGGGTTGGAGTACGGGCAAGAAGTCGTCGTCTCCTACGACGGAGCCACCCTGTACGCGATCGTCAAGTACGTCGCTCCCAATGGCGAAGGCCGCCACCGCGTCGGGCTTCAGTGGCAAATCAAGCACGACCTGGAAGGCGGCAAGCACAAGCGGCTGGCGCAGCTCGAATCGCGGTTGTTCGCCTTGTTTCGATTGCTGGAGGTCGGCGATTGGGAGGGGCTTGCCAACGCGGCCGAGCTGTTGCAGGAGGAAGCTCGCAACCTCGGCGCCGACGCACTTTGCGAAAGTGCGGCAGGGTTGCAGCAGCGGCTCGCGGAGAACCGCACACGCAACGGCATTCAATCGGCAATCGAGGCGATTGTCGACGCTTGCTCGAGCGTCCGCCCCTGATCCGCGCCGCGGCCAGAGCTTTACCACCCAGAGCTTCACCACCCAGCACCGCCCCCAGTGCGGAAGTTGCGCGGTGAGGTGGCTACGCCTCGAAGTACAACGAAGGCCACCGCAGGTCGACGCGGGTATGCAGCCGGGCGGCCACTTCCGCGAAGTCGCGTCGATGCTGAATCAAACGCATTGCCACCGCAGTCAGTGGAATGCCGCTCACCTCCTGGCAGAGGATCAACCGCCCATCGACCGCCGGCACGCGCGTCACGCTCTGGCCGCCATGCTCGCACAGCGCGGCGTGGATCTTGTCGAGGTTGTCACCAGGGGGCCCCGCCAACAACAGTCGCCTGGCACCTCCGCACGAGACGATTCGCGGCGACCCTTGATCGAGGCCGCCGCGCATGCGATTCGCCCACGTGTCGGCATCGAACTGTTCGCCCAATAGTCCACCGCCCAGATCGCTCTTTCGCACCGCCTCTAGCACAACCGTGCGGGCGTCGTGCCGAATCGCCTCCACGATGCTTTCCACTGGGGTTTGAGCCCGGCCGATCAGTGAGCGCAGTCCGCCGTGAAGGTCCAGGAAGTTCTGCCGGACTTGCACTCCGAGCGTCTCCACCAGCGCGGGCAGAATTTGTTGAATCGATTCCGCGACGTGCGACTCGGCATGGTCGGCGCCCGCCGCGTCGCGGTCGACCGGTTGCTCCGATGCGTCCTTTTCGGGCGGCGCCTCGAAGGCCGCCCACCAGCCCTCCACTTGACGGCGTAGCTCGCGAAATTCTTTCGCTAGTCTCCCGACCGTCTCCTGCAGCGCGCGGGCGGTTCGAGCGACGCCAAAGCAAATCACCGCGTCCTCATCGCCGTTCATATTACAATCGGACAGGCTGGTGGCGGTTTCCGCTTCCGTCTGCGTGCCGCCGTGCCACGCCGCCATGTCATACGGTCGGCCGATCGAGGAATCGTCGTCGGAAACCGATTCGGCCTCCTGTAATTCCTCACGGCGTTCCTGCATGATCTCACTACAACGCTGCGCGATGTCGTTCAGGTAATCCACCGCACGGTGAGCCAGGCGCTCGGCCGTCCCGAGGCTCGGATGCGGGCCCTCGACGTACGGGTTGAGCCAGCTTTCGATGGCGCCGCCGTGCTCGCGTACCAGTTCCGCGGCGAGCTCGTCGACGATCATTCGCGGTGAGCGGAATTTCCGGCTGCCGGTGCCGGACGGGCCTGCCTCGCGCTGTTGTTCGGGCAGCAGCAGGCGACTCGCGTCATGCTCCGCTTCGGCCTTCGGCTCAGGCTGCTCGGCGCTTGGTACATGGTCTGGGTGCGCGCCGGCGTCGTTCCACTCGCTCGGCCGTGCCCCGTTCACCGCTTGATCAAAGGTTTCGGCCAGCCGTTCGAACGAGATCCCCAACTCTTGCAGGTGCGAGGCGGCGACCTTGGCCAACGCATCGGTGGGACGTACGTGGCGGGAGAACTCGGCCGCCAGCGCCGCCAGCGCCTTGGCCCCGGGAGAACTCATCGCGGCATCGCTTTCGCTCTCGGCTCCTGCCCAGTTCTTCAAGAGCTCCCGCGCCGTCAGTTCGCTCAGTTCCTGGACTGCCGCGTCGCTCACGCCGCCGGGCTGGCACACGCTGAACGTCCGCAGCGAAGTGTATTCAGTCTCCGCCCCCTGTCGGTCCGAGTGCCGGCACTTCTCCAGAAAAGCGCCACCGGGCGCCGCCGTATTCAGGTAAAGGTAACGCGCCACCGATTCGGTGCGGTCGCCGAACTTCGCATCGTCCAGCCCGTCGCCGAAGTCGACCAGGTACGTGGGCGGAAACGGCACATCACCGACCTTGAGATCGGGCCACACGGCATGGGCGTCGTCTCCGTAGTCCGCGCCGTATTGAAGCAGCGCATTGAGCTCCGTCAACGTGGCATGGGCATTGGCAATCGCCAGATCGCGAGCATCGGTAGCGCGGCCCGTGGAGTGCGTCAGCACGACCCGTACGCCGTCGGCCGGCAGCCCCGCGCTGGCGAGGAGCTTCTGCATCGCCCGCGCGAGGTCCAAGGCCATGCCTCCGCCGGTGCCGCCGGAGATGGAAGCCACGATGAAAATGCGAGTTCGCTCGGCGGTAAACTGCAACCCGCCTCGCTCCGACGACAGCTCGAGCGTCGCTGGGTCGATCAACCGGGTCAGCGCCGCCTGCGCCCGCAGACGCAGCTCCTGCGAGTGATCCATCAGGGCCAGTCGGCCCAGCGGACGGCGTCCCTCGGTTCGCATCGAGCGCGGGATGTTGTACAGCCATCGGCGGCTGATCCACTGCAGGAAGCGGGCCGAGTCCTCGCGATAATTCTGCAGTTGCCGCAGCGGCATGGCCAGCGTTTGCCGCGGATCGAGTGCAATGTCCGAATCGCCCTGCGTCGCCCGTAGCAGTGCCTTTACGTCGGTATCCAGCAGCAGCATATCGACCGCCGGCAGATCCTCCGGCCGTCCGAATCGCTCGGACAGGCATTGGCGAAACCGCCGGAGGACGCTGCCCGCCGTTCCACCCACACCGACGATCAGCGCGGGTCCCAATCGGAGATCCTCCTCCGGCAGCGAGATCGGCGGCGGCGTGGTGGTGAGAACCGAAGGCACAGCGACGGGTGTTCTTGTCGTGTCGTTGAGTTCGTCGCACGGTGACTTATCGGCCTGCTTGCATCGGCCATTTGCAACGGCCGCCGCGACGGCCCCCGGCGCAGCGGCGCGTACCGAGGGCGAAGCCGCTCGCCCGGGGTTTGACAGCGCCTCGATCATCGCGGCGCAACTGCTAAATCGCTGGTGGGGCCGCTTGTTCAGAGCCCGAGCGATGATATTCCGATCGTCGGGCGAAAGTGCGCTGAGGTTCGGCGGAGCGTGCAAATGTTGAGACGTCAGTTGGGCCGGCGTCTTGCCGGAAAACGGCGTCGATCCGGTGAGCATTTCGTGATAGACCACCGCCAGGCTGTATTGATCGCTATGGCGGCCCGGCTGTCCGTCGAAGACTTCAGGAGCGGCGTATCGAGGTGTTAATCCGCCAATCAATGAGACGCTCGTCTCCCCGAGATCCTTGACCAGGCCGAAGTCGGCCACTTTGACCCGGCCGCCTACCAGCAGCAAGTTTTCCGGTTTCACGTCCAGGTGTTGCAGCGAGCGGTGCTCCGACATGTAGTCGAGCGCTTCGGCGGCGTCCCGCAGGTAACCCAGTAGTTCGTCTCGCGGAATGCCGGGCCTGTCCTGGGCGCGGTGTTCCAGGTAGCGGTCCTTCAGACTCATCTCGGCCAGTTCCGTGACGATGACGAGCTGCCCGGCGATGATCTCGATCCGCTCCAGGGAGAGCAGGAACGGGTGGCGGACTTCCTTCACCCGATTCAACGCGCCGAGCTCACGTACGGCACGGTCGTCGCTCTCGTTGCCGTAGATGAACTTGATGGCTTTGCTCAGGCCGCCCGGGGCAATGGCCTTCCAGACTTCGCCGTATCCGCCTGCCCCGATGCGCTCCACGACCTTGTAGCCGGGAAACGGTTCTTCAATCACTGGCAATTGCGTTGTCACGCGGCGTCACATCCTGCTCGAGTTGAACGGCGGGCGTCACGGCCCTGTCCTGCGCCGCGTGGCGGGAACGATCCTGCCTTGCCTCGCCCTGAACCAGCGGAAAACAAATGAACCTCGGTCCCGGCTTCTCAACTACGCGGCAGCGCATCGCTGTCCGGCGCGTTGTTCGGCGAGACGACAGAAGCTTCACGGGAGACGCCCTGCCGCTCGCAGGCTCTCCCTAAATAGTGGCTCACGCCCGCGGGTCGGCCGATAAAGAATCCCTGTCCGAGTTCGAAGTTGATCTCTTGGCACGTTTCGTATTCTTCAAGTGTCTCGATACCTTCGGCGATCGGTGTAATACCCAGTTCGCGCGTCATGCGGACCAGCGTCGCGATCATCTGCCGCCGGGTGGGCGGTGCGATGTTGATGCCGCGAATCAATTGCATGTCAAACTTCAAATACTGCGGCGATACCTCAACTAGCTCCACCAGCCGCGCCTGACCTGCCCCAAAGTCATCGAACGCCAGCTCGATCCGCAGTTCCTTGAGCGCTGCGCTCAATTCGCGCAGCATGGCAAGATCGGTCGCGGCGGCCTCGTGGATCTCCAGCGTGATCGGCTGGTGCGGGTGAACTTCGCGAATCGCCCGCAAGGAATCGAGAATACCCCGCTCCACCAGTTCCACGGGATGGGTATTCACGAACAGGTTAGGCAGGCCCGGCAGAAGGCTGCCTTCCTCGATCCCCTCCTGCCGAAAGACGCGGCTCAATTCCGCAGCCAGGTTGAGTTGCGAGGCGATCATGAACATATCGTGCGGCGTCTGTAGCCCGAACAGCCGGCTTCGTCCCAGAATTTCGTAGCCGACCGTTTGTCGGGTCGCCAACTCTTGAATTGGTTGAAAGTACGGGATGGCAGCACGCTCGTTCAACAAACGCTCGAACTGGACCAGCGCGACCGCCTGATCGCCCGCGTAGCTCAATACGGTGTCGATGTTGTCCTCGACGTCGGCCCCGCGACGGCTGACGCGAAAGGTCACCTTTGAAAACTGAACGAGGTCGGAATCGTGCAGAGGTATTTCCCCGTTCACGGGAACACCGTTGATGAAGGTGCCGTTTGTGCTCCCCATGTCGCGAATAAAAAGCTCGCCGTCGCGCTGCCGGATCTCGGCATGCAAGTGCGAGATCGTCGGTGCTTGCAGACACAGCGACGCCCCCGGACGGCGCCCGATGCGGAATGGAAACGGCCCGACCGGAACGTGCAGCAACGAACCCGAGTCGTCGACGCTGCCGACGAGCCACCAGTGATATTCGGCCGGCGGCGCGCTGCGCAGTTCGAGGGCTTCATCGGCCGAATCGGTCTGGCTGGAATTGCTGTTCATTTTCCGCCTTCACCCGGAGACGCCTCGACCGTTGGTGGCTTCGTTGCTACCACGTTCACCGCCGTCTCCCTTCTCGTCGACCCCGCCCCGACGCGTGACCACCAAGCTACGCCAGGGCTGCCCGCGCACGACCAAGTCGACGTGCAACTCGAGCGAACCGGCACGGCCTCCCACTCGCGCGGGGGAATCGCGCTCATAAGTTTCGTAGCATGCAGCCGGGCCTAAGTCCAAGATTGGGCGGTACCCCCACCGCAACTTTCCGGTGAAGCGGCTTGTCCCGTCTCGGCCGGTCGTAGCGAGCAGCACGGTCCTTCCGACCGTGCTGCTACGTTGGGAACGGCCGAGAGATACTTTCAGCATCAGGCCGCACGCGGCGTGCCGCACGCTTCCCAGATGTGCCCCAAGAGGCCCACCTAAAAGCGCCTCGGCTTACGTGGCCACATTGTCACGCTCGCTCCGCACAATCGCGGCAAGCCTCGACATGAGCGACTTTCGCGATTGGGGGGCCCTCGCGGGATCTCGACGCGGCGCCTAAAATAGCCGAGTGCCTACCCGAGATTCTCAACATGGCGCCGGCGACGCGCATTGGTGGGATCGGCACCCCGTCGCGGCCGGCACCTATTGTGGTATTTTCTCCGCCGTCGCGTATACCGGGGCGAATGTCTGCCTGCGCGCGGTGACCCATTGCGATCCCGTCTGGGTGTCGTGCCTGAAGGCGCTGCCGACGGTTATCCTGATCGGGCCGTTCCTGCTGGTCCGCATGTTGCGGAGCCAGGCGCTCGTGCCGTCGCTCCGTTTGCTGATGGTGGTCGTCGGAGCGGGGCTGTTCGCGCAACTCTTCGGAAACGTCGTATTCCAATGGGCATTGGGCGTGGTCGGCATCGCATTGACCGTGCCGTTGACCCTGGGGACCATGATCGCCAGCAGCGCTCTGTTGGGTCGGGCATGGCTGGGCGAGGAAGTGACGCTGCGCACCGCCCTGGCGCTGCTGGTGCTGGTCGCTGCGATTTGCGTGCTCAGCTTCGGGGCCCCGGAGGCGAACCGCGCCATCGCCGCCACCTCCGCGGCGACCGCCTCGGGCGGCACGTTGCTGCTGGTGCTGGGCGTCTTCGCCGGCTGCTTCGCCGGTTTTTCCTACTGCCTGCTCGGCGTGGCCATCCGGTACACCTCCGCCCGCGGTCTGCCCCTCTCCACAATTCTCGTCAGTACCACGTTGACGGGCTTTCTCGTCCTGGGCGCACTGAGCATCGCACGGCTCGGGCTGCCGGCGCTGCGAAGCACCGCGATGCCGGATCTCGCCGTGATGCTGGCGGCCGGCGTATTCAATGCCGTGGCCTACCTGGCGCTGGCCAAGGCCCTGCACTTGACCGGCGTCGTCTTCGTAAACGCACTGAACGCCTCGCAGACCGCCATGGCCGCGTTGGTGGGAATCGCCTTTTTTCACGAGCCCGCTACGGTGCCGCTGCTGGCCGGCATCGGCTTGACCTCATGGGGTCTGTTGATGATGCGACGCAATCACGTTGCCAGCGAAAAGGCCCGGCGCGATGCCGACACCCGAGCCGCCGCGTCGTTGGACGACGAGCCGCTTCACGAGATCAGCACCGTTGCTAGCGATGTGACGCATCCTGGCTAGCGTGATAAAGCGGAATCCTTATGAATTCCGCCAGCACAGTTCGAATTGCTCCGCAGCGTCGGACGGATAACCGGCTCATGCAGCAGCTTCTGTCCGACTCCCCACGCCCCTTTCAACCAGGCCGGACAGGCCGTAGGATAAGGCGGTTCGACCGGCGGCTGCCGGATATAGAAATTCGGGCAGCAGCGAGAAAACCGGCACCATTGCGCACGCGTGAAGCTGAGGAGCCGTACCCTGAATGATCCTCTACCGCACCAAGCAAGGAGCGCTGGTCGAGCACCAGGACCGCTACTTTCCGCTCGATGACGACTGGGACGAACTGGTCAACCGCGACGATCTCTCCACTTACTTGCAAGGAGCGTGCGACGCCAGCGCGCCGGCCGGCGAGGTCTCACTCGAAGCGGTGATTCAGACTCCGCTGGCCAGCCAGGAGATTTGGGCGGCCGGCGTCACGTACTTTCGCAGCCGCACCGCACGCATGGAGGAATCGCAGGCCGCTGGCGGCAGCGACTTCTACGACCGCGTCTACCATGCCGATCGCCCCGAGCTGTTCCTCAAGGCGACTCCGCACCGCGCGGTCGGGCACCGCCAGACGCTTCACCTGCGGTCCGACTCGCAGTGGATCGTGCCCGAGCCGGAGCTTACGCTCGCCGTGACGCGCCGCGGAACCATCGTCGGCTACACGATCGGAAATGATCTAAGCTGCCGCGACATCGAGGGCGAAAACCCGCTCTACCTGCCGCAGGCAAAGACGTTCGACGCCTGCGCCGCGGTGGGGCCGGGAATCTACGTTACCGACCAGCCACTGCCCGGCGGCACCCGTATCGAGCTGACCATCGAACGCCTCGGCGAGCCGATCTTCGAAGGAAACACCGCGCTCGATCAACTCAAAAAGCCGCCCCGGCAACTGGTCGATTACCTGTATCGAGACAACAGCTTCCCGCACGGTTGCTTGTTGATGACCGGCACGGGCATCGTCCCGCCCGATGGTTTTTCTCTGCAGTCGGGCGACACCGTGCACATTCGCATCGACCGCATCGGTACGCTGACCAATTCGGTCGCATGACTCCAACGGCTTCGTCTCCTGCTCAACTAGTTCAAGTTCACCGAATTCGCTTCACCCCACGCGTTTGAAATCGTTGCCATGGAACTCCACGGAAAACAGCTTCTCGGCGCCGACACTTCTACTGAAGGCAGCCAGACCTTCACCGCCACCAACCCGGCTAGCGGCGAATCGCTTCAGCCGGAGTTTCATGAGGCGACCGATGCCGAGATCGATCGGGCGATGCACCTGTCGTACGGAGCATTCACCCCAATGGCCCGCACTACCGGAGCGCAACGGTCGGCGCTTTTGGAAGCTGTGGCCGATTCGATCATGGCACTGGGCGATGTGCTGCTGCAGCGCGCCAATGCCGAGACCGGCCTTCCGCTGGCGCGACTGACCGGCGAGCGAGGACGCACGGTGAATCAGGCCAAGATGTTTGCCCGGCTGGCCAAGGACGGATCGTGGGTCGACGCTCGGATCGATCGGGCGCAACCGGACCGGCAGCCGCTTCCGAAGCCGGACGTGCGACGGATGCTCTACCCACTTGGACCCGTAGCCGTATTCGGCGCGAGCAACTTTCCGCTGGCGTTCTCCGTCGCCGGCGGCGATACCGTTTCCGCCCTGGCCGCCGGCTGCCCTGTCGTGGTGAAGGCCCATCCCGCGCACCCAGGCACCAGCGAACTGGTGGGCCGTGCGATTGGCGAAGCGCTACAGCAGACCGGCCTGCCGCGAGACGCCTTCTGCCTGGTGCAGGGCGCCGGCAACGCCGTCGGACTGGGGCTGGTTCGGCATCCGCTCACCCGGGCTGTCGCTTTCACCGGGTCGCTCACCGCCGGCCGTGCGTTGTTCGACGCTTCTGCCGGACGCGAAGTGCCGATCCCCGTCCACGCCGAGATGGGCAGCATCAATCCGGTCTTCCTGCTGCCGGGCGCGCTGGCCGAAAGGGCCGATAAGATCGCCGAAGCTTACCTGGAATCGGTCACCCTGGGCGTCGGCCAGTTCTGCACGAACCCCGGAGTCGTTGTCGGACTGGCCGGCGACGGGCTGGACCACTTTCAAGAGGCCGTCGCGAAGCAAGCCGCCCAGGCCGCGCCGGGTACCATGCTCCACGCCGGCATCCGCCGGGGCTTCGAGTCCGGCGTCGAGCGGTTCACATCGATCAGCGGCGTGAAGGTGCTGGCGACCGGCGGCACGGCCGATTCGGCCAAAAACGAGGTCGGCGCGGTAATCTTCGCCACGGATGACCTCACCTTCGTCGCCCATCCTGAACTGAGCGAGGAGCTGTTCGGGCCGGCGTCGTTGATTGTCCGCTGCACGTCGCCGGAGAAAATGGCCCAAATCGCCACCCGGCTGTCGGGTCACTTGACCGCCACGCTACACGGCACGGCGCGCGACCTGCGGGACTACCGCGGGCTGATCGAGGTGCTTCAGCGGAAGGTGGGGCGGATCGTGCTCGGCGGATTTCCCACCGGCGTTGAGGTCTGCGAGTCGATGCACCACGGCGGGCCGTACCCCGCTACGACGGACAGCCGCTTTACGTCAGTCGGCACGGCGGCCATTCTCCGCTTCGCCCGGCCGGTCTGTTACCAGAACTTCCCGGACGACGCCCTGCCCGAGCCGCTGCGCGACAAGAACACCTACGGCATCTGGCGCCGCGTCGACGGGCAATTGACGCGCGACGACTGCTAGTCGCGCGGCGACCGTCTCCCGCTGCCATCACGCGCCGCCCAATTCGAGTTCGACACGCCGATTGGTTACAATCGGTCGAGTTCCATCTATTCGACCTCTCTAGGGGGTGGTGATAATGCGAGTGTCGTGGTTCGTCGTCCGACTGTTCGCTTGCACGATCGTGTTGTGCCATGTCGCATTTGCCGACGAGTTTGTCGCGGTCCGGCAACTCATAAAGACGCGCATGGCCGAAGAAGAAATCCCGTCGGTCGTCGTGGGAGTGGTGCGTGGGGAGAAAGTGCTCTGGGAAGAGGCGTTCGGTTGGGCAGACCGCGAGAATCAGGTGCCCGCCACGATTCGCACGGCGTATTGCATTGGCTCCACGACCAAGCCCGTCACGGCGACTGCCGTGATGACGCTAGTCGGCAAGGGAGAGCTGAGTCTGGATCAGCCGATTAACGAGTTTTTGTTGGACACTCCGGTCGAATCGTATGTTGGATCGGCCAACGACGCGACATTGCGGAGAATGTTGCACCATACCTCCGGCTTACCGGGCCATTGGCAAACATACTTTCCGGAAGAGACGGCAAGCCGGCCCTCGCTGGAAGCACTGATCGACCGATACGCGAAGATCATGATTCCGCCGGCGGAGCAGTTTCACTATTCGAATCTTGGCTACGCGCTCTTGGGCGAGATTGTGGCGAGATGTTCTGACAAGTCGTTTGACGAATACCTACAGCAAGACGTCTTCGCGCCCCTGGGTATGCACGATTCCTTCCTTGCCGTCGGAGATATCTCCGCCACACGACGCGCCGCTGGATACCGCGCCAACGGAGATCGTATCGATCATGTGGTCACGACTGTGTCTGGCGCCGCCGACGTTTATTCCTCGGTTCACGATCTCTTGCGTTTCGGCATGTTCCACAACAAGTCTGGACCTTCAGGCCAGTCGCTCGAATTGTGCGAAGCCCTGATCGATGAAATGCAGCAAGCGACGGTTCCCATGGGGTCGGAGGAATATGGGCTCGGTTGGCACGTTCGCACGGATCTGGCGGGTCGACGTCACGTACTCCACGGTGGTGCGCACGTCGGCTGGGAGTGCCACGTCGATATGATTCCGGACGAGAAACTGTGCGTGGTCGTCCTGGCAAACAAGGATGTCAAGTGGCCCGGCTATCGCATCGCGTTAGCCGTTACGGACGCCATCTATTCAGCGATCCTCGATTGCCCAGTGGAGCAAGTGCAGCCCAAAGGCGGACACGATCTGGGTTTTTCACCAGAAAACTCGGTGGGACTACCCGGAAAGCTGTCTGGGAATTGGGTCGGCGCCGTACACACGCACGACGGAAAAATCCCTGTTTCTCTCACGTTCCACGAAGACGGCGACGTGCACGCCAAACTCCGAGATGGCCTCATCGCGCTGGTCAACGAGGCGCGGCTCGACGACAACGGAAATTTCACGGGTCGCATGTTGGGTGATCTCGGAACGCCAGATTCATTGAGGCGCACCCACGACCTCCAGTGGCATGCGAGCGTGCGCGACGGCAAATTGGTAGGAATCCTTTATGCCGTCGGAACAGACCCGTCCGGACCCGGAAGCGGCCGTGGGCTCTATCTTGCACACTGGATTCAGCTAGAGCGGGACCAGCAGACAAAGTGACGCAGTGCGGTTCATTTCCAACCATTCGCCAGCGATACTACTGCAAAAGAACTTAGCGGAGAGGACAGGATTCGAACCTGCGGACCAGTTACCCGGTCACCGATTTAGCAAACCGGCGCTTTCGACCACTCAGCCACCTCTCCGAGTTAGACACCGCACAGCCCGCCGAATTCTGCGGGAGCGGCCTGGCGATCACCGATTCTACTCGCCGCCCGCTGCCGGGCAAACCCCCGTCCGCGGCCCGGTTAATCGAGCCGAAGCCGGGTCCCGCATAGCCCCAGCAGGCCCGCCAGCCACGGCTTCCGCTTCACCCGCGCTGACCTTGCGCCGGCTGCAGGTTTGCTCACCGATTGCGCCCCATGAGACGAGTGATGACGCCGCCACTGCGAACGCGCAAAATCAGGGAGCCTTCTCCGGCTCGGGAGGAAGCGCCGCTTCGGCGTCGCCGCTTACAAGCTGCTGCAAGACTGCGGTCAGACTTTCATTAAGATTCGGACTCGTGCCCAGGTGGACGTGCTTGATCTGGCCCTCTTTGTTCAGCACGACCGTCTGCGGGATCGCCTCGACCTGGTACTTGCGGCCGATGGCGCCGTCGTGGTCCATGGCCACCGGAAAGTCCCAACCCCGGGCCTGCATAAACTGCCGCACGGCCTGGGCGCTTTCTCGCTGGTTGACGCCGATGAACACGACCTCGTCGGGATCGAAGCCTTCGACCGCGGCGGTCAGTTGCGGCATCGCCTGCACGCACGGCCCGCACCAGGTAGCCCAGAAGTCAAGCACCACCACCTTGCCGCGGTGTTCGGCCAGGTTAAACTTTCCGCCGGCCAGCAGTTCGGCGGTGAAGTCGGCGGCGGCCGTATCCACCAGCGGCGAATAGGTTCCGAAGGCGCCGCCTTGGGCCGGGTCGACATTCGGGAAAATCGGCTCGGTCGCCTCGAGCAGCGACCAGCTTGCATAGGCCAACTGGTCCCCGCCAGGTTCGGTCTGGCCGATCCGCAGCTCGTTGAGCGACTCCAGCGGCAAGCTGCACTTGCCCATCACGGGATGCTGTCCGAGGATCGCGCCGTCGACCACCCTCTCCGCGGTGAACTGCAGGATAGCGCCGTTTTCGAAGACTGCCTGCACGGCGTTCTCCGGCGGCGGATTGATCTGGTCCGTTTCGGTCGTCAACCAGATTATCGCCCCGATTCGGTCGCGCGGGACGGAAAGCTCTTCGAGCCGAGACCGGAACCGCACGACCTCCGGCGAGAGCGACATCAGTTCGCCCCGCAGCAGATCGCCGGTGTGGGCGACCAACATGTGCCGGGGCGGATTCGGCTTGCGGTTGCGCGGCACGGTGAGAATCCGCGTCACCTCGGTCTCGTCTAGGCCCAGCGAACTGTAGGGCCCCAGGGCGCGCCCCCGGCGAAGATTGGTAATCTTTACCATCGAACCGTTCTGCGGCACGGCCTCTTGCACAACCCGCTGCCGACCACCTGCGTCGACAACCACCCGCTGCACCACCTGATTGATCGGACGCAACTGGAAAGAAATGCCGGCTTCGACCTTCTCCGGATCGGGAAAATGATGCTGGGCCATTTGGTTTCCGTCGACCTCGATCGAGAGGTGTTCACCGTCGGTATCGATCTTGACGTGGGTGCGCAACGCATCCTGGCCGGGATTGCCCTGCGGCTGAAGGACTTGCGCACGTCGGTCCACGAATGCACCGGGCGGCCGTTGCGCCTCGCCTCGAATTCCCTGGGGCTGAAGCACTTGCGCCCTGGCTCCGCCCAGCGAGTTCGTCTGCACGATGAGTTGGCCCTGGTTGTACCGCCGCAAATAGAGCATCGGCGTATCGGCCCGACGAATGCCGTCGGACGTGAACAGCGTGATGTAAAGGTAGGTCTGCTGATCTTCTTGGGCCCACTCCAAATCGAACTCCAATGACCCGGCCCGCAATAGCTCCGGATGGAACAGCGTCACCTGACCGCGTAGAAGCGCTTCGCGATCGGTCAACTCCGCGGCGTCGGCCTGTTGCTGCTGGACGTTCCAGGCAGGATCGCGGAAGCTCGGTGCGGAGTTGAAACCCTGGGTGGCCAACTCGATCGCCTTCACCTCAGTCTGCGGAAAGCTGGCGTCGGCGCTGTAGGGTGTGACGACGTGAACTTCGGTTTCATCGATGGCGACCACCTGGCAAGGGATATGATCGCCGCCGCGGAGATAGAGGATGTCGCTCAATTTGGACTGGCCGGCGTCCTCGACGGCGGGTGCATTGATGCGGGTTATCCGCATCTGGCGGTCTCGGGCGAGCGGAATCACTTCGTCGGCACCAATGGGTCGCCATCCGAGCGATTCGCCGGCCGCGGCCAGCATACCGTGCAGCGACACGCCGCCAATCTCCAGCACGTGGCTGGACATGACCTCCGCCGGCGCGCCGCCCAGCGGGAGCCGCATGCTCCGCACGCCCTCCAATTTGGCCGCGAGCGGCTCGGCGGAATACGACGTCTCCAGCCGCAGCGTTCCTTCTTCGATCGAAGCGACACGACCGTGCAGCCGCGTGCCGTCGTTAAAGTGAAGCGTGCTGACGGTGCGCGTGTTGTCGCCCGCCGGGGGTGCTGGGTTCTCGGGCGAGATCTCGCAGATCTCCGCCAGCGGCACCTGGCGGCTCTGGCCGCCCGCCTCGGCGATGGTGGCCATGCCGGCCGCATCCGGAGCAAGACGAACGCTGCCTGTGAGTTCCTCACCGGAGGCAAGCCGCACGCGGCCGGGCCCGTCGATCACCTTCGGCGGAGCGTCTCCCTCCCACTCGCCAAGTCGCACGGACGCCGTCAGGTCCGCGCCTTTGTTCTTCAAGTACAATCCGCCGCTGGCAGACTGGGTGTCCGCCGTGGGGATTCGCGCCAGCAGCTTGCCGGCGCCGTCGTGGACCAACAGCGTACCCGCGGGTCGATCCCACAGCAGTCGCAGCCGCAACTGTTTCATGTCGCGAGTCAGAGTGAGCAAGGGGTGAAAGCCTTCCGCGCCGGCCGAAGTTTGGACGATCAGTTCGTCGCCCCAGGTTTCGATCCACACCACCCCCTGGTGCCGCGCAATTTCACGGCTGGAGCCGTAGGCCAGCGTAAAGCCCGGCACGCGCTTCCAAGCCAGCTCGACGTCGATGTAGCACTTCGTGGGTAACTCGATCTCGCGAAACAGCCGGCTGCCCGCCGTATCGGTCATGAGCAGTCCGTCGTCACTGGCCTGCCAGCCGGCGGACTCGACCGCTTGCCAGCCCCGCCGGCGATCGAGCGTCATCTGGATCAAGTCCGCATGGTCCAGCCGCACCAGCGACAGAACGGCATCGCGCCGGAGGTGGCTTTCTCCGTGCCGCTTGCTGGAGATCATGACGTGCTCGGGCGTGATGGCCGTCACGTTTCCGAAAAGAATGTCCCCGCCGGCAAGTGAAATGCGAAACGGCTCGTCGGGCAACTGGTCGCGGGCGGCGCCGGCAAAGTCGATCGACTCCAGGTAGTTCCAGTCGAGCGTAAAGGCCATCGCCAGGGCCGGCGACTGCCACTTCAGGCGAGATGCCGTGCCGCCGACTACGCGGCCGGACAACTCGTCGCCTTCCTTCCAATGGAGTGTGCCGGAGAGCGGCCCGTCGGCCGGCGCGCCGTCACGTTCTCCAGGCGTATCCTCGGTTCGCGCCGTTCCGTAGAGGGCAGGCACCGGCTGCGGCTCGGCGACCGGCTTGACGCGCGGCACGATCTGCACGGCGGGGAGTTGAAAATCGGAGCCCGGTATAAACTGCTGCGCCGTCACGGTGTTTTCCACGCTGCCGCATAGCAGGCACACCGATAACACCGCCATCGCCGTGGCCGCCGGCAGCTTTCGAGAGAATGCCCAGCCGGCAAAGTGGACCGCACGGAACAATCGCGACATGAGGTTGATCCTCGAATCGGTGCTTGGCCTTTAGCGTTCGTAAATCGGCAGAAAGCGGTAGTCGAGCGCCAGGGCGAGCAGCGACATGGCGGTGCCGTACGCGACGCCGTGGTTCGCGTTGAAGCTGCCGTCGTCCTGCTGCAGATCGCGCAGGATGATGACGTTCTCGCGCTTCCACTTGGTCCAGGCGTCGAAGTCGCCCTGGAAGAGAGCCTGGGCCATGTAGTAGCGGAAGTAGAAGGGGTAGCCGCTTTCCTGGTGCTCGAGCTGCGACGTGAGATGCCCGACCGTGGCATCGAACTGCGTCCATTCGCGCCGCTTGCCGATGCTCAGCACCAGCGCGGCGATGGCGGTGCGGTTCATCGAAGCGCCGTGTCCGCCGATGCCGCCGGCGTAGGCGACGCTGCCGCTGTCGGACGTGCTACTGCGGAAATAGTCGAGGGCCTTGTCGATCGTTTCGTCTGGCACTTCGATTCCGGCATTGCGGGCAGCGAGCAGACCCATGAGCACCGCACCGGACACGGATGTGTCGGCGTCGGTCGAGTCGGGAGAATATCGCCAGCCGCCCCACTGGTTCTTCTTCTGCGAGGTGACCGCGCAGCGAACGGCCAGCTCCAACGCCTGGCCGATAGTACGCCGATTGGGGCCATCCGCGCCCTCGGGCCAGACGAGCGATTCGTCGACCGTGCCGTAGGCTTCCGACAATCCCAGCATGGCGAAGCCGTGGTGATACATGCTGTTGGGAAGATAGCCGGTCGAGGCGTCCTGGCTGCTGATGATATTGCGCACACAGCGCTGCACTTCCAGGCTGTACTTGCCGAAGTTGGGATCCTCGCCGTTGGCCAGAAAGGCCATCAGACACAGGCCGGTGATGCCGGTCCCCGACTGGCCGCCCGACCAGGAGCCGTCCTCCTGTTGCGTGCTGGCCAGATACGCCAGACCACGATCGTAGATGCGCTTCACCTCCGGCGGGACATTCGTCCCGTACTGGATAGTGGGCGGCTGGGCGCTGGCGGGCGAGAACGCAGCGAGGAGAAGTAGACCGGCAAGCAGCATTGCTACATATAGGGTCCGCTGTGCGGACCTACCGGCGCTGGACTCGTGAGAGTTCCGCCGAAGCGAGGGGCAGGATTGAATTCTCACCCGTTCAGCTACTGACGCACAGACAGGAACGGCTGTGCCACGCGCCCACTCCCTCTCCCTCTGGGAGAGGGCCGGGGAGAGGGCATTCGGCGCAACGCCGGGTGTACTTTGCTGCCCCCGCAGCCGTGCGTGAGAGGCATAGACTGGAATTTCTGTACTACCGCTGGGGCGATCAAGACGGCCGCGGCCACCGATTTGATTGCGGAGTTTGCCCACGAAGATGGCTCCTACTCGAACGGGTCGAACGGGTCGATGAAGACCGGCGGCGGAACCTCCGGACGTGGAGCGATGTTGAACAGGCCGCCGCCGATGTTTTCAATCAGCGCAGGCAGGATGTTCGGCTGCCGCTGTTGTTGCTGGTTCGCTTGCCCGTCGTTCCCACCCGCCAGGCGCTGCCAGCGCATGAGCTGCGCCTCGGTGAGAAGGTCCTTCAGATCCGAAGCCAGCAGCGTGCGGTACATCAGCGCGGCGTAGTTGGACAGATTCGCGGCGCGGCCTCCGCCGGCCGCCACGTTCGCCAGCCGCTCGCCGAAGACCTGGTCGATCCAACTGCGCAACTTTTCACGCTGGTCGGGGGAAAGCAGCAACTGCCGGTCGAGCTCCAGCACGAGTTGATCGACCTCCAGTTGCCGGCGGCGTTTATCCTGCTGAGCCTCGAATTCTCGCCAAGCGTGCTTCTGCTCGTCGCTGAGCACGTCGTCCATGGTGGAGGTCCACAGCTGGTGCTTAGCGATGCCCGAGGGATCGTTGCCGCCAGACGGCGGAGTGGTGGTCACCACGCGGCCGTTGATGACCATCCGCTGGACGCCACCCAACTGGATCTGCTGGGCAACGAGCCGTCCCTGAAGGTCTGCTCGCTGGCCGACGGCGGCCTGCTGGATTGCGTTTTGGGCAACCGCATCGTTCTGCGAAACCGCCTCTAGCCATTCGGAAATCGAACGATCAACGGCGCCCTTGGCGGCGATCCGCAGCTTCTCTTGCTGTGCCTCGGACAGCTCACACGCCCGATCGAGCGCGTCCAGATGCACCATGAGGAAGCTCCACTGGTCGGCGGCCTGCTGCCGGACGAGTAGCTCGAGCTGCTGTTTGATCTGGGGGTTGAGATTGTCTCCCGGCACCGCGGGAGCGGGGAACTCGCCATCGTCGGCAGCTTGATCGGCGGGTGGCTCTTTGTCAGCCTGTTCGCCGGGATCACCGGTAAAGATTAGATCCTGGTTCGGAACGGGGACCACGTCGAAAATCTGCGCAGCGGCCGGCGACGAAATCAAAAGCAAGGCCAACAACCCGGCCGCCAGCGCGGCGTATGGCTTTCGCGAACCGACTCTCATTGCGATTAACCCCTTCCACCATTTGGCCCGCGCTGAAACGTGAAATACGCAGCCGCGCGCTTCGTTCGACTTATTCTTCCCGCACCGTTCCGACTTCGCGAGTCCCTTCCAGGGCGCTGAAGAACGCGTCCAGTCCCTGGCGGAACTCGGCCGGGAACTCGCCGCCGGTGACGCCCGTCGCCTGGCCGACATGGCGAACCTGCGCCTGGGCATTTCGCTCCGCGCCGGTGCCGATCAGTGCCAGTGCTGAGTCGTCCGTCTCGCCGGTGCCGCCGCCGCCGGGCGATGATCCGCCCCCGCCCCCACCCTTGGGCTTGATGCGCCGCGACTGCAGCAATAGCTCGATCGCTTCGGTCTCGGCGGCGATTGGCTCCGGGCCTGTATCGGGACGGGCCAACAGCCCGGTCGCTTCGCTCATCACTTGCTCGACACGGGCCAATAGGGCCAGCTCTCGGCCGAAGCTCGCGGCAGTCGGCAGATCGCGAATCAACTGACTCACCGCGGCCACACGCTTGGTCAATTCGGCCTGCGTCTCCACCAGCGGATCGACCTGGTCGGCATACTCGCGGGCGGTCAGCGCCGCCCGGGCCTGTTCGGTGGCGCGCGTCTCCTCGCGCAGATCGATTTCGTCCTCCAGAATCCGCATCACCTCCAGGACGATCGACGGCGGCAGACTGTCCGGGCTTCCTCCGGGGCACGGTCCGCCATCCGGGCAGCCGGGACCGACAAGCTGCTCGGCCCAGCGGTCCAGCGTGTCGGCCCAGAACTCGGCCATGGCGATCGACTGGCCGCCGTAATTCTTTTCGACAGTATCCGCGATCTCGCGCACGGCGGTTACCGTGCCGGTCGTTTGCATTTCGTCGAGCACGGCCTTGAACTTGCCGTCCTGGACGCGGTTGTAGTAGGCCTCCAAATCCTCCTGGACGACGTACAGATTCTCGCTCTGCGCGACTTCCCGCTCGGCGATTGCTGTTGCCCGTTCAATTGCCGCATCCGCGTCGGCCGGTTCCTCGACGCCGAACGTCGACGTCAGACCCTCGTTCAAGTCGCCGGCCACTTCGAGCTGGCGACGCGAGGCCGCCTTGAACCGCTTCACGAACGTGCTGCCTTCCAGGTTGTTGAGAATCCGCTGCAGCTCATCGGCCACCTTGGCGAACTCGGCCAGCAGTTCCTCCTGCTCTTTGACGGCGGCAGCCATCTGCTCCTGCGCCGGACTTTCCGGCCGCTCCTTCTCTTCTTGCGGCGGTCCGCCGCCCAAGATGTCGGTGGTCGGCAGACCAAACTTGCCCGAGCTGGGATTGGACGGCGGCTGCTCGTTTTCTGACGGCTTCGACTCGTTGAAGCTCGACTCGACATCCGAGATCTGCGGCACCGTGGGCAGCGGCTGGTCGCTGGGCTTGGTCGAGCCCGGGTTGCCGGGTTGGCTATCGCGATTGGTGCCGACTTGCGGCCGCGAGTTCGCTTGCGGTTGGCTTGGTGGCGACGGACTGCCCTGCCCCTTGCCCGGAGCGCTGGCGGCCTGTTTGAGCAGATCGGCCACCGAGGGCATCCGATTGGCCGCGATGTTGTTCAGCGAGCGGAGCATTTCGGCCCAGTCTTCGAGGGTCTGCACGTTGAACTGGTCGTTGCGCATCGCCTGGGCGATCAATCCCTCGCCGCTGGAGGTCAGCGCCGTCAGCCGCCGGGCATTGGCCTGTTCGGCCGCGGCCTGGGTCTCGACGCGGCGGCGGTTCTCCGGCCGATCGAGCTCGTCGACGGGCAGATCGCGCAGCTCGACATTCTTCGCGTGCAGCATCTGCTCATGCTCGTATACTTCCTGGGCCTGGCGGAACCACTTGCCCAACTGCTGCGTCAGCCAAATGGCGTGCTCTTCCGCCGTAAGCACGTGCATCATGTAAGTCGGAGAGTAGACGCGCTTGCGATCGGGCAGATAGTCGACCGTGAACAGGCGCACCCGGAGCGACTGCGGCGGAATTTCCTCGCGCTCCGGCGAGAAAGCGGCGGGTACGGTGGTCTGCCGCATCTCCGGCTCACCCAGCGCGATCAGCTTCTCGCCCTGGGCGGGTATTGGATTGCGGAGCGTGTCCTCGACGCCGGCCCACTCGATGCCGATCTCGCGCACGCCGTAGTCGTCGGTGGCCGTTACGTCGAACGAGAGGACGTCGCCCTGCAACACCACTTGGTCGAACGGCAGATCGCCGCACGTGATCGTGGGAGCTTGATCGTCGACGGCGTGCAGCGACAGCATGAACGGCTCGCGCGAAGTCAGCCCCAGCTCATCTTTCCAGGTGAGTGCGTGAGTCGTGGACTCCTCGACGAGTGCCGGCGCGGTGATGAACGAAGTGCCGCGGTGACGCTGCGCCTCGCCGTCCATCGCCACACTGCTCAACGCGCGCGTGGCGGCGGCTTCGAACACCACGCGACTTCCGCGCACGACCGACAGCGCGCCGCCGCGGATGTCGTGCATCTGCGGGCGCGCGTACTGCAAATATTCCGGCAGCGCCACGCGAGCGGCCACGGCCGTCAACTCGGGCCGGCGGGTCGGCTCGACGGCGATGTGCTTGCGGGCGTCCCCCACGGATACGGTTAGCGTGCCGGGATCCTTTTGCGAGGGAAGCTCAAAGCGATAGTCGCGACCCGCCAACTGCACTTCGATCGGCGGCTGCGTTTCAAAGCGGGCTAAACCCTCCGCCGGCGACCAAGCCGTATTCTCCGAGAGCGTGGCCTGCAGCGAAAACGGTTCTGCATACGGCACGACTAGCTCACGGGGCAACTCGTCGAGCTGGGCGAACGTATAGCGCGGCGTATCGCGCCACGGCATAAGCCAACGGGCCAGCGCATTGGAACCGGCGGCCGGAACGAGCACAAAGGCGGCCACGACTAGCGCGGCCACCACGCCGGCCGTCCATGCCCAGCGGCGCACCTGGGGGTGCGGCACGGCATCGTGAAAGTCGCGGTCGCCGATTTCCTCGTCCACCTGACGCACCGCCGCGCGGAGCAGGGCGTGCGAGACGCGACCCTCCTCTTGCTCGGTATGGGCCAACTCGACGATGCCCAGCAGTTGATCGCCCAGCGCCGGAAAGCGAAATCGAAGTAGCCGCGCAACTTGCTCCAGCGCCCGCGTGCGCCACACCCAACGGTGGCACTTCAGCGGAAAGCCGATTCCCAAACCCGCCGCACCGGCGGCAAGCAGCACACCCCGCAGCCAGGACGGCGTGTCCCAGACGCGGTCGAGCAGAAACACGAAGACATACGAGAGCAGCAGACCGAACAGGCCCGCCAGCACGCCTTCGCCGATCTTCACCATCCACACGCGGCGGCGGTACGACTCGAGCTTCGTTCGCATTCCATCGGGCAGTTCAACGCGCTGGCCTGTCGTCGGTACCTGCATGACTGGCTCCTTGTTTGGAATCCTGCCGCCGTGGGTCCCACTCTTGCGAGTGGTGCGATAACTAGTATATCGAAACGCGCCGACATGTTGTCTTTTACGCACGCCAACGCACGGCTGGACAAAGCCAGCCGTGGCACCCCAGTTCTTCGCCGTGACCGCAAACTAGATTACACCGACTGCCTTTCTCACGATCCAGAACAATCCTAACAGAAATACGAGCGAACCCGCCCATGCCGGATGGCTCCAGATTCTTAACCGCCGAACCAGGGGCTCGGGTTCCGGCAAATCGCTGATTTCCTGCAACAGCCCTTGCACATCGCCCGTCTTCGCTATTTTCCCACCGGTGAGCGCCGTGAGCTCCTCCAATACATCGAGACGCGCCGGCTGCCCCAGTCGTTCCCGCTCGACGTCTTGCACCGAAAGCGTGGCGTCGAGTGTCGACCCGTTCTCGCGACAGGTAAGCCGAAGTTGATACGTTCCGGACTCGTCCGGAGTGAAGGTTCCGGTGAACAGCCCCCACTCGTCGCTGGGCGAAAGCCGCACGCTGTCCGACTCGCCCGAGGGCGAGACGATCTGCACCACGGCCGTCCCTTCGCGAAGCGGTTCGCCACCGGTGCCGGAGATATTCGCGTGCAGCGTTACGGTATCGCCTGATTGCGGACGGTCCGGTGAGTAAAAAAGCCGCATCAACTCGCCATGGGCCATGCCGCGGCGGTACGCCATCCACCGGGTGACCTGGCCCCAGAAGCGATAGTGATAGCGATCCTCCACCCCTTCGCGCCAGCGCCACGCGCCGTCGGTGCCGATGAACAGGATCTTGCCCGTGCCGTAGGTTCGGGTGACCAACAGCGGTAGCCGGCCGAAGGGTCCCGACTGAGTCTTGTGACAGGCCAGCACTTCCGCGCCGGCCTTGGCGCGCTCGACGGCGGCGTACCACTGAAAGCCGGGCAGCGTCTCCCACAACCGGGCATTGGTATCCTCGGTGTCTTCCAACTGCGTCAGCAGGCTGCGGCGGCCCGCGGCGGTCAGCTCCATCTGCGCGGCGATCCGTGATCCCCACCCGCGCGGCTGCGCGGCATCCAGCACCACCGGATATAGCTCTTCCAGCTCCGTGCCGATCAGCGACAGATGCGCGCCGCGCATGCCGGGCATGAACACCAGCCCGCTCGCCTGACTCTGCACCAGCCCCTTAATCAGCCGGCAGTCTTCGACCGTCAGTTGCCCCGGCTCGACGCCCACGTCGCCCAAGAAGACGACGTCGTACTTTGATAGCGCTTCCATCGTGTCGGGGAAGGCCTCAATGTAGCCCTTGCCTCCGCCGACCTTCTTCAGTTCCGGGTGGAACAACAGGCATGAGACCTGCACGCCCGGATCGCGTTCCAGCGCGTTGCGCAGATAGCGATACTCCCACCGCGGAAACGACTCGACCAGCAGCACCCGCAGCGCCTCCTCGCGAATCGAGATCGGCACCGTGCGCTCGTTGTTTTCCGTGACGAACTCTTCTTCGTGGGCCGGTACGTTGACGGTCAGTTCGAACTCGCCCTTCTCCTGCGGAGTCCACAGCATGGCGTCGGCCAACTGGCCCATGGCGGGCACCGTGAACTGCTCGGTGACCGGCTCGCCTTCGGACGGAGTGAGCGTCACATTCACCGTAGCGTCGCGCGGCAGCGCGCTGGAAACGACCAGCGGGATTCGCAGCGGTTTGCCGACCACGCCGAACGTCGGCGCGTCGACGCGCACCAGTTCCAGGTCCGGCAGCCGCGACTCGCTGCCCGCCACGGCGGCAAACACCGGCACACTTTTGGTCCGCAGTTCGCTGGCGGCGCGGACGGGTGGATCGCCCGTGTTCCAGTCGCCGTCGGAGAGCAGCACGACGCCACGCAAGTTGTCGTGCCGGCTGGCGGCGGCCGACAGGGCCGCATGAAGATCGGTCCCCTGTTCCGGATCGGCAAGCGAAGAAGAGAAGTCTTCCACCACCACGTCGAAGCGGTCCGCAAACGGCGCCCACAGCGACTCGGCCAATAGCGGGGCGATCGACTCCCGCCGCGTAACCGGCGGCTCCGAGGGACGGTTCTCGTCGATTACGTCGCGCGTCTGCATGCTGCCGGAGGAATCCGCCAGCACGACGATCGTCGGTCGCTCGTCGGGCAGGTACTGGACCAGCCACTCCGGTTGCAGCAGCGTCACCAGCGACAGGGCCACGATCGTCAGCCGTAGCGTCTCCATCAGCCCCGTCCCCACCGTGCGCCCGCTGCGCCGCCAGGCGATCAGGCATAGCGCTGCCGTAATCGCCATCACCACCAGCGCGAAGGCGATGCTCCAGCCGGTCCAGTGGAACGTGAGTGATTGGGCCGATGTCATTGTGGTTCGGTTTACGGGTCCATCCGATGAAGCCAACCTGCTTCATCCGGTTTTTCATTGCGATTACGAGTGTGTCACCGTGCCGGCCGGCCGCCGCTCGGGCAAACAGAGCCACGCTTCAGCCACTAGCGCCAGTCCCATCAGCGAGACGAACACCCGCCAGATCTCGCTGGCCAGCGACGACGTGCGGCCGATGCTCTGCTCAACCAGCCGATAATCCAGTCCGCCAAATAGCCGGTCGACCTGCCCCGAGTCCAGCACCGGGGCGGAGTCCTCGGCCGCCGGACGATTCAGCGCCACCCAGCGCTCGCCATCCTGAAATACTCCGGCGCTGTAAGGCCGTGCCGATAGCAATACCTCGCCGCCGTCGTGGGAGATCATCTCCCACTGCGCCGCCTCACGGGCCGGCGCGCTGCCGGCGTCAACCTGCCGCGCGTTTCCCTGCGTGGCCGCGCCCAGTTCCAGAGCACGTTGAATCATCACGTACAGACTTACGCCGTCCTGCGCGAAGCTGGAATGGCTGGCATCCGGCAACGTGGCGCAGAAATACGCCGGTCCGTCGGCGGTCGTCGCCCGGGTGAGCAGCGGAAGGCCGCCCTCGAGTCGCGCCAGCGGACCGCCGGTGCCGCGGACTTCGCGGTAGCGATAGGTGCGCAACTGGCCTACCGAAAGCGGCTGCCCGCTCTGCGAATGCGCAAGCAGATCGCTGTCGCCGCGCCACGAGGCGACGGAGACGAACGGCCCATCAGAACCACCGTGCCAGTCGCCCCAGGCCAGGCCGAACAGCTCTGTGTCACCGCCGTCCTCCGGCGGGAAGAAAATCACCGGTCGGCCGCCAGCGACGTGGCTCTCCAATTGGCTTGCCAGCAGTCCCTCCGGCAGCGGTGCTTGCCACAACAAAAGCGACACCGTATCCCAGTCGATCTCTCCCGCGCGGTCGGGCGGAAGGACCTTCGTCTCGTACGAGACATCAGGTTCCAGCGGTGCCGCGGCGGCCAGCCGCAGAATTTCGCCCGCAGGTTGGTTCTCGGCAATGATCGTGGTCCGGCGCGGAGCCGGTTGGGAAAACGTGAAGTAACAGACGTTGTCCACCGCGTTCTCATCGCCCGGTAGTTCGACGCGGCCCCAACCGGCCTCCAGCGACTGATCCAGCGGGATGGTATGCCCTTGCAGTACAAGCTCGTCGCCGGTTATCTCGACATTCACGACCGAGCGAGCGCCGTTAATAATGAACTGCACCGGCAGATTGAGCGGACCGGCCTGGGCGGACTCGCGGCGCAGCACCAGATCGAGTACCAGCTCGCGCTGCTGCGCAGCGGAGCGCTGCCGCGCGGAGGTCACCCGAACTGAGACGTTATCGCGGGCCCGCTCCGGGAAGGAGAGCAGATAAAACCGCACCGCTTCGAGCCGCGCAAATCCCTGGCGGATCGTCTCCCAGCGCCCATCCTCGGCGTTCCAGTCGCTGGCCCGCTGATCGGAACAAACCCACACGTCGGTCCGGCCGGCCTGGTTGGCCACCAGGTGATCGAGCGCAGTCATTAGCATCGCCGGCAGGTCCGCAGTGGTGGCCGTCGGTGTCGCTTCGGGCAGTTCCAGCAAGGCGGCCGCCGACGCGACCGACTGCGCCTGATTGGCCGTATTCTCGATCAGCACGATCTGCGTGCGATCGCCCAACGAATCGATCAACTCGCCCAGGCGCGCCAGTGCCGCGCCGCGCTTCGACTGCCGCGTCTGCAAATCCTGCTGCTCCATGCTGGCCGAGCGGTCGAGCAGGATCACCGTTGTGTCGGCCTGGCCGCCGACCGAGAGCCCCAGCCAGCCGGTGGAGAGCGGCCGGGCCACCGCAAAGATCAGCGTCGCGATGGCCAGCATCCGCATCAACATGATCAGCCAGAACCGCAGCCGGGCCATGCCGCGGGTCATCCGCTTGGCCGCCAGCAGAAACATCATCGCGCCCCACGGCAACGTCCGATGACGCTGCCGGTTGATCAGGTGGATGATGATCGGCAATGCGACCAGCGGCAACCCGGCGAGCAGAAGCGGCTGCAGAAAACTCATGCGGCTCCCTATTTCGAACGCTTTGGCGTGCGGGCCAGCAGGAAACGCGCCAGGACCGTGTCGTACGGCTCGTCCAGCGAGACGCGGTGGTAATCGACCGAGGCCTCTCGAACCGCCACGGTCAGATTCTCGAAGTATTCTTCCAGCGCGCGGCGATACTGCCGGGCGATGATCGTCGGATCGGCCAGAATGGCGGTCCCGCCCTCCAGGTCGACGAAGCGGATCGGCCGGTCGAATTGAAAGTCGATCTCCGCCTGCTCCAGCAAGTGAAACACGGCTACGTCATGACGGCGGAACCGCAAATGCTCGAAGCAGCCCCGCAGCTCCGCCGGGTCGACGAACAGGTCCGAGATGATCACGAACAACGCCCGCTGCGGGACGCGTTCGGCCGCTTCGTGCAGCGCCGCCGGCAGACCGGTTTCGCCGCTGGCTTCGGCGCGGCCGAGTTCATCGAGCACGTTGCCCAGGTGGACCGCATTGCGGCGCGGCGGTATCTCTTTGGCGAACGAAGTACCGGCGCAGTACAGCCCGACCGCATCCCCCTGCCGGCTCGCCAGGTACGCCAGCGTGCCGGCCAGCCGCCGCGCGTAGTCGAGCTTGCTCAGCCCACCGGCGGCGTAGCGCATCGAGCCGCTGGTGTCGACCACCAGGCACATCCGCAGGTTCGTGTCCGCTTCGAATTGCTTGACGTAGTAGCGGTCGGTCCGCCCGTGCACGCGCCAGTCGAGCCGGCGCAGGTCATCGCCCGGCGCGTATTGCCGATAGGCGGCGAACTCGAGACTGGAGCCCCGCACCGGGCTGCGATGCCGCCCGGCCACGCTCCCCAGCATGGGAAACCGCGCGTGCAGCGGCAGCGCGACCAGCCGGCTCAACACTCGGGGGTCGAGAAAGTCCCGTCTTACCTGTTCCGCCACACCGTCCCCCCGTGTTCTGTTCCGACGCTGGGTGCCACGGCTGGCTTGTTCAGCCGTGCTCTTTTCTGCCCTGGACCCTACCCGCTACACCTCAATTCTCCTCACACAACTCGGCCACCAGGCGCCGCACGATCTCCCGGCTTGTGACCCCTTCACTCTCGGCCGTAAAGGTCGTCAGCACGCGGTGCGTCAACACCGGCTCGGCCACGGCCACCACGTCCTCCTGGCGAACCATATAGCTACCGGTCAGTGCCGCCCGCGCCTTTGCACCGAGAATCAGGTACTGCACCGCCCGCGGCCCGGCGCCCCAGCCGACCAGCGGCCGCAGCCACTGCGGCGACTCGTCCGTCTTCGGCCGCGTCCGCCGCGCCAGATCGACGGCGAACTCGTACACGTGCTGCGGCACCGGCATCCGCCGCACCACGGACTGGAACGATTGCACCCGATCGCCGTGAATGATCTCCTGCAGCCGCGGATACGCCTCGCCGGTCGTCGTCTGCGCGATGCGGATCTCCTCGTTCCGGTCCGGGTAGTCCACTTCGATCATGAACATGAACCGGTCGAGCTGCGCTTCGGGCAGCGGATACGTGCCTTCTTGCTCGATCGGGTTTTGCGTCGCCAGCACGAAGAACGGCGCATCGAGCTTGTACGTCCGCCCCAGCACGGTCACGCGATGCTCTTGCATGGCCTCGAGCATGGCCGACTGCGTCTTGGACGGCGCGCGGTTGATCTCGTCGGCCAGGATGATGTTGGCGAACACCGGGCCGTGTACGAACTCGAACTGCCGCCGGCCGTCTTGGCCGCTCTGCAGAATGTCAGTGCCGGTGATGTCCATCGGCATCAGGTCCGGGGTGAACTGGATACGGCTGAACTTCAGCGCCATCGTTTCGGCCAAACGGCTGACCAACAGCGTCTTGGCCAGGCCCGGCACACCCATCAGTAGCGCGTGCCCTCGCGAGAACAGGCAGATGGCCAACTGCTCGATGACGTACTTCTGACCGACGATGATCTGCCCCAGCTCCTTCTGCAGCCGGTCGTAGACGCCGCGCAGTTCGTCGACAGCCGCTACGTCATCGGCTTGCAACGAGGAGACAGGTTCCGAAGTGGTCGACATGAAAACCTCGCGGATGGACGTCGCTGCGGCGGCCCCCCGCGGGAGCCGTGGAATACAAGATCGTTGGTCGCGGACCCTAGCGATGAACCCCGCACCGCCAGCAACGGACCGAACTGATTACGAAAAGGACGAGCCACTGGGGCCACAAAGTTCCCATCAGCATATTCGCATCGCCTGCCGGCAGGCAAGAAATTCTACAAACTTTTGGTGGCACCGAGCCGGCGCCGGCCGCTGGTGCTCGCAAGATCCACGGATCGATAGTAGTGCTCGCATGTCAACTGCGTGATAGAATTTCAAGGAGAGCAACAGTTTGTCCATGAATTACATGGAGTATCGGTGATGGTTCATGACCGCGTTCAGATCGACCCCCAAATCATGTTTGGCAAGCCTGTGATCAAGGGGACGCGAATCACGGTGGAGTTCATATTGCGAAAGATCGCCGAAGGGATGAGCGACGAGGAAATCCTCGCGCATCATCCACATTTGACGATCGAGGACATTCGAGCTGCCGCCGCCGGCCGTTGATACCGGCTCCATTCACTGGCCAGCGGAGTCCATTCGGCATTGCTGGCTAGCTCGCCCTAATCGGCGAAAGTGCATTCACGCCGCTTGCACCAGTTCGCCACGCGCACCGGCACCATCACGTCTCAAATTCCTGGCACGCGATCCAGCGACCGGTTAGGCTGATGCACGTTCGGCCGGCCATCGTCGGTCAGTTGCGGTCCGGCATGACGCTCTTCTCCGAGGCTATGGAGTTCTCCCATGTCCAGAGCGAACCGATTCCCGGTAGATCAATGGGCCGCCTCGGTCGTGCGGGCCGGCGTGCTGTGCGGAGCTGTCATCTTGTTGCCATGTGCCGCAGCGCAACCCGCCCGGGCACAAGACTCGCAGCCGGACGACGAGCAAGCACAGGCCGAAGAGCCGGAAGATGACGAAGATGCAATTCGCCCGCTGGTCGTGCGCGATGAATTCGACGGCAAGCTCAAGCTCAAATGGCGGATCGTGCGGCCGGACGCGGCCAACTATTCGCTCAACAAGCAGCCCGGCCGCCTGGTGATCACCACGCAGCGGGGTAGCATCCACGGCGACGAGAAGAACGACGCCTTCGGCGAGGGGATGCAAGCCCGCAACCTGTTTCTGATCGACAATCCCCTGCCGCGAGATGCTGACTTCCAGATCGTCACCTGCGTCTGCGACTTCGCCCCGGAGACGATCTTTCAACAGGCCGGCTTGCTCGTTTACAACGACGACGACAATTACCTCAAGTGGGGCTACGAGTTCGACGGCCCTACGGGCGAAGGTCAGGCGTTCGTCCTGGTGCGGGAAACGGAGCAGATGCCCGTGCACGAACGCGGCCCGCTTGAGCCGGGCTTGAAGAAAATGTGGCTGCGGCTCACGAAGCGCGGCAACACGTACACGTACGCCACCAGCGACAACGGCGAGCGCTACATCGTCTACGGCGAGCGCGAGTGGGGCGAAGCGCCGCCCGAGCGGATCGGCTTTCTTGCCAAAAACGGCGGCAACCCCCAAGCCACCGCGCTGGACGCCGCTTTCGAATTCTTTGAGCTGCGCGAGCTGCCGTCGGAGGATGCGGAGTGAGCTTCAAACCCACGGTGGACGAGTGTGACTCAATTGGCGGCTGGATCACTTGCGAATCCAGCTACGACCTAACCCAAGGCGTCAATCACCGCATCGGTAAACTCATCGGTCGAAGCCCGGCCGCCGAGGTCGCCGGTGAGCACTTTCCCCTCGGCGATGACGCCCCGCAGCGCAGTCTCGATCCGCGTGGCCGCCTCGTGCTCGTTCAGATGACGTAGCATCAGCACGCCGCTCATCAGCAAGGCCGAAGGGTTGGCCTTCCCCTGCCCGGCAATATCCGGCGCGGTGCCGTGTACGGCCTCGAACACGGCGGCCCGCTCGCCGATGTTGCCACTGGGCGTCAGCCCCAGCCCGCCCACCAGGCCGCTGGTCAGGTCGGAGATGATATCGCCGAACAGGTTCTCCATCACCAGCACGTCGAACTGGTGCGGATCGAGCACCAGCTTCATCGCCGCGGCGTCGACAATGCACTCGTCGAACTCGATCTGCGGATATTCCCGCGCCACCTCGGCGGCCACGTCGAGAAACAACCCGTCACTCTTTTTGAGGATGTTCGCCTTGTGCACGGCGGTGACTCGCTTCCGCCCATAGCGCAGGGCCGTCTCGAAGGCGAAACGCACCACGCGGCGCGACGCCTTCTCGGTCACGATCCGCAGGCTTTCCACCACGCCCGGCACCACGACGTGCTCCAGCCCGCTGTACAGCCCCTCGGTATTCTCACGGATGACGATCAGATCGACGTCTTCGTATCGCGACCGCACTCCGGTGAACGATTTTGCCGGCCGGAAATTGGCGTACAGGTCGAGCGTCTGCCGCAGCCGCACGTTGACCGAGCGGTAGCCGCTGCCCGACGGCGTGGTAATCGGCCCCTTGAGCGCCACCCGGTTTTCGGTGATCGACTCCAACACTTCCGGCGGAAGCGCCTCGCCGGTTTGCTCGAATACCTTTGCGCCGGCCAAGCATACCTGCCACTGAACGTCCACGCCGCTCACATCGATCACGCGCCGCGCCGCGGCCGTGACTTCCGGTCCGATGCCGTCGCCAGGGATGAGTGTTACGCGATGGGGCATGGGCTGGCCTCTTACAATCCGCATGAAAGCGTGCCGCGTGGCCTTTGTACAACCAACGCCGCCACACCGCTACGGCTTCTTCTGGCAGCGTGGGCAAAAAGACTGCGCTGCGGCCGCGACCTTTGCCTCTTTCACGGGCCCTCCGCAGCCCGCTTCTCGGCCAGCCGGTTGCAGAACTGTTTTCGGTCCACCTCCAGCCGTTCGGCACGCCGAGACAGGATGTCGCGGTGACGGGAGCGCTGTCGTACGAACTCGATGTGGCGGCGCCGCCTTACGCGCCTGGGGGTCGGAGAGCCTCCGGCAGATGTTGCGGCGGACATTCACGCGCGTTGAGCTCGAGCGGCCCCGCACGAGCTTGAAGGCGGCATAAGATTTGCCACTATTGGTGGAACAACGCGCCTCCTGCAAAGTCACAATTCACTATCAACCTTCCCCAGGTCAAGGAGCCAATCATGGAAGTCGCCAAAGTTGTTCACATCGTCTGTTCGTCCGACAAGAGCTTCGACGACGCCGTCCAATGTGGAATCACCGATGCAGCCAAGACGCTGCGCGGGATTTCCGGCCTGAAGGTCACCGATTGGACCGCCAAGGTCGAGAACAACAAGATCACCAGCTACAAGGTCACGATGGACGTGGCCTTCCGCGTCGAGGACTAAGATCAGGCCCCACAGTCCCCCGTGCACGGGGAGCAGGTCAATGCTGGAACAGAAACTCGTTCGTGTTCAGCAGCGCCCAGCAGACGTCCTCTAGCGCCATCATCCGATCGTCCTTCGCCGCGATGTGCAAAATCGCCGCGTGCAACTCCGCCTCGCTGGGCGGCCGGCATAGCGACGCCAGATACAGCTCGCGGACGATCTGCTCATCGGTCCGCTCGGCGGCGGCCAACATGCGAAAGCGGTTCTGCTCGTCACGCAGCTTGCCGTGGACGAGCGGTCCGTTGAAAAGCTGCAGCGCCTGCGACAGGTTCGACTCGTCCGGCCGCTCGCACGCGCAGGCAGTCTGCCGCTCCGGTTGGCCGAAGACCTTGAGAAAGTCGTGCTCGCCATTGGGGGCGGGCAGCGCCGTCGCATGCGTTCCCGCCGGCAGCCCCGCGAACTTCTCCGGCACGGCCGTCACGTGACAGATGGCGTCGAGCAATTGCTCGGCCGATAGCAGCCGGATCTGTGCATGGGAGAAGTACTTTTCATCGTCGGCGTTGAAGGCGCTGGTATTCGCGCTGAGCTGATACGTGCGGCTGTTGAGGATCGTGCGCAGCAGGGCCTTCCGGTCATAACCGCTCTTGATGAAGTCTTCGGCCAGCGCATCCAGCAGCGCCGCATTGGAAGGCGGATTCGAGTCACGGAAGTCGTCGATCGGCTCGACTATGCCGCGGCCGATCGCGTGCGCCCAGATGCGGTTCGCCTCGACCTTCGCGAAGAACGGATTGTCCGGTCCGGTGAGCCACGTGGCGAGCGCCTGGCGGCGATCCACATCGCCGGCCACGTCCGCTTCACCGGCCAGCGGCAGCCACGGCGCCATCGTTTCGCCGGTGCGGGGCTGAGTCACTTCACCGCCCCGGGCGACCCAGACCACCAGTTCGTCCGGCCGAGGACTCTTCTTCCGCTGCACGCGATTGAAAAAGGCGGCCAGCCCGTAGTAGTTGTCCTGCGTCCAGCGCTCGAACGGGTGGTTGTGGCACTTCGCGCATTGAATCCGCACGCCCAAGAAAAGCTGGGCCGTGGTTTCGGTGCAGTCCTCCATGTCCACCGCGGCGCGATAGTAATTCGCCGGCGGATTCTGGAATGTGCTGCCCTGCGCGGTGAGCAGCTCTCGGGCAAACTGGTCGTACGGCATGTTGTGGCGGAACGCCTCGACCAGCCAGCGATAATACTTGTGCACACCCTCGTCGCTGAGTTTCTCGTCGGTCACCCGCAGCAAGTCGCCCCATTTCAGCGCCCAAAACTGCGCATGCTCCGGCCGGTCGAGCAGCGCGTCAATCAATTTGCCTCGCTTGTCAGTCGAATCTTCCTCCAAGAACGCTTTCGTCTCTATCACCGTCGGCAAAACGCCGATCAGGTCGAGATAAACGCGGCGCAGAAACTCCTCGTCGGTGCACAGCTCCGACGGCAGATACTTCAGTTGACGCAGCTTCTGGTGTACGAGCTCATCGATGTAGTTGCCCGCCGGCGGATCGGACCAGGCGAAGCCCTCGATGTCGCGGACGAACGTCAGGTCGCACGTCTCGATGCGGTCCAGGTACCGCACCAGAATGGCCGCCTGGCCGCGGTCTTTGCCGACGACCAGCCCCCGCTCGTCGACCACCGCCACCTCTTCATCGGAGCTGGTGAACACGGCCAGGTCGGTCACGTCGCGGACGGTGCCGTCGGAGAAATGGGCCAGCGCCGTCACCTGCTGGGTATGCGCCGGCCGCTTGAGCACGCGCGCGGACGGAGGATATACCTCCAGCCGCACACACTCCGGCGCATTGGCCGAATCGACGCGGCAGCTCTCCGCGATCCAGCTTTTGAGGATCGCATACGCCGCGTCGTCTTCAGACAGCCGCTTGCCGCCGCCGTGGGCGACCTGCATCATCGGCTTTTGCAGGATCAGGCTCTCCTCCGGTCGCACCGGATTGACGCGCCGGCCGTACGTCTCGCGAATCAGCGTCAACTCGTCGAGCTTCGGATCGTACGCCCGGAGCGAGAGGCGAAAGCCCGCCTTCCCGCTGGGCGAACCATGACACGCCCCGGAGTTGCACCCCTGCTTCGACAGCGCCACCAGCGTTTCGTACTCGAACGAGATCGGCTCCGGCGTGCCCTGGCCGCGGACGGTGAAGCGGCTAGTCGCCTCGTGCTCGCCGACGCGAACCGTCACGTCTGCCGTTCCGTCCGTCACGGGGAGAACTTGCCCCGACTCCACGCGCGCGACGTCCGCATTGCTGCTGACAAACTCGGCCGCTCGCGTGAGATCCTGAATCCACCCGTCGGCGTAATGCCCGGTGACGACCAGGTGCATGTAGCGCCGCGGGGTGTCGAGCGTCGCTTCAGCCGGATAGACCTCGATCCGCTCCGGCTCGCCCACGATGACCGGCTCCAGCGGCGGCAGCGCGGACCGATTCACTTCTTTGGCGGCACCGGCGGAGCTAATGAACACGAGCAACAACAGGACACACGTCAACCACCGGGGTGCCACTGCTGGCCTGCGATCGAGCGTCAAGCCCGTGGGTGCCACTGCTGGCTTGCCCAGCAGTGCCTTACGTTTCATCACCGTGGCGTTGTGCCCTGCCGAGACACTCAGCATTCCGAACACGGCCTCCTGCCCTTGGAACCAAACGATCATCCTCTCTCCCGACCCCGGGCGAATCGATCGAGCACCACGTCTCGGCATCGGTGTGCGAACCATATCCGATCGACTCCTCAGCTTAAGTGTGCGTACCCCGTTTATTCCCCCGGCGGCTGCTCGATTGCGAGCACGGCCGCGGGACTCACCACTTCCACTTCCTGTTCACCCACTTGCGTCGTGGCCGCAACCTGCAGCTTGTGATCCGGGCCCACTGGTGCGTCGGCCGCGGCGGTCAGTTCGATAGTCGCTTCGTTCTGGTCGGCCGGCAGGACGATGCGGATCGGGGCCGCGATTCCCACCGGTCCTTCACGCCAGGTGATGGTCACGGGCGACGGCTCTCCGAACCGCTGGGCACGAAGGGTCGCCTGCTGCTTCCCGCCTGCCATGATTGGCCCGGCCGCTTCGATCGTCACGCGAAGCGGCGGCCCCACGCTTAGCGGCACCGCATCGAGCGTCACCGTCTGCCGCTGATTTTGAAAACTCCCCAGGGCAACCACCCGAAGCTGATGCTCGGCGGCGGCGATTTCCGGCGGACCGCTGAGCGAAACGGTGTATTGTGCCTTGCCATCGTCCACCGGCTTGACTTCGGCCGTCACGCCCTCGGGCAGGCCTTCCACGGTGATATTGAGCGGGTCGCTAAACTCGCCGTGCAGCCGTTTCACTTCGATCGGAAAACTCGCCGCGCCCACCAGCCGCGGGAGATACGCCGCCCCCTCGGCCACGGCAATGTCGAAGAACGGCGGGAACTCCGGCCGCACCGCCAGCCCCAACTGGCCGTCGAGCATCGGCGGCGGATACGGCATCTGCGGCCATCGATTGCGCAGCGCCGGCATCGTGCTGGCTCTCACGGAAACCGGTTCGCCCTCAATGGTCGCACGGCCGTCGATACCGATCGACAGCAGCGTGCCGGCTTCCATCGCGGGCGGCAGCGTCACTCGCAGCGACGTTTCGTCTGTGCCCTCGGCGATCGTCTGTCCTTCAAGCTGCACGCCTTCTCCGGCCCCGACCACGGTTAGCTCGATCGGCCCGCCGTAGTCGCGCCGCGCGCACTTCACGGGCAGGACAAATGCGCCACCGCTGGGGGCATCGACGTTTTCCACCTCGACGAAAAGCTCAAAGCCGGGCTGGTAGCGCTCCACCTCGATGCGATAGACCATCGTCGGCCCGCCGCGGCGGAGCAGGTCCTCGACCAGCAGCCGGTAGCGACCGTCCTGCGGGACGCGGAAATCGATCGTACCCTCTCCGGTGCCGGAGTCGTCCGCCTCGGCGATCTGGTCGCCCGCGGCATTGACGATCCGCACATACAAATCGGTCGCGGCGCCCAGGCTGCGCGTGCGGCCGGAGAAGATCCACCGTTCTGTCTGCCGGGCTTCGAACTCGTACGTATCGAGCTCGCCGGCAGCCGCCAGGCGGCCGTTGATTGCACACGGCAGGGACAGCGCTGTCGCCGCGCCAGGCTCCACATGCGCTCCGGGTTCCAAAATGTTCGGCAAGTCACTGGCCAACAGGCTGACAAACGCCGCGCCGCCCTCGGCACTGGTGTGTGCGGACAACAAGAGCAAATCGCCCGGGCTGCACGGCGGCACTTCGACGAGCCGCACTTCGAGCGGATCGGGGCTCAGCCCGACCAGTGCCAGTTCGCACGTGCTGCCGCGCTTCGCGCCCAAAGGGTACACCGCCGTCACGATCGGGAAGTCGCCCAGGCGTAGCCGGTACCCGTGCGTCTCGCCGCCCTGAAAACGGACATCGCGCAGCTCGATGAAGTAATCGCCGTCGGCGGGAAAATCGACAACCAATCGCGAGTCGCAGCCCAGCCCCGGCTCGTCGTCGCTGTAGGTGACTTCGTTGCCGGCTGCGTCGAGCACCCGCACGACAGGATCGAGTAGCGATCCAATGCGGCCGGCCATCACTTCCAGCGAGAGACGCTCGCCGGCGCGCGCCTCCAGGCGAAACCAGTCCGACTGTTCGGCATCGCACCAGCCATCGACCGCTACTGGGGGCGAAATCGATTGTGCTGTGCCGCGCTGGTGGTTGTCGCTCGCTTCGGCCACGCTGGCCAGATCATCGACCAGCATGAGCCCAAGGTTGCTGATCCCGTCCAGATTGCCGATCCGCACGGCCGCCACTCCCGGCGGCACCTCGGCCGGCACGTCGACCAGGTAGGTCAACTGCTTTTCGGGATTGCCCTGCTGCAAGTCGTCCGGCGCGCGGGTGACGTGCGCGGGGAAGCTCGTCCACAATCCGGTAGCGCCCGTCAAATGATCGCCGTGCACCGTCAGCGCAGTGGTCGTTCCCGGCCGGACTGCGCCGGGCATCACGCGCACCAATGCCGGATCATCGGCCATTGCCGGAGCGGCCGCCAGCGCGATGGTAAACGACATCGACAGAATCGTGCGGAGCATCGACATTGGTGGGACCGGAGGAACGCATTGGTGGGCAGGCCGCTTGCCGCGGTGTATCGGGACGGCGCTTGCGCGGTCGCGGCGGCAAAATCGCACGAGCGTTGCCGGCGCTTGCACACCAGGTGAGCGCCGTGCGAATCTGCCAGGGGGCTTCACGTAAAGGTGGTGGGAAGGAACCGTCTGGTATGCACTTCGGACCGACGGCGGGGTCCGTAAACACGTGAGTCAAAGGCAGGGTGCGCCGGCCCCTCGGCGCGGGCCCATTATAAGGGGGCCCGCGATTTTCAAGCAAGTTTACTCGCCGCGGTGCTGTGGGCACGGCGCCTCGCTGCGTGATTCCGGGCGGCGAACTGGCTACAATCGTCCCGTCACGGTGGCGAATTCCCTGCGTCCTACTCCCCGCTTTCCTCCGGTGCTTTCGCCCCACCGCTCGTCAACTCGGAGACCCACCTCAATGCACACCACCTGCAGACGCTCGCAAGCCCAGACCAAGAAGCCGGCGGTCAAACGGACGTCGGATCAACACGCCTCTCGATTCGGCGGCACGTCGCGCCGTGACTTTCTCAAGTTCGCCGCCGCGGCCTGCGCAGGTGGCGCCATCACCTTGCCGGCGAGCACACTTCGCGCGCAACAGCGCGAAGGCCCTCCCCGCGTGGCAGCCATCTTTACGTCGTTCACCTATCGCTCGCACGCGCATGTGATCCTGGAAAACTTCCTGCTGCCGTATCTCTTCAACGGCCAGCGCACCGAGCCAGGCGTCGAGGTCGTTTCCTTCTACGCCGATCAACTGCCAGACGGCGACATGTCGCGAGACATCGCCCGGCAGTTCGACATCCCCATGTACGGCACGATCGCCGAAGCGCTCACGCTCGGCGGCGACAAGCTGGCCGTCGACGCGGTGCTCTCGATCGGCGAGCACGGCGACTACCCGGTCAACGACCTGGGCCAGCGCGAATACCCTCGCAAGCGATTCTTTGACGAGATCGTCGCCGTGATGCGCGAATCGGGCCGCTTCGTGCCGCTGTTCAACGACAAGCACCTTTCCTATCGCTGGGACTGGTCCAAGGAGATGTACGACCAGACGCAGCAACTCGGCATCCCCTTCATGGCCGGCAGTTCTGTCCCGCTGGCCGAGCGCCGCCCGCCGCTGGAGCTTCCGCCCGAGGCGAAGATCACCGATGCGGTCTCCATCCACGGCGGTCCGCTGGAGTCGTACGACTTCCACGGGCTGGAGGTCTTGCAGTCGATGGTCGAAGACCGGCAAGGCGGCGAGTCCGGCGTCAGCGAAATCGAGTTCTTAGCCGGCGACGCCCTGATGAAAGCGGCCGATGAAGGCCGCTGGTCGATTGAACTCGCCAAGGCCGCCATGGCGGCCGAACTGGGCAGCCCGCCGGACTCCCTCTGGCAGGTGCCGGGCGAGAGCCGCGTCGAGCCGCACGGCATTCTCATTACCTACAAGGACGGCTTCAAAGCCACCATGCTCAAGGTCGGCGCCAGCGGCATCCGCTGGAACTTTGCCTGCCGCATCCAGGGCGAAGACGCGCCGCGGGCGACCCACTTCCACGTCGGACCCTGGGACAACCGCAACCTGTTCAAGGCTCTGTCGCATGCCATCCAGCATCATTTCACGGGCGGCCGCGCGCCCTACCCCGCGGAGCGAACGCTGCTGACCACCGGCGCGCTGGAGGCCGCCATGCGTGCCCGCGTGCGGGAAGGCGGCAAGCTGGAAACGCCTCACTTGGAGATCGCCTACCGCCCGCGCGACTTCCGCGCCATGCGCGAGATGGGTGCCACCTGGGACATCATCACCGACGAGGTGCCGCAGCCCCGCGGCATCGAACCGGTCGGGCTGGAGTTGTAACAAAACAGTGAGGTGTTACATCTTTTGAGTGCCACTGCTCACCTTGCCCAGCAGTGGCAACCGGCTGTCGGTCGAATCCTCTACGAAGAGCGACTTGCACGGTACCTGTTTCGCAATCCAATCACACCCAACGCGGCGAGCAATGCCAGCACCCAGGCACTTGGCTCGGGCACAAGGGTAGCCGTAAGAATTGCACCATCTTGAAAATCATCGAGCCCCGGTTGGCCTCGGCCCAATCTGAGGTCGAGAAAGGTTCCGTCCGCCAAGATTGCTTCCAACAGGACGCTCTCGGAGCTTGGGATTGTTGTTTGCACTCCAGGAATGAGAGGGAACGGCACGCCATCGAGGGATAGCTCTTTCACAAACAGATTGAAATTCGATCCGTCGGTGACAAGGACATTTCCTCGAAAAAAGCCGCCATGGACGTTTACGGTCGAGTCTGTACCCGCGATGAAGTCGTAATCGCTGCTTGTGTCAGGACCAAGGCTGATCGTACCGCCGAAGATGTTCATGGTGGCACCGCTGCCTACATAAAACCGAAGGCCGATCTGGCCGCCATACATGTTCATTACGGCGCCGTCGCCATCCTCAAGGCCAATGTCAAATCGATTTCCGATGCTGCCGTCGTATAAATTCCAGACGGTGCCTTCTCCGCGCATTCCGCCCCCATCGCTGGTAATCTCACCACCAGTTTGATTGACGACACTGCCGCCAGATGCAGACATGTGCCAGATCGTGCCTCCTGAGAAGTTAAATTCACCACCGTAGTTTGCACTCGCGCCGGGCATGAAGCCAGTCATCATGTTCCATGTGCCGCCATACGCGAGGGCGAGTACGGAAATCGAATCTCCCAAATCCAACGGTCTGTGCATATTGATGACGCCGCCAGGGTAGGCTGTCAGCTCAGGTTGCCCAAGCCGCGAGACTGTTCCGCCGTAAATATTCACCTCGATATCTTCGCTCGATCCGTCGGCCGCGCCCGCCTCGAAGCCGTCAAACAGCATCCCGCCATCGAAGACGTTCACTTGTGTATGCGAGCCAATCGATGCAGGCATCGTGTCCGGCGGGACATTGATGATCGTCGTGAAATCTGCTTCGGATGATCGTGCGGCAGCGGACAAGACCACGATCGCCAAGAGAAGCGAGCGAACAATAAGCTTTGCGCGTCGTGCAAGCATGGCGTCTACTCCCAAGATCGTGTCTGCCTCGAAGCATGTAAGTCAACGCCACGACGCCTGCTTCGTATTGCAATCAATCCCACCGCGGCCAGAAGGGCCAGCACCAACGTGCTCGGCTCGGGCACAAGCGTAGCGGTAAAGATGACGCCGTCTCGAAAATCATCGATCCCTGGACGGCCTCTGCCCAATCCGAGGTCTAAAAAGGTCCCGTCCGCCAAGATCGCTTCCAATAGCACGCCTTCGGAGTTCGGGATGAGCGTCTGTACTCCCGGAACGAGCGGAACGGGCACGCCATCCAGCGAAAGCTCTCTCACAAACAAATTGAAACGCGATCCTTCTACACCAAGGATATTCTCCAAAAACAAACCGCCATGGATATTGACGGTCGAGTCTGATTGCGCAATGAACGCATAGTCGCGGCTCGTGTCAGGTCCAAGGCTGATCGTTCCGCCGAAGATGTTCATCGTTGCACCGTCGCCTACAGAGAAGCGATAGCCGATCTGGCCGCCATACATATTCATTACGGCGCCGTCGGACATTTCAAATCGGTTTCCGATCTGGCCATCGTACAGATTCCAGACGGACCCTTCTCCACCGAGACCACTAAAGTCGCTGAGAACCGCACCTCCCATTTGGTTCACAGTACTGCCACTATGTGCACCCATGTTCCAGATAGTGCCCTCAAAAATATTCACCTCCGTGGAGTTTCCCGCACCGAAAAAATAGATAACGCCCCCATGCATATTAAATACACTGCCATCGGCGGTGATCCACGAATACCCCGTTCCTTCCACGGGGGCATGCATGTTGATTACGCTGCCGGGGTAGGCGATCAACCGCGGTGTGTTGTCCGGTTCGGCTATGCTGCCATAAATGTTCACTTCGACATCAACGCTCGAACCATCGGCAGCGCCCGCCTCGAAGCCGTGAAACAGCATCGCGCCCTCGTAAACGTTCAATTGCGTATGGGAGCCAATCGACGTAGGCATTGGGTCCGGCGGAACATTGATGATCGTCGTGAAATCCGCTTCGCATGATCGCCCGGCACCCGACAAGATTGCGACTGCAATGAGAATCGAGGGAACGATTAGGCTTACGCGTCGTTCAGACATGGCGTCTACCCTAGCACTTCGGATGTTACTTCCCATTGCGGTGCCGGCTTCGCAATCCAATCAACCCCACCGCCGCAAGAATCGCCAGCACCCAGGTGCTTGGCTCGGGCACAAGCGTCGCGGTGAGGATGGCGCCGTCATCGAAATGATCGAAGCCCGGACTGCCTCTGCCCAATCCCAAATCGAGAAACGTCCCGTCCGCCAATATCGCCTCAAGCAGCACGCCACCGGTGTTTGGGATGACCGTTTGTTCTCCAAGAACGAGCGGAACCGGCACGCCATCCAGGGAAAGCTCTTGCACAAACAGATTGAAATGAGTTCCATCCCCAACAAAAACATTCTCACGAAATAAGCCACCATGGACATTGACGGTCGAGCCTGATTCCGCCATGAACGCATAGTCGCGGCTCGTGTCAGGGCCGAGGCTGATCGTACCGCCGAAGATATTCATTGTTGTACCGTCGCCTACGGAGAAGCGATAGCCGATCTGGCCGCCATACATATTCATTTTGGCGCCCTCGCGCATCTCAAATCGATTTCCGATCTCACCGTCGTATAAATTCCAGACAGTGCCTTCTCCGCTGAGGAGATTTAAGTCACTGACAATTGCGCCTCCCGCTTGGTTTACCGTACTACCACCGACCGCACCCATGTTCGATATGGTGCCTCCAGAAATATTCACCTCAGCGGAGTTTGACGCACTCATGCTGTGCATGAGCCCATTCACCATATTCAATCTGCCGCCATCAACGCGCGTGTGCACAATCCCCGATCCTTCCTCGAACGGGCCGTACATATTGATGACGCTGCCGGGGTAGGCGGTCAGCAACGTTTGTATGATGGGCGTGAGTGATCCGCCGAAAAGGTTCACTTCGATATCTTCACTCGATCCATCGGCGGCGCCCGCCTCGAAGCCGTCAAACAGCATCCCGCCATCGAAGACGTTCACTTGTGTATGCGAGCCAATCGATGCAGGCATCGTGTCCGGCGGGACATTGATGATCGTCGTGAAATCTGCTTCGGATGATCGTGCGGCAGCGGACAAGACCACGATCGCTACGAGAAGTGAGCGAACAATAAGCTTTACGCGTCGTTCAAGCATGGCGTCTACCCCCAAGAAGTCGGCTGCCCAAAGAATGCCCCAGAATCCACGTCAACGCGACGACGCGGCGCCTGCCCGTAATGTAGTTGACTTCTTCCAAGATTGCTAATTTTTGTCACAAAACTATCTTGACATTTTTGGGGGAAGCTTCCATTGGAGAAGCAAGGCACCAGCGCAAACCGCGATCATCGGATGCCACTGCTCACCTTCGCCCAGCAGTGGCACTCCTAAAGGCACAGTCTATTAGACACGGCACGAGCTTGCCCCTACACCTCCGGCAGCGTCCACGGCTTGCGATACTCCTCCCGCGTACGGAGCGCATTCGCCTCGGCGTCGCCGACGAATGTCTCACTCTGGGCGTCCAGCGTCAGTTGCCGCCCCACGCGCCAGGCGACGTTGGCGGCGTGGCACAATACCGACGCCCGATGTCCCACGGTCTCCAGGTCGGCGGTCGGCCGCTGGCGTGACTTGACGCACTGGATGAAGTTGTCGATGTGCTCACTGCCGGCGTCGCCCCCCTGCCCTTGGGCAACCACTTCGCGGTCGCGGTTGAACACGCGCCAGCGGCCGTTGGACATCACCAGATAGCCCTGGTCGCCGTACACGGCCGCCCCTTCGCCCTCGCCCTCCATGCCGTAGCCGTTCCACAGCCGCATTTCGTAGGTCAGCACTTTGCCGGGCCGGTCGCCCTGTCCGGCGAACTCGTAGCTCGCCTGCAGCGTGTCGGGCCACTGCTGCATGTCGTCGAAGTACCACTTGCCGCCGACGGCCGAAATCTTTTCCGGCATGTAGAGCGGCCCGTCGCCCTGCGCTTCGGACGCGGCGCTCATCGCCCACAGGGCATAGTCGAGCCGGTGCACGCCGTCGTTGCCGATGTCGCCGGTGCCGTAGTCGAAAAACCACCGCCAGTTGCCGTGAAACCGGCGGACGTTGAACGGCCGCTTCGGCGCGGGGCCGAGCCACATGTCGTAGTCCACGCCCTCGGGCGGGTCGCTGTCCGGCGGGTGGCCGATCGACCCCTGCTGCGTCGCCTCCCAGGCCTTGGCCGCCAGCACACGGCCCAACTTGCCGCTGCGCACGTACTCGACCGCTTCGTGAAAGTGCGGCGCGCTGCGAGACTGCGTTCCCAACTGCACGATTCGCTTCTCTTTGCGCATCGCCTCGACCATCCGCTGCCCTTCGAGCATATTGTGCCCGTCCGGCTTCTCGACGTACACGTCCTTGCCGGCCAGGCAGGCGAGGATCGTCGGGATGGCGTGCCAGTGGTCGGGCGTGCCGATGGCGACCGCGTCGATTGAGCTGTCATCGATGATCGCGCGAAAATCGCCGTGCGTCTGCGGCTTCTTGCCGGTGATCTGGCGCACCGCCTCGATCGCCTCGGGAAAGTGTCGCTGATCAACGTCGGCCACGGCCACCAATTCCACTTCCGGATGTGCGGCAAAGGCTCGCAACAGAAAGCCGGCCCTGCCCGCCACGCCAATGCAGCCCACCCGCAGCCGCTCACTGGCTGGTTGCTTCGCCGCGCGAGCCTCTCCGGCCAGCACGGCGGCCGCGACCGTTGATGCCGCGCCGGCACAAAACTGTCTTCGATCGAGCTGGGGCATGAGATTCTCCCTTACGTTGGGTGTGAATAAACACGTAGCGGCGTGAAAGGCGGGATGGAAAACAACAGAAGCGTGCCGCAGGGGCAGGAGACTGTCAAATTTTTTGCCGAGCCCAGGTACATTGGCGGCCGGCCCTGCGACATACTTACAGTCAGAACTCGACGACTGCAGGCCGCCCGGTGCCACCGTAGCGGGGCATGCGCTGGAGCACCGGCATATCGTTTGCAACAAATCGAGGCGAATTCGCGCCCCCCTGAAGGAGGAAAGCCAATGCGTTTTTCCGACACCAGCTACAATCTGCGCATCGAGCTCGATCAAAACAACTGCGACCTGCCCGGCGACGTCATTGAAAAGTTCGAGCGAGATCTGGAGCCGTTGCGCAAGCCGGTGGCCAAGTTTCCCGTCTCGGATCTCTATATCACCGTTACTCACCAACCCCGCAGCCAGGCCTATCACTTGAAGATGGCGCTGGTGCTCTCCGGCCGCACGTTGGCCGTAGCGGACGTGGACCCGCACGTGTTGGCGGCCTTCGATCGCTGCGTCAGCAAGCTGATTCGCCGGGTGCTGGCGTACGTGGCGGACCTGGGCGCAGAGGCGGAGCTGCACAAGCATCGCAAGGGCACGCATCAGGAAATCGTGCCTGAGAGCGAGCCGGACGTGGAGCAGTTGGAGAACGCGCTCCGCGAGGGCGACTACGCGGCTTTCCGCACGGCGACCTACGTGTATGAGGAACAAGTTCGCAAGCGCGTGGGCCGGCTGGTCGAGCGGTTCCCGGAATTGAACGAGCGGATCGGCATCGAATGGACGCTGGAAGACATGGTCGAAGAGGTGTTTTTGATGGCGTTCGAGCATTATGAGAGCCGCCCGCGCGAGGTCCGCCTGGGCGAGTGGCTGGAGCAATTGATCGAGCCGTCGCTGAAACTGCTGTCGGCTCATCCGGACGAAGAGATGGAGAACATCAACTTCGCCCGGACGCTGCGTGAGACCTCGACCGAATCGTAGAGCGGTCCGCGTCTGTGGATCGTCTCGCGGTTCGGTTCCTGCAGGAAGGGCCTACGGCGTCGGCGGCGGAACCCGGGTTCCTGCGGAGCCCAGCTTGTATTGAATCAACACCCGCTTATATAATCGTCAGCGCCGCAGTTCGGGCGACGTCCCGCGATTTCGGTCCCGCCTCAACAGGAGTCCCGCCATGTTAAAGATCCGCGGATCCGCTCGGCGATTATGCGACGGAGTGAGCCGCCGCCAGTTCATTCAGGTCGGTGGCCTGGGCGTTTTCGGCCTGACGCTGGCCGATCTGCTTCGAACCGATCAGGCCCGGGCCGCCGCCGGCAAGCCGTCCACCGGAAAGTCGGTGATACTCGTCTGGCAGCACGGCGGACCGTCGCAGCTCGATACATTCGATCCCAAGCCGGCCGCCGTTTCGGAAGTTCGCGGACCGTACGGGACAATCGCCACGAAGCTGCCCGGCATCCGCTTCGGCGAGTTGATGACGCATCACGCGAAGGTCTCGGACAAGATCAGCATCATCCGATCCTTCACGCACGACAACGCCGATCACTTCGCCGCCGCGCACTGGATGCTCACCGCATACATGGGCGCCAACGGCGCCAGCCAGATGCCGCGCTATCCCTCGATGGGTTCGATCGTCGCCAAGAAGCTCGGCGCGCGGGCGGCGGGTGTGCCACCGTACGTGAACATCAACGATGGTGGATTCGGTTATCACGGGGCTTCGTACCTGGGCGTGTCGTACAACCCTTTCCGCACGGGCACGTTCAGCTACGGCAATGAAGGCATGCAGCTCCCTTCGGCCAACGAAGCCAATTTCCAATTGACCGAGGGCCTCACGCACGACCGGCTGGTCAATCGCGTCGAGTTGCTCGATCAGCTCGACTCGCTCCGGCGACAGTCCGACGGCGACGGGACGTTCGAGAACCTTGACCGCATCAATCAGCAAGCGCTGGAGATGGTGCTCTCGGGAAAGGCTCGCGAGGCATTCGATCTTCAGCGGGAAGATCCCAAAACCCGTGAGCGCTACGGCGACGGCTGGGGGGAGCAGGCGCTGTTGGCCCGTCGATTGATCGAGTCGGGCGTGCGCTTCGTCACGCTCAACACCGGCTATTGGGACGACCACGGCAACATCAAGGGAGCGCTGGACGACAAGATGCCCCGGCATGATCGGGCGGTGGGCGTCCTGATTGAAGACCTGGCCGAGCGCGGCCTGCTCGAAGATACGCTGGTGGTGACCGCGGGCGAGTTCGGCCGCACGCCGCGGATCAACAAAGACGCCGGCCGCGACCACTGGCCGCAAGCGCAGAGCATCGTCGTCGCCGGTGGCGGTTATCGCGCGGGGCAAGTCATCGGCGAGACCAATGCCCAGGCGGAGCATCCGATCAGCCGCCCCGTCGGGCCGCTCGACCTTTGCGCGATCGTCTACCGCGCGCTGGGGCTGACGCACGAAGACACGGTGCAGAACCTCGCCGGCCGGCCGATGTACATCCTGCCCGGCGGAGAAGTGCCGCCGGAGTTGGTCTAGCGCAGGTCTTGATCGATCACGAGCGGACCAGCCGCGGGGGCACGTTGACGCTCAACTGTTCATGCACGCCTTCGATGATCTCGGGCGTGATACGGTCGACGTTCTGGCCGGCGCCGGCCAGCAGTGCCAGTTCCGCCAGTTGCCGCACGCGGCGGGCAACGCCGCTGGACAGCTCGTGCAAGAGGGCTATCGCCTGTTCGGTGAACAGCGGCTCCCGGCGGCCCGCCTCGCGGATCGCGTGATGGAGGAAGCACCGTGTATCGATCTCCTCCCAACGCGGAACATCGATCCGCAGATCGGCCATTTCCAGCAGACGCCGGCCCAGCCGGTTCAGGCGATCTTCTCGCACTGCAAGCACGAGCGTAACTTGCAGTTCGGTGGCTGGATCGTCCTGTGCCAGGCGCGTCACCTGCGAGAGCGCTTCCGCGGTGGCGTCGTCCGCATCGTCCAGCAATAGCACGCTCTTGCGCAGCGTGTACCGGTTCTCCTGCAGGCGATCGCTCACACGCCGCCAGAGTGCGAAGGTCGGATCGCTCGTCGCCGGATTGGTTCCCAGCCGGGCAGCCAACTGCCAGAGCAGCTCGCGGGCATCGGCACCTTGCAGCGAGACGGACACCACATCGTGGCCGGCGCTGCGCATCCGCCGGGCAAACACCTCCAGCAGCCGCGACTTGCCGACACCGCCGCTTCCTACCAAAAGGCCGCAGCGGCGGCCGGTCTCGACGAGAAAGTCGAGCCGTGCCAGGGCTTCCTCGCCGGCCGGCGTTTCGTGGAAGATGCGGCCGCTCGCCACGTCGCCGAACGGAGGTCGCAGCAGTCCCCAGCGTGATTCGTACATGGCAAGCGCTTCCCGAAACGAGGCGTCAGAGCGGCTAATTCCGCATATTCATCACAATCGGTACAATCGCATCGGTTTCTTCAGTCGATCCCTTCGCCGCTGCGGCGGCCATCCTCTCGCTCGTGCCATGTCCCAGCGCTTCTTCGTTGAGCAGTTCATCCAGGGCGATCGAGCCTGGCTGGAAGATGCCGAGGCTCATCACCTGCTGCACGTCATGCGTGGCCAGGTGGGTGACCGGATCGTTCTGTTCGACGGCAGCGGCAACGAGTTCGTCGGCCGCGTCGAGCAGTGTCAGCGAAGCCGGGTCGAGGTGGCGATCCTCTCGCATGAGCAGGTCGATCGTGAGCTGCCGTTTCCGTTGGTGCTGGGCGTGGCGCTACCGAAGGGCGACCGGCAGCGGTGGCTGGTGGAGAAGTGCGTCGAGCTGGGCGTGACGCGGCTGGTGCCCCTGGTCACGCAGCGCAGCATTGCACAGCCCAAATCCAGTCAGCGGCTGGGTCGGACCGTAATCGAGGCCGCCAAGCAGTGCGGCCGCAACGTGCTGATGCAGATCGATGAGCCGGCGGAGCTGCCGGGTTTTCTCGAAGCCGGGGCGCAGGAAGATCTGCGAGTTGTTTGTCATCCCGGTGGAGTGCCGCTGGCGTCATGCTTGCCGGCCAGCGGCGTCGCCGGCGGAGTATGTGCGGCGATTGGCCCGGAAGGCGGGTTTCAGGACGAGGAGATCGACGCGGCCACGCGCCTTCGATGGCAGATCGTCACTCTCGGCAAGCGCACCTTGCGCACCGAAACCGCGGCACTGGCGCTGGCGGCGAGGACCGTCAGTTTTTTGGCACTACACAAAACGTAGCCATCGGGGCTCACTGCGCGTCCGTGACGCCGTCGGCTTCGTCGTTATCGGTCTCATCGCTTTCATCCTCCGGCGGCGTCTTCTCGATGCGGCCGAACAGATGGCCGCCGTGATCGCCGCCGCTCCACGTGCCGGCGTACTTGTCGCCGAAGATGAGCACACGGGCGGTGTAGGTGCCGCCGCCTGGGATCGCCAGGTTGTCGACGGTGATAATCGGCGTGTTGCCGGCCCACTTCACCGGTAGCGTAAGCGGCAGCGTGAGATCGCGCTCGCCGTATTGGATCCGCACCTGGAACAACCAGTTGTCGCCTTCAAGCTTGGAGACCTGCCGGAGCGTGTACTTCTCCTCCTTCAGACCGTTCTGTTGTTCGCGGCCGGTAACCGTGAAATGCCCCACCATCGTCGAGCCCGACAGCGTCTCGGCGAACTTCGTCTCGAGCGCCTGCTGCTCGTCGCTCGCCGGCGGTTGTTGGGCCTGCTGAGCGCCGGCGGCGGAAAGCATCGAAAGCGACAAAACGGCGACGCCAACAGCATTCAGCATGCAAGCGATCTTCATGGCGAGCATCTCCGCGAGGGTGTGGTGTGGTGGCGGATCAGTGGGGCGGAATGTAAAGCGAGCCGAGATGATGCTTCACTGTCGGCACACCGCTGCGGCTCGTCAGCGCGGCAGGCGGTAGTAGGGTGCGAGATTCATGAAGCGTACCTGGTGACCGGTCGGCCGGAGACCGCCTGCGCCGAGCTGCTGTTGAAGCTGAAAATCGGTGCGGGCGTTGTTGAACTGCCGGTTCAACTGCTGAATCTCCAGTTGCTGCCGTTCGTTGATCTCTCGCTGCTGAACGAACGGGCGCACCAGCGTCTGGTAAGTCGGTAGCGTCAAATCCTCGTTGTCTCGCCCCAGATTCACATAGGGGCTGACGGTGGGACGCGGCTCGACATTGACGAAGGGCTTTTGCACCGACGGTGCAGTATTGCCAAGGTCGCTCAAATAGCGTCCGCCCACGCCTCGCGACTGAGGTGCTTGCGGGGTCTGCGGGGTCTGCGGCACGCGCGGCCGGTACCGCTGCAAGGTGTTGTCGTTGGAGGGAATGTCCGTGGCGAAAGGCGGGGTCTGTTGATTGAATTGGGCACGAACTCCGAACTGTGCTTGAGCACCGGCCGTTGCCAGCATCAGCCAACATACCGCCATCAGTCCGCCTGCTCGTCTGCTCGCACGCATGGATCGCCTCCTTCGGTTTGGCCCCCGGGGCACTTTGGCTTTCGGATCCTATGTGGATTGTATCCGGCGGATCGGGAATTTCAAAAATCGTGCAAATGGGGCAACTGTCGTTTCACGAGGCGGCATTAAGCAATCACGCCCTCGGGTTTACTGCTGTCGTCCGTCGTTTCCGAAGGCCTCCAGTCGCTGGATGGACTGGCTGCCCAGCAGGGAGAAGCCGAAGATGCGTTCCCAGGGCCGTGTGACCTTCGAAATCCAGGAGTCGATCGCCTGCACGCGATCTTCGACGATCACCAGCCGGTCGCCCGGCAGAAGCTGGTAGTTGGTGGCCGAGACGCCGTTTTTGATCTCGTCCCACTCGACCTCGAGGATCTGCTTACAGCTTCCGTCGGGGGCGGGCCGGGCGATGTACATCTGCTCGGACGAGAGCTGGGAGATGCCGCCGATCGAGGCGACCGCGTCCATGACGGTCTCGCCGCCCGTGATCGGCCGCACGGCCACGCTGTCGCCAAAGCCGGCCCCTTCGGTGACGATCCAGTAAGTCTTGCTGTTGAACGTGAAGATGTCGACCACCACCTCGGGATCCTGCAGCCACTGCGACAGATGGGTCTCGATGGTCGCGGTGACCTCGTCGATGGTCATTCCAGCGACGTAGACGGTTCCGTACACGCCCAGGTTGATGCGTCCGTCGGACTTGACCAGGTGCTGTCCGCTGATCTGCTGACTGATGGCCGACGAGGCCAGCGAGACGGAGACCTGGGGCGAGGCGAGGATGTTCTGCAGATGCTGCTCGATGGCCGAGTTGGCTTCATCGACGGTCAAGCCGGCGATTTCGACCGCGCCGTAGGTCGCGCCCAGCTCCACGCGTCCGCTGGGATCGATGATGTACAGCCCGGAGATCGGCTCGGTGGCAAAGGCTCCCGGTGCGCGGATAGCCAGCACGTCGAGCGGCTCGAGGTAGTGAGGCGGCTTGGGGATGAGCTTGACCGCGTCGATCAGCAGGATGTCGGGCGGCTCGATGACGTACGGCGGAAGGGTGACCTTGTCGAGTTCTCGGGGGACGTCGCTGGTGGGCGGCGGCGGCTGCGGACTGACCGGCACGGGCGAGACCGGCGCGAAGAAGCCCTGGCACCCGCTTGCCGCGAGGCACAGCGCAACCAGGCTGGCCATCCACTGCCGCTTGCCTGATGCCATCACCTAGACCTCAATACCAGGACCACCCATGACCAGGACCACACCATGCTCCCTCTCCCACAGGGAAAGGGCCACCATCGAATCTCCCTCTCCCTTTGGAAAGGGCCGCCATCAATCTCCCTCTCCCTTTGGGAGAGGGCCGGGGAGAGGGTTTTTTCGCCAATGTCTGTGCCAGCGGGCCGCTCTCAACTCCATCAACTTGCCGAGACAAGCCATCAACTTGCCGAGACAAGGAAGTCCGTGCCGGCAGGCACACCGACCCCTCCCACACAACCGCTACAGCTCTAACAATCGGTAAAGTCTTCTCAGAACCTTAAGGCCATTCCGCCGCCCCTAGCTTCCGCCACACGGGCGAATCGATCGCCGACCGCCCGCGGTGAGGCACTTGCTTGCTCGTTGGCGGGCACGCTTGGCGGCTCTGCACGCGATCGGAATTTCCGGATTGTGCGGCCCGGCGCACCACGCCAACTTGGCGTGTGGACTCCACTTACAGCGGCTGCAAATCGTTTGACAGAATTTGCGGCCCCGCTTATTCTCAAGTTTGGTTCTGACACTACCAGTTCGAAATGCCTACGATTGCAAGAGGCCGTCCGGCAGCAAAGTCGCCCGGACGCGCAGGATCCGCCCCATCGGGCGCTCGCGAGTTAGGGAAAACAGGGCAATCGCGTAATCTCGGGCACCAGATGAAGTCGCGTCCAACGCTCGCTCGCGAATCCAAGGATGCGGTGCCGTGGTTTTATGCTCATTGCACGACACCGGCAGCACGGCAGCAGTCGGCTCCGCTTTTCTTGTGCTTTCAACGGTTTTCTTGTGCCTTCATCAGTTTGGCGATTTTTCCGCCCCTAGCTCACGCATCACGACACCAAAACAAGGCTGAACGCAAACGATGAGTAAAGCCCCGGGCTCCCAGTCGTCGCGAACGTCGTCCCCTCCGCCAGCGTCCTTGCAAGAACAGTTCCAGCAGTTCCTGCGCAGTCCGGATCAGCTCTATCCGGCGCTGGCTCTGCTGGGCTTAACGGCGGCCCTGGTCTGGTCGTATTGGAACACGCTGGTGGAGACCGCCGGCTCGTGGGACAACCCGCTGTACTCGCACGGCTACCTGGTGCCGCTGTTCATGGTGGTGCTGCTGGCGCTTCGTTACGAACCGTTTAGCAAGCCAACGATGTGGGCCCGCTGGGCCGGACTTGGTTTGTTGGCAGCCGGCCTGGGGATGCGGATGATCGGCACCCGATTCGCCATCGTCACCGTCGACATGGTTTCGTTCGTCCCCAGCCTGGCCGGGCTGTTCCTGCTGGTGGGCGGCTGGAAGATGATGCGTTGGGCCGGTCCGGCGGTCGCGTTTCTCGTCTTCATGTTCCCGCTGCCGGACTTCGTCAAACGTAGCGTGCTGGCCAGCCTGCAGCAGGTGGCCACCGTCGCCAGTACCTTTATGCTGCAGACGCTGGGCATTGCCGCGCATCGCGAAGGAAACGTCATCAACATCGGAGAGATGGAGATGGGCGTGGTCGATGCCTGCAGCGGTTTGCGAATGCTGAGCATCTTCGTCGCCATGGCCATCGCCATCGTGCTGGTCGTCAAGCGTCCCTGGTGGGATCAGCTCGTGATCCTGCTCAGCGCCGTGCCGATCGCACTGGCGGTAAATATGATCCGCATCACCGTGACGGGCGTGCTGTTCATGGTGGCCGGCGAGAGCGAATTCGCGAAGAACTTTTTCCACGACTGGGCCGGTTGGTTCATGATGCCCCTGGCGCTGGGGATGCTCTACGTCGAACTGTTCGTCCTTTCGAAACTGGTGATCGACGAGGGCACCCCCGAGCTGGTCAGGGTGGGCGTCCCCGGTGGGAAGCCGCGGTCGAATATACCCGTGCCGGGCCGGTAGCGCCGCCTGGCAGCGGGCGGGCGACGTGGCTCTCGCAGGACGCCTGTTGCAGATTCGCCACAAAGGCGGGTGCCATGCGTTCCGCGGTCGGCACGTCGCTAAGACCGCCGCCGACTGGGCTTACGACCACCTGCCACGCGGCACAGGACGACTGGTCCGCCAGTTGCGTGACGAAGGGGCCCAGTGCTAGAGTCAAGATTTTGCGTAGTTGTGCCGTCAGGCCAAGTCGTGCTGTCAGGGGCAGCGCATCGGGTCCAGGCGGGCCGCTTTCTCCGGGGAGAGATTCGATATGGCATCCGACGCTAAACATCATAATTCGGGAAACGGCTCGACCCACTCGCTCGTCGCCGACTCCAACGGCGGCGAGGGGCTCATCGTCGTTGGACATGGGGTGGCCCACCCGGGCGGACTGGGCATTCCTCCCACTACGCCCGAAATCCTCTCCAACTCGATGGATCCCATCTGGCTGCTGCACTCGCTTCGTCGTCGCTGGGTGCTGGCTGCGGGCCTGGGGCTGCTGTTCGGCGGCGCCCTGGCGGTACTCGTCTGGTTCTTGACCCCCTCGGTCACGACGGCCACCTCGACGATCATTGTCGCCAGCCGGCCACCCCGCATGGCCTTCTCGGTGGATTCGGGCGACCCGGACTTCGAGGTCTTCAAGAAGACCCAGTTGGACTACGTCAAGAGTAACATCGTGCTGCAATCCGCGCTTACGAGTTTGAGCCGTCAGGGATTGCCCGAGGTTCTGCGGGACGTACCCGAGAACGAACGCGCGGCGTGGTTGAAGGATAACGTGGAGGCCGGGTTCCCCACGGGCGCTGAGTTCATGTACGTCGTAACCGAACTTGAGAACGCGCAGGATGCGGTCCGGGTTGTGAACTCGGTAGTCGACGCATACATGTCCGAAGTGGTCGATCTCGCACGACAACGGAGGATGAACCAGGTGGTTCTCTTGCAAGGATCCGTGGATACCCTCAATGACCAGATCATGGCACTTTTCGCACGGCACCGCCAAACGGCCTTGGAGGCCAACGCACCGGACGCACCCGGAGCGGGCGTCGATCGTGCACAACTGCAGACGGAATTGGAGCAGCTCGGCCGGCAAAAGTTCGAATATGAAAGGCAGATCTTTCAGGATCAATGGGCGATCGAAGCTGCCAGCGTGCAGCAACAGAATCCCTTGTACCAGGAACAATACATCCAGAAAGCGGTCAGCGAGGATCCCAAGGCTCAGATCTACCAGCTCCAAATCAACCAACTGACGGCGTTAATTGTCCGCGACAGTTCTCTTGTATCGGCCCGACGCCCCGACGCCGAGCACCTCGCGGGCTACAAGCAGCAGATTGCAAAGCTCCAAGCCGATAAAAGTCAGCGAGAAAGAGAGTTGGCGGAGCAGTGGCGCCAGGGTCTCACTCGGGAGCCCTCCAGCGCATTTCAGCTCCAAAAGGAAGCGGCGAAATTCCGAATTAACAAATATCAAGGTCTGCTGGCCAAGACGGTTGACGAGATCGAAACGAAGACCGAGGAGCTGAAGGATCGCCTCGAACGCTCGCTTGAAGCGGACCAGATCCAGGGCCAGATAGATACCAAGACTAAACTGGCCGAAACGATGCAGAACAAGATCGCGACTCTGGACATCGAGCGAGCCGCCGGCGAGCGTATCGAGGTGTATGAAAGGGCCATCCCCACGCCCGGCTATAACACCCTCCAGCGGACGATCATGGTGACCTTCGGCGGCCTGTTTGGGTTGGGTCTCACCTGCTTTGCGGTGGCCCTGTTCGAATACCGCCACAAGAAGCTCAACGGCGCCTCGCAGATGGATGAGGGCTTGGGAATCCGCGTGGTCGGCAACCTTCCGCGCCTGGCCGTTCGCCGCAGCAATGACGACAGTGATCCGGTGCTGGCCGTGCTGACCGAGTCAATCGACGGGGTGCGCACCGCCCTGATGCACGCCAGCTCGACGTCGAATACGAAAGTGGTGATGGTGACCAGCCCCGGCGAGCATGAAGGCCGCACCACCGTGGCCAGCCAGCTCGCCGCCAGCCTGGCCCGCGCCGGTCGGCGGACTCTGCTGGTGGACGGCGACCTGCGCCACCCCAGCCTGCACATGCTGTTCGACGTGCCGGTGAACGACGGCATGTGCGAGGTGTTGCGGGCGGAGGTGGACGTCGAGGACGTCATTCGGCCCACGCACGCCGAAGGGTTGTGGCTGATGACCGCCGGTTATTGCGATGTCACGGCCATCCAGGCCCTGGCCCGCGATCAGGCCCAGCCGATCTTCGACAAGCTGCGCAACGAATACGACTTCGTGATCGTCGATTCGGCGCCGGTGCTGAACCTGTCCGACTCGCTGATCATGGGCCAGTACACCGACGGGGCGATCCTCTCGGTGGTCCGCGACTTCAGCCGCGTGCCGCGGATTCACGAAGCCTCGGAGATGCTGCGGAGCGTCGGCATTCGCGTTTTAGGCTCGGTGCTCAACGGTGTCGCCGTCAAGCCCTGCAACCGCGTCCAGCGGCTGCGTCTGGCCGCGCCGGAGTCGGCCGCGACGAAATAGCTTTGTTCAGATGCCCAGGATTCGGCTGAACTCTCACGAGTCCAGCTACACCCCTTTCCCCAGCCCTCTCCACGGTGGGCAGAGGGCGGTGTTGCTACTCCAGCTCCCGGGCCGCGTCGAGCACTTGCCGGTCGTGGCCGTCGACCTGGACGCGCTTCCAGACCTTGGCCACCCGGCCGTCACCGTCGATCAGGTACGTGCTCCGCTGGATGCCCCACGACTTCTTGCCGTAACGGTTGATCTCGCGCCACGCACCGTACTGTTCCGCGACGCGGTGATCGACGTCGGCCAGCAGAGGGAAGTTGAGCTGGTACTTGTCGCGAAACTGCCCGTGGCTGTCGACATCGTCGGGGCTGACGCCCAACACCACGATCCCCCGCTCGGTAAGCTGCCGGTGCTGATCGCGAAACGCGCACGCCTCGCGGGTGCAGCCGGGCGTGTCGTCTTTGGGATAGAAGTACAGGACGACCGGCTTTCCGCGAAAATCGTCCAGCTTCACCTTACGGCCGTCGTCCGCCGGCAGCGTAAATGCCGGTGCCTGCTGCCCGGCTTCGATCCATTCGGCCATGCGTCGTGTCCTGAGCGGGTTGGATCCAGGGGGTCCGCGAGCCAAAAAGTGCGATTATACCATCGGTGGCGGCGGCATAAACCGCCATCGCCCGCAATACACCGGCGGGGAAGTCGCACGTGGCGGGTAGTCGCCCGCCACGCGGCGTGTATAGAATAAAAAGACGCCAGCGCGTGGGCGACCGCGCGCAACGATTCACGACATGAGGAACCCATGGTGAGGAGCTCTATCGTCGAGCGAGAACATTTTTCCCAATCTCAATCGGAGCGCAGTCTGCAGCTCGCCATCGCAGCGGCGCAAACGGCCGAGGACAACCGCGGGCGAGACGTCGTCGTTCTCGACATGCGGGAGATTACGCCGCTGTTCGACTACTTTGTGCTGGCCACTGGAGCCAGCCGCCGGCAACTGCACGCGATCAGCGAACAGATCGACCATGTCCTGGAAGTTGAACTGGGCGATCAGCGGCTCCACATCGAAGGATACAGCGAGAGCCGCTGGATTCTGCTCGATTACGGCAATGTGGTCGTCCACTTGTTCGACCAGCCGACGCGGGAGTTTTATGCCCTGGAGCAGCTGTGGTCCCGGGCGCAGCGCGTGCCGCTGCCGGATCGCAGTCAACAGGTTGACGTGCATCGCGATTGATGGCACGGTGCTCGCGAGAGTTCTGCCGCCAAGCCGTTCGAACGCATGCACGGCGGAGCCGCATCCGTCGCGCGGCCATGCATCCGAGCAGACCAGATGCCCAGTCAGGCGGCCGGGGCTTCGGCCGGCTCTGCCGATGATTCGGCCGGAACGTCGCCGCTGGCCTCGGCCCCTGCCGCTTGGTCCCCGTACAGCCGCTGCGTGACCTCCGGCAGAAAGATGCGGGCGAAGTTGATGCTGGGATTGTCCGCTTCGGTGTCGCGTGAGCGGGCGATGTCATGGATCAGGTACACTTTGTACAGGGCTCGCTCGCCCGCGTATTCAATCCGCGCCGAATTCGGCGCTTCCCAACCCGGGGTGCGCGACCAGGCCCAGTAGATGCGGAGCCGCTGCACGCCCTCGGGCGACTCCTTGCGGAAGGTCGTCGTGTAGAACTGCGCCACCTGATCGTCGGTCTCGATGTTTCGCTTGCGGCTCGGTCCCTCCTGGGTGAAACCGGCGCCGGGGTAGCACTCCTCCGGCGTATGCCCCGCCACGTCGCGCGAGTGACCGCACACGATGAACGCCGACACCTGCTCGCTGGTACGCGTGTTGGTGTACACGCGGGAGACCGAGCCGACGGCGCCGGCGCTACGCAGCACCCGCTCGTCCTGCGCTTGATCTTCGCCCTGCCAGGTGCCGATCTGCATCGGCACTTCGCCCAGTCGGGCGGCGAATTCGCGGGCGTCGATGTTGGACTTGGCCCAGCGGTCCGACCACAAGCCTTGCACGATCGCCAGAAAAACTATCAGCGCCACAGCGAGCAGCGCAGGAAGAAAGCGAAGCATTGAGTTCACCTGTTCAAAAGGAACATCTCCGGTCGCGGGAGGAGCGAAAGCCCGACCCTCAAAAGCACGGCGCAAGAGAAACGGCGGCGACTGCGCGCAGCGAATCGCGCGCCTTCAGCCGCCTGATTTCAGCCTAAGCCTCGCCACCGGAATTGTCAAACCACGGGGTACAGGCGGTCGTGGTGGGCGGCCGCTGGCAGCGAGCGGCCGCTTTGCCGATGCGGCGGCCCCATCCACGTAGGCCCCTCACGTAGTGGAGTGACGGTGGCGCCGCGGGTGACGATGGTGCAGAGCTTGCCGTCTGTGATGCTCTATCGCGCCCGCAGCGGATTGAGGCGTGCCGCCGGTGAGGGGGTCGGTTCCTTAGAGGACGGTGCGATCAGCGTTACGCCTTGCTCGTGCGAGGCCTGTTGCACGGTCACGCCGGTGCCGCCCTCGGAGGGTCGCCGCAGCGGATTGCCGTGGCCGGCCGCCAGAGCCGGCTCGGTGCGGGTCGGCTGGCTCGCTTCCCAGCCGGCCGCGGAGCTCGCTTTGAAGTTGGCGGCGATGTCGGTCCCGCGTTGCGGCTGCGCGGCGGTTCGCAACGGGTTCGCTTCCGCGGCGGATTCGATTTTTTCAGCGCCCAGACCGCCGCCTGGATTCGCTCCGGCGGGAGGCCCGAAGTCCGGGAAGGGCTGCTGGCCCTCAGGCTGACGCAGCAGTTCCTGCAGCTCCGGCGGCAAGTCCGGCACTGGATCCTGTTGATCCTGCTCACCCGGCACCGCATCGTCCTGGAACGGATCGGGAAGTTCCGCGCGGGGCAGTTGATCCTGCGGCATGCCTTCGGGCAGTTCTCCTGGCGGAAACGCCTGGCCAGGTAGAGCACCTTCGCCGGGCGGCAGGTCCGCAGGCGCTTGTCCCGGCAGTTCGACGGCCGGGGCGTCAGATGTCGGCGGAGGCGGCACCACGATCGCTTCCTCTTCCGGGCTTGGTGCCTCGAACGGTGAAACGCCAGGAGGCAGTTCAGGCGGCGCGTCGACCGCCGCCGGCTGCGGCGCGACGCCCGGCCACGTTCGCCATTGGGTTTGGTAATAGCCCCACTGCGCGCGATTGGGGATGCATACGCCGTCGACACTCGTCGGGCAGGGACCGTGTTGGTGCAGCGATACACCCGCTGCGAGCATCGCCTTGCCACCGATCAGGCTGCCCACGCCGACCAGCGCGGCAATCGTCCAGAACCACGCACTTCGCGGCGAGTGGAAGGTCATCCGTGTACCCTTCGTTTTAAGTGTCGACTGCCGTGTTATTGCCACAGATTTTTCCGCACGTACGCGCGGCATCCTGGAGATTGCGTTTACTGCTGTCGTCCGTCGTTTCCGAAGGCCTCCAGTCGCTGGATGGACTGGCTGCCCAGCAGGGAGAAGCCGAAGATGCGTTCCCAGGGCCGTGTGACCTTCGAAATCCAGGAGTCGATCGCCTGCACGCGATCTTCGACGATCACCAGCCGGTCGCCCGGCAGAAGCTGGTAGTTGGTGGCCGAGACGCCGTTTTTGATCTCGTCCCACTCGACCTCGAGGATCTGCTTACAGCTTCCGTCGGGGGCGGGCCGGGCGATGTACATCTGCTCGGACGAGAGCTGGGAGATGCCGCCGATCGAGGCGACCGCGTCCATGACGGTCTCGCCGCCCGTGATCGGCCGCACGGCCACGCTGTCGCCAAAGCCGGCCCCTTCGGTGACGATCCAGTAAGTCTTGCTGTTGAACGTGAAGATGTCGACCACCACCTCGGGATCCTGCAGCCACTGCGACAGATGGGTCTCGATGGTCGCGGTGACCTCGTCGATGGTCATTCCAGCGACGTAGACGGTTCCGTACACGCCCAGGTTGATGCGTCCGTCGGACTTGACCAGGTGCTGTCCGCTGATCTGCTGACTGATGGCCGACGAGGCCAGCGAGACGGAGACCTGGGGCGAGGCGAGGATGTTCTGCAGATGCTGCTCGATGGCCGAGTTGGCTTCATCGACGGTCAAGCCGGCGATTTCGACCGCGCCGTAGGTCGCGCCCAGCTCCACGCGTCCGCTGGGATCGATGATGTACAGCCCGGAGATCGGCTCGGTGGCAAAGGCTCCCGGTGCGCGGATAGCCAGCACGTCGAGCGGCTCGAGGTAGTGAGGCGGCTTGGGGATGAGCTTGACCGCGTCGATCAGCAGGATGTCGGGCGGCTCGATGACGTACGGCGGAAGGGTGACCTTGTCGAGTTCTCGGGGGACGTCGCTGGTGGGCGGCGGCGGCTGCGGACTGACCGGCACGGGCGAGACCGGCGCGAAGAAGCCCTGGCACCCGCTTGCCGCGAGGCACAGCGCAACCAGGCTGGCCATCCACTGCCGCTTGCCTGATGCCATCACCTAGACCTCAATACCAGGACCACCCATGACCAGGACCACACCATGCTCCCTCTCCCACAGGGAAAGGGCCACCATCAAACTCCCTCTCCCTTTGGGAGAGGGCCGGGGAGAGGGTTTTTCGATGCTTGCCGACCGGGCTTGTCGACCGAGAGAGTAGAAAGTTGAGAGTAGAGCTGCCTTCGGCGGCTCCCCTTTCCCCTCTCTCCACTCTCGCGGCAGGCGCACCGACCCCTCCCACACAACCGCTACAGCTCTAACAATCGGTAAAGTCTTCCCAGAACCTTAAGGCCATTCCGCCAGTGCTCCCCGCCGCCCGACCGCCACGCCGGCGGGAATCTTCGCCTCAGGGGGGCGGCGAAGTTGCCCCGTGACGTTGGAGAACCCCCGCTGCCGCAATGCTTTACGGCACATTGAGCCGCTCCGAACGCCGGTTTCCCCGCTCCCTTCGATTCACCGGATGGCCGTCAGACTCTTTCAATGGCCGAATGCGGCTCCCCGCCTGGTGCCAGCATGGACGCGGTTCGTTGACAGCCCAGCCGCTGAGGGTAGGATGAAGTTGTCTATTTGCAGGGATCTAAAGGTGGCAGATTTCGGTGTCGCGGGACTCGGGAGAGGGAGCTGCCGGTCTTTCTACGAGGCCAACTCTTGGCACGGACTGGGCAAGTGTGGTTCGGCTTCGGGCATTGTTGCCGCGACTAATGTACGCTTGAGGGTGGTGCAAGCTGGCCCACGCTCGGCCATCGATTCTGCTGAAGTCCTTGATTTTACGACGCCCTGACGATCACATGGTTTTCCGCCGAGCGCGGTGGAGTCCCGGACAGGTTACCTTCGGGCGATTCTCTCTTGCACAGCTCCTACTAGGTATGGATTGATGCATCAACGTCGACTCAACGTCAAGCTGCTGGTATGTCTCATTGTCGGTTTGGTCGTCCTGGTGGGCGGAGTTTACGGACTGCATGAAGTGCAGGTCCGCCGCAATGCCGACATCCTCCTGCGGCAGGCGAAGGCCGCTCAGGAGCAAGACAAACTGCAAGACGCCGCCAACTATTACCGGCGATACGTCAATCTCGTCAAAGACGACGACGAGGCCTACATCGAGTGGGCCACGGTGCTGGCCGATCGCGCGGAGTTGGACGACGCCTCGCTCCGCGACCGCGCCATGGCCTACAACACGATCCACAACGCACTGCGCCGCGCGCCGGAGAACGAAGTGATCCGCAAGCGGCTGGCCGAGTACAGCCTTCAACCCGGCTGGTATCGGCCCACGGACGCGCTGGAGTACTCGCAGCAGTTGGCCGACGAGCGTCCGGAGGATCCGGAACTGCAGGCCTTGTACGTGCGCGCGCTGCTGGCCTCGAAAGAGTACAACCGCGCGGTCGACAAGTGTTACGAACTGATCGGCTACAGCCCGGCCGAGGCCAAGTTCTCCGACAGCGCCATCGGCGCCGCGCACATCGACACCTACATGATGCTCGCCTCGACCTTGCGGATGCACCTCGAATCGCCGCAAGTGGCCGATCAAATGATCGACCGGATGGTGAATCGCAATCCGAACGACGCCCGGGCGCATTGGCAGCGGGCCCGATATTTGGCGACTCAAGATAAGTTGGACGAGGCCCGGGCGGATCTGCAGAAGGCTTTGCAGTTGGCGCCGACGGACGCGGACGTGATCGTCTCGGCTGCCGAACTGGCCATCATGCAGGACGAGCTGGCCTTCGCACGGAAGCACCTGGAAGCGGGCGTGAAGCACCACCCCAAGGATGAGCGGATCTACCGCACGCTGGCTTCGCTGGAGATGAAGCACGGGAACGCCGAAGCGGCGATGAAGCACGTCAACCAGGGGCTGGAACTGCTGCCCGATAGCGCCGGTCTGCTGCTCTTCCGCGTGGAGTTGCAACTGGGCGAGGGCGACGAAGCGGCCGCGAGGAAATCGATCGACGCGATGCGCACCGCCGGACTGCGGCAAGAGTATCTCGACTACCTGCAATCTCGCGTGATGATGCTCGAAGGGCGCTGGATCGACGCCGAACGCGAGCTGGAGCGGATCCGCGGCGTGGCCGCCGAATGGGGCGAGATCGCCTGGCGCGTCAACATGTATCTGGGCCAGTGTCAAGAAAACCTCGGCATGTACGACAAGGCGCTCACTTCGTACAAGGCCTCGTTGTCGACCGACGCGGCCGCCTCGCTGTCGGAGGCCGCCCTGGCCATCGCTCGAAGCGGCATCGAGCGGATGGAGCGCCGGCTCACCATCATGCCTCCCGACCCCGTGGCCACCACCGATGTTGAGGTGGACGCCACCGAAGCGTTCGATCCGGCAGAGATCGATCGGCTGGTGCAAGCGCATCTCGACCGTGGCAGCATCGAACCCGAGCAGGCCAAGATGCTCAAGGCCGAGCTCTTGCTGGACCGCCGACAGTGGGAACTGGTGTTGCCCGTTCTGGAGGAAGCCAGCCGCGACAATCCCAAAGACGTGCGGGTGTGGGTCGCCATCTACAACTTGATGCTCAATCATCCGAAGTTCGGGCTCGAGGCTGCCGGTAAGGCGCTGGAGACGGCCCGGGGTCACGTCGGCGAAACGCTGGAGTGGCGGGCCTTGCAGGCGGAGTTCCTCGCCCGCCAGGGTGGTGAAAACCTGCGGGAGCGGATGCGCGCCCTGGAACAGGGTGCGGATCAATACTCGCCGGGCGATCGGGCTCGCTTCTGGAACTACATGGGCAATGCCTACCTCCGTGCGCGGCTCGTCGACGACGTGCGCCGCTGCTGGCGGAACGTGGCGGAGGCCAATCCGAACAACCTCGACATCCGCATGCAACTGTTCGATCTGGCGGCGAACGAAGCCGACGACGCCGCCATGCGTAAGGCGCTGGACGAAATCCACGCGCTGGTGGGAAGCAAGGAAGACAGCAACTGGAAGTTCGCCGAGGCCGCGCGTCTGGTGAAGCTCGTCGAAAAGGGTCAAATCGGACCCGAATCGCTCGATCGAGCCCAGCAACTGGTCAACGAGGCTTTGGCTACTCGGCCCCAATGGGCGAGCCTCCACCGACTGCTCGGCGAGATTTACGTTCGCAAGGACAACCTCAACGCCGCAATCGAAGCCTACAAAGACGCGCTCAACTTGGGCGATCGCAGTGCAAAAACGGTGCAGTATCTTGCACGACTGTACACCATCAAGGGCGACTTCAAGTCCGCGGAAGAGACGCTCGCCCGTCTGAAATCCGAAACCGGCAGCGAAGCGTTGCGGGACCTCGACCAGTACCTGGCCGTCCGCCGCGGCGATCTGCAGGAGGCTATGGAGCTAGCCAGACAGGCCGCCGAAGAGGCCCCCAACGATCCGTCGAAGCTGATCACCTACGGTCAACTTCTATATCGCGACGGGCAGAAGAAAGAAGCCGAGGCGCAAATCCGCAAGGCGGTCGAGGCCACCCCGCAGGACGCCAAGACCTGGCTGGTGCTGGTCGGCCTGCTCACCAGCACGGACCAGCCCGAGGCTGCCGAAGCCGAGATCCGCAAAGCGCAGCTTCACGTGCCGGAAGAGCAGCTTCCTCTGTTCCTGGCAAGTTGCCATCAGATGCTCGGGAACATCGAAGAGGCGGAAAGCCACTACCTGGCGGCCTACGAGGCCAAACCCTCCGACACGGGCATGCAGCGCAACATGGCCGCCTTCTACCTGGGCGACAGGTACAAAAGCGCGGATAAATTCTCCAAAGCCAAGAGTTACCTCGATCGGATCCTATCCAGCCGCGAGGCGGAAGAAAAGCCGCCGCACGCGAACGTCGTCTGGGCCCGTCGGGCGACGGCCCAACTGCTGGCCAGGGGCGGCGGTTATCAGGATCTGCGCGACGCGCTGATCATGATCGACGCTAACGCAGTCGACGGCCGCTTGAGCAGCGAAGACAAGCTCCTCAAGGCTACTCTGTACTCGCAACGGCCGGAGCCGGTTTCGCGCCGCAACGCGATCCGTCTGTTGGAGGAAGTCAAGGTCGGACGCGGATTGTCCGCCAGCTCGCACCTCACCCTGGCGGAGCTGTATCGCCAGATGAACGATTGGGAAAAGGCTCGCCAGCAGATGGTCGAGTTGCTCACGCGCAATCCCGAGAGTCCCACGATTCTCGTCCGCTACACGAGCATGCTAGTGCAGCGCGGCGATCTGGACGCGGCCGAGCGGCGCTTGCGAGAGCTGAAGAAGCTCGTCCCCGATGATCCGCGCGCGATCGAACTCGAGGCGCGGCTGCTGGCCAAGCGCAATCAGATGCCCGACGCCGTGGCCATGGTCATGAAGCTGGTGCCGGCCAATCCGGAAGTGAAGGACCTGTCGACGATCGCTCAGGTGGCGGTCCTGCTCGAGCAGATCGGCGCCCACAACGAGGCGGAGAAGTACTATCGCTTGTACTACCAGATGGATCCTCGGGCGCAGCTCGTACTGGCCGGCTTCCTCGGGCGCCACGGCACGCTGCAGCGCGGCGGCACGCTTGAGGAGGCCTTCCGGTTCATGGACCAGGCCATCGGGAAATTCGACCTGAACCAGGTGATCGCCGTCGGAATCAGCACCATCCGCCAGCGCAAGGCGGAGGTCGGCGACCGCTTCGACCACACGGTCGACGGCTGGATTGAAAAGGCGAGGCGGGAAAATCCCGATGCCGCCCGTCCGCTGCTGAGCTTGGCCGAGTTCCGCGATCTGCAGGAGAACTACTCCGAAGTCGAGCAGCTCTACAAGCAACTGCTCACGCATAAGGATCTCACCGGGCAGGGCCGCGCCCTGGTGCTCAACAACCTGGCTTACGTCATGGCGATGCAGGGTCGCGACGCGCAACAGGCGCTCGCCTACATCAAGGAAGCCGTCGACATTCTCGGCCCTTCGACCGAGCTGTTGGACACCCGGGCGATGGCCAATCTGGCCGCCGGCGATCACCAAAGCGCGATCTCCGATTTGAACCTGGCCCTGTCGGCCTCGCCGTCGGAGCTCAAGCACTTCCACCTTGCTCTCGCCAATATGGCCGCCGGCAATGACGAGGCCGCCCGCGACGCCCTGCAGAAGGCGCAGGGCATGGGCCTGAAAGAGAGCACCTTGAGCGGTCTGGAACGAATCAAGTACGAAAAGCTGGTGGCCTGGCTGGCGCAAATCGGCCAGACCGCGCGAAACTGACCGCGAGCGATGAATCGCTGAGGTTCGGAGACAAGCAGCGTCCGCTGCGCCGACCATCGCAGTATTGTTGAAGTTTCCGCCGGCCGCGTTTTCCGACCCCCGCAGAATTCGTGAGCATTCAAACCCGCCGCCGATTGGCGTCCTGAACTCCTTGGTGTCGACCCACGGCACGGCGGGGCAAGCCCGCCCTGGCACCCGATGCGTCCTCACGCTGGGCCGATCCGCGCGATCCGCCCCGAGCACACCGACTGGGTCTGCTTCTGGCAAAGCACGACCGCGTCCCGGGCCAGCGCGCCGTCCAAAAGCAGTGAAGGCTTGTCGCTCTGTACGGAGCGGACCACTTCGGTCAGCTCCCTTTGGAACGCCGCCATCGGATCGCCCGAGCCGAGCTTGGGTTGCTTCACCTTATCGTCGGCGGTGAGCACCGTCAGCGGCATCAAGTTGGCCGGCTTGTCGCCCACCACGGCGAAGTCGTACAGCAGCGTCGCCTTCTCGAAATGGATCTCAAAGGCGTGCGTGAAGGAGCGGCCCTGCTGGCGGATGGCGCCGCTGGTGGCCGCCACGGCCAAGTCGGCGTTGTCGAACAGAAACTGCGTGGTGAAGAACTCGGCCACTTCGCCCCGCATGCGGCCGCTTGCGAACACGGCCTTTGGCATGCCGAACAGCAGCCGGATGAAGTGTGCGTCGTGGATGTGCAGGTCGAGCATCGGTCCGCCGATTTTGTCGGGCTCGTAAAAGTGCTTCAGCCACTTCGGATCGGCCGTGATTCGTTTGAAGTTGCCTCCCAACAGCCGCCCGTAACGGCCTTCGGTGGCCGCCTTCAAGGCGAACTCGAACTCCGGGTACATCGGCAGCACGTGGCCGATCATCAGCAGCCGGTAGTACTTGCTGGCCGCGTCGACCATTCGCTTGGCATCGCTGGCGGTCAGCGCGATCGGCTTTTCGCAAAACACGTGCTTGCCCGCCTTCAGTGCGTCGATCGTCACGTCGGCGTGCGCCCAGGGCGGCAGGCAGACGTCGATCAGATCGATATCCGGATCGGCGATCATTTCGTCGAGCTTCGCGTAGGTCTTGACCTTGGACAGGTCCATCTTCGTGCCGGCGGGGCCGAAGTTCCCCTTGATCGACCGCCAGTCGCCGGCCAACCGCTTGGGGTCCTGCTCGCAGATGGCCGTCACCTTGGCACCGCGCACCTTTTCATAGCTGAGGTAATGGATCATGCCCATGAAGCCGATGCCCGCGATGCCGACTCGAATCACTGGAGGTCTCCTCTCAAAGACGGCGTAAGCTCATTGACTTACAAAGGTGTGCTGGAGGCGCGGCCACGGTGGCGGCCGGCATTATTAATTTATCGATTCGCTTCTGGCGGCGGCGAGATCTTCTGGAACCGCGAGAATGCTTCATTCCACCGGTCATCCGGCCGAGGGTCGTACTGCTCTAGCGGCAGACTGCGGCGGACCAGCGCCCGCGCCTGTGCCAGCGACCCAACGTCGCCGCCAGCGACCGCCTGCACCATCACGTTGCCCAAGGCGGTCCCCTCGGCCGGACCGGCGACGACTGTTCGACCGCAGGCGTCGGCAGTCATCTGGCACAGGGCCTTGTTCTTTGTCCCGCCGCCGACGATGTGAATCGTGCGGACCTGCGACCCGGAAAGCTCCTCGAGCCAGCCGAGCACCTGCCGGCATTTCAGCGCCAGGCTCTCCAGCGCGCAGCGGACCACGGCGCCTGCGCTCTCGGGAAGCGGCTGCCCACTCTGCCGGCATGCCTCGCGAATCGCTTGCGGCATGTCCTCGGGCGCGAGAAACCGGCCATCGTCCGGGTTGATCAGCGAGCGAAGCGGCGCGGCCTCGTCGGCCAGCCGATTCAGTTCGTCCCAGGAGTAATCGCGGCCGTCCCTCTGCCACGCGCGGCGGCACTCTTGCAATAGCCACAGCCCGGTAATGTTTTTGAGCAGCCGCGTGGTGCCGCCGACGCCGCCTTCGTTGGTGAAGTTGTACGCCGCGCACTGCGGCGTGACCACCGGCCGCGGCAGTTCCAGCCCCATCAGCGACCACGTGCCCGAACTGATATAGCACCAGTCCGGTTTCTCGGAAGTTCCCGACTCGGCGGGCACGGCCGCCACCGCGCTCGCCGTGTCATGCGTGCCAGGCAGTACGACGCGCACGTCCCGCAGTCCAGTGCGAGCAGCGACGTCGCCGCGCAGCGGTCCGAGATCGGTGCCGGGCCGCGTGAGCGGTCCGAAGATGTGCCGTGGCAGTTCAAAGTGATCGATCAGCGTCTCTGACCAGTCGCCGCGCAGCGGATTGTAAAGCTGTGTGGTCGTGGCGTTGGTCAACTCGTTGGAGCGCTCGCCGGTCAGAAGCCAATGGAACAGGTCCGGCATCATCAGCATCGAGTCGGCAATCTCCAGCATTCGCGAGCCGGAAAGCCGCTCGGCCAGAAGTTGAAAGAGCGTGTTGAACTGCATGAACTGCAGCCCGGTCTCGGCGAAGATCTCCGCGCGGCTGACGATCTGCTCCGCACGCTCGATCATGCCGCTGGTGCGCGCGTCGCGGTAATGGACCGGGTGTCCGACAAGTTCGCCATTGGCGGTAAGCAGCCCGTAGTCGACACCCCACGTATCGACTCCGATGCTGGCGATCTGTCGCCCGAAGCGATCCGCCGCCGCAGTGAGCCCATCAAGGATATCGGACCAAAGCCGCGGCAGATCCCAGTGCAGGTGCTGGCCCAGCGGCACGGGGCCGTTCTCGAAGCGGTGAATCTCCTCCAGCGTCACATGATCGCCTTGAAATCGGCCGGCGACCACCCGCCCGCTGGACGCGCCCAAGTCGACCGCCAGGTATACCCGATCCGCCATGGGTGCCATTTCCCCAATTCGCGACGTGCCGCCGCGGGCCGAAAAACCACTGGGAAGTCCACGAAAGCCACGATGGTGACGCACCGGCCCCCGCCCGTCAAGCAGCTTGCGGACTAACGACTTACGGAGATTCCGGCCTGCGAGCTCGGCTGAAGAACCGTTACAGATTGAAGAATCGCACCGTGTGAGGACGATAGCAAATGCCGGCAGTGTGGTATTGTTGACTTAGATAACAAACATTCGTATGATTGGCTGTCGCTCGGGCCCAGTTCGCTTCAACCAGCGACCTGCCGGCTGCCATGGAAACCGCGGACGAATGAACTTAACCTCCTACGAAGTCATGACTTCCAATACTCTCGTGCAGCTTTCGACTCCCCAGCCGGGACCGCCGCCGGAGGCTCCGCCCGAGCTGCTGGAATCGCTCCGGGTGCAGAGCGAGCGGCTGGAGGCGGCGTCGCCGCTGGAGATCATCCGCTGGGCGGTCGAGCAGTACCACACCGGCTTGACCATGGCGACCGCCTTCGGGCCGGAGGGCTGCGTGATCCTGCACTTCCTCGCCCAGGTGGAGCCGCGCACCCACGTCTTCAATCTCGACACCGGCTACCAGTTTCAAGAGACGCTCGATCTGCGCGATCGCATCGCCCTGCGCTATGGGATCGAGGTCGAAATGAAGCAGCCGGAGCTAACCGTCGAGCAGTATGAAAAGCTGCATGGCGGACCGCTGTATCAGACCAACCCTAACCAGTGCTGCTTCGATCGCAAGGTGAAGGTGCTGCGCCAGGCGGTTGTCGGCAGGACCGCCTGGATGAGCGGCATTCGCCGCGACCAGAGTCCGGACCGCGCCCGGGCGGCGATCGTCGGCTGGGATAAGAAGTTTCAGCTTGTGAAGATCAGCCCCTTGGCGAATTGGACCAAGGGCCAGGTGTGGGATTTGATCGTCAAGGAAAACGTTCCCTACAATCCGCTGCACGACCAGGGATATCCCAGCATCGGCTGCTGGCCCTGCACGCGTGCGGTAACCAGCGGCGAAGACGACCGCTCCGGCCGCTGGAGCGGCACCGGCAAGACCGAGTGCGGACTGCACACGCTGGAAGAGGGCGGCAGCGGCATTTAAGCCCGCCGGTGGTCGCGTTGCGATCAAGCTCCCTCCCTCTGGGAGAGGGCCGGGGAGAGGGCTTGCGAGAGAACCGGAGGACAACAAACGTCACCGGGTGCCATTGTTGGCTCGTCCAGCAGAGTTTCCTTCCGCCTCAACCGATTCACTAAAACCAGCCACACTGACCCGTGAAAATCTCCGCGAAAACCGAATACGCCTGCTTGGCGGTGATGGAGCTGGCCGCGGGCTATCCCGCCGGCGAGCCGGTGCGAATTCGCACCATCGCCCAGCGGCATGGCATCCCTTCGCGGTTTCTCGTGCAGATACTGCTCCAACTCAAGGGTGCCGGACTGGTGGCCAGCACTCGCGGCGCCGCTGGAGGCTATCGGCTGAGCAAACCGCCCGAGCAGATTACCCTGGGCGCGGTGATGGCGGTGATCGACGGTCAAGACGAGATCACCAGCAGTGCCGGCGTCGCTTCGCCGCATACCGAAGCCCTGCAAGCCGCGTGGAAAGAGATCGCCGCCGCCCAGCGGGAGAGGCTCGAAGGCGTGACGCTGGCCGACCTGGTCGATCGTGCCCATCAGCTCGACGAGCCGATGTATTACATCTGAGCCGGCGGGTGGCACAGACATTCTTGTCGGTGTTTAGTAGCGTCCGCTGTCAGAGTGTGAATTTTTCAACCAAAGGTGGGGACAGCAATGCTTGCGGCCGCTATCTGTTGTGCGAGTACTTCGACGCCAGCACGCCGTATAGTTTCCTTTTGATCAAAATATGGTTGGTCGGCCTATTTATTCACACTCTGTGTGCGGACCAATCGTAGCTGAATTCACAAGGATTCAGCCTGGCCCCGACTTCGGCTGAATTCTTGCGAGCGCGAGCTACAAAACCCTCTCCCCGGCCCTCTCCCAGAGGGAGAGGGCGTACGGCTACTCCGCGAACACCTTCCGCGATTCCAACAGCTCCATCACGCGCTCCACGCACTCGGCCACGGACAGCTCGTGCGTCGGCAGCGTCAGGTCGGGCGCGACTGGCGGCTCGTAGGGCGAAGAGACGCCGGGGAAGTTGCCGATCTCGCCGCTGTCCGCCTGGGGATAAAGCCCCTCTTGATCGCGCTGGCGGCAGACTTCCACAGGCGCGCTTACGTGCACGACGAGGAACCGCTCCCGGCCGATCACCTCGGCCGCCTTCTGGCGGACCTCTTCGCTGGGCGCCAGAAACGCCGCGATGCAGACCATGCCGGCTTCGTTCATCAGCCGGGCGACTTCGCTGCTGCGCCTCAGGTTCTCGGAGCGATCGTCGGCCGTAAAGCCCAGGTCCTTGCTGATGCCGCGCCGCATGTTTTGTCCGTCGAGTACGCAGCACGCCCGGCCCTGGTCGAATAGCCGCCGCTCCAGGGCAAAGGCCAGCGTCGTCTTGCCGGCTCCGGCCAGTCCCGTCAGCAGCACCGTGACCGGCTGTTGGCCGAACCGGGCGGTCCGTTCTTGCGCGGAGACGTTGCTGATCTCGGCGTGCAATTGCTCGCTGGCCGGCGCGTCGTCCCAGTGGTCGCGGCGCTCCGTCTCGTCGGTCCGTTCGCGGACCATGCCAGCCCCGACGGTGACGTTCGTCAGCCGGTCGATGATGATAAACGCGCCGGTACTGCGGTTGGTGCGATAGCTGTCCACCGCCAACGGCTCGTTGAGCGCCACCTCGCAGCGGCCGATTTCGTTCAGCCGCAGCGTCGCCGCGTCGCCGCGGTGCAGCGTGTTCACGTCGACACGGTACCGCAGCGTGTTGATGCGGCCGGTCACAGTCTTGGTGGTCTGCTTGATCAGGTACGCCTTTCCGGGCACCATCGGCTCTTCGGCCATCCAGACGATCATGGCGTCGAACTTCTGCTCCATGCGAGGCACGTTGCCGGGCCGAACGAGGATGTCGCCGCGGCTGATGTCCAGCTCGTCCTCCAGCGTGAGCGTAACCGACAGCGGCGAGAATGCCTCCTCCAGCTCGCCCTCGAAGGTGACGATCGACCGCACGCGGCTCCGCTTGCGCGAGGGCAGTACCAGTACCTCGTCGCCCTTGCGGACAATGCCAGAGGCCACCGTCCCGCAGTAGCCGCGGAAATTCAGGTTCGGACGGTTGACCAACTGCACGGGAAACCGCAGGTCGGTCAGGTTCGGATCCGAGGCGATGTGCACCGTCTCCAACAGGTGCATCAGCGTGCTGCCCTTGTACCAGGGCATGTTCTCGCCCGGCTCGACCACACCGTCGCCTTTGAGCGCGGAGATTGGGATAAAGTGCAGGTCGGGCATCTCCAGCCGCGAGACGAACTCGCTGTAGTCGGCCTTGATCCGCTCGAACACCTCCTGGCTGTAGTCGACCAGGTCCATCTTGTTAACCGCCACGATGACGTGCCGGATGCCGAGCAGCGACGTGATGAAGCTGTGTCGTTTAGTTTGGGTGAGCACGCCGTGCCGAGCGTCGATCAGGATGATCGCCAGATCGGCCGTCGACGCCCCGGTGACCATGTTCCGCGTGTACTGCTCGTGACCCGGCGTGTCGGCGATGATGAACTTCCGCCGCGCCGTCGAGAAGTACCGATACGCCACGTCGATGGTGATCCCCTGCTCGCGCTCGGCCTTCAGCCCGTCGGTCAACAGCGCCGGGTCGAAGTCGTCGCCCGTGGTGCCGTGCGTGAGGGAATCGCGCCGGATGGCGGCGAGTTGGTCCTCGTAGATCATCTTCGAGTCGTACAACAGCCGCCCGATGAGCGTGCTCTTCCCGTCGTCCACGCTGCCGCAGGTAAGAAAGCGCAGCAGCTCCTTGTGCTCGTGCTGAGCGAGGTAGGCGTCGATATCCGTGGCGATCAATTCAGACTGGTGCGACATGTGACGTGAAGAGTTTTTAGTGAATGCTTGTTAATCGTGCGCAGTAGGGGAACTCAGTCCTTTGCGGGTTTCGCGAGTGCTGAAAAGCTGTACCGGTTTAGCCGAATCGAGTCATACAGAACCCCTGTTTGCTCTCGTAACGCTTGGCAAATCTTTCTGTCGTCCCTTCTTGGCAATTCAAACCGACACGCAATGCATTTTTTTTCGTTGATCATCTGGGCGGGATCAAATACTCCCCGAAGTTCGTCGAATGTTCGAAAGAGCTGGGTGCGGCGAAAATCCTCGATACGGTGGGAGAATTCGTTGACGCACACCTGGATATGTTTCTTGTCCAGTAGAATCAGTGCGTCGATTTCCGGCATATCTACGGCCAAGCTGTAATCGAAATACAGACATGGTACAGATTCGGCGCTTGGCGGTTGGACAGCACGTAAATCCACATGCCCGTAGAAAGTCGCAAAGGCTTGCCGAAACTTTAGGTCGGAGTCAACGCCACTCGCATGAAACCAAATCAGCTGAAACGCTTCGTTCTCCTTCGGCGTCTCGGTGAGTTGCTTTCGTGCGTCACGTAAGATTCCGCTGATTCTGTTATCCCGGGACAACGGATCAACCTGCTCATAGACTTCATCGCTTTCAAAGCACTCTTTGCGATTTAAAACGTCGGCAGGAGAATCGCGTTTCTCCTTGACTTCAATTAGATACGAGGACGATTCATCCCGAACCAAGAGATCGGCTCTTCGGCCCGTGGTCTCCGCGACGACGTCAACGTGAAACCCGAGGTTCGAAAGAGTTTGTTTCGCGATTGCCTTCGCGATTTCCATGTGCGTCCCATTCCCCTCGTCACGCGGCCGTCATCTCAAATCTCCACCCGTAACATCGCTTCAAAGGAAGGCACTGCTGGACAAGCCAGCAGTGGCACCCTCGGGGCATCATTCACCCCACGGGCTGCATCACGCCGAAGGCTTCGTCTCTCATTCCCCACTAAAAATACCCTTCGCGCTTCTTCTGTTCCATCGAACCGGCTTCGTCGTAGTCGATCACCCGGCCCTGCCGCTCGGAGGTCTTTTCGACGAGCATCTCCTGGATGATCTCCGGCAGCGTGTTGGCCTTCGAATCGACCGCACCGGTGAGCGGATAGCAGCCCAGCGTCCGGAAGCGCACGGTGCGGATCTCCGGCTGTTCGCCCTCTTCCAGCGGCAGCCGCTCGTCGTCGACCATGATCAACACGCCATTGCGCCGCACGACCGGCCGCGGAGCGGCGAAGTACAAAGGCACGATCGGGATGTTCTCCAGGTGGATGTACTGCCAGACGTCCAGCTCGGTCCAGTTCGAGATTGGAAAAACGCGGATGCTCTCGCCCTGGTTGATTTTGCCGTTGTACAGGTTCCACAGCTCGGGCCGCTGGTTCTTGGGATCCCAGCGATGATGCCGGTCGCGGAACGAGTACACCCGCTCCTTCGCGCGGGACTTCTCCTCATCGCGCCGTGCGCCGCCGAAGGCCGCGTCGTAGCCGCCCTTGGCCAGCGCCTGCAGCAGCGACTCGGTCTTCATGATGTCCGTGTACTTCTTGCTGCCGTGGTCGAAGGGGTTAATGTTCTGCCGGCGGCCTTCCTCGTTGATGTGCACCAGCACGTCCAGCCCCAACTCCCGCCGGGCGTAGTTCTCGCGGAACTCGATCATCTCGCGGAACTTGAACGTCGTGTCGACGTGCAGCAGCGGAAAGGGCGGCTTGCCCGGGTGGAAGGCCTTCATCGCCAGTTGGACCATCACCGACGAGTCTTTGCCGATGGAATAGAGCATCACCGGGTTCTCAAACTCGGCCACCACCTCGCGGATGATGTGAATGCTCTCGGCTTCCAGGCGTTTCAGGTGCGTGAGGTTGTAGGACGTCATGGTGTGAAGCGCCCCGTCAATGGGGCGTGGCTTGTCATTGCACGAACTTCAAATGGTGGCACAGACGTTCGGCGTCTGTGCTGTTTTCGAGGTGTTTGGGTGCCACTGCTGGCTTGTCCAGCAGTGCCGTTCAAGTTGTCCTTGCGGCTGCGGTGACATCATATTTCGCACGGCCCTTGCACGCCGTTGGATACGGGCGTCCCGCAATCAGCCGATGCGGTGTACTACCCCCCTCTCCCCGGCCCTCTCCCAGAGGGAGAGGGAGTCGAGGACCCGGCTCGCCCAATTCACCGGATGTACACTTCGCCAGTATATGCCGACCCGGCCGATTATGGCAGGTGGGCCGAGCCGGTTTCGCCCCCGCGAGCGGACCCCGGATCGGCGGCTGTCCGCGGTCAATTCGCCGCCACCGTGCTGGCCCCGTTGGTCTGGTGCGGCCGCGGCACCAGCGGCGCGGTGCCCAGCCGGGCGTTTTCATCGCGATAGAGCTGATCGGTGAGATTGATACGGTGCTCGCCTTTCTTCCGCAGGATCGGCCGCTGGAAGAAGATGTTGTTGGGCACCTGCAGCGTAAAGCCGTCCTCGGTCTCCAGCGTGGTGAACAGCATGCTGAAGTTCACCACCCGGCCCCGCAGCTCGTCCGGCGGGAAGCAGAGCGTATCGCCGATGCGAAACGGCCGGGTGATCATCAGGATCAGCGAGCAGAGCGTGTTGCTGAGCACGCTCCACACGGCCACAAAGCCGATGGCCAACAGCGCCAACATACCGCTCACGGCGGCGAAGACGCTGTGCAGCACGCCGGCCACCTGAAGCAGCACCACGAAGGCGGCGATGCAGACCACCCAGCGTGCGATGCGGCGGAGCAGGTGTACCAGCGGCCCCGGCAGATGCCGGTGCGTCTGGAGGCTGGCCAGCCCTCGCGAGGCCAAAAGGTAAAACACCAGCGCACCCACCACCACGGCGGCCGCGAATCCGGCCTGTTGGGGAATGGAGAGACGCTGGCCCGTCAGAGCGGTAAGAAACTGCATATTCACGGCCTCCATGCGATCGGTGCCAGCAGCGAGCTCCACGCGGCCGCCGGCGGTGCCTCGTTCGAATTGCGGGGGCAGACTATACCAACCGCCGCCGGGCGCGTCACGGCGAACTTTCGTGGTAGCGTGACTTACAAGAATTAGCGGCCCCCTTCGGCCATCCGAAACCTTTTGAAAGTTCAGCTACACCAGCCGCACCCGGGGCCATCTGAGCGTTCGCAAAGTTCAGCGACAACCGTCGCAAGTCCGCCCTCCCAACCGTCGCTTGTACCCCGCCCCCCGCATCCGTATACTCAAGGGTCCGGCGTTTTGGCCCCAGCAATGGCGGCCAGGCTCCGGCCGAACGGAATCGCGGCAAGCCACACGGGACTGGGCAGATGGCGGCATCGGGCAGCGGACAGGGCGAACGGGCCACCGCGTCGCGGCCGCTGGAACTCCCGCCCGCCGCGGCGCAGCCTCGCCGCACCGCGTCGCGGGGAAACGTCCTCATGGAGGTTACCCCCTGGGGGGCGTTCGCCTGCGGAGCACTGGCCGTGTCGCTGCTGGCGCTGGCCTTCGCACTGGGGCGAAGCACGGCCGGCCGGCCGGCCACCGGACCAGCCGCGCCGCAGATCAAGGCACTTGACCAGGCTCGCCGCACACCGCCGTTACGATACGACACAATTTCGGTAGACCGCGGGCGTGATGCGCTGGCGGACGACGCAGCAGGAGACGGAAAATGACCATCGACAAAAGCTTGAAGATCCGCCGCGGCCAGACGAGCAATCGCAGCGTGCTGACCCGCGTCGAGCGACTGGTCAAGCTGAAAGAGGCCGACCGCTGGGAGGAAGGGGAATCGCCCTTCGGGTTGCCCAAGGTCCGCGTCACGAAGCTGACCATGAAGAAGAAAAAGAAGAAGAAGGAAGAGGACGAAGAAGCCGCCGCCGCTCCCGTCAAGAAAGCCGCGCCGGTCAAGAAGGCGGCGGGAAAGAAGTAGTCCACCCCGCGTCCCTTTCGCTTCGCCGCGCTTGCCGGGAGTGTCGCTCCGATGGAAGTCCGCCTGGAATACGGTCGCACGGGCTTGTCCGTGCAGCTTCCCGACGAGCGCGTGGTGCGAACGCTCTCCTACAAAGAGGCTCCGCCGCTCGCGGATCCGGCCGGCGAGCTCGCCCGCGTATTGGCCAGTCCCAACGGCACCCCGCCCTTGGCGGAACTGGCTCGCGGCCGCAGCACGGCCTGCATTGTGATCTGCGACATTACACGGCCGGTGCCCAATGAGATGATCCTGCGGCCGCTGCTTCAGTCGCTCGAAGCGTCCGGCATGGCACGCAGCGACATCATGATCCTCATCGCCACCGGCATGCATCGCCCTAACGAGGGCGACGAGCTGGTCGAGATGGTCGGCCGGCACATCGCCGAGAACTACCGCATCGAGAATCATCACGGCCAGGTCCAGGGCGAGCACACCTACCTGGGCGACAGTCCTCGCGGCGTGCCGATGTGGATCGACAGCCGCTTCGTCGAGGCCGATCTGAAGATCACCATCGGCCTGATCGAGCCGCACCTGATGGCCGGCTACTCCGGCGGACGCAAGCTGATCTGCCCGGGCATTGCCGCCTTGGAAACGATCAAGGTCTGGCACGGCCCGGACTTTCTCGAACACCCCAGCGCCACCATGGGCATCCTGGAAGGGAACCCCGTCCACGAGGAAAACACCTGGATCGCCCGCCGGGCCGGGTGTGATTTCATCGTGAACGTGGTGATCGACGACCAGCGCCGCCCGCTGAAGTTCGTCGCCGGCGATATGCAGGCGGCCTTCGACGAGGGCGTCGCCTTCGTCCGCGAAGTGGTCACCGATACGGTTAGCGAGCCGGTCGACGTGGTGGTCACCTGCAGCGCCGGCTATCCGCTCGACACGACCTTCTATCAATCGGTCAAGGGCCTGGTCGGCGCGCTGCCGATCGTCAAGCAAGGCGGCACGATCGTCATGGCGGCCAGTCTGACCGAGGGCATCGGCAGCCCCGAGTTCCTCAGCATCTTCGAGGACAACCCGTCGATCGAAGAGGCGATGGAGCGGATCGTGGGCAAGACCCACTTCGTGATGGACCAGTGGCAGGTCGAGGAGTTGGGCAAGGTGCTCCGCACGGCCAAGGTGCGGATCGTCAGCGACGGACTGCCCGCCGAGACGCTAGACCGGCTATACGTCCGCAGTGCTACCAGCGTCGAATCGGCCGTGGCCGAGGCGCTGGCCGAATACGGCCCAGATGCCACGGTGGCCGTGATCCCCAAGGGCCCTTACGTGCTGGCCCAGGTGGCGTGAGCTTCGCCTTTACGGCGAGGTTGCATTCTACTCCCTCTCCCTCTGGGAGAGGGCCGGGGAGAGGGCATTCCGCCGTGATGGCATTGCCCGCGAATGAAAAAATGGTCCGCACAAGCGGACCCTACTTCTCGGCGTCTCCGCACCGCGGCGGTGATCCCTTCCCCGCCATGCACAGCATTCAATAGCCGACGCTCGCCGCCTGCTCGAACTCGACCGCCAGCTCGGCCAGCTTGCGTGAGAGATCGTCCAGCAGCGCACGTTGTTCGGCCACAGCCTCGGCCGCGCCGCCGTCGACTACAAGTTTCCCGCGCGTGCGGCCGATGCGGTCGGCCAGGGACGTGATCAGTTCGCGGGCCGGGAACATCTCGGACAGCCCTTGTCGCTGATCGGAGTCCAGCAGGTTCCAATACAGCTTCACGTCCTCGTGTGCGGTGCGAAGCTCGTCCAACCGGTGGACTATGCCCGCCAGATCGGCGATCGAGTGATTCGTGCGGCCGAGTAGCTCGGCGTCCAGGGAGCGCATCGCCAGGTTGTAACCGGCAATCCGCACCGCCAGTTCGTCGATGTTCAACTGGGCAGACCCGGGCGGCGGCAGTGGCAGCGGCTTGATCCGCGGCGGCGCGATCGGCGCGGCCGGAGCGGGCCGTTCAGGGCGTGCGTCGGCGATCGGGCCGGGCACGGCTTCCGGCTCCGGCAGCTTTTCGGCGACTCGATCCACCTGCGGTAGCGGTGCCACTTCCACCGGCGCTCGCTGGGGGGCGGCCGGCTCAACGGCCTGCGGCTCGGACGATGGCGGTGTATGGACCACGGGCGGCGCCGCGGGAACAGGCAGCGTTCGATTCTGTTTCGGTTGGACGGCAACGACCGGCGGCGATCCGAAGGCGGGCGTCAACGGCAATGCGCTCACGCTGGCGCCTAAGGAACTTCTCGTGGCGTCGCGCAGCCAGTCGGCCAGTAGCGCCACGTGTTCATCTTTCGCGCCGGCGTCGCGCCACTTGGCGTGCACGTCCTCCCAAGCCTGGCGGCGGCGATCGTACTCCGGTCGGTCGGCTCGGAAGCTGTTATAAACCTGGATGCGATATTCGCGGGCCAGCCGCTCGATCTCCGCCGGCAGTGCCATTTGCTGATTCTTTTGCTGCTTCGATTGGAGCGTCACTACGATCTCTTGCGCGGCTGCCGAGCCCAGTACCAATAGCAGCACCGTCGCGGCGACCCAGGGGGCAACCTGGCGGAAGGAGACTTGTCGGATCATCGGCGGGATGTTCACAATAGAAGGTGTGGAAACGCTTTGCGCGCAAGCTGGGCGCACCGTCACGCAACCCTAGGTCGTCCGGGGCGCTTGTCAAACGGTCCTCTCATGCGAGCACTGATCAAACCGGCATTGCTTGTGGCGATCGCGCTGACGGTGATCGTCCTGCCGTTTTTGATCTTTGGGGAACTGTACCAGGAGACGCTTGCAGCCTGGCGGACCTCGCCGCCTCCGCCGCTGACCCTGGGCCTGCTCGTGGTGGGCTTGCTCGCCACGGACATCCTGCTGCCGGTCCCTTCCAGCCCGGTCAGCACGCTGGCCGGAGCCGAGTTGGGAATCTGGTGGGGAGCGGCCGCCTCATGGTTGGGCATGACTGCCGGAGCGACGCTGGGCTTTGCGCTCGCCCGCGCGATCGGCTGGCCGCTGGCGGCGCGGATGTCCGATCGCCGGGACCTCGTCACCTCGGTGAGGATGAGCCGCCGCTACGGCGCGGCCGTGCTGGTGCTGTTCCGGGCGGTGCCGATCCTGGCCGAGGCCACCGTGCTGCTAATGGGCGCGCTGCGGATGCCGTGGCGGAGGTTTTTGCCGCCGGTGATGGCGGCGAACTTGGGCATTTCGCTGGCCTATGCGGGGCTGGGTCAGGCCGCCCGGGCTTACGATTTGCTGCCGGCGGCGATCGTGCTGTCCATTGCAGTGCCCCTGGCGATCGCGACAATTATTCGAGGGGCGCGGCGCGGCCGGCGTCGCGCGGCGGTGAACGGAGCCGAGCGGTGAGGGTCCCCTACTTTTCTGAATTATCGCCAGTTCAGCTACTGTCAAAACTCACTTTCGAAAAGACGCTTCGATGACCTCCGCCCTGCCCCCAGACCTGAGCGAGCTGCTCGACTCGAGCGATCCGCAGCTCTACGACATCCAGACCAAGGCCGCCGGCCCCCAGGGCAGCCTGCCGCTGACCGACGAGATGCTGCGCAACTGGCCCAGCGGCGATCTGTTCGGTCTCTCCCAAAACGCCGGCATGGGCTGGAAGCCTGCGGAGATGCTCGGGCCGCAGTTCCTGCTGCTGAGCACCCAGGGCGGAGTCCGCGCCCCCGACGGCAGCCCCATCGCGCTGGGCTATCACACCGGGCATTGGGAGGTCGGCCTGTTGGTGCAAGCCGCCGCCCAGACGCTCAAGTCGCTCGGCGGCGTGCCGTTCGCCGCCTTTTGCAGCGACCCCTGCGACGGTCGCACGCAGGGCACCACCGGCATGATGGATAGCCTCCCCTATCGCAACGACGCTGCCCTGGTGCTCCGCCGATTGATCCGTTCGCTGCCCACCCGCCGCGGCATTTTGGGCGTGGCCACGTGCGACAAGGGACTGCCGGCGATGATGCTCGCCATGGCCGGCATGGGCGACCTGCCCGGCGTGCTGGTGCCCGGCGGTGTGACGCTGCCGCCGGCCGCCGGAGAGGACGCCGGCAAGGTGCAGACGATCGGCGCCCGCTATGTGCAGGGGCAGATCACGCTGGCCGACGCCGCCGAGTTTGGCTGTGCCGCTTGCGCCACGCCCGGCGGAGGCTGCCAGTTCTTCGGCACCGCCGCCACGTCGCAAGTCATCGCCGAAGCGCTCGGCATGGCGCTGCCGCACTCGGCGCTCGCCCCCAGCGGCCAGCCGATCTGGCTGGACATGGCGGTGCGCAGTGCCAAGGCGCTGTGGCGCACGACCGAGCGCGGCATCAAAATGCGCGATATCGTCACCGCTGACGCACTCCATAACGCGATGGTCGTGCACGCGGCCTGTGGCGGCAGCACGAACCTGCTTCTGCACCTGCCGGCGATCGCTTTCGCCGCCGGCATCCCGCGGCCCAGCGTACACGACTGGAACGAAATCAATCGCCAGGTGCCGCGGTTTGTGGACGTGCTACCCAACGGTCCTGCGAATTTCGTCACCGTGCAGGTCTTCCTCGCCGGCGGCGTGCCGGAAGTGATGCTGCACCTGCGCGAGCGAGGGCTATTGAAGCTCGACGCGATGACCGCCAGCGGCGCCACGCTCGGCGAAAACCTCACTTGGTGGGAGAATTCGCCTCGCCGCCCGGCGCTGCGGCGCATGCTCACCGAGCGCGACGGCGTCGATCCGGACGAAGTGATCCTGAATCCCGACGTCGCCCGGCAGCGCGGCATGACCAGCACCGTTTGCTTCCCGACCGGCAACCTCGCCCCCGAGGGCTCAGTCATCAAGAGCACCGCCATCGATCCGGCCGTGGTCGACGCCGACGGCATCTATCGCAAGACCGGCCCGGCGCGGGTGTTCACCAGTGAACGAGCGGCGGTGGCGGCCGTCAAAGGACAAAGCGATCCACCGGTGAAGCCCGGCGACGTTGTCGTGCTGTGTGCGCGCGGGCCGCTCGGCTCCGGCATGGAGGAGACCTATCAGATCACCTCGGCGCTGAAGCACCTGGCCTGGGGGCGCGACGTGGCGGTGGTGACCGACGCCCGTTTTTCCGGCGTGAGCACCGGCGCCTGCATCGGCCATGTCGGCCCGGAGGCACTGGCCGGCGGACCGCTGGGCAAAGTGCGCGACGGCGACCAGATCCGCATCGTCGTCGACCGCAATCGCGTGGTCGGCAGTGTCGACCTGGTCGGCGACGCCACGCGGAACTTCACCGCAGAAGAGGCGCAGCGTGAGTTGGCAGAGCGCCCGCCGCGAGAAGATCTCGCCCCCGATCCACGGCTGCCGGCCGATACGCGGCTGTGGGCGGCGCTGCAGCGCGCCGGCGGCGGCACCTGGGGCGGATGCGTCTACGATGTCGATCGAATCGTCGAGCTATTGGACGCAGGGCAAGCGGCTCTCGCCGCACGCGGGCAGCCGTAGGGTTGCGGACCGTCATTCACACCCCCGAACCCCGCACCCCCGACCCCGCCCCGCTACTGCCGGCCGTGCATTCCGCCGGCGGCGCCGATGATGTTCGGGTTGGCCACAAATCGGAATGAACCGCCGCTGCCGGCCGCCATCAACTGCAGCGTTGCCCGGCTCCGCATGTCGACGAAAGCCACCGTGTGAATCGGTATCCGCTTCTGGTTTTCCGCCTGTACCAGGGCCAACGTAGCAGGGCCTAGCTCCGGAATGTTGCTCAGCCGGAACTGCCCGTCGGAGAGCAGGAAGATTGCATCCGGCTCCAGTTTGATTGCGGCGACCAGTGCGGCCCTCGGGTCGGTCCACCCGTCGGGACGAATCGAGGCCAGCCAGTACTCGAGCCGATGCTTGTGACGATCGGTTGCCGGAACCAGTTCCAGCCGCGAAGGGTGAACGTCCAGCATCGTGCGCGTGCGGTTGGAAAACAGGAGCACCGCGAAATGCTGATCGGACCGCAACTGCGAAACGCTGTAGATCAGTTCCGACGCGGCGGCGCGATAGCGATGGTCGTCGCCCATGCTGCCGGAGATATCCAGCACGAACACAAAGCGGTTGCCATAAGCGACGCTGCCGAAGAACTTGGCCGCCATCTTGCCGGAGACCCGCTCGGCCTCGGAAGACGCCAGTTCGCCCAGGCCTTCGATCTCGCTGGCGGTCATGTCGGCCAGTCCACCCAGGCCAAAATCCAACTGCGAGGCCGGATCGCTGGAAGGCGCATCCAGCGCGATGCTGCTATGCTGCGGCGCGAGCGCCCCGGACTGCAGCGCCGCGGCTGATTGCAAGGGGTCGGGTGCCGCTTCCAGGTTGAGCGAGCTTTCCAACAGGTCCGGCGCGACCAGCGCATCGACGGTACTGGCGGTCAGCCGCGGACCGGTAGCCGTCGGCTGCACGGCGAGGGCCCACCAGCCGAGGATCAGCAGCAGCCCCGCATGCGCGACGGCCGAGCCGATCCAACTGCCCACAAACATTCCGCGTCGCGGCATGACTCGCTCGTCTCTGTCCCGCCTGGCACAGAAGCCAACTCCGATGGTGGCACAGACATTCCTGTCTGTGCGGTTGCAGCTACGCCCTCTCCCAGAGGGAGAGGGAGAAAGAGGCCTCACCGCTGCCGATTATAACGCAGTCGACGGTGCATTCCCGCGGAAAATCCGCAAGCGCCGTTCTACTCGCCGCGCTGGTGGCTCAGCAGCCACGTGTAGACCTCCGGGTTGTCGTAAGTCTCGGTCCACGAGTCGTGCCCAGCCTCGGGATACACGGTCAGCTTCGCCGAGCCGCCGGCCTCCTTGATCGCGTCGACCATCTGCTGCGAGCGCGACAGTGGCACGGTGCGATCCTGGGCACCGTGGAACGTCCAGATCGGCAGCTTGCCGATCTTCTCGGCAGTTTCCGGATTTCCGCCGCCGCAGATCGGCACCGCCGCGGCAAACAGCTTCGGATACTCGGCAATGAGCGACCAGGTGCCATATCCGCCCATGCTCAAGCCGGTGATGTACATCCGCTCTTTATCTACGCGGTTCGTGCCGGCCACGTAATCCACGAGCTGCGCCAGTTCTGCGGACTCCCAACGCTTGCCCGTGGGGCACTGCGGCGAGATGACGACAAACGGGAAGTCCGGTTTGGCGGCCACGATCTTTGGCGGGCCGTGTATCTTCACCTTCTCCGGGTCGTCGCCCCGTTCACCGGCCCCGTGCAGAAACAACATCAGCGGCCATTGCTTCTGCGCGTCGGTGGCATAGCCTTCCGGCAGGAAGAGCCAGTAGTGGAGGGTCGTAGAGACCTCTTCGCCGTCGACGGTGGTCGTCACTTCGTGCTGTTGGGCCGACTGCGTTCCCGGCTTCACTTCATCCTCCCCGTTGACAACCGGCGCGAAGGCGACCAGCGCCGCCAGCGCGATTGCGATAACAAAACCGCCGAGCGAACGAGTACGCCTCATCGATGGATCTCCTGAATAGTCTGTGCCTGAAAGGTGCCGGCCGCCGCCCGAAGCCGTCCAGAACGGCCAGTCGCCGTCGAGCGTGGTGGCTTCAACATACCGCCGCGCCGGGCGGCTCGCGATCGTTTTTGTAGGGTCCGCCGTGCGGACTATTCGGCAGCCACGGCGAGGCGGCTGTCAAAATGGCAGCCAACTTTCCAGCGGTACCGGAACCTCAGCGGCTCGCCTTCCGAAATGGCAGCGAGCGGGCGGTGGACGAATCGGGCACCGAGCCACCCTGCGGGAGCGACACTCGATCGCAGCAGATGGCTGTCGGAACGCAATATGTTGCGTCAACCTCCGGAATCCGACCCGTTCCCTGGGAGGCGTGGAGACCCCGCCGAAGCCGTGCCGGCTGCCCCGCAGGGCAATGGCGCGCCGCTTGCATATAGGCCATTGGGCGAGCTATGCAATTCGCCGAATTGGCAGACACACCGGCCCGACGAGGGCGTCTGGCCGCAAATTCATCCCGCTGTTTTTCAAGGTTGGAGGCTGAAAGTCCATGGCGACCGCTACCAAGAGCAAGAAGAAGTCGAAGATCTCCCTGCAACCGCTGGGCGACCGCGTTGTGGTCGAACGCGAGGCATCCGAAGAGCGTACCGCCGGCGGCATCGTTCTGCCGGATTCCGCCAAGGACAAGCCCTCCCGCGGCACGATCGTCAGCGTCGGCAACGGCCGCGTGCTGGACGACGGGTCCCGCTCCGAGATGCAGGTGAAGGTCGGCGATCGGGTGCTGTTCACATCGTACGCCCCCGAGACCATCAAGCTGGGCGAGGAAGAGCTGCTGCTGATGCGGGAAGAGGACATCCTCGCAGTGATCGAATAGCGCCGTGTGGCAGATCGATCACACGTCTGGGCTGAGTCGGAATTGGGCTTCCCACTCCTTTCCCTCCGGGGAGAGGTCGGGAGAGCGGCAAATAAGAAACGGCTGCATTTCAGTCGGGTGCAAAACGCCGCTTTGAACTCTCTCCCCAACCCCTCTCCCAGAGGGAGAGGGAGTAGAAAAGAAACGCCTCGTTTCGTCAGAGCAATTGACCGCACAGCACCGCAACCAAACCAATACACAAACCTCTGATAGGAGAAGTTGACCCGTGGCTAAAATGATCGCATTCGACCAGGAAGCCCGAGACGCCATGCGTCGGGGCGTTTCCAAGCTTGCTCGGGCTGTGAAGGTGACGCTCGGTCCCAAGGGCCGCAACGTCATCCTGCAGAAGAGCTTCGGCTCGCCCACCGTCACCAAGGACGGTGTCACGGTCGCCAAGGAAATCGAACTGGAAGACACCTACGAGAATATGGGCGCCCGCATGGTCCGCGAGGTCGCCAGCAAGACCAGCGACGTGGCGGGCGACGGTACCACCACCGCCACCGTGCTGGCCGAGTCGATCTTCAACGAAGGCCTTCGCGCGGTCGTGGCCGGTGTGAATCCCGTGCAGATGAAGCAGGGTATCGAGAAGGCCGTCGAGGAGATCACCGCCAAGCTCCGCGAGATGTCCATCAAGATCAAGAGCAAGACCGAAATGGCGCAGGTCGGCACCGTGGCCGCCAACAGCGATACCGAAATCGGGAACCTGCTCGCCGAGGCCATGGAGAAGGTCGGCAAAGACGGCGTCATCACCGTCGACGAAGGCAAGAGCCTCAGCACCGAGGTCGAATGGGTCGAAGGCATGCAGTTCGACCGCGGCTACCTCTCGCCGTACTTCGTCAACGATTCGAACACCATGCAGTGCGTCCTGGAGGACGCCTACGTGCTGATCTTCGAGAAGAAGATATCCAACATCAAAGAGCTGGTGCCGGTGCTCGAAGCCGTGGTCAACGCCAGCAAGCCGCTGTTGATCGTGGCCGAGGACGTCGAGGGCGAAGCGCTCGCCACGCTGGTGATCAACCGGCTCCGCGGCACGTTCAACTGCTGTGCGGTCAAGGCGCCGGGCTTCGGCGACCGCCGCAAGGCCATGATGGAGGACATTGGCATCCTCACCGGCGGTCAGGCCATCTTCGAGAGCCTGGGCGTGAAGCTTGAAAACCTCTCGCTGGGCGAGCTCGGCCGCGCGAAGAAGGTGATCGTCGACAAGGACTCGACCACCATCATCGAAGGCGCCGGCAAGAGCGCCGACATCAAGGCCCGTATCGACCAGATCCGCCGCGAGATCGACAACTCGACCAGCGACTACGATAGCGAGAAGCTCGAGGAGCGGTTGGCGAAGCTGTCCGGCGGCGTGGCCAAGGTGAACGTCGGCGCGGCGACCGAAAGCGAAATGAAAGAGAAGAAGGCCCGCGTCGAGGACGCTTTGCACGCCACTCGCGCGGCCGTCGAGGAAGGCATTTTGCCCGGCGGCGGCGTGGCGCTGCTACGGGCGTCCTCGACCGTCAAGCCGAAGGATCTCTCGCACGACCAGGAGGTGGGCTACAACATCGTCGTTCGCGCCTGCCGTTCTCCGCTGACCACCATCGCCAGCAACGCCGGCAAGGACGGCGGCATCGTCTGCGAGAAGGTGCTGCAGGCCAAGGGCAACGAGGGCTACAACGCCGCCGCCGACAAGTTCGAAGACCTGGTGAAGGCGGGCGTGATCGACCCAACGAAGGTGACCCGCACGGCGCTGCAAAATGCCGCCAGCGTGGCCACGCTGCTGTTGACCAGCGACGCCCTGATCGCCGAGAAGCCCAAGAACGATAAGAAGAAGGGCGGCGGCGGCCACGGCGGCGACTACGACATGTATTGATGCGGGGGGCTGGAGGCTCAAACCCTCTCCCCGGCCCTCTCCCAGAGGGAGAGGGAGAAGTGGTGGTGGCCCAATCCCAAGGGACGGTGGCACAGACATTCTTGTCTGTGCTTGGCTGCCCCAGTTGTTCGCCAGACGACAAAAGTCGAGGACCGGTGCGATCCGTTCGTGCCGGTCCTCGGCGCGCGCTGGCGATGCTCATTGGGAATCCGGCGGTTTAAAAGGCCTGCTGAATACTCACGAATTCAGCTCCGGACGCACAGACAGGAATGTCTGTGCCACGTGAAGACACTGCTATGCCCAGCGGACCGGATCTCGTTCGCTGCGGCTCGGCCAGACGTGCACACCAGGCAGCCACTCGTCGAGCCAGCCGGCCAACTGCACCAGCGCGAATCGCTCACTGGCAAAGTGCCCGGCCAGGATCAAGCCGACGCCTTGCGCTTCGGCCGCCAGGGCCGTATGAAACCTCGTCTCACCGGTGAGCAGGCAGTCGCAGCCTTTGGATTGGGCCGCGTCGAGAAAATCGCCGCCGCTGCCGCAGGCGATGCCGAGCTTGCGTACCTGGTGAGCATCGTCGCCCACGTACTGAAGATGTTCGATTGCCAGAAACGCCTTCACCCGCTCGACCAGTTCCGCGAGCGTCTGCGGTGTTTGCAACCGTCCCATCCGCCCGCTTCCGGATAGTTCATCGCCCGGTACAATCGGCTCGATCTGCGCGAGGCCCAGCCCCTGGGCCAGTTGCTGGTTGATGCCCTTGGCGGCCGAGTCGAACGCGGTATGGGCGCTGTAAACGGCCACGTGCGCTTCGATCAAATCCAACAGCATGCGGCCCTCGGGCGTGCCGCTGGTGAGACGCTTGAGCGGGCGAAACGGCAGCGGGTGGTGCGTCACAACCAGGTCCGCCTTCTCGCGCACCGCCTCGGCCGCGCTGCCGGGCGTGATCGTCAAGCAGGTCATGATGCGCCGTGCCGGTCGGCGGCCATCGCCCACCAAGAGGCCCACGTTATCCCACTCTTCCGCGAGCTGCCGCGGAGCGCTCGCTTCGATCAGCTCGGCGATGTCTTGGATGGTCGTCACGGCGCGCCTGCGGGGAAGAGTGAGTCGGCCTGTAGGGCGGTCAATCGTAACGGATCATCCGGACGCCGCTCAAGGATGCGTCAAACTCCTCTCCCCTCCGGGGAGAGGTCGGGAGAGGGGGAAAATGAAAGCGGCCCGGCTTCGTTTGTGGCATTGCGCACAGAGTAAATGCGGCAGTCAGTAGCGTCATTGACGGTTTGACTGAGGATTTTTCACCAGTCCGTTAAAAGCCCGGGAAAACCCTCTCCCCGGCCCTCTCCCAAAGGGAGAGCGACTGTCTTTCGAATCAAGTAGGAACGATAGCAGTTTTCCAAGGAG
>JBBDJB010000029.1:0-108535 GCA_040880125.1 Pirellulales bacterium | reverse complement strand
TTAATGTCTTTGCGATGGGTCTAAATCCCTCGCCTTCAGGCGAAACCTTTAGGTTCTTCGTTTTGCTAGAATTTGGCGATGGAGAAGTACCGCACGAGTTCGCACAGCCGTTATGACCTGAAGTACCATTTTGTCTGGATCACGAAGTATCGGAAGCGAATTCTGGTCGATGCGGTGGGAATTCGGCTCCGCGAATTGGTGCGAGAGGTGTGCCGAACCAACGAGATCGAAATTCTGGAAGGATCGGTGTCTGGCGACCACGTGCATGTGCTGCTGTCTTGCCCGCCGAATCTGTCGCCGAGCAAAATCATGCAGTACATCAAGGGTAAAAGCTCCCGGAAACTGCTGATGGAGTTCAAGCATCTGCAAAAGGCGTATTGGGGTCGGCATTTATGGGCTCGCGGCTACTTCGTGGCATCGAGCGGTAACGTGACGGACGAGGTTATCCAGGAGTACATCCGCCAACAAGAGGGCACCGAGCCCGACGATGGCGGCGACAACTTCCGAGTCACAAGATCGTGAGCGAAGGACTTCAGTCCGTAGCTCACGATGTCCTCCAACCTACCGGCTTCAGCCGGTAGTAGTTCAGTCGCACTGGGCGCGTCCTGCGAGAACTTTCGCTGATGCGCAACCGCTACCGCTGCGCCCTATGCAGACCAAACCTTTGTCGCGGCAGTGTGCGATGGCATCCAATCCCGTATCTGCGGTCCACAAGTGGCTGACCGAAGCGGTCGAGCGCGGTGCGTCCGATGTCCACATCGTGACCGGGTACCGCCCGACGCTGCGCGTTCACGGCTTGCTCCACGAGCTTGCCGGAGACGTGCTCACGGAAGAGACCGTGAAAGGGGCCCTGCTGCCGCTGTGCCCACTCGAGGAGCTTGCGCACTTCGAGCAGCGGCACAACGCAGATTTCGCCGTCGAGCTGCAGATCGCGGGTCGTCCGCAGCGCTTTCGAGTGAACTACTTCGTTGGCGTTCGCAGCATGGGCGCCTGCTTTCGCGTCATTCCGGCGGAGATTCCCGAACTCGGCTGGGCCGGCTTTCCCGTCGGCCTGGCCGAGCGGCTGGCACATTTTCGCAACGGGTTGGTGCTGTTTACCGGCGTGACCGGGGCGGGAAAGACGACGACGCTGGCGATGATCATCAACATGCTCAACGCCGAGGGCGGACATCGCATCATCACGCTGGAAGACCCGATCGAGTACATCTTCCCGAAGATGCCCGGCTCCATCCTCACGCAGCGCGAGATCGGGCGCGATGTTCAATCGTTCGCCGACGGATTGAAATACGGGCTGCGGCAAGATCCGGACGTCATCCTGGTCGGGGAGATCCGCGATCGCGACACCGCCCAGATGGCTCTCAGCGCGGCCGAGACCGGGCACCTGGTCTTTTCAACGCTGCACACGCGCGATGCCAAAGGGGCGATCTCGCGCTACGTCGACCTGTTCCCCCAAGGCGTTCAACAGGAGATCCGCTCTCAGATTTCGATGAGCCTCAGAGCGGTGATCAGCCAGCATCTGCTGCCCAGCATGGAGGAAGGCAGCAAGCGCGAGCTGGCGCTGGAGATCATGCTGACCAACTCGCCGATCGCCAGCGGCATCCGCTTCGGCAGGCTTGAAACCATTGATACGAACATTCAGACCGGCCGCGCCGACGGCATGATCTCGCTGGATGAGTCGGTCAAGCGACTGCTCCGCGCCGGCAAGATCAGCCGCGCCACGGCCGAGCGGTTCGTCTCCGACAAGGAGGCACTCGCCCGGGGCTAGCACTTTAGTGTAGCCTCATCGAATGACGCTATGCTCCCCCTGTTTCTTTCCTTTTCGTAAGCGACTCGACCTCGATAAAGATGCGCGTGATTGCAGGATAGCGCTCGCGAATCGCCCGTTCCAGCCGGTCGATGGCCACTTCGATCTGGTCGGCAGTGAGCTCCGGCCGGAGCTGAATGTCCAAGTTCAATAGCACTTCCCGCGGCCCGAGGTGCATGGTCAGCGGCGCGGCGACCTTCACGAAGCTGCTTTCCGCGAGAGCCAGTTCTCGAATCCCGGCGAGCGTGGTCGGGTCGGCCGCCTCGCCGACCAACAGTCCCTTGCTCTCGTACGCCAGTCCCAGGGCGACCAGGGCCAGAATGACTCCGATTGCAATCGAGGCGATTCCATCGAACGCCGGGTTGTTGAATAGCTGCCCTGCCAGAATTCCCACAAAGGCGACGATCAGCCCTGCCATCGCCGCGGAGTCCTCGAACAGTACGGTGAAGGTGGTGGGATCCTTGCTCGTGCGAACCGCCTGGAGAAACGGCCGCGAGCCGCTGGTCTTGCGAAATTCGCGGTAGGCGATCCACCAGGCCACCGCCTCGAACACCATGGCCAAACCCAGCACGACATAGTTCCATGTCGGATCGTGCAGCGGGTGCGGGTGCTTCAGGTGCGTGACGCCTTCGTAGATCGACATGCCGCCACCCACCGCGAAGATTAGAATCGCGACGATCAGCGTCCAGAAGTACAGCTCCTTGCCGTGGCCGAAGGGGTGAGTCTCGTCCGGCGGGCGCTTGCTGCGCCGGATGCCGAATAGCAGCAGCACGCCGTTGCCGGTATCGACCACCGAATGAATGCCCTCGGAGACCATGGCGGAGCTGCCGGTAAAGGCCGCCGCCGCGAACTTGGTAATGGCGATGGCCAAATTGCCCACGATGGCTGCATAAACGGCAATAGGCGAGGAGGATGCCGATGCCATGGAGGAAGTTGCTCCCGTTCGCAAACTATGAAATCGGAACCATTGCGATGCGCCGCACGCCGATCGCTCGCCCGCAGCAGACGCTGGAAAGGCCATACCATGTCACACCGGCGGCGGAATGTAAATCGCTGTCCTCATCATACTCCCTCTCCCTCTGGGAGAAGGCCGGGGAGAGGGCTTGCCGGCGAAGCTTCTCCTTCATCGCTGCGCTACAAAGAGTCGCACCGGGGAGGAGATCGGGGACAGACAAGAATGTCTGTGCCACCACAAGCAGCCCGATCCCGCCGTGCTGGCTAGTGGCGCTCACGTACCATCACTCGCCTGCCAGCGCACCTGAAGTAGCGTGCCGGTCTGCTCCAGAAACTTGCCGTCGATCACCCAGGCGTTGCGCAACAGCACGTAGAGCGAGCCATCCGGTGCAAAGCGGAGATCGACCGGACGACGCAGCCGGCCGGCGAAGACCTCCGCCTGTTCAGGCCGCCGGGGATCGAGCGTTTTGATCCAGCCGTGCACGTAGTCGGCGAAGAAGTATTTCCCGCGGTACTTTTCTGGCCAATCCAGATCGGCCGGCGCGAAGTCGCCGCCGGAGATCGACGCCTGCGGGTAGAAATGCACCGGCCCGACGAAGCTATCCTCTTCGGTCGGACCGTGCTCGACGCTTGGCCAACCATAGTTCGCTCCCGCGATTCCACAATTGATTTCTTCATACTGGCCGCCGACGTCGTTGATCAGCATCATGCCGCTTTGCCCATCGAACGCAAACGTGAACGGATTGCGGAGGCCCCGCGCCCAGATCGCGAGATACTTGCCGCTGGTTTCCTTCAGCAGTGGGTTGTCGTCCGGGACGCTGCCGTCGCGCGAGATTCGCAGGATCTTGCCTTGGAATGTGTCGAGCCGCTGCGCCGGCGTTTCGGCCGTTTGCTCGCCGATGCCGACGTAAAGCTTTCCGTCCGGCCCGAAGTGCAGCGCCCCGCCCTGGTGCCCCGCCGGCACGTTGCCGCCGAGCTTGCGTTGGTCGTCGCCGCTCAGCAACACCCTTTCGCTGTCGGGCCGCGCGACGTCGCCCTCGGCCGTGAAACGGCTGATGCGATGATGCGGGTACGGCTCTTTCGCGACGTAGCAGACATAGACGTACGGCTCGCGCGGAAACTCCGGATCGAGCGTCACCCCGATCAAGCCCCGCTCCCAGCTCGAATCGACCGGCAACGTTACGAACGGCCGCTCCAGCAAACGGCCGTCCTTCACCACCCGCAGACGTCCCACTTGCTCGCAGACGAACATGCGGCCATCGGGCGCGGTCTCCAGAGCCGTGCATCCGGTCAGCCCGGTGGCGACCATCATCACCTGAAACCCGTCAGGAAGTTGTATCCCGCCGACGACCGTGGAACCCGGCGTCGCCTTCACATCGCCCCGCAGCGTCTCCAGGTAGGCGATCAGGTCGGTGAACTGCTCGGCGGTAAGCTGCTCGTAGAGCCGCTGGGGCATCAGGGAAACGTCGCTATCCTTGCGCTCGGCGATGTCGGCGATAGCGATCACTTGTGGGTTGCCTTCCTGGTCGGCGATCGCGATTTCGCTTTGCGACTGGCTGGTGACCACCCCCGTCACGATGCGACCATCGGTGGTCACGATGACGCTGGTGCGATAGCCCTCGACGATCTGCCGCGACGGCTCCAGGAGCGACTCGATCAGGTGCGCACGGTCAAACTTTCCGCCGATCGCGGAGAGATCCGGGCCGATCTTTTCGCCCCGCTGGCCCACGCGGTGGCAAACCGAACATTTGGTGAGCTGCTCATTGTGGAACAACTTCTGCCCTCGGTGGAAATCGCCGTCGTGCGTGAGCGCATAGTCGGCGTATTGCTGCCGTGCGGCGTCGTCCTGAGCCGCTACCAAGGCGGAATACGTAACGATGATGGCGATAGCGGCAAGCGATGGTGTGGCGAGTGGGCGCATGCGTTGGTTTTGCGGGGTGCGTCAGGAATACCATCGGCCAAGGTTGGTCGCACTTGTGGTTGTGTACTGCACTGCTGGATTGGATCACCGCTCGTGCGCGCCGGATGGTGCCATTCTGCGAGACGAATCTCGCGCGGTCAAACCTGGCGGGGCAGCGATGCGCAGAAGTCTGACGAAAATGGCGAGAATGATTGATTCTGGGGGTTTGGCAACTCGTGTTGTTCGGTAGCGTCTGCTGCGGTATACCACTGCATCTACCGTTGGAAATCTCCGCTCGCTCCCCATGACGGGGCCGTAGGAGCGTCAGCCGCAATGCAGGACGCATGCGAAATACCAGGCGCGGTCAAGGATTGGCCGGCGACGTGCTTACACGTTGCGCTGCTGTCGCTGCTGGTAGTCGCCATTTACTTCTCCCGGATGACGCTGCTGCCCGCTTGCGGCGAGGAATCGCGGTGGGCGCACGGCGCCGTGCAAATGCTGGAGACTGGCGACTGGATCGTCCCGCGCCAGCAGCGCCAAGTGTTTGTCGACCGCCCGCCCATGGCGAGCTGGACCATGGCCGCCGTCGCCCTAGTGCGAGGCGAGGTCGATCTGGTCGCCATCCGCCTGCCCAGTGCACTGGCGATGCTGGGGACCACGCTCATCGTGTACTTCTACGCGCGGACCTTCCTGACCTGGTTCGGTGCGCTGGCTGCGGGCGCGATGTTCGCCACACTGGGCCAAGTGCTTCAACTGGGACAGCTCGGCGAAAACGAGGCGCTGTTCACCATGTTGGTCAGCGGTTCGCTGCTGGCGTGGCACGCCGGCTATGCCGCGGGTCGTTCATCCGGCGTCACCTGGAGCGCCGGTTACGCGCTGGCGGCACTCGCCGCCCTGCAAAAGGGTCCACAAGCACCCGTCTATTTCGTTGCGGTCACGGGCGCGTACCTGCTGCTGCGCCGCGATTGGCGGTGGCTGCTGGGCTGGGGGCAGTGGATCGGAGCGAGCTGCTTCGTGCTGGTGATCGCCGCTTGGGAGATCCCCTTCTGGCGCGCGACCAACCTGGCCGACGCTGTCGGCATCTGGACGCGATCGGCCGCCTTTCGCGTGAACAAGGGCAGTCTGCTGGAGCACATGGCCACCTTTCCGCTGGAGACCTTCGCCTGTCTACTGCCGTGGTCGGCCCTGGCGGTGGGACTATTGGATCCGCGAATTCGCCGGGCACTCGGCCGCATGCCGGCGCACGTCGCCTTTCTGCTGACCTCCGTTGTCGTCACCTATCCGAGCGTTTGGCTCGTGAGCGGCTCGCGGGGGCGTTATTTCATGCCGCTGTACCCGTGTATCGCACTGATGCTGGCCTGGATCGCGCAGCGATGCGTCCAAGCGGCGCCCGGCACCGTGGCGCGTCGAGGCTGGGACCGCTTCCTGTTGGGCGCAGTCGCGGCCGTTCTGGTGAGCGGCATCGCCGTGGCGGCGGTAAGCTTCCTGCCACAAATTCCGCTGCGTGAAATCGCCCAGCCGGCGGCGTTCGCGGTAATCTATTTGATCGCCGCACTGGCCACGGCCGCCGTCCTATTCCGGATGCGTGGCCGCGGCGAGCAGCGCCATGCCTGTGTCGCCGTGATGGCGTTGGCGAGCTACTTGGGGCTGTCGTACACCGGCGCCGTGCTTAACGCCGTTGCGGTCACCGCTAACGACCTGCGTCCGGCGGTGGCAAGCTTAAAAGAGCAGTTGCCCCGGGCGAACCTGGTGAGCTTCGGCCCGATCTTCCACCGCTTCGCTTTCGCCTACGAGGCACCGATACGGCAGATCGAGTGGCCATCGTCGCTGCACGACGTGCCCGAGGAAGTGGAATACTTCTGCTATGACTACAAGCCGGGCGATACCGAAATGCTCCGCGACAGCGGACGCGGCTTCTACTGGACGACCACTCCCGGGACGCTGCCGCTGCGATGGGAGGAGGTGGCGGTGATTCCGTGCGGGCGCCGCGTCACCGGCGGCGAGCAGCGAAAGGTGATCGTGGGCCGCATACTCCGTGATCGAGCCGTCGCCCAGCGAAGCAATTCATCCGCTGCCGAGCGACGAGAATAGTGCTCCTGCCGCCGGCGAACGAACACCCCGCGACGCTTGCAATCCGAGGGATCGAAAAGATGCATTCAGACAACCCGCAACCGCTGCTGTCGGTGGTCGTGCCGTGTTACAACGAGCAAGAGGTGCTGCGTGCGTCGCACCAGCGGCTGCTGGCCGCACTGGAGCCGCTCGACCTGCGGTTGGAAATCGTCTACGTCGACGATGGCAGTACCGATGGCACCGAGGCAGTCCTGCGACGTATCCAAGCCACGGAGGCGCGGGTGCGCGTGCTGTTGTTCGCCCGCAACTTTGGCCATCAGATCGCCTCGACCGCAGGCATTGACTATGCGCGAGGGGATGCGGTCGTGCTCATCGACGCCGATCTGCAGGACCCGCCGGAAGTCATCGTGCAGATGGTGGAACAGTGGCGGGAAGGTTACGACGTTGTCTACGGCCGCCGCACGTGCCGCGACGGAGAGTCGGCCTTCAAGCTGGTCACCGCCAGCCTGTTTTACCGGATGATCAATCGTCTTTCGGATACGCCGATACCACCTGACGTGGGCGACTTCCGCCTGATGGACCGCAAGGTCGTCGATGCACTCAAGCAAATGCCCGAGCACGATCGCTTCATCCGCGGCATGGTCAGTTGGGTAGGCTTTCGGCAGATCGCCCTGCCCTACGAGCGGGCAAAGCGCTTCGCCGGCACCAGCAACTACCCCGTCCGCAAGATGTTGCGGCTGGCACTCGACGGCATTCTGTCGTTCTCGCTGGGGCCGCTGCGAGCGGCGAGCGTACTTGGGCTGGCTGCCGTGGCGTCCGCCCTGGCGATCTTGTTCGGCGGTGGTGTACTGTGGCTGGTGGCGGGCAGCCCATGGCTGTCGTCGACCGGTACCATCCTCGCAGCCGTGCTGTTTCTAGGAGGCGTTCAGCTTGTCTGCACGGGCATCCTCGGTGAATACGTGGGGCGCATCTATCGAGAGAGCAAGCGACGCCCGCTTTACGTGGTGCGCGAGGAGTTGGGCGCGCAGTCGCCTGCCGCGCTGGAAGTGCGCTCGGCCGATGCGGCCTAGTCACCTGTTCATTTTCTCAGCAGGCCGCTGCATCACATGGAGGTGATGCCAAAACCGCGACGTAGATCGCTGTTTTGCGAGTCGTGAGGAGCTTTGCTCCGAATTTGCCGAGGTTGAAAATCGCCACGATGGCGTGTTTCAACAGGCAGCTAATCGCGTCGCAGCCTGAGATTTTCTTGGGCAGGCTGCTAGTCCATCACCTGGGCGCCGCTGATCAAGTCGATGAACTCCTGGTTCGTCTTGAACTTGCCCAGCTTCGCGGTGAGCTGCTCCATCGCGTCGACGTGGTGCATCGTGGTCAGCGTACGACGCAGCATCGTCACCGCGTGCAACGTCTCGGGGCTGAGCAGCTTCTCTTCGCGCCGCGTCCCCGACTGCGTGATATCGATGGCCGGCCAGACGCGGCGGTCGGCCAGCTTGCGATCGAGCACGAGCTCCATGTTGCCGGTGCCCTTGAACTCCTGGAAGATCAGCTCGTCCATTCGGCTGCCGGTGTCGACCAGTGCGGTGGCGACGATGGTCAGCGAACCGCCTTCCTCGAACAGCCGTGCGGTGGCGAACAGCTTTTTCGGAATGTCCAGCGCCTTGATGTCCACGCCGCCGCTCATCGTGCGGCCGGTATTCCCGACCCACTTGTTGAACGCCCGCGCCATGCGGGTGATCGAGTCCATGAGCAGAAAGACGTCCTTGCCCATTTCGGTGAGCCGCTTGCAGCGCTCGACGACCAGTTGCGAGAGCCGCACGTGGCTTTCCACGTCGCGATCCAAGCTGCTGGCAAAGACGTCGCCGAGAACGCTGCGACGCATGTCGGTGACTTCCTCGGGCCGCTCGTCGACCAACAGCATCACCAGGTTCACGTCGGGGTAGTTTTTCGCGATCGCGTCGCTGATGTGCTGCAAGAGAATAGTCTTGCCGGTACGCGGCGGCGCGACAATCAGCGCCCGCTGTCCCTTGCCCAGCGGCGTGAGCAGATCCATCACCCTCGTGCTGAGCGGCTGCGGTCCTGTTTCGAGCTTTAGCCACGACTCGGGATTGATCGGCGTCAATCCGTCGAAGCGCTTGACGTTGACATACTCTTCCGGCGGCATCCCGTCGACGTCGTGGATTTCCTTCAATCGAGGGCCCTGCTGCTTGCGATTCTGCTGAACCATGCCGTTGATCAGCACGCCCTCGCGGAGCGAGAACTTATCGATCATCGTGCCGGGCACAAAGGGATCGGTCCGCTCGCGTTGGAAGTTGGTGGCGAGGTTGCGCAGGAACCCGTAGCCGTTGGGGTGCAATTCCAACACACCCGAACCGGGCTCGACGGGCAGGGCTTCGCCGTTTTCCGCGGCGCCGCTGTCGTCAGGTCGCATGTTCGGATCACGTTTCGGCCCGGGGCGACGACGTCCTCCGCCACCGCCTCCAACTCCGCCGCCGCCTCCACCTCCTCCGCCGCCGCCTCCTCCGCCGCCACCGCTACCACGCGGATATCCGCCGGCGCGTCCACGATTTCGCCCACCTCGCTTTTTCTTCCCCATGGATGACACCTTCGTAGAGAATTCCTTTCAAATGGCGCGCTGCACAGCGGCAGCGCAAGATTTCCGGCGCGGACCCCTGACTAGACAGAATGGCCTTCGGCAATGGCGCCGAGAGCGCCAAATCAGAGGATGGTCGAACGGGTAAACCGTAGACGACCAAAAAACGCCATTAAAGCTGGTCGCTAAGCCTTCATGCTTAACAATGTGAGCAATTCCCCCACGCGACCTCGATGGGGAAAATGCTCCTGTGTGTTGAAGCTTCTAGATCATCCGGGGCGCACAAACGTTCGGGGAATTAACCACCGAGAGTCGCCCATCAGATACCAAGATCCAGAAGCAATTGCGGCCTTCCCACTGAATCCATTTTGGGAAGGCGGCCTTAAGCTCGTCCGCCGCATATGCAAAAGGCGGCGAAAACCTGGTCGTTGGCCGAACAGAGACTGCCAAGCGGGCAGAACCTCAACTCCACGACAATCTTAATCCTCATCTCACCCGTGTCAAGCTATCTCGGCCGCCATTTCGACGACATTCCAAAAGTTTTCAGTCAATTCCCCAAGTTTTCACCCATTCCAGCGGCGCAACTGTTCCGGAGACACTTCTGGCCGGCATCGGCAGCGTTCCAAAACCCGCAATCGGACACCAGCCGCCCTTCTGGGAAGGGGACAGTCCATGCAAAGCCAGGCCATCCACCATTATCCTCGATCGGCAGAAAAACCCGCAATCTTTCTCCAACCGGTAATTTTCATGTGGGTCCCGTCCCGGCCGGTCCGATAACCAGTGACGGTCGTACCGAATTTGACAGTTGTTCCCAGGTCGAAGAGGTCGGGCAAGATCATGCAGGCGCTAACCAGACTCACCCGAACTGGCATCATCCTACTGACGCTTGTCGCGCCCGCGGCGGCACAACAGACCAAAGTCCAGTGGCAAACCGACCTGGACGCCGCCAAGACCATGGCCGGACAATCCGGGCGTATGGTACTGGTCCACTTCTGGGCCCCTTGGTGCGAATACTGCATGCACATGGAGGATAAGGTCCTCAGCCAGCCGGAAGTAGCCGCCGCTATCAACCAGCGCTTCGTGCCCGTGAAGCTCAATGCGGATGAGTTCCCTACGACGGCCAAGCTCTACGGCGTCACCGGGTTGCCGACCGAAGTGATCCTCACGCCGTCGGGCACCGTCGTCGACCGGATGAACGGCGTGCAACTGGCCCAACTCACCCGGGATGCAAACCGCCACGCCTATCGCAGCGGCGCGGCGTACCTGCAGCACGTCAACCAGGTCGCCAACAGCCGCAACACGTCTCCGGCCCAGGCGCTGGCCCAGCGGCCGAGCCCAGATAGCGCCTTGCCGCCAGCCGGCACGGCGGCCGGACCACCGAACTTTGCACAATCGAACACAGCGCAAGTCGGACCGCCGGCGGGCTCCGACACGTTTCAGTCGCCGGACCGCTACACCGGACCGGCTGCCGCCGCACACGCGGGACCGCCCCAGACGAACTCCTACCCTTCAGTCAACCATCAGGCGGCGCGCGAGGCCTGGGGTAATCCCGCGGGCTCAGTCGTCGGTGATCGTTACGCAAGTACCGCAACGACCTCTCAACAGCCGCCGCAAGTGATCGACAACCCGTACATGCAGCCGCCCGGCGCCACCGCCCAGCAGCAGTCTGAAGCGAGTCAAACGGACCCCCGTTACGGGGCCCAACCGCCGGCGCAGACCGGTGCGCCGCCCGCTGCCTCCATGGGCGGATATCAACACCTCGGCCAGCAGCTTCCCGCGCAACAGGCGCAACAAGCGCTGGGCGCGAGCGGCGACGCGCCGTGGAGCGCGGAGCAAAACTATCGTTCGACGCCGCCGCCTCAATCGCACGCCTCCGCACCGGCTCAATCGCCGCCCCAATCGTACGCGCTAGACAACCAGCAGCAATCGGCCGCGGCTCCAACCGGCCAGCCGCCGCTGGGGCTTGAGGGCTTTTGCCCGGTGACGCTCAAGCAGAAGTTTGACTGGCAGCCCGGCAATCGCCAATGGGGAGCCGTGCACCGTGGACGCACGTACTTGTTCGCCGGCCCGCAGCAGCAACAGATGTTTCTTCAGAACCCGGATTACTACAGTCCGGTGCTCTCGGGCATCGATCCGGTATTGGCTCTCGATCAACAGCAGTTGGTCGAAGGTCGCCGTAAGCACGGCGTCTTTTATGAAGACCAGATGTATTTGTTCGCGAACGAGTCGACGCTCGCCCGGTTCAGCAAAGACTCGGCTCGTTACGCGGCCGGCGTTCGCCAGGCCATGCAGCAATCCGCCGGCGGTGTCATTCGCCGATAGTCACAGCCTGCCTAGCCTTTGCGGCGGCGGAGACATTCCTATCAGAGCTTCCGAATTGGAGGGTTGGGATAGCGGACTGCACAATGTGGTCCGTCTCTCTCCCAGGGAAAGGGTGTTGGGATGCTCGTTACTGGCTCACGTAGCTGAACTCGCCTGAGTTCAGATGCCCTGATCACCGCTCCCGGCCGGAATCTCACGAATCCAGCTACGAGCTGCCAGCAGCGATCCGCACAGCGGCCCCTACTGCGTTCGCACCGCGTCGCCGTGGCGGCTGGCGTGCCGCATCGAAGGCGACAGCTCGATGCCCTCGCCGAAGTAATACTTCCGGGCTTCCTCGTTTTGCAGCACTTCGTCCGGGCTGCCGTGGCAGAGCACCTGACCTCCGCGGATGACGTAGCTGCGGTCGGTGATCTCCAGCGTCTCCCGCACCTGGTGGTCCGTGATCAAGACGGAGATGCCCCGGTCCCGCAATTGGCGGATGATCGCCTGGATGCTGTCGATCGTCACCGGGTCGATACCAGTAAACGGCTCGTCCAGCAGGATGATCTGGGGATCGGAGACCAGGCAGCGGGCTATCTCCAACCGCCGCCGTTCACCGCCGGAGAGGGACAGCGCCTTGGCTTTGCGCAGCTTGGTGATGCCGAACTGTTCGAGCAGTAGATCGCACATCGCCCGCCGGGTCGGGCGATCGATGCCCAGCATTTCCATCATGCCCAGCAGGTTGTTCTCGACCGACAGCTTGCGAAAGACGCTCGACTCTTGGGCTAGATAGCCCATGCCGCCTTCACTGGCGCGGCGATACATCGGCCAGCCGGTGACGTCGAAGCCGCCCAACAGGACCATGCCGGCGTCCGGTTCGATCATGCCGCAGGTCATGCGAAAGCAGGTCGTCTTGCCCGCGCCATTCGGGCCGAGCAGTCCCACGATCTCGCCACGCTCGACGTGAAAGTCGACGCCATCCACCACGCGGCGGCGGCCGAACGACTTGACCAGCCCTTGAACTTCCAGAATCGGCATACTTCGGCCCTCCCTGACCGGTGAAACCGTCCGCTACACGCCGCGTGTCGGCGGGACGAAGCGTGATCAAGATCTAGTGCACAAAGCCCATGTCCGGGAAATTGGGGAAGTACGGAAACGGAATTGGCGTACCTGGGATGCGATGCCACGAGTGCGGCCAGTAAATGCACAGGGCCTTGCCGATCAGCAACTCCCGCTCGACATAATGGGGACTGGTGTCCCACAGGCGGCTGTCCTTGCTGTAGGGGCTATTGTCGCCCAGCACAAAAAATTGCCCTTCGCCCAGTTCGAACTCGGCGCTTCGCCGGCGGCTGAAGGCTAACCACTGTGCCGGCGTGGAAAGCAACTGGCGAAGCTGGTTCACGCTCATCGGCACATCTGGGGATGCATAGTCGGTGATCGGCGCACCGCCGCCGTGGCCAAAGTTGCGAGGCTCGTACTTGTCGGCAATGTAGTAGATATCTCGCAGCACGCGTAGGCGAATCACGCGCACCGCGGCGCCGTCGCTGCCTATCCCGGCCGGGGCCAAATCGCCCGCGTCGTCGTCCGAACTCTGCGGACGCAAGGGACCGTCGTGGCCGAAGACTTGTTGTGCATCGTACTCTGCAGGCGATTCAAAGGTGACCAGCTCCTCATCGACCCACAGCAGGAGCTGATCGTCCACGTTCGCCCACGTCAGCCGATACGCACCGGGGCCGCGCACCGGCGTTGCGGCGGTTGCCGAAAACCCAGGCACGCCAGGAATGGACGCTTCTGCCTGGCCGGTCGACACATCGATGCGGCAGCGGAAATGCTGTCCCGCCTCGACCAGGTCGACTAGCACCGCTCCTGAGTCGCCCTGGACTTCCACTTGGGCGTCGACAGCCAGATCGCCCACCCAGTGCAGGCCCATTTGGGGCAACTCCGGTTGAATGCCCTGCTTGCGCATTGTGCCGGCGTTGTAGGCGTAAAAGTCGGTGATAAGTTCCGGCCGTATCGCGGCAACCTCCGCGGGACCGAGCGGCCCGCGACGAAGCTGCTGCCAGTCTTCCCACGACGGGACGAAGTGCCGGTAGCGCACCCAGGCCGGCGGCTGCCCCGCTTCGATCTCGAAGACCTGCCGCGAGGTCTTGGGATCGTCCGAAACCAGCTCGGTTCGCCAGCGGTTGGTTCCTTGCTCGCTCGGCCAGATGCTCCACCGCAGAGGCCAATTCCTCTCGATCAACGACCTGGGCTGGTAGTCGGTGTCGTGGACGGTGTGCATCATGTACCACACCTTGTCTGCCGGCTTGCGGGAGATCTCGAAGTGCTCCTCGCCCCGGCGGCGAACGTGCAGATCGCCACCTGCCAGCCGGATCGATTCGTTGGGCAGCCCTACCATCCGCTTGATGTAGTTCGTCTTCGCGTCGCCGGGATACCGAAACACCACGATGTCGTAACGATCGGGATCCCCCAACTCGTAAATGAACTTGCTCACCAGGATGCGGTCGCCGTTGTACGACTCGTTCTCCATGCCGTCGGCGACCTCCGGATCGTCACGGAGCCTCGGCGGCGGATAGCGATCGACCCACATCGTGTACCGGCACATGGGACACGTGGCCGTGACTACGTCGCTGTTGCTGGCCTCCGCGACCAGTTGAGCCTTGCGAATCTCCAGTTGCACGCGCCTCGCCCCTTGCTCGTCGGCCCGCAATTCCCGCTCGACGCGATTCAGCTCCGAGTACACCTGCGCAAGCTGCTCTTCGCCCTCGCTGCTGGCGCTGGCGCGGTAGCGGAAGCTGCATTGCGGACACTCTACGTCCTTGTGCATCCCCTGCAGCGTCGGAGCCATCGAGCCGGTCGGAATAACGAACGCTTCGGCCTCGAACGTGCGGAACAGAAACGCCAGCACAAAGGCGATGACAATCGACTCGACCGTCTCGCGCACGGCTTGGAAGGTCCGCGAGTTGCCTTCCGGGCCGGCGCCCTCGCCCGATGCACTCTGTTGGGGAGTCTTGCTCTTGCGACTGGACATCGGCACTCCTACGGCCCTGCTGAGAGATGGGGATTCATGGGTATGGTAGCCACAAGGAGACGTAACGAGCGCCCCCAAGGCTATTCGCTGCCCGGGCCGTCATATCGCGTGCCGAAATATACACGCACGCGGGGCGAAGCCAAATGCGAGTCCGGCCCGCTATTGGGCGTCCCCTGGCCAGTCTCATTCTACGCCTAAGGGCTTTCCGAGCAATAGCTTAGAGTGCAGCGCGCCGCCAGCCGGCCAGGTCCGGCTATCCTTCGAGACGGCACTGTGATCGCCCAGCACGAACCACTGCTCTGTCGCGAGACGACTGGGCGAAGCGATGCCGCTGGTCGACCGCCCGCGAGGTGACGTGTAGTAGATATCTCGCCAAACAGCCACTTCCCGTAGCGAGACGGCCAGTCCGACGGTACCGATCGCCAGCGGCCGAGCCGTCGGCTGAGGCCGGTGCGACGGGACAGCTAGCAAATGCCGCAGCAGGACGCGGTCGTTCGCGGCCACTAGGATTTGGCGGTCGAAAAGCGAAAAGACGATAGTCCGCTCGCGATCGGTCCAGCGGCCGCTGCCCCCCGATTCTGCTAACAATTGCTCTCCTTGATAGAGTGCGACCGTTCCGGCTTGCGGATCGACTGCCGCGAGGTACTCGTGATATCCGTCATGTCCGGCGAGCCACAACTGCCCCTGACCGTGCAGCCGGATGCGCGCGGTAATCATTACGTCCGGCACGTCATTAAGCATCCGCGACGCGCCCTCGCTGTAACTCTCCTCGTCCCGCACCGGCTGCCCATCGGGGTGATGATAGCGGAGCCAATCGACGGGTGAATCGTCGGGCGAATCGTCGGCGGTCGAGACTTCACTGTCGGCGATTTCGAAGCTGCCGTCGCCCGAAGCGCCTGCCTGCCAGCGCGAGGTTTCACTGTCCGGCCGCCAGCGCGAATCGTCACCGCCTGCACGGTGTCGGTGCACGAGCCGCGCCAACACAAGCTGCTGGCGCAGATCCTTTCGCGCGATCCGGCCGTCGATATAGACGTCGCCATCGCGGATCTGCAGGGCTTCGCCCGGGCGGCCGACGATGCGCTTCAAGCTCCAGTGCGATGCATCCGTAGGCGCGCGAGCCACGACGATCTCCCAGCGGCGCGGCTGCCGAAAGAAATAAGCCGCGCGATTGATCAGCAGACGGTCGCCGGGGCGGTCCGTACCGGAGGCGAGCGATAACCTTCCATTGCGGCAGTTCGGACAAGGGAAGTAGCTGCGTGCGGACGATTGATCCAGGCCGATCGGGATCGTCGCATCGCAACGGTCGCACTTTACAAGTCGATGCGGTCCCAACACGGCTGGCGCCATTGATCCGCTCGCGGCCACGATCGGCAGCATCAGGCCGGCAATCAACCAGGTGTGCAACAGGATCGCGGCGACGCTGGCGCCCACGGCCAATTCACAGGCAGCGCGAAACCACCGGCCGCGCGCCGCCGTTCCCGGTGTTGGCCATGCCATGGATGTGATCGCCAATCAGCGGCCGGCGGCGATTTCCGTTCGCACGGGAAGGACGTGCTCGTCGAAAACCCGCCCGTTCAGCAGGATGACGCGGTACTCCAGCCGGTCCGGATAAAACTCGAGCAGTTGGACGTGGTGGCCTACCCCTGCCTTGCCGGGCGGTTGAAGGAACCAGCGACTCATGTCTGGGTTGCGTTGCTTAACGCCGAAGCCACCTTCGCCGATGTACGTCACGCCGGTCGGATCGACCTTGTTATCGCGAATCGGCGGGGTGCGCTTGATGTTGTGGCCGTCGGCCTCGCAAGCCATGTCAAGGTTGTACTCTTCGAACAGCGGCACCCAGTGCTGCAGCGCCGTGCCCGGCTCCTTCACCGCCGGATACGCGGGGCGATGGTACTGGGCCAGCAGCCACCGGTTCTCCGGCCGCGACGTCTGCAACTCGTTCTCTAGCCACTGGGCCTGGTCGCCGCCCGTGCTGGTCTCCGTGTTTAGCGTAATGAGGCGGATCTGCGGGCCGAGGTTCAGTGCGAAGTAGTTTTTGTCGTCGGGCGGGAAGTCGAAGATCTCGTTGTACAGCGGCCCGCCGTCGTGGTTTCCGCGTGTGGGGATGATCGGCAGCAACCGCGAGTCCCGGCCTACGGTCAGTTCGTGATCGCTCATCCAGTCGGACCATTGCGACAGTTTGCGACCGTCGACGATATAATCGCCCCCGTGCGCCACCGCCAGAATCGCCGGGCGCTGATCCATCAGCCGTGCCATGAGTTGGTTGACCTGCCGCCGTGCCCGTTGATCGCTGCGCGAGTCGCCGCCGAACAGGATTTTCATGGGCACGTCCCGATCCGGGGCGGTTAGAAAGTACATCTCCGGCGAGCGCGTCTCGTCGCTTTCGATGACCACGCGGTACCGCATGGCGGGTTTCAGATCCGAGAGCTTCACGTGGTGGTAGTGAAGCTCGATGTCTTCGCCGTCGGTGGTATATTGTCCGTTGCGATGGGCCTCGACCATGCGGTGCATCTCGTCAGACTCGCCCTTGACGTACACACGGTGCTGCTCGCCGGCTTCTGCCGTGCTCCACGATACGGTGGCTTCGGTCGAAGGGTCGGTCTTCCAGATCAGCCGCCACTGCGCGGGATTGGTTCCCTCCAGGGCGGCGTCGGCAAGACAGACCGCCGGCAGCAGAAGTGCCGCGGCACAACTGATTGCCAATGAGAATGCGCTACGAAGTACTCGGCGAGTTGTTTTGTGCATGAACCGCGTCATCGGAAGATGCCTCCGCGGAAGAGTTTGAAGAAGAGTCGTCCAGCCGCCGGATGAACTGCCAATATAGGCCAATCGCCAGCGGCAAGCCAGCATGCGAGGCCCGCAGCAGCGCCTCGGCATAGGCGGGCATTCCCGCCTGCACCACCCGGCTGACGGCCGTCACCGCACCCCAAAACGCCATATAGTACGCCACCGCGGGCCAGCGGCGCACCACGATCAGCCCGGCCACAATCCAGTCGACCACGGCAATCGCCATCAAGAGCGTCCGCGCCTTGTCCTCGGGCATCTGCCAGTCTAGAAGCTGATCCGATCCGCTCAGCAGCAGATCGACGAAACGCGGATGCTGATACCACGCCTCGCAGCCGTGAGCGATGAAGGTGAAGGCAATCCCAAGCCGGGCGATCCACATCGCCCCAACCACGCCGGCGCCGCGCAGCGCCGGTTGCGCTGCCCGTCGGTAAACCATCGCCAGCACGATCGGCGCCGCAATCCGCGCGGCGTGCGCGGGCAAAGCCAACTGATAGAGGAACGACCCGCCCATCCACGTCTGCGAGGCCGCCATGGCGATCTCCCACAGCGCAACCGGCAGCAGGACGATCCACAGCGGCCGCACCAGCGCGGAAATCGCACCGGCGATCAGCACCCACTCGGCGACTGTTTCGACCGCCGCCGCCGTCTGTTCGGAAAAGTCGAGCCCGCCTGCCTCCGGATTGTTCCACAGGAATGAGAACACCGAGGAGTCGAACCGGTGCAGTTCGCTTGCATTGCCCAGGCACTGTATGACGACGGTGATGCGGAGCACCCACACCACGGCGGTCCAAAGCGAATCGCGCGGGGAGGCGTCGATCGACGGAGTTGCGCTAGTCGCCTTGCTCAAGGGACTGAAACCGCGATGAAGGAAACGGAGCCGATTTTGATGCTGAGCGGGGGGCGGCTTAATCGCCTTCGCGGAAGTTCTCGAAGAACTCCTTGGCGTGCTCGCGGTGACCGCGCGGAAGCCGCTCGGTCGTGAGTGGATCGTCCGCGGCGCGCGCTCCGGCGGTGATCTCGGACTTGATCTCTTCCAGCACGGCGCCTTTGATATTCGGTCCGTCGACAAGGTCGGTAATGACCGCCCGGCCGCGGCCCGGCTGCTGGCGGACCTGCGAATCGTAGCTGTTGGCCTCCAGCGGATCGATCGGCTCATCGGCAAAGCCGCCGCCAGGCGAAGTGCCGGGTTTCAGCCCGCCCTCGCCACCGCCCTGGCCGCCGAACATGCCCATGCCATTGCAGGCGGCGCAGCCCATTCCGTTGCACTGTGCGCAACCCATCGCCTGTTTGGCCATGGCGATTTGCTCCAGCGCCTCTTCGAGCATCTCCATCTCCTCGAGCTGTTCCTGCATGCCCTCCAGGTCGGCCGCCAATTGGCCGAGCGCCGCGGCCGCACCCTCGCCGTCGCCCTGGCCGATGCAGTTGGAGCACTCGCCGAGTTGCGCGGCGAGCTTCTGCAACTGCTCCATTTGAGGCTTCTGCTGAGCCAGCTTATCGAGCTGTTTCTGAAGCTCGGCGGCCTTCTGCGTGTTGCCCGCCTGACGCTCGCGCTCGATCTGCTCCTGCAACGATTTGGCGGCCTGCTGGTGCGCCGCGGCCATCTCCTGCAGCTTCTCCTTCATCTGCTCCATCTGCTGCGCGAGCTTCTCCTTGTCGGCTTCGCTCAACTCGCTGCTGGCGATCTTTTGCCCAAGCTTTTTCAGTTCTTCGGCCGCCTTCTGGAAGTCGCCCTGCTCGAGTGCTTTGGCAAGGTCTTGGGCCGGTCCTTCGCCCATCTTGTTCAGTTGATTGAGATGCTGTTTGATTTCGTTGTCGCCGCCGAGCGAATTCCGCCGCTGTTCGATCTGCTCGGAAAGGTCGTTCAGCTTCACGAGCGCTTCCTTGCGATCGACGTCCTTCTTCTCGGCCAGGTCCTTCGTGCCTTCTTCAAGCTGCTTGAAGAGTTCCCCGGCCTCGGTCCTGCCCTGCTCTTCCGCCTTCTTGCGCAGCTCGTCGATCGGCTTGGTCAGCTTGCGCGCGGCGGTCTTGACTTGCACCGACTGGGCCTGGGCGGTAGTCGTCGCGCTGGCCGTGCGGTCAGCGCCCTTGTTGTCTAAGAAAGTCACCAGACAAAAGGCGATCACAGCCGGCACAAGCGGGAGCCACGCCCGGCGGTGCAGGCGGACGGGAAACCGCTCCACCACGTTGAGCTTCTCGGCCGATCGCAACGCGTCGCGCAACAGCGCGCGGCCGGCTTCGGTGTCGGCTTCACTGAGCGAGAGACTGCTGGCGATACGCTCCTTCAAACCGAAGCGCAAATCGACCTCGATGGCCGCATCCAGCAGCGTGCGGCGCCGCAAATAGGTCATAGTCACGGCGATCACCGCGGCCAGCACCGCTCCGCCGCCCAGCCAGCTCCACGTCCACACGGCCGTGCCGACGCCCAAGTAGACGAACTTCGGTAGCGCCACCGCCACCGCCGCCACGGCCAGCACCACGAACAGACACGATGTCAGGGTTCGTAGAAACTGCTCGAACAACAGACGCCGGTGGGCTTTACGAACTTGGGATCGCAGCTTGTCCATCGCCCGAATCCTCCCGTGCTTGCGGATCGTCTACCTTTGGGGGGCTGCCCCGTATTATACGGCCACCGGCGGGGCGTGCATGCGGCATTTCTCCATTTCTCTAACTGCATCGCCGGGGCCGGCTCAAACTCGGTTGCAACGCCGCCCCCATTAACAGCATTCGGCATTTTCGCGCCCCGCTTGACTCCACGGGCGGTATAATCGCAAGTGCATTTGTTTTAAGTCACTATAATATAAAAGGTTGCGTCCTGTCGTGGACCTCGGACTGCCGGCCCCTCCTCCCATCCGCTAGTGTACGATCCGCCGCCAGTGCGGTAAGAATGTTAGGCGAAGTCGCTCGCTTCGCCTCGAGGTCGCTTCCCAAAAGGCGATACTTCCCAAAGACATACCAATGCCCGCCACTGCCAAACACTGCCAGATAATCCCCGGCGAGGCGCTGCCCCGCCCGGAGGATCGCCCCGGCAGCAACGTGGTGATCTACGATGGCGATTGCGCCATGTGCACCCGGCAGGTTCGTCGGCTGGTGTGGTGGGATTGCCAGGGACATCTGAGCTATCTGTCGCTGCACGATCCGGTCATCGCGGAGCGTTATCCGGACCTGTCGCACGAAACGCTGATGCAGGCGATGGTGATCGTCGAGAGCGATGGCCGGCGGCACGTCGGCGCCAGCGCGATTCGCTTTCTGACGCGGCGGCTGCGGCGGCTGTGGTGGCTTGCCCCGCTATTGCACCTGCCCGGCAGCCTGCCGCTGTGGCGAGTTCTCTACCGACAAGTGGCCCAGCGTCGTTATCGCCTGGGAGGAAAAACCGAATGCACCAGCGACGCCTGCCAGCGGCACGGCTTTTAACGTTGCTCCACTTCGTACGCCGAGATCGCGCCGGTCGAACGCTCCGCACAAGCGAGATGCTTGCGCTGCTCGCCGCGCTGGTCTCTGCCGGTAGCCTGCCAGCGGCCGAGCCGGTCCCGCTGCCGCAGGCGCACGCCCACAATGATTACCTCCACGAGCGACCATTGCTGGACGCCCTCGATCACGGCTTTTGCAGTGTCGAGGCCGATGTGTTCCTCGTCGACGGACAGTTGCTAGTCGCGCACGAGCGTGCGGAGCTTTCCCCGGATCGCACTCTGGCCGATTTGTACCTCGATCCCTTGCGCGAGCGCGCCCGCACCGGCGGTGGTCGCGTCTGGCCCGACGGCCCGCCACTCACGCTGTTGATCGACATCAAGAGCGAGGCCGAGCCGACCTACCGCGCATTGCACGATCTGCTGTCCCGATACGGCGACCTACTCTCCACCGTGCGTGACGGCCAGGTCGACCAGAAGGCCGTGACGGTCATCCTCTCCGGCAACCGGCCGCGCGAGCTGCTGCTGTCACAGCCGCTCCGCTTCGCCGGATTGGACGGCCGCGTGGAAGATCTCGACTCCACTCTCCCCAGCCACGCGCTGCCGTTGATCAGCGATCGCTGGGGCAAGCTATTTACGTGGAGCGGAGAAGGCGCGATGCCCGCCGAACAGCGCGCCCGGATGGACCAGATTGTTTCGCGTGCCCACGCCGCCGGGCGACGGGTCCGCTTCTGGGCGACGCCGGAGCGCGTCGAGCTGTGGCGGGTGCTGGACGAAGCCGGCGTTGACCTGATCAACACCGACGACCTGGCCGGCCTGCAAGCATTCCTCGCGGATCGCCAGTGACAGAGTACGTGTCCCCAAGTTGGCTCGTGCAGTAGCAAGTAGCGGAATTCGCACGAATCCGCCGAGTTCAGTTGCCGTCGTCCAGGTAAGCACTGCTAATCCGTCTTTGTTCGCCGGGGGCTTGCCGCTATGATTCGCTGCCCGAATTGCCCTTTTCCCGGCGGCATCGGCATTGCGGGACGTGTCCAGCGCTGTCGGCCAGGCGATCCGGGGCAAATTCGATGAGATCCACCCGCGACGCCGCGGCGCCGGCAAGGGGCCGGCCGCTGGGCAGCGCTTCACCGATTCCGCAGGAGCACGAGGCTCGTCCTCGCACAGCCAGGGCATCCACTTCCATGACCAGCGATACACGAATTGAACACGACTCGATGGGCGAGGTCCGCGTCCCGGCCGATGCCTACTACGGCGCACAGACCCAGCGTGCCGTGGAGAATTTCACGATTTCCGGTTGGCGGCTGCCGGTCCCGCTTATTCGGGCCATGGGACTGGTCAAGTACGCCTGCGGCGTGGCCAATCGCGATCTCGGCAAGCTGACCGGCACCGGCAAGCGGCCGCTGAACGACCAGCAGGTCGAAGCGATGCTCACCGCCTGCCGCGAAGTTAGCGAAGGCCGCCACGACCGGCAGTTCCCCGTCGACGTGTTCCAGACGGGCTCCGGCACGTCCAGCAACATGAACGTCAACGAGGTGATCTCCAACCGCGCCATTGAGATCGCCGGCGGCGACCGCTTCGCGGCGCAAAAGCCGATCCACCCGAACGACCACGTCAACATGGGCCAGAGCACCAACGACACGTTCCCCACGGCGATCCACGTGGCCGTGGCGATTCAGCTCAATCGGGTGCTCATTCCTGCCCTGGAGAAGTTTCAACACGCCCTGGCCGCCAAAGCCACCGAATGGGACGACGTCATCAAGATCGGCCGCACGCACCTGGCCGACGCCACGCCGCTGCGGCTCGGCCAGGAGTTCGGAGGATTTGCCCGCCAGGCGGAGCTTTCCGCTGCTCGGGCACGCCGGGCACTGGAAGCGGTGTTTGAACTGCCGGTCGGCGGAACGGCGGTCGGCACCGGCATCAACACGCACCCGGAGTTTGGCGCCCGAGTGGCGAAGGTGCTTGCCGACGAGACGGGTTTGCCCCTGGTCGAGGCGGCCAATCATTTCGAAGCCAACGCCCAGCGCGATGCCCTGGTCGAGTGCCACGGTCAGTTGAGGGCGATCGCCACGACCGTGTTCAACGTGGCCAACAACATCCGCTGGCTGGGAAGCGGACCCCGCTGCGGGTTTTACGAAGTGGCCCTGCCCGACCTGCAGCCGGGCAGTTCCATCATGCCCGGCAAGGTGAACCCGGTCTTATGTGAAAGCCTGATGCAGGTCGCCGCGCGTGTGATGGGCAACGATCAAACCGTCGCCTTCAGCGGCGCCACCGGCGGACAGTTCCAGCTCAACATTATGATGCCGGTGATGGGCCACGCCACGCTGGAGAGCATTGAGCTGCTCGCGCGCGCCGTCGAACGATTTATCGAGTGCTGCGTCGCCGAGATGCAGGCCAACCGGGAGCAATGCGAGGCTGCCGTCGAAAAGAGCCTGTCGATGGTGACCAGTTTGAATCCCTACATCGGCTACGAAAAGGCCAGCAAGCTCGCGAAGGAAGCCTTTCAAACGGGCCAGACGATTCGCGAACTTTGTCGGCAGCAGAACGTCCTGCCGGAGGAACAGCTCAACGAGGCGCTGGACCCCTGGAAAATGACCGAACCACAGTCGTAGCGGCGCGGCCGCGAGCGGCAAGGATGCCAATCGGAGAGGACTGCGATGGCGAAAGCGCATAATACGTGGGCCCACACTTCCCGATTGACGGGAGTGCTGTTGGCGGCGTTGAGCGTTCCGGCGGCGGCCGCTGCGCAGGAGCTCGGCAGCGGATTAAAGCGGGCCGAATTGCCGGACCTGTTGATTCTGCCGGGCGTTGATGCACAAGAGGAAAGCTCACCTCCCGGCGTCGATGAGCCCGCGCCAAGCAAATCGCCGGTTCGTCCGGCCCGGCTGCAGGTGGCCCAGTCGCCGGCGCATCTGGTGGCCGCAGCGCACCAGAAGTCGCGCGATGCGGAAACCGTTGCTGAGTACGGGCAAATCCTCGATCAATGCCGACAGGCCCTCTCGGCGGAGCCCGCCGACGAAATCCGCCGCTATGCCGAAAAGCTCTCCTCCTGGGCGTTAAACCGTCGGGGGGAGTTGCTGGCCCAGCAAGGCGAAGAGGACGCGGCCCTGGAGGATTTCGAGGAGGCCGTGCGGCTCGATGCCACCCGCTGGCGGGCGATCCACAATCGGGGTGTCAGCTATGCCATGCTCGGCAAGCACGATTTGGCGATCGCCGATTTCGCGCGGACGATTGAGCTGAATCCCGAGTATGCCAACGCCTACTTCAACCGCGGCGAGTTGCTTTACGAGAAGGGCGATTTCCAGACAGCCATCGACGACTACACGCTTGCGATCGGACAGTCGCCGGAAGATGCCGTGGCTTACAACAGCCGTGGCCACGCGCATTTCCGCCTGGCGCAGTACCGCGAGGCGGTGCGCGACTACACCACTGCGCTGCGGCTCGACCCGAAGTTCGCGGCCGCGTATGTCAATCGCGGCGATCTGTATATGGAGCTGGGGTACTTCAGCCGAGCGCTGATGGACTTCCAGGCGGCCATGCAAACCGGAGTTGAGCTTGCCCGGGCATATCAGAGTCTCGGCTGGCTGTTAGCCACCTGCCCGGACGAGCGGCTGCGCGATCCGGCCCAAGCGCTGCGGATGCTCGCCAAAAGTCAGGAACTTGCCGGGAGACCGGTGCCGGCTGTGCTGGACGCGATGGCCGCGGCCCACGCGGCGGCGGGCGACTTCAAGCAGGCCAAGAAGCTCGTCAACGAGGCGATTCATGCCGCGCCGCCGCAGCTCGCCAATCAGTATCGGGCTAGGCTCGACTTGTACCTGCAGAACCAGCCGTACATTGCCGCGCCGCTAAAGGTGCAGACGGCGGCCCGGCCGGTCGGCGATACGACAACGCGGTAGAGTCTGGCCGGATTATAGGAGCTTCTGTAATGATCAAGCGAGTGCTGGCAACGCTGGCCTGTATGGTCGGAGCCGTGCTGGTGACCCTCGTCACAATCGTCGCCACTACAGGCACATGGTCATCGAGCGGGACGCTCGGCAGCGGACGGGCCGTGACGGTCCACTCCGATGCCTGGCGACTGAACTGCTGCTTCGCGCGCGATACGGCCACCATCGATACCAAAGGCCGCCGGATCGTGGTCGCTCCGACGGAGATCTCCGTCGACGGCAGGCCGCTGGTCCAAATCAGCGCCGCGATTCGATCGGTCGATGTCCGGGTTGATGGGGATGCGATCGACTTTGTGGGCGACGGCCGTCGACTCGCCCGTTTCGTACGCGGCAAGGCGATTTTGCGGTAATCGCTACATCAGCTCCCACGCGCCGGTCGATACGACGTAGATCCCCAACGCCAGGTTCGTCACCGCATGCGCCAACACACAGTCCCAAATCCGGCCGGTGCGGACCATCCACCAGGTGACGGCCGAAAACCAGACCAACGCCGCGACCAGCTCGCCGGGATGCATCAGCATCGGCACCAGCGTCCCGGCGACCAGGGCCGCCGTGTTGACCTGGCCGACCGGCACCTGCCACCACTTCTCTGCGACGACAAACCGCATCACGAAGCCGCGGAGGAATAATTCCTCGACAAGCGGAACCACCAGCACCAGGCCGGCGAAACGCATTGCTAGAAACGCGTACGCCCAGCCGGGGTTTGCGGCGAAGCGCTCGTATGGATTGAAGGCGCTGCGTTGTCCCATGTCGGTCAGCCAGTCGAGGCCCAACACGTTCAGCAGCGCCGCCTCCGGCCGCCACTGGGCCAGTGCGATCCACGCTACTGCGCCGACCAGGCCAAGTACGACAGCGCCCGGGCTGACACGCAGCCGGAACGTCCGGTAGCCAGGCAGCACCAGCGCGACGGCCACGCAGGTGGCCGCCAACCTCACGGCATAGTAAAGCGGATAGTGGTCGTACGAGATCGCCAGGCCCCAGCGCGAATCGGGGCCGGTCGCATCGGTCGCCGGCGGGCGTGGCTCAAACTCGCCTACGATCATGTAGACCGCCAGCGGGAGTACGAAGGTCAACCAGGGGAATCGCGACAGCATTCCGGCCGGAAGCGGCTCCGGCTGCGACAGATTGCCGGCCGGTCGACTCGGGACCCCTTCCTCGGGCGGTGCCAGGCCGTTATGCAAACCCGGGTTCGGCTGCGGATCATCGGTCATGGTGAGACGGGCTCAAAGGTGTGTCCATGCTTCGGCTTTGGAATTGCACCCGGTGTTCCGCAGCGCTCGGTACCTGGGATGACCAGGCCGAGCCCGAGGCATCCGGCAAGGCCCCGTCGAGGCACGTGAAGGAACATCGAGGCAAACACTAATCGGCTGCGTCCCGGCGGTCAAACGGAGCAACAGTGTCCACTACAGTCCACGTGGGAGGAAATCGCGCGTCGAGGTGAACAATCGACAGCCGGCGGCAGTAAGATGGGATGAGATACGAAGTTGCCCCAGCGGCGAACGAACCAAGGGCGAATTCGTCTGAATTTGGCCTGTACCGCTGGAGGAAAGCAGCTAAGATAGGCAGTGAGTTCTCGCCTACCCGGTCTGTGCCGGTTCGCCGCCAGCGAGTCCAGGCAAGCCTCCGACCGGCTCTTCCGCCGCAAGCGTGCTTGGCGAAACTGCTGCGCCGACAGTCGGCTCGGCCCGGGATGAAATACTGCTTTTAGATACTGCTGTTTTGGAAGCGAAATCATGGATCTTTCCAAGCTTAGGAATATCGGCATCTCGGCCCACATCGACTCGGGGAAAACGACCCTGAGCGAGCGGATCCTCTTCTATTCCGGACGAATCCACAAAATGGAGGACGTTCGGGGTGGCGGTAGCGGCGCCACCATGGATCACATGGAGCTCGAGAAGGAACGGGGCATCACGATCACCAGCGCCGCAACCACCGTGGCTTGGCAAGACCACCCCATCAACCTGATTGATACACCCGGACACGTCGACTTCACGGTCGAGGTCGAACGCTCACTGCGCGTGCTGGACGGGGCCGTGCTTGTGCTCTGTGCCGTCGGCGGGGTGCAGTCGCAGTCGATGACCGTCGACCGCCAGATGAAGCGTTATCACACGCCGCGACTGGCGTTCATCAACAAAATGGATCGGACGGGCTCGAATCACGCTTCGGTCATCAACCAGTTGCGCGAGAAGCTCGCCTGCGATCCGATCCTGATCCAGTGGCCGATCGGCAAAGAGGCCAACTTCCAGGGCGTCGTCGATCTGATCAGCAACGAGGCGCTGTACTTCGAGGAGCCCAGCGGCGAAAAGGTCCGCTCCGAGCCGGTGCCCGAGGCCATGAAGGAAGAAGTCGCCGTCGCGCGCCAGCAGATGCTCGAGGCGCTGTCGATGTACAGCGATGAGTTGATGGAGCTGCTGCTTTCCGAAGAAGAAGTGCCCGAGGAGCTGATTCACCGCATCCTCCGCGAGGCCACCATCGACCAGGACGCGACGCCTGTCTTGATGGGCACCGCTTACCGCAACAAGGGCGTGCAGCCGCTGCTGGATGCAATTGTGCGGTACCTCCCCTCGCCGCTGGAGCGCGAGATCTCCGCCCGTGGCGTGACCGATCCAGAAGCGCGAATCACGCTGCAGCCGGACCCGGAGCAGCCCTTCGTCGGCATGGCGTTCAAAATCGTCGACGATCCGTACGGGCAGCTCACGTACGTGCGGATCTACCAGGGGACGATCGTCAAAGGCGAGATGTACTACAACCAGCGCACCGGCCGGAAGGAGCGGTTCAGCCGCATCATCCGCATGCACGCCGACCAGCGCGAGGATATCGACACCGCCCGGGCCGGCGACATCGTGGCGGTGATGGGCATCGACTGCGCCAGCGGCGATACCTACGCGGCCGGGACCGGCATCTGCACGCTGGAGAGCATGTTCGTGCCGGAGCCGGTCATCAAGATGGCCATCCAGCCCACGTCGCGTGACAGCGTCGACCGGTTGGGCAAGGCCCTGGCCCGATTCCGCAAAGAGGACCCCACCTTTAACGTCTTCACCGACGACGAGACCGGCGAGACGGTCATCGCCGGCATGGGCGAGCTGCATCTGGAGATTTACGTCGAGCGGATCCGCCGCGAGTACAAGGTGGCGGTCGAGGTCGGCGCTCCGAAGGTCAGCTACCGTGAAGCCGCCACGCGCGACGCCACGTTTGACTTCCGCCACAAGAAGCAGACCGGTGGTTCCGGACAGTTCGCGCACATCGTGGGCCACTTCGAGCCGCTGCCGGACGATTCCGAGGATCCGTTCATCTTCGAGGAGACAGTCGTCGGCGGTCGCATTCCCAAGCAGTATATTCCGGCCGTCGAGAAGGGCTTCCGCGCGATGATGGGCAAGGGCCCCGTGGCCGAGTTCCCCATCACCGGCGTCAAGGCGGTGCTCGAGGACGGGTCGTATCACGATGTGGACAGTAGCGAGATGGCGTTCACCATCTGCGCTCAGAACTGCTTCCGCGAGACGTTTCTCAAGATGAAACCCGTGCTCTTGGAGCCGGTGATGCTGGTCGAGATCGAGTGCCCCGCGCAGTTCCAGGGCTCAGTGGCCGGGGACGTGAACAGCCGCCGCGGGCTCATCGTCACCACCGAGGCGCAGGGCGACCTGGCCCGAATCTTGGCCGAGGTGCCGCTGGCCGAGACGTTCGGCTACTCGACCGACCTGCGGAGCATGACGCAGGGCCAGGGGACGTTCTCGATGGAATTGCGCCGCTATCGCCGCGTGCCGCAGTCGATCCAGGAAGAGATCGTCGCCGAGAAGAAAAAGTCGCAGCTCGTCGGCGCCAAATAGAGCCGATCGGTATGAAGTAGCAGGCTGCGTCGGCACAACTCCCTCTCCCTCTGGGAGAGGCGTCAGAGCACAACTCCCTCTCCCTCTGGGAGAGGGCCGGGGAGAGGGTTTTCGCCCCCGAAGTTGGCCGTGCTACAAGGGCCTTAGCGTCATGCTTTGTTTAGTGGCTCGACCCCTGCTTCTCGTGTAACCAACGGCACTGCTGGACAAGCCCGGACAAGCCAGCCGTGGCACCCGTCCTTGCTCGCTCTGCGAGCCGGCCGCTGGGCACTAGCCGTCGAACCACTTCTTGATCGCCCGCACCGTCGAGGCTCGGCCCGCCCGGCCGATGGACCGGGTGAGCGGGATCTCCTTCGGGCAGACCACCACACAGTTCTGGGCGTTGCCGCACACCTGAATGCCACCCGGCTCCATCAGCGCGTCGAGGCGCTCGCCGGCGTTCATGCGGCCGGTGGGATTGGTGTTGAAGAGCATCACCTGGCTGATTGCGGCGGCCCCGACGAATCCGCCGTCATGCGCTGCATTGCGGCGCCGCTGATAGGCCGCGTCGCTTTCGCCTTCTCGGCGAGTCACTTCGATCTTCGTGTACTGCGGACAGGCTTCCAAACAGCAGCCGCACGTCATGCACTCGGACAGCGGATACGCCTGCTGCTGTTCTTGCTGCGATTGCCGCGGACCGGGCCCAAGATCGAAATAGCCGTCGACCGGAATCCAGCCCTTGACTTTCTCCAGAGTGCGGAACATGCGGGAACGGTCGACGACCAAGTCGCGCACGACCGGGAACTTGCTCATTGGCCGCAGCTCGATTTCGTCGGAGTTCTCCGCCAGCAGCCGGTCGACCAGCGCGGAGCAACCCTGTCGAACCTGCCCGTTGACGAGCATCGTGCAGGCCCCGCAGACCTCCTCCAGACAATTGCTTTCCCAGGCGACCGGGGTCACCTGCTTGCCGTCGACCGTCTTTGCTTGCGCGGCCATCCGTTGCAACACGCTGGTGACGTTCAACCCCGGCTCATAGTCGATACGGTGGCGCTCCCAATAGCTGGATTCGCCCGGCGCGGCCTGGCGCAAAACGCGGACTTCAAACGACTCGATGTCCTGCTCGTTGGTTTGCATGGCACTCCACTTCTATGTGGCTACACTTCCAGGATGTGTCGGTCCAATAGTGAACTGGCCGTTATTGCACGGTAGCGGACTGGGGCGCAGACGTGGCGGACTGTCCATTGCCGCTTGCGGCCGCCTTCTTCTGCCGGGCTTTCCAGACCTCGTCGATCACCTCGGCCCCGACGAGCCCGTACAATCGCGGACGCGGTGGGATCAGCGAAGTGTCGACGTCCTCGTAATCGAGCTGCGGTTCGCCGGTGCTATCGAGCGTGGCGACGGTGGTCTTGAGCCACTTGCGGTTATTCTCATCGAAGCGGTCGCACCAAGCTTCGGCCTGGCGGCGTCGACCGGCTTCATCGGCGGCATCGAGCCCCGGCATGGCGAAGTTCGGCTTAAAATGCGCGCCGCGGCACTCGTCCCGCGCCAGCGCCCCTTTGAGGATCGTGCGAGCGAGGGGAAACATGTCGCGCAGCGACTTGGTGAACATAATGTTCTGGTTCGTCCAGCCGCCCCGGTCGGAGAGCGCACAGCGCTGTGCCCGTTCTTGCAACTCGCACACCTTGGCGTAGGCCGTCTCCAACTCGCTGTTGTGCCGCACGACGGTGGCAGCCTTTGTCATGGCCTGCCCCAGTTCTTGATGCAGCAGGTAGGGATTCTCATTGCCCCCGGTGTGCTTCAGCAGGCGATTGTGCTCGTCCTGGTGGTGTTTGGCCGCGGCCTCGTAGAGCGAGGCCGGTTGATCGGCGGCTGATCGGCCCTGGAGCGAGCCCAGCAGATTCTCAATGCCCGGGCCGACGAACAATCCACTAAAGATGCAACTGAGCAGCGAGTTGGCCCCGAGGCGATTGGCTCCGTGGAACTGATAATCGCACTCGCCGATCGCGAACAACCCCGGCACGTTCGTCTGCTGGTTGCGCGGCGAACCGGCCGCCAGCCGCCCTTCGGCGTTCCGCTCGTAGTCGACCCACAGCCCGCCCATCGCGTAATGCACCGCCGGGAAGATCTTCATCGGCACGTCGCGAGGATCGACGCCCTGGAATTTCTCATAGATCGACAGAATTCCGCCGAGCTTCTTGTCGAGCATCTCCCGCGGCAAATGGGTAAGGTCGAGATACACGCACTGCCGCCCCTTCTCGACGCTCAATCCCTCCTCAATGCAGACGTTGAAGATCTCGCGCGTGGCGATGTCGCGCGGCACGAGATTGCCGTATTCGGGATAGCGCTCTTCGAGGAAGTAGTACCGCTGGTCCTCGGGAATCTCGCGAGGATCTCGCAGGTCTTGCGGTTGACGCGGCACCCAGACGCGGCCCCCCTCGCCGCGGGCGCTTTCGCTCATCAGCCGCAACTTGTCGGTGCCGGGAATGGCCGTGGGATGGACCTGGATGAACTCGCCATTGGCGTAGTTCACGCCAGCGCGAAAACAGCGGCTGGCGGCGCTGCCGGTGCAGGCCATCGACATCGTCGAGCGGCCATAGACCAATCCGCATCCGCCAGAGGCCACGATCACCGCATCGGCCGGAAAGGCCCTGATCTCCATGCTGACCAGGTCCTGGGCCACCACGCCGCGGCAGCGGCCGTTGTCGTCGAGCACCGGAGCGAGGAAATCCCAGCCCTCGTAGCAGTGAATCAGCCCCTCGGTATTCCACCGCCGCACCTGCTCATCCAGCGCGTACAGCAACTGCTGGCCGGTCGTTGCACCCGCGAAAGCGGTGCGCTTGAACAGCGTTCCGCCGAAGCGGCGCTGATCGCGAAAGCCCTCGATCGTGCGGTTGAAAGGCACGCCCAGCCGATCCATCAGATCGATGACCTTGGGCGCCCACAGGGCCATCTCCCACACCATGGGCTGGTGCTGGAGAAAGTCGCCGCCGTAGACCGTATCGTCAAGGTGCTTCCACTCGCTGTCACCGAGCTGCCGCGTTTGATCGTTGACGCTGTTGATGCCGCCCTGGGCGCAGACGCTGTGCGACCGCTTGAACGGCGTCAGGCTCATCAGATCGACGTGGATCCCCTGTTCGGCCAGCTTCATTCCGGCCGCCAGCCCGGCCAGGCCGCCACCGACGATCAGCACCCGCTCTTTTGCCATCGCGCCTGTTATCCCTTCGCTCAGTGAAACTCGCTTGCCGCTAAGATGCCGCGTGGGCTACTGTTCCGATTCGCCTTCGCCCGATTCCTCGGAGCCGGCCACGTCGACGCCGACGGCTACCTCCCCGTGCATTATCTGCTGGCCGCGCTGTAACCGCTTTTCGATGACCACCGCCTCCTCGCGGTCGGTGTCGACGAACCCGCCCAGCGCGCCTAGCCCGATCGCGCCTAATACGACGCCGACAGTAAGGCTCACGTAATTCGCTCGTCGCATGGCGTCGGGCGTCGTCCACAGCCCCCAGGTGATTCCCAGCGTCCAAATGCCGTTCGCCAGGTGGAAGACGGTGGACAGAATGCCGACTGCGTAGAAAAACTGAACCAGCAGCGAGGCCTGCAACGCCGCCGCGGTGCTGGAAGTGGCGGATTCCGGCTCGAATTGAGCGAAGACTTCTTCGTTGACGTTTTTCAGCGGCTCGCCGACCCAGTGCAGGTGGAGCACATGGGCGAAGATAAAGACGAAGGCGATGATGCCTGTCGCCCGCTGCAGCGTATAGCGAATGTTCCCGCTATAGGGGTAGCTGCCGGTGTTCGGCAGGCCGCCCTGGATGATCGCGAAGCCGACTACGGCGTGGAAAATGAGCGGGATGAAAATGAATAACCACTCCACCACCGGCAGAATAACGCCCAGAGAGTGGATGCGGTCGACATTCGCCTGAAACGACGCCGGACCGCCCAGGACGCTGGCGTTGGTGACCAGATGAAGTACGAGAAACGCGCCGATCGGGATGAGACCGCTCAGCGAGTGCAGACGGCGAATCAAAAACTGATGCCGTACGAAAAATGACTGAGAGGCTTCGTCCACATCGGTTCCTTCGTGGCGCGGGTTGATCTGGTCCGTTACCGGGGCAGCCGTTGCGTGCACGAACAGCCACGGGACCGATGGCTGAATGCGTGGCCAAAAGCCGGGGGGACGGCCACTCCCGAGCGCCACTCGGGAGAATCACGCCTCGTCACAGCCACCGCTGCCCACAGTATACGGCTCATGACACCGGTCGAAAAGCCAGCCTGACGGAGCAATGCAAACGAAGGAATCGCGATCCACCGCTAGGCTCGAAGCAAACGCCGGCGCGGGCTTCAGTGAGTAATTCATGTCGCGCTAGGAGCCACGCGAACGACGCCGAGCCGACATCGCTTCTATTCCGGCGCAGCTTCGCCTGCGAAGTACCGGACTCAGCCAGGGAGAATCCGTCCATGGGATGTCGGCAGATTAATTCGCCGCCTCAGGTCACGAGACCAATAGGCGCAGTGTCCGCGGCGTTAGGGCCGATGGTTCATCGCCAGCTCATCCGCGGCGTCGGCGGCTTTATGCCTAAATGGCAGGCGAAGCCCCGCCGACCGTCAGCTTTTGCAGCATTTTCCCGGGCGCCCAGCCGACAGCCACGCCGCCTTTGGAAGCTCCGTAAGTTGCAGGGGTTACGGAAGATAATGCGTGGCGTCGATGTTCGCCGTGCGAGCCATAGGGTATTGGCACTACGTTTGCTCACTGCCCTTGTGCCGACTCGGGAGGCCATGATAGAGAAGTCCACCGCCCGGTTTCCCGTGCCGGTGAGAACTCCTCTTGGGACCCGTCGCAGCGATGTTGCCAGAACCTCCTAGCATACTCATCACCGACGACGACGCGGGCTTTCGCCAAACCCTGGGCGAATTGTTGGCGCCGTGGGGTTTCTGCACGCTGCAAGCCAGCGATGGCCGCGAGGCTCTTGACATCGTCCGCTCGCGCGACATTCACCTCATGCTGTTGGACATGCACATGCCGCGTTTGACCGGGCTGGAGACGATCCGCGAAGTGAAGCGGTTTAAGTCGCAGCTTCCGTGCATTCTCATCTCCGGCGATCTGGACGAGACCTTGCGGCGGCAGGCGACCGCCGCGGAAGTCTTCTCGATCCTGTCCAAGCCAGTCAGCGGCCGCGAGATTACACGCGTCGTCAAATTGGCCCTGAGGTCAGCCTATAACTGGTCGGACTTCAGGCCGCTCTAGCCACTGTTTGGGTTCACGCGTGGCACCAACCAAGCCGGGTCGCTGTGCGGACCTCTGACGCTGAAATCGCTTCCCACAGCGGACCGTGGTAATCACTACCCTCCGCCGGCGCGCTCCGTGCCTTTGTTGTCGGCCGGTTCGGCAGACTTGCCGGTGCGCTTCAGTTCCGTGTCCGTGCCAGGCACGATCATCGGGCTGGAGGAGCTCTCTTCCAGGATCTGCTGCAGTTCGTCTGCATCGATCACTTCCTGCTCCAGCAGCCGTTCGGAGACTGCCGCGAGCGACTGTCGCCGGGCAGCCAAAATGTGGCGCACGCGTTCGATCGAGTCGTCGATGATCCGCTTTACCTCTTCGTCAATCTCGCGGGACGTCTGCTCGCTGTGGCCGTGTGTTCTCTGGCCATCGCCGCTGCTGGCCAGAAAGGGGCTGCGATTGCTTTCGCGGAAGTTCACGCGACCCAGCCGGCTCATCCCGTAGTCCATCACCATGCTGCGGGCGATCTCCGTGGCCCGCTCCAGGTCGTTCTGTGCGCCGGTCGAAATGTCGTCGAAAATCATCTCCTCGGCGATCGTCCCGGCCAGCAACACCTGGATGCGGCTTTCCAGCTCGCTCTGGGTCATCAAGTATCGATCTTGTTCGGGCCGCTGCATGGTGTAGCCCAATGCCGCCAGCCCGCGCGGAATGATCGAAACCTTGTGCACGCGATCGGTATTGGGCAGCGAGCAGGCGACCAGGGCGTGTCCGCTCTCGTGGTAGGCGACGCGTTGCTTCTCGTCCTGGTCCATGATCCGCTTTTTCTTTTCCAGGCCGGCCGCCAGCCGCTCGACGCCTTCGTTGAACTCCGCCATACCGACCCGATCTCTTCCTTTTCGGGCGGCGAGCAGGGCCGCCTCATTCACCAGATTGGCCAGATCCGCGCCGACAAAGCCGCTCGTGATTGCGGCAATCGCCTTCACGTCGGCGCCCGGGTCGACCTTCACGTTCTTTAAATGAACGCGGAGGATCTCCTCGCGGCCGGTGATGTCCGGCCGATCGACCAGCACGTGCCGATCGAAGCGGCCGGGACGCAGCAGCGCCGGGTCGAGCGTCTCAGGCCGGTTCGAGGCTCCCAGCACGATGACGCCGCTGTTGGAGTCGAAGCCGTCCATCTCGACCAGCAGTGCGTTGAGTGTCTGCTCTCGCTCGTCGTGCCCGCCCACAATGCTATTGCCGCGGGTCTTCCCAAGCGCGTCGAGCTCATCGATGAAGATTATGCTCGGGGCGCGGGACGCGGCCTGTTGGAACATGTCGCGCACGCGGGCGGCGCCGACGCCGACGAACATCTCGACGAAGTCCGACCCGCTCAGGCTGAAGAACGGCACTCCGGCCTCGCCGGCGATCGCCTTGGCCAGCAGCGTCTTGCCGGTTCCAGGGGGGCCGACTAAAAGCACGCCCTTGGGAATGCGGCCGCCGAGCAGTTGATACTTCTCCGGTGTGCGCAGAAACTCGACCACCTCGCGGAGCTCGTCCACCGCCTCATCAATTCCGGCCACCTCGGCGAACGTCACGCCGATGTCCTCCTGGGCATACAGCTTGCCCCGGCTGCGGCCGAATGCCATCGGTGAGCCGGCTCCGCCCATCCGTCGCATGATGATCACCATCAACAGCACAAACAGGCCCAATAGCAAAAAGGACGGGCCGTACGTCCCCCACGCACTGGGCCCCTCGGCGTAGCGAAAGTGGATACCACTCGCGTCCAAGAGGGCGGACAAATCCGATTCCTCGGGCAAGCGGTCGGTAACAAACCGCACTTTTTGCTCAGCCGTGGCGTCCGTTGACGATTCGGATGTCGGCTGGTCGGGGGGCGCATCGCCTTCCGCCGTCTCGGCCGGCAGCACCTGGCGAGTGACGGTGCCTTTGACCGTGTAGTCGCCGACGACGACGTCGCTCAAGCCCGAGTAGCGAACCTTCCGTTCCTTTCCCCCGATTTGCTCGGTGACCACGATGGATCCGAGCCCCCCGGCGTCGTCCGTATCCGTGGCCTTGATGAGCCGAACCAGGTCGCTCCAGGCGAGCTTGGCGTCGGTGCCGCTGTTCCACATGCTCACCACAAGCAGAACCACCACCGTCGCGGCGATGATGTACCAGATGACGTTGCTGCCCTGCTGGGGCGTGCGCTTGTCTTGCTGTTTCCGGTCCGAATCGTTCGAGTTTTCCATCGAGCCTCACCCGCAAGCGGGTCTATTCAAGGGGAGATTAAAAATGCACGGAAATGGGAAATAACCAGAGACGAGGATAGCAGCGAGTTCAATAAAGGACTCAGGCAATCTTGCATTTGGCAACGACTGTCCATGTCACATGCTCGGAGCAAGTCGCGCTGTCCGAGAGGCTGAATCGCCGTCCATGGCGAGAATCGCGCCGCCACGGCAGCGCCACAATTTTGCCCGTCCCGAAGTCCCGGAAGGCACACCCAATATTAAAGACCGAGTGAAGCACAGTCCGGCCACGCAGAAGTGCCCAGGCGGTGAGTTTTCCCTTAGCCGCGAGAATCACCCGCACTGCGATAGCAGTTGACGCCCTGATTACGGCCGGGGTCACCTCCATCGTAGGTTTGCCTGCGATAAAAAACAACGCATCTGAACGGGTGACGCCAACCTTTTAGCCGCGCCAACTTCACTTGTCCGCGACTGGGGGCCTCCTTAGAATGCGACACGGACTAGCCTTCTTCGCCGGCGCGGAGCAAATTGCTGGCGTTTGTTCGTTCGACGCCGGACGTAGGGTAGGATCCCGCTTTCCGTTGCGACCGGAATCTCTGCCCGGTTAGCGGGCTGTTCGTGGTGCCGGGGGATAAACCCGGCGAATTGCCGTCGCCCGCAGCTTGGCTGGGCTGCTCACGCAGCCGAATGCAAGCGGCCCGGGCGATCCGACTGCCTCACTTCCGCTTAACCTGCCGGTCGCCGAATGGCTGGAACTGTAACGAACGTGGCCGTTCTCGGCTCGACCGGCAGCATCGGCACCAGCACGCTGGAAGTGGTCGAAGCTCGCGGTGACGACTTGCGGATCCACGCCCTGACCGCACACGCGAAACTCGACCTGTTGCTTGAGCAGGCGAGGCGGTTTCGGCCGCGTTTCGTGGTGGCGACTGATCCGGAAGCGGCGGGCCGAATCGATGTCGCATCGCTGCCACCGGGTACGCAGTTGCTCGTTGGCCAGGAAGGCGTGGAACAGGTGGTGCGCGACCCTGAGATTCAGGTGGTAGTCGCCGCAATCGTTGGCGCCGCCGGGCTGCGGGGAACCTGGGCGGCACTGGAAGCCGGCAAGAAAGTGGCCCTGGCGAATAAGGAAACATTGGTCATGGGTGGGCCGCTGGTGACGGCCCTGGCACGGCGACGCGGAGCCAGCTTAATCCCCGTCGACAGTGAACACAGCGCGATTTTTCAGGCCCTGCGGTGTGGAAACCGTGGCGAGGTCGCTCGGATTGTGTTGACTGCCAGCGGCGGGCCCTTTTTGCATCACAGCCAGGAGCAGCTCGATCAGGTGACGGTTCAGGAGGCCCTGGCCCACCCCACGTGGAACATGGGTCCGAAGATCACGGTCGATTCGGCCACAATGATGAACAAGGCGCTGGAGATCATTGAGGCCCGCTGGCTGTTCGATATGGATGTCGAGCAGATCGACGTGGTGATTCACCCGCAGTCGATTATCCACTCGATGGTTGAATACCGGGACGGCTCGCTGATTGCCCAGCTCAGTCCTCCGGACATGAGGCTTCCGATACAATATGCCCTAGACTACCCTCAACGGAGGGAGGGGATCGCCGAGAAACTGAACCTGTCGCGGCCGTGGTCGCTGGAGCTTCTGCCGCCCGACGAGGAGCGGTTTCCGGCGTTGGAATTGGGTCGACAGGCGGCTCGTAGCGGTGGCACCAGCGGTGCGGTCCTCAACGCCGCCAATGAAGCGGCGGTAGCCGGGTTCCTGGCGGGCGAGCTAAAATTCACTGATATCGTTCCGGCCTGCCGGAGCGTGTTGTCTAATCACGATTTTGATCCGCAGCCCACGCTCGACGATTTACATCGAATCGACCGCTGGGCGCGACAGGAGGTATCGCGTTGGGTGTGTACTTGATGCTGGCGGCCGCCGATCCGAGCCTCTGGCAGTGGCTCCTGGTCATCCTGCAGGTGGCCGTGGGTCTGGGCCTGGTCATATTCGTTCACGAACTGGGGCACTTCGTCGTCGCCAAGTTGTGCGGCGTGAAGTGCGAGAAGTTCTACATCGGCTTCGACATCGGCGGCTACAAGCTCGCCAAGGTCCACTGGGGGGAGACGGAGTACGGCGTCGGCATCCTGCCGCTGGGCGGCTACGTCAAGATGCTCGGCCAGGACGACAATCCTGCGCGCATCGCCGAAGAGAACCGCCGCTCACAGGGGTTGGACGCCGAATCTGATCAGCAGGATAGCTCAACCGACCGTGAGTCCGAAGTCAGTGCCGAGGCGTCCGACGTGTATGCGGCCGCTCACGATCCGCGCAGCTACCTGTCCAAGAGCGTTCCGCAGCGGATGGCCATTATTTCCGCCGGCGTAATCATGAACATCATCTTCGCCTTTGTGTTTGCGGTGATTGCCTATGGCATGGGGGTGAAGTACACGCCGTGCGTGGTCGGCGCAGTAGTGCCCGGCTCGCCTGCCTGGGAAGCCAACGTGCAGGTCGGCGACGAGATTGTCGAGATTGCAGGTGTGGAGCAGCCGCGATTTCGTGACTTGATGAGCGGCGTTTCGCTGGGAGACCTGGAGCGCGGCGTGCCGCTGACGATCCGGCGACCGGGGCGAGACGAGTTGATTCAGCTAACGCTAAAGCCACAGACGGGGCGAGGACTGCCGAAGATCGGCGTTGCGCCGTCCGAATCGTTGATCCTGGGCGAACCCCGACCGGCGGCCGCCCATCTTCCCGCCGGCCAGGTCTCCGACGGATTCCAGCGCGGCGACCGCATCGTCGCGGTCGATGGGCAACCGATCGAAGCTTATCACGAGTTAGCGGCGATGCTTGCCAAAAACGTAGATCGGCCGCTGGCGGTCACCGTCGTGCGCGCGGCCGACGCGAAGGCCTCCGCCTCGGCCGACGCCGGCAGCGAAGCCGGCAGTGTCGACGTGCGGGAGAAGACGATCCAGGTCGCTCCCAATCCGATGAAGCGGTTGGGAATGGTGATGGCCGTGGGGGCCATTGCCACGGTCCAGGCCGATTCACCCGCCGAGCAGGCGGGCCTTGAGGAAGGTGACGTCGTCGAACAAGTCGATGGACAGCCGATTGAAGATCCAATGACACTGCCGGATCGCTTGCGTCGACGTGCCGAGACGGCCGACAGCGTCACACTCACCGTGCGCCGCGCCCAAGCACGCGGACAATCCGAGCCGGAAACGGTCGTTGTCCCACTGCGAGTTCCAAGGTCTTACGAAGTGGCGATGGCCCCCGGTGCACCGCTCTCCGCACCGGCATTGGGAGCCGGCTTCCGCGTACTCAACAAAGTACAAGGCGTACAGTCGGGCAGCCCAGCCGCGGACGCCGGAATTCGTCCCGGCGACCAGATCGTCCAGGCGGAGTTCATTCCCGCGGAAGGAGATGACTCCACCGAGGCAGAGCTGCTATCGGAGAGTCCGTTGAAGTTCAGCGAGGAGCTGGAAAACTGGCCGCACTTCTTCAGCCGCCTGCAGATCATACCGCAGGGCATGCAGGTGAAGCTCACCGTGCGTAGCGGCGAGGAGAACCGGGAGGTCACGCTTTCGCCGATTGAATCGGACGAGTTTTTCATCCCGCAGCGCGGATTCTATCTGCAACCGCTGGAGGCGACCCGGCACGCGGATACGTTCGGCGAGGCCGTCTCCCTGGGCACGACCGAAACGGTCGACTCGCTGTTGATGGTGTTCCGCTTTTTGGAGAAGCTCGTATCGCAGCAGATCTCGCCGACGATGCTGGGCGGCCCGATCACCATCGCCAAGGGGGCCGGGTATTCGGCGTTCGCCGGGCTATCGTCGCTGTTGATCTTCCTGACGATGCTCAGCGCGAATCTGGCGGTGATTAACTTCCTGCCGATTCCCTTGCTCGACGGTGGTCATATGGTGTTCCTCGCCTTGGAGGGCGTCCTCCGCCGGCCGGTCAGCGAGAAAATCGTGATCGCCTTCCACACGGTCGGCTTTGTGTTCATCATCGGGCTGATGCTGTTCGTGCTGGCATTGGACTTCAACATCATCCCCCGAGCCTTTTAACTGCCGGAATTCTGGTTTTTCGTACGGTTTTGCGCGCCGCCTCTTCAGCTAGCTGGCGTGCTATCAGCCGGGGCGTTTTCGACCTTGCCGGCGGGGATGGCCGGCGGTACGATCACGCCGCAAGGATGCAGATCACCTAAATTACGCCGCCCGCTGGAAAGGACTCCGCATGGCGACAACGCTGGCAGAATTGGCTGATTTGGCACGCGCGCGGCTGGTCGGCAAAGGTCAAACCCGCATCGATTACGTCGCAACGCTGGCCGAGGCCGGCGAAGGGGCGCTGACGATGATCGATCGTGCGGCGCTGGTGGGCCAGTTGCACGAGGTGGCGGCCGCGGCGGCCGTCGTGCCGGCGGATATCGATCTCCAGCAGCTTTCTATTCCGGCAATCGTCGCCGAAGATGTTCACGAGGCGTTCACTGCTATTGCCCTTCACTTTCGCCCGCCGCAGCCGGCCCAGCGGATCGGCATCAGCCCCGCGGCCCATGTCAGCCCTACGGCTCAAATCGCAGCGGACGTCGACATTCATCCAGGCGCGGTAATCGACGACGACGTCCATCTCGGACGAGGAGCGATAATTCACTCCGGCGTGCGTATCGAGCGTGGCTGCCGTATCGCCCAAGATGTGACGATCATGCCCAACTGCGTGCTGTACGAGGATACGCAGGTTGGACCAAGAACACTCATTCATGCCGGGGTCGTGCTGGGCGCGTATGGCTTTGGGTACAAACAAAAGGGCGGCGCGCATCATCGCACCGCACAGCTCGGTCATGTGCGAATCGGCGCGGACGTGGAAATCGGCGCTAACACGACGATCGACCGCGGCACCTACGGCGCCACGATCATCGGCGACGGCACAAAGATCGATAACCTGGTGATGATCGCCCATAACTGCCGCCTCGGCCGCCATAACCTCATCTGCTCGCAGGTCGGGATCGCCGGCAGCACCACAACCGGAGATTGGGTTGTCATGGCGGGCCAGGTCGGCGTGCGCGACCACGTGCACATCGGTCAGGGGGCCGTGCTGGGGGCCATGGCCGGAATCACCAACGACGTCCCGGACGGGATGCGGATGATCGGAATTCCAGCCACGCCCGAACGCGAGCAAAAGCTGAAGCAGGCCGCGCTGACGAAGCTGCCCGAGATGCGCAAGGAGCTCAAGGCGCTGGAGCGCGACGTGGCCCGCCTGACGGCGATGATCCAGCGAGGCGACGACAGCGCCGCGGCTTGACCGTGCCGCGTCTGGCCGCTCGAGGCGAGTGGCGACCGTCTGCCGGAGGCTTATTAACCAAAGCAGTTCAAAATGTCGGAAATATTACCGTTATCGCCGCAGGCCGATCCTATCGCGCCGCCGAATCGCGTCGGTCTGTTGGCCGGTTGGGGACGCTATCCAATCGTCGTTGCGGAGGCCCTCAAGCGCGCCAATTGCCACGTCGCCTGCCTGGGGATCAAGGACCATGCCGATCCGTCGCTCGCAGAGTTGTGCGATGAGTTTAAGTGGTTGGGGCTTGCAAAGCTGGGCGGTGCGATCCGGTTCATGCAGACACACAACATCCGCCACGCCACGATGGCGGGCAAGTTCCACAAGATGCTTATCTACCAGCGTCTGGCGTGGCTCAAGCATTTGCCCGACTGGACGTTTCTCGCGACCTTCTATCCGCACTTCATTACCGGTACCAAGGACCGCAAGGATGATACGCTGCTGGGCGCTATTGTCGGCGCTTTTGCTCAGGAAGGTATCGCTTTCGGACCGGCCACCGATTTCGCTCCGGAGCTACTCGTGAAACAAGGAACGCTGGTCGGCCGCGACCCCACGACCAAACAACAACGCGATATCGAGTTCGGCTGGGACGTCGCTAAACAACTCGGCGCGTTGGACGTTGGGCAAAGTGTCTGCGTCAAGGATCGGGCCGTTTTGGCAGTCGAAGCGATTGAAGGGACCGACGCCTGCATTCGCCGCGCCGGTGAGATATGTCCGGCGGGAGGCTTCACCGTGGTGAAGGTCGCCAAGCCGCAACAGGACATGCGGTTCGATGTTCCCACCATCGGCCTCTGGACGCTCGATACCATGATCGCCTCTGGCGCGCGGATGCTCGCAGTCGAGGCAGGGCGCACCATCTTGCTCGATGAAGAAGAATTCGTCCGCAAGGCCATCCGCCACAAGATCACCGTGGTGGCGCTCCAATTCGGCGGTGCGCTACGGGCGGCCGCCTGACTTTCCGTAGCCCTGGTTGTAAGCGCACTGGCGCCCGCCGCTCTTTCGGGCAGCGCGGCAATCCGCCGGACAAGTTGTCGCCGCTTGTCGCTCCCTCTGCTGCTGCCGTGGAAATAGACTGCCACTTCGTCGGCGGCCTGTCGCATGCAGTCATCGTGGGTTTCCAAGTATCCGGCGCTGCGTGCCGTCTCCTTCCCTTTTTCCCTGCGGACGGCTATGTTCGACGATGAAGGGGAGCGGCTACCGCGGTCGCGCCGGAGCATCGTAACGTCCGCCGAGTCCACAGTTTCACCATGCCAGGCAGCGCTTCGCTAATTACTTATGCGCTCGTGCTTGTGCTGTTGATCGCGGTCATCGTAGTCACCACACTCGTGCTGCGACGCCAGCGCTACAGCGCGTGGAGGCAGTTCGCCCGCGACCACAACCTGCAGTTCCGGCGTCGCCCCCGGCTACGTGTGGCTGGCCGCGTCCGTGACCGCAACTTTGAACTTGGTGTCTCCGACAGCAGCTCCGATACCGGCGTACTGGGGGTCGAAGAGGTTGCCATGGGTGTCCAGTTGCACGGGCATGTGCCCAAAGGGCTGGAGCTCGTTCAGGTCGCGCCCGCATTGGCGGAGATTGGCGCGGCGTTGCGCGACGATACGGTCACTACCGGGGACGAGGAGTTTGATCACACGTACGTAGTGCGCGCGGAGGACGGTAATGCCGCAATTGAGTACTTCGACGACCAGCGCCGCGCGGCTCTCGTACAATTGGCCCGCGACGCGGACTTTCTCGTAGCCATTCGCCAGGGGTATCTACTTGCCGAAAGTCGGGAGATGGTCACGGTGCGCGAGCGTCTGGATGCCTGGTTCGAGCGTCTCTTGGAGGCGGCACCCAAGTTGGATGCGGCTCCACGCTGAGCTGTAGAGGCACGCCGCACGGGCGTTAAGGAATCGCACAGTGTCTAAAACGATCGTTCTCTGGAACTCTGAGGCGAGCCAGGCGGAGCGCTACCAACCGCTGATGGCGTCGCTCCGGAAATCGCCGAATGTGGACGTACGACTCTCTGGTGATCGAGACTCCGTGCCGCAACTGGTGGCCGAGGCGGCCGGCGCGGGCTACGAGCGAGTAGTGGCCGCCGGTGGCGATGGCACCGTCCATGCCGCCGTCAATGCAATGCTCGACAACAATTTCGACGTGCCACTGGGCATCCTGCCGCTGGGGACGGCCAACGACATCTGCTCGACGCTGGGCATTCCGGCCGATCCTGAGCAGGCCGCGCAGTTGCTTCACTCGGGCCGCGACCGCCGGATCGATCTGGCCCATTTTGCCACCGCCGGACATAGCCACTACTTTTGCAATGTCGCCACCGGCGGTAATGCAGACCGCGTGCAGGAGGCGATCGACGAGGAGATGAAGCAGCGGATGGGGGCGTGGTGCTATCTCCGCGGCGCAATCTCCGTGCTGGCCGATTTGCAGGGCTACGATGTCACCCTCCGCTTCGATCACGGCGAAGCATGGCAGCAAAACGTCTGGAACATTCTCGTCTGCAATGGCCGCTATGCCGGCGGACTGGAGGTCGCTGCGGAGGCATCGCCCGACGACGGGCTGCTCGAGGTTATCGTCGTACTCAGCGGTTCGCCGCTCGAACTAGCCTCGATGGCGGCCGACTTCTTCTTGGGAAACTACCTGGAGAACGAACGCGTCTTGCACACACGTACGGGCAAGGTAGTGATCCACTCGGCCGGGCCAATGCGTTTTTCGGTCGACGGTGAGGCGGTTGATGTGAAGGAGGTTACCTTCACCGTGCGCCCCCAAGCGCTGACAGTACGCGTGCCCAGCGAGTGAGCGACTTTCTCGATTCGGAAGGATGCTGGTATAGTGGCCGTACTCCAAGACTCGCCACCTGTCAGCCCCGATTGAGGAACCGCTGTTTTGTCGCACTTCATGGACCGATTGGCCGAAGCCGTGCAGCGCCGCGGCAACCCGGTATGTGTGGGGCTCGACCCCCGCTACGAGCAGCTTCCCGCGGTATTGCGCACGTCCGAGCACGCCGCTCCGGTCGACCGTGCGGAGGGGTATCGCGCCTTTTGCCAGGGAATTGTGGACGTGGTCGCGCCGCTGGTGCCGGTCGTCAAGCCGCAGGTGGCTTTCTTTGAACAGCTAGGGCCGCCGGGTATGCAAGCGCTGGCCGAGGTCGTTCAGTACGCCGCGGCGCGGGGGCTGTTGGTAATCCTCGATGCCAAACGTAACGACATCGGATCGACCGCCAGTGCGTATGCCGACGCATGGCTCGGCACCGGCCGGCGAAGCACCTTTGCTGGCGATGCGCTGACCGTGAGTCCCTATTTGGGTGCCGACAGCCTGGAGCCGTTCGTCCAAACCGCCGAGGAGCGCGATGCCGGCGTATTCATTCTGGTAAAGACCTCCAACCCCGGCGGCGGTTGGCTGCAAGATCTCGTTGCGGAGGGGCAGGCCGTGTTCCATCACGTGGGGAAGATGGTGGATTCGCTGGCCGAGCAGTCCGCCGGCGCCTGCGGTTACGGGTACGTCGGCGCCGTGGTCGGAGCCACGCATCCACAACAACTGGCCGAGCTGCGGCAGGCGATGCCGCATACGTGGTTTCTTGTACCCGGCTACGGCAGCCAGGGTGGTACTGCGACGGACGTCGCGGCCGCCTTCGATGATCGCGGCTTCGGCGCCGTGGTGAATAACTCGCGAGGCATCATATTCGCGCACGACCGTCCCGACTATCGAGATAAGTTCGCATCGGGCCAATGGCAGGATGCGGTACGCGCCGCCACGCTTGCGATGATCGATGATCTTCGCGCCGGCACTCCTGCCGGCAAGCTCATGCCGCGGTAGCGGACTGCCGGCATCTTGTGCAACGTTTTCGCGTTAGGCTGCGTGCATGCAAAGTACCGCAGCGGTGAGCCGGGCTGCCTGCCCATGCATGCCGGAAGGCTTTCGGGCGCGGCCTTTAATTCCTGCGGTGGGGCTCGCGGATGGGACATCCGCATTCGCAAAGTGAAAAAGTTGTCGCCGTGGTTGTCACAATTTCGATTGTTGTTGCTAAACTACGTAACGCTCCTGGATGCAGCACCCGCACGGCCATTGTGCCAGCGGCAATCAAAGCGCACGTGCCTTTCCTGCGACGAGTTCACTTCCGCCGTCGTTGGTTTAACGGCAACGGTCAACCGCGAGTATCGCGTAGTCTGAGAATCGTTGCCTACTGGGGAGAGGCGTCAATGACAACCGCGGTTTCGCATCGTCGCCGGCAGAGTCCGAGTTCCCGGCAAGCGGCTAGCGCCGTCAAGTCAAGAAAGTATCTTGTTGAGTACGTTACCGTGCACGTCCGTCAGGCGAAAATCTCGTCCGCCATAGCGGTAGGTCAGCTTCTCGTGATCCACGCCCAATAGATGCAAAACCGTAGCCCACAGATCGTAGACGGTGCATTTATCTTCAACGACATGGTAACCAAACTCATCGGTCGCCCCCAGAATGCTGCCGCCTTTTATACCCGCGCCCGCCAGCCATACACTGAAGCCAAATGGATTGTGATCTCGACCGTTGCTTCCTTGCGAGAACGGCGTGCGTCCGAATTCGCCCGCCCAAATGACGAGCGTTTCGTCGAGCAGCCCTCGGCGACGCAGGTCCTTGATCAAAGCGGCGATCGGCTGGTCCACCTGAAATGCCATGGCGCGATGCCCCTTCTCAAGCTCGCCGTGCTGGTCCCACGGATTCGCAGCTCCGCCGGCTCCGATGCCCTTGGTGAGACAGCTCAGCTCGACAAACCGTACTCCCCGCTCGACGAGACGCCGGGCGAGCAGGCACTGGCGTGCGTAGGCCGCCTTCTCCGGATCGTCTGCATCGAGGCCGTAAAGCTCGTGGGTCTGCCTGGTCTCCCCGGAGATGTCGACTAATTCCGGCACGGCCGACTGCATACGGAATGCGGTCTCATAATTTTGGATGGCGGCCTCGACTTGAGCATCATGTGCCGAGGCGTTCAGAAACGCCTCGTCGAAGTGGCGGACGAAATCGAGCCTGCGCTGTTGATCGAGCCGCGCGTCGCGAGGCCGAATGTTGCGAATCGCCTCCGGCCCGTCGGCATTCACAATGGACCCCTGATGATGCGCGGGAAGGAAGCCGTTACTGAAAAGGCTGATTCCCCCGTGAGGAGAGACGGCGCCGCCGCTTTGCAGCACAACATACCCCGGCAGATTGTGGTTTTCGCTTCCCAGCCCATACGTGCACCATGCTCCTGCACTGGGATAGCCCATGAACGGGAAGCCGGTGTGCATGAAGAAGTTTCCCTGAGCGTGCTCGTTAACCGTCGTGGTCATGGAGCGAATCACAGCCAGTTCGTCCGCGACCGATGCGATCTCGGGAAAGATGCTGCTGACCGCAAGCCCCGACTGCCCGGAAGGAGCGAACTCGAAGGGACTGGCCATGATGCTGCCGTTGTTGTTGAACTGGGTCCGCTCCACTTGTACCGGCATGGGCTGGCCGTGCAGTTCCTTGAGCTTCGGTTTCGGATCGAACGAATCGACGTGCGAAACGCCGCCCGACATAAAGCAAAAGATAACGCGCTTCGCGCGCGGGGAGTGATGTGGTGTTTTGGCGAGGTCACGCGTAGACGTGGGCAGTTTCGCCGAGTACGCCGAATCGCACATCAACGCGGCGAGCGCCGCCGCACCGAAGCCGGTCGAGCAAGATTCGAGGAATTGCCGACGGGAGAAACTACCGGACATAAATGAATTCCTTGAATGTGAACAGCGCCCTGGCCAGATCCGTCCACACGGTTACGTCATCGACTGCGTCTGGCGCTGGCCCCAGTGCATTCGCGTGGGAGCCCAGTTCCGCGATTTCCGCGTTCCGCTGATTCACGAGCTTTAAATCATCGGGCGTAAGCGCGGCCATCACCATCGGATCGGAGACAAAGCCTTGTAGCGACTGAGCGGAGATCGCAACCTCCTCGGCCGTTAGCGCACGATCATATAGCTGGGCCTTTAGAACTCGCCCGGCGAGCATGCGATTGCCGCCGGCTGGAAGATGTCGCACACCGAATCCTACAACGGTGTTGCCGGCCTGGAACACGTGCAGTCCGTTGCTCTGGTAGGGCTGCCCGTACGCTTTGCCATTGCGATAACCGACGATGCGCCCATCTTCGTGATAGGCGATAGCGACGTGAACTGCGTGATCCGCGGCTTCCGTCTCCGTGGCTCCGTTGAACGATTGCGTACGCGCAAAGTTGTTGCTGCCGGCCAGCCACTGATGGGGTGCGTTCTCGCCGAAGACGATCGCATCGAAGTGGACGCCATCGGGCGTTTGTACGGTCATCACGCCACTCCCGCGCTGCTCCAAATCGTCGAGCATGACCCAGGCTTCTAGTGTTTTCTCCCGCAGCGTTGTCTGGAGCGGTGCTGTCAATACATGTCCGCCACGGCTGACTGCCAGAGCACCGTCTTCAACGATTGCGCCGTCGCGAAGTTCACCATGGAGATTACCTGCACTGTCTTCTGCCGTCGCTTCGAACTCCCATCGTCCGATCGGCGGCGGCGCGGATTCACTGAGGGCCCTCGACCTGCTTTTCGCCTCCATCAGCAGTCGCGCCCGGACGGGATGCATCACCAGCTCGATCTGCTTTCGCCGCTGAGCAACTTCCGCCTTCAGTTCGTCGTGTCGTCGCTGCCGAGCAAGAAGTCGACTTCGCGTCTCGTTTAGATAGGCGATGGTACGGCTAATTTCACTTGTGGAAGCCGGCCTGCCAAACGCCGCCAAAAACATCGTGCGAACCCGCTGTTCGTCGCTTCCCGAAGTGGATGCGTTGAGTAGCCGCTGCGCCCAGGCGCGCGCATGACCAGCAACGCCGGCATCGTTCATGAGCGTCAGCGATTGAGCCGGAACATTGGTCACGTCGCGACTACCGACGGTACTGAATGGCTCTGGAAAGTCGAAGCTTCGCAAAAAAGGGTCGAGCGAATTGCGCACCACGGCAACATAAATGCTGCGCCGAGAAGAAACTCCATCCACCGGTGGTCCGTATAAGGAATCGTCAAGTTGGCCCGTAACGGCAAGCAGCGAATCTCGGATCGCCTCGGCCTCGAGTCGGCGGACGTTCGCCCGCGCGAGCCAAAGGTTGTCGGGATCGATCTGCCTTGCGGTTGCACGCGGGTGGGATGACAGCTGCCAGGTCTTCGACGTAACAATCAATCGAATCGTCTTCTTCAGCGACCAGCCGTCCTTCACAAACTGAATTGCAAGCCAGTCGAGAAGGTCCGGATGCGTCGGCTGCTCGCCAAGGCGACCAAAATTGTCCGGCGTAGCAACAATGCCACGGCCGAACAGATGGTGCCAAATCCGGTTGACGATAACACGTCGCGCGAGCGGATTATCATCGCGCAACAGGTCTTCGGCTAATTGCCTACGGCCGCTCAGCGACGTTTTGTAGGGGGTCGGATCAATGGCGCTCAGGAAACGCCGCGGTACCGGCTCGCGAGGCTGTTTATGATTGCCGCGCTCATACAGCGGCTGATCGCGGCCGATCGTTTCGTCAAGACCCGGCACACGCCGTGGAACGGGGATTTCGCCTTCGAGCCGCCGGTACTCGGCAAGGACCGGCTTGGCTGTAGGCAGTGATTGCAGGGCGTTGGGTAGGAGGCCTTCCCGCAGACACGCGTCCAGCAGCAATGCCTGCTGATCGCTGACACACTCGTCCTTCCACGATTGTACGGCTGCGCGGATCGTCGATTCATAAAGGGCAGCAAGGTCGCTCAGCGTGGCGGGTCGTTTGCGCTCGGCGGCCTCCAGTAGCGTTGCCAGATGCTCGACGGAATCCAATGGCCTCGGCTGCCCCTTGGCAACGAGGACCGCATCGCGAACGCCGAACCAGGACCGTGGTTGGTCTCGAACTAACAACGGGGCGTCCTGTGCGGCGGCCAATTCGACGTGGATCGTATCGCCATCCCAGTAGGACAGGTCAAAACGCTGCCAGCGCCACTGGTCCGAGAGCTGGTTTACGGGATATACGGTACCAGATCGCGGATAATCTTGAACGACGTAGCGGAGGCTGGCGCTGGGGTCGCCAATCGCGTGCACCCAAAGTTCGCTTTCACCGACAAGCGCGATGTCCGGGGAGGTCAATCGGGCGGGATGTTTCGTAGAGATCGCGTGAGAATAAACTCCGGCCGGGTAGATTCCCACCAGAACCCGGTCACCGATCGCCGCGATAGAAAACTCCCCTGCTGGCTGTGGATCCGGCTTCAAACCGGCACCGTGGGGATACCAATTTTGATAATCCTCCGCGTCCGCAAGATTCCACCGCCGGAGGTAGTCGTGTCTACGATAGTCCATCCACTGGTTCAATTTCCGCCGAACTGCTTCAATGCGCTTTCCCCACGCCGTTTCGAAGTCAGTTCCGTTGGCGACCTCGTCTCGAGTCATCAGCCATGGGCTTACCAATGACTCGCTCGGCGGCTGGCCTGCATTTTGGTTGGGTGGGGGGAACTCGGCCAGCTTCTCGGCAGTCCTCTGCACCGCTACCAGCCAGTCCTCGGCGACCGCATTTCGAAGCCTGGCCTTGAGGGACAGGAGCGCTTCCTGGTGTCGGCCGATCTTTTCGGGCAAGTCGATCGCCGTTCGGGCCGGCCGAGACGATGCCAAGACACCGAACAAAGCGTAGTAGTCCTTCTGGCTAATCGGATCAAATTTGTGGTCGTGGCACCGCGCGCAGGAGACGGTGAGTCCCAGAAATGCTTTTGAGAAGACATTAATCTGATCGTCGGTGAAGCGAACGCGTTCCTCGAGCGCGTCGGTCGGGGCGAAGCCGTGAAACACCATCCGCCAATGCGCCGGCCCAATGAGTGACTCATTGATGCCCAGCGACGCGTTAATGCGGGGATGCTCCAGTAAATCGCCCGCGACATGTTCCCGTACGAGTTGACTGTAGGAAACGTCGTCGTTCAGTGCCCGAATCAGGTAGTCGCGATAGTGCCAAGCATTGTCAATCGTAGGATCACCTTCGGAGCCGTGCGATTCGGCGTATCGAATCCAGTCCATCCAATGCCGGGCCCATCGCTCACCGAATTGCGGTCGAGCCAACAGATGGTCGACGAGTTGCTCATAGCCGCCCGGTTGGGCGATGACCGATTGCCAGTGTTCCGCCTCGTCCGCAGTCGGCGGCAGGCCAATCAAGGTAAAATACAATCGTCGTACGAGCGTAGCGGGGTCGGCCGGCGGCGCCGGGGCTAGCCCGCTTTCCTCAAGCCTGGCCAATATGAAACGATCCACGGGGTGGCCGGACCAGTCGGCGGCATCCAACGCCGGCAATGCCGGTGCCACCAGGGGCTGAAAGCTCCACCAGTTCTTCCGCTTCTCGAACGTTGCTTCCCAAGAGGTTGCGGCAGCCAACTCATCCGCCGAGGGCGGCGCGTCTCGCGGATCGAATGCACCCATTGCGATCCACCGTTCGAAATCGGCGATTACTTCACTTTCGAGCTTCGCTCTCCCCTGCGGCATCTCCAGGCTATCGATTTCATGGCGAAGGACGGCTAGCAGGCGGCTCTCCTGCGGATTGCCGCGTACGATCACCTTGCCGCCGTCGCCGCCAGCGAGAAAACCCTCGCGATGGTCGACTGCCAGTCCGCCCTCGGCCAAGTCGACCGAATTGTGACATTCGTAGCAGTGCTCCACGAGTACCGGTCGGATATGCGACTCGAAAAACTCGATCTGATCCGCATCATCCGATTCGGCGGCGGCGCAACGACTGTGCTCTGTAAAAACCGCGATGAGGCAGACGAAAAGCAGCCGCCAAAGTCGGTGTGTTAAATGCATTGAGTTCATTGCCTTATGGCCACTAGGCTGTTACACGGGATGGAGATCAGATCACGTATTTCGGACGGCACCGTCTCTCAAGCGGATGGCGTCATCAGCGGGCGCTGGCACACGCGTTCGGCTGCACGACCGCCTCCCTCCTCCCGTACAAAGTAATCCATCGCCGGGCAGTTGTCTCAACCAATTGCGTCGCACGTCTGCCGGGCTCGGCCGCGTAACAGTCGTACACAGCCCGATCCAGCGGATGGTTTCCTCAATTCGCCGGCCGGGGGGGCCGCCTAATTCCCGCAATGCCGAAGGAGAAACGCTTTACCGGGAATTGCGCCCAAGGTATTGTCGCGGATGCGGGGATTTGCAAACTCCGTCAACATTTGGTATCGCAACTCTACCGGTGGACCGCACGATCACCGTTGCTCCCGCACGTGATTTTATCTCCAAACCACTGGGTCAATTATGAAATTCGCTCCCGCCTTGTTCTTCCTTGTCCTGGTCGTAGTGTTCGGCGCTGAATCATTCGGAGAATCCGACTCGACAGACTCGCGGCAGCGCGTCGTTGTGCTGACCGACATCTCCAACGAGCCGGATGACGAAGAGTCACTCGTTCGCTTTCTGGTTTACTCGAACGAATTTGACATCGAGGGCCTGATCGCCACGACGTCGACCCATCTTCGAACCGCCACACGCGAGGATCTGATCCGCCGGCAAATCGATGCCTTTGCGGAAGTGCGCGACAACCTGATTATACATGCCAAGGGCTATCCGGCAGCGGATCAGTTGCGTGCGGTGACAAAGACCGGGCAGCCGAAATACGGCATGGCCGCCGTCGGCGACCGCAAAAGTTCGGCCGGTTCACGGCACCTCATTAAAGTCATCGACGAGCGGGACGAGCGACCCGTGTGGGTCACCGTATGGGGCGGAGCGAATACGTTGGCTCAGGCCCTATGGGACGTGAAGCAGTCGCGAGATGACGCCGCCGTCGCGGAATTTGTCAGCAAGCTTCGCGTTTACACGATCTCCGATCAGGACGATGCGGGGCCATGGATCCGTGCCCAGTTCCCTTCCCTGTTCTACATCGTCTCACCTGGCGGCGACTACGGTCGCGCCACGTGGAATGGCATCGCTGGCGACCGCATGCGTAAGACGGGCGTGATGCATCATTTCGCGATGGTGGATAATCCGTGGCTGGAAGAAAACATCATCGAGAATCACGGCCCTCTTGGAGCTCTCTATCCGCGAGTCGAGTACATCATGGAAGGCGACACGCCGTCTTTCCTGGGATTGATCAACAACGGTTTAGCGTGGCACGTGCGTCCCGACTACGGCGGCTGGGGCGGACGCTATGAGCTTGCTCAGCCCAACGGCGAACCGCGCCCGATCTGGACGGATTCCGCCGACACGGTCACATCGGATGACAATGGCCGGTCAGAGACGAGCAATGGCGCGACCATCTGGCGGTGGCGTGAGCATTTCCAAAGCGATTTTGCCGCACGCATGGATTGGTGCGTCGCGGACGAATTCAACAAGGCGAACCATAACCCGATGGCGGCGCTCAATGGCGACAAAACGACGAGTGTGATTGAGATTGCCGCCAAACCGGGTGACACTGTCGAGCTAACCGCGGAGGGCTCTAGCGACCCCGATGGCGATAGAATTGGTTACCGTTGGTGGATCTATGAAGAGGCAAGTACCTTGCGAGATCCAGATGCTAAACGGTTTCCCGACAACGTCACCTTTAGTTCGGTCGAGGCGCCGACGACCCGGCTAATCGCACCACAGGTTTCACGGCCGTCCACCATCCACGTCATCCTAGAAGTGACTGACGACGGCACGCCGAAGCTCTGGTCGTATGGCCGAGCGGTTGTGACGGTACAGCCGTAACATGGTCGGGGTTGCAATGCGCATCCGCGTACGCGCGGCCGACGAATCCAACACGGGCTGTCGAGGCGGCAGGCTAGTCACGTGTTGCCAAGGCACTCCGCCGGGCGTCTTCCAGGATGAGGTACATGCACGGTACCAGCACCAGGATGATTGCGGTGGCGAACAAGATTCCGAAGCCTAGCGAAATGGCCATGGGAATGATGTACTGTGCCTGAAGCGAGGTCTCAAAAATAATCGGCATGAGCCCACCGAAGGTCGTGGCCGTGGTCAACATGATCGGCCGAAACCGCCGCAGCCCCGCCTGGAGGATCGCTTCGTATGCCGGGTGATCCCCCCGGTGGCGGTTGGCGTAGTCGATCATGATCAACGAATCGTTGACCACGACCCCGGACAGCGCGATCACGCCCATGAGACTGACGAGCGACAGATCATATCCGAGCATGATGTGGCCGATGACGGCGCCGACGATGCCGAAGGGAATCGCCAGCAGCACGATCAGCGGCTGAATGTAGCTTCGAAAGGCGATGGCCAGCAGCGCGTAAATCACCGCTATCGCCAGGCCAAACCAACCCCAGAGAGAGGCGGTCGCTTCGCGCATCTCAGCACTGCTGCCTTCGAAGGTCCAGGTGATACCGGGAAAATCGTTTCGCAACTGTGGCAGTAGCTCCGTCTGCAGCGCTGTGATCACCTGCGTAACGGCCCTCTTGGGCTCGATGTCCATCGAGACGTTGATCACGCGCCGACCGTCGCGCCGATTGATCGAAGTGAACGCCTCATTGATCTCGACGTCGGCAACGTCCACAAGCGGCACTTCCACGCCGGTCGGCGTACGGATGACCAGGTCTTCCAGGTTGTGGATATCTTCTCGCTGTTCTTTCGGCAGCTTCACACGGACTTCGATTTCGTTCGTACCGCGCATCAGGCGAAGGGCCAGCGAGCCGTAGAAAGCGCCGCGTAGCTGCTGCCCGACGCCTCGGTCGGTTAGGCCAAGAGCCTTGCCTTCCGGGCGGAGACGAAAGTCGATCTGCGTTTTGCCCTTGTTGTAGTTGTCGTTAACATCGCGGGCATTGGAGAACCGCTCCGCACGCTGGAGTAACTCCTGACCGGCCTGTTCGAGGACGTTGATATCGCTGTGGCTGAGATCGACGCTGATGTCCTGCCGAAAGCCACCAGGCCCACTCTCGGCCTCAAAGGTGATCTGGTCGACGCCGGGCAAGTCGCCGATTGAATCCCGCCAGAGTTGAATGACTTCATTGGCTGTTATGTCGCGCTGATCCGGCGGCTTCAGCACGACCTCGACGTCGATAAAGTTCTGCCCTCGCACGTTGGTTTTAATGCCCTCGGCCACCTCGTAAAGGTTGTGGCGCTCAAACATCCGCACGCTGGCATCGGTCACCGCATCGGCGATTCTCGCCGCCTGATCCGGAGTGGTGCCGACCGGCAGTCGCACGCCGGCCTCGATCTCATCGGCGGAGACCTCAGGCATGAGAATCATGCCCATATGCGCGCTGGTGGCATAGCCTCCAATAACGAGAAACAGGGCGAGCGCCGAGCAGGCCGTGACGTAGCGAAACCGCAGGCAGAACACGAGAATGCGCCGATAGACGATATCGACAACGCGGTCGAACCACCGACTGAAAGCCTGTTGGCCCCGATGGAGCCAGGCGCCCAGACCGCTTTGCCGCCCGGCGGCCGAAGTATGCGCCAGGTGAGCCGGCAGGATGAACAGCGCCTCGAATAGAGACAGAGCCAGGACGATGATGACGACCACCGGCAGAGGGCTCCAGAACTTACCCGTCTCGCCCGGAATAAACATCAAAGGCACGAACGCCACGATGTTGGTCAGGATGCTGAACGTAACCGGGCCGGCCATCTCCCGCGTGCCCTGGATCGCGGCGGTCAGATAGTCGCCATGTTCCCGCCGCTGTTCGTAAACGTTCTCGCCGACCACGACCGCGTCGTCAACCACGATCCCCAATACGACGAGAAAGCCGAACAGCGAGATCATGTTGATGCTGACCCCGGCCAGGGGGAGGAACAGCACACCGCCGATGAACGAGATGGCCATGCCCATCATCACCCAGAACGCCAGGCGAAACTCGAGGAACAGCGCCATGATCAAGAGAACGATGACGATCGCCATTAGCCCGTTTTCGACGACTAGATTAAGTCGCCGGCGGAACTCTTCGGCGTTGTTGCTGTCGATCCGCCACTGAACGCCCGGCGGCAAGGCGTTCTCGAATTCGCGCATCGTTTGCTCGACGGCATTGGCGACATCGAGCGGAGATTGGGAACCGACGCGGAAAATGTTCAGCTCGACCGAGGGCGTCTGGTTGAACTGCGAGTGAAAACCCTCCTCCTCGAAGCCGTCGCGAATGGTGGCGATCTCACCTAGCGTCACGACCGATCCGCCCAAGTTAGTGACGACCTCGATGCCTGCGAACTCGTCCGCCCACTGCTTGCGCGCCTTGACACGGAGGAGAATCTCGCCCGCGCTCGTCTGCACCGCGCCGGCCGCGATATCTTCGCTCGAGTTCTCAATGATTTGCGCAACATCCGGCAGCGTCAACCGGTATTCGCGTAGCCTTTGACGTGGAATCTCTACGTGCGTGACGTACTCTGGCACACGGCTCAGTTCGACCTGTGTGATCTGATCGTGCGCCTGCAACTGATCGCGCAACTGCTCGGCAAGCTTGCGCAGCGTCCAGATGTCGACCGGGCCGTACAGCCCGATCTCCATCACTTCCTGCTGCTCGGATTGCAGAGTTACTTCTGGCTGCTCGATGTCGTCAGGGAATGTGCGGATGCGGCTGACCGCCTGTTGGATGTCCTGAAACGCCTTCATCCGCTGCTCGCCGGCCAACAGCTCGATGAGCACCGTTCCCTGGCCTTCCTCCGCTTCGCTGGTGATCTCGCGAATGCCCTCGACGCCGCGAACTGCTTCCTCGACCGGTCGCAGGATGCCTTGCTCGACTTCCGACGGCGCGGCGCCGGGATAGCTGACGGTGATTTCGACGATATCCAACTGAAACTGCGGGAAGACTTCCTTCTGCATGTTAGCGGCCGCCCATACCCCGCCCCCCAGGAGGATGACCATTAGCAAGTTGGCCGCCATGGAGTTGCGGGCCATCCAGGCGATGGGCCCGCGCTGGACGTCGACGCTCGAATGATCCTGGTTCAATCCGCCGTCTCCCCGACCGCATTCTGATTTTGTTCGGGCAGGACGTTCGTCTTGCGGAGGCCGATTCCTTGGGCGACGGTGGCTAGCGTGGTGGTTACCACCTCGTCGCCGGCTTGCAGACCTTCTCCGATGTAGGCGTGCTGGGCGTCGCGAAAGACGACTTCGGGCTGGCGAATGTCCAGCATGCCGTTTTTCATGACCCAAACCGTGTCCCGCTCGCGGATGTAGGCGCGGCTGAGTCGAATGACGTTTTCGATGGGCCGGCCCTCAATGTGGGCTTCGACCAACGTTTCGACGATCAGGGGCGGGGCGTCGGTATTGCGCGCCAGCGGGTCAGCCACGGTGATCAGCACACGGGCCAACCGGGTATGCTGATCGACGGTGCCGATCATACGGAACACCTGCGCGTGGCGCTGCACGCCGGGGGGCCATGTGTCGGGATTGCGCAAGGTGACTGGCGAGCCTTGGCCATCGGCGTCGGGAAACTGCAGCCAGCGTAGACTGCGGACGGGCACAGATGCCATGACCCAGTATTCATCGATGCCGACTAGTCGGGCCAGCGCATCGCCAAGCGCGACTTGCGAGCCAACATTGACTGAGCGGCTGAGGATTTGGGCGTCGAATGGAGCCCTGACTTGAGTGCGCTCGAGGTCGAGATTCGCCCGTTCCACTGCCGCCTCGGCTGCGGCCACTTCGGCGCGGATTGATTCAAGCTGCGGGGTACGCAGCACCAGCGAGCGGTTCGCCTCGTCAATCGAACCCTCCAGCAGGGCAAGCTCCTTTTTTGCCAGGATCTGGCGACCCCGCTCGATCTCCAGTGATGCCTGGGCCTGATGTAGTTCGCTTTGGCGTACGGCCAGTGTGTTTTGAAAGTCGGCCGGGTCAATCCGCAGCAGCAGATCTCCTTGGCGCACCGTCCCACCCGGCACGAACGCGGGTGATTGCTCGACGATCTGCCCGCTCACCCGCGAGCTGAGAATTACATCCTGCGCCGGCTGGACGTTGCCGAGCACGACCAGGCGAGGCCGGTACGTGCCCCGTTCAATGGTGATCGTTTCGACCAGCGCTGCGGACTTGCGCGTTAACTCGATCTGTTGTGCGGTCGGCTCGGTCTTGTTGATCACCACAATCGCGGCCGCGGCCGCGCCCAGAATCGAAAGGCAGGCGACTACCGTTCCCACGATGCGAAGCCAGTGCCGTTTTCGTCGCGGTTTCGGGGCGTCACTCATTGCGGGACGTGCTCCGGAGCGGGGGTGGCAACCGGCTCTAGTGCGGGGCCTTCGAAGTCACCGGCCAGGGCGAGGTAGAGCGCAATGCGGGTCAGTATCAAGTCCAGTCTCGCCGACAACGTCTCGCGCTGCAAGCGTTGCTCTACGGTCGTCGCGCTCAGCACGTCGAGGAAATCGGTCTCTTCGCCGAAGAAGATGTATTGCTCGCGCAACCGCACGGAAGCCCGCCGGGCCAGATCGAGCTGCGTGTTGAGCAGCGCGATGCGCTCGCGCTGGTACTGCTCGCGGGCGAGGGCGTCTTCGACTTCGCTATAGGCGATCAACACCGTCTGGCCGTACTCCGCGAGGCGCTGACGGACGACGGCGGCGGTGCGATCGACTTCGGCACGGCGTTGCCCGCCGTCGAACAGCGGCCCGATGATCTGGCCCGCGACCGAGGCAATCCATTCGTTGAATAGATTCCCCGGATCTTCCGCGGCGGTGACCACCGATGCCGTCAGATTAATGCGGGGGTACTGTGCGGTGATGGCCGACGCCAGATCGCGATCGGCGGCCTCCAGCGCGAGGTAATCGCGGCGAACGTCGGGCCTCCGGTTGACCAGTTCTGCGGGTAGGCCGGTATAAGGCAGCGGCGGCAGATCGGGCAGCAACGTTCCGGTGTCATAGCTCGTCTCCTGTGGCGCACGGCCTTGTAGCACCGCCAACAGGTGTTCCAGCTCGGCGATCTGTGATAGCACGACCACTACCTGCTCACGCGTCGACTCGACGAATTGCTGCTGGCGAAGCACATCGGCAAGGCGAATCTGCCCCACCGCGAATCGCGATTCTTGCAGTCCGAGCACAGTGACATTGGTTTCGATCTGTTCGTTGAGCAGCGCCAATTGGGCGTGCGCTTCGATGAGTGCGAACCACGTGCGGGCGACGTCGGCCGACAGCGTCAGCGCCGTGGCGTGGTAGTCCGCCAGCGTCGCCGCGGCCCGCAGGCGCTCGGCTTGGACGCGCGATCGGATTTGCCCCCACAGATCCACCTGGTAGGCAGCATCGACGCCCAGCGCGAACTCCGATTCATCTGGCCCCTCGGTGCTGAACGAGCCCGCGGCTTCACCGAATCCGTCAACATCCGGCCAAAGGTCCGATGCTTCGCGCCGGGCCAGGGCGCGGGCAGCGCGCATTCGTTCCCAGGCGGCGGCGAGCGTGAAATTGCCACCTAGGGCATGGTCGATCTGGAGATTCAGCGCCGGATCGTCCAGTGCGATCCACCAGAGATCGGGCATGTCGGCCTGGCCACTGGGCGAAAACGGAGCTGCCTGTTGGATCGGCGCCACCGTCCAGGCAACTTGCTGACCCGCACATCCCACCAGTCCCAGCGTCAGCATGCCGATGAGCCACCCACCCTGGAGAGCCCTCCGGAATAGACGCAGTAGTGTCATAGCCGAAGATATTAGCTACGCCTCAACATCGGACAAGGTCAAGTCTCTGAAGTACATAGGGCGATGCCCGGGCGCAGGCGTGCGTCAGCGCGTTGGCAATATGCATCTCCGTCTTGAGCGACCGAATCTGTGCCCCTTTGTCGACGCCGGACGGAAAACTGGGCAATCCACGGGGTCCGGGCAGCGTTTATTGATGCCATGCAGCGGGGCGCCATTAGGACAGTTTGACCGCGGGTTAGACTGCCGCGGCCAGGTATTTTTCCATCAGCGTCTCGGCAGTGCGGCGGGCGATTGCGCAGACGTCGCAGTCGGGGGCGACCTGGTGGGTGATCAGCGCACCTTCGATGACCATGTCGATCTCTTGAGCCAAGGCTAGCGGATCCGAGGCGCCGGCACGCTCCCCGAGATCCCTGAGCAACGCAACGCCATCAGCTTTCGCCTTACAGGCCGACTGATGTGCCGGGTGATGCGGATGGGGGAAGTTGACAGCGGCATTGATGAAGATACAGCCATGATCATAGCACCACCGTTTTATAGAGTCGGTAGCGCGGGCTGAGCTTCTTCACCGACCACTGAAATAACAGGGCCAGCTCTGCTGCCGAGCCTGCTGTTGGGCGAAGAGCGGGGGCACCGACCATCATGCGGGCCATCGGGCAAGCGCAGACATGGCTCTGGCCAGGCGCTTGCGGTTATCCCTTGATTCTCCGGCGTGTCGGTCACGTTCCTGGTGGAGCCGTCGACCACTCGCACGTGCCATTCGTGCCATCGCTGCACCAGTCTCATTACCGGCCAGCACGAGAGTTGCCGTCGCGCCCTTGATTCATGCGCATAGAAAAGGTCAGCCGTGAGCGAATTTGTCAATTTTGCTTACAATTGGCGGCGGCGCCTGGCTGCGAAGCGTTCGTTTACGCATAATCTAGGCCGGGAATCTGGAACGCCAGGGGCCCCACTGATGTGATCTGGTTGCCAAAATCTTTGATGCCTTCACGAAGGGACGCAATGTCTGATGCCACCGTCGGGATCGAGCGATGCATTGTCCAGATAAAGGCTGGCGATACGAGCGTGCGGGGCGAACTGATCAACTATGCGTACGACCGACTTTTGCGGATGACGCGGAAGATGAAAAACCAGTACGAGCGCGTCGGCCGTTGGGAACAGACGGACGATATCCTGCAGAACGCTTCGCTGCGACTCTATCAGGCATTGCACCAAGTTCAGATCACCGACATGCGGCACTTTTTCCGGCTGGCGGCTTTGCAAATTCGGCGCGAACTGATCGACATGTGCCGCCATTATCACGGCCCGCACGGGCTGGGCGCCAATCACTTCACACAGCGTCGCCCGGCGGCCGCCGAAGGTTCCGTTCAGCCGCAACTGTACGATCGGGCCGAAGTCAGCCAGGATCCGCGCCGCATGCAGGAGTGGGCCGAATTTCACGTCGCCGTTCAAGAGCTGCCGCAGCGCGAGCGCGAGGTCGTCGACCTGCTGTGGTACCACGAAATGAACCAGGAAGAAGCGGCCAAGCTGCTGGACGTCTCGCCGCGGCACGTGAAGCGGCTGTGGCGCTCCGCGAAGCTACTGTTGCACCAGCGCCTGCATGGAGAAATCCCCGGCGAATGATCCACGTTGCCCAGGAAAGCCAGCACGATTTCCAAGACCGATCACGATCTGATTGAAGATCTCCTCGACCAGTGGGAGGATGCCCGTCAGCGCGGCGAATCTGTCCGTTTGGAATCTCTCTGTCAAGCGCACCCCGACTTGCTCGACGAAGTGCGCGCCCGCACCGCCGCGATCGAATCGATCGAATTCCGCATGGACGGCGACTCAGGCGAGGCCGACGATAATCAGCTCACGATCACATCGCACGTCGCCTCGCTGGAGTTTCACGCCAAGGGTGGCTTGGGCGCCGTGTTTGTCGGTGAGGACCGCGAGGTGCATCGGAAGGTGGCCGTCAAGTTCATTCACGCTACGCTGGCCGGCGACCCCGCTGCGCGGCAGCGGTTCTCACTTGAGGCCGAAGTCACCGGCCGGCTCGAACACCCCGGCGTGATTCCCCTGTACGGCGTGGGGGAGGACTCGAACGGACGGCTGTTCTACGCCATGCGCTTCATCGATGGGATGACGCTCGACGAGGCGATCGGCCACTGCTTCCAGGGCGAGCATCCGCGGTACGACGCACAGAGTGTGGAGCACCGCCGGCTGCTGCAGAGCTTTGTCTCGGTCTGCAAGACGATCGCCTACGCACACAACCGCGGCATCGTGCACCGGGACATCAAGCCGGAAAACATCCTGCTGGGCCGGTACGGTGAAACAATTATCGTCGATTGGGGGCTGGCCTCGCCGGTGATGCGCGACGAACGGTTCCGCCAGAGCGGCGAAAATACGCTTATGCCGCGCTCCGGCAGTTCCGGCAGTTCTTCCAGCCTCGGTGCTGGAACGCCGGCGTACATGAGCCCGGAACAGGCTTCCGAGCTGGCACCCACGCCCGCGAGCGACGTTTACAGCCTGGGCGCGACGCTGTTTAAGATTCTCACCGGCGTACCGCCGGCCACGGGCGAGTCGCTCATGGAGATTAAGACGAAGATCGTCGAAGGCCGGCTTCCACGGCCGACGGAAATCACTTCGGATGTCCCCCGCGCGTTGGAGGCCATCTGCCGAAAGGCGATGGCGACGCAGCCTTCGCAAAGGTATCTCACCGCGTACGAACTGGCCGAGGATCTGGAACGCTACCTGGCCGACGAACCAATTCAAGCGATGGCCGACCCTCTGTCGAGCAAAGTGGCGCGGTTCGCGCGGCGACATCTCCTAGCGGCACAGGTTGCCGCGATCGGGCTGCTCACTTGCATGATCATTGTGGCGATATCCGCACTTTGGTTGGGCAAGCTGGCCGGAAACGAGCGAACTGCCCGCGAGGATGCTGAATCGGCGCAATACGTCGCCGAGGTCGCACGTCGGGACAACCTGCGTTCCTCGGCGCTCTTCCTGGCGAAGTCGGTCGCCCAAGAGATTGAACTCCGGTGGCGCATCATGGAGTCCGAGGCCGCCTCGCCGCGGTTGCAGGAACTGATGCAGCAGGTGAACGGCGGACTTCTCGAGAGCGGAATGCCCGACCCTGAGGTCCAGGAAGACATCCAGACGTGGCTCGATAAACGGTACATCGCCAATAACTCCTCGGTGAAGACGGCAAGTTGGATCCTCAACGCCATTGAAGGAACGCAACTCGCCCGCGTGCCGGAGGCGGAAAGCATCGGCGCGAGCTATCAGCACCGGGACTATTTTCACGGACGAGGCCGCGACCTGCCGCCCGGCTCGCCGGAGACGGAAGGATTGCGACCGCTGGCGGACAAAATCGTCCACATGTCCGCCGTCTACGAGAGTACCAACACGGCGACGTTGATGGTGGCCTTTTCCGTGCCTATCTGGAGTGGCCCCACCGAGGATGCCGAACGGCAGCGGATCGGAATTCTGGGCATGTGCGTGGAACTGGGCGAGTTCGCCATCGGCCGCCGGGCAATGCTGGTGGACACCCGCGTCGACCAGCTCGACGACGAGCCGGGACTGGTCCTGCATCATTCGGAGCTGGGCGTACGCGGTGAAGATGGCAACCTGCCTCGACTTAGTGCCGATACTCTCCAAATGGCCTTGTCGTTGCGCCGTGATCGCATCCGCCCGGGCCGGCTGTTCGGCGAGGCACGCTCGAGCATTCTCGAGGGCTTCGTTGATCCGGTCGACAAAGCGCCCCACCTGGCCGCCATGGAGCCGGTCATCATTCACGGCCGGCCGGCGAATGTCGCCGACACCGGTTGGGTGGTCGTCGCGCTGGAACCAGCGGATCGCGACGGTCGCTAGCCGCGCAAACACGAAACGAAGGGAGCCGCCTCCGGTGGAAGCGGCTCCCTCGAATCATTCAGCGCCGGAGGCTGCAGGGGTTTTACTTGCCGCCGAAGATGCCGCCCACGAAGTTGCCGACGTCCTTGGCCGCGTTATCTACCGTTTTGCCGACGTCCTTGGCCGTGTTCTCAATGTTCTTGCCCGTGTCCTGGGCCCAGCCGGACGGATTGGTCACCAGCTTCTCCACGCCTTTGGCATGCCCGTCCAGAGTGCGGCCGATATTATCGATCGATGTCTGGGCGTTGTTGGTGCCGTTGATCAGATCCCCGACAGCATCGACGCCGAGGCTGATCGGATCGGTGCCGATGGCCACGTTCATCGCCATGCTGGCAGGATTCATCTTCTTGATGGCCAGTGCGCCGCCGGCGACGTTCAGGGCACCAGTCGCTTGAGCACGATTGTACTGGGCCTGCGTGATGCGACCCGCACGGAGATCGGCATCGAGCTGCCGACCTTGCGACACCGCGCCGGCCACCAGCCCGGCTCCTCCAACCACGGCACCGGCAGTCCCGGCACTCTTGAGGAACTTCTTCGCAGCGCCCGTGCCGACACGGCTGCCACCGGCCAATCGTGTCGTCGATTTGGGATTCACTGCCTTGAATTGACCGGCACCGCGCTTCCAGGCGTTCTGATTGAATTTGCCCGCCATGCGATTCGGATGGGCGGCGTTGAGATTTGCTCGGGGAGCGACCGGGCGGCCGTTCACTGCCTTGAACCGACCGGCGCCGCGCTTCCAGGCATTCTGATTGAACTGGCCCGCCATGCGGTTCGGATTGGCGGCGTTGAGGTTTGCGCGGGGAGCGACCACACGGCCGTTCACCGCCTTGAATCGACCGGCGCCGCGCTTCCAGGCGTTTTGCGGATATTGCCCGGCGAGTCGCTGCGGATTGACGCTCGTGCTGGGCTGCGCGGGTTGAAGTCGGGCCGCCGGCCGTTGTCCTCCCAGTTGTGCTTGTTGATTCCAGTTGCGAGCAATCACCTGACCGTTCGCGCCCCGCTGTAACCGCGGAAGCACGGTCGACGCGGCGGAGCCCGTGCCGCTGTGTGCCGGCGAACGGCGAGGCTCGACAGCCTGTACCGCCGCAGCGTGAAGCGATCCAACCAGCAGCATCGTGGCGAGTAGTTTGCGAGACATGACGATTCTCCCCGTACTTGTGTGGACGTGTGAACCAGGCCCTCCACCGGACCTGCAAGTTCGAGTCAGCGGCAGTCGTGCGTTTTGCGAGAGCACGCTCGGGCCGCCGTTACTACAACCAGCGAGGGCGGCCACCCGTAGGGGACAGCGTTTCTTTGATTTCTTCGATGTTTTCCAATCCGCCTAACCGCACATCCTGCGCGAGCTTGTGCGCGCATAAAAAAAGCCGCCGGCCCTCGAAAGGACCGGCGACTCGTTGAGTGGAACGTGCTTGAAAGCCCTCACGCTTAGCGGCGACGAACCGGAGGACGACGGCCGCCGGTACCCTGCAGCGTTTGCGTGCCGAGGGTCTGCCGACCGCTGCTCTGCAGAACTTGCGGCTGGCTGGCGGGCTGAATCGTGCCGCCCGTCTGGGGCTGAGCAGGATTCACAGCATACGCGGCCGGGGTTTGAGCCTCGGGCTCGGCGACCACCAACACGATCTGTCCGCTGCGGCTGTCGAGGATTTGCATTTCCAGGTAGCCCTGCGAGTCGGCAATAGCGGCCCGGAGGTGCTGATCGCTATCCATCGAGTAGCCATTGGCGTTAATGATGACGTCGCCCGGCTCCAGGCCGGCATGGAAGGCGGGGGAATTCGGAACAATATTGTTCACCCGCTGCCCGTAGACCTGCTGCTCGTAGCCGGGGACCACTCGCACCTGCGGACCGCTGGCCACTGCTCCGCCCTGCCCGACCGGCACCGTCGACGTGTATACACCGAGGAAGTAGGAGGCCGGAACGGGCTGTGGCTGCGGTTGCGGTTCGGGAACCGGCCACGGCTGCGGCTGCGGTTGCGGATAGGGGTTGGGAGTCGGGCACGGCTGCGGATAGGGCAGCGGGTACGGCAGAATCTGGTTCGAACCGCCGCCGACTGCGTGCTCGACGTGATTGATGACTTTGCGGACGTTGTCGAAGGGGTTTCCGGCCTGGGCCTGAGCGGCGGTAATCAGGGCGAGAAGGGCGACGGCGACGATCGTGGTGTTGCGGCTGCGAGTGGTCATGATTGGGCTCCTGAGTCTCGTTTTCCCGTGTGGTTTTGGTCCTGGGCGACTTTTCGCGGCCGTTTGGCCGGTCGTGTCGTCCCTTGTTAACTGACCAAGCGGGAGCCCGGCCGCCGGGGGGACATAAAATCCGAAGAAAATCTTGGGGAGCCCACAGCCCGCATTCCGGAGAGGGTCGCGGTGGCGGCATTCATCTGGCTATTCGTTGCGCTGATCTGCGACGTCACCAGAGAATAGCTTTCGAAAGCTACGCCCAATGGCATTCAAATACCACCGTGGCGCGAGGCGTTTGCTCCACCAATTCCACCGCGCGCTGAAGGGTAGAAAAAGATAGAGCTCATTTCGCTCAATTGCTCGCATCAGTCGATCGGCCAACTGGTCGGCCGATAGACGCGAGAAGCGCATCGACTGCGCGGCAAATTCAAGTTGAGCGTGGCTGCGATAGCGGGCTCGATCAAGAATATTTGTCTGCACGAATCCAGGGCAAACGACGGTGACTCCGATGTTAGCTGGTTGCAATTCGGAGTAAAGCGTTTCCGAAAGCGCAACCAACCCCGCCTTGGTCGTGTTGTACGCTGCCATATCTGGAGCGCACATTACGGCCGCGATCGACGCGATGTTGACAATGTTCCCTCCGCGCGTGTTCTCCTTCATCCAGTTCACAGTATGGTGGCATCCATAGATGGCCCCGAACAAATTGATGTCGATTATCCAACGCCAGTTGTCCAGCGTGTGCTCCCCGATTCGACCGGAAGTGGCAACGCCAGCATTGTTTACGAGCAGGTCGAGCGTCGGCCAGTCCCGGCGCAAACGGTCCACCAGGCGCTGCCATGCCACCGGATCGGTGACATCCAAATGCTCAACTTGCCCAGCTCCTCCCTGTGATTCCACTAGCGCGAGCGTTTCGCCATTTGCCTCATCGTCAACGTCGGCCAGCGCAAGTCGCCAGCCATCTCGAGCCAGCCGGACCGCGATGGCACGGCCAAGTCCATTCGCGCTTCCTGTGACGATAGCGCTACGCGGCGCTCGGGGCACGTTCATGCTCCGTCCCCCGTCTGGCTCTAGTTCGGGCCACACAAATTTCCAATGCACATCGAAAGCGCCAGATCGCCCTGGTAGGAAGCGTAGGTTGATTCCCCATTCGAGATCGAAAGTGATTCAGGGGCATCGACCTTGGGGCATCGGGCCAGAAGCGCGACCGGCACGTCCGCCTGGCAATTCCTGCCGAAAAGCGGGTCCCCGGGCAGCATCTGGCACATGAAGATGTCAATGAAATGCCGCCACTGGTAATCGATGCTATCCTCGCCTCACTAGCTCCCGCTGGGCACTGTGGCCGAAAGGCCCATCTGCAACCAGGGGCCAATAAGCCGGACTCGCTCGAGCTGTAAAACGGCGTCGCCCTCGCCAGGCAGCGGCACCGACGCCTCCGACCAACGCAGTTCGTCGGGAAGCAATCTCTCCAACCTCCGCTGCACGGCCAGGCGTAGCGCCTGCTGGCGTCCGCTGATCGTCGGCGCATTATCGCCCTCGCGTGTCAGCGGAGAGACGCGCAGCCGCCCCTGGCGGACGAACACCACCTCGCCGTCCCGTTCCTCGGGCCTGTAGGCGAGATCGACCGTCATGGCCGGATACTGCACGTCGCCAGCGTCAAATTTGGTGATGTACAGCCGGGCGTGAACCGCGCCATCCTCGAAGTTCACGTCGCAAGGGTCGGGTTCGAAAGTGACGTGGACATCGTCGCCGCCATCTTCGCTGTCACGGACCAGCGAACTTCCCAGCGACTCTGACATTTCATCTCCGCTCATCGCGCGGCCGCCCAGCGTGACGGCCGCCTGTTCTTCCAGCGCCGAGGCGGCCAGGCTCATCACGATTTCGCTGCCGGGCTCGTACGCAGGGGGTGGCGTAGGGGCGGCAAAGTCGTGTGGTCCTTCCAGCCGGCATTCCCAGCGCAGCACACCGCTGAACGTGCGTACCCGCACGTCGGGACTCGGTCGGTGCGCCTTAACGCGCGGATCCCGAAATCGTGCATGATACGAATCGTTGAACTCGCGAGCGATCTGGTCGGCTTCGGCGTTCATCTGCTCGACAATCGAGCTGCGGGCATAGGCCGCGCTTTCGGCTTCGGCCTGGGGGCGGCGTGAATAGGTTTCCTGGACCGCCGCGTTACGCCTCATGGCAAGGATGCCCGGCGCGTCAATTTGCTCGTACTGGATCGACGTGGAAGCTGTGGCCAGTGCATTCCCCGGCGACAGTCCACGGGCATCGAGCATGAACGGCTTTAACGCCGCCAGACGAGTTGTCGCCCTGCTCGCAACATAGACGCGGTCGCTGGAGCCGGACGTCCGCGCCGTCGATGTGCCGTCGAATCGCATCAGCCACCGCCCCACCGCCTCCGAGGGCAACACGATGCCGCGCAGCGTGCCCACCATTCTTCCGCTGCCGCGGCTATACGTGCCGGCAAACACTCCGCCGACTTCGTAGGGTTCGTCGACTGTGCTGGCGAGTTGCTCTTCGATCCAGTCGGTCGGCACGTGGAGGACGAGATTCGGCAGCGACAGCGCGCGTCGGATCGAAGCGGTGAGCCGAGAGGCCTGGCCGAGGCTTTCTCGCTCGTTCACGGCCGCGGCGACCTGCGAGGTGTCGGTTTCACCATCCGGCATGGCTTCGAGCTGGTCGGCCAATGCGTTCCATGCGGCGGCATGCTGCTGGGCGGTCTCGCCCTTTTGATACGAACGCAGCAGCCGGATGTACTGCCGCGCCGCCAGGGACGTTTCATACAACAAGCCGGCATCCCACACGCTCGGCGCGCTGGCCCAGCGCGTCTCTAGGCGATCGAGCGTCGCTGCGCTCGTGGCCGCCGCTTCCGGCGTTGCCAGCCGACGAGTTTCTTCCCAAAAGAGGAATTCGTTCCAGGAGCTGCCGTTTTGTGCTGCCGCTGGGAACCAGGCGGCGAACTGGTTCAACCGGCGCGAGAACTCTCGGCCACCCGCGTCGAGAGCTTCGTCCGTCACCGGAGCGTAATCTGCGGCCTGATCCCGGCAGGCGGCAGGCCAGTCGGCGGCCGGGAGCGGCGTCAGGTCCCGCGCCCGGATCTCGAGCGTTCTGGCCAGCCGCACAAGTGGCGGATCGTTGACCCGCGCAGCGCTGCCGGAGCGCAACACCTGCACGGCTGCCTCTAACACGGCGGGATTGCCCGACTCGCCGGCCTGCAGTTCGTATTGGACGTCGGGCAGTCCGAGTTGTTCCCACAAACGCGGCCACTCCGGCCGCTGTGAATAGGCTTCGCCCACGGCGGTGAGCGCCGCACGGGCCTGCCTGGCTGCCGGCGTATCGATTTGTGCAGACGCGACGGCCGGCGCGAGCAGTACGGCGATTAGCGCGCGGCAGGCCGCGGCGGCACCACACAGGTGGAAAGTCATCAGATGGTTTACCCGCTTGCTGTGCATCGTCTACCTGTCGTCAAGGTGCGGTGTCTTCGCGCTGAGCGTCTACGTCAACTGTCCAGCCCCCGTCGGTAGGCTTGATAACCATACCTGCCCGAGGCAACGAGGTGCGCACACGGGCATAGTTGGGGGCGGCTGCCAGGGGCACTTCGGCCTCTTCGTCCGCCGTTCCGAACAGCACAATGCGCCACAGCGTGCCGGTGAGAGTAGGCGGCTGCTCGTCGTCGCTCGCCTGCTGCGATGTGGCGCCGATGTACGACGGCTCAAGCACTTGGCCGAGTCGAGCCAGCGCCCACATGGCGGCAATGTCCCCATGCCGCGCCCGCAGTGAATGCCACAGCCGCGACCAGGTGGCGTCGTCGTTTAGCCGATCGCCGTCCGAACGGCCCGTCAAAGCGGTTTGCAGCAAGTCGACGTCCGTGCCAAATAGCATGCGGTTTTCTCCCAATGCCAAAACCCGCACGCTTACAACCGAGTCGCTTTCACCCTCGACAAACAGCGACGCGCCCTCGGGCACGTCCCACACCCGGTACGCACCTTGCTGCGTGCTGGTGACCCGATTGTCCCCCCGGTAGAAGTCGCTCAATGCTTGGGAAAGCTTTTCGATGTCGCGGACTTCAACGACATAAAGCGTGCGGTCTCCGTTCGGCTGCCGCTCAGTGCGTACCCCCTTTCGATCCGTGATGTTCAAGATGGTGGGGCCGAGTTGCGCGAAGACGTCGCGGCGGAGGTCGACCTGCACGCCTTCAGGGTCGTCGCGCAGGCCGTCGAGCATGTCCTCGAACAGCCCTAAGCCGTCCGGACCGGGCTCGTTGGCTTCGTCGAACAGATTGCCGTACCCCTTCATTGCCGTGGGAAAGTCCCATCGCCAAAAGCTCATACTGGTCACGTCGGCGCCAATCCACTCCGGCAGCGGTGGCATCGGCCCCGACTCGAACTGCAGCAACCTCAGCGCATTGGGCAGCGGTTGCTCGACGGTGACGCGAAGATGAATCCCCCAGTCGAGTTCCGCTTCGGCCGGAAAGCTTGCACGTCCGGCCAGAGAGGTAACTCCGCCGAAGCCCAACCGCCGGCTCGATGCCAGCGGATCGCGACTCGGCTCATCCACATCCAACTCGCGAGCGGACGGCTCAGCGCCGGAAGCCTGCCGTTCTTCCTCGGCGCGCCTCAGCAGTTGCCACAACTCCATGGGCCGTATCACAAATGCAACGTCGCCGTCTCCAGGCGCGTTAGCGTTGCCTTCGGAGACAGTTTGTTGCCATGCTGCCGTTGTTGCCAGCGACGATTTGCGCCGAACATCCAATACGGCTGCAGCCGCTGTTGGCGAATTTGCCAGACCATAGAATCCATCGCCGAGAAACTGCGCAGGCACTTCGTCGTAAGAACTGTCTTGGGGCGGCCGGAACACCGTCAGTGTTGCAGCGCCGCGGCGCTCGCTCGAACGTGAGAAGCCCTTCGATTGAAAATATTGCCCAGCGGATGCCCAGGGGTTGGAAGCCTCCGTCGACGGAGTGCCGCCAAAAATCCAGGCGGCCCCCTGCTTGTCGCCAGGCATTGGAAAGATGAACAGCCCGCCGGCAGCATGAAGTTGTTGCAATTCGTCCCAGTCGAAGCCAAAGGCCGGACGCAGATGCAACGGGCCGGCCGATTCGCGGCGCCGCAACTCATCGATCAGCGGAACAAAGTCAGCCCCGGCAAGCATCTGGCCGATGCTCGTGCCTTGAAACTCCTGGCAGGTCGCGGCCACGTCGCCGCTAGCAATCGCGAGATACGTGTCTGCCGGTGCATGCTGGGCGACACTCGATACCGATTGAGCGCGGACTGGAATAGCAGTCAGGGATAGCCCGATGATAAAAAGCGTACAGCGAATCGTCACAATCAAGCTCAGCGCGGGGGCAAACGGGAATGGAATCGGGGGCGTTGGTCACATGACCGGCCCATCGCCAAGCCAGGATTTTAATGTATGATTGGCAATTTAGGAAATCTGCGGTAACTTGCGCGCCCCGCGAGACCTGATCCTCCACGGGCTGCCGCGTGGCAGGCAACCGTCGGGATTTGCGTGTGATCGCCCCCCGCCATACGTCGCACACGGCACTCTCGGAAGCCTTTGATGTCCGTTCTGGTCGCCAAACAGATTACCAAGGAGTACGGAACCGGACCGGTCAAGGTACATGCGCTCACGGGTGTGGACCTGATTGTCGAAACCTCGGAGTTTGTGGCCTTAATGGGGCCCTCGGGCTGCGGCAAGAGCACGCTGCTGCACGTGTGTGGCGGCATTGATACGCCCTCATCAGGCCAAATTCTGCTTGATGGCGTGGATTTGACCGCGATGGACGATACCGCGCGGAGCATCCTGCGACGTCGGCGGCTGGGCTTCGTGTTTCAGCGGATTAACCTTCTTCCGACGCTTTCGGCGTTGGAGAACGTGGCGCTACCGCTCCGTATCGACGGCTTGGCCCGCCACCAGGCCCACAAGCGGGCCCAGGTCGAGCTAGCGCGCGTGGGCGTCTCTCATCGCGAAGCCCATTTTCCGCACGAATTGTCCGGTGGCGAACAGCAGCGAGTGGCCATCGCTCGAGCCCTGGTCATTAAGCCGGCGGTCGTTTTTGCGGACGAGCCAACCGGAGCGCTGGACAGCACCAACGCTCAGCACATCCTTGATCTGCTCAGCGATTGTGCCGTCGCAGGGCAAACGATCGTGATGGTCACGCATGATCCGGCGATGGCCCGGCGCGCCGGCCGTGTGATCATGATGGAGGACGGTCGAATTCTAGCAGGCGTCGATTGCAGCAATGAGCGTTCCTCGCTGCCGCGAGCTTGGGATGAGCAGCCATGAGCTTCTTGCACGTGATTGCGCGCTCCTGGCGCCAGCGGCCCGGGCGAGCCATTTTGTCTATCGTCAGCGTAGCCACCGCCGTAGCGGCCGTGCTCGGTACCGGGTTTGCGCAGTCGAGCGTGCGTCAGGGCGTGGCGAGGTTGTCGAAACAAGTCGACAAACATCCCTCGCTGGAAATCGTCGCAGTTTCCGGCGACCGGTTCGCTTTGGCCGACGTACCTGACGTGTCCGAATTGCCGGGCGTCGAGGGGGTGTTCCCCCTTGCCACACGCGCGGCACTCGCACGCGTGCACGGCCAGCGTTTTCGCACTGTGCTGTTGGGGCTGCCGTCCGGCGACGAGAAGGTGGCCGCGGCGCTTGACCTGGTCGAGGGGCGTGCTCCCTCGGCCCCGGATGACGTCGTGCTCTCTGCTGATGTCGCCGAGGGCATGAAGGCGGCGGTGAACGATCGCTTGACAGTCATCACTCGTCGGGGGCCGAAATCGATGACTGTTGTCGGGTTGGCCGACCCCTCGGCGTTGGCGCAGTTCGCTCCGGCCGCGGGTGTCGTGATGCCGTTGTCGGCCGTACAGGAATATTTTCAGCTCAGTGGCCGGGTCGATCGCCTGCGCATAGTGGTCGCCTCTCGCGAGTATCGTGATGGCGTGTTGGCCGACGTAGCCGCTCAGTTGCCGGACGAATTAGTCGTGCAAAAGCCGGCGGATCCGCTGGAGACGATCGACACGACACTGCAATCGACGGAACTGGCTCTGCGCCTGGCCGGTGCGCTGTCGATGGCGATGGCAGCGTTTATCATCCTCAACACCGTTCGGCTCAACTTCAGCGAGCGGCGACACGACCTGGCCGTACTGCGCGTGCTGGGGGCCACTCGTCGGCAGGTTCTCGGATTGCACTTGGTCGAGGGCGCCGGCCTGGGATTTGCCGGTGCGGCGCTGGGGGCTCCCGTGGGATGGTGGCTGGGGCGGGCTCTCGCAGGTGCGATGGGAGCGCTGCTCGAGGTTGATATCCCGGCTGGGCAGATCTCGACTTCGGAGTTTGCCGGGGCAATGGCGTTGGGGCCGGCGGTCGCTCTGCTGGCCGCCCTCGTGCCGGCGATTCAATCGCGGAATGTACCGCCGGTCGAGGCCCTGGGCGACCTTGAGCTTCGCCGTTCCGAACATTTTCCGCTCTGGGCAACAGCCGCGGGGGTCGCCGCCTGGTGCCTGTCCGTGTTGCTTGTCGCGCTAGTTGCTGTCGAGCGGCTTGCGCCGCAGTGGGCGATCCCGGCAGGATTGCTGATGCTGGTAGCCTTTATTGCAGTCATCCCGGCCGCGGGCCGGCCGGTGCTGCGGGCGATCCGCTGGTTGCTTTCGCCGCTGCTCAAAACCGAAGGACGCCTGGCCTCGGAGCAATTGCTGGCACGCTCCACACGCACCGGGCTGACCGTCGGCGTACTCGTCGTCGCGCTCAGCGCAGGCCTGGGATTGGGTACCGCCATCGTCAACAACGTGAACGACGTCCGCGACTGGCACCGACGCTCCCTCTCAGGCGATGTGTTTCTCACGGACCCCGCGGCTCGCGACGATACCGCTGCGTCGCAGGATCGCCGGGATATCACCGCCGAGGTGGCCGCTCTGCCGGATGTCCGCCACGTCGTGGAAATGCGCCTGCTTTCCGGTCGGGCGAACGGGATGCCTGCTATTTGCGTTGTTCGCGATTTTCCGCCGGAGTTGGCGCTGCCGTGGGAACTATCCCCGGCGGAGGATGAATCGCTGCGAAGTCGAATGGCGGAGGGCGAAGTTGTGATCAGCAACATGCTCGCCCGCAGGCTCGACCTCTCAGTGGGTGACGCCGTGCGGCTCGAGTTTCAGGGACGGACGAGTTCGCCGCGCGTCGCCCAGATCGTCAACGACTACTTGCTCGGCGGTCAGGTGGCGTACCTCGATAGGGTGGTGGCCGAAGAGATCGTCGCCCTGGGCCCAGCCGAGTTCTATATCGTCGAGGCGGCCCCTGGCGTCCCCGCTGGGAAGCTCGTGGCGGAACTGGAAGAGTTGTTGGCCGAGGAAAATATCCTCGTGCAGTCGTTTGCCGACATGCGTCGCCAGCTCGACGGCCTGATCAATAGTGTAGTGGCGGCACTGTGGAGCCTGTTGGCCGTCGGTTTTCTGATCGGCGGCGCGGCAGTCAGTAATACGCTGGTAATGAACGTGCTGGAGCAAACCCGGGAACTGGGACTCCTGCGAATCATTGGCATGACCCAGGCGCAGGTGCGGAAGTTAGTCTTCTGCGAGTCGCTGCTGCTGGGGCTGTTCGGGGCACTTATGGGGACTTTGGGAGGAATCACGACGGCGGCAGTGATCCATGTCTGCAACGAGCCGGTGCTCGGCCGCTCGATCCCATTCGAGCTTCACCCGTGGTTGCTGGCTGCCAATGCCGGGGGCTGCTTGGTAATCGCGGTGGTGGCAGCATGGCGGCCGGGGCGCCGCGCCGCACGGCTCGATCTGCTCGCAGCGATCGCCTACGAGTGATGGCACAGGCCGTCGCGTGATCATCATTGGGAGAAGCGCGAGTCGACGCCGACCATCACCCGAACCGCGTGCCCGCGACCTCGGCAAACACCGCGGGCGTCGGTTATCGGAACTACCAAAAAAGCCCGCCCTTTTTTCCTTTTCACCCCAGTCCGTGCCGCTTGACACCACACATTCATGCGCGATAATGCGTGGTAATCTGGGAATCATGCGATGACTAGTGCGTCTAAAGCGGGGTTTGTAGCTTTGCATTCGGCGGCCTTTTTAGGATCTCGAGCAGTCCGGACATGATGCAAATAACAAACGGCAAGTTGTTCGAAGCGACTTCCAGTAACTCCCAGCGGCAGTTGGAACGCGCTCGCCAAAGCATCGCAGGCGGCGATAACAGCACCATGCGCGTCCTGCCTTATCACCTGCCCCTGGTGGCTACCGGCGGTCAGGGCTCCACGATTTGGGATGTCGACGGACAAGAGTATATCGACCTCAACATGGCCTACGGACCGCTGATCTTCGGCCATCGGCCGCCCGGGGTGATCGACGCGGTAGTGCGACAACTCACCGAAAGTGGTAGCCAGTTGGGCTTCCCGGCCGAATTGACGGCTCGCGTAGCCGAGAAAGTCAAGCTGCTTTACCCGAACATCGAACTGCTACGGTTTTCCAGCACCGGCAGCGAAGCCATCGCCGCGGCGTTGCGACTGGCCCGAACCTTTACCCAACGGCGGTACATCGTCGCCTTTGAGGGGCATTACCACGGGTCGAGCGACGCGATCTTCAATCGCTACCATGCCCCGCTCGAGGACTTGCCGGCAGGCCCGTACGGCCCCGCTATGCCGGGAACCTTGGGGATGAACGGCGCGCCGCACGACGTGCTGGTCTGCCGCTGGAACTCGCCCGAAGCGCTCGAGCAGTGCCTGTCCGACCACGCCGGCGTTGTGGCCGCGGTAATCATGGAACCAGTCATGGGCAACGGCGGCGTTGTACCGCCGAATGCCGACTATCTCGATGTCGCGCGGGCGCTCACTCACGAGCACGGCGCACTGTTAATTTTTGACGAAGTGATCACCGGCATGCGAGTGGCGCCGGGCGGCGCTCAACAGCGGTTCGGCGTCGAGGCCGACATCACGATCCTCAGCAAAGCGCTAGGTGGTGGCTTCCCGATCTCCGCCCTGGGCAGCACTCGGGAAGTCATGCAGTCAATCGTCGAGGGGCGCCTGTTCCACGGCGGCGTCTACTCGGGCAATTCCCTGGTCATGGCCGCCGCCGATGCCGTCCTGGACGAGTTGCAAGCCAATGGCCCGGCCATCTATCACCACTTGGAAAGCGTGTCGACGGCCTTGGCCAACGGTGTCGAGGAGATCTTCACTCGACTGCGCATTCCGCATCGAGTACACCACGTCGGCCCGATGATCTCGCTGCTGTTGACCCATGGCGACGCGGGTCCGATCACCAATTATCGTGACGTACGCCGCTACTGCGATTTCGACAAGTACATTCGCTTTCAACATCAGCTTCAGCAGTCGGGCGTGTATTTCCACCCGAACCAGTTCGAGCCGCTATTCCTTTCGACCGCACACTCGCACGGTGACGTCTCCGTCGTGCTGGAGCGGATCGAGGATGGGGCTCGAGCCGTGCTACTTGCCTGAGAATGGACACCTCGCCGCTGCCTATCCTGGACGCTGCCGAAGGATACGGCGGCAAGTTCGTGGATCTGGACCGGGATCTGGTCGTCGACGCGTGGGGCTTTCACTCCGCACGCCGAGCGCTCTCCGCACAGTTAGCATCCTGGGGACTTGCGCCGGGCCAGCGGGTGGTCGTCTCCGTCGGCAACGGCCCGCAATTCGTAGCGACGCTGCTATCGATCCTGGCTAGTGGCGGCTCGCCGCTGTTGGTTCACTCCAAGACTCCGCCCACCGAGTTGAAACGCACCGCGCTTCGGTTCGGCGCCGAATTGCTGCTGGCCGACGAACTCCCGCCGGGCGACTTTGAGACCGAATCGCTCGCCGCCACCACGTTCACAGCGGCCGATTGGTTGCAACTTTCGGCGGCCCGGCTCTCGCCTGACTCGCCCGGATTTAATGGCGACTACGCGTCGCTGCCCGGCGTACCGCTGCATCCCACGTCCGGAACAACGGGCCAGCCTAAGGTAGCCGTTCGTCCCGGCTTTGCCGCTACCGAGGAAGCGCGGCATTATATCGAAACGATTGGCGTCACCGGCGCCGATACGATCATGGCAGTGGCCCCCATGTGTCACGCCTACGCGTACGGCATGTGCGTGATGGTTCCACTTTTGAGTGGCGCCTCGGTGGTCTCGATGCGCAGCTTCCAGTCCGGCCGGGTGTTTCAGGGATTAGCGCAAGAACAGATTACGATCCTGCCCGCGGTGCCGGCCATGTTGGACGTGCTGATGTTCGGCGCGGGCGACCGCTTACGCGGCGCGGTGCGAACCGTGTTGTCAGCCGGTTCCCCTCTTTCGCAGCGGACGGCCGAGCGGTTTCACGGCAAGTCCGGCACGACGATTCGTCCCCTCTACGGAACGACCGAAACCGGCGGCATCACCGTCGCTCCCGCCGAGGAGCCGCAGATTGCGGGAAGCTGCGTCGGTCCGCCGATGAATGGTGTCGAGGCTCAAGTGCGGCCCCACCCGGAACACTCGGACGCCCAGCCGGGTGCGGGACGACTGTTCATCCGTTCGTCGTCGATGATGGCCGGTTACCTGTCGAGCGATGGGATCGATACCTCGCCCGTCGCCGACGGCTGGTTCGAAACCGGCGATCTGGCCCGCATCGACCAGCGCGGCCACATTCATCTGCTGGGGCGTGAGGCGGACGTGATCAATGTCGAGGGATTGAAGGTGATCCCCTCGGAAGTCGAAGAGGTAATCGCCTCGGTTCCGGGAGTTGTGGAGGTAAAGGTCTACGCCGCTGCCCGCAAGAGCGGAGGCCAGTTCATCAAGGCCGCCGTGGTCGTCGAGTCGGGCGTCGACGTGCAGTTGATCCGCTCCCATTGCGAACGACACCTGGTGTATTACAAGCGGCCGGAGCGGATCCTGCCACTGGACGCCTTACCGCGCTCGCCTGCCGGAAAAATCCTCCGGGATAAGCTCCCGTAACGCCTTAACCCAACGCCTTCCACGGCGGGCGTAGCTTTCCACGCACTTCACCGCCCTCCACTTGGCCGTTCACCGTCCCGCGGTTTATTGAGAACCTGATGAATCTCGGCAACTGGCAGCTCGACACGATCAACGGCGGCCAGTTCTGGCTCGATGGCGGGGTCATGTTCGGCGTCGTGCCGAAAACTGTATGGAAGAACGTGGCGCCGCCGGACGACTACAACCGCATCCCTTGCGCTAACAATTGCGTTCTGGCCCGCGACGGCACGCACACGGTGCTTATCGACACGGGATACGGCGGCAAGTTCGCCCCGCTCGACCGGCGGTTTTACAACATGGAGGAAGGCGAGCCGCTCGTTGAAGGACTCGCCGCCTTGGGCGTAGTGCCCGAGGATGTCGATACGCTGGTTTTCAGCCATTTGCACTTCGACCACGTGTGTGGTGCCACCCGATTCGATGCCGCCCGGCACCCCGTTCCGATCTTCGCGCGCGCTCGGCACCTGGTCGGACGGATTGAATGGGAGGATGCCACCGGGCGATTGCCGGAATTGGAGACTGCCTATCCACTCCAAGACATTCTGCCGCTGTACGAAGCCGGTTTGATGATGGTTGTCGAAGACGGCCAGCAGCTCGTGCCCGGCCTGACCGGCTACGTCACCGGCGGCCACACCCGCGGCCATATGGCTATGGTGTTCGAATCCGGAGGCCAAACGGCTGCCTACCTGGGCGATATCTGTCCATCAACGATTCATCTGCGCCGCATGTGGCACCTGTCCTACGACACCTATCCGGTCGTGACCCGGCAACGGAAGCCCCAGTGGCTGGGCCGGGCGGCCGACGAAGGCTGGTGGATTATGTGGAATCATGATCCTCGCGTCGGCGTCAGTCGCGTGGCACGCGATGAGAAGCGTGAGTTCATGCCCGTTGACGTGCGTGCCCGGTTGTGAAGGGCACCGGAGCACGGCGCTCGGCAGCATCTCCTCAATCGCCGCAATCTGTTTATATGCCCCATGTTGACTGCATTCGAAGCCGTCAGTAGAATCGATACCCACGCCACTTGACCCGCGCAAAGAGCGGCAGCTTCCTGGGTTGGAAGCGGTGCCCCCGGAGAAGAGACTGCCGCATGAGCTACCTCCTTCTGACAGGCGCCACGGGCCTCGTGGGACGTTATCTGCTGCGTGATCTGCTGGCGGCCGACGTTCCGGTCGCGGCGATGGTTCGCCCCGGCAAAGGGCCCGCAACGCTCGCCGGAATTTTGGGTCACTGGGAGCAGCAAGCCGGCCGGGCATTACCTCGCCCCGTCATCATCGAAGGCGACTTGTGCTTAGACGACGTCGTCCCCGATGCCGAGCAGCGCCGCTGGTTGGCAAAGCACTGCGGCACCATCTTGAGCTGTGCGGCAAGCATGACCTTCCGCGAGGACAAGCGGGGTGAGCCGTTTCGCACGAACGTGGACGGCACGCGCAACCTGTTGCGGCTTTGCCAGACGGCGGGTATCCGCCAATATCATCATGTCTCCACGGCCTACATTTGCGGGCTTCGCCAGGGCCAGATCCTCGAGTCCGACGTCGACGTTGGCCAGTCGCTAGGAAACGTCTACGAAAAGAGCAAGCTCGAAGCCGAAAAGATGATCCGCGCGGCCGACTTTCTCGACCAGCGTACGTTCTACCGTCCAGCCAGCGTGCTGGGGGACTCCCACAGCGGCTACGTCACCAACTTCCACGGGTTCTACCTTCCGCTTCAGTTGGCCTATACCATCGCGGGCCGCGTGCCGGTGAAGGAGATGAACGAGCGATTCTTCGCCAAGCTCGGCCTGCAAGGGCACGAAGGCAAGAATCTGGTGCCCGTCGATTGGCTTTCGGCGGCCATTGTCGAACTGGTGACGCACGCCCAGCATCACGGCCAGACCTATCATCTGGCCTCGCCAGATCCGGTGCCGATCGCAGAGATTCAACATGTGATCCGCGACGCGATCGAGCGCTACTATCCCCGCCCCTTGGCCACTTCGGTCTCCGAGGCCGAACTGTCCAAGCTAGAAGCGTTGTTCTACGAGTACATGTCGATCTATCGTTCGCACTGGCGCGACGATCCCAAGTTCGACCTGACCAACACTCGGGCGGCGCTTCCGCACCTGCCGTGCCCGAAGATGACGTACGACGTATTGCTGCGAGTGTCGCGCTACCCGGTAGAGCGGAACTTCATGCCGCCGCGGCATGAAGCGCCGGCGGTAGAGTTCGATGTGGCGGCCCATATTGATGGACTGTCGTTGCAGGAAGGCTCGGCCGGCGAAGCGATCGCCCTGCAGGTGAACGGACCCGGCGGGGGACAGTGGCAGTTGCACATCTCCGGGGGGGAACTATCGGGCGTCGAGTGGGGCTTGCCGTCGGGTACGGCTGGTGGCTTCTATCTTTCCGCCCGTACCTTTGCGAAGCTCGCCCGGGGCGAGATGTCCGTTGAGGCAGCGATCAATTCGGGCCGGCTTGTTGTACACCAGGAGGGCCGCCGCCTAGAACAGTTCTTAGGTGCTTTCGAGAAAGTCGTTTCCGGTCAAATGGGCGACCGAGTAGCAACGCATGCAATAAATTAGACGTGCGTCGGAGACGTCGCCCGTTGTCGGGCCTCTGACGGGGCCTGATGCGAGCGCCGCAGCGACAGCGTTCCGGCGACTCCTTCCGACGACCGCACCACATCCCACGGAGGGCACGCGTAGGCGGCGTACAGTCCGCACCACGGAGGTGAATCTCTAGACACCCGCAACATCGGGCGAATCACCAGCATGGCCGACCCCTACCTTCCGCACCAAGTTCCTGTGGCCATCGTAGGAATGGCCTGCCGCCTTCCCGGGGCAGACGATCTGGATCAGTACTGGCGGATGCTCGTCGAAGGGCGCAGCGCCGTCGTGGAGCTGCCACCGGATCGGCTCGACCAGGACATGTACTTCGATCCCAAAGTCGGCGTACGTGGTAAGACCTACTCAAAGCTGGGGGCAATCATCTCCAGCCGCACGTTCGACCGCACGCGCTGCCCCATTGATGAAAAGCTGGCGGAACGGGTGGACATCGCTCACTTGCTAATGTGCGACGTGGCCGCCTCCGCCCTGCGGCACGCCGGCATCGATCCTTTCAACGTGCCGCTGCCCAATACCGGCGTCTACGTGGGCCATGCCCAAGGCAGCACCAAGGCCGGCGACCACACCTACTCGAGCTGTATCACGGAGGCCGCCGAGTTCCTCCGCGACGTGCCGGATTTCGCCGCGCTGCCCGAAGCCGAACAACAGGCGATCATCGCCGAGCTTATCCAGCGTGTGCGCGAACCGTTGCCGCGCCCCACGGCCGATGCCCCGGACGTCTCCGCCAGTCTCGTGGCCGGCACAATCAGCAAAGCTTTCGGCCTCAATGGACCGTACCTGGCGATCAACTCCGCCTGTGCTTCGTCCTTACAGGCAATGTTGCTGGGGGCCCGGGCTCTTCAACTGGGCCGTGTCGACATGGCCATCGTCGGCGGGGCATCGGACTGCAAGAGCGACTCGCTGGTGCTGTTCTCGAACGCCCGCGCGATGAGCGCCACCGGCACACGTCCCTTCGACGCCGATGCCGACGGGCTGGTCTGCGGCGAAGGTTACGTGGCGCTGGTCATGAAGACGCTCAAGCGCGCTCTGGACGACGGCGACCGTGTGCTGGCCGTTGTCCGCGGGCTGGGCGTCTCATCCGACGGCAAAGGGAAGAGTCTCTGGGCTCCGCGCAAGGAAGGCCAGCTCAAGGCGATGGAACGTGCCTACCGCGACGGGCTGGATATCGCCGATTTGGAGTATGTCGAGGCCCATGCAACGGCCACCAAGCTAGGCGACGCCACGGAACTGAACACGCTGACCGAGATCCTCGGGCAGCGCTTGCCGCCCGGCAAGCGAATTCCGATCACCAGCGTCAAAGCGAACATCGGCCACTCGCTCGAAACGGCCGGCATCGCCGGGGTGATCAAGTCCGTGCTGGCCCTGAACAACGAGATCGTGCCGCCGGCGATCAACATCCGCCAGTTCAATCCCAACATCGATTGGGAACGGGCGCCGGTTTACGTGCCCACTACGCCGGTCGCCTGGCCTAAACGGGCCGACGGCAAGCCGCGCAGGGCGGGCGTCAATGCGTTCGGCATCGGCGGGCTCAATATGCATGTAGTGATCGATGAGTTCACTGAGTCGAGCCGCGACCTGGCGGCCGCCGTCCCCGGTCCGCCGGAGCAAAAGCTCTCCAGCGAGGAGCAGGCCATTGCTGTGATCGGGCTGGGGTGCGTTCTGCCGGGAGCGGAGAATCCCGCCGCATTCTGGAACCTGCTGGCCTCCGGCACCGATCCCAAGACGCCGGTGCCGCCGGAGCGCTGGCGGCCGGACATCGTGCTGAAAACGCCTCAGCCGGGCGCTCCCGATCCGAAGTCGCTCCGCGGAGCATTCATCGCCAACTTCGAGTACGACTGGAAGCGACACAAAGTGCCGCCCAAGCAGGTGCAGCAGGCCGATCCCCTGCAGTTCATGCTGCTCGAGGCGACCGACCAGGCGATGCAGGACGCCGGCTATCACGAAAGGTCCTTCCCACGCGAGAATATGGGCGTCGTCGTGGGCACGGAGTTCGGCGGCGATTTCTCCTTCCAATTGCAGATCGGGTTGCGTTTGCCCGAGCTGGAGCGCCACCTCGAGGCGTTGTTGACTCGACGCGGCTTTAGTGTGGAACAGGCCCGCCAGGTCGGCAAGAACTACGCCGAAGCTTTGCTCAAGCGCTGGCCCGCACTGATCGACGAAACTGGCAGCTTCAGCACCAGTTCGCTGGCATCGCGAATCGGCAAGACCTGGAACACGATGGGCGGCGCCGCGGCCATCGACGCCGGGCAGACTTCGGGGCTGGCCGCGCTCTCGACGAGCATCGACATGCTCTTGGCCGGCGATTGCGATCTGATGGCCTGCGCCGCGGGCCAGCGCCGTATGGGCTGGCCGATTTACGAGAGCCTCGCCATCGGCGGCGACTTGGCTGAGGGCGACGCACGTTCGCCGCTGGACGCGCATGCGCAAGGCCACGTGCCGGGCGAAGGCGTCGTCGTCTTTCTGCTTAAGCGGCTGGCCGACGCCAAGCGCGACGGCGATCGAATCCACGCCGTGCTGCGGGGAGTTGGCGCGGCGCACGACTCCACGTCCTGGGGCCACGCACTAGAGCTGGCCATGCAGCGGACCTTTAGCGACGGAGCCACTCGCCCCGCAGACGTGGCGCTTATGGAGCTGGACGCGCTGGGCGACAACAACGCCACGGCACAAGAGGTGCGCGCCGTGGCCGAAGTGTACGGCAAAGGTGGCCGCCCGCGGCCTTTGCTGCTCAGTTCAATTCTTGGCCAACTCGGCAACACGCAGGGGGCCTCGTCGCTGGTCTCACTGCTCAAAGCCGTGCTGGAGGTCAGTCACGGCGAGTTGCCGCCCGCGGTCGGACTGAAGGCAGCCGCTCCCTTTGTCACTGAGCACGGTAACGTGCTGGCGGCGCCGGCGGCGAGGACGGCCATCGAGCTCACCACCGCCGACGGCCGGCGCCTGGCCGCCGTGGGAACCTGTTCACGTGGGCTGGCCTATCATGCGGTTCTCGAGTACGGCAGCCGAGTCGCAAGCGCCGCTCCCACCCCGGCTCCAGCGCCCCAAGTGGAGGCTTCTCCCTCGGCGGCTTCTGCTTCGCCGGCCCTGGCGTCCAATGCCGCCGCGATAAGTGTGAATGTGGGCGAGCTGGAACAGTTCCTTGTTAACTTCGTCGTCGAGCAAACCGGTTATCCGCCGGAAGTGATCGAGCTCGATGCCGACCTGGAAGCCGACCTGGGGATCGACAGCATCAAGAAAGCTCAGATGTTCGGTGAGCTGCAAGAATACTTTGACGTCACGCCGACCGACGACCTGACGCTCGATGACTTTCCCACGTTGCGCCACATCGTGGAGTTCCTCGCGAAGGTTCCCCAAAGGGAATCGGCCGCGCCGGCTCAAGCACCCGCTTCCGCCACTGCCGTACCGGCTCCTTCGCAGTCTGAAGCCGCGTTGGCCCCGGCCACCCACCCCGCGCCGGCTGCGCAGCCTGCGCCTGCGAACGTCGACTTGGCCGAGCTCGAACAGTTCTTGATCAACTTCGTCGTCGAGCAGACCGGTTACCCGCCGGAAGTCGTCGAGTTGGACGCTGACTTGGAAGCAGACTTGGGCATCGATAGCATCAAGAAAGCCCAAATGTTCGGCGAGCTGCAAGAGTATTTCGATGTCACGCCGACCGACGACCTGACGCTCGACGACTTTCCCACGCTGCGTCATATCGTCGAGTTTCTGGCGAAGGCCCCGCAGAAGGGAACCGCCTCGCCCACGCCAGAACCCGCCGCACCCGCGCCTATACCGGCCGCTGCATCTGCGCAAGCTTCGTCACCTACGCCGGCTCCCGCGGCATCCATGCCCGCGCCCACAGCCGCCGCCGCAGCTCCTTCTTTTCCGCCGGCGACTCAATCGGCGGCTACTTCTGAAGGCCGAATGTCGGGTACATGGCGAATCTGCCGCTTCGGCGGTGCAGACGCCGCTGCACTGCGGCGGGCAATCGAAGCAGCACAATCGGACACCGGCACACTGGACGCCTCCAGCCGGCGCCGTTTCTCGTCCGAAGACCGCTTCCGCCTGGCGATCGTAGTCGATAGCTCAGAGGCGCTTTCGACGAAACTCGGTCTGGCGCTGAAACAAATGGACAACGCCGCGGCCCAAACCGTGCTTGAGCAGCAAGGCGTTTTCTACCGCCAGGCCAATCCTGACACGCGAATCGCATACCTCTTCCCCGGCCAGGGCTCGCAATACACCGGCATGCTTCGCCAACTGGTGGATGAAGTGCCGGCGGTACGTGCTCGGCAGGCGCAGATCGATTCCGTGATGATACGGCTTGGCTATCCCGGCTGGGCGCAGTTGGCCTGGGACGAAGCTTCGCCCTTGGGCAAGGATGTATGGATCACCCAGGTTTCGATGTTGCTGGCCGATGTGCTGGTGGCTGCGGCGCTCGAAGAGCACGGCATCACGCCCGATCTGGTGGCCGGTCACAGCTACGGCGAGTATCCCGCGCTGTTGGCTGCCGGAGCTTGGGATCTGGAGCAAGCGATCCGGGTGACACGACATCGGTGCGAATCGATCACGGCTTTCCCGGGCGGACAAGGAGGAATGCTGGCTACCACCGCCACGCCGGAAGTGATCGAGCAGATGGCGCCACGCGTCGCCGGGCCGGTCTTCGTGGCCAATCACAACGCCCCCGACCAGACGGTCGTCGGCGGCACGCTGCCGGCGCTCGCTGAGCTGGAGAAGATGTTGCAAGTAGGCATGTACGAGACCCGCATGCTGCCGGTACCCAGCCCGTTCCATACACCCTTGATGGCCAACGCCGCCGCGCGGTTCGCACAGCAGATCGCCGCTGAGAGGTTTCAAGCTCCCCGCGTGACCACGTACAGCGTGGCGACGAACCGGGTCATCCGCGATCCAAGCGAAATCGGTCGCAACCTGGTGGCCCACTTGACGACACCGGTACGCTACGCCGAACTGGTGCGAGACTTGGCGGCCCAGGGTCCGACCGTCTTCGTCGAGGTCGGCCCTCAACAGGCTCTCAGCCGCCTCAACCGCCGTAATTTGGCGGCCCATGAGTATGCGGGGATCGCCTGCGATAATCCCTCGCGGCCGGGCGTCGAGCAAATCATGCGCGTGCAAGCGCTGCTGGAGTGCAGCGGCGCGATGGATCGGCAGAGGAGTACGACTTCGGTGCTGGCGCCGGCGGCCGTCACACCGGTGGAGCGTGGTGAGATTTGGCACTTTGATGCCACGGCCCGCCGCCGGGCAAAGATGCGGCAGAGTTCCGGACGCAATGGGCAGCCGGGCGTGCCGTCTGGTCGAAGCGCCGGAGTTACCGCGCCCGCGCAAGCGGCAATCGATCGCGCGGCACCAGCAGTCCCGGCGCCAGCGCCAGCACCTGCCCCCGCTCCGGCATCCTCGGCTCCAGCAGTCGCGGCTCCGGCTGCGGTGGCCGATCCGTCCAAACCGGCAGCTTCCAGCGCGGTGAACCTGGCTGAACTGGAAAAGTTCTTGATCAACTTTGTCGTCGAGCAGACCGGCTATCCGCCCGAAGTGGTCGAGCTGGGCGCCGACCTGGAAGCAGACCTGGGCATCGACAGCATCAAGAAGGCTCAGATGTTCGGCGAGTTGCAAGAGTATTTCGACGTCACGCCCACCGACGACCTGACGCTCGATGATTTTCCCACGCTGCGCCACATCGTGGAGTTCCTGGCAAAAGTTCCGCAAAAGGGCGCTGCTACGTCCACCCCAGCACCGTCCGGCGCAGCACCCCAGCCGGAACCCGCCGCAGCACCTGCACCGACTGCTACATCGGCACCGCTGACCGCGGCTGTACCGGCTCCCACCTCGGTTGCGTCGCCACAGTCTACGGCTCCGCCCGAAGCGGCTTCACCCGCTGCCTCTGGCGTTGACGTTGCCGAGCTCGAACAGTTCTTGATCAACTTTGTCGTCGAGCAAACCGGCTACCCGGCTGAAGTGGTCGAGCTCGACGCCGACCTGGAAGCAGACCTGGGCATCGACAGCATCAAGAAGGCCCAGATGTTCGGTGAGTTGCAGGAGTATTTCGACGTCACGCCCACCGACGACCTGACGCTCGATGATTTTCCCACGCTGCGCCACATCGTAGAGTTCCTGGCCAAAGTTCCGCAAAAGGACACTGCCGCGCCGACGCAAACGCCTGCCGCTTCCGAGCCCGCGGCGCCTGGCCCCGCGACTGCACCGCCCGCGGTAAGTAGTGCTGCTGGAATGACTGCTGCCGCCACGGCGGAATGCGTCGCGACAAAAGTGGATATCCTGCACGTGCGCGGCACCCCGTATGAGATGGGGCGACAGCACGGGTTGGAAAAAAAAACGGAGATCCAACTTCTCCTCCGGCGAGTCGCTGACCTGACGGACGGCGACTGGGGCGAATTGCCGCTGCCGACCGAGGCCCGGTCCAACCCTCAGGTTTTCTTTACCACCGATCAATGGGATGAGCTACGCGGATTGGCCGATGCGTTGGAAGTGCCGGCGGGCAATCTGGCCGCGCTCAACCTGACCGTGCAGAGCGACTTCGCCGCCGGGATCGCTCAGGTGGCACTGCTCCCGGGTGCATCATCCGCGGGCGTCTTGCACGGCTTGGTCGGTGAGCTCTCATTGCCGGCCGCCCTGACCGAAGTGCTCACGCCCTTCGTGCTCGTACGGGAGCCAGCCCAGGGGTGGGCATGTGCCACGGTTACTTTCGCCGGACTGGTCGGCAGCCTGGTGGGTCTTAATGCCAACGGCCTGGCAGCGTCGACCGGCGCACTCCTCAATTCCGCCGCCGGCTCGAACGGTTCCGCATCGCACCCCACCACGATGCGCATCGACGGCCTGCTGCAGCGCAGCGACACGCTTGAACGCGCCGCCAGCAGCCTACGAGGCGTAAAGACGTCTCGCGGTTGGACGACGTGCTTAAGCCATCAAGCGCAACGCCGCCTCTGTGCGGCCGAGCACGACGGCCAACACCTGGCGGAGCAAGACGCGGCCGGGCCGGTCGTAGCCACAAATCATTGCGTGCTGCACACCGCGTCAGTACCCGCGCCGGCAGCATCGCTTGAACGTTTCGACTGGCTCCGGCAGCGGCTTACCGCCTCTGATTCACCCCAAACCGCGAGCGAACTGCTGCAGGCATTAGCCGACATGCCGGAGCGCGGGACCTTGCGGCTGATCGCCGTGGTCGACGCGGCCGCAGGCGACTTGCTGCTCGACTGTGGGACGCTTCGCCAGCGCGTACACGTCGGGGCGTTGCTTCCGGCGGCGCCGGCGGGCGACCCAGCTACGTTCGGCAGCAACGGATCCCCACCTACGGCGAAGGAAACGCCCGCCCCGCAGCTAGCGCCAGAGCCGAAAGTGACAACGGCGAGCCCATCCTCCGACGACTTGCTCGACCGTTCGTCCGACGATCGCGAGAGTATGCGGTTTGTGCTGCGGATGTTTCCTATGCCGTGGGACAAGCAGCCGGCCGACTTTCCCGCTTTCAAAGGGGCGGCGGCCGTCTGTGGCAGCAACTCGCTTGCCGACGCACTTTGCCAGCGGTTGACCGAAGGCGGCGCCACGGTCGTGCGATTGGCGGAATCCCACTCGCCCGAGGCGGCCGTGACCGAGCTTGAGCGCCACTGGCAGCAACAGCCGATCATGCATCTGTTTCTCACCGGGCTGCGCGATGAAACTTTGACAGACCGCACAGATCCGGCGGGCTTCGATCAGGTCTATCGCGAGCGAGTGCTGCTTCCGTATTACCTGTGCCAGCGCCAAATGCAACTGGCAGCCGACGCCAAACGTCTTCGCGACTGCACCGTCGTCACCACTCTCGATCTCGGCGGCGATTTGGGATTTTCCGGAAAGGTCGCTTCGCCCGAGTCAGGATTTGCGACCGGGTTGATGAAGTCGCTGCTGCTCGAATACGGCATCATGCGTGAGCAAAAGGGATTTTTGGCCAAGGCCATTGATGCTCCGCGTGGCGAATCACCCGGCCGATTGGCCACTAATATCTGTCGCGAACTCGCGTACGGCACGAATGATTACGAGCTCTCCTTTGTCAACGGTCGGCGCTACCTGCAGGTTGCCTTGCCGGAATACGCTGACCTAGAGACCCATAGCGACGTCCGTCCCGGCGGCACCTGGGTGCTCACCGGCGGGGCTCGCGGCATCACCGCCAGATGCGGGCTGGAGTTGGCACGCCGCTTCGGCCTGAAGCTGCACCTGATCGGCACCACTCCGGCCGAGCCCATCGATTCGGACTGGCGCAATCTCGACGAACAGCAAACGGCCCAGTTGCGGACGCGCGTGATCGTCGATGCCCGCAAGAACGGTAAAAAACCCAACGAAGCTTGGGCCCAAGTGGCGAAAGCCATCGAGATTGACCGAAACCTGCAAAGCTTCAAGGTGGCGGGCGTTCGATACACCTATCACGCTTGCGACGTCGCCGACCGTGCGGCACTGTCGCGCGTGCTCGACGATGTCCGCCGCGCCGACGGTCCCATCGAAGGGATTCTGCACGGCGCCGGCGTTGAACAAGCCAGCCGCTTCGAGAAGAAGACGCGCCAGACGGTCGAGGCGACCGTGGGCAGCAAGGTTTTAGGCGCCTACAACCTCATGCACCTGACCCGTGATGATCCGGTACGTCATTTTATCGGCTTTGGCTCGATCAGTGGCCGGCTGGGGAGCAATGGCCAGACCGATTACGCCGCCGCCAGCGATATGCTTTGCAAGCTCACCGGCTGGTACCGCGGCTGGCGACCCGACGTCCATGCGATCGGCATTCACTTTCACCCCTGGGACGCGGTGGGCATGGCCTCGCGACCCGACACGGAGGCCATACTCAAGGCCAGCAACCTGCGGCTGATGCCCGAGCGGACGGGCGTGCGACACCTGCTCCGCGAGTTGTACACGCGTCCGGCTGCCACCGAGGTGCTCGTCACCGACTGGGAATACCACCAGCGGTACTACGCGGACAATTACGATGAGGTGGCCAAGCGCGACGATCTGTTGGGAGCCCCCGGCACAGCAGTGCCGCAACCATCGGAATCCCCTTCGCTAGCATCGCCGGCGTCGCGAGTTGCCGATCGCATGACGATGCACATGCTCGACGCACCGTTGGCAGCGTCCACGCCCGCCCGAGCGCTGCCCGGGTCAGCGTTCTTGTTGGGCGACAACCCCGATGCCGAGTCGCTTGCCGCCACCCTCGCTGCCCGCGGCGTTCAAGTACACCGGCTGCCCTCCGGCGCGGACGCCGAAGCGACCTGTGCCGAGTTGGAGCGGGCGTTCGAACATTCGCCGGCCCGATGTCTCGTTTTGGCCACGTCCCGCGATGTGGCGAGCGAAGCGTGGAACGATTGTTCAACCGCGGCCGCGCGGATCGAGCGCGGTGTTTATCTGCCCTACTGGGTGACGCGGAAGTGGTTTCAGCTCGTTAGCAAGACTCCGGAAGCAGGCCAGGCGACACTGGTAGCCCTGATTTCCCTCGGCGGCGATTTCGGCTTCAATGCCGGCGTGCCGAATCCCGAAGGCGGCGCCCTGACGGGGCTGCTGAAGTCGATCTTCGTCGAGGACGACCGCTACGACCACGCGCGTTTTCACGTGAGGGTAATTGATGCCCCGGCCGATGAGCCGCCGGCGGAGTTGGCCGAGGCCGTGTGCGCAGAATTGACCGCCGACGTGCCCGAGGTGGAAATTGCATATGTCGGAGGCCGCCGCCAGGTCGTCCGGGTAAAGCGCGAGCCGGTCGAAGCGCTGCCGGTGGGCGAACTGCCGCGCGGCGGGGTGTGGGTCATCACGGGTGGGGCTCGCGGCATCACGGCCGAAACTGCCTTGGAGATCGGTCGCCGCTATGGACTCAAGCTGCATCTGCTCGGCAAGAGCCCCGCACCGGAACCGAATACACCGTGGCAGAACTGCACTGAGGAACAACTCAAGGCGATCAAGTCGGAGATCGTGCGAAAGGCGACGCTGGAAGGGCGATCGCCCACCGACGACTGGGACCGGGTTCGCAAAGACCGCGAAATCCAACAATCGCTCGACCGGTTCGCCCAGGCCGGCGTCGAGGCCACTTATCACGTCTGCGACGTGGCCGACTGGGACGATCTGGGTCGCGTGCTGACGACCATTCGCGAACTGGACGGCGCCATCGAAGGCATCATTCACGGAGCCGGCTACGCCAAGAGCTTTCGCTTTGGCACCGGCGCGGCCGCCAAGCTGCGCGACACGATTGACCCTAAGGTCAGCGGCACGCTCGCATTGATGCACCTGACCAGCGGCGATCCGCTCCGCTACTTCGTCGGCTTCGGCTCATTGAGCGGCCGCTTCGGCGGCAACGGGCTGAGCGACTACGCCGCGGCCAATGACATGCTGGCCAAGCTCTGCGGCTGGTTTCGCACCCGACGGCCCGAATGCCACAGCGTCTGTTTCCATTGGCAAACCTGGGACGCGGTCGGCATGGCCCTGCTGGCAGACGGCGTAGGAATCACCAAGAACGCCTTCAAGATGGACTTCATTTCGCCGGCCGAGGGCGTGGCCCATTTAATCGACGAGTTGAGGGCCGGCACTCCCCGCAGCGAAGTGCTGGTGACCGATGGCTTCTTTCAGCGGCGGTTCTATCCCTACGAGGTTGAGATTACCACCGGCAACGACGCCCCGTCCGCAGAGGTTTCGGAGAAAGACTCCGGCACTCCGCCGCTGGTGGCCGCATGGCACGCCTCCGAAGGCGGTGGGGGCATCGCTGATATTGCCTTCGATCCACTCGGCGATCCCTTTCTGAGCCAGCACCGCCTCAAGAGTCGGCCATTCCTGCCGGGCGTAGTCGGGCTGGAGTCGCTGGCAGAAGCGGCGTCTTGTGCACTGGACAGACGGGCAGTATCCGAACTGCGCAACGTGAGGATCGAAAACGGCATGCTCTTTCCGACCGATAGCCCGATCAGGGCGCGTGTCGAAGTGGCCCCGGTCGAAGGAGGCCTCGCCTGCCGCTTACTGACCGAGCAGCGCGACCGCAAAGGCCGCATGATTGATCCGGCCCGGCTGCATGTCGAGGGATTCATACCCACAACGGCGGACGGCTCGCCGATTCATGCCGATGCACCCGGCCGGCCTCCGCTGGGATGGTTTCCACACGCTTATCCGGACGAAGGGCTGCTCTTTCATGGCGATCCGCTACGATGCCTGAAAGAGTGTGCCTACCAATACGACGGCGGCTGGGGCAAGATCATCGCTCCGCCGCTGTCCGAACTGGCCGGGCCGCGCGGCGATACCGACTGGATAACGTCGCCGGCGGTGCTCGACGCCTGCGTCGTCGCCTGCGGCAGCTTCCTGTACTTGCAGTTCGGCGGCGTGCTGGAGGTGCCTTACGCGTTCGAGCACCTGCGGCTGGCACGCATGCCCCGCGCCGGAGCGACCTGCATCCTACGTCTTTTTTTCCGCGAGCGCGGCGAGCGACACAGCCGCTTCGACTTCACATTGTTCGGCGAAGACGAGCAGCCGCTGTTGCAGGTCGACGGCTACCGCACGATTCGCGTCGGCGCGGGAGGGAGATAGGCGTGGCGCGCATCCGCTGCCAATATGCACGGCTATCCGAGCTTGCGGACGACGGCGCGCAATTGGCCGAGCGATGGCTCTCGCTCGATGAACGCCGGGCTCGTGACCGCATGCACTGCGAAACGCGACGCCTGACCTGGGTGAGCGGCCGGGTGCTGGCCAAGCGGATGCTCCTGCCGCTACTGGACGAAATGGGCAGACATGAGATTACGCCCAATGAGATTCATATCGAAACGCGCTCGACCACGCTCGGACACGGCGAGCGTCCGGTTGTTTATGTCACTGACTGCAAGGTAGACGTCGGGATGTCGATTGCGCACACATCGCGGGGCGTGCTGGTGGCGCTTGGGCGAGACGCCGAGCAGAGACTGGGTGTCGACCTGGTCTGCCGGGGTGATGTCATGGTGCGGAGCCTGCAGTGGAGCCTCTCCCCGCGCGAGCGGCAGTGGCTGGCGAGCAGCCCGGCACACTTGCGAACCGTCGAACAGATTTGGGCGCTGAAGGAGGCCTTGTACAAGGCTGCCCAGTGTGGCGAGGGCTTTACCCCCGGGCGAATCGAAGTTGTGCCCGGGCGCGAGCCGCGCTATCCGGGCCTCGACCCGGCGGCGGTGCGGAGACTCGAAAGCTGGCGTATCGACGGACACTTCGCGGCACTGGCCGATTTGGTGGGCATGTCAAGCCAATGCGCCGCGGCGAGCTCTCAGCCCTTGATGGCGGCTTCGGCGTGAGACTCCCGTATATCTCGGATCTATTACGTTAATATTTTGCGAGCGAGAGACACGAGCATGATCGACTTGAGTGGACGCAAAGCCCTGGTCACTGGCGGATCTCGTGGCATCGGCCGTGCTTGTGCGTTGCGGCTGGCAGAAGCCGGCGCCGACGTGATTATCAACTACGTCACTTCGCAGGCGGCCGCCGACGAAGTCGCCGAGCGTATCGCTGCGATGGGACGCAATGCGGCGGTCGTCAAGGCGGACATCAGCGAGCGGGATGACATCGACGCCATGATGGAGTTCGTCGACGAGAAGTTCGGCAAGCTTGATATCCTGGTGAGCAACGCCGCGACCGGAGGCTTCCGGCCGATGCTGGCCATCACGCAGAGGAACTTTGAGTCGACGATGAAGACGAACGTGATGGCGTTGATCCACCTGGTGCAAGCCAGCGTGCGATTGTTCCAGCGGGCCGAAGGACGGTCGAAGGTTGTGGCGATTTCCAGCCACGGCTCGCACATGGCGCTGCCGATGTATGGCGCGGTCGGGGGCTCGAAAGCTGCCCTGGAAAGCTTTATCCGGCATTTCGCCTTGGAGTTGGGAGACAAGGACATAAACCTCAACATCGTGAAGGCCGGCCTCGTCGAGACCGACTCGACCCGGCGCATCCCCTATGCCGACCAATTATTCGCCTCGCGCAAGCTACGAAGCATGACCGGCGATCGTTTCTTAACCGCCGACGACGTGGCAAATTGTGTACTGTTCTTGTCCAGCGCCCTGTCGGACTTGGTGCAGGGTGAAACGCTGACAGTCGACGGCGGAGCCGCGGTACACGCGTGAAACGGCTGCTCACGCCTGGGGGTCTGGTTCGCTGTTGCCATCTACCGTTTGGCTGATCTGCGCCACGTACGCGTCGAGCAGCGCACGCGTCTGTTCGGCGCTGAAGAAGTGAGGATCGCAGCGCAGGCAGAACGTCGTCTGGCCGGCATATTCGATAACGATCATCGCCGCTCGCGTCAGTTTGCGAATTGGGGGCGCCCCACACACGCGCTCTAGCACGAGGTCGCCGCACGTCCACTTCTGCCCTCGCCTGACCGACCTTGCGGGCGAGAAGCGGCCGACGTTACTCAACACAGCAGTGGCGAGCGACGCATTTCGCCGCAGGGCCCAGCGAATGACCGACGGAAATTTGCCGGCCAGGGCCAGCCCGCCGAGAAAGTACAGTGCCAGCTTCCACTGCTTAATCCGCCGCGTTTCTTCGAGAACGACATCGAGCAATCCGGCGTCGTCGGCCGCCGTGCCCTCGTCCGTGACGAATGCGTAGCCAATGCGATTGGCCGCCGGCATCCGCACTTCGTCGCGCGTTCGCACACTAACCGGCACGTTGATGCGAAACCTTCCCCGGCCGGTGCCAGAGTGCTGCTGATTCCAGCGGCGCAGCACGAGCAGCCAGTCCCGCAGCAGCAGATCGTTGACAGGTGCACCCAACGAAGCGGCCCGCTCGCGCAGCGTCTGCGACTCGTCTTGCGAGAATGTCGAGGTGGCAAAGGCGAGGATCTCTTCCGTGCGTTCGGTCACCGGGGCTGTTTCTCCACTCGCTAACACAACTGGCTTCTTGATTAGAATCCACGACCAGACCTTGATCGTATACCACGTGTCGCGAAGGGTGACCGCAAGCGATGGCCTCGACGCCGGCCTGGGGACGAAATCGCCGCGTCGCAGCAGCAACGCGTATTCCGGCTCGCCTCGCTCCGAACCCGCGGGCATCTCGCTTCTGGCAGCCTTGTACAATGCCAGAAAGTCCTTTACAAACTCCAGCGCAGCAAGTCCGTCGCAGCAAGCGTGGTGAAACTGAAACAGTACCCGTGCCCGGTCCGGCGCCGAGCGAACCCAGGTGCGTAGCCCCGGCTCGGAGGCCAGGTCGATGAATTCTCCGCCAGCGTGCATGATCGGCGCTTGTTCGTCATCCCAGTCCACCTCCGGCTCAGTCCGCTCGACAGGCACCCAACGCGGTTTGCCGGAGCTGATGTCGATGCGCGCCCGCAACAGCGGATGGCGGCGTACGGAGGAATCAAGTGCGGAATCAAAGTGTTGGCGGTCGAGCGTTCCCGAGAAGCGAATCTCAACCGGAAAAGTCGTGGGATACTCGCGAGAGTCATCCAGTTGGTAGTACCGTTCGAACGGCGTCAACGGGAGCGGAAACACGGCCTCGGGCTCTGCGTCGGGACTCAATTCGGACGCCTTTGGGCACGGAGACGACATTGGTGGGGGCATTTGTCCGGGTGTTAAACGAGGTGCGATTACGGGAGGGCTAAACCTCGGCCGGGCGGGTTTGCAGCAACACCATCTCTCGGTAGCGGCCGTCGGTCGCCATCAAGGTCTGGTGGCCCCCGACTTCTGTGATCCGCCCCTCCTCCAAGACGACGATCCGGTCCGCATGAGCGATCGTACTCAAGCGGTGCGCGATCACGAAGCATGTGCGGTTTTCCATCAACTCCGTCAAGCTTGCTTGAATCGTACGTTCGCTCTCGGTGTCGAGATTGCTGGTGGCCTCATCGAGGATCAAGATGCGCGGGTCGGCGAGCACGGCTCGGGCGATTGCAATCCGCTGCCGCTGGCCGCCGCTAAGCTTTACCCCTCGTTCGCCGATCAACGTGTTATAACCCCTGGGTAAGGCGTCGATAAATTTATCGGCATTGGCTGCGACGGCTGCTTCACGGATCTGAGCCTTCGTGGAATGCCGGAGCCCGTAGGAGATGTTTGTCCCAACCGTGCCGTCGAACAGAAATACATCCTGCTCGACGATTCCCAGCAGATTGCGGTAGCCTTCGACGTCGATGCCGCACAGGTCTCGCCCGTCTAGTAGAATCCGCCCGCTCGTCGGATCGTAGAACCGCGCCACGAGATTGCAGAGCGTCGTCTTGCCGCCGCCACTCGGGCCGACCAGTGCGATCGTTTCGCCTGGCCTCACGTCAAGCGAAATCTCTTCCAATGCAAATGTGCTAGAACCGGGATAGCTGAATGACACGTTCTCAAACGTCACTCCGCCAGCTACGCCGGCACGATTTATCGTGACGGCCGCTTGCGACTCCATCTCGCGCGGCTCTTCGAGAAGATCGAGAATCCGATCGAGCCCCGACAGTCCATTCTGAAATTCCGCGGCGCTTTGCGCGAGGACTCCCAGCGGTCCAAGCAACATCGCCAGGTAGGCCAAAAACATCACCAGGTCGCCCAGTGATAGGGCGCCCTGGATCACTTGCCAACCGCCGTAGATCAGTAGCCCCGCGCCCGCCAAGGGCATCAGCGTTTCCCAGAGGAGTTCGATGCCTCGCATCCACCGCCACGCGTACAACTCTTGCCGTCCCATGAGATGGTTGCCGCGCATGATCCGGCTCGTCTCGGCCCGCTGCCGCCCGAACGCCCGCACGACCCGCATGCCGCCAAAAGCCTCGGTGGCGAGCGAGTCGACCCTTTCCCGTTCGGACCGAATCCGCCGAAACTGTGGCCGAATACGGGAGATCCAAGTGCGATGCGACAGGTAGACCATCGGCATGGCTGCCAGCGCTCCGACCAACAGCCGCCAATCGACCCATGCCAGGATGCAGAAGCTGCCGACCAACTGGATAACAGCCCGCCATGGGTTGTAGAGCATGCCGAACACCAGATCGCCCACACTGCCGGCGTCCTGACGTAGGATACTGGCCGCTCCGCCCGACTTAAGCTCTTGAATCCGATGCAGCGGCAACCGCATGACGTGGGCGAACACCTTTTTGCGGACCGACATCTGCAACAGTTTCGTGATTCGCGTCGCGTGCCAGCGACCCCAGATCTGGATTCCTATCTTCAATATCGAAATGACAAGCACCGTGGCTGCCACGGCTAGCAGCAACGGCCAGGGATCGCGCGGCACCCAAGCCGGCACGGCGCTTGGCAGAGGCTTATCCCCCAGCACGTAGTCGACGATCAACTTCGTCGCCGCCGGAGGCACGAGCGCCAAGATCGTCGCCACCGTGAGCGTCCCCAGCGCCAGTGCGAGCGAGAGATACTGCCCACGTAATAGGCCTACAAAGCTCCGTACCAGCGCGCCGGCCGAGCGATCGCGTCGTTTGTGGCCCCCGTCCTGCGGCCGCCCGCTGCTGTGGTGAAGTTCCGCGCGGACTCGCTGGAATTGCTCGCGGCTCGACGGAAATCGCTCATTCATGGGGCGGAAGAACTGGCTCGGGGGAATAGAATAGACGTCTCGATTCTATTCATTCCCTAGAAGACGGGCAATTCGCCACTTCCTGAGACGCGGCGCAGCTACACTCCGGTCCCGCTCCGCGAGAAAGCCGACTCATTCGTCCCGGTGGCAGCCCTCGATTGCATGTCGATAGCAGGCCATGACCTCGGGTCGTTGTCGCCATCGGCGGCGATTGCCATGATCTAACCTGTTGCCGGTGTGGCAGCTGGCGAAGGCTCAAGGTCTCCCGCTAGGCTTGAGCCCAGATTTTCATTGACAGGCTGACGCTTACTCGCTACTGTACTGTCGTAGTAGCACAGTAGTTCGCTGTCAGCGAGGAAGCCGTGTTCATCCAGGTTAACGCCGTCAACGGCGTACCCGTCTACGACCAGATCGCTCGGCAGGTGATGTTTTCCGTCGCTGCCGGCGCTATCGCAACCGGGGACCTCATCCCGAGCGTGCGGGAACTGGCCAAGGAATTGGCCGTCAACCCAAACACGGTCGCTCGTGCCTATCGCGAATTACAGGCGCAAGAGATTGTCGAGACGGTGCCCGGGATCGGACTGGTCGTGCGGTCCGGCGCGCGGCGGGCTTGCCAGGTACAGCGACGCAGCCTGCTCCGTGATCTGGTGCGTGCGACGCTTCGCGAGACGCTTGACGCCGGGCTGAGCATCGACGAAGTCCGCACGCTCGTCGATGGCGAATTGCAACGGCTCAACCAACACTACCGCCGACCGGGAGAGAAGCCGTGAAAGGGCTGATCGAGATCGAAGGGGTCACCAAGCGCTTTGGCCGTACCGTCGCCGTCGACGACGTGACGCTTACGATCCCCCCAGGTTGTGTTTTCGCGCTGCTGGGGGAGAACGGGGCCGGAAAGACGACGCTCGTGCGAATGCTGCTGGGGCTGACGCCACCGGATGCGGGGAGCCTCAGGGTGTTCGGCCTGCCGAGCGACCGTCGGGGAGATGAGATTCGCCAACGCGTGGGGTACGTGCCCGAGCGGCCAACGCTTTACGAGTGGATGACGGCCAGTGAGATTGGCTGGTTTACCGCCGGCTTCTACGCGGATGGTTTTGAACAGCATTACCGCAATTTTCTCGACCAATACCGCGTGCCGCTCGATAGAAAGATCCAGCAGATGTCGAAGGGGATGCGGGCGAAAGTTGTGCTCGCGCTCGCCATGGCGCATCAGCCCGAGTTGCTGGTGCTCGACGAGCCGACCTCGGGGCTCGACACGCTGGTGCGGCGCGAGTTTCTCGAGAGTATGGTCGACCTGGCCGCCGAGGGACGCACCGTGTTGCTGTCGAGTCATCTGATCGGTGAGGTCGAGCGCGTCGCCGACCACGTGGCAATTGTGCGCGACGGTCGCGTTGTTTTGATCGACACACTGGACCGGATCAAGCAGACTACCGTCGAGGTGACGATCACGATGCAAGGCGCCGCCGCGGCGCTGCCGGCGTTACCGGGCGAGGTGCTGCAGAGCCGCCGGCGTGGCAAACAGTGGCAGGCACTGCTGCGCGAAGTGGAAGACCCCACGGAGTTGGGCCAGCTTGCCGATCAAGACGCCGTGGTCGCCGTCGAGACGCACGTCCCCTCGCTGGAAGAGATTTTCGTCGCCTATATGCAGTCAAGCGGAGTTGGGAAAACGTCGCCGCCGGCTATCGCTTCCAAGACAGTCGTCTAAGTCCCAGACGCCCTCGCCGTCCCTCGTTCCATATTTGCGGGAAGCCACGATGTCAGCCACCGCCACATCTCGATTCGCGCCGCCCGTCGCGCGCCGCGTCGCAGTACGCTTCTTTTGGAAAGAATGCCGCCGCCTGGCAGGTCTCGCCCTCGGCTTTGGGGCGATCGCGCTACTCACGATGATTGTGCCTGAAGTATTGTCTTCGCCCGCGCCGCAGGCGGGCTTGGCGATGGTCATCGCGTTTGGCGGAGGCGCGATGCTATCGATCGCTGCCGCAGTGACGCTGTTTTCCGTGGAAGACGAGGAAGGGACCGCCGAACTGCTCCGCATCTTGCCACGCAGCCGCGGCGCCGTCGCCCTCGGGAAAGTCGCTGCTGCCATTTCGATGATCGTTCTAACGACGGCTGCACTCCTCCTTGCCGCTCGCCTTCTCGGGGGCGTGTGGCCGCCACAGACTGCGCGTGCGATGGCCGTTCAAGGCATCGTCGCCCTGCTGGAAGCGCTGGCATGGGGACTCGTGGCGTCGCTTCTCTGCCGAAACCCTCTGGTAGCGGCCGTGCTAGCGATCGCCTCCGCTTCGCTGGTGGGCTTCACGCTTAGCGAGTTTCGGGGCGCGACACCGGCGCGGTTGGGTATGGTCGCCCTCGTCGGCACGACGGCCGGTTGGCTCGCGCTGCGTTGGCCGGCGTCGTCGTCGACGTCGTGGGCTTTACGGCGCCGAGCGGCGGTTAGGTCGGCGGCCATCGCCGACCAACCAATTACTCGGGCGAATCGTAGCTGGCGCTCGGCATTTGCGCGCCTGGTTTGGCAATCGATTCGGCAGTCGTGGAGGACGGGCGTCGCCGTCATCGTGGTGGGAGGCTTCCTGAGCTTCGCCTTTTCGCTGATCGTATGGACGGGCGTCGGCACGCTCAGCCTGCTCTTCACGCCCGCACTGATGGGGGCGGCCGTGTTTCGACTGGACCAGCGGAGAAACGCGTACCGCTTTTTGAGTGAGCACGCTGGCCGTCCACGCACGCTTTGGCTGGCACGACACGTGACATGGCTCGCGCCACTAATCGCTGTGGGCGTAATGGCATCACTCCTCGCTTCGTGGCTAGGAGTGCTTTATTTCGTATACGACTTTCCGTGGTACCTGGGCGGTTCGGTAATGATGGACGCGCCGACGGTGGTCGGCGGTCATTACGAGACGATACAGTTGTACAACACCGCGATTGGCGTTGTCACTTTGGCCTGGTGTTCCGTGCTAACCGCGTTTGCCTACGGACAGTTCTTCTCACTCGCCTTACGGAGCGACGTCTTCGCGGCAATGCTGGCATTGTTTACTTCTGTGCTTGTGGCCGCTTGGGCGTGGCTGGTAATCGTATGGCGTCTCCCGGCGCTCTGGTTTGTTGCTCCCCTGGGCTTGATGGCGATGCTGTCCACGTGGCTCCGGGTGCGCGACTGGATGTTCGACCGGGGCGGGTTGCTGCGATGGTTGGCGCCTATTACAGTGCTGGTGGCGCCGATCGGATTGATCGCCTATGCCACACCCGCGGCACGACTCGCCCAGGTCGCCGACTCCTACCCTCTTACCGTCTCGACCGACCGGGGCGAAGTCCACTTCGAACAACTCGCGGCGGAAGCGTCGTCGCAGCTCGCGCGCGGACGCGACGTCGCGGACGCCTACCGGCGCCTGGCGAGCTTGGGGGCGGACGCCACCCCGGAGGATCCGTTCAGCGGTCAACACCTGGATGAATTTATCGAGCTCAGCCGTGTCGAATGCCGTTTGCCGCCGGAGATGTCGCCGCGGTTCGAGCAGGCACGGCCGATCGAGAATCTGAAGTACTTGGCCCTTTACGGCTGGATCCCTCCGGTTGAAGACTTTAACCCCGCCATCTACAGCCAGACCGGAGACGTCACACAGGGAGGAACCGTCGATCTGGACGGTCGACTCGAACGCTTGCTGGCGTGTCGTCGCGTTGCGGTGCAACAAGAGAACGCTTGGTTTAGCGAGCCCTCGCGAGACCACGAGTACTTGGAGAAGGAATTCGTTGACTGGGCCACTGCCGATGGGCAGACCGCCGACCGTATCCGGCGCGCGATCCGCCAGTTGGAGATCATTGAGGAACAGCGGTTTCGCCCCGCGCAGCGGCTCGCGAATGAATACCTTCAAGTGCGCTCGATCATCCTAGGCGAACAGGCCCCAAGCTTTATCGCCCATGAGAACCCTTCGCCGCGTCTCGAGCTGTGGTTCGCCTATATGGCAAATGGCTTGCCCGGCGAAGAAAAGCGGGCCGAGCAGGCGTTGACAATTCTTGCGACTGTTTCGGCGAATTATCTCGTCGCGGTGGCAGACGTGGCGGAATCGCCGCAGCTACCGCCGTCGATTGCGATTTCTCTGCGTCAACGGTTGAGGCGACAATCCGTTTCGATGCCGGAGATCCTGGACGCGGAATCCCGCATGTACCGGTGGAGGCCAATCGATCGATCGCGTTTGTCAGGCCGCCGCGAACTCAGCTTTGATATATCGCTCGCGCATCATGCGAAAACTAGCCTTTTGGTGGCGATTGAATTCCTCCAGCCTTGGGATCTTGACCAGTTCCTGGACCGGTGGGTCGACGACTTGGCTCGGCGGCGCGCCGAGCGGGTGAGGCTGGCGCTAATCGCCTATCGCCTCGAACACGGAGATTACCCGCGGACGCTTGAAGAGCTTACGCCCGACTTCTTGCAGCCCGAGCAGTATCGCGACCCGTATGCCACGGGACCCTTCGGCTACGCGCCGGCGGGTTTGAAAATTCCCCCCGAAGAGGATGCACCATACGTTTTCAGAAACTACGATCCCGTCATGCCCATCGAGGAGCCCCTGCTGTGGTGCGTCGGCGCGGGGGACGCCGAACCGACGGCTGTGAGGGTGCGAAACGATGGAGATATTGGGGCCCGCACTGAAGGCACTGACGCGGCGACCGACTCCGACCAGGAACGCGATGGCCGTTTCACATCAATCCTCGTCTTAAAACGGCAGGCCTACTCCGGGGGACGCGGCCACTTCTGGATGCTGCTGCCGAAGTGATCCGAGACGCGCTCAGCAGATGACTTTTCACGCGATCGCGGCGAGCTTCTGCGACGCTTTAGCCGAGCGGATCGGGCGCAGACTGGGTTAACGTAAAGGGCGCAGCGGGATTGGCATTTAGCCCTGATGCACGCGTACGGCAGCATGCCTATCGCGTCGTGCGATTCGCAGTACGCTCTTCCGATTTTGCTGCCTCTGCGATGTCGTCCGCAACCGGTGAGCAAAAGAGGGCGAGAGATACCGGCTCCAGTGGATACGAGCTGGAGGCGATCCGCTCGCCGTCCTCCGACATTTTGGCAGTGTCGAACAGTCGACGCCACTGTTCGCCACTATCCACCGGGGGCAAAGTAAACGGAATGACGTTGGCATGATCCGCGTTGAACAACATCAAAACATGATCCGCAATGATCGGTTCGCCGTATTCATCGACATCGATATGCCCCCCGAATAGATGCACGCCCAAGCAGCGGACGTGCGGCGCGTCCCACGCCTCGTCCAGCATTTCCTTGCCACGCGGATCGAGCCACTGGATCTCTGGCGAATCGTCTCCACGGATTGATTTGTTGTGAAAGAATCGGCGGCGCTGGAACACCGGCTGTTCGTGCAGGATTGTGATCACCCGTTGTGTGAACTGGAGCAGTTGGTGTTGCTCATCCGTAAGGTCCCAGTCGAGCCACGTCAGTTCGTTGTCTTGGCAATACGTATTATTGTTCCCCTTTTGGGTATGGCTGATTTCATCGCCCGCCAGCAGCATCGGCACTCCCTGTGATAGAAGGAGCGTCGCCAGAAATGCCCGCTGCTTTTTCAGACGCAGCTTGTTGATCTCCGGATCGTCGGTCGGGCCCTCGGCGCCACAGTTCCAACTGTCGTTGTCGTCCGCTCCGTCTCGGTTGCCTTCGCCGTTGGCTTCATTGTGCTTGTGGTCGTAGGAAACGAGGTCGCGGAGCGTGAATCCGTCGTGACAGGTAATGAAGTTGATACTGGCGTGAGGTCGTCTGCCGCTCAACTCGTACAAGTCGCTGGAGCCGCTGATACGCGTAGCAAACTCCGAGGCCACGCCGCCGTCCCCCTTCCAGAAACGCCGCACGCAGTCGCGGTACCGCCCGTTCCACTCGGACCACAGCATCGGAAAGTTGCCGACCTGGTATCCCCCTTCGCCCAAATCCCATGGCTCGGCGATCAGCTTGACCTGGGAAAGAACCGGGTCCTGGTGGATGATGTCGAAGAATGCGCCCAGCTTGTCCACCTCGTGAAGTTCGCGGGCCAAAGTGCTGGCCAGGTCGAAGCGGAACCCGTCCACGTGCATGTGCGAGACCCAATAGCGGAGACTGTCCATGATGAGCTGCAGCACTCGTGGGTTCTGCATGTTCAGCGTATTCCCACAGCCGGTGTAGTCCATGTAATAGCGCGGGTCCTTCTGTACAAGACGGTAATAGCTGGCGTTGTCGATTCCGCGAAATGAAAAGGTCGGCCCCAGATGGTTGCCCTCGGCAGTGTGGTTGTAGACCACGTCGAGGATGACCTCGATTCCCGCGTCATGCAGATTGCGGACCATCGACTTAAACTCCCGCACGACCTCCTGGGGATCATCTGCCAGCGCGTACCGCGGATCGGGCGCGAAAAAGTTCATGGTGTTGTAGCCCCAGTAGTTCACCAGCCGGCGGTCCAATAGGTAACGGTCGTTCGAGTGGACGTGGATCGGCAGCAATTCGACGGCGGTGACTCCCAACTCACGCAGGTACTGTAGGGCGGGCTGCGAACCAAGCGCCGCATAGGTGCCCTGCTCATCCTCAGCGATGTCGGGATGGAGCTTGGTGAAGCCCTTGACGTGCATCTCGTAGATCACGGTTCGGTGCGTGGGAGTATTCGGCCGGCGGTCGTCGCCCCAAGTGAATGCCTCGTCGACCACCATACCCAGGGCCGCGTCGGCCGCGTTGTCGACCGGGCTGAACGAACAGTCCTCTTGATCGTCTCCGATGATGTAACCCGACATGACGTCGGTCCAATTCGGCAGCCGAGCAATAGCCTTGGCATAAGGATCGAGTAGCAGCTTGTTCGGGTTGAAGCGGTGCCCCTGCTCGGGCTCGTAGGGACCGTAGACTCGATATCCGTACAACTGGCCCGGCCGAGCCTCTGGAAGATAGACGTGCCAAATCAAATCCGTCTGGTCAGCCATCGAAACACGAACGGACTCATGTTTATCTTCGGGAGAGTCGAACAGGCAAAGTTCGACCTTCTCGCCGTGCTCCGAGTAGAGGGCGAAGTTGACGCCGCGTCCGTCCCACGTCGCTCCCAATGGATAGGGCTTACCTGGCCATACGCGCATTGTCTGTCCCTCTCGAGTCCAGATGGTTGTTCAAAAGATTCACGTTGTGCCCGGTCCTTGACTCTCCGCGGGACTCCCCAGCGATATGAACGTACGTACTCGTCCTCGCCAAACGTCTAGTCCTGTGCCGCCTCATGTTACAGGCGTGAGCAGCGCCAGCGGCAAAGGAGACAATAACTGTTGTGCAGAAAGGCACCAGTCCCCGGAGTTGTTCCCTTGGCCGAATTGGCTCGACTCCACTTGCGTGGCGGAGTAAGCGTCTAACCAGCGATGCGGAGCATCCGGTGGCAGTTCGATCCGCGTGTCCTGCCAGTCGATCGGCGGGAGCCCATTTCGTTTGCCCGCTGGTTGCTGCCGGACGAGGCCCTGCACGCGTAGAGCCGCGACTACCAAGACCCAACCCTCGTGGTGGCGTCGCGCCAGGGCCAGCACGTGCTCCGCATGATTGCCCGAAACCGCTAGCGGGACGTAATCGCCATACTGGCAGGTTTCCGCCTCGGTAGTCCGCACTTGCAATGTTCGCCAGAGGACCAGCAGTTTGATTCGCTCGTCCGGCCAATTCCGCAGCAGTTCCTCCTGCAGCGCAACTGCGTCTGAGGCAAAACGCTGGCGGAGAACTCCAAGTAATTGCTGCCGCAGAGCGTAATCAACGGGCCGACGGTTATCCGGGTCGACCAGATTGAAGTCCCACAGTTCCGTTCCCTGATAGAAGTCGGGCACACCCGGTACGATGCATTTAAGAGCCACCTGGGCAAGGCTGTTAATGAAGCCGGCATCCGCGATGCTTGCTACGAAGTCGTGTAGCTTCTGCAAAAACGGAGCGGATCGCTGTGGATCGAGCAGATCGCACGCAAAGCCCAATACTGCCTCTTCGTAATCTTCGATCGGATTCGTCCAGGACGTGTTGACCTTCGCCTCCCGAATCGCCTTCTCGATATACCTGGTGATCCGGTCGCGATATTGGGTGCGGTGGGTATCGTCGGTAAACGCCAGCGGCCATGTGCCTACCAGCGTCTGATAAAGAAGGTACTCCTCATTTCGGCTCGGTACGCTCGAAGGACCGAGGGCCCGCAGCAAAGGACGATTGATTTCCTGCCACTCGCGTACAGCCTGGGTCCACTGCTCGGCCACTTCCGAGAGAACATGCAATCGGGCGCGGACGTCCTCACCGCGTTTGGTGTCGTGCGTCGCCGTGGCTGACAACCCGTGCGGCCAGTCGCTCGCGCGGTGCTGCATTCTCCGATGGAACTGGCCGATCGACAGCGGCCTTGCGTCGAGCTCCCCGCCTACTTCATTGAGCGACGCCAGCGGATAATAGCGGTAGAACGATGTGTCTTCGATGCCCTTGGCTGTCACCGGGCCGGTCACTTGTTGGAATCTCAACACGAATTCTCGAAACCGCTCGCGATCGGGGTGGTCCACACCGAGGGGAAATTGCAGGAGCAAGACGCTGCCGAGGAAGTCAAACACACCTGTTGCCATGGTGGGGTTGCGGCGCTTTGCCCAGCGAACTGCCGCCATGACGTGGCCAAAGTCGGCGTCGTCAATTTCCCAGCCTTCCGGCGGCACATACGTGCGATACACAGGGAAGCAGGCGATCAGTTCTCGCAGCGCCCGAAGCAGCGCGGGAAAGGTGAAGTCGCGCGACATGCGGTGACGTTGCGTCAGGCGGTGCAACTGGCCGGCCAGCATGTGAAGCTCGCTGGGCATGGCGTCGTCGAGGATTCGCTTTTTGCTGTTGTACACGATCTCCGCCGGCGGCTGCTCGACTCCAGTGAGCGAAGCATAAACGCTGCGAAGGTATTCCAGCCCTTGTTCATCCACTAAAACGCGATTAAGATCGTTGAGGAGTTCGTACCCGGTGGTGCCGCACGTTGGCCAATCGGTCGGAAGCGGCTCTTCACCGGTGAGTATCTTCTCCACGACGACGTAGAGTCGTTCGCGAGGTTCGTTCCTTGAAGCGTCCTGCCGGCAGCCTCGGAAGAGCCGCTGCAAGTCTTCCAAGTATCCTTCCGGATCCATCAGACCATCAGGATGATCGATCCGAACCCCCGTCACTTGATCCTCGCGAAGCAGTCGCTCCACCAGGGCATGAACTGCGGCGAAGACCTCGGGCTCTTCCACGCGAATCGCTGCCAGCTCGTTGATGTCAAAGAACCGGCGGTAGTTGATTTCGTCGGCCGCTACGCGCCAGTAGGCGAGGCGATACCATTGGTCGTCCAGTAGCGCCTCGAGGGCGTCGAACGTGCGCGGGTGTTGGGCGATGCCGCTCAATTCATCAATCGATCTTTCCAAGGCGACACGCACCTCGTCCGAGCGATGCACAAGCCGCGTCAGACGCTGTGATGCGACCGATTGCTCGCGATACCGCACGCACAGGGCGGCTCGGCTATGGTCGTGCTTGGGCGGAAGATTCACCAACTGCGTAGTGATGCTTTCCAGTTCAACCCGCACCGCGACCGACGATTCATCCGCCTCAGGCGTCATTCCTTCAAGATGCTCCAGTACCTTGCGCAAAACGAGAGGCCAGGAATGTGGCGAGAGGGGGAACTGGTGCTCGAAGTAGGCGATGCGGAACCGGCCCGCTTCGTAGAGCAGCCGCAACTCGCCCCTTTCCAGGACGTGGCCGAAGTGATCGCCGAGGACCGGAAGTAAAACCTTGTGGCGAAGACTTTCCGGCAACCGATGCCAGTCGATATCGAAGTACCGGGCGTACCTCGACATCTCGCCATTTTCCAGGACATCGTACCACCACCGATTTGCGGGGTCGTTGATGCCCATGTGGTTCGGCACAACGTCCAGCAAAATGCCCATTCCGCGCTGGCGGACACTTTGTGCCATTGCGGAGAAGTCGCCCGGCTCGCCGAAATCCCGCTCCATCACCGCGTGGTCGACCACGTCGTAGCCATGTGAGCTGTCTTTTCGCGCACGAAATAGTGGCGAGAGGTAAAGATCGCTGATGCCAAGCTGCTCGAGGTACTCCGGTAACTCGCCCACCTTCTGAAAGCCGAATTCGTCCTGGAGTTGGAGCCGGTAAGTCGCCCTCGGAATTCGATTGATCGAAGGTGGGGTGCGAGCGTCCGTGGGAGCGTCAGAGGCTGGTGAGCTCATGATTTGCGGAAAACTCGCTGATAGTTCCCTGGTTCTAAAACTGCACGAGCCCTGGCCAAAGGGACGCCCTCAGGGCCACTGCACACCTGATACCGCCGCATATAACATATGGCGATAATCCGGCAGATTGTCTCGGCGGAAGTTGGCACAACCTTTGCAACTCCCGTGCCGCCAAAAAAACTTCGCGCAGACGCAAACCGAGTACGAATCGGCCGGAATCGAGCCGGTTCGGCAAGTATCTTATCATCGATCAGGTCCGTCCTTCAGCATTCAAGGTGAGGATGTGAGTAGTCTACCAGCGCAGCGACTCAGGGCTCGACCGGTGGGGGCGGAGATTGTCGATAGTGGAGTTGATTTTCGCGTGTGGGCGCCGCGCCGCCGGAGCGTTCGAGTCATGCTCCTTGGAAGCGGTGAAGGGTCCAATGGCGTATCTCTGGAAAGGGACGACCGCGGTTATTTTTCGGGCGCGGTCTCCGGGATCGGCGCCGGGCAGCGTTACTTCCTCCGCGTAGACGATGACCAGCGCGACTATCCCGATCCGGCGTCTTGCTTCCAGCCCGAAGGCGTGCACGGGCCTTCGGAGGTGGTCGATGCGCACGCGTTTGCCTGGGATGATGCCCAGTGGCAGGGAAACTCGCTGCCGGGCCAAATCATCTATGAGTTGCACGTGGGCACGTGGACGCCCGAAGGCACCTGGACGGCGGCCATTGAGAAGCTTCCGCATTTGGCCGAACTGGGTATCACGCTGATCGAGTTGATGCCGGTCAATGAGTTTCAAGGCGACTTTGGCTGGGGCTACGACGGCGTGTACTGGTATGCCCCCACCCGACTTTATGGTCGCCCGGACGACTTTCGAAGATTCGTCTGTGAGGCACATCGACTCGGGCTGGGGGTGCTGCTCGACGTCGTCTACAACCACTTTGGACCGACGGGCAACTACACGGGAGTCTTTTCGCCCCACTATGTATCAGGACACCACACGACCGAATGGGGCGATGCCGTGAACTTCGACGGCGAAGGATCGGAGGGAGTGCGGGAGTTCGTCGCCGGTAATGCAGCCTACTGGATCCGCGAGTTTCATCTCGACGGCCTGCGACTCGACGCGAGCCAAGCGATCGTCGATGACTCGCCGGAGCACATTCTGACAGCCGTGGGGCGGGCGGCCCGTGAGGCGGCCGCCGGTCGCCAGGTCCTCATCTTCGCCGAGGACGAAAAACAGCGGGTGCAGCACGTCGAGCCGTCCGATCGGGGAGGCTTTGGGTTAGACGGTGTCTGGAACGACGATTTCCACCACGCATGCCGCGTCGCCGCGACCGGCCACTCCGAGTATTACTACTCCGACTATTCAGGTACGCCACAGGAACTCATTTCCGCTGTCCGGTTTGGTTACCTGTATCAGGGACAGTGGAACCACCGCCAGAATGGACCTCGGGGCACGGCAACTTGGCATCTGCCTGCGGCTCATTTTGTAAACGCCTTGCAGAATCACGATCAAGTGGCGAATTCCACGCACGGAATGCGAGGCCACCTTTTGACTTCGCCCGGCCGTTGGAGGGCGATCACCACTTTGCTGTTCCTGGCACCCGGCACGCCACTGATGTTCATGGGCCAGGAGTTTTCTGCGTCGGCGCCTTTTTTGTATTTTGCCGATCACGAGGTGGAAATCGTCGCGAATCTAGTCCGCAAGGGACGATGGTCGTTTCTTCACGAGTTCCCACGCACAGCGGGGGCAGCCGCATCCGGAGCCCTGGCCGATCCTACGTCCGCGGCAACCTTTGAAGCTTCGAAGATCGATTGGCGTGAAACCCAACAGCACTCAAATGTGCTGGCGTTCCACCGCGATCTGATTCAACTACGGAAACACGATCCAACATTTTCCCGGCAGGACTCGTCAATGTTGACAGGAGCGGTGATCGGTCCCGAGGCGCTGATGCTGCGATGGCTATCCCCGGAGGGCGACGATCGACTCTTGCTGTTGAACCTGGGCCGCGACCTGGAGTTTCGGCCGGGGAGCGATCCGCTGCTCGCCCCGCCCCGCCGAGGCAACTGGCAATTACTGTGGTCCAGCGAAGCCGCCGAATACGGAGGGGCAGGCACCGCGCTGATCGACATGAAGCAGCTTTCGGTGCCTGGCCACGCGGCCACAGTTCTGCATCCGTCTGCCGCTGGAGCGGATGGGTGAATCGTTCAACCGCTACGCAACGCCCATGCGGATGCCGCGATGGTCGTGCTTAACCTTGCCCAACGTTCGGTCGAATACGAAGAAACCGTGGTAGGGCTTGGGTGGCTTGTTCTTACGTCCTGAAATAGTAGACTTGATGGACATGGCATCGCGCATTCGTTTTTCGCCCTGAATCCGAGCAGCCGGTAAGCCGAAAGCCATGCACACTGGCCTTGGCGTAATCGGCGTCAACAGGACCAAATCGGCGGCTGCGAGAAGGCGTGGCAAGTGCTTTTGGAATAGCGTTTAGCGCCCGTGGCGCAATTGGATAGCGCATCGGTCTTCGGAACCGAGGGTTGCAGGT
>JBBDJB010000028.1:0-23854 GCA_040880125.1 Pirellulales bacterium | reverse complement strand
ACTGCTATCGTTCCTACTTGATTCGAAAGACAGTCGCTCTCCCCGGCCCTCTCCCCGCGGGGGAGAGGGAGCAGTGGGCGGTAGCCGCGATGTTGCTTGCTCCTGTTAACCCGTTCGCTGCTCTTGCAGCTCCTTGCAGAGTTGCAAGGCCGCATCGATCCGCCAGACGCTTCGCTCGCGCCCGAGAATCTCAAGCGTCTCGAACATGCCAAAGCCCACTGCCTGACCGGTCACCGCCACCCGCAAGGCATGGATGATCTGCCCGATCTGAATCTGCCGCTGCTCGACAAACTCTCGCAACATCGAATCGATCGCTTTGGCCTCGAACGGCCCGATCTCCGCCAGCCGGTCGCGCAGCGCGGCGAGCAGCTCCCGGGCGTCGTCGGGTTTGATGAGCCGCTTTTCGAACGCCTTCTCGTCGTACTTCAGAGCGCCGTCCGGCAGGAAGAGGTAGTCGTAGTCAAGGATGTCGCCGGCCACGCGGATGCGATCCCCGGCGGCCTCGGCGATGTGTCGGACCACTTCGCCCAACTCGCACGGCGGCGGCTGATCGACCAGGCCGGCTGCTTGCAGATACGGCAGCACCATGGCCACCTTCTGCTTGATGGGCAGTGCCTGCATGTAATGCTCTTGAAACGCCTGCAGCTTGATCGGATCGAAGCTGGCCGGCGCGCGGTTCACCCGATCGAGCGAGAAGTGCTCGATCATCGCCTCTCGCGAGAAGAACTCCGTCCGCTCGTCGAGCGACCAGCCCAACAAGAGCAGGTAGTTGACAATCGCCTCCGGCAGGTAGCCCACCTGGCGGTAGAAATCGACCACCACCGGGTTGAACGTATCCGCCTCGGTGGCGAGCCCCATCCGCTGGGCGATCGCCTGGCCGTGCTGATACACCTGGGCGAAGTCGCGGTTCTTGAAGTACTTGTCGAGCTTGCGTTTGCTCAGCTTGCTGCGGCTGCCCGGCTCCGCCACGTACGGCAAGTGCGCAAACGTCGGCAGCGGATAGCCGAGGCTCTGGGCGATGAACACCTGCCGCGGCGTATTGGAGAGATGTTCCTCGGCCCGGATGACGTGCGAGATCTCGAAGTCGCGGTCGTCGACGACCGTGGCCAGGTGATACAGCACGCTGCCGTCGGCCCGCTGGATGACGTGGTCCTGTTCGTCGGCCCAGGCGAACTCGACCTGCCCACGGACCAAGTCGTCCAGCACGAGCTTCCCCTCGCGCGGCATCTTCAGGCGCACGACGCCCTGGCGGCCTTCGGCCTTGAAGCGCTGTCGGTCGGCCGCCGTTTCGGCCATCCATCGCCGGCTGTAGAGGAACGACTCGCTGCGACCCTGGGCCGCTTCGCGTTCGGCCTGCAGTTCCTCCGGCATGGCGTAGTCGTAGTACGCAAAGCCGCCGTCGAGCAGCCCCTGCACGGCCTCGGCGTAGCGCTCCGTTCGCTGCGACTGGTAATAAGGAGCGTGCGGTCCGTCGGTGGCTGAACCTTTGGCGCTCGGGCCTTCGTCCCATTCGATACCCAGCCAACGCAGCCCGGCGAGGATCGGCTCGAGAGCTTCCTCAACATTCCGCTGGCGGTCGGTGTCGTCGATCCGCAGGATGAAGTTGCCGCCGTGCCGCCGTGCGAAGAGCCAGCAGAACAGGGCCGTGCGCACCCCGCCAATGTGCAGGTAGCCGGTCGGGCTAGGTGCGAATCGCGTGCGAACGGGCTTGTCGGGAGCGTCGGCCATGGAGTCTTTGCGCGTTCGAGTCGTGATCGGCCGCCGCGTGAGTCACGGCCGCTGGGCGGGGAGAACCAGCGGATCATGCGGCGGCAAGAGATGAAACACCGCACCTCCTGCCGCCGTGGCGGCACAATCCAAGATTAGACGTTTCGCTCGCGCAGGGGAAGTGCGGGCGACCGTCCAGACAGCTCGAAAAGCAGGGGAGGGCGGGGCGCTGCCGCGCTGGGCGCAATTGGCCTGCTGTATTCGACGCCACTGCTGAACAGGCCAGCGGTGGCACCCGAGATTCAAGCCGTGACAAGTTCAGGCCGTGATAGCTACGGCAGTTCTGCCTTTTGCTTGCGCAGCCGCTTTCGCTCCGCCTTGGAGAGCTTCTGGCGGTCCAGGTCGGCGGTGTCCTCTTCGCTGTAGGGGTCGTCGATGCGGTTACGACCGTCGACCCACTTCTCCTGCCTGGCCTTGCGCTTGGCCTTGCGAGAACGTTGCGCTTCGGTTTCCAACTCCGACTCCGACGTTATCTCCGCGGGCGACCCGTCACGCGTTTCGGAGCGGCGCGGCTCGAAGTGCGGCGCAGGCGCCGTCGACTTGCGCGCGGGAGATTTGCTGGCATCGGCCGCCTTGGCTTTCGCCGCCGTCTTGCGAGGCGGCAGCAGGTTCTCCGCGTCCAAGAGCACATATCGTGCGTAGCCGACCAACCCCGCGAGCAGCAGCAAATGCCCGCCGAGCGTGGCGCCACTGGCGGCCATCACTCCGGTGACGTCCGCCGCGCTGCCGGTCAAGCTCATCACCAGTGCCGTCGACCAGGCAATGGTCGCCAACACGAGCGACGCCAGCCCAAGCCGGCATTCGCGCACGTCCAGCAATACCCGCACCCCGACGTACAGCCCGACCGCCGCTCCGGGCAGCAACCACCACAAGGTACCGCTTCGCCAGCCGGTCCAGCCGGAGGCGTAAACCGTAAGTGCGGCCAGCGTCGAGTGAAAGCTGGAAGTGGCGCTGAGCGAGATCACCGCCAGGGTGATCGCCGCCCACAGCCACACGCGATAGCGGCCGGGATAGTCGTCGATGCGGTGACGCCGCACGATATAGATCAGCCCGCTTACCAGCGCCGACGCGGCCAGCAGCATGGCGCCGAACCAACTTGCCACGCTGCTGCCGGAGGCGAGGTCGAGCGCGCCGAACGCCTGCTCTCCCAACTGGGCCGCCACCGGCCGCGCGTAGGCGTAGGCGGTTTCCAGGGCGGCGATCAGCACGGCTCCCACCCCGAAGCCCAGGGCGATCGTCCGGTACCGCCGTGGCACCAGGTCGCTCACCCGGGCGTGCTGGCTGACGGCAGCGGCCGCCGTGTAGCGGGCTGCGTCGGCCGGCAATTGCTTGCGCGTGTGCCCGGTGTCGGCACCGGCGCCGGCCAGTTCGCTGGAGATCCGCTCGTCGGAGAATACGCGCCGGCGCCGATCGGGGCGCGCAAGAGAAAACGCAATCAGCATAACTTGCCTATGCTTTGGTTCCAAAAGTACGCCGGAGGGGGTTGTGCCGATGCCGCACGGCTTTGCCGGTGCCGGCGGCCCTTTGCGCCTGTGCGCAACGCACCTACTATTCCGGTTCGGCATTTCGTCGCGGTTATTTCACCAGCCGTCGGTAGCGCACCTATCGCACCGATTCGGCGGACTGGAGAAGCTGCGGATACTTTTCGCGGGATCGAGGCCGTGGCACAGACGTTCCTGTCTGTATGTCATTCAATACCCCCGCTCCCCGGCCGTCTGCCCGCGGGGGAGAGGGAGTCCGTTTTACTGCTCACGAATCCAGCTACCACTAACCCTGCCGCTCGGCGATGACCGGATTGGTCAACACGCCGATCCGTTCGATTTCGACTTCGACCGTGTCGCCCGGCTGGAGAAAGACCGGCGGCTTGCGCGCCATGCCGACGCCCGGCGGAGTCCCGGTATAGATAAGGTCCCCCGGCGAGAGCGTACATACGCCGGAAAGGTACGCGACCAACTGATCGATCTTAAAGATCAACTGCTGCGTGTTGGAGTCCTGCATCGTCTTACCATTCAGCCGCAAGGCAATCCGCAGGTTGCCGGCGTCGCCCACCTCGTCGGCGGTCACCAGGTGCGGCCCCAGCGGGGCGAAGCTGTCGAAGCCCTTGCCCAGCAGCCACTGTCCGCCGGGCTTTCCTTTTTGCCAATCCCGCGCCGACACGTCATGCCCACACGCGTATCCAGCCACGTGCGCGAGCGCCTGCTGTTGCGGGATGTGCCGCCCGCCGCGCCCGATCACGGCGACCAGTTCTGCTTCATAGTCGACCTGCGAGGACAGCTTCGGCAGCTCGATGGGATCGCCGTCCGCCCGCAGCGCGGTGGGAAACTTGTTGAAGATCACCGGCTCGTCACCCACGGTCGCGCCCGTCTCGGCGGCGTGATCGGCGTAGTTGAGTCCCACGCAGATGATTTTCTCGGGATCGGGGACCGGAGCGAGCAGCCGCACGCCGTCCGGTCCGAACGCTTCGCCCCGCTGTACGGCGGCCTCGGCACGGCGCAGCGCGTCGTTTCCCAGCGCGAGCAGTTCCTTCATTCGCGCCGGCAGCGACGAATCGGCCCGGTTCAGATCGACGTACTGCCGCCCGCGAACTGCCGCGGCCCGGGGGCCCCCATCACTCATGTACGTGCAAAGTCGCATCGCGAATTCACCTGACCTGGAAGTTTGCTTGAATGTCCTTCAATGCTACGGTGTGCGTTGTCGCACAACGGGTTGAACGTCAACAGTGTAGCAGCCGCTTGGGCGAATAAAACCGGGCGGCTCATGGCGGTACGCGGCGGTGGGATTTGGGAAATGGGACTGGCTCGTTATCGCCCGCTCGCGACCGACCTGACGATGAAGGTCTGGGGCGATAAGGTGCCTGTCCCACTTCCCGCGGCCCCTTCCCGTGGCGCGCCCGAGCAGTCGCCGCGAAAAGGGGGACTGGCTCGAAGCGTAGCGCCGTGCCTGTCCCCCTTTTTCGCAGCCCATGCTTTTGCGGTAGGATTTGAACAGAGCCCCTAGGAGGAACGCCATGCACTACCGCATACACGGGTCGCTCACCGCCGCTACCGTCATCGGGCTGTTGTCCATCGGAGCAGTGACGGCGGCGGCGCAGTCGATGCCGCGCATCGCCATCTCCGACGATGGGAAGTCTTTCGTGCTGGCCGGCTCGGGCGAGCGCTTTGTCCCTTGGGGCTTCAACTACGATCACGATCGAGAGGGCCGGCTGCTCGAGGACTACTGGCTTGAGCAGTGGCCGACCATCGAGGAAGACTTCGCCGAAATGAAGCGGTTGGGGGCGAACGTCGTGCGCGTGCATCTGCAGCTCGGCAAGTTCATGGACGCGGCCGACCGGCCCAGCGAGCGATCGCTGGCGCAGCTCGATCGGCTGCTCGGTTTGGCCGAGCGCGAGGGACTGTATCTGGATATCACCGGGCTGGGTTGTTATCACAAGCATGACGTGCCGCCGTGGTACGACGAGCTTGATCGGGACGAGCGCTGGGCCGTGCAGGCCCGATTCTGGGAGGCAGTCGCCAGCCGCTGCGCCAGCAGTCCCGCGGTGTTCTGCTACGATCTGATGAACGAACCGGTGGTGCCGGGCGGGTCGGGCCGGCGCGATGATTGGCTGGGGCCGGCGTTTGCCGGCAAGCACTTCGTCCAGTTCATCGCACGGGAGACCGGTGGCCGCCCGCGGGTGGAAATCGCAAGAGAGTGGACCAGCCAACTCGTCGAAGCCATCCGCGGCCACGACCGGGGGCGCCTGATCACCGTGGGCCTGGTGCCGTGGAGCCTGGACCGGCCTGGCCTCACGTCCGGCTTTGTTCCTTCGCGAATCGCACCGCTGGTCGACTTTGTAGCCGTGCACATCTATCCGGAAAGCGGCAAGCTCGACGAAGCGCGGGCAACCCTGGAGGCATTCGACATGGGGAAGCCGCTGCTGGTCGAGGAGACGTTTCCGCTGAAGTGCAGCCCTGAGGAGTTGGGCAAGGTGATCGACGGCTCGCGCGATATCGTCGACGGCTGGATCGGCTTTTACTGGGGCACGACGCCGGAGGAACTGAAAGAGTCCGAATCGATCGCCGATGCGCTCACGCGCGGCTGGTTGGAGCTGTTTCAAGAGAAGGCCGACGAGATCAAGGGACCGTAGCGCAAGCGCCGGACGCGCGTCATCATTCGAATTCTTATGCCTTGGGGATGCTTCCATGACAACCGACCCTGTTCACGAAAAAACGATCGCCGCCGCCTACCTGATGGAAGCCCCCGCCCAACTGCGCGAGTCGCTACGGAAGATCGAACACTGCGTCGACCAACTCTCCGACGAGCAGCTTTGGTGGCGGCCGACGCCCGATCAGAACAGCATCGCGAATCTCCTCTTGCACCTTTCAGGCAACGTGCGGCAGTGGATCGTCTCCGGCGTCGGTGACACCGCGGACACGCGGGATCGCCCCAGCGAATTCATCGAGCGCGGACCGATTCCGCGAGCCAACCTGTTGGAGACCATCCGCACGGCCCTCGACGACGCGTGCAACGTGATAAGCGCCGCGCCCCCGGAAACGCTGCTTGAAATGCGGCGTGTTCAGGGTTTTGACGTGACGCCGCTAACGGCCATCTTCGACAGCACGGCGCACTTCGAGGGCCACATGCAAGAGATCATTTGCCTAACCCGCATGCAGCTCGGCGACCGGTATCGATTCGACTGGATGCCCACAACGGCCGAGCAGGGCGCGCCGGGGCCGTAATCTCTTCCATGTAGAATTCCCGACTGTGCATGAAAGCGAAATACAGTCTCCCAGAGTTCCTCCGATCAACGCGGCTGGTCGGTTTCATCGGACGCTTCGGCCGGCGCGAGCGGCGTGGCGGCTGCCGGTTCCTCCGCCGCCGCAACTTCTTGTTCGATCTCCCCGGTCCACACTAACTCGACCAGCACGGGACGATGATCGGAGGTGACGCGGTCGTCGATGATGTTGACACTCGTCACCTGCCACGGATCTTCCTTACGGACCAGGACGTAGTCGATTCGCGAACGTGGCGCCACGCAATCGATCCAGCGGCCGTCCAGCAATACCGCCATGGCGTCGCTGCCTGACCGGGCATTCAGGTCGCCCGCCAGGATGACCGGCAAAGGCCCTCCGGCAGGGAGAATTCGATCGAGCTGTTGGCATTGCTCAAGTCGGGTTGCGGAACTCTGATGGCAAAGGTGCGTGCCGACGAACAACAGCTCCGGCATGCCCTCGGGCTGAACCGCGACCGCGAGCGCAGCGCGGGGCTCCTGCCCGTAGCGGAATGGCAGGTGATGCACGCGCACGCCGAGGATCGGATATCGCGAGAGCACCGCCTCGCCGTACTCGCCGCCGTCGTAGTGCATGGCGTTGCCGAAAGTGGAACGCATGCCAGTCAACTTGCCTAGTACAGCCGCCTGATCGACGCCGTCGGCGCGGCCCGTGCCACGGTCGACCTCTTGCACCGCCACGATGTCCGGCCGCAGATCGTTGATCATCTTGGCGAGGCGCTGGTAGTCGAACCGCCCATCGGTCCCCTCGCCGTGATGAATGTTGTAGGTGAGCACGCGCAGCCGTGGACCGGCTGGATCATATTGAGCCATTGCCGGAGCGGACAGCGCGCTCAGTGCCGCCACGATGGCCAGCGCGACGGCCAGGATGTGATTCGGCTTGTTCATACCCAACGGTCCTTCCACTTCGGGACAACGAATTCCACCTCCACTTGGCAAAACTTGCATCGATACAAATCGATTCTCGCTTCCACGTGGTCGGCAATCTCCCTGCGGCGCTCGACGTGCCGCAGCGCCCACCAGCGGCGGCACTGCGGGCAAATGCGCTGCCAATCGAGGCCGTGCTCGCCGCGGCCGGAAATAATGTGCGAGGCTGAGCAGTCGGGCGGTGCGGTCGTCGGTGTTTCGCTCACAAGGTTGCTCCGAACAATTTGATGAGCAGTCGTACGGCGGGCGCATCAGCCTTTCTGGTTCGCACAGCGGACGCTGCTGCTAACGTTCATCGCCGGGTTGCTCCCGCGGGTCGGCAGGTTCCTCAGGGGCCTGCTCGTCATCTTGCTTGGGCGACGAGTCCGCGGTGACCTTGCCACTGAGTCGATCGCGGCTCAGTGCGATCTCAAGCTCCACAATGTCATTGCCGACCAGGAAATTTTTCAATCGATTGACGCGCAGAAAATAGGGTTGGCCGCCGACGACGAATTTGGTTACCTCGCCCGATTCCAGCGAGACGTCGTCGAGCACAATCTCGCCGTCGCGACGATGCACCGATACCATGACTTGTCCGCCGGTGACGTCGCCGACTCGCACGGTGACCGGCCCGGCCGGGAGTTGCAGTTCCTTCGTGCCCCGCTGATAGAGGGTGACTTGGAGCCTGCCGTCCGACAGTTTGGTTTGGGACGGCACGGCGACCGGCTCCGCCGACTCGTGGCTTTCGGCCGGGCTTCCCATGTCGAGCCACTTCTTGCCGCCGAGCCACATCCAGCAACTCCCGGTGGCCGTGTCGAGCACGATGACCCGATCGCCGCTGTTGTCCATTTGGTAGCGGCCAATTGGTGCCTTCGTGGCCGCTCCGGGACTGTCGCCCTGGGCGGGTGGCTGAGCGTTGGCGATCGCCAGGCCGAGGCACAACAGCACCGCACTACAGATCGTTCCAATGGCCACTCGTTTCATGGTGAACCTCCTGCCCGAAGTGAAAACGTCCCGCCCCGTCGCCACGCCGCGACGGCGCACTCACAGGATATCCGACGCTTTCCGTACCGGGTGCGTTTCCCTCTTTTTTAAACACGCCCTTCCGTTGAAACCCATCTTTGTTGAAAAAAAGGCGGCCTCCCACACTGCGCCCGCCGAGTGAACCGGCACCTTTTTTGAACTCCCCCTTTTTGCCAAGTGATCAAAAAGTGCTTGCCCGTCGCCGCAGGCCACTTCCGCATGGAAACACCAGTCTGGAAGGAAATAGCGGAAATGCACTATAAAACCCGCCTGATCGTCCGGGCGGTAGACTCAGCATGTGGGGAATTATACGCGTCCAACTGTCGTTTTCAACCGTTTTTAGACGCAGTTTGAAAAGATGTCTACCGGCCGCGCAAGGCGCTCGTAAACCACCGCTCTAGGCCCAGATATGCTCGACGAGGGCTTCAAGGTGGCGGCCTGATACCCGTGGTCTAACACCTTTTGTCTGGTCCGCACAGCGGTCCTTCCGCCGCCTGGGGCGCCGGGGAGCCGAAACCGTGTCCGACGCCTTTTCGAAACCTTTCCAAACTCGTCAAGTATCCACGTACCAGTTTCTGGAATCAGAATCCCAATGCAATTCGATAAGGTGTTTGCCATAGTCGCCGAGCTTAATGCGGAATCCTGTTCCATCTTCGTACGGCACGTATTTCCATGGTCCATAAATGGGGTGGACAATTTGCACTCTGGCGGGCAAATCCAGGTCCAAAAGATCTGCGGGATAAACACTATGAACTGAGTGGTACTCCTCGATTGCACCTATAAGTAACTCTCCTTGATGGACTAATTCGGCTCGGACTTTTTCGTTTGGTGGAAAGCGGTCGATGCTTATAAGGACCATGCAGCCCAAATAGGTTCCCGTGGCAAAAAACACCACGAGGAGAAGGCAAATCACGAACTTCTTCATAACAAGTTTCCCGCGTGAGAATTTTCCGCAGGCAGGGATGTGTCGAAGAAAATACCACGAATTGCTCAGAAGCCTAAACGGTGTCTGACACCTTTTTTCCCTCCCCGATGGTCCGCACAGCGGACTCTACACGTCCGCCGTTTGGGGCGTCTGCGGGGGGTTGAAGACGAAGTTGCGGCTCTGGCTGAAGAATTTCAGCGGGTTTTCGTAGACCACGCGCTGGATAGCGCTCTCGCTGTGACCGCGCTTCCGCATCGCCAGGATGAAGTCGGGCACGGCGGTCGGCTTCGAGGGGCCCCAGTCGCCGGCCGAGTTGACCATCAGCCGCTCGGGGCCGTACATCTCGATGATGTCGGCCGCTCGCTCGGGCGTACACTTGGTCACGGGGTAAAGCGTCATCCCGGCCCAGAATCCCTCGTCCAGCACGCGGCGGACCGTGTGCTCCTCGACGTGGTCGACCAGCACGCGGCTTCGGTCGATGCGACTGTCGTCGCAAAGCATGTCCAGGATCATCCGCGTGCCCTGCAGCTTGTCGTCCAGGTGCGGCGTGTGAATCAGGATCTGCTCGTCGGTCTTGGTGGCCAGGTCGAGGTGCTCCAGGAAGATCGTCGCCTCGTTCTTGGTGTTCTTGTTCAGGCCGATCTCGCCGATCCCCAGCACACCGGGCCGGTCCAGGTACTCGGGGATCATCGCCAGCACTTCACGGGAGAGGCTGACGTTTTCCGCTTCCTTGGCGTTAATGCACAGCCAGGTGTAGTGCCCGATGCCGTACCAGGCGGCCCGCTTGGGTTCGAACTCGGTGAGTTGGTGGAAGTAGTCGCGAAAGCCATCGACGCTGCCGCGATCGAAGCCGGGCCAGAAGGCGGGCTCACTCACCGCGACGCAGCCCATCTTGGCCAACGTCTCGTAATCGTCGGTCGTGCGGGAGACCATGTGGATGTGAGGATCGAAGTAATACATGGCGACTTTCGGAAGATCGGGGGAGAGAAAGTGTCTGCCGTAAAGTCCTGTGGGTGCCACTGCTGGCTCGTCCAGCAGTGCCTCAAGGCCAAGCACAGTAAGCGTGTTTGTGCCTCCAGCTACTGTTGTATATGGGAGCGGTCTCCGGCCGTGCTGGCGAGCCGTCCGGCTGTTAAGTCATCGGCACCAGGTACACGCCTGCCCGCGGCACGTGTTATCGAAAGTACTTCTTCGGATGGTTATCTAGTCCTTGGCCCTCGTGTCGCGCCACGTATTGCTGAGTTTTATCCGTCATACAAGTGCAACGGAAAGGCACTGCTGGGCAAGCCAGCAGTGGCACCCAGCCGGCTGAGCCTTACAGGGCGTACTTTTCCCGCCAGGCGTCGTCGTATTGGAGGCTGAAGATCAGTTGCAACTGTTCCGCCCGGTTCGCGTCCGGCGCGGAAAGCACGCGAATCGCCTCGCGAATCTTCTTCATCCGCGGATCGCTCTCGACGGAACCCGAGGCCCGGTCGACCCGATCCAGCGCGGAGGCAATCTCCAGCAGCCGGGCACGGATCTCCAGGTACTGCTGTTCGAACAGCGTCGGGGCATCCAGGGGAACGGGCATCGCTCGACTCTCGCGCCAGGTGGGACAACCCGCACATTCCGACCGTCCGCCGGGCCGCTGCCGCAAGTCAGCCACTGCAACATCGACCGCACCGGACGCCGTGCAAGTCTCTATCGTACAGTTTCCATGCACTGGAAACGAAAATCAAGCGACGACTCAAGCAGTTGTGTCGGGGGCGTTTGCGCAAAGGGCGGGATCTTTGCGGCTTATGGTGCCGCTTTCTGTGGCTTGAGGTGAGCGGCCGCACCCGTGCAGCCCCATATCATAGCACCATCGTGCTATGTGCGAGGGAAAGGACAAACGAGCGGTGTCACACGGTCTGAAAACCACCATTAACATGCTGTCGAAAACCGAGAACGAGGCGGCGGTCTCGGCGCTGCTGCCGGCGCTCGACTCGCCGCATCAGTGGATTCAGGAGGAGGTGCTGCGGGCGCTGATGGAGCGCCGCAGTCCCACCGGACAGCGAGAAGTTTTGCGCCGGCTGCACCAAGTGAGCGACCGGTGGAAAGAGATTGTCGGCCGCTACCAGGGCCGCATGTCGACCGCCTTGCGCGACGCGGTGCTGGGTACCGATCGCCAGATGTGCATCAACGGCTGCCAGGCCATTTTATGGTTCAATGAATACGACCTGATGCCCGTGCTGATCAGCATTGCGGAGAACAAGGGGGCCGCGGAAGATCAATCGCATCCGCATTCGGACCGCGTGGCCGTCACGCTCCTGGATCTCGCCCAACAACTTCACACGGAAGCGACCGGCCCGCGCGATTATCGTATCCGCCGCGACCCGCAACTGGTCCGCCGCCACGTACTGGGGAGTCTCGAACTTTCGATCGGCCGCTTCATGCAGCACAAGCGGAAGGAGATCGTCGAGGCGTTTCTGGTACTGGCCGACCGCGGAAACGCGGTGCTCAAGCAGATCCTGCGGGACCCGCATCATGCCTGTTACCTAACGCTGGTGGAGGCGTTGGCGCACAGCAGCCGATCCGGCGTAATGCGGTTGATGCTCAGTTTCCTGGACGATCCGCAGGCGCCTTCCGCGGCGCTCAGCGCGATCGCACATCGCTCCGATGCCAAGTTCCTTCGGCTGCTTTTGTACAAGGTGGGCTACTCACCGTCGGTGCCGGTGGCGCAGAACCTCAAGCGGGTCAGCACGATCCCGTGGTTCCGCGGAGACCTGGCGGTATTGGACGACCTGGACGAGCGGGCCCAGCAGGGAGCGGTCAGCATGGCGATGGCCTCCGGCATCAAACGCCAGGAGGTGTACCACGTGGTGCGTCACCTGCTGCAAAAGGGCAATCTGGGCGGACGCCGGGCCGCGGCGGGTGCGCTGGCCGACTTCAGCGGCGCGGAGGCAAATGCGCTGGCGCTGGCCACCCTGGACGACCCCGATCCGCAGGTGCAGGCCCAGGTGCTTGGGCAGCTTCGGCAGCGCGGGATACCGGGGGCGGTATCTCGGCTTTTGGAGAAGGTGAGCAGCCCGCACACGGTGGTGCGCGAGGCGGTCCGCAAGGCGCTCTCCGAGTTCAGCTTCGAGAAATACCTCGCATCATTCGACATGCTCGATGAGGCGTCGCGGCAGACCACGGGCGCACTGGTCCGCAAGATCGACCCGCAGCTTGTGCCCGGACTGGTGCGTGAGATGCAAACGCCTTCGCGCGTGCGGCGGATGCGGGCGCTGGCCGTTGCACGGGCCACCCGCACGGTGCGAGAACTGGAAGGGCAGATCCTCGAACTGCTCGCCGACGACGATCACATGGTTCGGGCGGAAGCGGCTAAATCGCTGGCGCTGTCGGACTCGGCGACCGCGCGGCCGGCATTGACCGAGGCCCTGGGGGACCGCAGCATCTCCGTGCAGGAGGCGGCCCGGGCAAGCCTGGACCAACTGGAAGAAGCCAAAACGCGGCAGGGAGTTACCGAAGTCTGGTCACGCAAGGAGCCGACCCCGTGAGTGGTGTCATTTGGAAATGGATCGTGCTGGCCGACGGCGCTCGCTGGAAGAGCATGGGCAGCGGGTTTCGCGGCCGCAGCGCGCGGCTGGACCGCGACGACCTGATTACCGGCGTGTTGCTGGTGGTCGGCGTGTGCGTGGCAATCGCCGTGCTGAAGTATCTGATCGACCGGAACGAGCGTCGGCAAGGATATAACAGCCCCCGCGCGCTGTTCCGCGCGCTGTGCAAAGCACACGGGTTGGACGGAGCGAGCCGCCGGCTGCTGCGGCAGATGGCCGATTGCCAGGGCCTGCATCACCGCTCGCGGCTGTTTCTGGAGCCTGATCGCTTTGACGTCGGGAGAGTCAGTCCGCCACTTCAGGCGCGGGCCGAAGAGGTGATGGCCCTGCGCGATCGGCTGTTCGGAGCGGCGATGCTGGGCGAGCGAGCCACGGAAGACGGAGACGACCAAGGCGGCGAAGTCAACCTGCGCGACAGCAGCGTTCGGCGCAGCGACGTGGTGATCGCGCCCGTGACGACGGAGGTCCCGCAGCAGCCGCTCGAACTGTCGTAGTGTCGCGCTATTGCTAGCGAGTTTCAATCGCTAGGCTACTCCGCGGGGGGCGGCTCCCGCTCGCGGAATTTGCGAGCATTGGGAACGCGGAGTTGCGAACGGCGCTCGCCGGGCGCCCGCGCCGGGAAATCGTCGGCCGTCGCGCCGGTGCCGAGTTGGACCGAGCGGGCTTCCGTCGTGAATCCCACGTTGTCTAGAAAGTCCGACACGGAGATGCGGCGGATGCCGAGCTTGTTCGCCTGCGAGATCATCTCGGAGTACGACCGGGTCTGCTCCTGCTCGGCTTCAGATACGTTTTGGCCGAGTTCCGCCACGCCGCCGTCGATCAGGTAGCGGGTATTCACCGACAGTTCCTCGTCGAGCACGCCACCGTTGGAAACGATCAGTTCTTTCACGCGGTCACGGTCGCTGGTGCCGTCGTCGTCGATGTCGATAAAGCCGGCCAGGGCGAAATGGACCTTCCGGCCGGGATGCCAGACCGGCGTGTAAATCTTGTCGCCCGGCAGAATCGGCTCGCTCAGTGTGTCGTCGGTGATGCGGGCTTCCGACATGTGGTCGTCGATGACCTTCGTGACCTCGATGCTGCCCTTCTTTTCAGCGCGAGCGGCGTTGTTATCATCCGCCCCATAGACGCTGAAGGATATCTGCGGCCGCAGGGCGTCGGCATGACCGAGGTTGATATAGACGGTGCCGGTGCGCTGAACGGCCCAAATCACTTCGCCGTCCGGCACTTCGAAGCTCTCGTCGGCCGAGTCGCGAACCTTTTGGGTCAGGCCTTCGTTCAGTTGCGTCATGATGTTCAGGTTCTTTTCGAATTTCGCCAACTCGTCGGCACTGGTCTTCAAATCAGTCTCGGCCTGAGCGAGTTGCGTCAGTGCGCCTTGAGCAGTCTGTGCTTTCTCCTGATTGATCCGCTGTCGTTCCTGGTCGTAGGCGAGCCGCTGGGCTTCATTGTCGGCCTTCAGTTTTTCGAAGTCGGCCTTGAACGCAGCGATCTGCTCGGCGGTCGTCGTTTGAACGGTGGCCAAGGTGTTTTGTGCCTCGATCTCACGCTGTTTGGCTTCGGCCTCGCTCTTTTGCGCTGCGATCAGAGCGTTGTGCAGGTTCTGAACGATTTCCCGATAGGTCAGCTCCTCGGCCGGCAGGGCGTATTGCGCCGCCATCCGCTCCATGTCCTTCTGGATTTCTGCGTCGACCGTGTCCTTGGTGTCGCCCTCGGCAAAGCCCATCGCCTCCTTGTAGTTGTTCGCCTCGGTCTGCGTCGCATTCAGCGCCGACCGGGCATCACTCGCGATTGTCTGCGCGCTATTGGCCCTGGCGTACTCCTCGTCCCACTTCTTGAAGAAGAAGTAGGTCAGCACGGCCAGGATGACGATGGCCACGCCGAACAGCGCGACGAAGATTTGCAGCATCTGATTTTCGCGAGTCGCCATTTCCTTCCCTCTGTCCGGGCGGTGAAGCGGTCAGTGCGGCAGTCGTTGCGAGCCGCCGTTGGCTCTGCACGCTGCGCACCGGTTCGCCCCGTTGCAGGATGACCCTGTGCAGGATAATTAAAAACTCAAAGCGGCGAGCGCCGGTTTCATCGCGTTTCTACCCACGCGATCTTCCGAGTTCTGCGAATTTGGTCGAAGCTACCGGGAAGATAACGAACCCGGCAGGTCGCCCAGCCCGCAACCGCCCAGTGGGCAAGCTTCGTGACAAGGCCCGGCGGGTCCCTCGGATGAACAGGAAAAGCCCATAGGAACAGCGCGCCTGAAGAGCCGAAATTGTGAAGAGCCGAATCGGCGCTAACCTTTTTTGGCCAAACAACCTACGTCAAGTTTAATCAGCTATCACGCAGGTGTCAATGAAACGTCGCCCGGCTCCGCTGGGGGCACCTTGACACGCGCTCGCGCGGCCGCCTACGATGTGGCGTAACTCCTTTATTCGCAGCACTCTGCGCGCTCACACGTCATGTCCAGTCGCTACCGTCAGGCACATCTTCCCGGTCTCCAGCCGTCGCTGGACGCTTCGTCCCCAGGGTCGAGTTCGTCCCCACCGGCTTCGCTGGCGGGGGATCGCCCTACGCCGCCAGAAGGCGACTCCGAGACCGATCAGGACGAGCCCGACCTGAAGGGGAAGCACGTCTGGGTAGTGGACGCCCATTCGCTGATCTTCCAGGTCTTTCACGCCCTGCCGGAGATGACCAGCAGCCGCGGAGAGTCGGTCGGCGCGGTGTTCGGTTTTGTGCGGGACATGCTGTACTTGGTGGAACAGAAGCAGCCGGACTGCCTGTTGGCGGCGTTTGATCTGCCCGGCAAGACCTTTCGCCACGAGGTGTTCGATCGGTACAAGATCCAGCGCGAGGAGATGCCAGGCGAGCTGGTGCCGCAGATCGCGAAGATCCGCCACTTTCTGAACACTATGCAGGTGCCGATTCTCGACTACCCCGGCTACGAGGCGGACGACATCCTGGCGACGGTGGCTCGGCGATGCCGCGAGGCGGGCGCCTACTGTTACCTGGTGACCGGCGATAAGGACAGCCGGCAGCTCATCTCCGATCAGGTGTGGGTTTACAACGTCCGCAAGGACGAGTTGTACGGCGCCGAGGAGCTTGCCAGGGACTGGGGAGTCCGGCCGGAGCAGGTCGTGGACTTTCAGGCCATGGTCGGCGACCCGGTGGACAACGTGCCAGGGATCCCGTTGATCGGGCCGAAGATCGCCGGGCAGTTGCTCGGGCAGTACGGCACGCTCGACGAGGTGCTCGCTCACGCGGATCAAATTTCCGGCACCAAGCGCCGGCAGAATCTAATGGAGGGGCGCGACCAGGCGCGCATCAGCCGAACGCTGGTGCGGCTGGAAGATAGCGTCCCGATCGAGTTCGACTGGCGAATCGGACAGGTCGGCTATTTCGATCGCCAGGCGATGGCCGAACTGCTGGCGGAGTTGGGCTTTCGGAGCTTGGGCGAAAAACTGGGCCACCTGCCCGGCGAGGACGCGAAAGTCGAATCGTGGAACGTGGACTACCGGATCGTCAACACGAAGGAGAAGCTCGACGAGCTGGTTACAAAGCTGAAGCAACAGCCGGCCATTTCGCTGGATACCGAGACGACCAATATTTGGCCCTGCTGGGCGGAAGTGGTCGGGTATTCGTTCGCCTGGACGCCGGGCGAAGCCTACTACGTGCCGGTACGCGGTCCCGACGGAGAATCGTATCTCGATCCGGAGACGGTGGCAGACGCGCTGCGTCCGGTGCTGGAAGACCCGGCCGTCAAGAAAGTGGGCCAGAACCTCAAATACGAGATCATTGTCCTGCGCAGTGCCGGCATTGAACTGGCCGGGATCAGTTTCGATACGATGCTGGCCAGTTACTTGCTGGACGCCGGCGAGCGGAACCACAACCTGGACGAGCTTTCGCGCCGCTACCTGAACCACACAATGATCCCGATCAAGGATCTGATCGGCACGGGCAAAAAGCAAAAGCGGATGGACGAGGTGCCGATCGCCGAGGTGGGCCAGTATGCCGCCGAAGACGCGGACGTCCCCTGGCGGCTGCGACCCTTGCTCGAAGGAAGGCTCGCTGATCAAAAACTGACCAAGCTGTTCGAAGAGGTGGAAATTCCGCTGATCGAAGTATTGGCGGCGATGGAGCACCAGGGCATCCGCGTCGATGTTGAAATGCTTGAAAAGCTCAGCCGCCGCTTCGCGCTGTTGGCCGTCGGTTTGGAAGAGGAAATCCACCAACTCGCCGGGCGTACATTCAACATCGCTTCGCCCAAGCAGTTAGCGCACGTGCTGTTCGAGGACTTGAAGCTGCCGGTCGTCAAAAAAACGAAGACCGGCCCCAGCACCGACGTGGACGTGCTCGAGCAACTCGCCGCCGACCATCCGCTGCCGGCCAAGATCGTGCAGTACCGGCAGTGCACCAAGCTGAAGAACACATATATCGACGCGCTGCCGGCGATGGTGCATCCGCAGACCGGCCGCGTGCACGCTTCCTTTCACCAGGTAGTGGCGGCCACCGGGCGGCTCAGTTCGAGCGATCCGAACCTGCAGAACATTCCCGTTCGCACGCAGCAGGGGCGTGAAATCCGCTCCGCGTTCATCCCGAGCGAACGAGGGTGGAAACTGCTAGCGGCCGACTATTCGCAGATCGAGCTGCGGGTGTTGGCACATTTTTCGCAAGACGAGGCGCTGCGAGAATCATTCGCCCGGGACGAAGACGTTCACTCCCGGGTTGCTAGCGAGGTGTACGGCGTGTCGCTGGACGACGTTACGTCCGAAATGCGGCGGCAGGCCAAGGCGGTCAACTTCGGGGTCGTGTACGGGCAAAGCCCGTTCGGATTGGCGCGGTCGCTGGGCATCGAACAGGACGCGGCTGCCCAATTTATCGATACGTACTTTGCCCGATATCCGGGCGTTGAGGAATTCCTGGCAAAAACTCTGGCGGAGTGTCGGGAAAATGGATATGTTACAACGATCCTTGGGCGGCGTCGGGCGATCCGCGGAGTTCGTGCGGATGCGGGCCGCCAGAGGAATCTGCCGGAGCGGACGGCGATCAACACCGTGATCCAAGGGTCTGCTGCCGATCTAATCAAGCTGGCGATGATCGCCATACACCGTGGTCTACATAGTGGGCGACACTCCGCTCGCATGTTGCTGCAGATTCACGACGAATTGATCTTCGAAACGCCGGTCGACGAACTGGACGCGCTGGGGCGCCTGGTAGCGGATCAGATGGAAGGAGTGCTCCAGTTGCGCGTTCCGATCAAGGTGGATTTGAAGTCTGGAGATAACTGGGCCGACTGCGAGCCGTGGCAGGTTTAACGGGCTCTTTAACAATCCATGGGTGAGTTCAACCGAACCGGGGCGCATCTGAATTCTTGCGAATTCAGCTACAAGCACACCTACCCGCTCGGTGCGTCGACTATGCAGATCATCGGGATTGTGGGCGGCATCGCCAGCGGAAAGAGCCTCGTCGCCGAGCAGTTCCAGTCGCTGGGAGCCGGGCTGTTGGACGGCGACCGCGCCGGCCATGAAGTTCTGAAGGATGCCGAAGTTTGCCGCCAAATCCGGGACCGTTGGGGCCCGGGGGTGTTTGATCAAGAGGGGAACGTCGTGCGGTCCGAGCTGGCTCGGATCGTATTCGGTGCGGCCCCGGAAGGCCCCCGCGAACTGCGGCACCTGGAGTCGATCACCCATCCGCGCATTCGTGCCGCCCTGGAGCGGCAAAAATTACAATTGGAGCAACAGGGATATCCGGCAGCAGTGCTGGACGCCCCGGTGTTATTCAAGGCGGGTTGGGAAACGTTTTGTGATATAATAGTATATGTGGAGGCGCCGACCGAGTTGCGGCTGGCTCGCGCCCTGCGACGCGGGTGGAGCAAGGAGGACTTTTACTCCCGCGAAGCTGCCCAAGAGCCTTTGGAATGGAAGCGCGGGCGCGCGGACCGGGTGATCGACAATTCCGGATCAGTTGACGCCACCCGGTCGCAAGTCGCCGAGATCTGGCACAGCCTTCGTGCGGCCGATTGATCGACGCGGTCGAAAACGCCACTTGTCACATCCTTCCTACACGACTGCTTGGGCGGTTCACCTCGACATGCTTTGACAATTACGGCACGCTTTTCGCTCTCTATGGGTGCTGAGTGACCTCTTCGGGCGGGCGGGTTCGAGGACTCACGACATTCGCATCGGGCAAACCGTCTGGCGAGTCAGCTCCCACGGGAGCACTACGAAATATGCTTAAGCTTTTCCGCCTTTAGGAATCTCCCTGTCCACCCATTGTTACTGAAGGCGGTGCCCTCACCGTCGAAAGGTAGCACGCCTTCACCCCAGCTCATCTTGCAGCGGTTGATACGACCAATGTTCGCTGTCGAGTGGACCGCAGTACCCACCGCCGACGCCTTCCGCGCGCCGGCCCACATTGTCACTTCAAGGAGCAGTTAAACCATGGCCGACATCAAGAACCGGCAAGTCCACCGCGACCGGCCTCGCGGCACTCGCGGCAAGCCGCAGCACAATTCGTCCCGTTCCGACTCGTTCGACGGCGAGGATGAACCGCTCTCGCTGGCTGAAGAGATCGATCAGGAGAACGCCCGCGGAGCCCGCAGCAAGCCCTCCGCCGACGACCAATACGAAAAGATCAAACAGAGCGACATCCACATCGCCGAGTTGCAGCGGATGTCGATGCCGGAGTTGATCGAGGAGGCCCGCAAGGAGAACCTGCAGGATTTCACGGGCATCAAGAAGCAGGATCTGATTTTCAAGATCCTCAAAGAGCGGGTGAAGCTAAACGGCCTGATGTACGGCGAGGGGACGCTCGAAATACTGCCGGACGGGTTCGGCTTTTTGCGCAGCCCGGACTATCACTATCTGTCGTGCCCGGACGACATCTATGTCTCGCCGAGCCAGATTCGCCGGTTCGGGCTCCGCACCGGTGCAACCGTTTCGGGCACGATTCGTCCGCCGAAAGAGAACGAGCGGTACTTCGCGCTGCTGCGCGTCGAGGCGATCAACTACCAGGATCCAAACCTGTTGGCGCAGAAGGTCTTCTTCGACGACCTCACTCCACTGCATCCCGATCAGCGGATCGTGCTGGAGTCGACGGCCGACGAGATCGCCATGCGGGTGGTCGACATGATCGTGCCGATCGGGTTCGGCCAGCGCGGGCTGATCGTGAGTCCGCCTCGGGCAGGAAAGACCATCCTGCTGCAGAAGATGGGGAAGGCGGTGCTCCACAACTATCCCGACGCCTACGTGATCATGTTGTTGATCGACGAGCGGCCGGAAGAAGTCACCGACATGGAACGCCAGATCAAGGCGAGCAACTGCGAAGTCATCAGCTCGACGTTCGATGAGCCCTCCTCACGGCACGTGCAAGTCTCGGAGATGGTGCTGGAGAAGGCCAAGCGGATGGTCGAGTACGGCCATGACGTGGTTATCTTTCTCGACTCAATCACCCGGCTGGCCCGGGCGTGGAACGCGGAGTGCCCGCACTCGGGCAAGATTCTTTCCGGGGGTATCGACGCCAACGCCATGCAGCGGCCGAAGCGGTTCTTCGGCTCGGCACGGAAGGTCGAGGAAGGCGGGTCGCTCACCATCATCGCCACGGCGCTGGTCGAAACCGGATCGAAAATGGACGAAGTGATCTTCGAGGAGTTCAAAGGCACCGGAAATCAGGAGATCGTGCTCGACCGCCGCCTGGTCGACAAACGAATCTGGCCCTCGATCGACATCACCCGCAGCGGTACGCGTCGCGAGGAGATGTTGATGGATCCCGAGGAGCACCGCCGCGTGTGCATGCTCCGCCGAGTGCTCAACGACATGAACGGGCCCGACGCCATGGAACTGCTCATCGCGCGCTTGCGCAAGACGCAGACCAACGCCGAATTCCTCATGAGCATGAAGCAGTAACGGCCAAGCAATCCGGCCGGGCAGTTTCCTCGCATAAAGTGGCATCCCCCGTGGCGAACGTGTTCGAGGGAGACGCAGCCTCCGTGCCATCAGGCCGCTGGGCGGTCGTCGTCTCCCGGTACAACCAGTCGATCACCTCGAAGCTATTGGACGGGGCGCTGGAGACGCTCGCCTCGCACAAGGTGCCTGCCGACCAGGTGGACGTGGCGTGGGTTCCCGGCGCATGGGAGATTCCACTGGCTGCCAAATGCCTGGTCGAGAATGGGCGGTTTCTGGCGGTAATGTGCCTGGGCGCAGTGATTCGGGGGGAGACCACGCACGACCAGCACATCAACCGCACCGTCAGCGGCGAGCTGGGGCGGCTCGCCACCGATTCGGGCGTGCCGGTGCTGTTCGGAGTGCTCACCTGCGAGACGCTCGAACAGGCGATCCAGCGCGCCGGCGGAAACCAGGGCAACAAGGGAGCCGAGTGCGCCGAAGCGGCGCTGCGGATGGTTAGCCTGCTGCAGAAGCTGCCGGGCCCGACGCGCGCCTGAGGCTTGGTCCGGCGAAAGTCACGCGATCATTTGCCGACGGCCGGCCGCATGCAACAATATTCCTGGACTAGCCGCTGCTTTGGGGCAGCCTCGTTGCGGCGGGTTGCACCATGCTCCCCCCAGTTTTGCGGAGAATGAGTACGCCCGACGTGCGATCCAGTGCGACGGCACTTCAGCGCTAATGGCGCGGCTTGATCACGTAGCTTTCCTAACGTCCACTCCCCAGACCGAATATACACCCGAGATGCCAGGTCACATCGCTCGACGCAGCCGAGCTCGCGAAGTTGCACTGCAAGTCCTCTTCCAGGACGACATGAACCCGACGGACGCGGGCAATGACACGCTGCGCTTTCTACAAGCGCGGCTGAAAAACGACGATCTGATCGCCTTTGCGCGTTCGCTGGTCGACGGCGTGCGCCGCAACCGCACGGAGCTCGACGGCATGCTGGCGAAGATCGCCGCAAATTGGAGCCTCGACCGGATGGCGGCCACCGATCGCAACGTGCTGCGACTGGGCGCGTTCGAGATCGTCTACAGCGACACGCCCAACCGCGTGGCCATCAACGAAGCTGTCGAGTTGGCCAAGCGCTACGGCTCGCGCCATTCCGCGCAGTTCGTCAACGGCATCCTCGACAAGTTCCTGGAAGGCTCGCGGGGCTCGCAGCAGTAGTTGGGCCGATGGTGCTCGGCTTCGCGGCCCTGGCCAATCGGCCGCGCCGGGCTTATCATCCACGAGAGCACGCCGTCATACGGAGAATTCATGGGCATTTTCGACAAATTCCGCGGCACACCCCAACAGCCCGAGGCGCCCGAGGTGGAAGCCGCCCAGCCGGCGCCACCGGAGACCAAGAAATCCGGCTTCTTCGCCAAGTTCAAGCAGGGCCTGACCAAGACGGCCAACCTGCTGAAGACCGACGTCCGCGATCTGTTCAAGTCCGAGGGACGCCTCATCGACGAGCCGTTTCTGGAGGACATGCTCGGAATCCTGGTGAAAACCGACATGGGCTATCAGGCCGCCGAGCAGATCGTGCAGGAAGTACGCACCGGCATGCGCGGCCGCGTCGTTCATTTGGAAGAAGTCGTCTCCACGTGGAAGTCGAAGCTCAAGGAACTCATGGCCCAAGAAGCTTCGCCGGCCACCATCGCGCCCGAGGGCGTGACCGTGATGATGGTCTGCGGCGTCAACGGATCGGGAAAGACCACCTCGATCGCCAAGCTCGCCCACCTGTTCAAGTCGCAAGGCAAGACGGTGGTGCTGGGCGCGGGCGACACGTATCGCGCGGCGGCTGTCGAGCAGTTGAGCATCTGGGCGAAGCGGATTGGCGTGGATATTGTCACGGCCGAACAGGGAAGCAGCCCGGCCAGCGTCGCCTATCGGGCCGTGGAAAGGGCAATTGAACAGGGCGCAGACATTTGCATCGTCGATACGGCCGGCCGTCTACAGACGCAGCGGAACCTGATGGCGGAGCTAACGAAGATCGAAAAGTCGATCCGCAAGCAGATCCCCGAAGCCCCGCACGACACCTTGCTGGTGCTCGACGCGACCACCGGGCAGAACGGCATCAGCCAAGCCACAAAGTTTACCGAAGCGGTAAACTGCACCGGAATCGTTTTGGCCAAGCTGGATGGCACGGCCAAGGGCGGAGTCGTTGTGGCGATTCGCCAGCAAGTGGGGCTGCCGGTCAAGTACGTCGGCGTCGGGGAACAGCCCGAGGACCTGACGTTGTTCCTGCCCGAGCAGTTTGTTGACGCGCTGTTCGACGACATGCTCGCCGCGCCGCAGCAAGCTTCGTAATCGCCTAGGGAAGTAGGGTCCGCTGTGCGGACCATTGCGCGCGTGAAAATGTCAAGTTGGTCCGCACAGCAGTTCCTACGTGGCGACGCGGCATCTTGCATTCGCCCAAGGCGCGCTTTGCCTAACCGGCACTCCTTCGCGCGCAAGCAGCAGCGCGGCGCACAGAGCGTGGCCCGTTTCTCGGCGCCTGCCATTTTGCAGTCAATTCACCGCGCACCGGGCGCCGATAGGTAAATTGACAGCCGCGCATCGCGCAATGTCGATATACCCACCTTCCTCTCCCGCCTGACCCCGTCGAGCCAGCGCTACCCGGTGCGTTGGCGTCGCACGGCACCCCACTTGGTCTTTAACGGACTGGAGTAACGGACCATGAGATTCTCCCACACGGGCACCCTCATCGCCCTGGCCGCAGCGATGTCCACCTCGGGTGCGTTCGCACAATACGGCATTCAACAGCCGGCATCTGTGCGTTCCGCGGCATACGAGAACGTCTACGACAACTACTATGCGCAGGATGAGCCGCAGGCCTCGCCCAGCGACCTGCCCGCGGAAGCCGCCCCAATGGGCAACGGCGCGGTGGCCTACGGCTGCGACGGCGCTTGCGGCGGCGGGTGTGCGAGCTGTTGCGCACTTAGCTGCCCGGAAGAGAATCCCTGGCGGTTGTTTCCCT
>JBBDJB010000027.1:0-23951 GCA_040880125.1 Pirellulales bacterium | reverse complement strand
GTCCCCTGCGGTGAACTCGATCTTCGGTTGTGTAAAGACCAAGTCGCCCCGACTATTTTTGAAATCGAGCCCTTTGGCGAAAACGTCGAAGGGCTTTTTTTGTGGGGACTAGCAGCCTTCTCTGAAGACTCGTTGCGCGTCAAGGTAATCCATCGGTGGTTCCCTTCCTCTATCCCAGCGTCGGCGTTTGCCTCGCTCCTTAGCAACGCGGGCGGTTCGGCCAATCGGCGAAGCGCCGGGGAGGGGCTGTGATTCGTCCCTTTCTCATTGCATACCCGTCTGCCATACTAGCGAGTGCTCCGTTCTGCCCCCCTCGTAGGACTGCTTCGCAACGTGAAGATGACCACTAAGACTGCAACGCCCACGGCCCGGCCGGTCGCCGGCACAGCCACTGCGTGTTACGTATTCGACTCGAATCTCGACTTGGCCCGCCAAGTCGCCCTGACCATCGCTGCGGTGATTCGCGAGCGGAACGCGCTGGGCCAGGCAGCCGTACTGGGACTGCCCACCGGCTCGACGCCTGTGGGCGTCTACCGCGAACTGATCCGCATGTACCGCGAAGGCGAGTTGGACTTTTCCAACGTTGTGACCTTCAATCTCGACGAGTATTTCGGTCTGGCACCTGACCGGCTGCAAAGCTACCACCGCTGGATGGCGGAGCACTTCTTCGATCACGTCAACATCCCGCCCGAGAACATCCACATCCCTGACGGCACCGTGCCGATGGACCAGGTCGACGCGCACTGCCGGGAGTACGAGGAGGCCATCGCCCAGGCCGGCGGCATCGACGTACAACTGCTGGGGATCGGCCGCAATGGGCATGTCGGCTTTAACGAACCATTCAGCGTTCACAACAGCCGCACCCGCCTGGCCACGCTCGATCCGATCACCCGCCGCGACGCCTCCAGCGACTTCTTTAGCGAGGAGAACGTCCCGACGCATGCCATCACGATGGGCCTGGCCACCATTATGGATGCCCGTAAGGTCATCCTACTGGCCCTCGGCGAGCACAAAGCTTCAATCATCCGCGAGGCGGTCGAGGGCCCTCGCTCTGACCGGGTGCCGGCCAGTATTCTGCGGGATCATCCGGACGCCAGCGTGCTCGTCGATACGGCCGCCGCCAGCGAACTGACTGCGATTGCCACGCCCTGGCTGTTGGGCAACGTAAATTGGACCGAATCGCTGATCAAGCAGGCCGTCCTGTGGCTTTGCGAGCAGTCCGGCAAGTCGCTGTTGAAGCTTGACGACGAGGATTTCCGACAGCACAACTTGCATCAACTGCTGCGGCATCACGGCCCGGCGCAGCGGGTGGCGCACCGGGTCTTCCAGTGGATGATGGCCACCATCGAGTACCACCCTTCCGGCCGCGAGCCGAGGCGGGTCGTCTGTTTCAGTCCGCATCCGGATGACGACGTGATCAGCATGGGCGGCACGCTGATCCGCCTGGTCGAAGACGCCCACGAGGTGCACGTCGCCTACATGACCAGCGGCAACATCGCCGTTTTCGACCACGACGCGGTACGCATCGCCGACATGCTGACCGAGTACAATCGGCTGTTCGGCGTCGACACCGAAAAGTGCCGCCAACTGGAGGAGAAAGTCCATCGCGCCATGGCCGAGAAGGTGCCGGGCGAGCCCGATATCGACGAGGTCCGCAAGATCAAGGCCCTCATCCGCTGGAGCGAAGCGAAGGCCGGCGCCTTGGTGTGCGGCTGTCTGGAAGAGCACCTGCACTTTCTCGATCTCCCCTTCTATCGCACCGGTAAGATCGCCAAGGACCCGGTCGGCAGCGAGGATGCTCGGATTCTCCGCGAGTTGATCGAGTCGGTGGATCCGGCCGACATTTACGTGGCCGGCGATCTGTCCGACCCGCACGGGACGCATCGCGTCTGTGCCGAAGCGATTTTTCGGGCGCTTGCTGAAATCGAGGAGTCCGGCAAGACGACGCCACGCGTGCTGCTTTATCGCGGTGCCTGGCAGGAGTGGGCCCCGCACGAGATCGACGTGGCGGTGCCGCTCAGCCCGCAGGACATCCAGCGGAAGCGAGTGGCCATCTTCCGGCACGAGTCGCAGAAGGACAAGGCGATGTTCGCTGGCAGCGATTCGCGCGAGTTCTGGCAACGGGCCGAAGACCGCAATCTCGGCACTGCGGCCGTCTACAACCAGTTCGGCCTGCCCGAGTACTATGCCCTGGAAGGCTTCGTCCTCTGGGACGGGGTGCCGATCTAGTCGGTCGCTCTCTTCGTAGCGGGACTTACAAAAATTCAGCCCCTTCTGGTAGCTGGAATCGAAACCGTCCAGTACCTACCGGCACCGCTTGGTGTCTTGGTGTCCGCGACCACGACGTACTTCTCTTGACGCGTTTCGGCGGGATCCCTACCCTTGCCCGGCCATGTTCCGCGCGATTGTGCCCCGATCTCTGGCGGCCCTGGTCCTCGCAGCGCTGAGTGTCGGTCTCGCCGGCCCGGCCCGCAGCCAGGAAGAGCCACTTCTTGCGCCGCAAGAGGGCGTGGTGCTGCTGCGCAATCAAAACGTGTTGCGCGGCAAGATCAGCAAGGCGGGCGACTACTACTTCGTCGTCGTGCCCGACGGAGAGATCCGGCTGCGAAGCTGGCAGGTTGACGCCGTCTGCAGCAGCCTGGACGAGGTCTACCGCATCAAGAGCGAAGGTCTGCCGCTCGGCCGTATCGACGGCCACTTGGAACTGGCCGAGTGGTGCCTGCGCGAGCGACTTTACGGCTACGCCGGTGAGCAGATCCTCCACGCCCGGCAGTTGGATCCGATGAACCTCCGCGTCGGACTTTTGGAACGTCGCCTGCGGAACGCGGTCGCTGAACCGGCTGATCCGCCGCAGATCGTCGCGTCGCGCTTGCCGGCGGAAACGCTCAGCCGAAAAATGCTCGATGAGATGGTTCGGGAACTTCCCTCGGCGGCGATGGCGGATTTCACCGGCCGCATTCAGCCGCTGTTGGTGAACCGGTGTGCCACGGCCGGCTGCCACGGCCCCGGCGCGGAGAGCGAGTTCCGCCTGGAGCGGATCCCCGCCGACCGAGTTTACAGCCGGCGGCTCAGCCAGCGGAACCTTCACGCAGTGCTGAAAATGGTTGATCGCGAGCAGCCGGCGGCCAGCCCGCTGTTGAAACTGCCCGGTCAGCCGCACGGCTCCTTGAAGGAGCCGGTGTTCGCCCAGCACGAGCGGGATCAATTCCTGCACATGGTGGACTGGGTTCATCTCGTGTCGCAGCGGCCAGTCGACCCGATGCCCGATTCGGTGGCAACCGCCAGTCCGCTTTTGCAGACGGTGCCCAATGCGCCCGCGACGGGCGTTGCCGACGCTTCGCAGCCTCGCGGCCCGCAGACGCCGAGCGTGACACCGGCGGATTTCGAACAGGCGCTGCCAGGCAGCGTCGATCAATCTCAGCACCCGGAGGCGGCGACGGAAGACACTCCCCAGGGCGCGGCACAGCGCTTCGTGCCTCGCGACTCGTTCGATCCGGCGATCTTCAATCGGCGGTATTCGAAGCGGGCGTTGCAGACGCCCCGCTGATTCGTCGCCTCAGGGCGTGGCGTGGCAAATAAAAATGCCCGCAGTGGCACAGGGACGCTGCCACAACGCGGATCGAGGCGGGCGAGCGCGAGCCAGCCCCCAAGTTGGCTTTGACGGGGTATGGCTACTCGAATTCGGCGGGCACTTCTTCCCCGTAGTAGTCGTCGACCTGCGACTCCTCGACGACGGCTTCGTCGAGAGCTGCACCCTCGGTTAGCGTCGATGCCATGCGGCCGCCGCTGGGGTAGTGGCCGCCGTGCATGATGACCGGCGGACCGTGATCCGTGCAGTCTTCGCACATGGCACAACCGGAAAGTGCAGTGGCAGCCACCACGCCTGCCCAGGAGAGAATCGCCCGCACCATAAGAGATCCCTCTCTTTCGCGTACGCTAGGATGCCGGCGCCGTGATTGGCGTCCGGGAGGAGAAGGCGAGCCTTATAGCAGGCCACCGCCGCTGCTCCAAGGGCATTTGCCGGTCCAAACGAGGATCGCAACGACGGACACTGCGCTCTTTGCTGGCACGGCCGGCATTGCTATCGGTCCGTGTCGACATTCCGCGGCAGCCCCAGCGCTTGATAGATCCGCGGGTCGGCCAGGCTGGTGGCAACCATCGCGCAACCGTCGAACGAGTGGGCTCGGCTGCGGCCGGCCGGGACCGCAACTGTGTAAGCTCCGGCCGCCACGCCCGCCCGGCAGCCGTTGGCGCTGTCTTCCAGCACCAGGATTTGTGGAGGCTCGAGATTCAGCCGCGCGGCGGCCTGCTGATAGATGTCCGGCCGGGGTTTGCCATGCGCGATGTCCTCGGCGGTGAGGATGAAGGCGAACCGCTCGGACAGCTCGAATCGCCCCAGCACGTTATGGGCAAAGGAGCGGCCGCTGCTGGTGGCGATCGCTTTGGGAATCTCGGCTGCTTCCAACTGGTCCAGCAACTCCAGCAGACCCGGCATGGTGGCCAACTGCGTGTCGAGGACTTCGCGAAAGACGACCTCCGACTCCTGGGCCAGGATTTCGACGGTGTCGCTCAGGCCGTGGTATTCGATCATCAACCCCAGCGCCACGGGTGACTGGCGGCCCATCATCTGGTGCAGCAGTTCGTCGGTGAAGATCTTGCCGCGGCGGCGGAGAATTTCACCGCCGACCTGCTCGTACAGCTCCTCCGTGTTGAACATCAGCCCGTCGAGATCGAAGACCACCCCCCGCAGCGGCTGCGAAGGCGGTCGCCAGTGTGCACAGTCGTTCATCGCTCTCCAGCAGGTTGTCAGTATTCTTAGCTGAATTCGCAAGCAAGTAGGGTCCGCTGTGCGGACCATCTGCATCTCTCGGCGATTCAAATTGTGGTTGTTGCGTATTGGGGAGCGACGTCGCCGCGTCCTGTCGCATTCACTTGGGCGGTGGGCTGCACAGCGAACCCTACTTCTCTTTCACTCCACCAGATGCGGCCGCAGCAGCGTCGACCACAGCTCGTAGCCCTGTTCATTCAGATGTAGGCCGTCGTCTTTAAAAAGCTCCGGTCGCGGCCGGCCGTCCGCGCCGATCATCGGTCGGTCGATGTCGAGGAACACCAGCCGGTCGTCCTTTTCGGTCGTCGTATGGATGCGGCGATTGGCGTCGCGCATCTTCTCGACCAGATTCCAGCGGCTGAGGCTCGGCTTGATCGCCACGAATACGATCCGCGCCTGCGGCAACGTCTCGTGGACGGCGTTGGTGAACTCGACGAAGTCATCATGAACTTGCTCGGGCGGCTTGCCCGCGGCGATGTCGTTATCGCCGGCGTACAGCACGACTGTCTTCGGCCGATACGGCAGCAGGATACGGTCGGCGAAATAGACCGAGTCGGCAAACTGCGATCCCCCAAAGCCCCGGTTGATCGCCGGTAGGTCGGGAAACCAGCGGGCAACGTCCCAGCCGACGATGCTCGAACTACCGATGAACAGCACGCCCTCGCGCGGCGGCGGAGACTCCTTGTCCTGCGCCTCGAAGGCTTCTATGGCGGGCAGCCAGCGGCGATGTTCTTCAGGAACTTCGGCCCATGCGGTGGTGGAGGCCAGCGAGAGCGCGACCGCGGCGACGAGAGTCGCGACGCCGTGGTACGATAGGCACAAGCTCAGTAATTCCACCATCGCGGAGGATTTCCGGAACCAAACGCACACCGGATGGCTTAAACGAAGGTATTGCAGACGCTGGGCGGACCAAGGGAGCAGGTCAAATGGAGTCATGTGCTTTCTCGGTGGGGGAGTTGCCGATTGCCGCTCGTGAGGATGAATTCGCTCTCGTCGAGCGCGCCAAAACCGAGCCGGCCGCAATGGCCGAACTTTATCGGCAGCACTACGCGGCGATTGCCGGCTATGTTCGGCGACGCATTCGGGATCCTCACCATTCAGAGGACGTGATTGCAGAAGTATTCCTGGCAATGGTCCGTTACCTTCCTGCTTACCGTAATCGCGGTGTGCCGTTCCGCAGTTGGTTATATCGATTGGCCACAACGCAGATCAGCCGGTGGGCCCGCCGCCGGCGGCGCTGGGCGAAGCGCCAACTCGACGAGATTGGCGAGCCGGCCGACTCCGCCACGTTAGAGAATCGGCCGCGGCTGGATTCCGAGCTCGTAAGCTTGGTCCTGTTGTCTCTCCCGTCGCGGTTCCAGGAAGTGCTTCATCTGTATTATGTCGAGGATCTGTCGCTTGCAGAAATCGCCCAAGTGTTGAGCAAGCCGATGGGAACTGTCAAGTCTCGCCTGTCTCGCGGGCGCAAGCTGATGCGAGTGCGGCTCTCTGCGAAAGGATACCTCAATGACTGAAAACATTGATCCCTTAGTGCAAGTGTTTGGGCTTTTGAAATCCCGCTCGCGTGAACGGGAAGCCCCTCGGTCTGATCTGGAGGAACGAATGATGACTGCATTGGTAGAAAGGCAATCGAAGGCCACCACGCGGAGGCGTGCAGCCTTGGCACTGGTCGCATGCCTGGCAATCGGAGGCACAGGCTTCGCAGCCGGAGGTGGAGTCGAAAAGCTCAAGCAATGGTTCGGCATGGTCGAACTGGTTTCGCCGGACGGTCAAAGCCAGACCTATTCGCTGCAAGGCGACGAACTGTCCGACAACCATGGAAGCAAGGTGGGCGAACTGACCATCACGCCGGCCGAGTAGTCATTTGAACCGTTCGTTGTCGAGGCGCCGCTGCAGAGGCGTCTTGACTTTTCACAGATGGATTCGCTTCTCCTTCGCGTTGTTGCGCGTGCTCGCAATACGGCACAGACAGGAATGCCTGTGCCACCGGCTGAGTTCTGGTGAATTCAGCTACTCGCCCTGCTTGCGATGCAGGTCGGCGTGCTCCTCTTCGTCGGTCGGGCGATTGTCGTGGCCCTTTTCAAGCGTGATTTCGATGTGGTCCACGTGCTTGACGTTGGCGCATTCGTCGATTTCCTGGGTGTGGCAATCGGCGAAGTCGCGAATGTAGAACCGCACCGGACCGCCCATTTCCTTGGGCAGTTCGGCTTCGGCCATACGGTAGATCAAGATGGCATGCTCACGTACGGCATCCAGCGGAATGCTGGCGTGGAAGTCATCGGTCGACGCGTGCAGCGTGATGTAGGAGGCCGTCTCCCGCACCTTGGCCATGGCGAGAATGCCGGCCAGCGTCACCGCGCCCCCTTCGCGCTGGGAATCCATCTGGCTGACGTCGCCAATTTGCTGGGCCGCGTCGATTTCCGACAGATCTCCGAAAGTGAGCGCGAGCGGCTGCTCGACTTCGCCGCTCACATGCAACAGCACGCTAGGGTCTTCCATGGTCGGGGTTGCTCCGGGTGTTGCGCGGCGAGCTGGCCACGAGGAACTGCCGCCGGGCTCACATTTACTCTTCAATGAATCGTATGCCCACTGGCGGCGGCAGACAAAGTTGTGGCTCGGGCGGCGGAATATCTCAGTCGAAAAGCCGCCCCTGGGGATGGATTTCCAGGTCGCCGACGTCCTCCGGCGCGGCCACGCCCAAATGCTGGAAACCGGCGGCGGTGAGCTTGCGACCACGGGGCGTGCGGACGACCAGCTCGCTGCGCAGCAGAAAAGGCTCGACTTCGTCAGACAACGTGTCGAGCGAAGTGTTCATCGTGTGGGCGATCGCTTCGACGCCGGCCGGCCCGCCGCGAAACACCCGCAGTAGCGTCTCCATATACTTACGGTCCTGGCCGTCGAGCCCGCGCTCGTCGACGCCGAGCATCTTCAGAGCGTCGCACGCCAGGGCGAGTGTGATCTCGCCGTCGGCCCGGCTGGTGACGTAGTCGCGCACCCAGCGGAGGCGGTTATTGGCGATCCGCGGCGTGCTGCGGCTGCGCTTGGCGATGATTTCGGCCGCGCCGTCTTCGATCTTCACGCGGAACTTTCCGGCGCTGCGGCGCACAATCTGAGTCAGCTCCTCCAGCGTGTAAAAATCAAGATGCTCGCGGATCTGGAAGCGGTCGCGCAGTGGCGCCGAGAGCAGCCCGGTCCGCGTGGTGGCGCCGATCAGCGTGAACGGACGCAAGTTCATGTTCACCGTGCGGGCGTTGAGGCCTTCGCCAAGCGTGATGTCGACGCGGAAGTCCTCCATCGCCGGGTACATGAACTCCTCGACCGCGTGGGACAGGCGATGGATCTCGTCGATGAACAACACCGAGCCTTCTTCGGCGTTGGTCAGGTATGGCAGCAGGTCCTTCGGGGCGGCGAGCGTCGCGCCGCTGGCGATCTGCACCGGCACGCCCAGCTCGCGCGGGATGCAGGTGGCGAAAGTGGTCTTGCCCAAGCCGGGCGGCCCATCGAGCAGGATGTGCCCCAGCGACTCGCGGCGGATGTTGGCCGCGTCCACGGCGATCCGCAGCCGCTCGCAGACCGCGCGCTGGCCGATCATCTCATCCAGCCGCTGCGGGCGGAGATCGCGGTCTTCCTCCTGGAGGTCGATTTCGTCGTGGTTGTCGATCATGACAGCGGGCCGGGCCGGCGGTGGCTTTCGATGGGATGCGATATCAGCACTGGAGGAAATGGGACTGGCTCGTTATCGCCCGCGATGACGGTAACTTGTTGTTGCCGCTGACTGCGATAAAGTGCCTGTCCCATTTCCAGGGTTTACGTGACGGTAGGTCTCGCATGTGCGCCGGTCGAAAAAGGGGGCAGACACGGTGGCGCAAAGCCGTGCCAAGCGCGAACGCCCTCGCCTTGCACCGAGTCAGTCCCCTCTTTCGACACTCGCTCCGGGAGTTACTTATACCAAAACGCCCCGCGGCAGCGACAGGCACGCCGATCGGATGCTGGCATGAATTGCACACCTCCGCGGACGATGCTGCCACCTGTGCGGTGGGAGGGGCGGAGCGCTGCGGCCGGGAGACGGTCTCGCCGGCGGCGAGAGCCGCGAAGCCCAACATGATCAGCGCGATGATTGCGAAAACGACCACCCCCAGCGCAATCTTCGCCAGCGAAGTCGGCGCAAGGCCGGAAGCCTTGCCGTTCTGGCCATTGACCAGAAAGCGGTACAGTTTGTCGTGATAGCGATACGCCATGACCCAGACCGGCAGCAGCACTGGCTCGCTAGTGAGCCCCTCCAGCAGGGTGTTGACGTGCACGTTGCGGGCCCTGCCGGGGACGTAAGTGAGCTCGCAGGTTTGCGCCTCCAGCCGCTCGAGTCCTTCGCGGGCCAGCGGCCGGGCGTACTTCCGCGAGACTGAGAACTGCTCGACGGTCAAGTTCTCCAGATCGACCTGGTCGGGCGGCACCGCCTCTTCGAGCTTGAATGGACAAAGCTGCGAGGTCTCGCTGGACGTCAGCACGCTGCTCGCTCCGACGAGCAGATTCTCGTGCCGGCCGCGGTGCTCGCCAAACAGCGGCCGCCAGTCGCCCCGGGCGAACATCTCGAGCTGGTTCGTGTCTGCCGTCCAATACGTGTGCGTGGTGGCTTCGAACACCCAATAGGGGACGTACACGGCGGCCATTTGCACGATCATCGCCTTTTCGCTCAGATCGCCCGGCCGCCAGAAGCCGCGACCAAGCCACTTGCGCATCACGACAGTCGCTTCGTCGCGGCGGAGGCGAAACAGCACCACGCGCCGGGGGGCGAGCACCCGGGCGTCCTTCTGCTGGGTGAGGTGCTCCGATCCGCAGAAGGGGCACCGCAGCGCCTGGGCCGAGGCGTCGTAGCTCATCGACGCCCCGCAGCCGGAGCACTGGAAATTGTGCTGCGTTACGTGGCTGGCCTGCGGGGCAGATCTCTCGCTCTGCGGCGCCTCGGTGCCGCAGTTCGCGCAGAACAGATCCTCCTCGTCGATCAGCCCCTCACAAACCGAACACCTGGTTAAAAGATCGGCCACCGTTTCACGCTCCCATTCATGCTACGAAATAAGTCATTCGCACGTCGGGGGGCGGCCGTCCAATTGGTCAGGTTGGTGCGCCCCCCGCAGCAGTACCAACCGCCGTGCTCTAACCGGAGGCAAAAATCACGACGAGCCCGACGAGCGCCACCAGGGCGACGCCGATACCCACGGCCACGGCGATGCGCACGCGAGAGACCGGCTTGTCGCCCGCGATGCGGCCGGTCTGACCGTTGACCAGGAACTGGTACAGCTTGTCCCGATAGCGGTAGCTGAGCAGGTAGATCGGCAGCAGCACCAGGTCGCTGCTCTCGCGGCTAAACTCCGAGCTGACGGCCAGGTTGCTGTAAGTGTCGCCGGGCAGGAACTGGGCGATGTTTTCCTGTTCCCAGCGGCAGAATTCCTGCCGGCACACCGCCAGGGCGTCCTCGCGCACCACCGAATACTCCTCGCTGAGCCACCCCGCCAGGTAGTACGGCTCGTAGCGACTCAGCGCCGCCAGGTAGAACGGCTTGATCCGGTCCGCCTGGCCCTGTGGAAGTCCGCGGCTGCCACTGACCAGGTAGCCGCTATAGTAGTTGTGATGAAGCCCCCGCAGCGGCCACCACTCGGTTTCTCGGACCTGGCGGGTGCGCGTCACCGTCTTGCCATTGACCGTGGTGGTGTAGGTCTCGGTGCGGTACCAGTACTCGCCGATCGAAGCCGACCAACTGCTGCGGGCGAGCATCGTGAAGCTCCAAAACGGCAGATAGATGCCTTTGAGCTTTTGTTCGACCTTGGCGGAGTGCAAGTCGCCGGGCCGAAACCACGTGTTATCCGCGATCCAGCGGCGGAACTTTTCCTTCGCCTCCTCCGGCGTGACGGCAAACCCGATAACGAACTCCGGACGTTGCCGGCCAGTCGCTTCGGGTGAGTACTCCACTACGTACGTCGAGTCGCAAAAAGGGCAGACGAAGCTGCGCTGTTCCGGATCGGTAGCGAGTTCCGAGCCGCAGTTTTCACAGCGGAAATGCCGCTGCACCAGCTCGGCCGTCTCGACCGGCCGCTCGTCCAGCCGCGTGCCGCAGGCGTTGCAGAAGTGCGTGGAGGTATCGACCGGGGCGCCGCAAGCCGGGCAGGGAACGCCGGCCGGCGCGTGCGTCTGGTCGTGGGAAGTCGGCTCCGTGCGGGTGATTTCAGGTCGGGTCGACTCTGGCATAGGCCCGGTAAATGGCGGGGGTTGCTATTCGTTGCGCTGCTTGTACACCGCGTGCAGCAGCGCTTCCACGTCAGTATAACTGCCCTTCTTTTCCAAGGCCGCGTCGAGCAGCCGCCGGGCGTCGGCTTCGGAGTGCCCCAGTTTGCGGAGCACTTCGAACGTCTGACTGACCACGTCGCGCTCGACGTCGGCCTGGCGCGGCGTTTCCCGGGCGACCAACAGGGCGAACTTCGGCACCTTACGGCGGAGCTTGGCGACGATGCGGTCGGCCGTGGCCGGGCCGATGCCCGGCAGGCTGGCCAGGTTCTTGGCATCCTGCTCTTCGATCATGGCGGCCACATCTTGGACCGGGCGGACCATCGCGCGGAGGGCTTTTTTGGCCCCCACGCCGTCCACCGAGCAAAACATCTCGAAAAACTCCCGCTCCACTTCATTGAGAAAGCCGACCAGGCGGGGCACGAGCCGCCCCTGCATCTGGTTGCCCTCCAGGTAGTGGATGGTATAGAGGCTCACCTTTTGCCCCTGCTTGTCCTGGAGCTGCCGCCGGGTGAACTCGGGGATGCGAACTTCGTATTCCAGTTCGCCCAGTGCCAGTGTGAGGCTGTCTTGGCCGAGCGACTTTAAGACACCGCTGATCTTGGTAATCACGTTGCGTTCCGGGCTGTCATGGGGTGTTGCGGCGGAGTGCGGCCAGCGCGCTGACATCCAGCACGCGCGGGCGAGACTTCGACGGGCGCGACGAAGCGCCTGCGGCGGCAAAAAGCGCGTTTCGCCGACCCAGGTGATAATGACACAGTGCGATGGCCAATGCATCGGCCACGTCGGCCGGCTCGGGCAGTTCCTTCAGGCTCAGCTCGTGCCGGATCGCCAATTGCATCTGCGACTTGGGGGCGCGGCCGTTGCCGGTAAGCAGCTTCTTGATCTGCGTCGCCGCGTAGTGGGCGACCGGCAGGTCCGACTCGGCCGCCGCCAGGCAGATCACACCCCGGGCGTGCCCCATCAAGATGGCCGTCTTCGGCCGGGCGTAGTGGCTATAGAGCTCCTCCAGGGCCACGCTGGTGGGACGGCCTTCGCCGATGACCTGCACTAAGCCATGGTGGATATCCCGCACGCGGCTGACCAGCGACGCGCCGGAGGTGCTGCGGATGGCGCCGGCCGCCACGACTTGCGGCCCGCGGTCAGTGACTTCCAGAAGGCCATAGCCGGTGATGTTCAGGCCGGGGTCGATGCCGAGGATACGCTGTGGGGTCCGTGCCGTCGTCGTCATTAGGTCCTCAACGATCCGTCGTACGAGGAAAACTTAATGTAGCTGAATTCGTGAGAATTCAGCTCGCCCTGCCAGTTTGCCGAACTCCCATGGGATCAGCATCTGCCGCGGGCAGGTAGCCTTGTCCATGCGAGGGTGAGGTTACTACTCCCTCGTCCAATCCGTGCCGCCGGGCCGGTCTTCCAGCTTCACGCCGCAGGCGGCCAAGCCGTCGCGGATGCGGTCGGCGGTGGCGAAATCCTTCTTCTGGCGTGCTTCCGCCCGAAGCTGGATCAATAGCTCCATCAGTGAGCCGACCAACGAGTCGTCGTCGCCGACGGCCTCTTGCGGCGGTTGGCGAAACAACCCCAGCGTGCCGGCTAGCTCCCGCAGCACCTGGGCTCCCTGGCGGAGCGACTCGACCTTCGCGGAGTCGGCGTTCTCCTCGAGCCGCTGCTCGTCGCAGTAGCGGTTGAGCAAGCGGACCAGTTCGAACAGTTCGCCGATGGCGCCGCCGGTGTTGAAATCGTCGTCCATCGCCTCCAGGAAAGCCTTACGGTGCTCGGCCGCGGCCTGCCGCAGTGGATCGTCGCCGGGAGCGGCATCGCCTTCGGACCGATTTGTAGTCTGCGGCACCGCATAGAACGACCCGCCCGTGATCCGCTCGTACCGCTTGAAGAACCGGTAGAACGTCTCCAATCCCGTGTGCACCTCCTCGATCCGCTCCGGGCTGAAGTCGATCGGGCGGCGGTAGTGGGTGGAGAGCAGGAAGAAGCGGATTGTCTCGGCCGCGTATTCCTGCAGCAGTTCGCGGAACGGCCGGGCGCCGGTCGACTTGCTGATCTTGGCGGCGGCCTGGGCCGGCACGTCGCCGGCGTCGCGGGTGTTTCGCCCGCCGAGCTTGCCGACTTGATTGGATGCCTGCATCAGTCCGTTGTGCATCCAGTACTTGGCCATCGGCTTGCCGTGGCAGCACTCGCTTTGGGCAATCTCGTTTTCGTGGTGGGGGAAGACCAGGTCGAGCCCGCCGCCGTGAATGTCGAAGCTCTCGCCCAGGATGGCACGGCTCATGGCGGAGCACTCGATGTGCCAGCCGGGCCGGCCGGGCCCCCAGGGGCTTTTCCAGGAGGGATCGTCAGGCTTGGCGCCCTTCCACAGGGCGAAATCGGCAGGGCTGCGCTTGCGTTCCCCCGCTTCGCCCCCCTCGCCCTGGATGGCGTCGAGCGTGCGATGGCTGAGCTTGCCGTAGTGCGGGTCCTTGCCGACGTCGAAGTAGACATCGCCCTCGGCCACATAGGCATAGCCCTTGTCGACCAAGTCCTTGGTAAAGGCGATGATATCGTCGATGTGGTCGGTGGCCTTGGGGAAATGATCGACGCCGTCGACGCCCAGGGCCGCCAGGTTGGCCAGGTAGTCTTCGGTCATCTCGGCGGCGACTTCGGCCATCTCCATGCCGCGCCGCCCCGCTTCGGCGATGAGCTTGTCATCGACGTCGGTGATGTTGACCACCCAGGTGACCTGGTAGCCGCTGTACTCGAGGTACCGCTTGACCGCATCGAAGATGACCGGCCCGACCATGTGGCCGATGTGGCTGGGCTTGTATACGGTCGGCCCGCACAGGTAGATGCCGACCTTGCCCGGAGTGACCGGCTCCAGCGGCTCCTTGCTCTTGGTCAGCGTGTTATAGACTCGCAGCGTGCTGGCGGCCGACGCGCGGCCGGCGGCGCTTTTCGCGGAGGTTGTCGCAGTCATCTCCATCCTTAGCAGTGGCAGCTACGGGGTTAGGAATTCAGTTACGTTTTCGCCTCCAGCAATACGACGCACCGGCAGACGATCGCCTCTTCGCGGCCGATCGTGCCGACGCCCTCTCCGGTTTTGGCCTTCAAGCCGATGCAGCCGACATCGACGCCGAGAATCTCGGCGATCCGCTGCCGCATGGGTTGTTTATAGGGGCTGAGCTTCGGTCGCTGGGCATGGATCACGCAATCGGCATTCACCAGGCGGTAGCCGGCCTCGGCCGTCCGGCGGCAGGCGATCTGGAGCAATTCGGCCGAGTCGCGGCCACGATTGACCGGGTCGGTATCGGGAAACAGCTCGCCGATGTCGCCCAGGGCCGCCGCGCCCAGGATGGCGTCGGTCAAGGCGTGCAGCAGCGCATCGGCGTCGCTGTGACCTTCGGCGTGGCGGTCGTGCGGAATCTCGACTCCGCCCAGCCGCAGCGGTCCTCCCGGAGCCAGCCGGTGTGTGTCTTCGCCGATACCCACCCGCATGTTGTTCGTGAGATCCTTTTCCTACAATCATCCAGCCCGGCCGCGGCGGCTGTGTGTCGCGACATAACAGGGCTGGCAGCGTCGCTTCAACCCATTGTAAAACTGGGACTTATGCGGGGATTATAGCGGAATCGCATGCGCCCGACAACGACACTCGCCGGCGTCCGGTACCGCGGTCGAGACCCCGCTTTGCAGAGACAGGAATGTCGGTGCCAACTGTGGTAGCTGGACTCGTAAGAGTTCAGCCGCTTGCGGCTGGCCGCGTGAGATTCCGCCGCCGGTCGCACGTTTCACCTCGCCCTGTCCGCAGCTTTTAAGCGCGCTTATAATCGAACTTGCATGTCGACCATCGAAATCCAGCAACTGTCGAAGTCCTACCGGATCTACCAGAAAAAGGAAGGTCTGCTGGCATCGGTGTCTGGGCTGTTCCGCCGCGAATATCGCGAGGTTCGGGCGGTCCGCCAGATCGATCTGACCGTCGAACAGGGGGAGTTCGTCGCCTTCCTGGGGCCCAACGGCGCCGGCAAGACCACCACGCTCAAGCTCCTCTCGGGCGTCGTCACCCCCACCAGCGGCACCGCCCGAGTGATGGGTTTCGTCCCCTGGAAACGCGAAAACGAGTACCGTCGCCGCTTCGCACTGGTGATGGGGCAAAAGAACCAGCTTTGGTGGGATCTGCCCGCCCAGGAGTCGTTTCGCCTGCACCAGCAGATCTACCGCATCGAGCCGGACCGCTTCATCCACACGCGCGACGAGCTGGTCGATCTGCTAGGCGTGCGTCATTTGCTTTTGCAACCGGTGCGGGAGCTTTCCCTGGGCGAGCGGATGAAGATGGAGCTGATCGCCGCCCTGCTCCACTCGCCCGACGTGCTGTTTCTCGACGAACCGACCATCGGCCTGGACGTGATCGCCCAGCACAACATCCAGAAGTTCTTGAAGCACTACCAGGAACTGCGGAAGATCACGATCCTGCTGACCAGCCACTACATGAAGGACATCGCGGCCCTCTGTCGCCGCGTGGTGATCATCGCCCACGGGCGGATCGTCTACGACGGCTCTTTGAGCGGCATCATCGACCGCTTCAGCGGATACAAGATGCTGACGCTGCTGTTCGTGAACGACCAGATCCCTCGCAACCTGGAGCGTTATGGCGACGTGATCGAGAGCGAAGCCCCCAAGGTGAAGCTCCGCGTGAAGCGCGGCGTAATCGCCGAGGTGCTCTCCTCGGTGCTGGCCAACCACTCCATCGAGGACGTGAGCGTCGAGGATCCGCCGCTGGAGGAGATCATCGCGGAGATGTTCGCACTCTCGTCGGAGGACATCGACCAGCGCGAAGCGGCCGTGACGTGAGGAAATGGGACAGGCACGATATCGCGTTGAGCGGCAACCAGCGAGTATATCGAACTACGATATCGTGCCTGTCCCATTTCCGGCGCGCCGCTAGTGGACGTTACATCGCCACTGGTCGAAAAAGGGGACAGACACGAATGGCACGGGAACTTTTCTAATCCGTTACCATACAATCAGTTGGTTATGCTGTCGCAGCACTGCTGCATTTGTTTGGAGATTGGTGCTGAATTGTACTTCGCTACCCGCGCCGCTGAATGAGCCGTTTTGCGGCGCCGAACGAATTACTCGCATGATAATAGCGGTGCAGCAGTAGCATTGCTTCGTCGTTGAAAACAAAGGCTTTACGAAAGTTCCCGTGCCATTCGGGACGGGCACGATGCACGCGCCGTTTCCTTGTAAGGGCGCCCGTTTGCACGCATCGAGCCAGTCCCCTTTTTCGCTCGTGCGACTGTGCGCTGTTCGACTACCGGGCGACACGAAGGTTCGGTAGCTTCTCGGACATCGCGGTGACCGCCTCCTGGCTCACGCGCGTGCCCCGCACGTAGAGCATGCGGAGGTTTTTCAGGCCAGCAAGGTGGGTCAGGCCGTCATCCGTCACGCCGGTGTTGTTCATCCACAGGTTCTGCAGGTTTTCCAGCTTGGCCACGTGCGCGAGCGCCTCGTCGCCGACCTTCGTATTGTCCAGATGCAGATCCTCCAGCGCGGTGAGCTTCGTCAGCGGCTCCAGCGAGGCGTCCTCCAGCCGGAGATTCTTCAGCGAAAGCAGGTCCAGGTTCGACAACTCCACGAGGTGCACCAAGCCCGGGCCCCGCACGCGCGTGCCGTCCAGGTGAATCTTCTCCAGCGCCGTCATGTCCTTCAAATGAGCGAGCCCTGCGTCGCTGACGCTCGTGTTGTCGAGCCACAGCACTTTCAGTGCCGGTAGTGCTTTCACGTGTGCCAGACCTTGATCGGTGACGTCGGTGCCGTCGAGGCCCAGCGTTTCAAGTTGCTTCAGCCCGGTCACTTGGGCGAGCGTCTCGTCCCCGATCGGCAAACCCTGCAGTGAGAGATAGTTGAGCTTGGACAGCTCTTTCAAGTGGACCAGCCCCGGGCCGGTGATCTGCGAGTTGCCCAGGTAAAGCTTTTCAAGCGACTCGAGCCCGGCGATGTGCACGAGCGCTTCGTCCGAAATCGACGACCGCATCACCGACAGCGATTGAATGCCGTCGAGATCCTGCAGGTGCTTCAGGCCCGCGTTGCTGCCCTTCCAGGTCTCGCGAAGGCGGACGAAGAAGTGCTCGCCACGTTGATTGGAGACGTCCTGCACGACGCCCCCCAGCCGCTGGATGTGCAGAATCGCATGCTGCCGCTTCCGCGCCTGGTACGAGCGCAGCGCCGACTCGGCGCGCCGGGCGACGACGTCATCGGGGCTGTCGCTCAACCGCCGCAGCGCGGCCAGTGCGGCGCTTTCGATCTCGGGGCCGGCATCTTGCGCCAGTTCCTCCAGGACATGCAGCGCCCGCCGGGTCATCTCCAGGCCGGAGTCGCCGGCGGCCTCGGCCACCGGCTCGATGGCGTCCATGCCTGCGGCGATCAGCTCTCTCGTGGCCTTCTCGCGCGCTTCAAAACTCGGAGCGTCCAACTCGCGCACCCAGCGGGCGATGGCCTCTCGGTCGGCAGCCCCATCGCCGGCAACCCCGTCGCCGGCAGGCTCCGTTTGGGCCCAAGCTAAGCTTGAGACCAGCAACGTCGTGGCCAGGAATGCAAATCGCAACTGCATGATGCCGCAGGATGTTGTAGAGCGAACGGGAAACGTGGCGAAAGCGAGCGATACTACATTATCGCGTTTCGCTGCAAGGGGCGTCAATTCGCGCCGGTCGGCGCCGCTGTGCGCCGACCTCGAAACTTTTCGTCGCAGTCGGCGGTAGAATCATTCAAGCTGCTGGAATCGAGCGGGGTATTTTCAGCAGTGACAACCTATGGAAGCGGGACACCTCTTGGCTGGGTTGAAGCTTTCGTCGCACTGCGAGGGCCATCTTCCACACTGCGAGGGCCATCTTCCACACTGCGAGGGCCATCTTCCACACTGCGAGGGCGAAAACGATGTGGTTGCGGAAGCGGCTGGACATCGGTTGGTCCGACTTGCTGTGGGGGCTGATTTGGTGCGGATGGCCCGGTGGCGATTCCCAACGGCGACCGCCGTGGTCTGCCGCGGAGAACGTGATCGCGTGCACTTCGGTCCGCAGTGGCTTCGACCTGTTGTGGAGCGCGTGGGACTTGCCACGTGAAAGCCGCGTTCTGTTTTCGGCGCTAACCGTTCCGGACATGGCGCGCATCGTTCAGCACCACGGTCTCGAGCCGGTACCGGTGGACCTGGACCCCGCAACCATGTCGCCACGAGTGGAATCCGTACAGCATGCGATGTCGCCTCGGGTTCGTGCGATCGTCGTCGCACATCTGTTTGGAAGTCGGGCTCCGCTCGATGCTTTGATCCGGTGGGCCCATGCTCACGATGTGAAGGTCATCGAGGACTGCGCGCAAGCCTATCATGGCCCGGGTTACCACGGGCATCCCGAGGCTGATGTCAGCATGTTCAGCTTCGGCCAAATCAAGGCAGGCTCGGCCTTGGGCGGCGGTTTGTTGTTCGTGCGGGACCGCCAGCTTCTCGGGCGAATGCGCCAGCTTGCTGCCGGCTACCCCATCCAATCGCACCGATCGTATCTCCGGCGACTCCTCAAGTGCGCCTTGCTGAAGGCGATCTCGCCGCGAATCATGTTTCGCACGGTATTGGTTTGCTTGCGCGTGGGCGGCATCGATTACGATCGTGCAATCAATGGAACTGCCCGCGGTTATTCCGGCTCGGAGCTGATTCGGCAACTTCGCAGGCGCCCGTCCGCGCCGTTGCTGCGGATGATGTCCCGCCGGCTGTCACGATACGATGCGATCGACGCGGCACGTCGCGCAGGCCGGGGCCGGAAACTGGCCGAGTGGCTAGCGCCGGGGATTGCGTGCCCGGCGGCGGCGGTCGAGCCACACACGTTTTGGGTTTTTCCGATCCTCGTCGACAACCCTGACGCAGTGATTGCCGCCTTGCGCCAAGAGGGGTACGACGCAACGCAGGGACACAGTATGGGTGTGGTCGCTTCGGCAGCGGATTCGGCGGATTGCGATCCAGTCGTCACCCGCGATCTTTTGGCTCATCTCGTTTACATACCTTTCTACGCGGCCATGCCCGATGTGGAGCTGAATCGAATGGCGGGCGTGCTGAAGCGCGTGGCAGACTCTCCGGTTTCCAGGACGCCAGCGTCGAGCGCCGCTGGAGTCGTAGGAAGCGGTAATTCGCCGCTCGTCGAAGGTTCGGCCTGAGGGATGCGCGAATTGCGGGAGACGTTGCCGAGGTGTGGTGATGGCCTTATGAGTAACTGGCAGAACGATCGAGTTCGGTCGAACCTCCAACTTGCACGGCCCGCTACTTGCAAGCCGCCGCCGGCGCAAACTACGATAGGCCCCCTGGGAAGATCACCGTCCTTTTTCTACGCGTGGTTGGCATGAACGCAAGGCGACGCAATGCCATCGTCTCCGGCGCCGGCAGCGGACTGGGCCGCGCGCTGGCCTGCGCACTGGGCAATCGGGGCTGGTGCGTGGCGCTGCTCGATATCGACCGCGATGCCGCCGAAGCCACTGGCCAGTTGGTGCAAGCCGCCGGCGGGGAAGTGATCGTTACGCCCGCCGACGTAACCGATATCGACCAGTGGATCAGCCTGCGCGAGACACTGCGCGGCGAGTGGGATCATCTCGATTTGCTCGTGAACAACGCGGGCGTGGCCGGCTCCGGCGAGATGGGGCGCTTCGCCGTGGAAGACTGGCGGTGGCTGCTCGACGTGAATCTATTCGGCGGCATCTACGGCTGCCATGCGATGGTCGATTGGCTCAAGGAGAACCCGCACCGGCCGCACGTGATCAACATCGCCTCGTTCGCCGCGTTCGCCTCCGCCCCGGCCATGGCCGCTTACAACGTGGCCAAGTCCGGCATGCTCTCGCTATCCGAGACGCTGTTCGCGGAGCTGCGGCCGCACGGCGTGGGCGTGACGGTGGTCTGCCCGGTCTTCTTTCCGACGAACCTGCTGGAGAACGGCCGCTTCGAGACGGACTCGCACCGGCGCGTCGCCGCCGGATATATGCAGTCGGCGAGGTTTACGGCCGACGACGTGGCCGCCGCGGCGCTCAAGGCAATGGACCGGCGGAAGTTCTACGTCGTGCTGGGCCGCAAGGGGCGCTGGTACTGGCGCATCAAGCGCTGGTTTCCGCGGGTCTTTCTGCACGTCGTCAGCCGCGGCTACCTACGGCGGATGGCGGCGGAAGCAGAGAACGAACCGCCGGCGGTCGCCGCTCCGGCGCGGTCGTCGGCCCCTTCGAATTGACACCCCATGCTGCATCTCAAGTCGGCCACGTCCGAGCGGTGGCTGGAGCAGGTCGAGCCGAATCTCGATCTGTTGCTGATCGATCACGCCCATTGCGAGAAGAAGGCGGCCGGCACCGCCATGAACCTGATCTTTCACTACGTCGAGAACGTCCCGCTGTGCCGGGCGATGACCGAGATCGTCAACGAGGAGCTCGAGCATTTCCACCAGGTGATCGCGGTGCTCGAAACGCGAAGCATCCGCTTTCGCCGCCTCAAGCCCAGCCAATACGGACGTCGGCTGAGCGAACTGGTTTCCAAGCAGGAGCCGCAGCGCGCCGTCGACCGGCTACTGGTGGCGGGCTTGATCGAAGCCCGGTCGTGCGAGCGCTTCGGCCTGTTGCGGGAAACGCTGGCCGACCGAGAGCTGGCGTCGTTCTACGACCGGCTGTTCGAGTCCGAGGCGCGCCACCACGCAACATACGTCTCGCTGGCCAAGCAGTTTGGCGAAACGGCGGCGGTCGAGACGCGGCTCGACGAGCTCGCCACGGCCGAGGCCGCCATCATCGCCGAGGGTGACGCCGAGCCGCGAATGCACAGTTAGCAGGCGGCCAAAGCTGTAGGCGTAGCTGAATTCGTGAAAATCCAGACTGCCCCCGGATGGTAACGGCTAAAAGGTCTTGATCGTGCAGCCGCCGTCGACGACCAGGTTCGCGCCGGTGACGTAGCTGCCGGCGTCGCTGGCCAGGAAAATCACCGGGCCGGCCATCTCATCGGGCTCGCCCCAGCGGCCCAGGGCGGTGCGACCCGCAAACGTGTCTTGCTGCTCTTTGCTCAACAGGCTCATCGGCAGTTCCGTGGCGACTGGACCGGGCGAAATGCAGTTCACCGTGATGCCGTGCGGTCCCAGCTCCAGTGCCTGGCTGTGCGCCATCCCGACCAGGGCGGCTTTGGTTCCGCAGTAGGCGCTGCGCTGCGGATTGGCGGTGACCGCCATGATCGACGCGGTGTAGATGACGCGTCCCCAGCCGCGGTCTTTCATCTGCGGGACGACGGCCCGCGTGAGCGCCATGCAGCTCGAAAAGTTCAACTCAATCAACTGATCCCAGACCTTGTCGGTAATCTCTTCGACCGGCTGCGGCACGTTCGAACCGGCGTTGTTGAAGAGGATGTCGATTTTGCCGAGTTTCTGCGTCGCCTTTTCCACCATCGGCCGAGCCTGCGAACGGTCCGTCATGTCGGCGACAATGTACTCGGCTTGCCTGTCGGTGACGCTGCGGATCTCATCGACGGTCGCTCGAAGCTGATCTTCGCTGCGAGCCGAAACCACGACGTCCGCACCGGCCTTGGCCAGTTCACGAGCCACCGCGCGGCCGATCCCGCGGCCGCCGCCCGTGATCAGGGCCGAACGTCCGGATAAGTCGAAGGATACACGTGCCATCAAGGTGGTCTCCCGCGTGTCGAGCTGTGGTGTCTGTCACCCAAGGAGGGTGAGTCACGGTATTGAGTCGAGGGGTAGCGCAGCCTTCGCGCTGCGTGCAACGATTCACCCTTCTACTCTCTCACGCCCTCGCCCGCAAACAGCGCGTGCTGATACAGCGGCAGGTGCCGGTAATACACCTCGAGCATGTAGACCGACAGGCAGGTGACGTACAGCCGGCCCGCGGTATCGCCCCAGGCGTCCCCCTGGGGGTGCCAGCTTCCTCGTTCGACGCCGTCCTTCACCTGCTTGGCCGGCAGCAGTTCCCGCATCAGGTCGTTCCACTGCCGCCACATCGGCCCTTCCATGTGATGGCACACCTGCGTGGCGTAGTACCAGTAGTAGACGTCGCGGTCCTCCCAGTTCATCGGGTTGTCCAGCAGCAGTTGCACGCCCTCGACCAGCCGCGGATCGTCGCGCTTCCAGCCGAGATACTGCCGGCAGAGCAGTCCTTCGGCGTTCATCGCCAGGCCGCCGCGTACGTTGCCCGGCATGTAGAGATACTGCCGTCCCTGATCGGTCGCCGCCTGGTCGAGGTAACTATCGATCTTGCGAAGCGTCTCTTGCGGCACGTCCAGGTACGCCATTTGGGCACTGGCCAGGGCCATGACGAACCAGCCGGTCACGGAGGTATCGCTTCCGCTGCGGGGATAGTATCTCCAGCCGCCCAGCTCGTCCTGCGAGCGCACGCAGTAGTCCACCGCGAGTTGGGCCGGCTCGCGGAGCGCCTCATCTCGCGTCATGCCGTACAGTTCGCACAGCGCGATCGTGCACTGGGCATGCGTGTACAGGCGGTGCATTGCCGGAATGCCGTCCTGGAAGAATGCTCCGGACTCTTGCTGAAACTTCAGCATCGCACGGGAACCGCGTGCGGCGACTTGCTGGTACTCGTGGTCTTCCGGACCGATGTGCGTGAAGCCGGCGCCCTGAAATGCGAGCAGCGCCATCGCGGTGGCGGCCACCGGGTTCTCATTGGTCGCGCCGCTGGCGTACGGCCCGGAAAGACTCCAGCTTCCGTCCCGCCGCTGATTCCGGGCGAGCCACGCTAGGGCGTCGGCGACGGCCGATTCGGTCGCCGCCGTACCGCCGTAGGCCGCCAGCAGCGCCGCCTTGCGACCTCGCTCGCGGCCGCTTAGCTGCAAACTCTTTCGCGCCAGCGCGTCTGACGGCACGGTCGGCTCCCAGGGAACGGCCAGCTCCGGCAGCAGCGACATGCCAGGGTCTTCCACCACCGGCAACTGTTCGCTGGCCAGGCTCGCCTGGTCTTCTTCCACGGCGTCGATGGCCGACACGTCGATGCCATCCAGCCGCGGATCGACGCCCGGCCGCTTGGCGGTGGTCGCTTCGAGCAAGAGATTCGGCACTACCTCGGTCTTCAGGGCGATCAGGCCCAACACGATCAAGAGCACCATGTGCACGATGCCGCTGACCAGCCAGGGCGGTGCGGCGCGGACCATTTCCTGGACGGCATCCGAACCTTCCTGATCGGTCGGCTTTTGCTTGCGATCCGGGGCCGGCGCGGGGCGACCGTCCGAGAGCCTGATCGGCGGAAACGATCCGGCCGCGGCGTCGTCGGGTGGGCCGCTCGTTCCGCCCGGACTGCCGGCGCGCGGAATCGCCTCGACCGCCTGGGTCGGGACGATATCCGGGTATTCCGGTCGCCGCGGGGGGAATGGCGCCACGCTACTGCTCCGCACGATTTACGATACGGCCCGGGCGAACGCCAAGCCGCGCCTCGCAGGGCATCCTCCAATCGTACCACGATCGATGGCAGTGTCGCCCCAGTGGCTGTTGCCTGCTGAAGTGCCGGAATTCACTCATCGCCGCTTTGTTTGGCGGGCCGACAGCGGGCGGGGCAGAGCGATCTGCATAACCGGTGGATGCGCAATCGGTTGTAGAATCGGCCGTATGGCTGTGCGCGGACCATGTCGTGATCGCCCGTCCGATGTGTGGGGCAGAAGGACTTTCGCTTTGCAGCACTGCCGCTGCCGGTCACTTTTTTGAATCTGCACTCGACGCGGCGGCGCTGACCGTTAGAATAGAGAGTTCCCACGCTGGCTAATTCGCTGGCCGTGGGCCCCTGACGCGGGGTGGAGCAGCCCGGTAGCTCGCGAGGCTCATAACCTCGAGGTCGCAGGTTCGAATCCTGTCCCCGC
>JBBDJB010000026.1:0-26614 GCA_040880125.1 Pirellulales bacterium | reverse complement strand
CGTAGCTCACGATGTCCTCCAACCTACCGGCTTCAGCCGGTAGTAGTTCAGTTACTTATGCGACGGAAAAACCGCAGGCTGTCACGGCGAAAGCTATCCATGACCTCGTCTAATGATGCGCCTGACTCGGCAGGCCGCCCCCGGCTTTCGCTTTGCATGATCGTGAGAGATTCTTCGAAGACTTTGGAAGCATGCTTGGCGGGAGTACGTTCGTATGTCGACGAAATCGTTGTGGTAGACACCGGTTCAGTCGATCACACCAAGGAGATCGCCCGCCGGTTCGGGGCTCGAATATTCGACTTCCCATGGTGCGACGACTTTTCCGCGGCGCGGAATGAGTCTCTACGGCACGCGACGGGCGATTGGGTGTTCTGGATGGACTCCGATGATACGATCGACGAGGAGAACGGCCGCAAGCTAAAAGACCTCGCGCTTCGTCCATTGTCCGATGCGCCCATCGCCTACGTGATGCAAGTGCATTGTCCGCGGCCAACCGCCATCGGGTACGACGACGTCACCGTAGTCGATCACGTGAAGATGTTCCGAAATCTGCCGGCTCTCCGCTTTTCCGGCCGCATCCACGAACAAATTCTTCCGGCGGTACGGCAGGTGAGCGGTGTGGTGGAGTGGACGGACATTTATGTCGTGCACTCCGGCTCGGATCACAGCCCCGAGGGTCGGCAAAGAAAGCAGGAACGGGACTTGCGGATCCTTCACAAGGAGGCGGAGGAGCAGCCCAACCATCCATTCGTGGCGTTCAATCTCGGCATGACGTACGCCGATATGAGCGAGTTTCAGGTGGCAGCGAGATATCTTGAAAAGAGCCTGCAGCTATCAGGCCCAACCGAGTCGCACGTCCGTAAGGCGTATGCGCTGCTCACTTATTGCTACAACCAGCAAAGCCAATTTGAACGAGCACGAGAAGTGTGCCTGGCAGGACTGGAACGCTTTCCGGGTGACGTCGAACTCTCCTTTCGCAATGGGGTTCTGGCGCATCATTTTGGTGATCACGCGCAAGCGATCACCGCCTATCAATCCGCCTTGCAGGAGCAGTCTGCCCGCCATTTTTCGAGCGTGGACAATGGAATCGCCGGCTACAAGTCGCGGCATAACATGGCACTGGTCTATGCCGAGTGTGGGCGTCATGATCTGGCGGAGTTGCAATGGCGATTGGCACTCGACAAGGCGCCGGAGTACCGGCAAGGCTGGGGCGGTTTGGGGGACGCGCTAGTCAAGCAAAGCAAGCTGGTAACCGCGGAATTGACCGCCGCATCGCTGCTGCAAACCTCCTCCCGCCGAGTGGAAGGATTCCTGCTATTGTCCGATTTGGCGAGTCAGGCCGGCAATTTCGACCGCGCCGCCGAATTACTGCACGAGGCATCTGTGGAGCGTCCGAACGATCCGCAACTACTTCATCGGCGATGCTGGTTCTACCTTGAACACGAGGATCTTGAACAAGCGGTCGAGACGCTCACACAACTTTGCCAGAAGGATCCGCATAACGCCTCCGTTTATCATAACCTGGGCACGGTCTACTACAAGCAAGGGCGCCGTAGCGCGGCCGTGGCTGCATATCGCGAGTCGTTGCGGTTGCGACCGGATTCGGAGCAGACGCAGCGCCAGTTGAATCAGGTGCTACAAGAACTGGAACAGGACGAGTCTGCGGAATTGGCTGCGGCAGGCACTGCTCAAGTGCCAAGGCAAGTTTACTCACGCTAGTTGCTGCGCGAGAAATCGGGCGGGTGCACCCGTTACTTCATTCGCAATTGGGGCAGCGCGTGATCGCGATTCATGTTCGTGACGTTACCTGGGGAGTGGGCGCCCGAGAGCTCATCAGCAACGTTGGCTTCGATGTTGCTTCGGGAATGCTATTCGGGATCGCCGGTGCGGTCGGCGCGGGAAAGACCTCGTTGCTCGAACTGCTACATGGCAAACGGCGTCCCTGGCAAGGCACTATTGAAGTGTTGGGGCTCGATCCGGAATCGTGCCACTCCGAGTTGGCCGCGCAAATCGACCACCTTCAGCCTACGACAATTCCAGAACGCGGAGAGACCGCTGCGCAGTTCATGTTGCGATACGTCAAGGAACGCTCGGGCGCGAATTCGCAAATTGGGGCGGCAATTGAAGCCGCAATCGACGAATTGGCGCTACAAAACGTCCTATGCCGGGAGATGGCATCTCTCACACCCGGCTATCGTCGACGGGTAGAGCTTGCCGCTCGGATCGCTGGTCGCCCCGAAGTACTCTTGATCGACGAGTTATCCATCCGCGTCGATGCTGAATCACGAAAACGGTTGTGGGAGACTGTGATCGCTTCCGCGCGCCGCGGAACAACCTGCGTGTGCTCACTGCACCACCAGGAGGACGCCCTCCGCTGCGATCGCATTGCCTACCTTTTTCGCGGCCAGCTACTAAAGCTCGGCTCCCCGGAGGATCTGATTTCGGCGGGTTGCCCACAAGGTTCCCGCTGGCTCGCCGCGACATGCGACCACGTGCGCCGCGCGCGCCGATTGTTGTGGAAGCTTCCCGGCGTACAAGCCGTTTCGGCGCACGGCCGGGAAATCCGAGTGCTAATCGACAACCGCGTGACCGGCGCGCAGCTTCGCGCCAGGCTGTCCAGCGCCGCCATCGAGCTAAAGGGTATCCACTCGGCAGTGCCCACGCTGCACGAGGCGTTGGCCGTCCAGACCACCACCTTGGTTCCCGGTCCCGACTAGGGTCCGGCGACAGGGCCGACGGGGGCCGCGCTATGATGCACTGCACATACACGGCCGCAGGACGGCATATTAAAATGGTGCGTTTACGCGCTTTGTTTATTATTCACGATGCTATACACTTCACTCATGCCGGTCATAAGCACCGACGTGCCACAATTAGGAACTAAGCATCTTCGCCTACGGCGCATAGAAGGAGTACGGGAACATGGCTTTTGTGCCCTGTCATTCTCGGCGAGAAATTCCAGGCCAGCCGCAGCTCTACTTTTGCGCCCACCCGAAGATGATGGTCAAGGGCAATGTGGTGACGCGGAGCATCTGCCGCCAATGCAAGTACTGTCACGAACCGCCGCCGAACGAGTTTCTTCCCTATCGGCCGCCGCCGTTCTTTGAAAACGACGGGCCGTGTTTCTACCTCGGAGAGCAGAGCGGCACCCGCGACTGCCGGACGTGTCGGGGATCGGTCAAGTTGAAGGTCTTTCAGTGTCACCATCCGGCACATCAGGAGACGACCTACGAAGCTTGCAAGCACTGCCGCGATTATACGCCGCAGCTCGACAAGGGCAGCGTATCCACCTGGGTAGTTGGCTTGCTCGCGGCTTCTGGAGAGGACGCTCACGTCGATCGGACCCAACAGAGCCTCGCGCGTGCCGGTTGGCCGAACACGCATGTATTTGATGTAGCGTCAGCACCCGCTGTTGACTCGCAGTCGCCCAACTCGCGCATCGGCACTTGGGGAAGTTGGGTAACAGCGATAATGCACCTGTTGTGGCAGGAGCCCTACGCGCAGGCCTATCTGATTACCTTCGACGGAGTCGTGTTCTGTAAAGGCTTGCGGTCGTTCTTGCAACGTGAACTGTGGCCGGCTGGCGACTTGGGCTTTGTTTCACTGACCGGTCGCAGATCAATGTCCGCGAACGATTCAACGGACACGTCACTGACACTCGTGAAGGGCGGTTGGGACTCCGCCGGTGTCTTGGACGAGAGGATGCCAAACATCGGTGCGGTGGTGCTGCCCAATCCGGCGGCGCGAGCGTTGGTGTCCCACGCGGCCATGCGTGCCGGGCATCTGGAATCCACCGGCGTAGAGCAAGTGGCCAGAGGACTGCGGCACTGGTGCCGAGCGTCAAGCCTGGCGGTACACCACTGGGAACCGGCCCTGGCGGGCTTTGCACCGATAGAGCCTGGCGACAAGGGAGGGCCAAATGCTAGTGCATTCGTTGGAGTCGAATTCGACGCGGAAGAGGCCGTGGGCCAAGCCGGGAATCCGGATTGAGTGACCATTTGCATTACGGAAACATAACCATCTTGCGTCTTTTTCACGAAACCGCAGCGACCGGGCTGAGAGCCGGTTCGGACGCTGATACCTCACGACTGGGAGATAGACTGATGTCCGAGACGAGCCGACCCTGTGGTTGCGGCGATATTTGTCCCAATGGAAATCCTTTGGCATATTCATTGGGCCTTGCGGGCGCTTCGGAAGAAGAGTGCCAGAACGACCACCCAACGCTCGAATGCTTTTGGGATCCGCTACCAGATCCACAATACGGTACTCCCGAAACACGGCGATTCTGCAAATGGTGGAACAATTCGTTTCATGCAGTTCATATCGGGTCGAACACTATTACCGTAGACGCGCAGGACTATTGGGCCTGCAACTTCCTATGGAATACTACGCCTCAATGCACTGCGTGTGGTCAAGGTGGTCCTGTAAACCTATTCCTATTTCGACAGTCTGACGGCACTCTCACGATGCGCGCGACGGCGGGGTTCATTACTTGGCAAAAGACTGGCCTGAAAAGCTGCGATGAATCGGCTACTCTCGAGTACCTTCAAGGCCAGCAAGAGCATTCTGCTGGGAATTTTGAATGCACATTCACCAGCTCTTCCATAGCTGTCTCTCCCACGGTGTCGGATTTGGCAGCCACCAGCGTCACGAAGGATGAGGCAGCGTGCCTGGGTTGCAAGGACGGTATTGTGGTGGTTCCGCCGGTGGGCGGGCCGACGATGTGCTGTAAGGCGGAAGGAGAAATCGCAGGGGAGGTCGTTCGCTCCAACGAAGAAATCGAGTGCGAGTGCGGCTACGGTCTTGCACCTCCAGAGATCGTCGGCGATCTGAATCTCGCAGAATGCAAACTCATTCAGCGGCGGGAGTGCGCCGGGCCTCCGCCGACCACTCCCGGCGGACAAGGCGGATGCGGCAGCGGCTGCCGGCCAGGACGTGGTGGCCCGCCGTCCCTGCACAACCTACCGGATCGCTGGAAGCATGGCGACAAACCGGTCTATTCCCGTCACGGCCTCGGCCGGGCTATGGATCAACTCAATGAGGTAATCGGCCAGGCCACGCCGCGACTGCCGGGAGCCGATGGCAGTCCCGCATCGGTCGATTTCCGCACCGGCAGTCTCGTCTTGCAGTCGGCTCCGCCACGCACCGGCCTGTTCGATCCCACGCCCATTTTCACGTATAACTCCCGCGGTGCCTCGGATGACGGCTCCGACTACGGATACGGTGCCGGATGGGGAATGCAATTCAGCCGCAAGGTGGAAGAGCCGAGCAGCGCGACGGCCCGGGTGATCACCGGCAACCGATGGATCCGCAGCTACGTCGCCAAGGACATTAACGGCGTCTACTGGCCGGCCTCCGGCGTGGTCAACTCGCTGAAGGAGGTCTCCGGCAAGCTGGTGGAGACCACACCAGAGGGAATGGCTTATCACTACCAGTCCACAACCAGTAGCGATGGTCTGTTGGAGAGCATCCGCACACCGGCCGGTGACCGCTGGACGCTCACCTATGACACCACCCACACCGAGTGCGTGCGCACGATCACCGGACCGCTGGGACGTGTCACCACGCTGACGTATCAGACCGTTTCGGCCTCCGAGAGAACGATCACGGTCGAGGATCCGGCCGGTCGAGATACGGTATATGCGCTGGAAAAAAATACCGGCGATAACCAATACGACTTGGTCAAGATCACCACGCCAGAGATGTGCGAAGCGGAGATCGGGTATTCCGACCATAATCTAAATAACTATACAGATCCGGAATTAAATACCACAGTCTATCAATACAGAGAAAACGGCTGGCTGTGGGCGATCCAGCGCGCCGATAATATGGACACCACCTTCCAGTGGAACGACTGGAGCGAAACCGAGATCCTCGAGCCCGACGGCGGCCGGACCACCATCCTGTACGATGGCGCTCGCCGAATCGCCGAGATTCTCACGCCCGCCGACGGCGGCCAGGCGGAGTACACCTACGAAGACGGCTTCCTGCGCAGCTACACCGACCCGCGCGGCAACCGCACCACGCTGACCTACGAAGAGCAATCCGGCCTCCGCACGCAGCGCCTGCTGTCCTATCAACTCCCGGACGGAGCGATTCACGGCTTCGCCTACGATAGCAATGGCCGCCTGAAAGAATTAACCGATCCGCTGGGGAACGTCACCTCGCTGGTCTGGGACGGCGCCGACCGCACGGCCGTTGTCGACGCCACCGGCGATCGCTACAGTTACACCTACAACGCCCGCGGCCAGGTGATCGGCGAGACCGATCCCTTGGGCCACCGCTTCACGCTGGTCTACTCCGACACCGGACCGGACGAGGGGCAGCTTGTGGCTTTCGAAAACGCCCTGGGCCAGCGCACCAGCTACGTCTACGACAACAACCTGCAGATCAAGCGCGTCACCAACGCGGAGAACGAGTCGACCACGTTTATGCGCGACGACATGGGCCGGGTCACGCAGCGGATCGACGCCCGCGGCAAGATCACTGCCTTCACCTACAACAACAACGGCCAGGTCAAACAGACTACCGACCCGCTGGGCAACATCACCACCAACGTGTACGACAGCCGGGGCCGCGTCGAGGCCACCGTCGATCCGCTGAACCGGCGGACCAGCTTCACTTATGACGGCGACGGCGATCTGAAGACCGTCACCAACTCGGCCGGCGAGATTTCCTCGTTCGTCTACGACCAGGCCGGCCGGCTGACGGCCAGGGTAAATCCGCTCGGCCACCGCACCACGTTCTCCTACGACGAGGCCGGCAACCGCAAATGGATCACCGATGCGCTCGATCGCATCACTTCGTTCACCTACGACGACCTGAACCGGATGCACTCCAGCATCACGTCGCTCGGCCACCGCACCACGCTGGCCTACGACCTGGCGGGCAATCTGCATTCGGTCACCAACCCGCTCGGCGCAATAACCACCAACCACTACACGGTGCTCAACCAGCTCGAGGCGGTCGAAGACGCCCTGGGTCATCGCACCAGCAGCGTCTATGACGCCGGTCGGCAGGTGGCCACGGAGAACGCCCGCGGCTTCCGCACCACCACCGTTTACGACGACGCCGGGCGAGTGGAAGCCATGGTCAACGCGCAGAACCGCCGCGTCACGCTCACCTACGACCTGGCGGGCCGCCTGATCGAGCGGCGGGATCCACTCGGCTTCCGCACCACGACCGTGTACGACGACGCCGGCAACGTGCTGCAAATGATCAACCCGCTGGGCCACATCACCAGCTACGCCTACGACGACGCCGGCCGGCGGACCCGCTCGACCAACCCGCTGGGGCACATCACGAGCTTTAACTTCGACGACGCCGGGCAACTCGAGTCGACCGTCAATCCGCTGGGCCACATCACGTCGTTCCTGTACGACGATGCCGGGCGGCAGGAGGCGGTGCAGGATGCCGAAAACCACCGCACGTCCACGGCTTACGACGGCGCCGGCCGACCGGAGGCCACCGTGAGCGCCCTGGGCCATCGCACCACCATCGTCTACGACGAGGCCGGTCAGCGGAAGGCCCTGGTCGACGCGCGCGGCAACCGCACGTCGTTCCTCTACGACGACGACGGCCGCGTGCGGACGCAACTCGACCCGCTCGGGCGGCGGACAACTTTTTCGTACGACGACGCCGGGAGGATGGCGGGACGACTGGACGCGCGCAACATTATTACCACCTTCGGGTATAATAGTGCCGGGCTGCTGGTCGACCAGCTCTCCAGCCCCTCCGGCCTTTTGTACACGTTTACCTACGACGAGAACAATAACCGTGTAAGCATGGCCGATCCCACGGGCCTGACCACCTACGGTTACGACAGCCTGGATCGTGTCACTCAAGTGAACAATCCGGAGGGCAAGTCGGTTAGGTACGCCCATACGATACGCGACGAACGGCGCGTGATGATCGAGCCGGACGGCAGCCACTTCACCTACACCTACGATGCCGCCGGCCGCCTGGAGACGCTCGTCAATCCGCAGAGCGAACTGACGACATTCGCCTGGGACGACGCCGGAAGGCTTATCGAGCAAAGGACCGACGACGGCGGCCTTATCGAGTACCGCACCTACGACGCGGCGGACCGACTCACGGAGATCGACTACCGCAAGGCCAATAACGATCCCGTGTGGGGCATCGCATACAACACGCACGACAACGTCGGCAACCCGCTCTCCTACACCGACGGCTTCTTCTCCGGGTCATGGAAGTACGACGAGGCCTACCAGCTTATCAACGAGCAGCGGCTCTCCTTCGAGCCGTTCAACGTCACGCACTCCTACGATCCGGTCGGCAACCGGATCGAAATGAAGTCCGGCGGCGGGTATACTACGTTCGCTTACGACGCGGCGAACCAGCTCACGTCCGATGCCGAAGTCGGCCAGTTGCTCGCCACGTACACCTACGACGCGGCCGGCAACCTGCTGGAGATCGCGCCGGTCGGTGCATCTTCCACTACCTTCCAGTGGGACGAATTGAATCGCATGACGGGCGCGTATCCGTCGCCCCCCGGCGTGACGATGACCTACAACGCCGACGGCCAATTGGTCCACCGGCTCGACAACAGCCTGTCCACCAGCTTCGTCTGGGACGGCCAGAACATCCTCATGCAGAAGGAGGGAGCGACCAAGAGCCTGTACACGTATGAGCCGCGGATGTACGGCAACCTGATCAGCCACGTGAAAGGGGCCAACTCCCGGTTCCACCTGTTCGACGCGCTGGGTTCGACAACCCGGCTGGTCGACAGCAATCAAGCGGAGGTTTACAGCGCGGTCTACAAGGCCTTCGGTGAGGTGCACACGTCCAGCGGCACGAACACCAGCCCCTACGGCTGGGTCGGCCGCGTCGGCTACCGCCACGAGCCGTCCCTCGGCCCGCTCTACCACGTCCGCGCCCGCCACTACCACCCCGGTACCGCCCGCTGGACCAGCCAGGACCCGCTGGGGTTTGAGGGAGGAGATGCGAATTTGCATCGCTACGCGTTGAGCAATCCGGTCACGTTCATCGACCCGAGCGGCGCTATTCTCCCGGTTGTGGTTATCGTGGTTGGAGCCGTTGCTGCGCGTGCGATATGGGATATCGCGTGTTCCTATGCCTGCTACCGGAGAGACACAACTTATAACGTGGAAGGTAAAATTGGTGGCCCTCACCCCATACATTTAGACCGCATCCAACATTGCTTTAATAATTGTTGTCATAACCGATGCACACTTTTCACGGCACCTCAAATCCCTGCCGCTATTTGGGCGGCAATTGAGTTTGTTCAGTTATTCGATCCGACCAGTAGTAGCGAATTTCGCGATCTGGTGGCAAATTTGAATGGATTGCTGCATTCATATAACGTGTTTAAATCCTGCGATTGCATTTGCCACGACCTATATCCGAATGGGTAATGGCAGCTGGCAGTTACACGAAATGGGCAGCGCGCCAAATGACGGAGGTTCTGCAAAACGAATCGATGCAAAATACCCATGAATCTTATTGGCTAACCCTACTCGTGAACATAAGCCCAATCCTCAACTCGTTCGATGGGTCCCCCAAACCCAACGTCGGGATAGTTGTGGTTCGGCAGGAACAAAAACTTGTCAAACGCACCGAAACATGGCGCGTATACAAAAAGCACCCATGGGTTTCCAATCCAATCATACGGACCCTCATTGGCCAAGTAGTACTGGTAGTTCGGGTAGGCCCCCATCTGCGTCGACGGTATCTCGGTGACATATTGCGGCACCAATGCGCTCAATGTTTGCGGCGGATGGCCGGTGTCTTGCTCGAACTCCTTGATATGCTGCACAAGGCTTTCGCTACGCAGGGCGAACGCGCGAAACTCATTCATGCGTAACTGTCGGCTCCATCGCAAGCCCATGAACATAGGGGCCAACACAACAAATGCCGCAATTAGTACACGGGCAGCATTGCGGCGAAACCTACGGAAGACGAGACCAATGAGCGAAACAATGAAGATAGATATTGCTGTAATAAAAACCAATGCCATCGGAATAGCAACGAGTATTGAAGTCCAAAACGTCCCGTAGGGAAGCGTCGGGTAATAATATACCAAGAACGGCGCCGTAAACGCCAATAGTGCCGAGAGTCCACCAAAGCCGCCCCATTTACACGTTGTACTGCCCGTTTGCATTTGTGATGCCTCTAGTAAATTCGATTGCGAATCACTTTCCCCTGGGCGACGTTGCAATCTGCGACAGCAATGTGGTATCGGCCCGGCTAAAGGGGGTATTCGGGCCTACCTCGAGCCATCTGAGGAGAACATCGATATTTTATGCGGTCCATCTGGCGTTTTCAATTCACGGATATGCGCAGGATCCGCCGACGAGAAAAAAGAAGCGTCTTGACAGCGATGTATGGCAACCTGATCAGCCACGTGAACGGAGCTGATTCCCGGTTCCACCTGCTCGATGCCTGTCGTCGCGTATAAACGTCCTCGATGCGTTCTCCGCCTTGGTGACGCGCTGATCGAGTACAGCTCCACCGGGGGGCGGACTGTTGATCAACTGCAAGCCGCCCTGAGCGGAAAACTAAATGCCCTTTCTCTTCCTGGGTTCGACCCGGCGGCTGGTCGACAGCAATCAAGCGGAGGTTTACAGCGCGGTCTACAAGGCCTTCGGCGAGGTGCACACGACCAGCGGCACGAACACCAGCCCCTTCGGCTGGGTCGGCCGCGTCGGATACCGCCACGAGCCGTCCCTCGGCCCGCTCTACCACGTTCGCGCCCGGAGCTACCATGTCGCAAGTGCACGGTGGATGAGCGAGGACCCGCTTTTGAAAGCGCTCTTCCAATCACAGGCTACATCGCATCCCCAAATCTACGGGGATATTCGCTCATACCAATATGTCAACAATCGACCAGCAACTCTTTCTGATCCGAGTGGATTGGCACCGTTGCCTATCCCCATTCCTTGGTTGATTTTAATTGTAGTGGCGATGGGATGCCCATTCGGTGCTGCTATATCTCTGTTTGCTGAATCCGTAGCCAGAGGTATTCCGCCTAATCAGATGGATTTCCGTGACCGAACGACTCTTTGTAACGCACTGACTGGTTGCTCATGAGGATCGTGTATAACTATTGGAATAGGTCTCTCTTTGGGTTTGCCGAATCCGCTTATTTACATAGCTTGTCGCGGTTTGGCTGCTTACGCTTGCGACTTGTGCAAGCACTGGTGCCAGCCTCCAAATCGTCGGTGGATAGACTGGAAATGGGAAGTGGTTCTGCCCGTCTGCCAATAAATCACTGATCAATCCAGAGGGTCTAGTTGCTATGAATCCCAGTCAACCGATGGTGCGGCGTGTGATTAATATTCATCGGTTCGGAATGTGGTGGTTCTTGGCTGTCGCGCTCGTTTACTTGTTGTCGATTCCACAATTTGAATTGACACTGAGCGGGATAAAATGGGCAGCCTTTTGGGGTGCGTTTGCGATGGCAAACTGGTTGCGAGTGCGTCATCTGCGACAGAGGCTGCGCGACGTGAGCCAAGAAGTCGCCGCGCGAGAAGAGGCATGAAAGACATGGCGAGGAAAAGGGCGAGGAACAGGGGGGCGAGCAAAAGGGACGAGGAAAAGGAACATTCTAGAATGCCACGAAGATAAGCCGAAGCATTTTGTGGTCAAGGACTTGACCGTGCTAGCGTCGAGCAGTTTTTGAGCTTGCGCAAAAAAGTGGCCTCCCGGAAAATGGTGTCGTTGACACAACCAAATCCGGGAGACCAAGGATGGTCACTAGTATCCTCGACGCGCTGCGGCGCATCAAGTCCGATGTAGCTCAACTTCTCCAAGCGGCGGCCATCGAAGACATCTGCCACCAGATCGGCTACACCTGGCGCGAGCGTGCGCTTGGTCCAGTGGCCACGATTCATGCCTTCCTGTTGCAGGTCTTACACGGCAACACGGCCTGCAACCACGTGCCGCATCTGGCCGGCAACGTCGAGGCGATCGAGGATTCCCTCGGCAATCGCACGACCTATACCAGCGACGCCTTGGGGCGGCGGATAAACTCTACCAATCCGCTGGACGATATCACGACTTTCGTTTACGACGCCGCGGGACGACAGCACTACGTGATCAACCCGCTGGGCCACGCCACCACGTTCCTCTACGACGCCAACGGCCGGCAGGAAGCCCTGCTGGACGCCGAAGGTAACCGCACTACCACGGTTTACGACGACGCCGGCCGGCCGGAAGCCACACAGAGCGCCCTGGGCTATCGCGCGTGAACTGGAGACACACCGAGCGGTGTCTACTGAAGTTCTTCGGCGCTGACTGACGGATGAACGACATCACGCCTGGCGATGCCAAGGACTTCGAACGGTGGCTCGGCACGAAGGCCGCTCGCGAAAACGCCCACGGCGAGAACACTTCCGACACAGGGCTGGCGCCAAACACGGTCCGCAAAAGGATCAGCAACTCCAAGCAGTTCTTCGCCGATGCGGTCAGCCGGGAGTTGCTCCGGCGAAACCCTTTTCAGAGCCTGAAATCGAACACTGGCGGAAATCGCAAGCGGGATTACTTCCTGACCCGCGCGGATGCCTACAATATCCTCGAGGCGTGTCCGGATGCGCAATGGCGGCTGATCTTTGCGCTTCGGCGGCCTGCGGTGTCCCTCGGAGCATCTGGCGCTGCGATGGGGTGATATCGGCTGGAAGAAGGGACTGCACCATGAAGGGGGAGACTGCCGAATAGTTCCGTTGTTTCCGGAGTTGCGGCCGCACCTGAACGCGGTGTGGGATAGGCCGAAGTCGACCGGGGAATTTGTGATCACCCGCTACCGGGACGTAAAGCAGAATCTGCGGACCCAGTTCACGAAGATCATCGAGCGAGCCGGGCTCAATCCGTGGCCGCGGCTGTTTCAAAACCTGCGGGCCAGCCGTCAGACGGAGCTGTGTGACGTGTTCCCCGAGCACGTCGTTTGCGCGTGGCTGGGGAACACCGACAAGGTGGCCCGCGAGCATTACCTGCACGCCCGGGAGACGCACTACGAGCGCGGGGCCGTCGAGCCGACGGTAGTGTACGAACCCCCCAAAGCGCCAAAAGCGGTGCACGAAAGCGGTGCACGAGAGGCGATCAGAGGCGCTCAGAACCGATTAAGTTGCGACACTCCGGAGGGGGCTGAAGCGGCTGTAACCCCTGAAAACACAGCGATTATCGGCGATCCGCAAGCCGTCGACGAGGGGCCAGGGAGTGGGCGACACTGGATTCGAACCAGTGACCTCCGCGGTGTGAACACGGCGCTCTAACCAACTGAGCTAGCCGCCCAAAGGCCGATCATTCTAGCGGCCGTGCCGACTTCTGGCTACCGTAGCAGCCCGAGCGCATGATTCCACTGCTCGGGGAGGCTACGAAACGATTCTGGCCTCGACACGCCCTCAGGCGGTCTGGCCGGCAGAGCCCTTATCGTCCGAGCCGGCTGTTTGCGGCTCGCTCGCCGGCGGCTCGAACTTCGGCGCGGTCGCTTGCGCCTGATCGTCCACCTCGGGCTCACTGTAATAGTTCGACGATGTCGAACTCGAACTGCCGCTCGAATAGATGGACGTATTGAGCTCGTCCTCCACTCCGCGGATGCCCTTTTTGAACTCGACCACGCTCTTTCCCATCGAACGGGCGACTTCCGGCAACTTGCTTCCGAACAGCAACACCGCGACCACCCCAATGATGACCATTTCAGTCGGGCCAACGCCCATGAACGCAAACGTCAGTTGGCTGACAATACTCGACGTGAACATTGCAGTACCTCTCCCGTAAAACAGAACCTGTCAAACGCGTACCTAGCTTCGGCCACATCGCCGAACACGATAGGATGCGTCCGCAGGCGGCGGGGTAATGCTCGCGGACATCGCGGTCACCAATGTCTCACCGCTTTCGCCCGGATGAGACAACGCCTCGTGCGACAGCTCGACTCACCGGCGGTAACCGGCGCGCCACAGTCGCAGGGGATAGCGCGATCAAAGACCTCAAAAACTACACTTCAAACCTTTGCTCGCTGACACCTCGATCAATATGTGCCGTGCCGCAGGTATTCCTACGGGCACCTACGCCTCGCGGTTTTCAACCTTCTTGGGCGGAGCTTCCTCCTCGCCCGGCTCCTCTAATCCCTTCTTGAACTCGGTGACTCCTTGCCCCATCGAACGCATCACGCGGGGAAGGCGGTTTCCGAAGAGGATCAGAATCACAAATGCGACGATGATCAACTCCCATGGGCCGAAGCTCATAAAGCCCAGGATGGCGAAAAGCGATGGCATACGCAGGTCTCTTTTCGAACAGGCGAGCTGGGGCTGCGGAGGGCAAAGTAGCGGTGCGGCTCACCGCGCGTGCCGGGTTTGCTTCGCCCTAACCCTAGCGCACCCCGACTCTTACCAATTCTAATGGACGCTCCGGGCGTGTCAAACGCTTTGGCGGTCGTGGCGACCGTTGCTGCGGCCGGCTATCTTGCCGCACCGTCAGGGGTTAACGCGGCCGACGCGGGGTCCTCTCTTCCAGCAGCGGCAGGTAGCGGTAGTAGACTTCCAAGCACAGCGCCGCCATGGCCGTCGAGTAGACACGGCCACCGTATCCGCCCCACCGCGTGTCGGGATTCCAGCTTCCCGCGGCGGCACCTTCCGTCTGTTGATTGACCAAGAGCGTGGCCACCAGCGCCTCGTTCCACTGCCGCCATGCTTCGCCCTGCTCCTGGTAGAGCGCAAGGGTTCCGTAGTACCAGTAGTACAGATCGGGGTACCCGGCTCCCGGCAGTTCCGCGAGCAGAAACTGCACGGCCTCGTCGGTGGATCGGGCTTCGTTCCCCTCGTGCAGAAGCTGGCGGCAAAACAGGGCTTCGGCGGTCATCGTGCGGCTGGGAGCACGACGCGGCTGATAGCTGGCCAGCCCACGATCGCTTCCCGAGGCGACGCTCCGCAGGAATCGTCCGACGCCGGTCCATGTCTCCGCCGGCACGGACACGCCGGCCAGTTGTGCACTCTTGAGCGCCATCACTTGCCAGCCCAGTTGGCTGGTGTCGCCCTGGTCGCCCGGTTGATACCGCCAGCCGCCGTTCTGTCGATGCTGGGCCGCCACGCTGTAGCGGACCGCGCGGGTAACCGCCGGCTCGAGCTGCGCGTCGCCGGTCATGGCGAACGCCTCACTCAGGGCAAAGGACGCCATCGCATGGCAGTACATCCGGGCGTACAACTCCGCGTCGCCGGCCAGAGAGCCGTCGGCCGCTTGCGATCGCATCAGAAACTCAAGCCCACGGAGCACCGTGTCGCGGTGCTCGCCTTCCAGGTGGGTGTGACCGGCACCCAGATACGCCAGCAGGGCCAGGGCGGTAATACCGGTGTCGGCCTTGGCGCCGGCGCCGCCGCGATCATGGCCGAGAACCACCAGCTCGCGCCCTGCTCCGTGCCGCGCCGGGTTCCATCGCCCGCCCGGCTCTTGATTGGCCGCCAGCCACTGCAGTGCCGAGCGGACGGCCTCTTCCGTTTTGCCGCTGCCGCCGCGGTCGTTGACGATTTCGTCACGCCGCGGTGAAATGCGGTTTTTGTAGATCTCTGGAATCGCCCGATCGTCCGTGCGATGTCGGCCGACCTCTTGCAGGGGCGGTCCATCGCCAGGATTGCCGGGCTGAACTGTTTGCAGCGGTGGCGAGCTCTCGCTCGACTCGGAAGCTCCGTTTCCGCGTCCTACCGGTGTTAATGGGGGTTCATTCGGATTGCCGGCCTGATCGAGAGGCACCGGACTGGTGGCGGTCAGCGGCAGGTCCGTGGCCGACGAAAGCCCCGCCGCTTCTTCGGCCGAAGGAGCATCGGCCACTTGCGGCGCCGTCGAAGTGTCTTCGGGAAGCTGCGTCGGCAGCGACTCGGCAGGATCGCGCGTCAGCGAGTCGGGCTGTTCGTCTGACTGCGCCGCCACTTCCGGATCGAGTTGCGGCTCGGGCAGCGGTGACTCGGCAGGCTGGGTTTCGCCGCGCTCGGGCTTCTCGATCGGCACGGCACCTTCGACCGGCGCGAGGTCGCTCGCCGAGGTGTTCGCCGCCAGGTCGCGGACATCTGCTTCGGCTGGTCCCACATTTTCGGCTGCGATCTGTTCAGGCAGTGGCGCCGCCGAATCGAGCGTATCGGGGCGCTCCATCAGTTGAGGGTCCGCCGGTTGCGGCGCATCGAGTTGATCCGGGAGTGGCATCTCCGGATCGACGGGCACAGGGTCCCAGGGCATGCGCGGAGAGGGTGAACTCTGCGCCTGCGCTGCCGCATCGGGGCTGGAAATCGTGACGTGGATCGAAGGACTGGGCGGAGGACCCGCCGCGCCAGAGACGATTCGCACTGTCGTGGCAAATCCGGCCAGCAGCAGATGCGCAATCAACGAGAGCACCGCGCATTTATGCAGTGGCCGCGATTGCCCCCAGCGTGTGCGCATCAACAGCAGCAGCGCGATGCTGAGACCCACCAAGCCGATCCACAGCGCAATCCATACCGGGGGCATGCCCAGCAGTCGGCTGAGGAATTGGGCTAGGGTGGTCGCGGCCATGGTTTTCATCTTTCACGACTGGCAATCCGGACCGAGATACCCAGCTCGGAGATGCCGGCCTGTTTGCAGGCATTGAGCACTTCCGCCACGCGCTGGTAGCGGCCGGCCCCGTCGCCACGAATCAACACGCCCAGGTCCGGGTACTGGCTGCGGGCGGCCGCCAGCCGGGTGGAGAGCTCGTCCAGGCTGACCATCTCCCGGTCCAGGGCAATCTGCCCGTTTTGGTAGACGTTCACCACGCGGCTCTCCGGCGCGGGAGTGAGCGCGCCGCGGTCAGATACCTCCGGCACCTTCAGCCGCAGATTGCGCTCCAACTCGCTGAACTTCGTGCCGACCATGAAGAATATGATCAGCAGGAACACGACGTCGATCATCGGCGTCAAGTTCAGCGTGGGTTGTTCGTCGAGCTGCGTTTTCAGCGGCATGAATGCGGTCCAGGTTTAACTGCGAGGAAATGGGACTGGCTCGTATCGCGAAGTGCGGGCAGTCCCCTGAGTTGGACTTCGCGCCGATTAGGTGCCTGTCCCATTTCCGTTAAACGAGTGGTGCGGCTTCCCTTTGAGTGTTCGTTTAATGCGTGGTTCTCGGCTCAACTCCTAGGCGGCCTTTTCTTTGCGCGTCGTCTTCGTCGAGCGTGTTTCTTGCAGGCCTTCGGCAGAGATCAGGTTCACCAACTCTTGCCCGGCTGCGTCCAGGTTCATCACCAGCCGGTCGACGCGGCCGACGAACAACAGGTAAAAGATCAGCGCGGGAATCGCGACGAACAGACCCGCGGCGGTGGTTAGTAACGCTTGGCTGATGCCGGCGGCGAGCATTTCGGGCCGGCCCATGGCCTCGGCGGTGGCGATGGCATTAAACGCCTCCATCATTCCCCACACGGTGCCCAAGAGGCCCAAGAGCGGGCTGACCGTGGCCACGCCGTTGATGACTCGCAAATATCGACGCAGGTTGTTTGCAGCGCGTTCGCCCTCGTCCAGGATCGCCTGTTCAACTTCAACCGCTGGACGGCCCCACTTGCGGACCGCGGCGCTGAACACCCGGGCGACATCGCTGGGATTCTCCGCACAGAGCGTGGCGGCCTGATCGCGAGTAAGCTGGCCCTCGCGAAGCTGGTGCATGAATCGTTTGACGAAAGGGCGGGGAATGATCCGGCCGGGCCGCAGACTAACCGCCCGCTCGAACACGACAAGTAACAAGACGAACGAGCAGGCCAGGATCGGAATCAGCAGTGGGCCGCCGGCGAGCGTCATGTCCCACAGGCTCTGGGTGGGGATGGGATTCTCTTGGGCCACTGCCTCGACGTCGGCTGCTGGCTGGGCGGCCGACGAATCAACCGTGGGTTCCGGGATGGAGATGGGGGCATCTTGCGCCGCGGTCGGCGGCACATGCACAAGGATGCATCCCACCAGCACCGCGACGGTGGCCAGAGCGCTGGTTCGACTGCGCGTCATTTTGAAACATCTCCCACGGGGCTCTTTTGATTTTGCGTAATCGGTGTCTGACACCTTTTTCCAGTCTTATCCGTCGGCGGCGGCAAGCTCACTCCCGCGAGGTCTCCGCCGCCTGGGCCTGCCGCCGGGCTGCCGCCAAACGCTGCTGGGCCGGTTCGGCCGACTCGGTCTCAGGGAACGACGCGATCAGCCGCTCGTAGAGCTTCACCGCGTCCGACCAGCGGCCGGTCTGCTCCGCGCACTTGCCGGCCTGCAGCAGCGAGCGAGCTCGCCACGCCGGGTATGCTTCATACAGGATCTCGCACCGCAGGTACTCTCGGTACGCCAGCTCATACTGCTGCTGGTGCATATAGGTCTCGCCGATCATCCATTGCGACATGGCGGCCGTTTCGGTCTGCACGCCTTCGGCGGCGGCGATCGCCCGGGCGTAGGCCTCGCGGGCGCCGGCGAAGTCCGCCCGGGCGGCCAGGCAGCGGCCCACGAGGTAATGCACTTCGTAGTCCTGCTCGAACTGCGGCGATTCCTCAAGGATCGAGGTGGCGAGCCGGTGCGCTTCGGTCCACTCGCCGAGTTGCGCGTGAACTTGCGCGCGCCGGAGCGGGATCATCGGCAGCCACGCGTCGTTGCGGCCTTCGGCCTGACTGGTCATGCCGTCCAGCAGTTCGGCGGCGCTCGCGTAGTTGCCGCGGCGATAGGCGATCTCGGCGATCCAGAACTCGGCCGCCAGCGCGAGTGGATCGTCCGGCGCAGTCTGCTTTGCCTGCAGCATCGCACTGGTGGCATCATCCCAGCGCTCGGCAGCAGTGGCGACGCGGCCGCGCAGGTAGTGCGCCTTCACGAGCAGTTCCGGCGGGGGTGACTTGTCGATCAGTTCGGCCAAGAGCTCGTCGGCTTGCGGATGATCGTTTGCCTCGGAAGCCTGTTGAGCTAGGAGGTACGTCGCGCTAGGCCAATACTGACTGCCGGGGATGTCTTCGTGCAATGTTCGGAGCACCGCGCTGGCCTGCTGCGACTCCCCCGATTCGCGCAGCGACCACGCGAAGCCGAACAGGGCGGCATCGCGATTTGCGAAGTCGGGAAACGCCTCGACCAGCCGGCCGTACAGCTCGCGGGACTGCTGCACCTGGCGAAGCCGCTCGTGCAGCCGTGCGGCGGCCAGCATCGCCCGGGGCGCTTGCACGCTGTCGGGGTGACGGTCGATGACCTCGTGATACAGGGCCAGCGCCGGGTCGTACTTCTTCTGACGCTCGAAGATCTGGCCCCGGACCAGCGCCGCCTCGGCAGCCAGCGGATCGTCAGGATAATTCGCCATCAGTTGGTGGAAAGTCTCGGCGGAGCCCTCCAAATCGCGAACTTCAAGCTGACTCCACGCCAGACCGGAGAGTCCCTGGCGGACAAACTCCGGTGGGTTGCCATCAGCGGTTAATGCGCGAAACAATTCGCTGGCCCAGGCACGATCGCCGGCGGCATAGGCGGCCTCGGCCAACTGATGTGTCGTGGCCAGCCGCAGCGCCTGATTGGGAGCGGTGCGGAGGAAGTCCGCATAAGTCGCCCGGGCATCTTCCATTTGTCCGAGCTTGGCCTGACTGATCGCCAGCTCCGCGCGGCCGCGGTCGAGATCAGCGCCGCCTGACGAGTTGGCGATGTAGTCCTGAAGGGACGCGACTGCATCGTCGTGCCGATCCAGAGCAACCAGTGCCGACCCGCGCAGCCGTTTGGCCTCGCCGGCCAGGCTGCTTGTGGGAAACTGTGTTGCGAACGTGTCCAGTCGCTGGAGCGTCTGCTGAAATCGCCCGGCGGCCATCGCGGCGCGGGCAATGCCGAGCAGGGCATCGTCGGCGTAGTCACTCTCCAGGTGCGTCGCCAGCACGTGCTCGAACTGATCGACGGCCCGCTGGTGATCGCCTGCGGCCAGCAGACTATCGGCGGCATAAAAGCCGGCGGCCGCGGCCAGGCGATGCGTTGCGCCGGCTTCGCCGACCGCTAGGAGTGTGGCGGCCGAATCTTGCCACTTCCGCTGTGCCCGTTGGGCGGTTCCCAGCCAGTAGCGGGCATCCAGGCCGAGGTGGGTGTCGGAGACCAGCGCGGCGAACTTCGCTTCGGCCTCCTCGAAGCTACCCTGCCGATAGAGGATCCAGCCGCGGCCCAGCTCCACGCGGGGCTGAAGCGTGCTGTTGGGATAACGCTGCTCAAAGGCTTGCCAAGCGGCGAGCGCTTGCTGGTAATTGTCCTGGCGATACTGCATCAGGCCGAGTTGGAACTGCCCTTGCTCGGCCGGTTTTTCGGCGCTGGTCGAAGCCAACTTGGCGTACGCGTCGACCGCTTCGCTCCAGGCCTGCCGCAATTCCGCGGCGCGTCCCAGCCCGAGCAGGCAGTCGGCGTGCAGAGGACCATCGGGAAAGCGCTCCAGCGCAATGTCGAACCAGCGGCGGGCTTCGTCCGCCCGGCCATCGGCCAACGCAATCTCGCCCAGGTACGGCAGCACGTACCGGCATAGGGGATCATCGGCGTAGCGCTCGTGAAAAGCCGTCAGGTCGGCCAGGGCGTTGGTGTGGTCCTTTGCCAGAAAGGCGGACTCGCCGGCGCGGAACATCGCCTGCCGGGCAAATGGACCCTCGGGACTGCCCCGCAGCAAAACGCGAAATTCGCTGTGTGCCCGGGCATATTGGCCTGCCTGAACGAGCGCTTCGGCCAGGTAGAAGCGGGCGTGACCAGCACGCGGGTGGTCGGCGTAGCGCTGAAGGAAGACTTCAAACTCCGCGGCGGCCAGATCCCAGCGCTGCTGGGAGTAATGCTCTGCGGCGACGGCGTACTGATCGGTGGCGGCGTCCGCCCGTGCCGGGTCGGCGCGGCCCAGCGTGACCGCCAGCAGCGATAGCGCAAGGAGGACGTAACTCCACCATTCGGCAACGGTTCGGGACATGGAACCGGCTTTCCATCCTTGGACCAATCGCAGGCGCGCCGCGATGGTATGGTACCGGTGAAGTCCCAGGGGCACCAATAGCGAAACGGCCTTCCGAGTGGTTCGGAAGGCCGTGTGCATTGTACTGCATTCAGTGCTAGCACTGGGCCGACGGCTAATAGACCGGGCCGACGCTTTCATCCGGTGGCACCACGCGGTGCAAGTGGTTGTGGTCGATGTAGAGGACTTCCCGCGTATCCTGGTCGATCGTCGTAAAGGGGATCGGCCAGCCAACCCGGGTGACTTCGGTAAAGTAGACCGTGCACTTGTAGTGGGCATGGTGCTGTTGGGCCGGCCCGATCAGCGGATAGACGCGGGGCTCGTCCAGATAATCGGCGATCAACTCTTTGACGATTCGCACGTTGTTCCGCTGGACCTCGTGCAGCATGGGCAGTCCGCCCTCGACCGGACGAGCTCGCTCCAGTGCCAGCATCACTTCATCGTCGGTAGGCTCGTCCATGGCGATGGCCGGGCCGCCCGGCGGAATCGGATCGAGAATCGGTACGCGATCGTAGCGCTCGTTCCACCAGAACTCGTCCTCTTCCTTATCCTGGAAGTAGGGGCTTACCGGGATCGGTATCGAAAAGATGCCGAGCGTGGGGCCCTGAGTCGTCAACCAGAAGCAGCCGCTGTTGGTGACCGTCGAAAGGCTGACGAGCGTCAGCATTACGAGGTATCTCGTCCTTGTGGTCATGCAATAACCCCTGACGACTCGGAACGTTGTTCTGCGGACGAGGCAGCGGTTGACGCCTGCCGCGAGTGTGGTACTTATCTGGCCGGTATAAAGCTTCACCCGGCTACGCTACTTATCGAGTGAAGCTGGTAGGAACTTGCGGATTTTTCCAATCATCCGGAAAATTCCGCGCGGGACGGGGGCGAAGTGCTGGCACGCCGGGGGCTTTGCTTCGTTTCGGACTTCATCGGCACAGCCAAGAATGTCTGTGCCACCACCGCTTCCACGGTTCAAAGATCGCTCGCCGGCTTGGGCGGACGACGACGCTGCTTCTTCTCCGACTGCTTGCGCTTCGATTCCAGCCGGCGCTTGACGGCTGACTTGGAAGGCCGCGTGGGCTTGCGGCGTTTGGGAGGACTGGCGATGGCGGAGACCATCGCGCGCAGTTTCTCCAGGCAGTCGGCCGCGTTGCGCGACTGCTCGCGGTAGCGCTGGCTTGTGAGGACCAGTTCGCCCTCGGATGTGACGCGGCTGGAGTACGTGCTCAGGAAGCGCTTTCGGGCTGCTTCGCTCAATGCCCCGCTGTTGGCAGGCGACCAGCGGAGCACGGCCTTCGTGGCGACCTTGTTCACGTTCTGCCCGCCGGGGCCGGAGCTGCGTACGTACGAAAAGTCGAACTCGTCGGCCGGGATGCGGATCCGCGAAGTGACGTGCAGCGGCTCATTGCTCGAAGGGGACACGGCGGTCTCGGCTCAAGTTGGAAGGCAGTCGCGTTGCGCAGTATAGTACCGGGATGTTTCACAAAGCCAAACGCCGCCTGCGGCCCGTCGAGACTCTATTAGCAGGCTCCGCTTGGCTTTGCCTGTCGTTGGCCGGCTGTGGTGGAGCGCCCGTTGCCGGGGCGAATGGAGCTGACGACGCACGACAGGCAGGCAGTGCAGCCGTGAAGGGCGCGCCGCCTAATCCGCGCGACTCGGCCGCTCCGAATGCTTCCGCAATCGATGTACCCGATCTCGGCACCCGCAGCGGCGGCGTCGACTGGCCGGACTTTCTCGGCCCCGGCCGCGACAGCAAGTCGCCCGAGACCGGCATCCTGACCGAGTGGCCGCCGGAAGGCCCGCCGCTGGTGTGGAAGCGAACGCTGGGAGTCGGCTATGCAACCTGCTCGATCAGCCGCGGCCGGCTCTTGATGTTCGAGCGCTTCGGCGACCAGGCGCGGCTCACCTGCATGCGTAGTGAAACGGGCGAAGAGATCTGGCGATTCGAGTATCCCACCCAGTTCGAAGATCTGCTGGGCTATAACAACGGACCGCGCTGCGCGCCCACAATCGACGGCAATCGCGTCTACATCTACGGCCCCGAGGGTATGCTCCACTGCGTGCGACTTGTCGACGGTGAGATGCTGTGGCGGCTCGATACGGCCGAGCGGTACCACGTCGTGCAGAACTTCTTTGGCGTCGGAAGCTCACCGCTGATCGAGGGCGAGCGGTTGATCCTGCAGGTCGGCGGAAGTCCGCCGGGCTCGCCGCCCATCTACAGCGGCCGCGTGCAGGGCGCAGACAGCGGCATCATCGCTCTGAACAAGTACGACGGCAGCGAAGTCTATCGCTTGACCGACGAGTTGGCCAGTTATGCCAGCCCCGTTGCGGCCACGATCGGCGGCCAGCGATGGTGCTTCAGCCTTTTGCGAGGCGGGCTGGTGGGTTTTGAACCGACCGAAGGCAAGCTGAGATTCCACTTTCCCTGGCGGGCCGAATCGCTGGAAAGCGTCAACGCCGCCACACCCGTCGTCTTCGACGACCGCGTGTTCATCTCGGAGACGTATGGTCCCGGCAGCGCGATGCTGAAGGTGAAGCCGAGCGGCTACGATGTCGTCTGGTCCGACGAAGAGCGCCGCCGCGACAAGGCGATGCAGGCGCACTGGAACACGCCAATCCATCACAAGGGCTACATCTACGGCTCCAGCGGCCGGCACACCGCCAATGCGGAGCTGCGGTGTATCGACGCCGCCGACGGCAGCATCAAGTGGAGCCAACCGGGACTGACGCGCTGCACGTTGCTTTACGTCGACGGCCACTTCGTCTGCCTGGGCGAATACGGAGAGCTCCGACTGATTCGAGCCTCGCCGGAGAAGTATGAAGAGGTGGCTCAGGCGGAACTGGAAAGCGACGGTCAGCCGCTGTTGCGTTACCCGGCCTGGGCGGCGCCCGTTCTTTCACACGGGCTGCTGTACTTGCGCGGTGATAGCCATTTGGTCTGTCTGGAGCTGATCCCGGAGCAGAAGTAGATCGGCGAAGCGCCCTCCCCTGCGGAAACTGCGTCCTCTCAGCACGCAACCATCTCATCAAACGCTGATTTCGATTGAGCGATGAGCGCGCGATAGTCGGAGTTCTCGATCTCCTCGCCCATCAGTTCCACATCAAAGTCGCCCTGGTAGCCGGCGTCGATCAGTCCGCGGACCATCGCCCGCAGCGGCAGACTGCCTTCGCCCAGTGGGCAACGGTTTTGATCCTGATCCGGCAGCTCCTTGCTGTCGCCCAGATGAACGATCACGGTCTGCGGCGCCAACTCCGCGATGCGGCCGAGGATCTTCTCATCGTGTCCGAGATGGTACGTATCAAAGGCCAGCTTCAGGTGCGGGCTGCCGATCTCGCCGATCAGGTCCATCGCTTGACTGAGATCGGTGAGAAACGTCCACTCGGTGGCACAGCGGGCATGCATCAATTCCAGGGCCAAGTGAACTTCCCGATCCGCGGCCACCGGCACTAGTTCGGTGAGGGCCGCCCGCATCAGCCGCCGCGCGTGGTTGTGCGTGTGGCAGTTACGGGCCCCGCTGTAGAGAACCAGGCTACCGGCCTGCATGGCGGCGGCCAAGCGGATTGCTTCCTCGGCGTCTTCGATGCTTTCGCGAAAGTTGCGGCCTTCGCTGCCGGTGAATCCGCCCGCCCAGAGCAGGTTGGACACGGCCAGGCCGCTTTCGGCGAGCAGGTCGACCCCGCGCTCCTCGCCGAAGTCGGAGAGCTTCTGCCGCCAGACGCCGATGGCTTCAATGCCCGCCTCGCGGTAATGCGTGACGTCCTCGTCGAACGTCCAGCGGAAGGTGGTCATCTCGTTGATGGACAAGCGGTTCATCGCAGGGGCGACTCCTTTCCGCGTGAATTCGAGCGGTGACGACCGGCGCGAAACTCGCCAACTCGATGAACGGCCCGGCTAGTATTGCCCATCCGGTGGGGAGTGTAAAGCCGACACTTGTGTCGGATGTGTTTTGTCCAGTCCCGCAGGGAACGAACTGCCCAGTCGCAAAGACGCAGAGAAGAAGCGCGTGGGGCAGGGGAGTGGTACGAAAACAACACGACGCGCGCGGCTGAACCGCATGACATGCGCCCTCTCCCCTCGTCTCGGGGAGAGGGCCGAAAAGGGGAGCCATCAGCTTCCGTGGCACAGACAATGATGTCTGTGTCAACTCACCGCAAGGCGACTACTCGTCGGACGACATGTCCCAGGCAGTAAGCCAGCGGACTTCGACCGGCCGGAGGTCAAACTCCTCACGCAGGCGTTTATCCATGTCCGACAAATGGCCGGCACCGTAAAAGATGCCCAGCCGCTTTTTGCCGTCGTCGATGCTCTTCCGCAGCACCTTCAGCGCGGCCTGATTCCGCCCGGTGATCAGCGTGGTGCCGTCGGGGCCGTCGATGCCCACGATCATCTGCTCCATGTCCTCGAACTGTTCGGCCATCACCTTTTTGAGGCGCATCGCGCGATCCTCGGCGAACAATGCAGAAAGCAGGGCCAGATCGGTCGACTTCCCCTGGGCCTGCTGCCGGCTCTGCTGGGCGATGCCTTGCCCCATCATACGGAAGAACAGCTCGACAAAGCTCTCGCCGCGATCCTGCATCGCCTTGGTGAACTGCTCGGGCGACATGTCGGCGTGGACGAAGTTGTCTTTGGTGTAGTCGATCACTTGAAGTTGATGATCGAGCTCCAACATGTCCTTCATGCCGGTCTGCAGCGCGGCGACGGGATGTCCGCTGCCTTCTCCGCCCCCCTTGGGGATACGTGTGCCCTCAGGCGCCACCAGTTCATAGAGCAGGGCGTCGTATTCTTCAAAGAGCTTGTTGAGCTTTTCATAGTATGCCCGATCGCCGACGTGCACGGCGCCGACCAGGTCGACCGTGGCGCCTTCCTGCCCGTCGGGCGGGGCGTACCGCACAACGGCGGTTTGCATGGCGGTCGGATTGCCCTGGTCGTCCCGTAAAATGCGGATCCACTTTTCGCCGGGCTTAAGCTCTTTCTCGGCTTCGCCGTTGGGCGACTCGGCTGTGGCCGGACCGGCGATGGCCCCCAAGCAAAGTCCCCACACTGCCGCCGCGACAATCATCGCACGCCAGCGGAGATGCTCAACCCAATTCGGCCGCACATACGATTTCATTTCTTCGTCCCCCTGAGTGGGCAGCGTTTTTCGACCATTCGCTGGGAAGTATACCGGCCCGCCGCGGCAGGGACAAACCGGCGGCGACGTGTCCCGGCGCTTCCCGCGGAAATGACGGGTCGGTAGAATCAAGGTCGGCCGGCCGGACGGATTGTCGAATCTTCCGGCCGTGCGTGCGGGAGTAACTCAGTGGTAGAGTGCTAGCTTCCCAAGCTGGACGTCGCGGGTTCGAATCCCGTCTCCCGCTTTTTTTCCGGTGCGTCGACTTCGTGCGACGGCACGCCTTGCTTGCTCGAACGGCCTCTCGAATCCGTGCGGCCGGTGTAAATCTCTTGAGCGATACCGGGCTTCATCTAGGCATGCGCAGTCCGAGCATGTCCAATAGCCGACTCGTCGCTTCATCACACCGGATGACCAGCCCTAGCAGCCGGTTGAAAAACGCCGTCGTGGCGTTTTTCAACCTCGCCAAGTTCGGAGCAAAGCTCCTCACGGCTCGCAAAATAACGACTTCCGTCGTCATTTTGGCATCACCTCCGTGTGATGCAGCAGCCTGCCCTCAAAAATCAACAGGCTGCTAGTTCTACAGC
>JBBDJB010000025.1:0-121551 GCA_040880125.1 Pirellulales bacterium | reverse complement strand
TCCGTAGCTCACGATGTCCTCCAACCTACCGGCTTCAGCCGGTAGTAGTTCAGTCCGTTTTCTCGGCATCGTGCTTTAAAAGCCGCATCCGCGCCCAGGCTCGCGCTGGCTCGGCCGCGGAATTCGGCCGGCCTCGAAAGGAGAATCCGTCGTGATCAACCGATGTGCAACCGCGGCCTTCCTGTTGCTGATTTGCCTGGTAGTCTCCTCCGCCCCCGCACAGGAGGGCGGTCAGCAGCAGCCGCTTTCTCGCATCGCGTTCGGCTCGTGCGCGAATCAGGATCTGCCGCAGCCGATCTGGTTTTCGATCGTCAACTACCAGCCGCACCTGTTTCTGATGATCGGTGACAACATTTACGCGGACACCCGCGATTTGGCCGTCATGCGAGCGAAGTATGGTCAGTTGGCGGCCAATCATGGCTTTCGCAAGCTGCGGCAGACCTGCCCCGTGCTGGCGGTGTGGGACGACCACGATTATGGCGAGAACGATGCTGGAGCCGAGTACCCGCTGAAGGTCGAGTCGCAGCAGATCTTCAACGACTTTTTCGGCTTGCCGGCGGATTCTCCTCGACGACAGCGGCCGGGCGTCTACGGCTCGTACGTCATCGGACCGGAAGGCAAGCGCGTACAAGTCATCTTGCTGGATACGCGGTACTTTCGCAGTCCGCTCAAGCGGTTGCCCGCCGAGCAGCGCAACGGCGGCGGCCCCTACACGGCAAACCCCGACGCCTCGACGACGATGCTCGGCGAGGCGCAATGGGCGTGGCTGGAGGAGCAGCTCAAAACGCCCGCGGAGGTGCGGATCATCGCCTCCAGCATCCAGGTCGTTCCCAACGAGCACGGCTGGGAAATGTGGGGTAACTTCCCCCACGAGCGGCAGCGGCTATTCGAACTGATCTCCGAGACCGGCGCCCGAGGGGCGATCGTTATCAGCGGTGATCGCCACCTGGGGGAGATCTCGCAGATCGCCCCGGCCGACAGTGGCGTGCCGTATCCGCTGTACGACGTAACGTCCTCCAGCTTGAACCAGCCCGAGGGCGGCACCGAGGACGAGGTCAATCGCTTTCGCCTGGGCGAGAACTACCGCGACGTGAATTTCGGCACGATCACGATCGACTGGCAGGCGGACGACCCCACGATCGAGCTGGAGATCCGCAACCTGCGCGGCGACGCGGTTCGGCAGGAGTCGACAACTCTCGCCGAGCTTCGGCCGCAGGCGTAGGTACGCACAGACAGGAACGTCTGTGCCACCGTTCAACTCCCTCTCCCTCTGGGAGAGGGCTTCAGTTGCACAATGTCTGTGCGACCTCGGTGTCATCAGTTTGACGCGTGGCCGGCGTGGGACGGCTCCGGCGCGACCATGGCGCCGGTTACCGGGTCAAACCCGTAGTAGATCTGCGAAAACGCCAGGATGTCCTGCACGTATTGCTGCATGACCGAGGCGGTGTTGATCATGAACGGCACCGGATTGCTGTGTGCGTCGGACAGATCGTTCTTGAATTGCTCCACAGCTTCTTCCATTGCCCGGCTGGTCTTGCGAAGGTGGTCCAGGCATGTATTGCGGCCGTGCTTGATGTCGTCGGACTGGCGGTAGGAGCGAATCATTCCCCAGTTACCGACCCAGCGGAGCAGCCCTCCGCGGCTGATCACTCCGCAGGGCACGCCGTCCTTGACGATGACGACGCGGCGGATGGCCACGCGGCGGAGGAACTCCCAGATCGTGGCCAGCGGAGTTTCGACGTCGTAACAAATGACGCTGGTCTTCATGACGTCGCGGATCGGCACGTCCCACGATTCGTGCGAGAGGGTGACGTTCAGCAGATCCTTTTCCGAGACGATGCCGACGAGCTTTTTCTGGTCGTCCACGATCGGCACGGAGTTCACGCGCAATCGGAGGAACAGATCGGCCGCTTCATGCAGTTGTTCGTCCTGCCCCAGCGAGATCAGTGGTGTGGTCATCGCCTGTCCGGCGGTCACGCCCGCCAGCCGGCGCTGCAGCTCGCGGCTGCCGACAATGTTGAACTCTTCTAGGTCGTTCAAGGCGCCATAGCGCAACGCGCGATCGCGACCGGAGTGCTTGGCGGTCAGCAGGGCCTGATCGGCCATGTCGACCAATTGTTGCAGCGAGGCGGTGGTGTCGCTCATCTGGGCAACGCCCAGCGTGACGCGGATGCGGATCTCCTGGCTTCCGACCGGGAGCCGCATGTCGCTGATGCGGATCCGAATGCGCTCGGCCCATCGCAGGGCATCGTGCTCGGTCATGTCGGCCAAAAAAACGCAGAACTCGTCGCCGCCGTAGCGGCAGACGGTGTCGCTGGCCCGCGAGTGGGTGCGCAGCAAGTTGGCCACCATCTGCAGGGCGGCGTCGCCGACGGAGTGTCCGTAGGTGTCGTTCACGTGCTTGAACAGATCGATATCAAGCAGCACGCACGACAGGCGCCTGCCCCGCGTCGCGGCTAGACGAAACTGGCTACTGCCAACTTCGACAAACACGCGGCGGTTAAGCAGGCCGGTGAGCGGATCGGTTTCCGCCAGGGCGGCATATCGCTCCAGCCGCTTCAGCGCCAGCTCCGCGTACCGGACCCGGACCAGGAACTGCTCGCGATCGACCGGCTTGGCAAGGAAATCGTCCGCGCCGGCGTCAAGCGCCTCGAGCATCTCATCCGGGCCGGTGCGCGCCGTAAGAAATAGGACGTAGGAGTGCCGCGTCTGATCGTCGTTCCGGATGCTCTGGCACAGCTCAAGGCCGTTCAGACGGGGCATGCGCCAGTCGGTGATGATGATCGACGGCTTTCCATCGCGAAGCACTTCCAGCGCTTCTTGTCCGTCCGCCGCAAGAGTTACGGAATACTTCTCGTCGGTGAGCCACTTCGCCAGCAGGCGGAGCATGTCCGGGTCGTCGTCCACGACCAGGACTCGCGGGGTCGCCTGCGGCGTGGCAGGGGGTGTTACGTTCAATTGCACTTTCTCTGTTCCTTCGAAACGAGACCCGTCCAGGGTTATCGCCGATCTTCTCCGAGATGCCCCGCTGTCGTCTGTGCGCCTGCCGCCGCATGGTCCGGAGGCAGGCGTGTCGTAGTTGTTTTACCCCAGGTTGGTGGACGCAAAGACTCCGATAGAACTATAGCGTGAGAGAGTGGAGACGCCAGAAATCGCCGGGGCCGTTCGCGCGGGCCGCGAGCCGCGATTCTATACGCTTGTGCCGCGGAATATGCGGCGGTCGGTCCGCGAAACTCGTGGCATGTGCGGAGCAGCCGCTGCAACCGGCAATCACGGCACAGGCACGGCGATCCCACCGAAGCTAAGTTTAACGGCTGTTACGCCTGAAGCGATTCGGCGGCCGCAGGCGCCCTGAACTGCGAGTGCTGGCTCGCCCGCAATAGTTCCCGCCGCGTGACCAGCCCCACCAGAATTCCATCGCGCAGCACCGGCAATTGGTGAACGCGGTGCAGGATGATCAGGTCGGCGATCTGCGTCAGCGTGGCCTGCTCGTGGATCGAGACGACGTTTTCGGTCATGTGCGCCGAGACCGGTTCATCCCGGATCGCGGGGTCGTACGTGGCGGCCAGCAGCGCGAATTCGGTGATGACCCCCATCACGTGGCCGCTATGATCGATGACGATCAGACTGTTGGCATCGCTGGAGAGGAGTGTATCGATCGCATCGACCAGCCGCGCCTCGGGTGCAATGGTCAACACGTCGCCGCACATGATGGATTTCGCAGTCAGCATGACACAGGCCCTGGAAGTGATGAAGTCGCCACAGGTGGGGGAATCGCCCCCACGCGAAGTGGACGGCGGCGCGGGAGATAACTCAACCGTAGCACGAAAATCGGGCTGTTGTGGCACCGCTCGGGAGAAGCGCGCAAGCCGGGTTCATCTGGTCGGAAGCAGCTCAGGCGCTGGTCCGCCGTTTGGCCAGCGAGAGTGCTGCGCGCAAACTGTCCGCTGAGACAGTCGACCAACTCTTTTGCACCGCACGAGCGGAAACGACGTGATGTCGAGGCAGCGCAGAAACCTACTCGCCAGCTTGATCCAGTTCTTTGATCTGGATGTCGCGGAACTCGATGCGGGCGCCATGGCCGCAGAAGGCGAGGTAACCCTTTTCGCGCTTGAGTCCCGGATGGTCGCGGCCGTCGAGCGTCTTGGGCGTGCTGGCCTTTTCTATATCGGCGTCGACGATCGTCTCGCCGTTGAGCTTCACCACAACGTGCTTGCCGCGGCAGATTACCTCTTGCGCGTTCCACTCGCCCACCGGCTTGAGGTGGCCTTGCTTTGCCGGCACGACGCCGTAGATCGAGCCGTGGTATTGGTACGGCTGGAGATTGCGGTACTGCGCGGCCGTGTCGTCCAGGATCTGCAGCTCCATGCCGGTGTAGGCGGGGTCGACGCCGCGCGGAGTTCGCACGCCCAGGCCATTGTTGGCGCCGGGCTCGAGCTTGAACTCGAAGCGAAGATGAAAGTCGCCGTACTCCTTGTCTGTGTAGAGGAAGCCGCCGCCGTCTCGCTTGCAGACGATCACGCCGTCCTCCACGACGTAGCCAGTACCCTTCGATTCGCCTTCCCAGCCGTCGAGCGTCTTTCCGTCGAACAGGCTGCGGAAGCCTTCATCGTCGTCGGCAGCGTCCTCTGGTGGGGCTTGTTGACCAAGGGCCGCGGCCTGTGGAAACACGCAACCGATCAGAGCAACAGCAAGCACGATCAACAGGGTGCGGAAGGGGCTTGGCATGGCTGGTTTTCCGGAAGGTTGAGGTTGAGCGAACTTAAGCGAACTTAATGGGCCCTCTCATCGCGTGGATCGGGGCTATAGAGCCCGATAGCGATTCGCCGAGCGGCGTCCGCATAATAAACGCGAGATCGCGGCCTGTCGACAAAGCAGATAATGGCGAGGTCAATCGCCGCTGGCTCCGCCAACTCGCATCGGCTGTACTGGTCTGCTAGAATCCAGCCGCCTTGCCAGCCCGAGATTCCCCCCGCCAGTGACTTTGCCGCCATTGATGCAGGCGCCGGCCAAGGCAGCAGCATGACGAGTGACCCCAAAGCGTTTACCTTACGTCAGCTTGACCTCCCCCGATTTGCACCGCCAGGAGCACCTGCCATGTTCAGCCACACACCCGCCCGCCGCCTCGTCGCATTCACGGTTTTGCTTGCCGCGGGGCTCGTATTTCTGGCCCAGCAAGGGACGGCCCAGAACGCGGACAACGAGGCGGTGTTCACCAGCCCGACGATCGACCTGGGCGTAGTGGTGAGCGACGTCGATAAAGCGGTGGCGTTTTACACTGGTGCGATCGGTTTTCAAGAAGTGCCGGGTTTTTCGGTGCCGGCCGATTTCTGCAAACAGGCCGGGCTCACCGACGGGCACAAGCTGGATATTCGCGTACTTGCGCTGGGCGACGGCCCCGGGGCCACGCGGCTGAAGCTAATGCAGCTGCCGGGCGTAGACTCCACGAAGAGCGACAACACGCACATCCACTCGCAACTTGGTTACAGCTACATCACCATCCGCGTCGCCGATACCAGCGCCGCGGTGGCCCGACTCCACGAGCACGGGGCCCAGCCGGTGGCGCAAGGTCCGGTGGCGCTGCCGAAGGAACTTTCCACGACCGAGTTTCTCACCGTGGTCCGCGATCCCGACGGCAATCTCGTCGAGCTGGTCGGGCCAAAGCGATAAGTCACCGCGCCTGCGCCTGGTTCGCACGAAGGGCTACCACGCCCGCGTTCGCGATAACCGCATCGTGTGCAGTCCGTTACGACGGCTTCTTCCAGCCTGCGCCGGCGATCGAGCGTCATGAGGGTAAAGACGCCATAGCGGGAGATTCTGTTGCTGTGTGCCGGGCCGTTTGTTTACAATAACGCTCCTGCTAGTAGACTGCCCCACCCTGCCCTGACCCACCGTCAACTTCCCTCCCACGGACTTGCCATGCCGCGAGAAGGCTTGCAAGTGACAGGTCGCCTTGTTTGGCTCACGTTCTGCACCATCGGTTGCATCCTGGATGCGCCGGAGGCCAGCCGCGCGAATGAGCCTCCCAGCCCACGGCCCAGCCTCGCGGTGTATCCTGGCGAGTTTGCGCTGCACGGCGCGGCGGCGCGGCAGCGGCTGATTGTCTCTTCCGCCGAGCCGGGGCAGGCTGTCAATCGCCACCAGGACGTGACGCAGCGCGTGGAGTTCTACAGCGCGTCGCCGGACGTCGTGCAGGTGGATAGCCAGGGGATCGCCACGCCGGTCGGCGACGGCGCCGGTATCGTGGTGGTTCGGCTAGGAGATCTGGAGGCCCGGGCGAAGGTCGAGGTCCGCAACGCGGGCCGCGCGCTGCCGGTCAGTTTCGAGCTTGATGTGCAGCCGATCCTTACCGCACGCGGCTGCAACGCCGGAGCTTGTCACGGCAAGGCCCGCGGCCAGAACGGTTTTCAGCTTTCGCTGCTGGGCTTCGACTCCGACTTCGATTACGAGGCGCTCACCAAGAACGCGCGGGGCCGCCGGATCTTTCCCGCCGCGCCGGAACGAAGCCTGCTGTTGGAAAAGCCGACCGTCGCCTTGCCGCACGGTGGAGGCGAGCGGCTAACCGAAGGGGGAGACGACTATCACACGCTGCACCGCTGGGTTGCCGAAGGCGCGCCGCGACGGCTCGAAGGCGAAGCGCAACTGGAGCGGATCGACCTTTATCCAGCCGAGCGGCACTTGCGGACTGAAGAGCGGCAGCAGTTGGTCGTCACGGCCTACTATACCGACGGCTCGTCGCGCGACGTGACCAGCCGCACCACGTATCAGTCCAATGAGAGCGCGGTAGTCGGGGTCGATGAAGCCGGCTTGATCCAGGCCGGGCCCATCCCCGGCGAGGCCGCCATCATGGCGCGTTACATGGGCATGATCGCCACGTGCGACATTGCCATTCCGCTGCCCGGCCGCGTGCCGGAGCCGGTGTACGCTTCTCTGCCCCGCAACAACTTTATCGACGAACTCGTGTGGGACAAGCTCCAGTCGCTGCGGATCACGCCCGCGGAGCCGGCCGACGACGCGAAGTTCCTGCGGCGGGTGACGACCGACATCATCGGCCGATTGCCTACACCCGAGGAGATTCGCGAGTTTCTGGCCGACCAGCGGCCGAACAAGCGCGAGGCGGTCATCGACACGCTGCTCGATCGTCCTGAATACGCCGACTACTGGGCCAACAAGTGGGTCGACCTGCTGCGGCCCAACCCGTACCGCGTCGGCATTAAGGCGGTACTGAATTACGACAACTGGATTCGCCAGTCCTTCCGCGAGAACAAGCCGTACGACCAATTCGTGCGCGAGCTAGTCACCGCCCAGGGAAGCACGTGGCATAACGGCGCGACCACACTGTTCCGCGACCGCCGTTCGCCGGACGAGGTGACGACGTTGGTGAGCCAGCTCTTTCTCGGGATTCGGCTGGAGTGCGCGAAGTGCCACCACCATCCGTTCGAGAAGTGGGCGCAGGCGGATTTTTACAGCTTCGCCGCGTACTTTGCCCGGGTTGGCCGCAAGGGCACCGGGCTGTCGCCGCCGATCTCCGGTAGCGAGGAGATGATCCTCGTTTCGACCGATGGCGCAGTCACCCATCCGCTCACCGGCGAGGAGTTGCCGCCCACGCCGCTGTTCGGCTCGGCCGCCGATCCGGAGAAGCTCGACGATCCGCGCGTGGCCCTGGCCGAGTGGATGACCTCCGACGAAAACCCATTCTTCGCGCAGGTGATCGTCAATCGCGTCTGGGCCGACCTGATGGGGCGGGGCATCGTTGAACCGGTGGATGATCTGCGGGCGACCAATCCGCCCACCAACGGCCCGCTACTGGACGCATTGGCCGATCAGTTCCGCCAGCAGGACTACGATCTGAAGGAACTGATCCGCACGATCACCAGTTCGTACGTCTACCAGCTCAGTTCGGTACCGACGGAGCGAAACCTGGCCGATACCCGCAACTACTCGCGCCACTACCGGCGGCGGCTGCGGGCGGAAGTGCTGCTCGACGCAGTGCACGACATCACCGGCGTGCCGGCCAGCTTCGACGCCATGCCCCCCAATGCGCGAGCGACACAGATTTGGACGCATCGGGTCGATTCACTGTTTCTCGACACATTCGGACGGCCCGACCCCAACCAGGATCCGCCCTGCGAGCGGACGGGCGAGACGACCGTAACGCAGGCGCTGCATCTGATCAACGCACCAGATATCCATCGCCAGGTGACTTCCGACGAAGGTCGAGCGGCCCAACTCGCCGAGAGCGACCACTCGCCCGACGAGATTGTGGAGGAAGTGTACCTGTGGGTGTTCAACCGGATGCCGGAAGAAGAGGAACGCCAGGTCGCAGGGACGTTGTTCGCCGAGGAGGGCGTCAGCCGCCGGCAGGCGACCGAGGATCTGATGTGGGCCCTGATGAACACGGCGGAATTCATCTTCAACGACTAAGGAGTCGAATATGGCCATGCGAACCAACTGTGAAGGCGTCTCGCGACGCGACTGCCTCCAACTCGGGTTGGGGACGCTGCTGGGCGGCGGATTGGTCGGCGCGCTGCGTGCCCGGGGAGTGCGGGCCGAGGCAGTCTCGACGCCATCGTCACAAGCCGACGCCTGCATCCTGATCTGGATGGATGGTGGACCGACGCACTACGAGACCTTCGATCCCAAGCCGGAGGCGCCGGCCGAGATCCGCGGTTCATATCGGCCGATCTCGACGAAGCTGCCCGGCGTACAGTTTTCGCAGCACATGACGAAGCTGGCCGGGATAGCCGATAAGCTGGCCATTATTCGCTCGATCCGTCACAACCAGGGCAACCACGGCGCCGGCAATCATTACATGATGACCGGCGCGCCGCCGCGGATTCCCGTCGGCTGCGGGGCGTTTGTGAGCTTTCACCCCAGCCTCGGCTCGGTAACCGCGTATGAGAAAAAGGCTCCGGCCGGGCTGCCGGCGTATTTTTCGATGCCCAGCATGAGCCGCTCGGGCGGGCCGAACTTTCTCGGCGCGAAGTTCGCGCCGTTTGTCGTGGCTGATAATCCGAACAGCAAGAATTTCCGCGTCCGCGACGTCGCCCTGCCCCGCGGATTGACCGGCGACCGGTTCAGCGGGCGCCGCGACTTGCGCGAATCGGTCGATCGCATGCTGCGAATCAACGACGAAGCAGCCGGCGATCCGGTGGTGGCGCTCGACGATTTCTACCAGCAGGGCTATCAGCTCATCACGTCGCCTTCGGCCCAGGCCGCGTTCGACATTCACCGCGAGTCGGAAGAGGTGCGAAACCACTACGGGCGGCATACGTTCGGGCAGCGTGCGCTGCTGGCTCGGCGGCTGGTCGAAGCGGGCGTGCCCTTCATCACCTTGAACGAAGGCGGCTGGGATCACCACGTCGACATCTTCAACGGGCTAGAAAAGAAGCTGCCGCCGTTCGAGGCGACGATCGCCGCATTGATCGAAGATCTCGACAGCCGCGGCATGCTGGAGCGAACGCTGGTGGTCGCTCTGGGCGAGTTCGGACGCACGCCCAAGATCAACAAAGACGGCGGCCGCGATCACTGGTCGAACGCCATGTCCGTAATGATGGCCGGCGGCGGCACTCCGCCCGGTCAGGTCATCGGTGCCACCGATCCGCGCGGCTACTCGGCCGTCGAGCGGGTACTGTCGCCGGAGAACTTCGTCTCCACGATCTACACGAAGCTCGGCATCAACCCCGACAAGATGTATTACACGCCCGAGGGTCGACCGATCCACCTAGTAAGCGACCCCACACCGATCGCCGAACTTTGTTAGCGCCCCCGCCCGCCATGACCAACCGCACTGCTGGCTGCCATTTCGAACGCTGTCTGCTCGCGCTGAGCGTGCTGGTGTTGATGGGTAGCTCCGTTCGCGCCGCCGGGCCGGAAGTGCAGTCGATGCTGCCGGCCGGTGTTCAGCGCGGCGCGGAAGCGACTATCCGGCTCTCGGGCAAATTTGACACGTGGCCGCCCGAGGTGTGGTTCGATCGGCCCGGCCTCTCGGCCGAACCGGCCGAGGAAAAGGGCCAGCTTGTGCTGCGAGCCCCGGCCGACGCCCCGCCGGGCACGTATTGGATGCGCCTGTACGACAGTGCTGGAGCGACCCCGCCGTGGCCCGTGGTGGTCGGCATGCTGCCGGAGGTGACCGAAAGCGACGACGAAGATTCCAAGATCGCCGAATCGACGCGGCAGCTTCCCTGCACGATCAACGGCCGACTGGCGAAGCGGGGCGAGATCGACATTTATCGCGTCGCTTTAAGCAAAGGCGAAACGCTCATCGCGTCGGTGGTGGCCAACGGCGTGCTGGGCTCGCCCATGGATGGCGTGTTGCAGATTGCCGACCCGCGGGGGTTCGTGCTGAAGCAAGTCGACGACGAGTGCGGGCTGGACCCGTTGATCGTGTTTCGCGCTCCGCAGGATGGCGAGTATCTGGTCCGCCTGTTCGCCTTTCCAGAGACGCCCGATAGCAGCATCGCCTATGCCGGCGATCAGACGTACGTCTACCGCCTGACGCTGACTACCGGCGGTTTCGTCGACCACGCGTTGCCGCTGGCGGTCCGTGCGGGCTCCACGACCGAATCGAAGCTGTGCGGCTGGAACCTTGGTGACGAACCTCGCACAGCGTCACTGGTCGCCGCGCCGGATTGCGAGCAAGTGGCAGCGTTTTGCGAAGCGTCCGCTGGGGTGATACCGGTGGCGGTGGTGCAGCATACTTGCGTCACTGCGGACGCCGCGGCCGATCCGGCTGAGCCGCAATCGCTGGAGCTGCCGGTCACCGTGAGCGGTCGGTTGGCAAAGCCGGCGGAGTCGCACACGTTTCGGTTCAAAGGTGAGAAGGGGCAGAAGCTGCGGATCGCGGTCGAGTCGCGCAGCCTGTCATTTCCGCTCGATGCGGCGATTCAGATCGTGGATGTCGACGGCAAAGTGCTGCAAGAAGTGGATGACGCCAGCCGCGCGCCCGACCCGCGCACGGAGTTCGAGGTGCCCAGCGACGGGCAGTACGACGTGACGATCCGCGACTTGTACGGCCGCGGTGGGCTGCGTTTTGCCTATCGGATGACGATCGAGCCGGTGCGGCCGGACTTTTCGCTTTCGCTGGCGGCAGATCAGTTCACGCTGACTGGTGAGAAGCCGTTGGAGATTCCAGTGGCGATCGACCGCAGCGGCTTCTCCGGCGAAATCGAGATCACCGCCATTGGTCTGCCCGAGGGCGTAACCGCCGAGCCGGTGACGTCGCCCGGCGAAGGGGACACCGCGAAAGAGGTAAAGCTGAAATTGACCGCCGCGACCGGTGCCGCCGGCGGGCCGTTTCGCGTGGCCGGCCGGGCCGCCGATGCATCTGAGCCGATCGAGCGAACGGCGCGATTTTCGGTGCCGAACAAACCGGGCACTTTGGCCGACGCGTGGCTGACGGTGGCTGCGACGGAAGACGCAGAAGCCGCGGTATCGGACGAGTGATCGTGGCATAGTCGTGCTCGTCTATGCTGTATCAGCGCACGGCTGGGCAAGAAGTCAGCCGTGGAACTCGATCACGCCGCAGAAGAGTGTCGCGAGTGTATCCGCGCGAGTCATCTTGCCACATTCGCTTACGGGCGGTATGACGACGCCACGTATGCGATGCAATCAACGCATGGGCGGCATCGCGCCTCGATTCTTCCCGATGGCTCCGTCCAGGACCGAACATGCCCGAGTCCACCAGCCGCCGAGAACTCGCCCTGGTTACCGGCGCCAGCAGCGGCATCGGAGCGGAGATCGCACGGGTTCTGGCGGCGCGCGGGATTGAACTGGTCATCACTGCCCGGCGCGAAGAGCGGCTGGCCACGCTTCGCACGGACTTGGAGCAGGCGCATGGCATCTCCGTCACGCCGATCGTGGCCGATCTGGACACACCGGACGGGGCGCGGCGACTATTCGATGAGACGGTCCATCGCAGGTTGGACGTCACGATCCTCATTAACAACGCCGGCTTCGGGCTGTACGGCCTAGTGGCCGGGCAGTCCGAGGAGCAGATCGCCTCGCTGCTGCAGGTGAATGTGTCGGCAACCACGATGCTGGCGAGGTTGTTCGGAGAGTCCATGTGCAGCCGCGGCCACGGGTACATTCTGAATGTCTCGTCTTTTGCCGCGCTGCAACCGATTCCGCGGTACACGATCTATTCAGGCGCGAAGGCGTACTTGCTGGCTTTCTCGCTGGGGCTGCGGCACGAGATGCGCCCGCACGGCGTGAAGGTTAGCGTTGTGTGCCCTGGGTTTACCTCCACCGAGTTTCACGCGGTGGCTGAGCATCGAAAAACCAGTTGGATACGGATGACAACGATGCCGGCCCGGCAAGTTGCCAGGGCGAGCGTGCAGGGCCTGTTGCGAGGCAAGGCGGTGATCGTGCCCGGCTGGTTTTACAAGCTCAACGCCCAGTTGGTGCGGGTGATGCCGCCTACCTGGGGGGCGGCGATCTCCGCGGCCGTCGTGAAGAGCTAGCACGCTCCCGTGGCGAGGCCGACTCGTCTTTTCGCTCGGCGGCCATTCGCTTACACTCCCCGCCGACGGCATCTGCTCGTGCGGTTTTGCCTGGAGCGGGCGACATGAGAACGATCCTAGACAAGCGGGCGCTGATCACCGGCGCGGCGGCGGGATTGGGCCGGGCGATCGCCCTGCGGCTTGCGGAAGAGGGTGCGCACGTCTACGTGTTGGACATCGACCTGCCGGGTGCGCAGCGAGTCGCGGCCGAGGCTCGACAATTCGGCGTGGAGGCCGTCGCCGCCGAGTGCGACGTTTCGCAGGCGGATCAAATCCGCGACAGCGTGCAACTGCTGCGCGACCGCTGGAACGGCGTCGACATTCTCGTGAACAACGCCGGCGTGGGTTACTACGGCCCGACGGCCAACATGGCGCCCGAGCAATGGGACTGGTTGCTCGCGATCAACCTGCACGCCCCGATCCGCTTCACCACGGCGCTGCTGCCGTCGCTGCTCGATCGGCCGGAAGCACACGTACTGAACGTCGCCAGCATCTGTGGCCTGGTGGCCGGGGGGCGGTTCGCAGCCTATCACGTCAGCAAGTTCGGCCTGGTGGGATTTAGCGAAGCGTTGCGGGCGGAATACGGGCGGCAAGGGCTAGGCGTTACGGCGCTCTGCCCTGGTCCGGTGCGGACCAATCTTTATGCTTCCTCTCCCAGCGGGCACAAGCACAAGTCGACCCCGGTGCCGCCGCGGATTATTTGCACAAGCGCCCAGCGCGTGGCGGCCAAAGCTATCGCCGCGATTCGCCGAAATCGGGGTTTACAACTCGTAGGAGCGCTGGCCTACGGGCTGTACTACAGCAAACGGTTGGCGCCGGGACTTCTCGACGCGGTGCAGCGTGTCGGCAGACGCCGGCGGATGAAAAAGAAGGCGCAGCAGTACGCCGTGTCCGATCCACCCCACCGCACGCCACAAGAGAAGGGACCGCCGGGCCGCCAAGCGGCCTAGCAGCCTGTTGAATAACGCCGTCGTGGCGTTCGTCAACCTCGGCGAGGTTCGGAGCAAGCGTCAATCAGCACTTGTAGCTGCACGCCCCGTATTGCGGCGGCTAAGGGGCCGCATCATTGCCCCGCTGGGCCGATCCGGGTACGATGAGGGCGTGGCGCCTTGGACGCTCATTCGAGCACTTGGGGCGGCACGGGCCAGAGCGCGGCTTCGCACGCCGCGCACATTCGGACCACCGGCCGAGACCGCTTTTCCGGTGGAAGCGGGGCAAGCTTTCCTCTTCTGACCGAGCTTTCGTCAAATGCCTCATCGGTCGTTGCGCCAGTCCGCACGTTGCCTGATCGTCGTTTTGGTGTTCATCGCCGCCGCGCCCGCCATCGCTGGGACGCGGCGGATCGAAATCGATCTGGGCCCGTTGGGGAACTTCGCCCTGGACCAGCCGCGGGTGCAGATTCGGGTTCACGAGGACATCGACGATCCGGTCGGCTTCGGCCCGGAGTTCTCCAACAGCTTCCTGCTCGATACCGGTTCGACGAGCATTCTCTCGGTCGGCTCGTCGGCCAGCGAGTTGGAGTCGGCCGGCTACGAGACGGAGGGGACTTTTCTCGAACAGGGCGTGGCCGGTTTCGTGGAACTGGACGTCTCCAAGTCATATCGGGTCGACGTCGCTGGTTCCGACGGCGTACCGCATACGCTGACCGACATACGCCTTCTCTCCGATCCGGCGGTTAACGATTTCGGCAGTTTCGCTGGGATCGTCGGCATGCCGGCCATGCAGGGCCGAGTGACATCGCTCGACAACACCGTCTGGGAAGGCGGGAACATCGCCTTTATGGGCGTGGATTTTTCGAGCTCCCTGCCGGCTGAAAACGGGCACCGGTACACCGTGCCACTGCGTCCGCTTCCGTTTCCACAGGAGGGCGAACCGCCGCTGCCTACCGCGGCTCCCCTGCCCTTGATGACGGTGGTGGCTGCACACAACGGCGCCACGTCGTACGCGAACCTGGTGGTCGACACGGGGGCGCAGCTCTCGTTGATCTCCACGCAGTTGGCCGAAGCGATCGGCCTGGACGTGGCCGGTGCCACGGAGTTTGTCGAAGTGGGCGGTATCGGCGGCTCGATCCAAGCGCCGGTTCTGTCGTTCGACGAACTGCGCGTTCCGACGAAGGAGGGGGTCGACATCGTATTCGGCGGCGTGGAAGCGATCGTGTTGGACATCCACCCGAACATCGACGGCGTGTTTAGCGCCGCCATGATGACCAGCGGCTGGTTTGAAGCCCTGTTTGGAGAGGCCGCCTCGGGGGACATCGACCAGGTGCACTTCGACTTCCGCGATTTTCCCGCTGGTCCGGGTGAGATGGTATTCGATCTGGACGGCGCCGCCGACCAGTTGGTGCTCCCCTCGGGCGCCTACGTGACCGGCCGCCATCTGTTTTACAACAACTCAAAGTTCGACGGTCCGATGGGGCTCAACGACTCGGCGGCCATTGCCGTGGACAAGTCGGCGCTTATGCCGGGCAACCTGGCTTCCTTCGAAAACTACACCAGCTACAACCGCGGCATCAACGGCGTGATGATCGACATCGCCAACATGACGGGCGACCCGAGCCTGGCGGACTTCGTATTTCGCGCAGGTAGGGAGCACGACACAGCTCTGTGGGAAGACGCTCCCGCGCCCGAGAGCATTACGGTGCTGGAGGGCGCCGGTGAGGACGGCGCCGATCGCATCGTGATCGTCTGGCCCGACGAAGCGATCACCGATCAATGGTTGGAGGTCACCGTCTTGCCGACGGCCGAGACCGGCCTGGATGAGTTGGATGTGTTCTACTTCGGCAATGCGGTGGCCGAATCGGGCAATGCCGTAGGGGCGACATTCGTTAGTCCAGCGGACGAACTGGGAGCCCGGAACAACACGCGTGGCTTTCTCAACCAGGCGCCGATCGATTTTCGGTTCGACTACAACCGCGATGGCTTGGTTGATCCGGCCGATCAGCTTTCGGCGCGGAACAACGGCGTCGGCTTTGGCAACTCGCTGCCACTACTAGTGGCACCCTTCCCGACGATGCTGCCGCCGGCGGCTGCTGCTTTGACGGCCGTGCCGGAGCCCTCGTCGCTGGCCTTGGGCTTGATCGGGTGCGCGATGGCGGCCGTGTTTTACCGCCGCGGTTCGCTGCGCCGGACAGGCCGGTAACGATGCCCGCGTGCCGCGGCACAGCCCACGGCAACTGCACGCTACGTCGGGCGACCGGCGTGCTTCGGAGAGCTACCCCGGCGCTTGACCATCGTCACCTCGTTGCCGGTTTCGTTGAACCTCACTTCGTCCATGAAGTGATGCATTAGCACCAGTCCCCGGCCGCTATGCTTCTCGAGGGCTTTGGCGTCGGTCGCGCGCTCGGCGATGGCCACGTCAAAGCCGGGGCCCTCATCGCGAACGACGAAACGGGCCTCGTCCCGCGTGATCTTCGCGTGGACATAGACCTTGCGGTCGCGGTAGGGCGACTGACTCCGCCGCTGTTGGAGTCGCTCTAGGTCGATGCTGCCCGTCTTGTGCTCGCGCCACTCGCTGGACTGGTCGAACGAGATCTCCAAGTTGCCTCTTACCATGGCGTTGAGCACCGCTTGCTCGAGCGCTACGCCGACGCGCAGCCGTCCCGGAGCGTCGCAAATTCCCATGCTGACGACGATCTGCTGGACCAAGTCGACCAACGGGTCGATGAGCGTGGGGTCGCTTTCCAGATAGAAGACGAACTCCGCCTTCGTGGAACATTCGATCAACCGCTCGTAGCTGCGGTCCATGCTGGCCATCGCCAGCACGTTGCGCACTGTCTCATAGAGGCGGTCAGCCAGTTGCGCCTTGGAGACGTAACTGGCGGCGCCTTCGGCCAGAGCTTCGACCGCCGTCTCCTCACTGCCGTGGGCGGTCATCAAGATCACGGGCACGTCCGCGTGGTGCAGCCGCATGGCTGTCACCAGCTTCAGGCCGTCCATCCGCGGCATCTGCAAGTCGGTCACCACCAGGTCCGGTTCGCCGGCCTCGATCTTGGCGATCGCATCCAGCCCATCCTCGGCGAATGCAATCGTGATGCCACCGTCTCGCTGCAGCAAGCCGCCGGCCAACCGGCGGTCGACGGCCGAGTCGTCGACGATCAGAACCTTGACCATGCGATTGCTCCTCATTGAGCTTTGCTTGCCCCGCGAATGTATTGGCGAATCGCGGCCGATGCGTGCCGCTCAACTTCCGCTGGCATCAAAAGCCGCTAGCTCCGGCAGCAGCCGGTCGATCTCCGACGCCAACTCCCCGATGGCGGCCGTCGATTCACCCGTGCCGCCACTGGCCCCCAAGTTCTCCAGTTGCAGTGCCAAATCATAGCCCCGCTTGGCCCCAAAGTAACGCATCGATCCTTTCAGCGAATGGGCGGAGATCCGCAGCGACTCGCCGTCGCCGCGCTGGGCCGACTTGACGATCTCGGTCATCATGCGCGGCCCCTCCTCCAGGAAAGCATCGATCAGTTCGCGCAACAGCGCCCGGTCGCCTTCGACCGTCTCCAGTGCGACTGTCCAGTCGACGCCGTCGGTCGGATTCTCGCCCTCGGGCCGGGCGGTCGATTCCGACGGACCCGTTCCATTGACCAGCGCCTCGATGGTGTCGAACAGCATGCGAGCCCGCACCGGCTTGGCGATGTAGTCATCCATGCCGGCTTCCAGACACTTTCCCCGATCCCCTTTCATGGCGTGGGCCGTCATCGCCACGATCGGCACGTGCCGGCCCTGCGATTGCTCCCATTGGCGAATTCTGCGGGTGGCCTCCAGCCCGTCGGTGTGCGGCATCTGCACGTCCATCAGGATGAGATCGAACCGCTCGGTCATGGCCGCTTGGATCGCCTCGTCGCCGTTGCTGACTACGGTCACCCTGTGCCCGCGTTTCGTAAGCAGCGCGACCGCCAGCTTTCGGTTCACGACGCTGTCTTCGGCTAAGAGGATCGACAACGGCCGCATGGGCGGCTGGTCCATTGCCGGCTGGTGCGGCGTCCCTTTCTTTTGGTCCGGCGACTGATCGAGCAACTCGGCGATCACGTCGAACAGCTCCGACTGCTTCACCGGCTTGAGCAGCCGCGCGGAGATGCCCAGCTCCGAGCAGCGCGAGACATCGTCCAGCCGGTCGGCCGAACTGAGCATCATGATGATCGCTCCGACCAGCTCGGGCTGGTCCTGGATCTGCCGGGCAAGCGTGAATCCATCCGTGCCGGGCATGTGGGCGTCCAGCACGATCAGGCGAAACGGCTGCTTCCGCCCGGCAGCACGTGCGAGCAGGTCGAGCGCCTCTTTTGCACCGGAAGCCGCGGCGGGCCGCATCCCCCAGTTGCTCAACATCTCGTGCAGTATGCGGCGGTTGGTGGCGTTGTCGTCCACCACTAGCACCCGCGTTTCAGGCACCAGGGTCGCACCATTGATCGTGGCGGCACCGCTTGGTTGTGGCGCAGTCGGGCGGAATTGCGCCGTGAAGTGGAAGGTGCTCCCCTGCCCGACTTCGCTCTCCAGCCAGATATCGCCGTGCATCAGGTGGACCAGCCGCGAGGAGATGGCCAGTCCTAGCCCGGTGCCGCCGTACGCACGCGTGGGAGAGCTGTCTGCCTGTTCGAAGGCCTCGAAGATCGTCTTGTGAAGCTCCGGCGGAATTCCGATCCCGGTATCCGACACCGAAAACTGCAGAACGACACAATCGTCCGTCTGCCGGTCGATCTGCACTCGCACGACGACCTCGCCCCGGTCGGTGAACTTGATGGCGTTACCGACCAGATTGACGATGATCTGCCGCAATCGCCCCGCGTCGCCGATCAGACGATCGGGCACGTCGACCGCGATTTCCAGCGCCAGTTCCAGCCCCAGCTTCTGCGATCGCACGGCCAGCGACTTCATCGTGTCGCCGAGGCTGTCGCGGAGGTTGAACGCCGCTTCATTCAGCTCGAGCTTGCCGGCCTCGATCTTTGAAAAGTCGAGAACCTCGTTGATCAGCACCAGCAGCGACTCGGACGACTCCTGCACGATGGTGACGTACTCGCGCTGCTCGGGCGTCAACTGGGTATCGAGCACCAGCTCGGTCATGCCGATGATGGCATTCATCGGCGTGCGGATCTCGTGGCTCATGTTGGCCAAAAAGTCGCTCTTGGCACGATTGGCGGCGTCGGCGGCTTCCTTTGCGCGCTGCAGCGCCGCCTGGGCACGTTTGCGCTCGATCACGCGACCCACCTGCTCGCCGACGCTGCGGACCATCATCATCAGCTTCTCGTCGGGCGCCATCTCCTCCTCGGTGAAGAACTCCAGGATGGCGACGGTCTGGTTCTTGATCTTGATCGGAAATCCGAAGGCCCCCTTCACGCCCGGCGTCTCACGGGCGTCAAAGCGAGGGAAGTTCTCGTCTGCCTGCACGTTGGCGATCCAGGCCGGTTCGCCGCTCTCCCAGATGCGGCCCGGCAGGTCGACGCCGCTCTTGAAAGTCGACTGCTCGGTGAGCGTACGGAACTTGTCGAAGTGATCTCCGTCCTTGATCGACCAGATTGCGGTCGGTTCGAGACGCGGTTCGCCGTTCTCCGCCGGGAGGTAGACGTGCCCGACGGGCCATCCGGTCATCTCGCATACGATATCGACGCAACGCTGCAGGGCGTCCTCGAAGCGGTCCGTGTCCGCTGCCATCTCAGTGGCCTGGTGGATCAGCCGCGCTTCGAGTGCCTGTTGCGCCAGCACCTTCTCGGCCTCAATACGGGCGGTGACGTCCCAGAACATCCCCTGGATGCCGACGATCTCATCGTCGGCACGCACCGGCCCCTTGAGCACTTGAATGTAGATCCGCTGCCCGCCGGCGTGCGAGAGCTGCTCGATATCCTCCAGCACCTCGCCGGTCCGCATGATCCGCAGGTCGTCGCGGCGATACTTCTGCGCCAGTTCGCGCGGGAACAGATCGAAATCGGTTTTGCCGACCAATTCGTCGAGCGGTCGACCAACGCTGTTGCAGAACTGCCGATTGCCGAAAACCATGCGCAGGTCGCGATCCTTTCGAAAGACGCTCAGCGGAAGGTTCTCGACCAGCGAGTGGTAGATTGCCTCTGATTCGCGCAGGGCCTGCTCGGCGCGAATCCGCGCCGTGACGTCCCAGAACATCCCCTGTACGCCGACGCCGCGTCCCCGGGCGTCGTACACCGGCGCCTTAAGCACTTCGACGTGAATCGTCTGGCCATCGGGGCGGTGATGCTTCTCGATGTCCTGCACGACCTGGCCGGTTGAGATCGCCTTCTGGTCGTCGCGGCGATACTTTTGAGCCAGTTCGTCCGGGAACAGATCGAAGTCGGTCTTGCCGAGCAGCTCCTCGGCGGTCATCCCCAGCGACTCGCAATATCGCTGGTTGGCGAAGATGATGCGGCCCTGCAGGTCCTTGCGAAAGATGTTCAGCGGCAGACTGTCCACCAGCGAGTGGTAGACCGCCTCGGAGTTGCAAAGGGCCTGGTCGGTCGCGTGCTGTTCGGTGATGTCGGAGACGATGCCGCCAAGCCGGTGGAGTTGTCCGGCGTCGTCGGAGAGTACGCTGCGGCGGTCGCGGACGCGGCGGACTTTCCCGTCGGGCCATACGATGCGGTACTCCAGTTCCAGATCGCGCTGCCCGGCCAGTCCGCGCAGCCGCCCGGTCGCCTCCTGCAAGTCTTCCGGATGAATCGCCGTGAGCAGCAGCGAGGGATCGTCGTAGAAGTCAGACACCGGCCGCCCGAATACCTGCTCGGCGGCGGGGTTGATATACAGCAGCGTCTTGCCGTCGAGCGTCGAGAACCAGACGACGTCCCGCACCGACCGCAGCAGACCGGCGAACAGGTGCTCGCCCTGTGGGCTGCTGTCTTGCTCGTGCGCGTGGCGGTCCAGGTTCTTTGGCATGACAATGTTCCGCGGCCGAGCTCCGTCGGCGATCGCCCCCGCTTCCAACTTAGCGAACCTGCAACTTCAACCGCAAGCGAACGAGCGGCTTCGCAGAGGAATGCTCAATTCCTTCCGCAGCCGCGTCCTCGGCCGATTTGCTTCGGCTCGGCTGCGGCCGTATTCTAGCACGGATCGCCGTGAGGCGATGCCTCGCGGCATCTGGTAAGATGAGCAAACAGGCCGGCCGGCCGCGATGTGACGCACGTCCACTTGCGCCCGCCGCTTATCGCCCCCGTGATGGAGGATCCCACGATGATCGTTCGCGTTCTGCTTGCCCTGCTGCTCGTCGCGGTCTGTCCGGCGGGCGTCGCAATATGCGATGAAGGCGCGCCCCGCCGGCTGCTGATCATCGGCCAGGGTCCGGATGGGCATCCGCCGGGGTCGCACGAGTTCATGGCCGGAACGCGGGTCCTGGAGCGCCTTCTTCAGCCGCATGACCGAATCGAAACGACCGTGGTCAAGGCGGATGAGCCATGGCCGGAGGGACCGGAGCTAATCGCAAAGGCCGACGGTGTCGTGCTGCTGGTAACCCAGGGAGCGCGCTGGATGCAAAACGATCCGCGACGCTTCGACGCGCTCGTTCAGCTCGCCCAGCGCGGCGGCGGCATCGTCGCGCTGCACTGGTCAGTGGGCGCCCATGAAGCCCGCTACATCGAAGGTCAGCTTCAAGTGTTGGGCGGCTCCCGTGGCGGACCGCAGCGCAAGTACACCGTGACGGAGACGGACGTGCAGGTCGTCGCTCCGGACCACCCGATCACTGCCGGAATCGACGATTACCGCGTGCATGACGAGTTCTATTACCGGCTCGATCTGGTGCGCGACGGCGACCATCCGGTCCAGCCGCTGCTGGCGGCGAAGATCGAGGGGAACGACGAAACTTGCGCCTGGGCCTGGGAGCGGCCCGACGGCGGACGTTCGTTCGGGTTTGTCTGCCTGCACTTTCATAAGAACTGGGATCTGCCGCACTACCGGCGGCTGGTCGTGCAGGGCGTGCTGTGGACGCTCAAGCTTCCGGTGCCGGAGGACGGTGTCGACGTGAGCATTGAGCCGGAAGTGTTGGAGCTGACTGCCGGCCAGTCGCGCTGAGGACGCTGCTTCGCCTCGCCTCCCTAAGCGCCAAGTGGCACAGATCTTCTCCGTAGCTGAATTCGTAAGAATTCAGATCCGTCCAGGGTTCGGCTGAACTGTCACCAGTTCAGCTACACCCTCTCCCCGGCCCTCTCCCTGAGGGAGAGGAAGTAGGTGGGGTGGCACAGACATTCCTGTCTGTGCGCGACAATCTTCCTGTTCGGTGCAGGTGGCCGGAGCGGCTGCGTAACAGAGTCGCGGCACCCGAAAACCGACTACCCATATTCCAGCCGGCCGGGAGTTTCACGAACGATCGGGGCGTCGATCACCAGCGTGCGCTCGCGCGAGAACGACTCCCGGGCAACTTCCGCCAGTTCGTCGGGGTTGTCGACTCGACAGGCGTCGACCCCCAGCGACCGGGCCAGCGTGACGATGTCCACGTCCGGCTCGACGATATCGAGCGCCGCATAGCGATCCTCACTGGCCTGGGGCAAACCGAGCTGCCGCGCGCAGACTTTGAGAATCTGGTATTGCGCGTTGTTCGGCACCACGATGGTCGCCGCGATGCCGTGATGGGCGGCCGACCACAGCGCTTGAACCCCGTACAGCAGGGCACCATCGCCGATGAGCCCCAGCACGGGCCGCTCCGGCCAGGCCAGCTTCGCCCCCAGCGCACAGCCCAATCCCCATCCCAGCGCCCAGCCCCGATGGCCGAAATAGCCGCTGGTGTTCTTCAGCGCACCCAGCCGCTCGAACGTGGTGTTGGTCGTGGTCACCGCTTCCTCGACGACCACTACGTCCTCCGGCAACACCCGCGCCAATGCCCCCATCAGGGCCAGCGGCGTCATCGGACGGCAATCGTGCTCCGCGGCAATCGTCGCCTGTAGTTGCGACCGCGCCGCCTCGTGACCGGCGGCATGCTGCTCGAATCGCTCACGCGCGGCAGCCCGCTGCGAATCGCTCATCTTCGATTGCATCAGCGCGGCTAGCTCGCCCAGCCCCGCCTTCGTATCGCCGATCAGTCCCACCTCGACCGGGTAGTTCTTCCCCAACTGCCACGGGTCTTCATCGAGCTGGATCAGGCGAATGTGCTCCGGGATAGCCCGGGCCGGCTCGTGATAGATGTACTGCCGCAGCACGTCCATGCCGACGATCAACAGCACGTCGAACCGCGCCAGCCGCTCCCGGACCTCCGGCGACCACAGCGGCAATCCCTGTCCGTTGAGCGGGTGGTCGGCCGGAAACGGCAGCCGTCCGTGCGTCGTGCCCGACTCGGAGATCACCGGCGCCCCCAAGGCTTCGGCTACCTGTACCAGTTCGCCGACGGCATCGGCCTCCGTCACGCGGCTGCCGGCGAGGATGCCAGGATGCGAAGCGCCGGCCAGAATCTCCGCCGCCCGGGCGAGCGCATCGGCCGGTGGTCGTACGCGGCGGTCCGGCACGTGCGGCGGCGTCAGATCGAGATCGGCGGCGGCCTCCGATTGCAAGTCGACCGGCAGCGAAAGAAATACCGGCCCGGTCGGCGGCGTGAGCGCGGTCTGCACGGCCCGGCGGATGGCCGACGGCATATCCTGGACGCGATGAATCTCCGCGGCCCACTTCGTCCAGTGCTTCGCGACACCGACCAGATCCCCGGCGAGGATCGGCTCCTCGAACAGCAACCGGCGGTCCTGCTGACCGGCCGTAACGAGCAGCGGCGTCCCTTCGCGGTGGGCGTTGTACAACATGCCCATCGCATTGCCCAAGCCGCAACTGATGTGCAGGTTGACCACGCCCAGTTGCCCGGAAGCCATGGCATAGCCGTCGGCCATCGCGACGACCGGGATCTCCTGCAAGCCGAGGATGTAGCGAAACCGATCGTCCACGACCAGCGCGTCGTTTAAAGGCAGCTCGGTCGAGCCGGGATTGCCGAAGATGTACCGCACGCCGGCTGCGTGCAGCATGTCCAGGAAGACCTCGATGCCGGTCCGCGAAGCGGCGGATTTCGAAGGCTGCTGTCTCACGAAGCGGTCTCGCTCGCGTTGGCCTGCAGCATCCGCTCGACGGCCTCGCGGCCGGTCATTCCAATCGCGATGCCCAACTGCGCAGCCTGCGGCGTGAGTCCGACGATGGTGGCTTCGTAAAGGTCTTCCGGTTCGACCAGCGGGTTTTCCGGAGTGCCCTTGGCGATGGCGATCGCCTGACCGAATTCGGCGGGCGTCTCCAGGTCGTAGATTCCGCAGCCCACGATACCGGCCTTGGTCAAAATGGAGCAGTACTGTCCCTTGTGCCAGCGGTTGGAGATGCCGATGGCCGTGCCGTGCTCGAACTGTAGCGGGCGACTGGTGGTGCGTGGCAGGTCGGTGTCCATGTCGTGCAGCCTTGCGAAGAGGATGCCGCTCGCGGAAGCGGCATGAATGCCGTCGATCGCGCACCGCAGCGGAGCGATCAGACCGTGGGCAACGCCTGTTGTAATGCGTGGCCGCGCGCGAGACAAGGCCCGGCGGAGAGGACGCGGCGCGCCGATAAAATGACGCGCTACAGAGCGGCCATCGAAGTGGCCGATTCCAGCGCCGGCTCGAGGCGGCGGCAGATCTCGGCGAGTTGCGCTTCGTGCAGCCCCAGCGCCCGGTACACCGAGTCGCCGGGCGGCAAAACATTGTGAACGCCCAGCGCCGGGAAGCCGGCCCTGCTCACCAGGTAGTTGGCCACGGCCACCGCATGCACGATGTCGCCGTGCGCGCCCTTGTACGTCTCGGGCGTGTGATGGAACCGCGCGGCGTCGACGATCTGTTGGGCAAAGTTCCAGCGCTCGATGACGAACGCCCCCAACTCCGCGTGGTCGAATGGGAACACCTTGTGCTCGACCTGCGGTGTAGTCTCCGTTTCCGAAAGCTGCTGAATGACTTTGCAAAAATGATTGCGCAGGTACTGATCCATGAGAATCAGACCGATGTCGTGCAGCAGCCCGGCGGTGTACGCTTCGTCGGGCAGGCCGCGGCGGCACACTTGGCAGATCAGCCGCGCGCCCGCGCCGACCGCCACCAGGTGATCCCACAAGGCTTCGCGGTTGTAGTACCCGATGTCGCCGCAATCGCGGAAGATGCGGGCAACGTAGACGGTCAGCGCCAGGTTTCGCACTTCGCGGAAGCCGAGCAAGCTGATCGCCATCTGCAGATCGGCTACGTTGTTCCGCAGTGCGTAGTACGACGAATTCACGCGGCGCAGCACGCGGGCGGCCATTGCCGGGTCGTTTTCGATCGCGCACAACAGATCGGATGCGCCGCTTCTCTCGTCGCCGGCGATTGTAATGATCTGTTGTGCGACGGTCGGCAGCGTGGAGATCTCGCTGATACGGGTGAACAGCTTCACCAGGGCGGCTTGTGCCTGGGGGCTCTTCGCGCCCGGCTGCGGCGACGGCGAGGATATAGTCGGGGCAACCATAAATTTCTACTGGTGCGTCAGGGGAGCGCGCAGCGGTGCCTCTGCCAGCGGCAGGACCAAGTCGGTAGCTCTCAAATATAGCTCGATATTTTCCGGGGGCAGCCGGCCGAGAAACCAGCCGTCGCGACGCCCGATACGCTGTTACAAGCGCCGGCCAGTACCGGCCAGGACGCTTGCCCCCGAACGATTTTCTCCGTTTCGGCGGCTCGGTCCGCCCATACCGGGAGAGAACCGCAAACAGCCTTCTGAACGGGCACGCGAAATGCCAGTGGGTGAAACCCGCGCGAACCGGCTCGGTTATTCCCGAATCTGTTTGACGCTCCGCGCCCGGACCCTGTATTCTTCAGACCGCTCCGACGGTGTCGTGGGCGGCGTTCTAACGACTTCCCAGCGCATCGGCGCTTCCCTGAACTTGGAGGCAGGCTAATGAACGGAAACCTTGGCGCCCTAACCAATCTCACGGGCCGCATTATCTCCTTAACCTTCCTCTCTCGTTCTCGCACGCGGCGACTGCTCGCGCGTGCGGCTCGCTTCTCTCTTGTACTGCTTCCCGCGATGTTCACCGCGCTGACGTTGTGCGCATCACCGGCCCACGGCGTCATCCTCGAAAGCTGGGAGAGCCAAGCGGCCACCGATCCGTTTACCGGAAGCGGAGACCTCACCTGGACCGGCGACGTCGAAGCCTGGGCGATCACCACCGAATCGTGGCCGACTTCGCCAGCGCAGGATTTCGCTGGCGAGCGCTCGCTGCGTTCGGCGAACCACCGAAGTGTGGAAGACGGCACCTCCGTCGTGGAGACGGTCGTGACGGACATTGCCGCGGAGTTGGATTTTTCGATGCCCATCGAATGGAACGTCTTCTTCAGCGGTAACAGCGTCGACATCAATACCTCGCGGCGGGCCGACTTCATCCTCCTTTCGGATTCTTCCGATCCTACGATTATCGAAGAGCCGGACGACATGATGAACGGTTTTAAGTTGTCGCTGGGCGATCCCTTGTTTGACGCCACTGGCAACGTGCCTCCTTCCAGCCACGAGGGCGCGGCCCTGGACGATTCGCTCACGCTGTGGCGCGTTGACGACACCGACGACCGCTGGCGCGTTGTCGGCTCGATTCCGCTGCTGGGCATCGCCGATGACGATCTGAACGAGGGTTGGAACCTCCGCGCGAGGCTCGAGCCCGACGGCGAATGGCTGATCGGCTTCGCCACCGGCGCGATCGGCCAGATGCCGACGCTCACCTCGTTGGGCATGGATCCCGGCGCGCCGGACTTCACCAACTTCGCCGGCAGCGCCTTCGGCGGCGTGGGCTGGCTCGCGCCCAACAATACCGCGGGGGACCACGACGACTTCGGGTTCGACAACTTCAGTGTGGCCAGCGTACCGGAGCCGGCGACTTGGTTGTTAGCGATCCTCGGCGCGGCGCTGCTCGGCATCGGCCGCCGCTTCGGTAGATAGTTTTCAAAGGCCTCCTCCCTATCAGGTAGTTGAAAACGTGGCAGCAGCCTGTTGAGATAAATCAACAGGCTGCCAAGCGGATCATTTGGCTTCGACGGCCGGCTGCCCGGCAGCCATGATCGTCTCGACCGGCCGCTCGTTGCCGCAGTGTGCGCAGGCGGGCAGCAGCGAGTGACGGATCTGGCCGCACGACTCGCACTTCTCGAACAATTGCGTGCTGCACAGCGGGCACGTGTACGGCTCGTCGGCCGTCGCCTGCCCCGGCGGCGGGAAGTGCAGCTTTTTGATACTTCGCCGGTTCCAAAAGACGTACTTGAGCGGGCCGCGCCGAATCGGGTACGCACACACCGGGCAAAAGAAGCGCTCGTACGATTCGCGGTACTGGCCCAGTAGCCAGTCTCTTTGCGGATGGGCCATCATTCGCAGCAGCCGCCACAGCACCCAGGCCACCACGACGAGCACCGAGACGATGAGGATGTACTTGAAGTAGAACCGCGGAAAGTGCTCGTGCATGACGAGGAACACCCGCACGAGCAGCGCCGCCCCCAGGGCGTAGACGATCGGCGCGTAAGTTCCACCGCGGCCGCGCCAGAACAGCACGATGACCACCGCCAACAGCGGCAACAGCACGGCCAGCTTCAGCGCCGCCTGCTTCCAGTCGTGCCGCTGTTGCAGGACTGCGTGGCGAGGATAGACGACTTCTTGCCGAGCGGTTTGAAGTTGCGATTCGACCTGCCGCTGTTCCTCCTGAAGGTCGCGCAACTGCTGTTCGAGCTGGGCGATCTGCTGGTTGATCTGTTGATACTGCTCTTGGTTTTGCAGAAAGAGCTGCTGGCTTTCGGCCAACGCCTGCTGCTCTTCCTCGGAGGGCGAGACGTCTTTCTCCAGGCTCAGCCGCTGAAACTCCAGCAACTGGTTCATCGTGCGCTGCGAGTTCTGCGTGCTGTCGCGCAGCACCGCTTGACGCTGCCGCTGGTCTTCAACGTCGCGCTGGGTCTCGGCGATCTGCTCCGCCAGCGCCTCGCTCCGGGCCAGCACCTCGTCGTCGATCAGCTCGCGCTCCAGCGCGGTGTAGTCGGGGCCGGGCAGATCGCTGATGTCGTTCAGGACAAAACCGACCAGCCAATAGAAAAGAATGCCCAGCAGGACCGTGAAGATCCACACCAGTGCCCGATGCGTCCACGGGCCCTTGTTGCTGCGACGCTCACTCACTTTTTAACTGCCCCGGCGATGATCGCGCCGTTATATCCGCGGCTCATGTTTCCAGTTGCCATTGCATCACGTGCTCGTGGCCGGACGTGAAGAGCACCTCAGGCGTGTCGCCCAGGATGGCGTCGTGAAGATGGGCCGGCGCTTGCGCCTCGGAGATTGTCTTGTTCTGCTTCAGATCCAACAGGTGAATAAAACCGCCGTTGTCGCCGCCGGCGGCCAGCAGCCAGTCGCCCTGCGGATGGAAAATGAGCCGCTCGACCAGACCGTTTTGCTTTTCCGCGACCAACTCGTTGGTACGTTCGCCGGCGCGCCAGTCGAAGACTTCAACGCGGGCAAGGCCGCCGAGATGATCGATGTTGCCGATCTGCCCGATGCCGCCGACGGCCAGCAGACGTCCGTCGGGCGAGAACGCGAGCGAACGGATGCCGCCGATCGAGTGACGCCGCTGCTTCGGATCCCACGTGTACATCTGCGGCGCATCGAGTGCCGCGCACTGCTGCCCGCTGGCCAGATCCCAGACGAGGGTGCGACCGACCTTATCCGCCGTGGCGAGCAGGCGGCCGTCGGGCGAGTACGCGCAGGCGAATAGCATTGAAGGGTAATGATTTGGCGTCTGCGGATCATGGCCGCGCAGCTCGTGCAGCAGGCGGCCGTCGCGCACGTCCCAGACGCGGCAGATCATGTCGTCGGCCACACTGGCGACGGTCGCTCCATCGGGCGAGGCCTCCACGCGGCGGATCCACTTTGGGTGCGCATCGACGGTCCGCAGGATGGACCCGGTGGCGACGTCCCACCAGATCAACCGGCCGTCGTAGCTGCAGGAGACCAGCACGTCGCCGGCGGTCGTCACGCCGGTTACGTAGCTGGTGTGGCCGACCAGTTCGGCCGGCTCCGGCTTTTCCTCCGCCAAGTCAAACGCGTAGATCTTGCCGTCGGACGCGCCGCAGAAGACCTTTTGCCCGTCCGGCTGGCGAGCCACGCAGAAGAAAATCTGCGGCCGCTTAATTTCCTTGGTGGAGCGAAGCGTGGGGGCGTCGGCCATCCCGTTGTTCCTTTCGCGCGTTGACTCGTTCAAAACTCGGTGTGGGATTCGTTACCCGCGGTACGTCAAAAAGGGAACAGGCACGACGCGCCTGGGGTGCCACGGCTGGCTTGTCCAGCCGTGTTTTGGGTCGCACAGACAGGAATGTCTGTGCCACGACTCTTTCGCAGCCTTTACAATTGAGTTGCAAGAACTTGCGCACGTGCGTTTCTCACGCCAGCACGGCGCGGATCGGTTCGGTGTACGGCTCGGTCAGCGGAATAGGCCGGGCTCCGAGGAAATATTCCTTCTCGTGATCAATGCCGACGGCCCGGAAGATCGTGGCGAACAGCTCCGCCGCGCCGACCTCGCCCTCGACGACTTCATTGCCGTCTTTGTCGGTCTTGCCATAGACGGCGCCGCCTTGGATGCCGCAGCCGGAGAGCGAGGCGCTCCACGCCCGGGCGAAGTGATCGCGGCCCAGGCTGGCGTTGATGTGCGGCGTACGGCCGAACTCGCCCAGCGTGATCACCAGCGTCGACTCCAGCATGCCGCGCTCGGCCAGGTCGTCCAACAGCGTGCTCATGACGTGATCCAGTTCGCTGACCAACTCCAGGTGCGTCTCGAAATTCTGTCCGTGACTGTCCCACCACGCACGGCCGACTTTGACGAACGGCACGCCGGCTTCGACCAACCGCCGGGCCACCAGCACTTGCTCGCCGAACTGCGTGGGGCCGTAGCGCTGGCGAACGTGCTCCGGTTCCTGCCGCACGTCGAACAGCTTCTCGCTGGCCATCACGCCGCGCACCCGGGCGTAGGCCTCGTTGTGGCTGCCGACCGCGTCGGTCTGGCGTCCGCGGGCGAAGCGCTCGCTGAGCAGGTTGCGCAGCTCAGCCCGCTGGAGATGATCCACCTCGGTGATGCCCTCGAGCTTCTGGATGTTCTCGGGCATCGAGTTGGTAGTGAGAAACATGGGCGAGTAGCGCGAGCCGTAGAAGCCGGCCTGACCGACGGCGTTTCCGCGGCCCTCGGTCGAGGTGTAAAAGGAGACGTAGTCCGGCACGTCGCTGTGGGCGCGGCGCAGCTCACGGGCGAGCATGGCGCCCAGGTCCGGGTATTGCACGCCGGAGCGGTCGCTGCGGCCCAGGTGCAAGAGCGTGGCCGCGCCGCCGTGGTCGGCGTTGCCCGTGTTCAGTGAGCGGATCAGGCAGGTGTGCTTCATCCGCTGGGCAAGCTTGGGCATCAGCTCGGAGATCTGCACGCCCGGCACGTCGGTGGGAATCGAAGCGAACGGGCCGCCGGTGGCGCGTCCGGGTTTGGGATCCCACGTTTCGAGTTGACTGGCGCCGCCAGCGAGCCAAAGCAGGATGACGCTCCTGCCCTGCGACTTGAGCGTGTCGGCCAGCGCGGGCGACTTGAGCGCGTCCAGCAGCGTCATGTCGGCGGCCATGGCGGTCGCCGCGGCGGCCGCGGTTTGCATGAACCCACGCCGCGACACGGCCGAGCCAGTGCGAGCCGAAGCGTCGTTATTCTTTCCAGCCATGTCGAGGTCTCCACATCCCGAGGTTGCCATCGCAGCGCCGTACAGACGTTTCTGCCTGTGTCATCATGATTTGAACGTGGCACAGACATTCCTGTCTGTGCGGTCTTCTTTTACCCCCACGTCCGCCGTCCCCGCGTAATTGTCGCCGAATTCATGAGGAATCCAGACCTGCACCGCGGTCGCCGTACGCGCTCGGACTCCCGCGGCTTTTTGCAACGCGCCTTTAAGGGGGGCCCCATGTTTCGTTGAAAAAGCAGCATCCCGAAGCCCGCGCCGCTGCGGCGCGGGGATGTTTTTCGTCAGGTTTCTGCAACACCCATTTTTAAGAAGTGTTGAAAAACTCCCTTCCGTTTGATTGAACTGGTGCTATTCGAACCGTGCCGGAGGCCAGGCGCGAAAGCCGGGTGGTTTAGTGTATTTCCACTACCATAATTTTCTGCAGACATCTCCGTTTGCCGGGCAGCCGTTACGCCGATTATTACGGGATCTTCCCAACGAGCCACCCGTAATAATATGCAGACAGCACTTAAAAAACAAGCACTTCACAAAAAAAATGCGCGTTTTCAGACCGTAAAGCACCATCCGTCTCTCAGTGGTTGAATCGCATTTCGCTGCTGGTCAACAGCGCCCAGACCATTTGCCGGCAGGCCTCCAGCGGGCGGTCTTCGCGGGCGGCCAGGTATTCCACCAGCACGGCGGCTTCTTCCTCGGCCGGCCCGCGGCAGAGCGTGTTCCATACGGCGGCTTCCACACGTTGCCGGCGATCGTCGATCTGCATCAGCCGGCCCACCAGCGTTTCGTCGCGCTCGGCAAGCAGCTCGCTGGAGACCTTTTCATTGTTGCTCAAGAGCAGACCTTCGGTGACGCTCACCTGGAACTGGTCGCCCGGCGGCGGAAACTGATCCACCAATCCGCGGCCGCGATTCTCGATCTGCTCGAATCGCTTCTCCAGTTCCTCGGTTGGCACGTCGCCGGCGACCTGTTCGGGATCACAGGCGGCCAGGTAAAGCGACGTAGCGTACTGTTCCGGCGCGAGCGGCTTGACCTGGGCCACGGCGAACAGATCCGGCCAGGGCCGCTTGCCTTCGCCTTCCCACTGGCTGCTGCGGGCATACGTGTCGCTTTGCATCAGGCCGCGCACGAGCCGCTGCAGGTCGTAACCGTGCTCGATCAAATCCCGGGTGAGCCAATCCAACAGGTCCGGGTGCGTGGGCGGATTGGCCGAGTGCATCTGGTCCAGGGGCATCACCAGGCCATAGCCGTAGAAGCGGTGCCACATGCGGTTGACAATCGAGCGGGCGAAGAAGTCCTGTTCGCCGGGCCGCAATGCAATGTCAGCCAATTGATCGCGGCGGCTGAACTCCGGCGGCGGCGGCGGCTTCTTTTCCTGCTTGAACTTCTCGAACAGCTCCTTTTCGGCCTTTTGCTTTTCCTCAAGGTTTTCCCAGGCCGGCTCGTCGATGGTCGTGCCGGTTAAAAACACCGGGCTGGCCTCGCGCGTCTCGCCCGCGGTGGTTTGGAATTTCACCTCGCCGAAGGCGCTTTCGGCCACGAAGCCTTCGCTCTGGAAGGTGCGATTGAAAAACGACTTCATGCCGAAGAAGTGATCCTGCCGCCAGTCGTCGACCAGCGGGTGGTCGTGGCACTGCGCACAACTGATGTTCACGCCGAAGAAGTCGACGCTCACTTCGTTCGTCAAGACGTCGGGCTCATTCAAGTGCGCCTTGAGATATTCGGCCGCGCCTTTGCGCTGCGGCTCGGACTCGTCCGCGTCGATCAACTCACGAAAGACTTGATCCCAGCGGCGGTTCTCCGCGATGGCCGCCTGCAAGTATTCCCGCAATCGGCCGCGCTGCTCGCCCATCAGCATCGCGTCGGTCGCTACGGCCTGGTAGCGGACATAGCCGGGCGAGTGCATCAGCCGGTCGATCAACAGTTCCTTCTTGTGAGGGTCGCTCGACTGCAGGTAGGCGGCCACTTCCGCCACAGTGGGGATGCGGCCAACCAGATCGAGCGTGAGCCGGCGGACCAGCGTGGCCTCGTCGGCCGGAGGGGCGGGCGTGATTTCCTCGTCGGCGAGCTGGGCCCCGATGTAGTGGTCGATCGCCTCGGGAATCGGCGTCTCCGGCGGCAACAGATCGCCGGCCACGCTCCGCCCGATGCTGGCGGCCCAAAGCAATACCGCGACGCAACTCCAGCGAGCGACCTGCATCCGGTGCTCCTTATCGTGGTGGGGCGTGCGCCGCAAATCAGCCGTGATGCGGCGAACGGATCAAGGAGTGATTATCTGTTGAGGCGTCTGACAGCATACCCAAAACACACCGAAACGCCAAGTTTTTCTCGGAGCGGGCGTTAGGTTCGGGCAGCGAGAAGGAGCGCGACCCGTGGGAAACGAGCCCAAAACCGCGGACGGTGCCAGTCCAAAGGGTACTGAGCTATCTCACCTTTGTGGTAAAATTCAGATATGGTCACCGATCCCAAACAAATCGAACTCAGCCCCGAGATGAAGGAGGCGATCGCCCTGAAGGCGGAGCAGGTCGGGAGGCCCTGGGATGAGGTTCTTTGGGACGCGATCAGACTCTCGCCGCCTTCAAGGCCGGTTGCTCGGGAAGCGGGCGGATCGTTCTATGAAGCCATGCGTGACCTGATCGGAATCGTGAAGGACGCTCCTTCCGACCTCAGCACCAACCCGAATTACCTGGAAGGATTCGGGCGTGATCGCCAAAACGGTGCTGATTGATACTGGTCCGATTGTCGCAATGCTCTCTGGTCGCGATGCGTACCACACCCGCTGTGTTGAGCAGGCACGGGCGCTTCCGCGAAATCTTTTCACTTGCTGGCCTGTCATCACGGAAGCGGCCTTCATCCTCAGGAATTCGCCAGGGGCCGTCGACAGGCTTCTGGAGCGGGTAAGCGCTGGCGCGTTGACCATTCTGCCGCTCACCGAATCCGACGCGGAACCCATTCGGTCGATTCTTGCGAAGTACGCCGACCAGCAGTTCGATTTTGCTGATGCCTGCCTGATGCATCTCGCGAAGCGAGAAGCCATCGAGCGTGTGTTCACGATTGACCGTCGTCATTTCGCCGTATTCCAGACTGCCACGGGCAGTCTGGAGATTGTGCCCTGAGGCAGTTGACGGGGGTCACTATACGACGTCGTTCAATGTTGCTCTGACCGAAAGTCTCGTCGGTGAGTGAGGGTATGCCGGCCCGTTTCGGCGGTCACGCTAGAGTTTCGGCTTGGAAGGACTTATCTGCTCCCATCGTTATTCACGACGTCACAGGCATACTTCGACGAGCGATTACGAGCCGGCCGTCTGCTCCGCCGAGCGATGCGGCTGCGAGGTATCGCGAGCTGCCGCCTCGCCGGTGTGCGGCGAGGTGATCGCGCCATACATCTCCGGGCGGCGATCGGCCAGGCGGTCGATCTCATGCTTGCCGGGCACGCGCACCAGATGCTTCTGGCGGGCGACCGCCGGATCGACCTGCGCGTAGAGGATCGCCTCGCGGTCGTGATCGGCCATGGCCAACGGCCGGCCGGTGGGATGGCAGATCATGCTCAGCCCGATGAAGCGAAAGCCCCGCTCCGTGCCGATGCGGTTGGCCGACAGCGAGTAGACGTGGTTTTCCAATGCCCGGGTGGGAATGACATACCGAGCGAAGTGCTCGGCCGCGGGCGGCCAGTTGGTCGGCAGCGCCAATAGATCGGCCCCGGCGAGCGCCATGATGCGGGACGCCTCGGGGAATGAGCCGTCATAGCAGATGTTCATGCCGACGCGCAGCGGGCCGGTGCTATGGACCTCGAACGGGCGGTCGCCCGGCGTGGCCAACCAGTCGACACCCAGCCGCGGCATGTGAACCTTGCGGTAGGTGCCGACTACGCCCTCGGGCCCCACCAGCACGCAGGCGTTGAAGAGCCGCTCACCGTCGGCCTCGAGCATGCCGACGATGGCGAAGCTGCCGGTCGCGCGGCAGGCGGCCGTAATGCGCTCGGTCGCCGGGCCGGGGATCGGCTCGGCCACGGTCATCGCCTCCTCGTAGGCGTCGAAGCAATAGCCGGTCAGGGCGCACTCGGGAAACACCACCAGGTGAGCGCCGTGCCGAGCAGCCTCGGCGAGCTTGTCTTCCACCCGGGCGAGGTTCTCGTCGACGGCCGCAAAGGCCACATCCATCTGAACGGCCGCGACCTTGAATTTCTCCGACATGGATGGTGGCTCCTGGGCGTGTGACTGGAGCCTCTATACATAACCCGGCCACTGGGGCCGGGCAAGACGTTAGCGCACTTCCAAGATCATGTAGAGCTGCAATTGCTCGGTGTCCCCCGCCTGTTCCGCCGGCGCAACGGTCATACCGCCCACGAGGACCGGTTCGCCCAGGGGAACTCGCAACGTGGTGGCCAACTCTTCCGTTTGGATTGCCACCCGATCGACCTCCGGCGGCCCGGGACGTACCGATATTGCGGCTTCGCCGTTCGATTTCTCCGAGCCGGTGACCGTTGCTCTCAGATCGACGACCGCCGTGTTCGTGTCGCGCACCAGCGTTGGTCGGATTTCCAGCAAGGTGCCGATATTCAGTTTTTCAACTTGCGCATGATACCCCACATTGGCGCCCTGATTTACCGCTGAACTGGTTTGGTTGGCGACAAAGCGAAATGGGCCACTATGCGTTGTCGATACCAGCCCCCTCAAGTCCGCGCCGTCGTCGACACTTCCCACCACGGGCATGTAGCCCGAGACGATGCTGCGCTTCGTGCCGCTGACCACGTACACCAACTGCCCGCTGAAGCAACTCGTTCGCATCCGAATGCTTCCCGGTTGTCGACTGAACTGTTCGAGCGCTTCGCGATTAACCGCCGCGCCGTCGCCACTATCGGAAACAAGTTGACCGAGCATCTCCGAGTTCAATGGCAACCACCGGGCGTCGATCTTCACGGTGCGATGCTCACCTAGGTTCTTGCGGAGCTGCGCAAGAAGTTGTTCGATTTGCGCGTGGTTCTCGGAAGTTTGTGCGATGATGAGGGACGAACCGAAACTGTCGAGCCGCCCGTGACCACCCGCTTCACTCCAAGTGTCAGGCGCGACAACATTCAGGATCACGCGCGTAAGGCCTTCCATGCTGATGGGCGCCGCGGCGGCTGGCATTCCGCCGACACCGCCGCCCATCGGAGTCTGTCCCGCTTCTGCCGGAACAGCAAACATTCCACCTCCCATTCCTCCCATTCCTGCTCCGCCATAACCTGGGGCGGTCTGTCCTAGGGCGGGACCCTGGTCACTGCCGGGATACTCGTAGTCCCGAACCTCCATCACGAAATCGCCGACGTCGTATACGCGAATCTGCAAGTCAGGTAGCGTTTGAGCCGTCGCCGGGTTCACGATCGCGCCGAGCATCGCCAGCAAAGCCGCTGCCACAACGATAAATTGGTTCGCACGCATTGCCTGTTCCTCCCATGTTTGTGAATTAAAGATTCATCCGCGCCCACTGCACGCGAGCCTGATTGACGTGGCCGAGCAATTGCGGCCGACCGGTCGCGTAGTTCAAGAATTTCTCCGCCAGTTCGCCGCGGCAGGCCAGCAGCGCCATCCAGGCCTCCGTTGGCGCGGACTGCTCGGCAGACACCAACACAACTAACTTCCGAGTAATGTCCGGACCGTTCACGTGTCCCAGCACGAGCGCTGCCGACAGCCGAATCCGCTGGTCATCGCTCCGGAGCAAGGCGAACAGCGTTTCGGTCGGAAAAGAATTCGCGCTACCCGCCGCGGAAAACGCTTCCGCCCGCCGCGCCGGATCTTGCACCAGCGACAAGAAGGCAGCGACCGATTCGTCCGAGCCGTCGGCCAGCATCCGTTGCATCAAAATCATTCGCACCTGCGGATTGCTCGCCTGGCGAACCACGCGGGCCAGTCCCTCCGGGCCGACGATTTGTTCGATCGTCGCCAGTGCTTCGTCGCGATGAGCCGCACTACGGCTCACTCGCAACAGCGCCGGCATCGATTTCATGCTGCCACCTGCCGCCAGTATTTTCATAAGCGTAAGCTTCTCGCCGTCCTTCGACCTCACGAGCCGACGCAGCAGTTCCCGTTCGATTTCCGCCGTTGAAACTGCGGCATCGTCAACAGCCGATTGTGGATCCGCCTGGCCGGTCTGTACTTGTTCGATCAAGTCGTCAACGACGGAAGCGAGACTTTCATTCGCCCTGTCCACGCCGCGTGGCGAGTGCGAGTAGAACACCAGTTGCTCGAGCGCCGTCGGCTCGCGGCCGATCGATGGCGCGGGGACGTCGACGTCGATTTGCGGTGTCTCGGGCGAGGGTCTGATCGCCGGGGGCGCAGTCTGGACTGCTGGCTGCGGCGCCTCCACGACATCTTGTCCACCCAAGTCGTGCCGGGAAGCCCAGCCGACGATCGAGACCGCGACGAGCAAACTCGCTGCCAGCGCGAGGCTGCGCCGCACGGTCCGCTTCTGCCGCTGGCGATGCAACTCCGCTTCCCAAAACGCCTCCAGCCGAGAGACCTGCTCGGTCTTCGCTTCCACACGAAGCGCTTCGCGAATCTGATTGTCGAGCGAGTCTTCGTTCATGATCGTTTCTGCGGGGCGTAGTCGAACCCGATCGCCTTTGCGATCCGCTTTCGCGCCAAGTGCAAACTGCTATGGACGTTGGGCTCGGTAATTCCCAAGATCGTCGCTACTTCCTCCGCACGCATTCCTTCACCCAAACACAGAATCGCCACTTCGCGCTGCCGGTCGGGCAGGCGGCCGATTTCGTCGCGAACCCGATGGTCCATCTCGTCCACGGCCAGACGATCGGCCGGTTCTGCAAGCGGACAGGCGGGCTCCCTGTCGAGCGTCTCGAACGTCCGCCGCCTGCGGCGGTCGCGGTCCACGTTGACCACGATCTGAAACAACCAGGTCTTGAAGCTCGCCTCGCTGCGAAAGGAACGCCATTGCCGCAAGACACGGCACAACGCCTCCTGCATCACGTCTTCCGCCGAGTGCTCGTTGCCGGTCAAACGCAGCGCAAAGTGCAATCCGGCGGGCAAGTGCTCGACCACCAATCGATCTACCAGGCTTCTATCGACCGGCAGTGCCATCCGCCTTCTTTCCGAGTCGGTTCACAAGATGAGACGCACCCGGCGACTCGTTCTCAAAAGAAAAACGCTGGGATTCTCAGAATATGCGGTTTCCCGCCGGGAAGCGAAGATTTCCGGCAATACGCGCGCCGAATTGGAAGTGGGTCGGCGCATGATTCGCGGTGAGTGCGAGTGGAATGGCAGCCGCTTAGGGAAGGAGATATCCCGCTTCCCAACCTTTCCCGCCGCCAAGGGCACGCCCTCATTATGTACTTTCGAGACTGGCAGGTTGGGGCTTCGATCACCAGGGCGCTGGCGTCGTCAAAGTGATTCTCCAATTACGGAGGTCTCCACCACCGCCAACAGGAAGGCGGGCGGAATGGTCCAACCGCCTCTGATCGCCCAAATGTTCCGAGGTTGTCCAAGCCGGTGTCGTGTGCCGGCCGATTGAAGGAAAAACACCTACATCGGGATTCTGTTCAAACTTCAACGGCTGGTCGCCTCATCACGTTCTTTCCAGAATTTTCGGAAATTCCCTACACACGTGGAAATCTGAAGCTCTCCAGATACGGCTATCCTTTGGAGAAGCTGTTGTCTTTCCTGAGGAATCACTGAGGAACCCCGGTGACGAACTGGAATCAAATTGTTCGCGAGCATGGGCCACCAGCGTATCGGGTGGCGTGGCGAATTCTCCGGCATCCGCAGGATTGTGAAGATGTACTGCAAGAAGTCTTTATCGAAGCACATGAACTTTTTGTGCGTGGCGAGATCTCGCACCCAAGAACCTTTATGAACCGATTGGTGACGTTTCGGGCGATTGATCTGCTGCGGAAGCGGCGCATCACCGACTCGATTGACAATTCGCCAATACAGGACTCATCACTATGGGATCCAGCCGCCGGGCCGGAAGCGACGGTCATCAACCACGAAGAGACGCTCCGTTTGCGATCGATCGTGGCAGATTTGCCACCGCGCCAAGCCGCGGTGTTTTGCCTTGTGCACTTCGAAGAACTTTCTCATGACGAGATAGCAAGCACTCTCGAAATTACCAATGGTGCCGTCGCAATGGCTCTGCACAAAGCACGAGCGAAACTGCGTGAGGTATTCGACGCACTCAGGGAGTCTGATTGATGACCGAACACAAGAAATGGGAGAATGAGATGTCTTCTGAATTTAGCGCAATGATGGATGGATTTCGCTCAGAACCGATGCCAGAGGATTCGCTTCAGCGCAGCCTTCAAGCGGCTGAAGCGATTGTGATGACGAAAACCGCGCACCGACGCGGTATGGTAAACGCAGCAATCGTCGCTGCGGTCATGTACACGTTAGTCGGTGCAGTTTCACTGGCGATCAGCAAGCTGTTTCACATAAGTATGATTTTCGCTGTGGGTGGTACATTTGGCGTTGTTTGGGCCGTCACTTTCTCAGCCTTTCTCGTTTCGATGCTGATGGGGCGTACACGCGCTGGCTATTTACTGCTTGACTGCGGGCCACACCCATCGAGGAAAATGTTCCTCACGATGTCGGTTTTTCTTTGCATGAGCGCCATTTGCTCGCTCGTGGCGTCCACCGATGCATTCGCGATTCTGATTTCCCTGTTCCTTTTCACTTTCGCATCGTTTTTCATGATTACATCGACGGGTAGATTGCGATTTTGTGAAAACGGAGTGTGGCAGTATTGGAGTTTACTGCGATGGAGTAAGATCGAAAGCTATCGCTGGGAAGGCACAACGGACGCCACACTGATGCTACAGGCAAAAACCTGGTTTGCGTTTATGGGACGCGGATCCCTACCGGTGGCGATCGAGCAGAAAGATGATGTTGATGCGTTGATGCAGCAGCACGTGGGCTAGTCGATACCGGCTTTTCCTGAACGGATAATGCGTAAGAAAGGCAACCCTTTTCGTAGTCACGTACTGGCAAGTTCGAATTGCGTTCGGTCACATCGACCGAGTGGAAGATCAAGTATCAGACGGCGGTGGAACAAAATTACCGACACACGTTGTGACCCACTCCTGATGGAATCCCCTAATTGTTTTGAGATTTGCATATGGCATTCGTGACTAATGTCGAATCGCCCTACGAGGGCTGGGGAAAGCACTGCCGGAGGGGCCAGCAGAAGCACCCGCCGCCGTTTGGGGCTGACAGTGGCACTGTCGCGCACAGACAGGAATGTCTGTGCCACTAATGGGTTGCCGTCGCTTTCTATACTGAAGGGCTTCCTAACCGCCGGAGGCGACGTCGGCAGGCTGCTCGATGCGGTACACGTGCGAGCGCGTGCGAACGTACAGCGCGCGGCCGGAGACTGCGGGCGAGGACATGAAGCCGTCGTCCAGCCGGTTGATCGCCAGCACCTGGTAGTCCCGGCCGGCTTTGACGACCGTTACGTCACCATCGTGGCTGAGGAAGTACAGCTTGCCGTCGGCAGCCAGCGGCGAGGCCGAAAAGTTGCCGCCCAGGCGCTGCGTCCAGACGCTCTCGCCGGTCTTCGCGTCCAGACAACTGGCCACGCCGGCGTCGTGCACCATGTATAGCAGGCCGTCGACGAGCAACTGCGAGGGCTTCGAGGGAACACTGCGCTTGCACACCCAGGCGACGTGGCTGTCGGTCACGTCGCCCGTGCCGTCCGGCCGCACGGCGTACAGATCGGCCTTGCCGAAGCCTGTGTTGATGAACACGAGCCCCTCACCGAACAGCGGCCGCGCGGTGGCCGAGAATTCGGGGTAATGAATCCGCCAGATCTCCTCGCCGGTACGGGGGTCGTAGCTGATGGCCGCCTTCGAGGTGGCGCTGATCATCTGTAGCTTGCCGGCCGCCTCGATGATTTGCGGGGTCGAGTAGGCCTTCATGAAGTCGCCGTTGTCGGTGCCGTACTCGATGTCGCGGTCGCGCTTCCACACCGTTTCGCCAGTCTGCTTATCGAGCGCGACGACATACTGGTAGTCGAAGCCGTCGTAGTGGACGATCATCGTGTCTTCAAACAGGATGGGCGACGAGCCCGGCCCGCGGAAGTGGTCGCACGGCAAATCGCGGCGCGACCATAGGACTTCGCCGCTCGTCGTACCCAGACAGGCAGTTCCGTAGCTGCCGAAGTGGATATAGACGCGGCCTTCCTCAATGACCGGCGTGGGCGACGCGTAGCTATTGAGCTGGTGGATTTCGCGGGGGTTTTCGACGTCGAACAGCTTGATGTCATGAAGGATGCGGCCCGTCTGGCGGTCGACGCATACGGCGAACATTTGCTTGCCGTCTTCGGTGGCGGTGGTCATCCAGATTTGATCGCCCCAGATGACCGGCGACGACCAGCCGCGGCCGTGGATGGGCGTCTTCCAGATGACGTTTTCCGTTTCGCTCCAGGTCACCGGCAGCCGGGTAGAGTCGGACGTCCCGTCGCCGGCGGGCCCGCGGAACTGAGGCCAGGCGTCGCCGGCAAAGACGGGGGCGGGAAGTATCAGCAGGGCAAGCAGCAGCGCCGCGCGCATGGCAGGCTCCTCGCGGATCATGTGGGGGAATCAGGTTCCGGGCAGGTGAGTTGGCACGTGGCAACATTATACCCGGGCGGGAGCTGCGTCGAAACGTGCTGAGCTCACTCGCGCGATTGGGCGACGGCGAAGTTAGGAGTTGCGCGCGGGTGCGATCTCTAAAGCGGGCTTACGGCGGGGCTGAATTCTTACGGATTTAGCTACACCGGCAAATTCAGCTACCGTTGCCCTTCCAGCCCGACGGCCAGTGCCGTTACGGCCCAACTGGTGGCGGGGATCGAGATGAACTGGTGCTTGCCATGCGGGTCGCCGTTGTCGAAGAACTCCTGGACCGGGCGGGCGCGGGTTTCCACGCGCCACGAGCCATCGCTTTCTTGCGTCCGCAGCAAGAACGCCATCCCCCGACGATACTCCTCCTCGCTGGGATCCCAGCCGGTCGACGCCAACACGGCCAGCGTCTGGCCGGTGGCGTAGGCGTCGCTCTCCATCTCAGGGATTTGCGACCAGCCGCCGTCGGCGTGCTGCCGCGCGATGGAGGCCTGGCGAGCCTGTTCCACGTCGGCCTCATCTGCCCCCAGCACGTGCAGGCCCCAAGCGAGCCCGTTACCGTCCTCCTGGCTTTCGATCGCCGAATCGCGCAGCCACGCGAGGGCTTTCTCCACGGCCTCAGCAGCTTGCTCCTCCTTTTCCGGCGCGGCATACCGCCGCAGGAAGTATGCCGCCATGGCCGTCGTCGATTGTTTTGACTCCTCCAACGGCGGGCGGCGCGACGAGACCGACCAGTGGCCGTCCTCCTTTTGATTCACCAGCAGGAAATGTACCATCGCGTCGGTGGTGTCGTCGCGCTGCCAGTCGACAAGCGCAAGCGTCCACAAGCCATACGCCACGGTGAACGAAGCGCCGCCGATGCCGTGCCCTTCGCGCATGTCGTCGGCACGTCCGGCGAAGGAGAGATGCGTGAAGTCCGCCTGGTCTCGCAACAGTTCGGCGTCGAACGCGAGGCCGCGCCGCCCCGCGGCCACCATCGCGTGCATGGGCAAGGTTTGGTGGTGACACGCAAAGCACGCGCGATGGTCTGGATAGTTGGCCGCGGCCCGCTGGACGATGGCCAGTCCTCGCTCGGCGGCTCGGCGCTGCCGTACGGCGTCCGACTCCGGCGCAGGCGGCTCAGAGGCAAGGCTCGGGGATGCGATCAGGATTGAGAACGCCAGCAAGATCGGCGCGGCCAACTGCCCTGCCCTGACTTGCGGCGTGATCGAAACAGCGAACATGGCTCATCCCTCGCCTGGCGGAGACCGATTGCCGAAAGTAATTCTCAACGCATTGTACCGCCCCCGCAGTGCGCACGCGAAAATCTCGTCGCCACGGCCGCCGGCAAAACGCCCTACTGCGGCGGCAGCCACGTCACCACGCCGGGCGTATTCGCGCGCACGCTCCACAGCTTATGCCCGGCCGTGATGAACAGCGTTTGCAGATCGTCTCCACCGAACGTGCAGTTGGTGACCATGTCCTCCGGCACCGGCACGAAGTCGAGCAGTTCGCCATCGGGCGAGATAATATAGACGCCGGCCTTGTACTTCTCCGCGGTTTCGGCCGGCGGATTCGGTTTATTGAAACCGGCCGCCACGTAGAGCCGGCCGGCACGATCCATGGCCATCCCGTCCGGCCCGCGGTCGGTGCCCCAGTCGAAGACCAGGTGCTGGCTTTCGGGAACGATGTCGCCCCCGGGCGTCAGTTCGAACCGCCATAGCTTGCGGGCGCCGCCGACGCCTTCCGCTCCGTCGTTCACGTTGTCCGCCACGTACAGCACGCGGCGGTCGGCGGTAATCGCCAGCCCGTTGGGCCGCGCCACCTGATGCGTGATGATCCGCATCACCTGAGCGCCGTCGTCGATGCGATACACGCCCTCGATCGGCCGTCCGGACTCGTCCACCATCTCCACGTCAGTGCGATCGCCGTACCGCGGATCGCTGAAGAAGATGCGATTGTTGGAGTCGACGACCAGGTCGTTCGGCGAGTTGAACCGGTGGCCCTCGTAGCGATCGGCCAGCACGGTGATCGTCCCGTTCGCCTCGGTGCGAGTCACGCGGCGATTACCGCCCTCGCCGCCGCCTTCGCACGCGATCAGCCGCCCCTGGCGATCGAATGCCAGACCATTCGCCCGGCCCGAGGGCTGACGGTAGACGTGCATGACGCCGGTCGGATCGCGCCGCATGATGCGGTTGCCGACGATCTCCGTGAAGTAGACGTTGCCGCTGGGATGCCAGGCCGGGCCCTCGGTGAAGGCGACCGCCCCTTCGATTTTTAGTTCCGTTCCGGGCCGCAGGGGCGAGGTATCCTGCGCGACGGCCGCCGAGGCGGCCAGCAGCAGTACCAGCGGCAGTATCCACATGAGCGACTTGGCCGTGCGAGTATGAAGCTTCATGGTGTCTACTCCAAGAGTTGTTCGTTCACGTGGCACAATCTCGGCGTCGCCTCGCCCCCTACTCCGCCAGCACGCCGACCGGAGCGCTACGATAGTCCAGCGGAGGCGCTTGTTCATCCTCGAGTAGCGATTCGTAGCCGCGGCCGGCCCGACGACGCGAGTGTTCGTACTTTGCGCCCGCGATCAGTTCGGAGTGCTGGTACAGGTCCCAGGCGGACGCGCCCATCACCTTGGCGGCCAGGACCATGCCCTGCCGCCCGATGCTCATCCCGCCGGCGGCCACCGCTTGCCAGGAGTGGCCCGGCGTGCCCGGCACCCAGCAGGCAGTCGAGAAGCCGGTGGTCGGCACCACCCAAGAGACGTCGCCCACGTCGGTCGAGCCTTTGCCCAGGTCGCCGGAGCGGTCGGTCACTTCCTCGATCTCCTCCAGCGGTTCAGGCTCAGCAAGCGTCTCCTGGATCCGCAGCGCGAAGGCCTTCTGCTGGTCGTCGTAGCTTAGGTCGTTGAGCTTGCGAAGGTTCGCCAACACCACCTGGGCCAGCGTGTTGTTCGGAAGCAGCGGCTGCGTGCCGCCGAGATAGGAGACCTCGAGCTGCGTTTCGGTCGCCAGAGCACCCGCCTCCGCGCACTTGACCAGCCGCGGATATAGTGTGCTGAGGACGTCGGCCTCCGGATGGCGGATATAGTAGTACACCTCGGCGAAGTCCGGCACGACGTTCGGTGCGCCGCCGCCGGCGGTGATGACGTGGTGAATCCGCGTGAAGTCGGGCGTGTGCTCGCGCAAAAGCTGCGCCGCGTAGTTGGTCAGCTCGACCGCATCCAGCGCGGACCGCCCCTGTTCCGGCGCGCCGGCGGCATGGGCGCTGGTGCCGTAGAAGCGGAACTTGGCGGCCATGCGGGCCAGGCAAGTGCGATCGCCGGCGGCGTTCTGGCTGCTCGGGTGCCAGTGCAACACGGCATCGCAATCGTCGAACAGCCCGGCGCGAATCATGAACGCCTTGGCGGCTCCGCCCTCCTCGGCCGGACAGCCGTAAAAGCGCACCGTGCCCTGGATGTTCCCGGCTGCGATCTGCTCGGCAATCGCGATGCAGGCACTGGCCGACGCCGTACCGAACAGATGATGCCCACAGGCATGGCCATATCCGCCTGGTTCGCGCGGGTCGCGCTGTGGCGTGGCTTTCTGCGAAAGTCCCGGCAGGGCGTCGAACTCGCCCAAGATGCCGACCACCGGCGTACCCGACCCGAACGTGGCGGTAAACGCGGTGGGAATCTCCGCCACGCCCTGCTCGATCTCAAACTCCGCCGCGCGGAGCATCTCGACGAGCACCGCGGAGGACTGCTTCTCCTGGTAACCCGGTTCGGCCCACTCCCAAATCTGCCGGGCGGCCTGCCATGTCTCGTCCGCGCGACTGTCGATCGACACGAGCAGCGCTTCCTTTTGGGCAAGTGCCGGCCGCGCGGCCAACAACATGGCGACCGCCAGCATGCCGATGGAAACGACACGCAGTTCACAAACGGCGCGGCGAAGCGGCGACTTCTCACCGCGCAGCTCAGCCGCCGCTGCGTTTTGCCGTGATAAGCGTGGTCTTGAGATGGGATTACTGAGTGCGTGACATCGTGTCTGGGGTGTGACATCCGGGTAGGTGCCGGAAGTTTGCATGACCGAATCTCCCTTCGGGTCAATGACGTGAAGTGTGGCGGGAAACGACTCCTGTTGGCTATTTCCGTACGGCCCAAGCGCACGGCCCGGGTGCGGGCAAGAGAACTAGCCGTGCGAGGCCAACGGTAACAAGCCGGCCTGCCGTTTACAAGAACTTCGCGCGCTACCGAATACAGTCGACAACTTTGCGCGCTATCGAATCGGTCGACGTCCGAGCGCCCCCGTAAGGAGGATTGCACCCGCCACACCGCGGGAAGAGAATAACGAGGTGGCGGCCGGCGTGTATGTCGCAAGCACTTGCCCCCGCTGGCGCGTGCAGCCGGCTGTCACTTTCGCACTCATTCCTTTTATAAACGTTCCCGCTTTTTGCTTCGGCACCGCGCTGGGTGCCACGGCAGGCTTGTCCAGCCGTGCCTTGAGACAGCGTTCCCCCCGCACCGCGCTCAGACAAGATTGTCTGTGCCACAATGATGCGAGTGAAAAGGGACTGGCTCTGAGCGCAGCGAAGTGCCTGTCCCCCTTTTCACGGTCGTGTCTTTCGCCCGTAGCTCGCGCTCGCGAGAGTTCAGCCGAATCCATGGCCGCATCTACCGCGGCTTACTCCCTCGCCCCTGCGGGGAAAGGGGGTACCAACACCGCGCACAGACAGGAATGTCTGTGCCATAATGATGCGAGCGAAAAAGGGGACTGGCTCGATGCGGGGCAGGTCTTACAAGAGGAAAGACGTACTCGTGCATCGAGTCAGTCCCCCTTTTCGACACGCAAGCCAAGTAACTACATGATTGCCCGAGTTGCCACCTGGTGGACCATTATGCGGATTTGCCTGGAGGAGCGCCTCGTCTATCGAGGCGACTTCGCACTGGGCACGCTGATGCGCTTCCTGCCGATTGTGACCCAGATCTTCCTCTGGTCGGCCGTCTTCTCCGCCATCGAAGCGTACGGCGGCCGCGATCAGATCGCCGGCTATGCCTACCAGGATATGGTCGCCTACTACCTGCTGACGATGATCACCCGGGCGTTTTCCAGCATGCCGGGTTTGGCCTCGGGCATCGCGCTGCAGATCCGCAACGGCGAGATCAAGAAGTTCATGATCCAGCCGATCGACATGATCGGCTTTCTGCTGCTCAACCGTATTGCCCATAAGCTGGTCTACTACACCGTGGCGGCCGGGCCGTTCGCGCTGGTGTTTTTCCTCTGCCGCGGCTACTTCCACGGCTGGCCCGAGCCAGAGGTGCTGGGGCTGTACATCGTCTCGCTGATCCTGTCGTTCCTGCTGGGCTTCTTCCTGGAAGCCACGATCGGCATGGTCGGCTTCTGGTTCCTGGAAGTCAGCTCGCTGCTGTTCGTCTATATGCTGTTCAACTTTTTCTTCTCAGGGCACATGTTCCCGCTCGACATGCTGCCGGCGCCGTGGAACCAGTTAGTGGACCTGATTCCGCTGAAGTACCTGGCGTATTTCCCCGCGGCGGTATTCCTGGGCAAGATCGAGGGGGCGGAGCTGGTTCGTGGGATGTGGATTCAGGTGGCCTGGGTCGGGGTGTTTATGGTCCTCTGCCGCATTGCGCTGAATCGTGGCCAGCGGCGCTACAGCGGTTTTGGAGGATAACATGGACCACCGTCCGGCTTATGCCCGCGTCTTCGCCACCTTCGCCCGCAACAGCTTGGTGCGGGACATGACGTTCCGATCCAACTTCCTGATCGAGGCGGTCTCGTCGGTCGCCTGGATGATGATGAACCTGGGCTTTTACATCTTGATCTTTCAATATACGCCGATGATCGGCGAGGGGACCGGCTGGGGGAAGTACCAGTTCTTCGTGTTCATCGCCACGACCATGTTCGTCAACAGCCTGGTTCAGGCGTTCTTCATGCCCAACGCCGAAGAGTTCAGCGAACTGATCCGCACCGGAGCGCTGGACTTCGCGCTGCTCAAGCCGATCGACACGCAGTTTCTCGTGTCGCTGCAACGGGTGAACTGGTCGAGCCTGGCGAACTTTCTCGTTGCGCCTTTGCTGTTGGGCTACTCGCTCTACCGATTGAACTATCTTCCCACGCTGCAGCAAGTGCTGCTGTACCCGATGTACATCCTGTTCGGCGTGGCCATTCTGTACAGCCTGATGATCACGCTGGCGGCGACGAGCATCTGGCTGGGCCGCAACCAGACGCTGTACAACTTCTGGTTTTACATCACGAACTTCTCGCGCTACCCGATGGAAATTTACAGCGGGACGTTCGGCACGCCGCTGCGGCAACTGTTCACGTTCATCGTGCCGGTGCTGGTGGTAGTGAACGTACCGGCCCGGCTGATGGCGCTGCCGCTGGATCGACAGTCGTGGCCGCTGGCCGCGTTCGCCGTCATCGCGACTATCGGCAGCCTGGTCATCTCACGGTGGATCTTTCAGCGTTCGCTGCTGGCGTATCGCAGCGCGAGCAGTTGATGTTCATGGGTTAGCGACTGATGGTGGCACAGACATTCTTGTCTGTGCATCGCGGCCGGCTTCCGGGGGTGCCACGGCTGGCTTGTCCAGTCGTATTGTTCACGACGGGGACCAGGTGAGCCGTGGCACCCAGCGATCGTGCAAAACAGCCACGGCGTTCGCTACACTGGATCGTCTCCGGTAGGTCTTACGATCGCTGCTTGCCCGTCATGATTTACGTTGGTTTTCTCTTCTCGGTGTTCGTGTCCAGGCGCGGAAGATGGTTTATGCTGAGGTGTTCTTAGGCTGCAGTCCCGCGGTGTTGCGGTTTGGTCCAGCAACGGAGCGATTTTATCCGTCCCGGTGCTACTTTACAAAGGAGGGTACGACGGTGTTAGAAGAACGAAGAGTTGCTTCGCCCAAAACAGGAAGGCTCGGAAAGTGTTGTGCGGCCTTCGGACTCAATAAGCCTAGCAATCGGCTACAGGGCGTTGGTGTCACGGGCACACTTCTGATCGCGACCATTGCTGGTATTTATACGTATCTGGAGGGACGGCGCGCCAACGAGCGTTTGCGACACGAGCGCCTTTTAGGTATTCGCGCTGAATTAACCGACTTACACCAAGAGGTCTATTATAACAAGATAATGGCAGACGGGTTCTTCAATATTGCATCAGCAGTAGCGGACACGCTCGAGGACGGCGGCGATGATGTTACAGCGACTAGAGTACGTACAGATGCGACGCTCGGCTACCTACGGTTTATCCAAGCGAATGAAACACTGATAGAACAGGGCGTGGCATTAGTTGACGAACTAAGTAAACTCAATGAAAGCAAAGTGCTTGCGGGCGATCTGCTCGCGATATCGGTTGGAATGTACAACTCAGGGCAGATGAAATCTGCTCGTGAATATGCTGAGCGCGGACTTTCCAAAGCGGCAAACACGAATCTTCGGCTGCAGCTTCAGGGGCAGTTGGCACGAATTGAGTATGCCTTGGGACGGCCGGAGAGAGGTCGAAGGCACTTCCGTACAGCGTTACAGAGTATTGAACAATCGGATGACTATGTCGAGTCTGTCGAACGAGATGCTGCGACGGCACTGATGGGAGTCATACAGGCAGGATACGAAGTCCTCGCAGTTGGTAACGGAGGAAAGCCTAATTTGGGCAGCACACTGATGGTGGCGTCCCTCGATTTAGTTGATGGCATGCCCGATCTGGAGGTCCCTCGAATCGTGAAGCATCTAGCGAAAGCCTTAGAAACGCAACTATCGAACCCGCCTTCAGATCACTTGCGCGATCCTATGTATTGGGCCATGGTGAATCACGAATTGCGATTGCGAGGTTATCGTCTCCCAAACGTGACTACGCTCGAACAACTGACGAATCTGGATGGTTACCGGAAGAAGGCGCAGGACCTATTAGATGCAAATAGCTTAAACCACTCACCCGGTTTCAGTTCGTTTTCGGCGGAAGAGCCCTCTCCTCAGAACTCAACGTCCTCCGGGGAAGCCGCGCCAACGGCGCCAAAAGCCAGTAGCGCTACAGATTGACTCCGCTGTTGCGCGGACCTCTTTGGACATGTGAACCGTCTTCTCCGTCACAACTACCGCCGCTGGTTCCAAGTGTCGCCATGCCCCGCGCCCCACGCAAAAGATCGCCCGGCAACAAAGGTGCCGAAGAGCATTGGGACAAGCCAGCAGTGATGCTCAGAGCAAACTATGCCCAATCTCACTGCACTCTCCTCTCCACTCACTCTTCACCAGGCGAGTTTTCCGCCATCACCGGCGGCCAGTTTTTCCCACCTGTGGTTTCACCCCCACGGGCGGCAAAGTACAATGACAGGCTTTCCGAGAAGCCGGCCGCGGCGACAGGCCGTGCTGTGATTCCTCCCCACCGAGCCCCGCCATGAAACTCGCCTTCAGTTCCAATGCCTACATGCACTTCTCGATCGAGGACACGATCGCCCGGATCGCGGAGTTGGGCTACCGCGGCATCGAAGTGCTGGCCGACGTGCCCCACGCCTGGCCGGCGGGACTACTTGAAGAGCGGAAGGAGTCGATTCGCAAGGCCCTGGACCGGCACGGGTTGACCATTTCCAATATCAACGCGTTTATGATGAACGCCGTGGCCGATCCGCGACAGCCGTACTGGCACCCCGGCTGGACGGATCCCGACCCGCACTACCGCGCCATTCGCCGCGAGCACACCAAGCGGGCGTTGCGGCTGGCCCGGGAGATCGGCGGGCCGAATATCACGACCGAGCCGGGCGGTGAACTGGCCCCGGGGCAGACCTGGGAGCAGGCGGCCGACATCTTTTATGAAGAGCTGATGCCCTGCGTCGAGGTGGCCGAGGAGGTGGGCGTCGATCTGCTGATCGAGCCCGAGCCGGGGCTGTTGATCGAAACATTCGGCCAGTACCTGAAGTTCATGGAGCGGGTCGACTCGCCGCGGGTGGGGCTAAACTTCGACATCGGGCACGCCTACTGCGTCGGAGAGGATCCGCAGGACTGGGTCGATCGGATGGCCGCGCACACCCGCCACTACCACTTCGAGGACATTGCCGGCACGCGAGTGCACAAGCACCTGATCCCCGGCCGCGGGGCCATCGACTTTCCGGCCACGCTCCAGGCGATTCGTGGCAGCGGGTACGATGGCTGGGTGACTGTGGAGCTGTATCCTTATATCGATGCGCCGGACGACGCCGCCCGCGAGGCCCGCGAGTACCTGACCGCGGCGATGGGCAAGCTGGAGATCCCGGTCGAGTGAACTGCATCGGCAAGAGGCGCCGGCACGTAGCGTCCGCTGCGGACCCTACTCGGTGAAATTCAGATACGGGCGCCGTGAGAGAATCGCATGACGCGCAAGATCGTCATCCTGACCGAGGGGCACACTAATCCGCATACCGCCAAGACGGCGGCCAGTGTCATTCGCTATCGCACCGATGAAGTCGTCGCCGTGCTGGACAGCACCCAGCGCGGGGTTACCTCGCAGGCACTCTTGGGCGTGGGCGGTGGAATTCCCGTGGTCGGCTCGCTGGAAGAAGCACCGTCGGCCGACACGCTGCTGATCGGAATCGCGCCGCGCGGCGGTCGCATCCCCGACGCCTGGCGGCCGGTTATCCTGAAGGCCATCACGCGCGGGATGAATATCGTCTCGGGCCTGCACGACTTTATCAGCGACGATGCCGAGTTCGCCGAGGCGGCCCGGCAGCGCGGCGTCACTATCCACGACGTCCGCAAGAACCGCGAGCGCGACATCGCCCAGCGGCCCGGTTTTCGACAGGGCTGCGTGCGGATTCATACCGTGGGACACGATTGCAGCGTCGGCAAGATGGTCACCGCCATCGAGTTGCAGCGCGGACTATCCGCCGCGGGGCACAACGCCAAGTTCGTCGCCACCGGTCAGACCGGCATCATGATCGAAGGCGACGGCTGCCCGCTGGACTGCGTCGTGTCGGACTTCATCAACGGCGCCGCCGAGAAACTTGTGCTGGCTAACCAGCAGCACGACTTTTTGCTGATCGAGGGACAGGGCAGCCTGTTTCACCCCAGCTACTCGGCCGTCACACTGGGGATCCTGCACGGCACGCTGCCCGACGGGCTAGTGCTCTGTTACGAAGCAGGCCGCACTCAGGTAGCCGCCATGGAGCACGTTCCGCTGCCGTCCTTGACCGAGCTGCGCCGCATCTACGAAACGGTGGCCGGCATCATGCACCCCTGCCGGGCGATCGGCATCGCCGTGAACAGCCGCCGCCTGTCGGCCACCGAAGCGGATGACGAGTGCCACCGAGCGTCGGACGAGCTGGGGCTGCCGGCATGCGACGTGTTTCGCCACGGGGCAGACGTCCTGGTGCAGGCGGTCTTGCGGCTCCGCGAGGAGATCGTCCGATGAAAATGACGCTGCACCGTTTCGATCTGGCCCTGCGTCACGCATTCACGATCGCGCGCGGCACAACCCACGTGCAGCGGACGCTCGTTGTCGAGCTGTCCGACGGCGTCCACTCCGGCTACGGCGAAGCGCCCGAGACCGACTACTACGGGGCGACGATCGAAGCGATCACGGCGGCACTGGACTCGGCCCGGGCAAAGATTGAAGCCATCGAGCCGAGCGAGGACGGAACTATCACCTGGCCGGCCGACTTCTGGCAAGCCATGCAGCCCGACCTGGCATCTCAGCCGTTTGCCCAGTGTGCCCTCGATCAGGCGGCACACGATCTGTGGGGGAAGCGGCTAGGGCAACCGGTGTATCGGCTGTGGGGGCTGTTGCCCGAGCATCGGCCGCCAACCGACTACACGATCGGTATCGATGAGTTGGACAAAATGATCGCCAAGCTGCGGGAGATGCCGGACTTTCCCGTCTACAAGATCAAGCTCGGCACGCCTCACGACGTCGAGATCGTCCGCCAGTTGCGGCAGCACACCGACGCGATATTCCGCGTTGATGCCAACTGCGGCTGGTCGGCCGACGAGGCGATCGAGAAGTCGCGACAGTTGGCCGAGCTGAACGTCCAGTTCATCGAGCAGCCGCTGCCGCCGGAAGATACGGACGGCATGCGGCGCGTTTATGCCGAAACCTCGCTGCCGGTGATCGCCGACGAAAGCTGTATTGCCGAGCCCGACGTGGCGAAGTGCGCGGAATATTTTCACGGAGTAAACGTCAAGCTCGTCAAGTGCGGGGGGATGACGCCTGCGCGGCGGATGATCGACGAGGCACGGTCGCTCGGTTTGCGAACGATGGTCGGCTGCATGACCGAGTCGACCGTAGGCATCTCGGCCATCGCGCAGTTGTTGCCGCTGCTCGACTACGTGGACATGGACGGGCCGCTGCTGTTGGCCGAGGACGTGGCCAGCGGTGTGCGGATCGAGCGGGGGATCGTCCATTACGCCCAGGAGAATGGAAACGGGGTGCGACTGTTGTGAACGGCAGCCAGTCCACTGCCCGTGCGAAGCCTGCGTCCGCGAGCGTGGGCGGTTCGCGCGCGCAGGCATATCTGCAACTGTTCCGCCTGCCGAACATCTTCACGGCGGTCGCCGACGTGATGATGGGCTTTCTATTCACGCACCCCACGCTCCAGCCGGCGGGGCTGTTTTTTCTTCTATTCGCCGCCTCGTGCCTGCTCTACACCGCCGGCATGGTGCTCAACGACGTGTTCGACGTGGAGGTCGATCGCCAGGAGCGGCCCAGCCGCCCGATACCCTCGGGCCGCGTCTCGCTGTTCGTCGCGCGGTGGCTCGGCTTTGAACTGCTGATTCTTGGAGCCGCGCTGGGGTGGCTGGCCAGCTTCTTCGCCGGCGATCTGCGCGCCGGCATTGTGGCCAGTGCACTGGCGCTGTGCGTGCTCGCCTACGACGCGGGCCTAAAGCGCACCCCGCTGGGTCCGGTCGCCATGGGGGGATGCCGCTTTTTGAACGTGCTACTCGGCATGAGCCTGGCCGTCGATCCGCTGCTGGGCACGCCGCTGCCGTGGCAGACCGCGCACTGGCTGGTGGCCGCCGGCATCGGCGTCTATATCGTTGGCGTCACGTGGTTCGCCCGGCGCGAGGCCGTCACCAGCGGGCGGTGGCAACTCGCACTGGCCACGCTCGTGCTGCTGGCCGGCATTGCGCTGTTGGCTTGGCTGCCCAACTGGGACCGCCGCATCATCGTGCCGATCTCGCGGTGGTTCGTGTTCTGGGGATTGATCGCCGTGCTGATCGCGTGGCGATGCGTACGGGCGGTGATCACGCCCAGCCCCGGCAACGTGCAGGCCGCGGTGAAGCACTGCATCCTCTCGCTGATCCTGCTCGACGCGGTGGTGGTCTTCGCGGTGCGCGGCAGCTTTTGGGCCGTGATGGTGTTGCTGTTGACCATTCCGGCCATGCTGATCGGCCGGTGGATTTACTCGACGTGAGTAAAAGGGGCTGGCTGGTAGCAGGTGTGCGTCGTAACGCCTCGCGGCGAAGGTAACGCCGGTCGTCGCCGCGCTGGCCGAGGTCGGCTATGATGGCGGGCTGTACGTCGAGCTTAGCCGGCACAGCCACGAAGGTCCGCAGGCCGCCGCGTTTCTCCAGCCGCTTCTCGCCCAGCACGGATCGCCGCCCCGATGACCCAGTCCGTTGTGCTGTTGTCGATTCCCGGACTCCGCCGGCAGGATCTCGCCCGCATGCCGCGCCTGGCGGCGCTGTGTGGCGCCGAGCAGGCAACGCTCACGCCCAGCTTTCCGGCGGTCACTTGCCCTGTGCAGGCGAACATGACCACCGGTGCGCTTCCCAACGCGCACGGCGTGGTGGCCAACGGCTTCTACTGGCGCGACCGCGGCGAAGTCGAGATGTGGACCGCCTGGAACGACTGCATCACGAGGCCGCAGATTTGGGACCTGCTGCACCAGCGCGATCCGCAGCTCACCTCGGCCGTGTGGTTTCCCATGCACAGCAAGGGCTGCGGGGCGGACACGATCTGCACGCCGGCGCCGATTCATAACCCCGACGGCAGCGAGTCGCTGTGGTGCTACACCCGGCCCGAGTCGCTGTACGGCGAGCTGCGCGACCAGATGGGCCACTTCCCGCTGCAACACTTCTGGGGCCCCTTGGCCAACATCAAGGCCACCGCCTGGATCGCGGACTCGGCCGTGGTCGCCGCGCAGCGGTGGCGGCCGCGATTCTTCTACATCTATCTGACGCATCTGGACTACGCCGCGCAGAAGCTCGGCCCGGACAGCGAACAGGCGCTGACCGCCCTGACCGAGTTGGACGAGGTGATCGCCCGTATGGCTACCGGCTTCGCGGAGAGCTACGCCGAAGCGGAACTGTTCTGGCTGGCCGCCAGCGAGTACACGATCGTCCCGGTCGATCACGTGCTGTATCCCAACCGCTTGCTTCGAGACGCCGGTCTTTTGCAAGTCCGCCGCGACGAGGACGGCGAGCATCTCGATCTGGCCGGCAGCCGCGCCTGGGCGCTGGTCGATCACCAGTTCTCGCACGTCTTCGTCCGCGATGCCGATCCGCAGGTTATCGCCCAGGTTGCCGGGTTGTTCGAGGGCCGCGAAGGGGTGGCGGAGGTGCTTCAAGGAGACGGCCTTTCGAAGTACCATCTTAACCACGCCCGCAGCGGCGAGTTGGTGCTCATCTCCGAGCCGAACAGTTGGCAGGCCTACTACTGGTGGCTGGACGACGCGCAGGCGCCAAGTTTTGCCCGCACGGTCGACATCCACCGCAAGCCGGGCTACGACCCCGTCGAGATGCACCTGGACATGGCGACCCGCAGCATCCCGCTGGACGCCACGCTCACCCGCGGCTCGCACGGAGCGCCGGCCCACGACGCCAGCCAGCGCGGCGTGCTGCTCAGTTCAAAGCCCGGCGTCCTCGGCAGCGACGCCTTGCGCGACGTCGACGTCGCGGGCATCGTGCTGCGGGAGTTTGGATGCCCGGAGTAGTCGACCCAAGGTGCTCGGGGGCGGCACTCCCGCGTCACGACTGTTTGTGCTTCAGGAGCTCGGCGTTGCCGGCGGTGGCAGGGCACGCACCGCGTCGCGAACTTCTCGCAGTGCAGATAGGTGAGCCGCGGCCCAACTCCGCCCCGCATGGGGCAGGTCCCCTTCGTCGCCCAAACCGGCCGAGCGCGACTTGCGCAACTGCTTCATGATCAAATCCCGAATCCGCTGGGCGTCCGCAATCCCTTCGATCAGGCCACGATGAGCGGTCATGGCTTGCACGCCGTGCGGGCCGGCCTGCGATTGGCCCCCTCCGGCAGTATCTACAAGCAGATTCGAAATGCCGAAGTAACGTTGCACCGGACCTTGACGGACCGAAACGTTTTGCACGTTTTCGAACGTCAACGTGGTCTCGTGGATCACCCAAATCCCGCGACGGATTCGCAGGCTTCGGTCTCCCATCACGTACCATGTGGTATCGAATCGCAGATGAACCGCCAGGTAGGCGACGATGTCGGGCACGATGGCCAGGATCAACGCAGGTACGAAGAGGATCGCGCCCACAATCGGAGACGCAATCGTGATGACGAGCCAACCGACAAGAATCACTCCGTCGATCACCACCAGAGCGATCCAGAATTGCAAGAGCAGATACCGTAGGAATCCGCGATCCGGCTGGAACGACGTGATTTTCTCCCCCGACAGCGAGGGCAGCGTCGGCGGTCGATCCGGAACACGAAACCAGCGAGTGAGTACGCCCCACACGCCCCGATAGCACCACTGCGACACCTGTTCGACCCGGCCGCTCATAGCCCGCCCTTCCCTTCCGCCAGCCGACGCAGTTCGTCGCGGATCTCTCGCAATAGAGAGAGCGCCTCGTCGTCCGTCGCTTGGGCATCCCGCGCGTCGCCCGTGGCCGGGAGATCCGAACTCGCCTCCGCTTTCGCTCCGCGCATCTCCGCGTACAGGAAGTCGCGGAGTTGTTCCGCCTGCAGAACGCCTTCGATGCTCATCTCCGGCCCGGCGCTACCCGAAGCCGTTTGAACCCCGACCGTTGCCAATCCCATCCAGCGCTGAATCAGATTGCGCGTCAGATGGATGTCCTGAATTCGGCGGTACGTCAAGTGGATCTCGCGGCGGAAGAGAATTCCCCAACTCATCGAAATGCCGCTGTCGTCGAAACGGTACTTCAATGTGTAGTATTTGAAAAGCAGCGGCAAAAAGACGAACGGGAAGCCGACGAGCGTCAGCAGAGAGATGACAAGGTAGTACTGCAGCAAGGTGGGGTCAGGCCGCGTGATCGCGGTTGGATCAAAGCGGACAGAGTCGTTCGTAGTGCTGGTCGTGGGCGCTGCGTTCATGGAGTCTCTGTGCAATTGGAGCTCTCGGGATCAGTAGGGCTGGTCCTCTCCCCGCCTGCGAAGCAAGTGAGGACGGCCTGTATATCTTTCGTCGGTGAGCCAGCATTATTGTCAATGAGCCCTGCCGCTTGTCGTAAAACAATGCCAATGTCGCTACCTGGCGGCTATACTTCGCTAGAAATCGGGGTCTCTCAGCAATCGCCGGGCTGGCTTCATACCCCAACGGTGAGACTTCTGGCATGAGCCGAATTGTCATCACGACCTGGGGTTCGTTGGGCGACCTGCACCCTTACCTGGCGATCGCCCTCGAGTTGCACCGGCGCGGTCACCAGGCGGTTATGGCCACCAGCCCGTGCTATCGGGAAAAGGTCGAGTCGCTAGGGCTTGAGTTCCGCTCGGTGCGTCCGGACTGCGATTGGCTGCAGGACGGCGATGCGGTTCGACGGCTTAGCCATCCACGCTGGGGTTTGCTGCGCGTCGGCCGCGAGTTGGTGATGCCAGCGCTTGCGGAAACGTATGAGGACACGCTGACGGCAGCCCGAGGTGCGGACCTGCTCGTCGCCATGCACGCCAGTTACGCCGCGCGTTTGGTGGCAGAAAAGACGGCGATCCCGTGGGTCTCGGCAGTACACATCCCGCTGGTGTTCTTGTCCGCACACGACCCGCCGGTACTCGATGTCGCTCCGCTGCTCTCGCGCAAGCTGCGGGTCGCCGGTCCGGCATTGTGGAGGCCGCTGCTCTGGTTCGGAAAACGTGCCACGCGATTCATTGGCAGAGACTGGTACCGGCTGCGGAAGAAGCTCGGCCTCCCGCCGGTGACCGATGGCAATCCGCTCTTCGATAGTCACTCGCCGCTGCTGGTTCTGGCGCTGTTTTCCAGTCTGCTCGCAGAACGGCAGCCCGATTGGCCTCGGCAGACGATCCTCACCGGCTTTCCGTTCTACGAGGAACCTACCCAGGCAGCGCTGCCTGAGTCGGTAGCCAGTTTTCTGGAGGAAGGGCCTCCGCCGATCGTCTTCACGCTCGGCTCGGCCGTCTCCGGGCACGCCGGCTCGTTCTTCGAACAGAGCGCGAGATGCGCGAAGATCTTGAACCGCCGCGCAGTCCTCATCGTGGGCCGCCAGAGCCACAACTGCTTAACTTCACTGCCGCCGGGCGTGATCGCCGCACCATACGCACCTTACGCGGAGCTGTTTCCACGGGCTGCGGCAATCGTCCATCACGGAGGAGTCGGCACGACGGCCCACGCCATGCGGTCGGGCCGGCCGATGCTCGTGGTTCCTCACGCGTGGGACCAACCGGATCATGCCCATCGCGCCACTCGGCTGGGCATCGCTCGCACGCTTACCAAAGGCCGCTACACGCCGCAGCGCGCGGCGGCGGAACTGAGTCGCTTGCTCGATGATCCCGCCTATGCGGAGCGAGCATCTCGCATCCGGCAGCAAGTCCTCCAAGAGCGCGGCGTTCAGCGCGCTTGCGATGCGCTGGAAAATGTGCTTCAACAGAAATCTACGCGATAGCGCGGGGAGTATCGCGACGCAAAAACCCGGCCGTGCATCGAGCCTCAGCGGGCGGCCGCGACGGAATCGACACGCGTCGGCTGCCCCGCACCCCGAACCCCGAACCCCGAACCCCGAACCCCGAACCCCGCACATGGCCACCATCGACGAAATCGCCCCCGATCTGTTCCGGCTCTCGATCTACGTCCCGCCGCTCGATATGCAGTTCAATCACTTCCTGGTGCGCGATGAGGAGCCGCTGCTGTTTCACACGGGCCTGCGGGCGATGTTCCCGGCGCTGCGTGACGCGGTCGCCACGTTGATCGATCCGGCCACGCTCCGCCACATCGCCTGGAGCCACTTCGAGTCGGACGAATGCGGCGCGCTGAACGACTGGCTGCGGATCGCCCCGCAGGCCCAGCCCGTCTGCACACTGGTCGGCAAGCTGGTCAATGTCGACGACTTCGCCATCCGGCCCGCGCTCGGCATGACGGCGGACGACGTGCTCACCACGGGCAAGTACCGGTACCGCTTCTATCGCTCGCCGCACATTCCGCACGGCTGGGACGCGGGCGTGCTGTTCGAGGAAACCCGGCAGACGCTCTTCTGCTCCGACCTGTTCCACCACTTCGGCGACGTGGCGGCGCTGACCACGTCCGACCTGGTCGAGCCGAGCCGCCGCGCGATGCAGCAGATGCAGGCCGGTCCCCTGGCCGGCTACATGCCGTACACGCGCCAGACCGAGGGCATCTTGCGCGGGCTATCCGTCCTCCAGCCGCAAACGCTGGCCATCATGCACGGCTCCTCCTACAGCGGGCAAGGCGAGCAGCCGCTTCGCGATTTGGCCGCAGCGCTGCGGGAGACGTTTGAGGGGGAGTAGCGCCAGCGCACTCGCGCACACGATCTTGCCTGGTGAGCGTCGTGGCGACGCAATACTACGCAGCCGTCAATTTGTGCGTCGGTGGAGGCGCTTTGCCGATCGCCTCCTGGACAAAAGCATCGCACCGGCGATGCATGCGCCGACCGCCGCCAAGGATACCGTGGAGGGTTCTGGCACCGAGACCAAGAAATAGACATCCGGATAGGAAGCCAGGGTGCCGATGTCGGTAAAGCTGAGCTCGAAATTGTAGACGCCGGCGCGGGTGAAAATCTCGTTCTGCTGCCCACCTTCATCAAAGACTTGCGGCGTTCGAAAGTTGTCTCCCCGCAGGACGTCGGGTGTTATATCGGCTAAGCCGAAGATAACCGCTTGTTGACCGATCGGCGCACCAAAGGAGCCGTTTCGGTCGTAGGAAGCGGTTGAAGTCGCGCCATCGGGATTGGTGATGGTCAGCGAAAAGAAGTCATCGATTTCCGTGGCGTTGTTTCCCAGCAGAAACTCGCCGGGACGCAGCGGCGTGGTGGCAATGACCGCGTCGAATCGATTCCAGGCGATCCAATTTGTCGCGGCAGGGTCGATGAAGAGGTCGACCTCTTGCACGTCGAATACGCCTAATCCCGGGCTGCCAAAATCCGTGGCGGGCGCGACGAGGGTGGCGAGGATTTGCTCCCCGCGAGCCGAGGTTCCCCATACCAAGAGCAGGCAACCAATGGCGAGTCGAATTCGAGTGCGGTTCATTAGAACAACCCCCACAGCTAGATGTAAAAAGCGACCTTTGGGGGCCATCGTAAACAGAACAACACCGAAAGTACAACAAACTTCTTGGATTAAACTCCACTAATATACTAGGGATTCGCGGAGCGCCCGGCCGCTCTATAGTAGCAGTATCGGCCGGCGCAGCGGTACTTGCGGTACTCCCGGCGGCTTCATCCCCTGGTCTGCACCGCCGGCGTGACACAGCAGATGCAGGCCGGTCCCCTGGCCGGCTACATGCCCTACACCCGCCAGACCGAGGGCATCTTGCGCGGGCTATCCGCCCTGCGGCCGCAAACGCTGGCCGTCATGCACGGCTCCTCGTACAGCGGGCCAGGCGAACAGCCGCTTCTCGACCTGGCCGCCGCGCTGCGGGAGACGTTTGATTACGTTTAACCATCCGCATCATCTAGGGTGAAGGAGCCTGACATGGGATCAGCCACCCAAGAAGACCGAGTTCTTGTCCTCCCCTACGATCCCGGCCGCCTCCCGACTATGCACCGATCGCGCCCAGGCGAGTCCATCCAGCTCGATGTTCTTGGCCTTCCTCCGTTCAAGGACACTTCGTTCTCGATTCGCAATCCGAAGCACCGACACTACACTCGGTTCCTGGCGCTACGCACGGCTGCCCTTGAGGCGATGGGCGATCGTGCGTGGTCGCATGGCCCTATCGGACTCGATTTCGACTTATTTGCATCAGCAGTGGACCCTCGGCGTGATTTGCTCGACTACGTTTCCGGCGTGATGGATACACTAGACGGATCGCACGGGATGGATTTTTCGTATCTTCCGATTGTTTACAATGACGACTTCCAAGTTTGTGAAGTCGTCTCCCGATTTCATCAATCCGCCAGCGAACGATACGTTGTACGAATAACGTTTCTCCCGAACAAATCGCCAGTGCCGATTTGTTCGACGCCGCCTGATCGGTACGGTGGGTGACGTGCAAGGATACAGTTCCTGTCGGACGTCAGCCGTACCTGAATTCTTGCGAATGCAGGTACGACTGCTCTCGTGGCAATCAGCTGTGCAGCACTTGGTCGGCGTTTTCGGCGCCCGCATCATTCAAGATTGTGGAGGTCGTGTTGCTGTACCCCGTGCGGATTAGCCTCTTGCGGCCCGTTGCCGGCACGGGCGACATCAATGCCAGCCGGGCTACGACCCGAGGACGCCACGCTTAACCGCGGCTCGAACGGCGCACGCGCACACTACGCAGGACAACGCGGCGTCGTACTCAGTGCCAGCCTGTTATCCGCCATAGCGGCACGGCAACCGACGAGAGTCTACCTTGATCATTCAAGCATAGCAGACAAGCTTAAACTGATTCGAATACATCAGATCAGCAGGCGTAATTGAACGCTGTGACGTTGGCAATATCCGTCGTATCCAGCGTAGGTTCTTTCGCACTCCTATGAGCACCACTTCCAACCACGGGTACCCCTCTCGCCCAATGTGATTTCGCATGGCTTCAACAGCCTTCGCGCCGTTCTCAGCCGGTTCGAGTGAACTCAACCGATATAGACCCACGTCGAGTCCGGGGCGATTTAAGTCGCTAATGTTTGACTCCGTGGCTCCGTCTATGGATACTTCAACTACATCATTATTGCCACAACACATGGCACAGTGAGACCACATGCACCAATCATACCGACGTATCAGGTGGGAAAGGCCCGAAGTTCTATCGAAACTGAATAACACGTCGCCAAGTTGCGCCAGGCGTCGCATTTCGTCGATCCTCGCATCCTGATCCTCTTTGTCACATCGCAGTGGAGGGAACTGCGTCAAGTGCTGGCTCGATGTTGAGGACATCATGTACTGGACCAAGTTCCACACGCTATACGGGTTATCCTCGCTGCCACACAAATACTGATTGACATATTCGGTTGTTAACGGTGGTCCCAACTCGGACCTACACGCGTATACACGCACACGTTTTATATCCTTGCCGAGATAGTGGGCCAGGTTGGAAAGTTGAACGCGGTACGTTGCCATCCGACGCCAATTGAGAATTACGACCTCCTTATTTAGGGCGATTCCCAAGTTGCATCTCTTGCCGGGCCACTTCAATATATGGAGATCCCGCAATACGTCTAGGTTGTCATGTACGACAAATCGTTGATCCGCGAAATCAAGAATCGACTGCATCATATGGTCCCTGTTTAGCACGACCGTCGCGTCGTCGATAGACGTCACCATAGGCGGCTTTGGCGGCGGCCCGTAACGGTGGCTTCAATTGCGATGTGCTCCGCCGCTCACGTTCAACTGCTTGTCGCTGGCTTTTCACGTCGATTCAATTAGATCAGAAGTCGACCTGCAAATGCCACTTCAATCCCCGATCTTTTGCTTGCGTCAGAACTGCAACCATCGAATCAAGATCGGAAAGGATGGCATCCGCATCCTCGACTGCCTGTGGATTCTGGCGGATCGCGTCACCGACTCGTTTCGCATAATCGATGCCGTGCTCCGAATCACACCATTCTTCCGGCGGTAAGTTGCCTAGCGTTTCTTCGGCATCTGGCGGCAGGTCATCTTCATCTTCCATTCCCATCAGGTCCGCCAACAAAGATCGTGCATCTTCAGGTGATTGACTGCAGTATTCATCAAGCGACTTGAACCCCAGGACTTTCGCTTTTGCGTCGATCCGTCCTGAATGACGGGACAATGCTTTGCCGTCAACGGTGGTGTTGAAGCCCGGATCGTCCGAGTTGAGGACGATGAAATAGGCGGCACCCATACATGGACTCCTCTGAATTCTCACGAATTCAGCTACAGCTTTCGTCGGCGGATTTGGACGCGAGTTCGCTCACTCACTGGCCGTAGCGTCCGAACCAACTCTCCCCCACCCTCACATCGAGCGGAGGTGTTCCTCGCCCAAGATTGCTTGGCCGGAATGGGCGAGAGACCCGCGCGGCAGGCACACGTGGAACGTGGTGCCCGCTTCCCGGGATGAGGTCGCGTCGATGGTGCCGCCGTGGGATTGGGCGATTGCACGGGCGATGTACAGACCCAAGCCGATGCTGCCGGGACGGTTCGGCTGAGGGCGTTCGGCACTCGAACCCCGCACCAGCGGCTCGAAGATCTTCGCCAGCTCGCCCGGCGGAATCGGAGGGCCGTCGTTGTGGATCTCCAGTTCGACGTCGCCGGCTACTCCGCACACTTTCAACGAAACGGTCGCGCTGTCAGGACTATGCTGGATGGCGTTGCCCAGCAGGTTGGAGATGGCCTGACGCAGTCGATCGGCATCCCAGTTGCCATGCAAATCGCCCTCTGATTGGAGGTGAAGGAGCCGATCCGGGTGGGCCGTCCGGAATTCGTCGTACAATTCCTGGCAGAGTGTGCCCAAGTCCATGGGGGCCGTGGAAACCGGCATGCCCGCGCCGAGCCGCGTGCGGGTGTAATCGAGAAGATCGCCGATCATTCTCGCCATAACCCCGGCGTTCGTGGCGATCTGAGAAACCACTGTGATCGCATGGGTGTCGGGCTGGAACAGGTGCGGCAGCAGCGAAGCCGACATGGCGATGGAGTTCAGCGGATTGCGCAGGTCATGGCTCAGAATCGCGAGGAAGAGGTCGCGGGACTGGTCCACCCGTCTGGTGTAACTGCTAACCGCCTTGGAAAGAGATTGGTCGATCGATTCGTTGAAGCGGGTGACGTCGTCAACGTCGTTGCCATCGGGCTGGGGCCCACTCTCATGCCATAGCCGCAGCACACTGGCGCGCAGCGCTCGATATTCCGAAACCACTGCCAGCAGGTCGAATCCGGAACCCAGGCGGCCGATGGCGTGCTTGTCGGAGGCCCCGTCCAGTGCTTCGCCGTCGCTCCCGTGGTGGTTTCCCTGGGCCTTCGACGAGCGCTCGACCGCGCTTTGCGCCGATCGCATGTCCCGGGCAGTCGCGAGGAGGATCTCTTCGGCATGGTCGCGAAGCGCCAGCGCGTCCATTTTCTCGCCTAAGTTGATCGTCCGGGCGAAGGCCTCCCACTCCTGGAGAATCGCTTCACGATTCGCGAAGATAAAATCAGCAAGTCGCATGTGTATCCATACTTGAGACTAGCGGGGCACGCGGACTCGCGATGCACTCCCGCCGAAATGCGTGTGCGCTATTCTACGGGGTTCGCCTAATGTTCGTCAAATCGCGGACGTAAAATGGCCCCCCACAGCGCCGCGCGGCCGCTGTGCAACTCGTGCGTTGCTGGTCACTTCGGCCGAGTGCAAAGGAGGACTATAGCGCACACGCTAGCTGATCGCGAAGGGATGCCGCACCAGCAGTTTCATCGAGGTTGTGGAGGGCGCTGGGCAGAACGCCGAGCCGTCTTAATTCTCACGAATTCAGCTACGGCTGTTTCAACTACGGCGTTCGTCGGCGGAATCGGCAGAAGGCTCGCCCGCAGGCTCATCGGCCGATGCCTTTTCGACAGCATCGCTTTCAGCCGGAGCGGCTTCGGCACCCTCCGCCTTTACGTCCTCCGGCAGCTTGGGGACCAGCTCTAATCGCACGGGGGCACCGAGCGGTGGGATCTTTTCGGTCAGGGCTTCAAACAACAGCCCGGCGTTGGCGGCGGTGCTCTCGACCGGAAGGTCGAGCGTGGCGCTAGGAAAATTCGAGACGCAGATGAAGTCGCCCGCCTCGGCTTGGTAGTATCGCTTGCCGTCCGTCTCGTCCGTCCAGAAGCCGCTGCCGGCGAACACCCAGTTGTGCTTCATCGGCTCCTTGGTGCGCGTGTTGCGGATCCACTCCTGCGCCGGTACGCGGTGCTGCTTGCCCTCGGCGTCCTTCCAAATGACGTACACCTCGATCACGGTGCCGGAGGCCGGCACGTACTCGGGCGAGAACTGCACCGGCTGGCCGACCTTCGCTCCGACCAGCAGCAGCGCCGCGTGCGCCACCTGGGCCTTCGTGTTGGCCGCCACGATCGACTCGTGCTCCTTCGTCCCCTGCGGGCAGGCGAACATCTCCAGTTGACCCCGCCGCAGGCAGATCCGGCCGTCGATGTACACCCGCTTCTTCTCGCGGTCCACCCAGAGATCGTGCTCGGGCACCAGCCGTCGGGCACCCTCGGGCGGTGCGAGCTTGCGGGCGGCCAGTTGCTCCTCGGTGACCGGCGGGTCTTCGGCGTCGTCGATGAGCTGTGCCCAGGACACGTTGGCCGGGGCCAGCAGGAGAGCGATCGCCATCAAGGCCGCCGACGCAGTTATTCCGACCCGGTGGTGGTACGACATCGTGGGCCTCTTCTGGTGTTAGTGGCCGATGTGCAAGATGTGCAGAGGGCGTCCGGGGTGCGGGATTCGGGGTTCGGTTTGTCGTTTGCCAGGGCAACGGCACGGCTGGGCAAGGTGAGCCGGGACACGCCCGTACTGCGGCTATCGCTTGGGTGCCCGGAGCCGGCCGGATTGTTCACAGGCCCTTTCCATAAGTCCCGCGGAGAAACGGACCAAAGGGGCAGATTCATGGCCCCACGTTTTGTAAGATATCCCTTTGTACGACCGAAGTCCAACCGAGCCGCACGGAGCTCGCCGGCCGCGCCGGACACGAAGTTCCGCCCTTTTCGCACCGCAGGAAGCCGCTTGCCATGGCCACGATCGCCAAACCCGACAGCCGCGAAGGCTCATCGCTCCGCCGTCATACAGGCCGCCTTTCGCGCCGCCTGTGGCACACTTCGGCGCCGCAGCAAGTCAGCGCATGCCGTGCCGGCGAAAGCGGCCCCGGTTGGGACGCTTGGATAGCGCATCTGGCCGCGCGGAAATCGCCGGCGCCGCTGGAGGGGCTGCTGCCGGGGCGCACCTCGCCACTGTTGTGGAACCTGCCCGAAGTCGAAGGCGAGCTGGCGGGTGATCCGCTGGTCGCGGCGCTGTTAGCCTCGGGTAAGCGCAAGCGGCCGGAGCGCACGCTGGCCGAGCAACTTGCTCCGTGGTCGCTGGAATCGGCCAGCGCGCCGCCGACGCTCGAACTGGCCGTGCAGATGCTGGCCGTTTGTCATGCGCTGCCGCGACTGGCCGGACCGGTGTCGCCCGAGCTTTGGTGGGAACTGCTGGACGTGCTGTTGCAGATCGCCGAGGATGCGGCCGCAGTCGACCTCGCCGCCGATCCGCTGATCGCGCAGCTTTGGGGGGGCGAGCTGCCGTGGACGCTCGGCTATCTGTTTCCTGAGATCAACGCCTGCCGGAAGGCTGCCGCGGAAGGCCGACGCCGGCTGTCCGAGGGTCTGATCGAACTGACTGACGGCGAGGGTCTGATCGAAGCGCGGCATCTGGAACGACTCCGCCCGCTGATGGCGTGCTGGACGCGGTGCCGGGCGATGGCGGAGGCGGCGTCCTCGTCGTGCTACACCCAGGTGGCCGAATCGCAATTCGAATGGGCGGTCACGCAAATGCTGCGGCTGGCTCGTGCCGACGGTAGCCAATTGCTCAGCGGCGATGCCGCGGGCGCGTGGAACGCGGCGCTGTTCGAGGCGGCGCTACGCTACGGCGGCAGCGCGGCCGATCGCACGGCCGCGCGCGAGTCGCTGCCGCGCAGCTTCGCCCGCAGTATCAAAGGAAAGGCTTCGCGCGAGCTGCCCGATCCGGCGGTCGAGTCGGAATGGTCGGCAGCGGCCGTGTTGCGGCCCGACTGGTCGGCCGGGGCGTCGCGCCTGGCGGTCAACTACGGCGACGCACGGCTGCTGCTGGAACTGGAGTGCGGCGGCGAGACGGTGCTCGCCGGCGAGTGGGGCATCGACTTGGCCATCGGCGGCCGTCGCTTCGAACCGGTGAACAGTTGGGAGCAGTTGTGCTGGGTGTCCGATGAAGAGGTCGACTACCTGGAACTGGAGATCGACCTGGGCGATGCGGCGCGCGTGCAGCGGCAGCTTCTGCTCGCCCGCGAGGATGGGCTGCTGTATCTGGCGGATAATATCCGCGTCGAGCCGTCGGCATCGGAAATCGAGTACACCGGCACGCTGCCGCTGGGGCCGACGGTCGAATGGCGCCCGGAAGAAGATACGCGCGAAGGCTACTTGTCGGGCCGGCAGCCCCGCGCGCTGGTGATGCCGCTGGCGCTGCCGGAGTGGCGGACCGATCCGCGCGGCGGCACGCTCGGCGTGGAAGACGGCCGGCTCAGGCTCCACCAACATCTGACCGGCCAGAACCTCAGCGCGCCCTTGCTATTCGATCTCAACCGGCGGCGCTCCGCGCGGCAACGGACGTGGCGGCAGTTGACCGTGGCCGAATCGCTCGAAGTCGTTTCGCGCGATACGGCCGTCGGCTACCGTGCCCAGTGCGGCAGCGATCAGTGGCTCATCTATCGGGCGATGTCCGGCCTGGGGAACCGCACCGTGCTGGGGCAAAACCTCGCCACCGAGTTTCTCTTCGGCCGCTTTTCCACCAGTGGCGATGTCGAAGAGCTGATCGAAATCGAATAGCCGTGAACTGGCGAGCCTCGCGCGGCCATGTCTGAAACGCCCGACCGCATCGCCGAGAACCTCTCCCGCATCAACGAGCGGATCGATGCGGCCGCCACGATGAGCGGGCGAACCGCGCGGGATGTCACCCTGGTGGTGGTCACCAAATACGTGGGGCTGGAGGAAGCGCGGGCCGTCATCGCGGCCGGCTGCCGGCAGTTGGGCGAAAGCCGGCCGCAGTCGCTGTGGCAGAAGACCGAATCGCTGTCCGATCCGCAGGTCCAGTGGCACCTGGTCGGACATTTGCAGCGGAACAAGGTGCGGCGTACGCTGCCGCTGGTCCACTTGATCCACTCGGTCGATAGCCCGCGCCTGCTGAAGGCGATCGACGACGAGGCCACGCAGCTAGGGCGGCGCTGCGCGGTGCTGCTGGAGGTCAACGTCTCGGGCGACGTCGAGAAACAGGGGCTGCAGCCGGAGGAACTGCTGCCGCTGGTGGAGCGGATGCCCGGCTATCCGCACGTCGAGCTGCGCGGGCTGATGACGATGGCCAGCCGCACCGGCGGGACGGACGTCGCGCGGCGGAACTTCGCCGAACTGCGCGAGCTGCGCGACCGCCTGCGGCCCAGCGTGCCGGAAGGGGCGAGCCTGGATGAGCTTTCGATGGGCATGAGCGGCGACTTTGAAGAGGCGATTCGCGAAGGGGCCACCATCGTGCGCGTCGGGTCGGCGGTGTTCGAAAGGATGACGTCGTGATCGAGCTCGCAGCGCATCCGCAGGGTGTCATCCTGCCGGTCAAGGCGCATGCCGGCGCGCGGCGAGACGCGATCGAAGGCTGCCGCCAGGGGATGCTCCGCGTCTCGGTAACCCAAGCGCCGGAGAAGGGCAAGGCGAACAAGGCGATCGTCGCGCTGCTGAGCAAGACGCTGGGCGTGGCCAAGAGGCGGATCGAGCTGGTCAGCGGCGCCACCTCACCGGAGAAGCGCTTTCTGATCAGCGGCGTTGAGGTGGATTCGCTGCGCGAGATGATCGCGCAAGCGATCGAGCCGTAGGGTCCGTTGTGTGGACCATCGGCGGAGATCAAAACGCACAGACAGGAATGTCTGTGCCACCGGCTGAATCCTTGCGAAATTAGCTACGGCCGAACGGGACAGCCGTTGCCTACCGCCGATGAACCGATATCCTGTGCATCCGCGGACACTGATTCGTCCATCTGGAACTGCATACTGCGTGCGTCCGCGACTCGCCGTGTGGCATCGAGCACCTCCAGGCTCACGAGATTGTCGGCCGTCGTCGTAGTCGAGAATGACGCCAGGCTTGTCTTCATCGCTTTCGGTAACCTCGGCCGTCGTGAAAAATGGTAGTGAGAGTATCAGTCTTACCGTCGTGGGTTGCTTTCATGGCTGCCTCCGACAGCGATCGCCATACACCCATTGCGATAACTTGATTCTGCCGGCATTAGTCACTAGCGACTGTTAATTGGCGGCCGACAAATGAGTGGATTCATAACACGCTCATGTAGCATCGCCATTCTTGACCGCCGGGACTTTTTGCTTAGCGGACGATTTCGCGTCCGCCGCTACGGGGCTGCTCTTCTTCCGATTTGGGTGGACGGATTTGATGACCCCTTTAGCCCACTCAATGTAGCGAGGCGCGCGATCTTTCAGGATCGTGGCTGGGCGATTGGATTCGACTAGTTCTTTGATACCGCTATTCAACTCATCCTTGAATACTCCCTTAAATACATCTCTATTTTTGCAGCTCTTCAGCACGCCCGGAAAATAACTCCCGAAGGTACCCGACCAGCTGAATCCACTTTCGAGATGCTCGCCCGTCTTTGCCGCTGCTCGCTGTATAGCTTCAACGACGAGCTCCTCAGATAATAAATCCTCCAATTGAACATCCGCCACGCCACTCCCATCAAGATCGTATCTAAATATGCGCACGTAGCTATCCATAAAGTCCGCATAGCGACCTTCAATGAAAGCACGTAAATCACGACCAGGGGTATCACTATCCAATATAAATATCCATATCGAACCAAGCTGAATTGGCCGTGCCTTTAGCCACTTTATTATGTCACTGCACTTTCCGCCGTGATGAAATGACACGCCATCAATCGGGAACGGACGAACTTTCTCATTTACACCATGCCGGTAGACGCAGCTAAATAGCAGGGCGTCCCCAATGCCTTCGAACACGAAATTGACATTGGTTAGGCTGTTGAAATCCTTCGTCAGATCGACATCGAGTGCGCCATAGAGTACTTCCTCCTGCATAAATCGCCCGATTCGTCCGCTAGAAGATCGCTCGATCTGTGTTCGCTCGCTCGCCTTTTTAATGATCACATGCCTGTCGTATTTCGATCGGTCTATCATGAAGACTGAGTGTGTGGCAAACACAACGATATTCCCCGCATCGGCAGCTTTTATTAGCTCGCGCAGCATGAACCGCACACCAGATGGGTGAAGGTGTGTTTCAGGCTCATCGAGAAGAAGTACAGTGTCCCTAATTACGCCATGCTTAGCTTCTGCGCCAATTGTGAGCAAAAAAGATATGAATGTCTGACACCCCTGGCTCCGCTCCTGCATATGATAGTAGCTTGGATCATCACAAGCAGGGTCAGAAAAATGTACGCGAATCCGCTCCTGTTCAATTGCTACACTGATCCGCTGGTCGTATTGAGGCCAGACGCTTTTTAAGTACTCCTGCACTCTAGTGTTGATCCGATCCTGATGGCGGCTACGCTCGTTGCCGTCCAGTTGTATTTCATCAATTGTACTCTTCAGATTTTCGATCGACTCAATGTCCAGCCCGATTCTGAACAGATTGACGAGGGGACGGGACAATTCTTCAAGCGAGTGCGCTTTCTCCATGTCCGCAAATTGCGTTTCACCTTGAAGAATGTATTCATCCGTGTGCGACCATATTACAACGTTTGGGAGCAATTCTGAGAGTGAGGAGTCGGGCCCGAATGTTAAACTCACTGGGCTTGCTTCGAACGCATTCGTGTACCAATCCGAGACGGTGCGCCTAAGTGCCGTCACAATTTGTTTTTGCCTATCGACGTCAGCTATTGCTAGTTCGTGCTCGTCTTCAAGTTCCTCCACTGAATTCTTCTCGTCCACAGATTCAACAGCTTGCTCGCTATCAGTTTTCTCCGCGCTCTTCTTTTTTTGTAATCGCCGCTTCGCCTTTGCGAGTTTGCTTCGAACCTCTTCCTCTCTTTCATTGGCGGCTGCTAGCGATTGTATTGCTTCATCTATCAATTCAGGCGTTCTGACGCCCTCCAGGGACTGCCAAATTTCATCACGCTCCGCCTTGAGGGTGGATTGCAATGTACGTTCACCGTCACTCTGGCTGGAAGCGTCGCTCGTGCTTTCAGTTACGGACGACTCCGCGCGACTATCCGAAGCGTCTTGATTCGTATTCGCATCGGCTGCAGATTGAGATTCTACACTGCTCGCGGAATTGATCTTACCGATTTGGTCGTCGATGCTTGACAACCGACTCCGAAGCCGATCTAGGTCCACATTGTGGCTATAGGCGGCTTCATCAAGTAGCGGAGCTTCGGATAAAAATACATGCTCCCCGTCAATATTCACCGTGTAATCGAGATCAAAAGGAGGCGACTCGCGGAGCAAATAAACCTGTTTCCGTAATTGGAGACCATCAATTGATAAAAATCGCTTCTCCTTCGCGTCCATTCGGTCGAACATCACGTGGTACACAAGCGTCGCTTGTGAGAGATTTGACTGTAGCACAGTGCACGAGTGTGCGCACCAATCCGAAAGGTGGGAATAAATTGCTTCGTAATCGCTATCGTCGAGCGAAAACTCAAACCGAATACACGGATCACGTTCTCGGGCCATTTTCGGTGTGTCCGAGCGAGACAGGTGTTTCGAGATGTTCAGATAGCTTATTGCGTTTAGCACATTTGATTTACCTGACTCATTTATACCTACAAGGCCTACACAACCTTGCTCGAGTTCGAGCCGGGCGTCCAGAAGGCTACGGTAGGCGTCGAAATGTACGATCTTCAATTTCATCGGCGCGCACACTTTGCGTAGAACAGCCGACTTCTGAATGTTGTGGCTGTTAAAACGTGCCCAGCCTGCGACTAGCGGCGGGGCCTATTCGCAGAACGTGCAGTGATTATAGCGTCCCGCGACTCACGATCAAAACTCGACGGCGCCGATCAGTCGGTTTACGGTCAATCGGAGCATCGGGAGATATTCACAAGATGTACTTGCTCAGGTCTTCGTCCTGGCTCACCTTCTCCAACCGCTCGCGGACGTAGGCGGCGTTGATCTCGACGCGGCCCATCTTCATCTCCGGCGCTTCGAAACTCAGCTCCTCCAGCAGACGCTCCATGATCGTGTAGAGCCGCCGGGCGCCGATATTCTGCGTCGATTGATTTACCTGAAATGCGTAGTCGGCTAAGGACTCGATGGCGTCTTCGGTGAAGTCGATCTCGACGCCTTCGGTGCCCATCAGCGCCACGTACTGCTTGGTCAGCGCGCTGCGGGGCTCGGTGAGGATGCGGACGAAATCGTCCTTCGTCAGATCGCTTAGCTCGACGCGGATGGGAAAGCGGCCCTGTAGCTCCGGCATCAGGTCGCTGGGTCGGTTCTTGTGGAACGCACCGGCCGCCACGAAGAGGATGTGGTCGGTCTTCACGTAACCATACTTGGTTTGCACGGTCGTTCCCTCGACGATCGGCAACAAGTCGCGCTGCACTCCCTGGCGGGAAACATCCGCGCCGCGTGCCGATTCGCCGGCGACCACCTTGTCCAACTCATCGAGAAAGATCATGCCGAGGTTCTCGGCCAACTCGATCGCTTGCGATTGGACCTTCTCGTGGTTGATCAGCGATTCGCACTCCTGCTCGAACAGGACCTTGCGGGCGTCGGCGACCGCCATCTCGCGGCGGACGACGTTCTTGGGAATGAGCTTATCCAGCATGCCTTGGAAGTCGAAGTCGGGCTGGTCGAGTCCCATTCCGCCCAGCACCATCGGCGCACCCTTTTGCTCGATCGTCACCTCGACCTTGCGATGCTCCATCTCACCGGAGGCCAGCATCGCCCGCATTTTTTCGCGTGTGCGCTCGTAGCGCTCCGGCGAATCGGGCGAGTCCGCGCCGACGTCCATGCTGGTCGGCGCCGGGGCGAGCAGATCGAGCAGCCGCTGCTGGACTCGCTCCCGGGCTTCCTCCTCGACGTTCTTCCGCTCTTGCTCCTGCACCAGGCTAATGGCGTTTTCGACCAGCTCGCGAATCATGCTCTCGACGTCGCGGCCGTAGTAGCCGACCTCGGTGAATTTGGTCGCTTCGACCTTGATGAACGGTGCGCCGGTGAGTTTGGCCAGCCGCCGGGCGATTTCCGTCTTGCCGACGCCGGTCGGGCCGATCATGAGGATGTTCTTGGGCGCTACTTCGCGGCGCATCTCTTCGTCGAGTTGCTGGCGGCGCCAGCGGTTGCGGATCGCCACGGCGACCGCCCGCTTGGCATCGGCCTGACCGATGATGTGCCGGTCCAGCGCCTCAACGATCTGACGGGGCGTCAGGTCTTGCACTCGAGATCCTCCACGACGATGTTCCGGTTGGAATAGATACAGATGTCGCCGGCGATTTCCAGGGCGGCGCGGACGATCTGACCGGCGTCCATCTCGGTGTGGGCAACCAGCGCACGGCCGGCGGCGACGGCGAAGTTGCCGCCCGACCCAATGCCCAGGACGCCGTCCGCCGGTTGGATCACATCGCCGGTGCCGGAGACCAGCAGCGTGTGGCGGGCGTCGACCACCACGAGCATCGCCTCCAGCCGCCGCAGCGCCCGATCGGTGCGCCAGTCCTTGGCCAGTTCTGTGGCCGCCCGGGGGACGTTTTGCGGGTAGTCCTTCAGCTTGGCCTCGAAGCGCTCCAGCAGGGCGAAGGCATCGGCGCTGCCGCCGGCGAAGCCGGTAATGACCTGATTATCCATCAGGCGGCGGATCTTCACGGCGTCGGCCTTGACGATTGAGTCGCCGAGGGTGACCTGTCCGTCGCCGCCCAGGGCGACGCGGCCGCGATGCCGCACGGTGAGAATTGTAGTGGATCGGATGTCGTATTTCATGAAGGCCGCGCGGCTGGGGGAGATTTCGATCGATGGCTCGGCAGTCGGAGCGGCGGCGCTACCGGCAAATCCGAACTCACTCGGAATCGGTCATTCTCTCGCAACGGGCGAACTTTGGCCAGGGCCGCTACGATTGCTGCTGCGGCACTGCATCGCCCGGTGCTTCCACGTTCGGCGTTTGGGCATCGGGGGCTGGCTGCGGCTGAGGCGGCGGAGTTGCCGGAGTGGGATCAGCCGGTGCCGCATCTTGCGGTGTGGCCTGTTCGGGGACGACGTCGGCCGGTACTTCTAGCTCGGTCGCTTCCGGTGGAGGCGGCAACAGGTCTTCCTCGACTTCTGCCGGTGCCGCGCCTTCTTCCTCGCCGGACATGAACTGCACGTAATCAGCCAGGGCCTGCCGCGTGGCCGTGAAACCAGTCAAGCCGGAGATCGTGCGATACTCCTCGTTCTCGGTAGTGGCGTCGAAGCGGGCAAGCGACTCCTGCAGCGTTTCCGGGGCGGCCGGGTCTTCGTGGAGCCCGGTCAGCGTGTCGAGGCCCAAGTACTGGTGCCAGCGCGCGCCGGTGGCCACGTCATCCAGCGAGATCTCCAGGGCGGCGGCCGTCGTGGCCAGCACGCGCCGGTAACGATCCTCGGGCGAAATGAGGAAATCGTCCACCGCACGGCGCACCGTGATGAAGCCGGCCATGTCGGAGATCCTCTGGTAGTCGGGATTCTCGGCCACGGCGTCGAACCGGGCGAGCACGTCGCGGAGCTTTTCAGAGGCTTCGGCGTCGGGTGGGCCCAATCGGTCGCCGATGATCGCTTCGTTCAATTGGTCGAGTAGAAGATAATCGGCCCAGGCCTCGCCAGTGCCGATCTCGTCGAGCTCACGGCGAAGTATGTCGGCGCCGTTGGAGATCACCTGGCGGAGGTCATCCCAACCGAGCTGCGTCAACTCCTCGCGCGCCGGTGCCGTCAGTGCGGAGCGGGTGCTCAGGCCGTACGGGTCCAGGTCGTAATCGTACGTCGGCCTGGTGTACGTGTAGGACGGCGTATAGCCGTAGTAGTATCGCGGCGTAAGGTCGATCCCATAACCCCACCAGCGATCGCCAGACCAATACGTGCGCGGCCCCCAGTAGGGATAAGCCGCGCCGCTGCCGAAGCCCAGCGAGTAGCCGCGGGTGAAATTGTCATAGTAGTACGGCCGGTACGAGCGCGGGCTGTAGGAGCGATTGCCGTAATAGTTGTAGAGGCGGGACGGCGAAAGGCCGTACCGGTTGTACTGCGGATTGCGGTATCCGTAGGCATAGCCGCGCGGCGCGTTGCCGATTCCGATCCCGACGCCCCCGGGACCGATGTAAAGACCTTGCGCCTGCGTGTGGGCGGGGGCGATCAGCAGGAAAGTCGCCAGGGCGGCGGCTCCGATCGTAAAGCGGAACATGGTTCCTCCTCCTGGTGATACGGGAAGTCTGCCCCAGGTTCAGGCCGGCTGCCTGTCGATCGTCTATTGTACGCCGGCACGTGTGGCCGCGGGGCAGAGGTGTGAAATTGCAGCAAAATGCGCACCAAAGAGGGTAGAAGGGCGGACCGGTGTGGGAGATGGACGGGTCGGGCCGCAACACGTGTCACAGACATTCCCGGCGGTGTCCTCTCTTCTTCCCCCCTCCCCGGCCCTCTCCCCGCGAGGGAGTGGGAGTGCCTCGCTGTCCACGCGTTACGTAAAACCTTTGGACAGCGGCCTGCGAAAACCTTCTAGCGCAGATGCCAGAGGCCGCGGAGGCGGTGAAGGGCCCAGAGGCCGACCGCGATCAGAACGGGCACGCGCACGAATTGGTCGAACCACGGGCCGAATTGACTCACGTAGTCCGCCAGCCACAGCGACGGGAATGCCAGGGCGCCCAGATAAAACGTGAAGCGGAGATCCTGATGCACCGAGTTTATGCCGTGGCCGCTCAGGCAGACCTGAATCACCAGATAGCCGCATAGCGCGCCGACGGCCATGCCGACGATGAAGCCGCTGATCCCGGCCAGGTAAAAGCCGGTGATGCTGGCGACGACCGTGCCGAGGAACGTGCCCAGGTTGTGCACGGCGAGGCTCCGCGAGTCGCCGGTGGCGAGCAGCGCACCGTTGAGCGTGTAGCTGAGAATCATGGGCCATACCCAGGCGCTGAGCAGTTGGGCGATCGGACCGGCGCCGTGGTACTCTTCGCTGTAGAGGAGGATGAAAAAGCTTTCGGCCTCCAGGACCACCCCCAGGACGATAAACACCGCCAGCGGCAGCAGAATTTCTCGTGCGGCAAACAGTTGATGCCGCATGCTGTCGCGGGCCGCGCGGTACGCCTGGGCCAAGTGCGCGACGACAACCGAGGTGCTCAATCGGGAAAGCAGCATCAACGGCAACACGCCGATCGCGAAGCCAAACCCGTAAACGCCCAGGGCGTCCATGGAAACGAGCTTGCCGAGTACGAGCCGGTCGGATTGCTCCGCGAAGAAGGTGATAATCGTGCTGATGAAGATCCACTTGCCGAAGTGAATCAACGAGGTGAATGCTTCCGAATCCCATTGAAAGCGGTTGCCCGCCCCGGCGATAAAAAAGTGGCTGGCCACCATTTTCACCAGCGCCGTCACGAGCGACCCGGCCACCAGGGCGATGACGTTGGGCGAGATCCATGCCCAAGTCAACATGACGAAAACGCCGATTGCCTGTGCTGAAAGCTCGAGGATCGTGAGTCGGCCGAACTGCAAGTGCCGCCTGACCGTAAACAGGGACGTGGAGTCGAACCCGGAGATCAACGCCGAGATGGCGACCGCGGGGATCAACCACAGCAGGCGTGGTTCTTCATAGAACAGCGACGCCGGCCATGCGAGCAGGCAGGCGCAGAGCCAAAGAATGACGCCGCGGATGGTCTGCACGGTCCAGGCCGTGTTGCGGAACGTCGGATCGTCGCCGCGGTCGTTCTGGATGATGCTCGCGCCGAGCCCAACGTCGGAGAACATGTTCAGTCCGTTGACGACGATGTTCACCAGCGTCATCAAGCCGAACGCCGAGGGGGCGATCCAGTAGGAGAGGACAACGTTGCCGCCCAGCCGCAGCACTTGGCTGCCGACGTAGCCGACCATGGTCCAGACGGAAGCGTCGAAGACACGGCTACGTTTCTGCGGTTGCGGCGGCTGCTCCGTCTCGCTTCCCACGACGGCCTGGCCGTCGGAGTCCGGAATTGTCGAAGTGGAGGTGACGGGCGAACTCACGACGGGTCGAACTCCAAATGATCGGCGGCCTCAAGGCGAAAAGTCGCCAATACTGCCGTGCCGCGCCGGACGCATGGGTGGCACGGAAGGGGGGTGTCACTGCCGCCGAGGCAGCAAAATCTCCTAACGAGGCGTACTGCAACGGTGCGCGCGCTGTATGTCTCTCGACTCTAGCTTTTCGCCAGCAGGCTGGCAGGCCGTGCTGACCGTCATAGCGGGACGGCACGATTGTACGGGTTGTCTCGGGCGATCGTACCGCTTGTGGTGGGATATGCCAAACGGCGTCCGCGTGGACGATGCGTCGGCTGCTGGCTGGCTGAATTCTTACGAATCAGCTACGGCCACGGGGAACGTCAACCGCTGCACGAGGTGGCCGTACGGGTACTCGGGCGGCGCCGCCCGAGTTCAATGCCGTAGCGCTTGATCTTGCGGTACACAGTGGCCTGGCCGACGCCCAACAATTGGGCCGCATCGACCACGTTCCCGTGCGCGCGGGCCAGAGCCTCCAGTATCGCCTGCTTCTCGATTTGATCCATCGGGCGCAGCGTGTCGCTTTGCTCGCGGGGCCAGACGCGGTACGTGGGCGGTGCAATTGAGCGTCCGCCGTGCGAGTTAATCTCCGGCGGTAGCACGTCCACGTCGATCTGGCAGTTCCGCGCGAGGATGACCAGCCGCGAAACGACGTTCTGAAGCTGGCGGACATTGCCCGGCCAGGGGTAGTTTTGCATGGCATCAAGCGCCGCCTCCGTGAAGCCGGTGACGCGCTTGTCGTTGTCGCGGACCGCCCGCTCCAAAAACCAATGGGCCAATAGCGGGATATCACCGCAGCGCTGTCGTAGCGGCGGCACTAGGATCGGCACGACGTTGAGTCGGTAATACAGATCCTCGCGGAGCTTGCCCTCGCAAACCAACTGGGCCGGGTCCCGATTGGTTGCCGCTACAATCCGGGTGTTCACCTTCCGCAACTCGCCAGCTCCCACGCGGCGGTACAACTGCTCCTCGAGGAAGCGCAGCAGTTTGGCTTGCAGCGCGATGTCCATCTCGCCGATCTCGTCGAGAAAGAGGGTTCCCTTGTGGGCCAGCTCGCAGTATCCCCGCCGGGTGTAATCTGCGCCGGTAAATGAACCCTTCTCGTGGCCGAACAAGTCGCTCTCGGCGAGATTGGTCGGCAGCGCGGCCATGTTGACCGGGATGAACGGACCGTGACGCCGCAGACTTTGATGGTGGATCGCGCGGGCGACGAGCTCCTTGCCGGTACCGCTTTCGCCGAGCACGAGGATCTTTGCGTCGGTGGCGGCAACCTCGGCGATCGTTCTTCGCACCTGGCCGATACTCGGATCGTCGCCCAGTATCGGCGGCGAGAAACTATCTGCCTTGGCGCTGGTGTGAAAACCCTGCATGCGATTTTGAAGTTGGAAGGAGTTGATCGCGCGCGATGCGGAGCGGCGCAGATACGCCCAGTCGGGCGGTTTGACGAGATAATCGCAGGCCCCCAGCTTGGTGGCCTTGACAGCGCACCCGATCGACGGACGATCACTCAGTAAGATGACGGGTGTGGAGACTCGCCGGTAGGACAACTCGGCCAACAGATCGTGCCCGCCGGTCGGGTGAAAGCCTTGATCCAAGAGGACCAGGTCGATACGGTCTCGGGTCAGTTGCGCGTCGAGCTCTTGGCGCTCGGAGGCCCAGCGTAGCTCGTAACCTTCCGACTCAAGTTGGCAGCACGCCGAATCAAAGAACTCCGCACTTGAATCGGCGACGACGACCACCGGTGTTTCGTAGCGACTCATTTTGCCCGCGATTCCTTCGTCTAACGTGCCTCTGGCCAAGCGAGCGCCCGTTCTTGCGCATCTTGGCCAATTGTCCTGATTGCCACGAGGTGTGCAGATACCCCCAGTCGCCGAAACATTATTCCCGATCGAACGCATAAACTCACGCGAATAATGAAACTTCCAGCAGATTATGGGTGAGCTACCCCCCGAATCGGCAAGTGCGACAGATCGCCACAGCGGAGGGCGAAACTGCGCAAGTCAATTATCTAAAAGGGGATACGGGAATTGATCGCGATCGGAAATGAGGCAGAATAGGGGATTGTTGGGTGGCTCCCCTGAGGGGGGCTCCCTGCTGGCTCCGACGGATTGAGGGTGCCCCCGGCTCGGGCGGCGGCTGTGATCGGAGGCGAGCAACTTACCAGAAGCTTTCGCCGTGGCGAGGTGCCGCCCGGAGGTATATTCTCTTGCGAATTACATTGTGATTGGAGCGTTGCGTGGCCGGTATGTGCCGGTGATTCAACCGAAAGCACGGTAACTCGAACACGGTCGGGGTGCGCTGGCGACGCGGTTTTGCCGGCAGTGCGGTATGGTGGTAGCACAGGCGGGAACTTCCGCGACCGTGGAATTTGCAAATAGCCCGACGAGCAAGGTAAGGGGCATCAATGAAGACGATCCTGGTGACCGGCGGCGCCGGCTTTATCGGCAGTAACTTCGTGCGGCACGCGCTGAGCGCGACCGGTGCTCGGCTGGTCAATCTCGACCGGTTGACATACGCCGGCAGCCTCGAATCGCTACGCGATGTGCGGGACGATCCGCGCCATGTGTTTGTGGAGGGCGATATCGCCGACGGCAAGCTTGTGCTGCGCCTTCTCGAACAGTACGAGTGCACCGCGGTGATCAACTTCGCGGCGGAGTCGCACGTTGACCGCTCCATCGGCAGTCCCGCGAGCTTTGTGCAGACGAACGTCGTCGGGACCTTTCAACTGCTGGAAGCGTCGCTGGCGTACTGGAAAGGGCTCGCGGACAAGGAGCAGCGACAGTTTCGCTTCTTGCACGTCTCGACCGACGAGGTCTACGGCTCGCTGGGCGACGATGGACGATTTCAGGAGAGCACTGCCTACTCACCGAATTCACCGTACTCGGCATCGAAGGCGTCGAGCGATCATTTCGTTCGCGCGTACTTTCACACCTACCATCTGCCTACGCTGATTACGAATTGCTCGAACAACTACGGCCCGTATCAGTTTCCGGAGAAGTTGATTCCGCTGACGATCCTCAACGCGCTGGAGGGAAAGCCGCTGCCGGTGTACGGACGGGGCGAAAACGTGCGCGACTGGCTCCACGTGAGCGATCACTGCCGCGCGCTGGTGCGGGTATTGGAAGCGGGCCAGCCCGGCGAGGTCTACAATATCGGCGGGAACTGCGAGCGGGCGAACATTGATGTTGTGCGGATGGTTTGTCAGGCGGTTGACAGCTTAGAGCCTGAACTGCCACACCGTCCTTGCGACGGGCTGATCGAGTTCGTCACCGATCGGCCGGGACACGATTTCCGCTACGCGGTGGACGCGGGCAAGATCGCGCGCGAGCTGGGATGGACTCCGCAGATCGACTTTGCCGAAGGTCTGCAACAGACGGTCGCCTGGTACCGCGATCATCGCGACTGGGTGGAGCAAGTCTGCGCCGATAAATATGACCGCCGGCGACTGGGATTAGAGCGCAGCATGTTTTCGACCGATGGCGTCGCGCAGGCGAAAAGTGTGGCGGCCAGCGACGGTCGCGCCGCTGCGACTTCCGAAGGCCCGTTCGCCGCGGAGTCGTGCGAGATGATCCCCGGCGTGCTCCTGAGGCCGCTTTCGCAGCACCGCGACAGCCGGGGTTGGTTGACCGAGCTGTTCCGCCACGACGAGCTCGCCGCGGAGGTTCACCCGGCCATGGCCTATGTCAGCCAGACGGAGCCGGGGGTAGCCCGCGGACCACACGAACATGTCGACCAGACCGACTACTTCGCCTTCGTGGGGCCGGGCGATTTCCGCTTGTACTTGTGGGATGCGCGGCGAAGTTCTCCGAGCTACGGCAAGCGGATGGTCTGCGACGTGGGGCAAAGCAATCCGCATGCGGTGGTGATCCCGCCCGGGGTGGTACACGCGTATCAGAACGTCAGCGACGAACCGGGCTGGGTGTTCAATGCGCCCAACCGTCTGTATGCAGGCGAGGGGAAGCGAGGTCCGGTCGACGAGATCCGGCACGAGGATCAACCCGGCAGTCCCTACCGACTGGATCAAGTGGAGCAGGCCTCCCGCTGAGCCTGACGAGTTCTTACGGCGCCGGCTGCGCGCCCATTACTGCTCCATCTCGCGAGCAAGGAATCCATGGTCGAAACTTCCGCACCGGCATGTCGCAAGGGGATCATCCTGGCAGGTGGATCGGGTACGCGCATGTATCCGGTAACGCTGGCGGTCAGCAAGCAACTGCTGCCGGTCTACGACAAACCGCTGGTGTACTATCCGCTTTCGACGCTGATGCTCGCCGGCATCCGCGACATTCTGCTGATCTCGACGCCCGACGACGTGGGTCATTTCGAGCGCCTGCTGGGCGATGGCTCGCGGTTGGGGATTTCCATCCGCTACGCCGTCCAGCCGCGGCCGGAGGGGCTGGCCCAGGCGTTCATCATCGGGGCCGACTTTGTCGGGAAGGAGCGCGTGGCCTTGGTGCTGGGAGACAACATTTTCTACGGGCAGGGCTTGCAGGCCATCCTCAGCAAGGCGGCGCAACTGGAAATGGGAGCGACGATCTTTGCCTACGCGGTGAAGGACCCGGAGCGGTACGGCGTCGTCGAATTCGACGCGAGCGGCCGCGCGATTTCGCTTGTGGAGAAGCCGCAAAAGCCACTGTCGCACTTCGCCGTGCCGGGCCTGTACTTTTACGACAACCAGGTATTGGACATCGCTCGCGACCTGCGCCCGTCGGCGCGCGGCGAACTGGAAATCACCGACGTGAACCGTCGCTACCTCGAGCAGGGCCAGCTTCACGTCGAGAGGCTCAGCCGCGGATTTGCCTGGCTGGATACCGGCACGCACACGACGATGCTGCAAGCGGCGAATTTCGTGGAAGTAATCGAGCAGCGGCAGGGTCTCAAAGTGGCCTGCCTCGAAGAGATCGCTCTACGTAAAGGTTACATCCAGGCGGAGGACGTCGTGCGGTTCGCCCAAAGCATGAAGAACGAGTACAGCCAGTACCTGCTCGACCTGGTCGAGCACTACCACGCGCTGGACAGTTGACTGCTCGCTTCACAATCGGACTGGCTCCGAGAGTGGAAAGCGAGACTTCGGAGTATTTTCATTTGCGACGTGGCTGTCCCAGTTTTTCAACACGCTGCTAGAGGCCGCGGCAGCCGCTGTCTCAGCGGCGCCTTTCTCGACCGGTGAATCCAATGACCAGGATCGTCGTAACCGGCGCTGCCGGACAGCTTGGAGCGGAGTTTTGTCGGCGCCTGGGCGAACGGGCCATTTCCGCGGACCGTCCGGATGCGGATATCACCAGCGATGCATTCGTTCGATTGCTGCGAGAGACCTCGCCGGCCGCCGTCATCAATGCGGCGGCGTTTACCGACGTCGACGGCGCCGAGAGCCAACCGGAACTGTGCGACGCGATCAACGCCACCGCGGTAGAGCGGATGGTCGAGGTGTGCCGTGAACTGGACTGCCCGCTGGTGCAGCTCAGCACCGACTATGTGTTCGGCCAGGGCGATCCCGTGCGGCGGACACCCTGGCGCGAATCGGACACGCCGGCTCCCCAGGGCGTGTATGCGCGATCAAAACTTGCGGCGGAGCGTCATGCCGCCAGGTGGGAGCGGCACTACGTGGTTCGCACGTGCGGCCTTTACGCGCATCCGGCGCCGGGGCAGCAGGTGCGGAACTTCGTGCAGACGATGCTCCGACTGGGAAGCGAGCGACGGGAGCTATCCGTTGTCGCCGACCAGCATTGCACGCCCAGCTATGTGCCGCACGTGGCCGCCGCGATATTGTTTCTGATTGAGACGCACGCCTACGGCACGTACCACGTGGTGAATTCGGGCGCGACGAGCTGGTACGAGTTCGCACAAGCGATCTTTCGCCGTGCGGGGTTGGAAGTCGATGTGCGGCCGATTACGAGCGCACAGTTCGGCGCGGTGGCGCCGCGTCCCGCATACAGCGTGCTGGATACGACGAAATATCACGCCCTCGACGGTCCAAGGCTGCCGGACTGGCAAGAGGGGCTGGCCGCTTATTTTCTCCAGCGGAAGCGCCAGCCGGCGTAGCAGCCGCTCGGAGTTCCAATCACGCTTACGGCATCGGCACGCGCTGAATTTGCGGCGGCATGGGGGCTTGTGCGTCGTTCGCTGCGGGATCCACAGCTTCCTCCGGCGCGGCTTCGTCCGACTCGGGGGTGGGGACCGCTTCTTCGATGACAACGCCGCTGTTGAACATCGTTCCGCTGGCGAATCGCCACTCGACCAGTGCCTGTTGGTACTCCGTCAAAGCGGCGCTCTCGGCCAGCCGGGCGATGGCGTAAATCTGTTCGGCTTCGAGCTGCAGGTCGAGCGTGGCACGGCGCTGCAGGTACAGCTCACGCCGGGCCTCCAACTGCTGCGCGGCCGCGGCGCGGCGCCGGGCGTGCATTTCCAGCACCCGCTGCGCGGTGACCAGTCGCTGGTACGCCTGGTGCAACTCGTGCATCACCTCCAGCTCGATCTCATCCAGGGCCGCCATCTCGCGGCTCAAGGCCAGGCGTGCCTGGCGCACTGCCGCGTTGGCGACCAACCGGCCGAACGGACGTTGCCAGCTCAGGCCGAGCGTCCAGTTGTTGAAGTCATTGTCGCCCACGACATCCATCGAGTCGTCAAACCGGTCGGCCAGACCGGTGATGGCATAGTCGAAGCCAACGTCGATATCCGGCGCCAGCCCATTTTCCTGGAGAAAGAGGTTCGTCTGCGCGGCCCGGATGGTTGCCTGCTGGGCGAGAATCTCCGGCCGCTGTTGGACCGCGACGACCGCCATCGACCAATCCAGATTCACCGGCTCAACTTCTGGTGCTGTTTCCGGTACGACCTCGCGGCTGTAATCGACCGGGAAGCCGAGCAGCCGAGTCAGGTTTCGCTGCGCCGCATCGTAGCCAAACTGCGCCTGGGCGCGGGCGATGCGGAACGCCTCGAATTGGGTTTCTGCTTCGGCCAGGTCCGGAAGCGCGCCTTCGCCGAGATTCAGCAATTCTTCTTCCCGCTCGAAGGTGTCGGCCGCCTGGTAGAACGCATCATTCTGTATGTCCAGTTCTCGCTTCGCCAGATAGACGGTCCAGTAGGCCTCTTCCGTTTCGCGAAGCACCGTCCGCACAACCGTCTGGAAGTCGTGCACGGCCTGCTGGTGATTGGCCTGCGCGATCCGGATGGGGGCTTCGACAACCGCGCGCCCGGCATCCTGGAAGATAGGCTGCGTGATGCTCAAGTTCAGCGCAGAGCGCCAAGCCGGGTTGACGAAAACGAACGAACCGGCCGGATCGAGGAACTGGTAGTCCGTGCCGAGCCCTACTTCGACAATACCGCCGGTCCGCAGGGGCTGTTGAACGTAAATATTGTTCATGTCCAGCGGCGAGAAGAAGTCGGTCTGCTGCGTGGGCGAGAGGGAACCAACCGACTCGATGAGGCTGACCACCTGCTCGTCGAGCTTGCCCGCCTCGGCTTCGAAGCCGCCGATGGTGTCGAACACGCCGATTTCCGCGGCGATGATTGCCTCGGCTTCGCCGGGGAGAAATCCGACGACGGCGATGTTCTTGTTGTTTTCCAGGGCGATTCGCCTGGCTTCTGTCAGCGAGAGCGGCACCTGCTCGCGCCGCGGAATTTCGTCGACCGCGGCCGTAATGACCGGCGGCGCCATGGCGGCCGGATCGGCAAATACACCGGAGGTGTAGGTCTCGCAACAGGTCACCGGAGGCGGCGCAAAGCTGGCGGCGTCGAATACCACGTCATGCGCAGGGTGGTGGTAGCAGCCCGTCAGGACCACCAGCGCTATTGCCAGGGCCCAGTAGCGAGTTGGTCCATCCATGGAGCTGCCTTGAGGGTTCGTATGGGCCGCGGTGTGAATCGCCCACAGGCCAGGTGTGGAAGGCGTGGCGGGGACGGTGGGGGTGGGGCGCAGTGATGGCAATGCGAACCATGGTCGCCCTGTACCGACTGCTAGCCATTGTTATCGGCAAGTTCGATACGTTGGCTCGGGTTGGAGTCGGCGAAAATGGCCCGGCAAAACCGGCTTTTTCCCGCTCGTGCGTTAAACCTTGCGGGCTGTCCGGATTATCGGATCGCACTTAGAAAGCTGCCACGGCGCGAGCAGTTCCGTTCGGGGCCGTCATGGTAGACCGTCCCGCGCGAAAGGTTGCCGGATGCGTATTTCAAGGAGTTGGCAGCGACGAGGCGACAGGCTCGGCCCGTCAAGGATGTCCTAGAATTGTTAAAGCTATTCGCCGGCCGTGGGTGAGCGCCAGGGCATCCGGGGCACTCGCCAGGCGTGCCGCCGGGCACTTGTGTGAGATGCACGATCGCGTCAGTGCGCTGCACCTGCCGGACATCGCGGTCGCTCAGCGGGTTTGCTCTGGTGAGCCGAAAGAGGCCGGTTGAAAGACAACTCCGCTTGCGAGGCCGACTGGGACGCGAGTCAACTTGACCGGCGCGGTCGGCACATGACGAATCACCATCACAATTATCAAAATGATACAGGCCGTATTATCTACCGAGCGAAGTCGCGAAAAACGGGCGTCGTCACCAGTTAGGCGAATTGCGGTACTTCCAATAGTTATTACCATGAACAGGGATTGTGCCGCATTGCGATCCTTCTGACAGGTTCTCTTGATGTTTTACGTGCTGATACTGGCCATTTGCGTTTTCCTGGTCCGGGTGACCCTGGCGCAAGGCGTGCGCGCGGCTGTGTCGGTGGGCTGGATCATGGCATTGATTGTTCCCTATTGGCTGTTCCGCAACTACGGTCCAATCCGACTCGACATGCAGACCAGCATCTGCATCGCACTATTTGCGTGCGTCGCGCTTCATCCGACTACGCGACTGCCTCGCCGCTTCGTCCTGGCGGACATCTTGATGGGCGGATTGGCCTTGGTGGTATTGGTTTCCGAGGTTTCCGCCGCGGGCTTGAAGATTTCGCTCCTGGTCCGGCCGGTGCAGGAGTGGCTGATGCCGTATGTACTAGGGCGGCTGCTGTTTCAGTCGTACGAGGATATTCGGCGGATTACGCCGCTTGTGGCCTATGCGTGCCTGCTCCTGGCGGTGTGGGCTGGATTCGAGGCGGTCGCCAAGGTCAACCCGATCAGCTATGTAACCAACCACAGTAGCCCCTTCGAACAGCCCCACACGCTGCGACTGGGTTTCAAAAGAGCCGAGGGGCCTTTTACGCACCCAATCTATTTTGGAATGGTGTTGTTGCTACTCGCCCCCTGGACGCTGGAGGCTGCGCGCAGGGCCTATCAGGGGGACGGGCCGAAGTGGTGGCTGCTGGTGCCATGTGCAAACGCCGCTGCGATCCTGTGCACGATGTCCAGAGGCCCCGCCCTGGGGTTGATCTTTGCCGCCTACGTTACGGTCTTTCTGTCTTGGCCGAAGTGGCGAGTCCAACTGTTCGCGGTGGGTCTGCTGGCCTGTATCGCGGTGCTTGCCGGGCGACATCTGGCTTATGAAGTGTTAACCACCTGGTCGGGCGAGAAAGACTACGAGGTGTTCTTCATTGATGGCGAGCCGTATCCCTACACCGGCACCGACCACCGCTGGCTGCAATTCCTGGTGTACGAGCGGGCCATTGCCGAGGCGGGACTGCTCGGTTTCGGCAAGCTGGGTCCGATCGATGGCTCGCCGCACATGGAGTACGTGGAGGACCACCTCGAACCGCGGTTCGCCTCGATTGACAATCACTACATTTACATGATCCTCAGCTCAGGATACCTGGGCGTACTGCTGTTTTTGCTTCTCGGTGCCTGCACGATTTATTACCTGGCCAAACAGGCGGGGCGGGTTACGGCACCGTATTCGCTGTTCGCGGCCAGCACGTGCGGCGTGCTGGTGGCGCAGATGTGCCTCATGCTCACCGTATGGCTCGCCCGGGACTTCGGCTTCATGTTTCTCTCGACCTTCGGCTTGGCGGCCAGTTGGCGGGCGCACGCGCACGTGCTGGCGCTCGAGGAGCGGCCATCGTGGAATGCGGGCTCCATGGCCCGTCAGCCCGGCCGTGGCGTCTCCAGGAGGCTCGTTCCCGGGCATCCGTCTTGAAATGGCGGGAATGTGCGTATGGCGCGATCGAGGACTGATGAAAGATTAGCGAAGGGCGAATTGGACGAAGCTATGCTTTACTGGACTTCTTGCGAAAGTGATGCACCAAGGCGACTGCGATGAAAAAGACAAACCGTTCCACACAGTTGATGCCGGCGGATAACTTTGTTCCCGGGCCCTACCACCCGAGCCCCATCAATCAGACGCAGGAAGCGCCCGCGCCGGGTGTGTCTCTGGTGGGCATGCTGCGCCGGCACTGGCATACGCTGCTGGTGTGCGGCGCGATCAGCGCCGCGGCGGCATACTACGTCGGCGAGAACCATGCCACTAATTCGTGGAACTTTAGCGGGACGCTGCTTTACAACCGCAGCACCTCCGGCGCGCCGCACTACGTTCCGCCGGACTTGCAGACGGTGGCGACGATGGTCACCGCCCGCGAGACCGTCGACGAATTGCGCGACGAGTTTGCGCTGGATGCGCCGCCGCAGGAGATCGTCAGCGCCGTTCACACGCACACGCCGATGGGGTCCAGTACTCTGGAGGTCACGCTCAGTTGGCCGCACGAAGTGCAGGGGCAGGAGATGCTAAAGCGTTTGATGGAGCTATTCGTCGATCACGTCGTCCACACGCGGAACGAGGCCATCGAAAAGTATATCGAGGAGTATCGGCAGGGTCTCGTCCGCAGCCGCGAAGCACTGACCGCAGCCACGACCGCTTACCTCGACTTCAGCCGCGAGCACGGCATTGTCGACGTCGCCCGAGACCTGGAGCGATTGCAGGACGACACTTCCACGCTCGAGCTCAACCTGGAACTAGCGAAAGTGCGCCGCGACAACTGCGTGGCGCAGCTCAACGAATTGGTCAGCATGCAGGAAGGGCTAGCCCAAGAAATCGAGGCGGTGGAGCCGGTTGCCACCAACAGCGGCAACGGAAGCGATTCCGGTAGCGGAGGCAGCAGCAGCCCGAGCGGTTCCGCCCAGTCCCGGGAGGGGGCCCAGCCCGGTGGGAACATCGCCGCAGCGCATCGACTGCAATCCGCCGTCGATCTCCAAAAGCGGATTTACCTTCAGGAGAAGATCCGGCGCGAGGAGGATCGGGTCGAGGCCGATGCCCGGCTGAAGATGGCCCGCAGCGAATATGATCGCGCCAAGCAACTCCGCGAGAAACAGTACATCAGCCAGGCCGAGTTCGATCGAGTTGCCGCGGAGCTGCAGATTCTCGAGGCTAAGCGCGGCGAACAAATCCAAGAGTGGAACGACGAGCTGAACCAGATCGAGCGGAGGATGCCCAGCATCTTGCGAGAACAGGCGTTGACCTCGCCGGTGCCGTCACGATTGGGGCGGAGCGTGGCGGAAATTGAGCTGGAACGTATCGCCAGCGAAGGCGAAATCCAACAGTTCCAAACGACCATCGCCACTAAGCAAGGCGAAGTCGAGCGGCTTCGGGAGATTCGCCAGCGGGCGGACGAGCTCAGCGCCGATGTCGAGGTCGCCACGAACGAGCGTCAGCGGTTGGAGACGCTACTGGCGACGTTCGACCAGTTGAAGCACTCGAACATGCATGAGTTCAGCGTCATTCAGCCAGCCAGCCCGGCGCTGAACCCGGTCCGCAGCAACAAAACCAAACTGGCGCTGGGTACCTTCCTCATGGTCAGTATGGTGCTGTCGGCGCCGCTGCTCGCGGCCGAACTGTACCGGAACCGGGAGCGGCCGGCGGAAGGTGCCGCGCGCCGGCTGGGGCTGCCGGTGTTGGCCAAGCGCTACCCTGGGCGCCATTCGGCGATTTCGGTCCATTCCGCCCGCAACAATGAATTCCCGCGCTTGCTCGCACTTCGCATCCAGCAGGCGATGAATAAGCCCGGATCGGTGCTGTTGTTCTCCAGCTTGAATGACCGCCCGGCCAGTATTTCGCTGATCGCCAGCTCGGCGAACTGCTTTGCCCAGCGCGGCGAGCGAGTCCTGCTGATCGACGTGGGCACCACGCCTCAGAACCGGCGCGAACTGGAAGCCTTAATCGACGACACTCACGAACCGCTGGAGACCAACGGGCACTGCCTGAGCGACATGTCGCGCGGCGGCAACATCATCGACGAGCCGGTCAGCCCGGTGCGGGTGGCCGACGTGCGGACGGTACGGGACGGCCACACGCCCGGCGTGGCCGACTTCATTGTCTCGGGCGATTGCGATCTGGACGAGATGATTCGACCCACGCAGATGCCGGGCGTCGATTGTATCACTCCGGGTACGGTCGCCATGCCGGAGGAAGGTCTCGGGACACGCCGCATGACGGAGCTCCTTGAACGGTTGCGGACGCGGTACACCATGATCCTCGTCGCCGGCCCCACGACCGCCCAGCCGGTGGACCTGGCAATGCTGGCGGCCCGAACCGAGGGCATCGTGTTCAGCACTGAGGGGTCCCGCTCCGCGAACGCACGGGGCGAGCAGGTCGTGCGCGATCTGATCGATCTGGACGCCCCGATCCTCGGCTTCGTCGAGTGAGTCAGCCGGCGCCGCCGGGCAGCGCGTGCGGCTCGCCGTTCGTGAACGACGTCATACCGCCTTCGGCATTCCTCCCGAACTGGGGACCCTTGTGATACTGTTGTCCGTGACGATCGCAATATTCTTTCTGGTGCCGGCGTGCCTCTTGCTGATCGAGTGCGCGGCCGCTCAGTTTCCGCTCCGCAAGCGCGAAGATCTGGATGCAGCCGAGCGCTGCCGGGTCGATATCCTCATTCCCGCGCACAACGAGCAGGACGGCCTGCCGGAGATGCTCCGGCAACTAAAGTCCCAGCTCCGCCCGGGCGATCGCGTGCTGGTGATCGCTGACAACTGCACCGACACAACTGCCCAGGTCGCCCGTAAACTCGGCGTGGAGGTTGCGGAGCGTTACGACCCGGATCGGCGTGGCAAGAGCTACGCGCTGGAATTCGGCGTCAACCAGTTGGAGGATGGACACGCGCCGGTGGTCGTGGTGATCGATGCCGATTGCTTTTTCGGCCCAGGCAGCTTGGATCGTATTGTGCAGTGGGCCGCAGCGCTTCGCCGACCAGTGCAGGCGGCCTATCGTATGGAGCTGCCGCCGCAGCCCGCGGCCTTCGACTTGGTCTCGTACCTGGCAGTCGGCGTGAAGAACCTCGTGCGGCCGGCGGGACTGCGACGGATGGGACTGCCCTGCCTGCTGACCGGCTCAGGAATGGCATTTCCCTGGGAGGTGCTGCGGGCGTTGCCGCTGGCCAGCGGTCACATCGCGGAAGATTACAACATGTCGGTCGACCTGTTTCTCGACGACCGAGGCGCGATTTACTGTAATGAGGCGCAAGTCCGCACGCTGCTTCCCTCAGGGTTTGCCACCGCCCAGGGGCAGCGAAAGCGCTGGGAACACGGCCATATTCAGATCGCCCTGCAGCGGACCCCGCTCCTGGCGCTCAAAGGCATTTTCCGCGCAAAGCCTTCGATGTTGGCCATGGCACTGGACGTGGCGATACCTCCGCTTTCCCTGTTCATCACCGCATGGTTGTTTACCATGGGTGCGACGGTGGTTCTGGGATTGATCGGACGGAATTGGACGCCGGCGGCCGTCGCGGCGACGGCCGGAGCAGTGTTAGTACTGACCATGCTGTTAGCGTGGCGCTCGCTGGGCACGAAAAACGTCCCGCTGCACATCTGGCTGGTCGTGCCGTGGTACGTGCTTCGCAAGCTGCCTATTTACGTGGCATATCTCTTTCGCCGCGAGCGCCAGTGGGTGCGAACGGCGCGGGACAGCACACCTGCGGTCACCCAGGCTGAGCCGATCGAACATGCGGTCGCCAGCGAGGAGGTGGCGCGACCATGAGCAACGTGCTGGCAGTGATTGTGAACTATCGCACGCCGGACCTGGCGATTGATTGCCTGGCGTCCTTGGCCGGTCAGTTGGACCCGGCCGCCGGCAGCCGGGCGGTGGTCGTCGATAATGCCTCGGGCGATGACTCGATCGAGCGCATTGGTGCCGCGATCGACGAGCGGGGCTGGCGGGATTGGGCCGAGCTTTTGCCGCACGAAGAGAACGGCGGATTTGCCGCGGGAAACAATGCGGCCATCGACCCGGCGCTAAAATCGAACCGACCGCCGGACTACGTGCTGTTGCTTAACTCCGACACGGTCGCCCGGCCGGGTGCGGTGGCCGCGCTGGCCGACTTTCTCGACGCCCATCCCCGCGTGGGTATCGTGGGCAGCCGGCTGGAAGACCCGGACGGGACGCCGCAGCACTCCCGCTACCGATTTCCCGGCATTCGCAGCGAGCTGGAGGTGGCGATCCATTTTGGGCCGATCACTCGGCTCTTGAAGAACTACATGGTAACGGTGCCCATCTCGGACAAGCCGCACCAAATCGACTGGGTGTGCGGCGGCAGCATGATGATCCGGCATGAGGTGTTCGCGCACGTGGGTCTGCTCGATGAGCGCTACTTCATGTATTACGAGGAGACCGACTTTGCCCTGGCCGCCCGAAAGGCCGGCTGGCAGTGCTGGTACGTGCCGGCCAGTCACGTGATCCACCTGGTCGGGCGCAGCTCGGGCGTCACGGTGCGGGAGAGCCGTCCGCCGCGAGTGCCGCCCTACTGGTTCGAATCGCGCCGGCGATACTTCATCAAGAATCACGGCCGCGTCTATGCCGCGATGGTAGACGGGGTCTCAATTGTTGGCTGTGCCCTGTGGCGGATGCGCCGCGCAATCCAGCGAAAACCGGATAGGGACCCTCCCTATTTTCTGCTCGATCGGATTCGGCACAGTGTGTTTCTCAAGGGCTTTCAGACGTGAATCGCATTGGCGTCGTTGCCATAGGCCGAAACGAAGGGGCGCGACTCCGTCGCTGCCTCGAGTCGGCGCGGCGCTATGCCGACGCGGTCGTGTACGTCGACTCGGCCTCCAGTGACGACAGCGTCCACGTCGCCGGCACGATGGGGGCGGACGTGGTAGCGCTGGATATGTCACTGCCGTTCAGCGCCGCCCGGGCTCGCAACGCCGGCTTTGAGCGACTCGTGGAATTGGCCCCCGGCGTCCAGTTCGTGCAGTTCGTGGACGGCGATTGTGAAATCGCCAACGGCTGGACGCAGCGAGCGGTAAGCCTGCTCCAAGCACAACCGGAGCTGGCCGTTGTGGCCGGAAGGCGACGCGAGCGATTCCCGGAGCGGACGATCTACAATCGGTTGTGCGACATCGAGTGGGACACGCCGCTGGGCGAGACGCGGGCCTGCGGCGGCGATGCCATGATGCGGGTGGAGGTCTTCCGCGCGGTGGGCGGCTACGACCCCTTGGTGATTGCCGGCGAAGAGCCGGAAATGTGCGTTCGGTTGCGGGCCGCTGGGTGGAAGATCCTCCGGGCGGACGCCGACATGACGTGGCACGACGCCGACATGTACAGGTTCGGGCAGTGGTGGCGGCGTACCGTGCGGGCGGGCCATGCCTATGCGGAAGGCGCCTGGATGCATGGTGCCGCGCCCGAGCGACATTGGGTGCGCGAGTCGTCGAGTATCTGGTTTTGGGCGGCCGTCGTTCCGCTCGTGGCGCTCGCGCTCGCCTGGTCGACTGGCGGCTGGAGCCTGCTGATACTGGCCGCGTACCTTGTGTTGTGGTTGCGCGTCGCCAGCTATGGTCGACGGCGCGGCTGGGGCGCGCACGGTTCAATGACCTATGCGCTGTTTGTCGTGATAGGAAAATTTCCGCAGTTGCTCGGACAGTTAAAATTCTTCCTGCTGCGGGCACTGGGGCGAAGGAGCCGCGTGATTGAATACAAGTCCGCGACCACGCAGCCGGTCTCCGCTCCTGCTGAACTGTCACGGGGGGCACAATGACAAGGGTGGTCGAGAGTCAACCGGTCGATGCAGCGAAAGATGCCGCCGCGCCGCCAGTCGCCGTGCGAGTGGCTTACCTAGTCAACCAGTATCCGCAACCTAGCCAGAGCTTCATCCGCCGCGAAATCGCCGCCCTGGAGCAGCAGGGCGTCGAGGTGGATCGCTTCACATTGCGGCGAGGCACCACGCAACTAGTCGACCCAGCCGACCGAAAAGAAGCAGAACGGACGCGGGCGATTCTCGACGTGGGTGTGGTCGGCCTCGTGCTGGCGGCGCTGCGAACTGCGGTGTCGCATTTGCCTGCCTTCTGGCGGGCACTGCGATTGGCCTGCCGCGTCGGGCGGCGGTCGGATCGGGGGCTGCAGTTGCATCTGGTCTATCTGGCCGAAGCGTGCGTCCTGCGCCAGTGGCTCGCGACCGGCGGTGTATCGCACGTTCACGCCCACTTCGGAACGAACTCGACCACGGTTGCCATGTTGTGCCACGCGCTGAGTGGCCCCGCCTACAGCTTTACCGTGCATGGGCCCGAGGAGTTCGACAAGCCGGAGTTTCTCGGGCTAGGGGAAAAGATCCGGCGTGCCAGTTTTGTGGTGGCGATCAGTCAATTCGGACGCAGTCAGTTATTCCGCTGGTGCGAGTACGAGCATTGGGAGAAGGTGCGCGTCGTGCGGTGCGGCGTGGACGACGCATTTCTCCGAGCGGTACCCACGTCACCGCCAAGCGAGCCTCGGCTGGCCTGCGTAGCACGGTTGTCCGAGCAGAAAGGCGTGCCGCTGTTGATTGAAGCCGCGGCGCGGCTGGCGTCCGAAGGAGTGCGCTTCGAACTGGTGCTGGTCGGCGACGGGCCGATGCGTCCGGAAATCGAGCGGCTAATCGCGCAATCGCACTTGCAGGACCGCGTACGGCTGGTGGGCTGGAAAAGCAATGCGGAGGTGCGCGAGACGCTACGGGCATCACGGGCGCTGGTACTGCCGAGCTTTGCCGAGGGGCTGCCGGTGGTGATTATGGAGGCTCTGGCGATGCATCGGCCAGTGATCAGCACCCAGGTGGCCGGTATTGCAGAGCTTGTTATTCCGGGCGAGTGCGGCTGGATCGTGCCCGCCGGCGCCGTCGATCCCCTCGTGGCCGCCATGCGCGAGGCGGTGGAGTACTCTCCGGATCGGCTGGCAGAAATGGGAGCCGCCGGCGCGCTGCGCGTCTCGGACAATCACAACGCCCATCATGAAGCGGCCAAGTTGGCCGCTCTCTTCCGCGCAAGCCGGTAGTCCCCGGCGCGGCCGTACTTTCTCGGCGCTGCTGCTGCGCATCGGTCATCGTCGCACATTGAGTGTTGATGATCTCTCCCCTGCCGTCTCCGAAGTAGCGAGATGCGCTCTAGCGGCTTTGCTTCACCAAGCCGACAGCCGCTGATGCTGCGCGGGTGGGCGCCATGTGCATCGTTGATTCGCCGAGCTGCTTATTCACGTGGAGATGCTGGCGTGCAGCGTGAGCTTGTGCAAAGTGGACGGCGCCACTCGGGCAAGATGTTTATCGCCACGTATTATCAAAATGAACAATTGCTGCGGCGACGTCGGTCAAAATGAGACGTCGCCGTAACGGCGTCGCCCGGCAACATCGTCGCGCGGCGTGCGAAGATGTCGCGGAAACTCCCTGGCGGATTGTAGTTGCCACCGCGGTCTCCCCTAGAGGTCCCTTATATAAGGGGTTCGCGCGGGCGTGGGAGGATTGGCACGGCGCTTGCGAAGGTGCGAGCGACACCTGCACTCGATTTGACGGCCGATTGGCCGGCAAGCAGAATGGCCACCCTACCGAGCAAGCTACCGCCACCGACTTCCGCATCCGGGACAAGCAATGACTCCGCCCGCCAACTCGATTGGCGGCGCGCGCACCGACCCACGCACGCCGCTGTCGCCCCACTTCCCGCCCGATAATACTCCGCCCGCTGAAGAACTTCGCCCGAGAACCGATAGCGCGGCGGCGATTTCGGTTTCCATCGAGACGCTCGAATCGTACGGCGCCGAAAAGTCGATGGCCTACGAGCGAACGAAGCGCGTGCTGGATGTGATCGTTGCATCCGCGGCGCTGCTCGTCCTGGCGCCGCCGATGGTCGTGATTGCGCTTTGGATCAAATTGACGGACTACGGCCCGGTGCTGTTTCGGCAAGTGCGCGTCGGCCGCGGTGGTCGGGAGTTCGTCTGCTACAAGTTTCGTTCGATGGTGATGGGGGCGGACGAGCTCAAGGAGCAACTGCAAGCACAGAACCATCATCAAAATAGCTTCACCTTCAAGATGCGGCGTGATCCCCGCGTCACGCGCGTCGGCTGGTTGATCCGCAAGACGAGCATGGACGAGTTGCCGCAGTTGTGGAACGTGATTCAGGGTGACATGAGCATCGTGGGGCCGCGTCCGCCGGTGCCGAGCGAAGTCGCCTGGTACACGCCGTATCACCTGCGCCGGCTGGAGGTGAAGCCCGGTTTGACCTGCATTTGGCAAGTCAGCGGTCGCGGCGACATTCCTTTCGAGCAGCAGATGGTTCACGACTTGCAATACATCGAGAACCGCTCTTTGTGGCTGGACCTGTCGTTGATCTTCAAGACCATTCCGGCAGTGGTATCCGGCAAGGGGGCATACTGACGCGATGCCGCCCCGCCTCGGCATCTTCTTTGGCAAGTCGATTCAAGTACCGCCGAAGGGGTAGCTCGCGCGTCCGGTGGCAGAACGACGTCTGTCGGTGACGAATTTATGCGCTCGCGTTTCGTCTGTCCCCGGAATGCGCCGGCTGCCGCTGCGCGGAAAGTTGCCGTGTGCCGTGCCGGGAGGGGTCCGTTTCCGCTTTGGGGGCCGTCTAACCGTAATGCAGGAGGGCTACGAAGCCTGACCGTTTTTCTGCCGTGGTTGCGGCGTTACGGCTAAACACACCGAGATCGGGCTGGTAACGTGCAAAGGCCGCACAACCGGAACGTAAGCTGAGCCGTGGCTGAACTTTGCGTAGTTCGTGTAAGTTGACTAAGTCATTTAAATTCGATATATTATCTAAGCGACGCATTCCCCCTACAAGCTGTTTTCACGCATTAGCTTAACCGCTCACAGAGCCCCCCCAGCGAGCGGGCTTGGTGGCGGGCACGCGAGGGGCACCTAGCGCGAACGGTCGAGTCGCCGATTGATCGCTGTACCAAAACATCGGAACACCCAAAGACGTGTCACGGGCGGGACTTCCACGCAAAGGCTGCTGAGGACGCGGGCGAGAACCAGCGCTTCGCGGTGATGTGACTGCCCGGTCAGAGGACACGGAGGTCGGAGTTTATGGACCACGATTTATCGCTTTCGTGCTTTCTCGTCGGATCCGAATCGCTGCTGATCGAATGCGGTCAGACGCTGCTCGACAAGGGACACGCGATTCGGGGGGTCGTCTCGCAAGCTCCGCGTGTGGCCGACTGGGCCCGGCAGCACGACATCGCGATTTTCGATCGACTAGTCGACGCCGAATCGGCAATGTGTGCGGAGCCGTTCGACTACCTGCTGAGCATCACACACTTGGCCATCATTCCGGCACGCTTCCTGAGCCTGCCGCGGCGTGGAGCGATCAACTTTCACGACGGTCCCCTGCCCCACTACGCCGGCTTGAACACGCCCGCTTGGGCGCTGATCAATGGCGAGACCCGCTACGGGATCACTTGGCACCTGATGACCGCCGAGGTTGACCGCGGGGACATCTTGAAGCAAGTCGACTTCGACGTCGCGCCGAATGAGACGGCGCTGACGCTCAACACGAAGTGCTTCCAGGCGGGATTGGAATCCTTTGGCGAGATGATCAGCGAGCTGGCGTCGGGACGCATCCAGCCCACGGCGCAGCCCGTCGACGGAGTGCGGCGCTATTTCTCGAAAACCGATCGGCCACGAACGTGTGGATTGATCGACTGGTCCGCCCCTGCCGATCAGTTGGAGCGGCTTGTCCGGGCCCTGGACTTCGGCCGCTACGCCAACCCGCTGGGATCGGTGAAGCTTTTAATCGGCATTGAACCGTTCATCGTGACCCGTGCCGCCGTCGGCAGCGACCACTGCGACGAGTCGCCCGGTACGGTCCTGGCGGTAGATGTCGCATCGTTCTGCGTCGCAACCGGTGAGGGAATCCTCACGATTGCCGGCCTGGCTCGGCTCGATGGCGAAGACGTGGAAATCGAAGAGGTTGTTCGCAAAACGGGTCTGAAGGTGGGCGGCCGTTGCGAAACGTTCGACGAGAAGACTGGCCAGCGACTGACGGAGCTGGACAAGCAGCTTTGCCGGCAGGAAGCCTACTGGATGGACCGGCTGGCGAAACTTGAACTGCCGCCGGTTCCGTTCGCGGCGACCGAAAGTGAGACCGGCAGCAACAGCCGGATCGAACTGCCGCTGTCGATCCCGACCGGTTTCGTGGAAGCGTGCGGCCGTGACGGACTCACGGCGCCGATCGCAGCGACCCTGTGCGTTTACCTGGCCCGAACCGGCGACAAGACAGAGTTCGACCTGGGCCTGGCGCATGCTGCGGTCGCCAACCAGATCGCAGGCTTGCCGCCCGTCTACGCGCGGCACGTGCCCGTGCACGTGGCCGTCCAGATGGAGCAAACCTTCGAGGAGAATCTCGCGCCGCTGCGCAAAGCGATCGGCAGTGCCCAGCAGCGCGGTACCTGGCTGCGCGACCTGGTGGGCCGCCGGCCGGAGTTGACGGCCCGCGCGGAACTGAAAACTACGCCGCCATTCGCAGTCGCGATTGAACAATGTGGCGCGCAGGGCGACTCGACGCATCCAGCAGCGCCGCTCACGGTTGTTGTCGACGAAACAAACAAGTCGTGCCGGCTCGTCCTGGACGCCTCCAGCTTTGCCAGTCAGGCCGGTGAATCGCTTAAGCGGCATCTGGAGACGTTGCTGGCGAATCTCAGCGATGACCGGCATACGCCCGTGGGCGAGGTGTCGCTACTCTCGGCGGAAGAGCGCCAGCGGGTGCTTTCCGATTGGAATCAAACACGCGTCCCCTACCGCACAGACGTCTGCATCCACGAATTGTTCGAGGAGCAGGTCGAGAAGACGCCGGATGCGACGGCGGTGGCCTTTGAAGGCCTGTCGCTCTCCTACGGCGAGTTGAACGAACGGGCGATCCGCCTGGCGGCTCGGCTGCGGGAACTGGGCGTCGGGCCGGACCGGCTGGTCGGCGTTTACACCGATCGATCGCTGGACTTAATGGTCAGCGTGCTGGGCGTGCTGAAGGCGGGCGGAGCATACGTGCCGCTCGATCCGGACTATCCCGCCGATCGACTAGCCCTGGTGATCGAAGACGCCCGGCCGGAGGTCGTGCTGACGCAGGAGCACCTGGCGCCGACGCTGCCCACCAGCACCGCGAAGGTGATGTGCATCGACCGCGACTGGCCTCAAATCGCCTTGGGCAGCGGCGAGAACGCTCCCTCGGGCGTTCGATCGAATCACCTGGCGTACGTCATATACACTTCGGGATCGACCGGTCGCCCTAAGGGCGTAATGGTCGAGCACCGCAACGTCGTGAACTTCTTCGCCGGGATGGACCAGTGCATTCCCAGCGAGCCGGCCGGCAGTTGGCTCGCCGTGACAAGCTTGTCGTTCGACATCTCCGTGCTGGAGCTGTTCTGGACGCTGGCCCGTGGCTTTTCGATCGTGCTGTATCTCGACCGCAGCCGTCGCGGTGAAGCGGCGCCTGTCCGCGGATCGAAGCGCGGCATGCAGTTCGGGCTGTTCATGTGGGGCAACGACGATGCCCCGGGACGCGACAAGTACAAGTTGATGCTCGATGGTGCCCGGTACTTCGACGAGAACGGGTTCGACTCGGTATGGACACCGGAGCGGCACTTTCACGCGTTCGGCGGACCGTACCCCAATCCGGCGGTGACCGGAGCGGCGCTGGCGGCCGTGACCAAGCGGCTGGCCATTCGCGCCGGCAGTTGCGTCGCGCCGCTGCATCCGTCGATCCGCATTGCCGAAGAATGGTCCGTGGTGGACAACCTCTCCGACGGGCGAGTGGGCATCGCTTTCGCCTCCGGCTGGATGCCCAACGACTTCGTCATCCGCCCCGAAAACCATAAGGACAACAAGGCGGTCATGCTTCGCCAGATCGACGAAGTCCGCCGGCTGTGGCGTGGCGAGAAGCTGCCGTTCGCCAACCCGATGGGCGAGTCCGTCGAGACTGCCACGTTGCCGCGCCCGGTTCAACCGGAGTTGCCGGTGTGGATCACGACCGCCGGCAATCCGGATACTTATCGCCAAGCGGCGGCCGCCGGGGCAAACGTGCTCACCCACCTGTTGGGGCAGTCGGTCGATGAAGTGGCCGAGAAGATTCGCATCTATCGGGAGGCCCGCGCAGAGAATGGGCTCGACCCCGACGGCGGCACCGTGACGCTCATGCTGCACACGTTCGTCGGCGACGACGACGACCAGGTGCGCGAGCTGGTGCGCGGGCCGATGAAGAAATACCTGGGCAGCTCGGTGAGCCTCGTGAAGAGCTTCGCCTGGGCGTTCCCCGCCTTTAAACGTCCCAGCGGCGGCAACGGCAAGGTGGAAGAACTGGACCTGTCGAGCCTCTCGGAAGAGGAGCTCGACGCGATCCTGGATCATGCGTTTGAGCGGTACTTCGAGACCAGCGGCCTGTTCGGAACGCCGGAAACGTGTCTGGCGATGATCGAGCGGCTCAAGCTGATCGGCGTCGACGAGATCGCCTGCCTGCTCGACTTCGGCGTGCCGACCGAGACCGTGCTGGAGAGCCTGCCGAAGCTAAAGCGTCTGCGCGAGATGTCGAATCCTGAGGGCGGCGCCGTCAGCGATGCGGACGAGGACTACTCCTTCGCGGCGCAGGTGCGCCGCCACGGGGTGACTCATTTTCAATGCACACCGTCGATGGCCCGAATGCTGGTCGCTGACCCGGATTCGCGGGAAGCACTGCGGACGATCGACAATGTGATGATCGGCGGCGAGGCGTTTCCGGTCGACCTAGCCGAGGAGCTCGTTCGTCTCGTGCCGGGCACAGTGACGAACATGTACGGCCCGACCGAGACGACGATCTGGTCGACGACGCACCCGGTCCGCGAGGGCGGTCCGGTCCCGATTGGACGCCCGATCGCCAACACGCAGATATACATCTTGGACAAGCAGCGTCAGCCGGTGCCGCCGGGCGTGCCGGGCGACTTGTACATCGGCGGCGACGGCGTGGTGCGGGGTTACTTCGATCGGCCGGAACTCACGGCCGAGCGTTTCGTGCCCGACCCCTTCCGCGGCGACGGCCAGGCTCGCATGTACGCTACCGGCGACGTGGCCCGGTATCGCGACGATGGGGTCATTGAATACCTGGGGCGGAGCGATCACCAGGTCAAGATTCGCGGCCACCGCATCGAGTTGGGCGAGATCGAGACGATTCTGGCAGGGCACGAAACGGTCCGCGAGTGTGTGGTAGTCGCCCGGGAGGATTCACCGGGGGATGTGCGCTTGGTGGCCTATCTGGTGCCCGAAGGCGAATCGGCCGACGTCGACACGCTGCGCGAACATCTGCGGGAGAAGCTGCCGCCGTACATGGTGCCCTCGCACCTGATCACACTCAAGGCATTGCCGCTCACCCCCAACGGCAAGATCGATCGCAAGGCCCTGCCGGCTCCCGACGCCGCGCAGCCGCGGAGCCAGGCGGCGTTCATTGCTCCGCAAAGCGATCTGGAATCGACCATCGCCCGGCTGTGGCAGGAGACGCTGTCTGTCGAAAAAGTAGGCATCACCGACAATTTTTTCGACATCGGCGGTCATTCGCTATTGGTCGTGAGCATGCACCGGCGAATGCGCGAGAGCTTGCCGCAGCCGGTCTCCATTACGGACTTGTATCGTTTCCCGACCATCCGGGCGTTGAGCGAGTATCTGACCACCAACGGCAACGGCGACGTGGCGGCACAGGGATTGCAGCGGGCGGAGACCCGCCGCGCTGCCCTCGCCCGGCGACGAAAGAACCGGCAACACTAGAAGCAGTCGCAACAGGGGCCCGGCCATGGCTGGCGCGGAACACGCTATCAACGAGAACGATATCGCCGTGATCGGAACCGCCGGGCGGTTTCCCGGTAGTGGCGATATTGCGCAGTATTGGCAGAACTTGCGCGACGGCGTCGAATGCATTCGGCCGCTGAGCGAGGAGGAACTGCTCGCAGCAGGCGTGCCGGAGGCTCAACTCCGCAACCCGTACTACGTGAAAGCGGGCGGTGTGCTGTCGGACTTCGATGGCTTCGACGCTGGCTTATTCGGGTTCAGCCCCAAGGACGCGGCCATCCTCGATCCGCAGCATCGCGTTTTCTTCGAGTGTGCCTGGGAGGCGCTGGAGAACGCCGGACACACGTCCGAGCAGTTCGGCGGCGCGGTGGGCGTGTTCGCTGGATGCGGGATGAACTCGTACTTCATGCGGAATATCCTCACTCGGCCGGACGTGGTCGACTCTGTGGGGCTGTTTCTGCTTCGCCATACGGGCAACGACCGCGACTTCCTACCGACCGGCGTCTCCTACAAGCTCGACCTGCGCGGGCCCAGCGTGGCCGTACAGACCGCCTGCTCGACGTCGCTGGTAGCCATCCACATGGCCTGCCAGAGCCTGCTGGCCGGCGAGTGCGACATGGCCCTGGCCGGGGGCGTGACGATCGACGTTCCGCACGGGCAGGGTTACCTGTACCGCGAAAACGAAGTGCAGTCGCCTGACGGCCACTGCCGCGCGTTCGACGCCCGGGCAGCGGGCACCGTGCTGACCAGCGGCTCGGGTGTTGTCGTGTTGCGTCGACTGGCCGATGCGCTGGCAGACGGCGACGTCATTCATGCGGTGATCAAGGGTTCGGCCATCAATAACGATGGCGCGGGCAAGGTCGGCTATCTCGCGCCGAGCGTCGACGGTCACGCGAAAGTCGTAGTCGAAGCGCTCGAACTGGCGGGGCTCACCGCGGACGACATCTCGTACGTCGAGGCGCACGGCACCGGCACCTTGGTCGGCGACCCGATCGAGATCGCGGCGCTGACGCAAGCCTTTGGTCAAACGTCCGACCGCCGCCGCTTCTGCCGGATCGGCTCGGTGAAGACGAACATTGGCCATCTGGACACCGCCGCCGGCGTGGCCAGCCTGATCAAGGTCGTCGAGTCGCTGCGACACCGGCAGATCCCGCCGAGCTTGAACTTCACGACGCCCAACCCTCGCATCGACTTCGAGAACAGCCCGTTTGTCGTCAACTCCGAACTGAGCGACTGGCAAGCCGGTGAACAGCCGCTGCGAGCCGGCATCAGTTCACTGGGCGTGGGCGGGACGAACGTGCACGTGGTCGTCGAGGAGGCGCCGGAGCCGGCCGTCTCGTCGCCCGGGAAGCCGTGGCAGTTGCTCGCGCTGTCGGCAAAAACGCCCACCGCGCTCGATGCCGCCACCGCGCGGCTGGCCGATCGTCTCGAAGAGTGTAGCGAGTCAAACCTCGCCGACGTGTCACACACGCTGCAAGTCGGACGCAAGGCTTTCGAACACCGGCGGATCGTCGCCTGCCGCGATCGCGAGGATGCAATTGAACTATTGCGGATGACCGACCCCGGCCGAGTGTTCACCGCGCGGAGCGAGAGCGCAGCGCCGTCGATCGTCTTCATGTTTCCCGGCGGCGGGACGCAATACCCGAACATGGGCCGCGAGCTTTACGACACCGAGCCGGTCTACCAGGAAGCGGTCGACGAGGGCTTGAGGATTGTGAAGCCGCTGCTCGACTTCGATTTGAAGAATCTGATGTTTCCCGAGGCGTCGGAAGTCGACCGGGCCGCCCGGAAGCTGGAGCAGGTGACTGCATCGATCTGCGCCACCTTTATTACCGAATACGCTACGGCCCGGCTGTGGACGTCGTGGGGCATTGTGCCTGCGGCGATGACCGGCCACAGCCTGGGCGAATACACCGCCGCCACGCTGGCGGGCGTGATGTCTCTGGAAGACGCGCTGGCGATCGTCGCATTGCGCGGGCGCCTGGTGGAGCGAGTCGAGGGCGCCGCCATGCTCAGCGTACCTCTTCCCGAGGACGAGCTGCGGCCGCTGCTGGGCGACCAATTGGATCTGGCTGCCGTGAACGCACCGCAGTTCTGCCTGGTTTCCGGGATGTCGGAGCCGCTGGAAACACTGGAGCGACAACTCGCGGAGCGCGACATCCAATGCCGCCGCCTACGAGTGGGGGGCGCCAGTCATTGCCGGCTGCTCGACCCGATCCTGGACGAATTTCGTGCGGGGCTGGCGAAGATTCAACTTCATCCACCGCAGGCACCATACATCTCGAACGTGACCGGCGATTGGGTGCGTCCGGAACGGGCCCAGGACCCCGAGTGGTGGGTGCGGCACTTCCGTCACACGGTGCGGTTCGGCCAAGGGCTGGCCCGGCTGCTGGAGGATGAGAACCGCATCCTCCTGGAAGTGGGCCCTGGCCGCACGCTCAGTTCACTGGCAAGACAACAGAAGGCCAAGCCGCGTGCGGTGCTGACTTCACTGCGCCATCCGGATGACGAGGTCTCCGATCGTCAACATGTGATGACAACCGTCGGCCGCCTGTGGCTGGCGGGCATGAAGCTGGACTGGCGGACGATACGCGGCGAGGAGGGGCGCCGACGCATCGAGCTGCCCACCTATCCGTTCGAGCGGCAACGCTATTGGATTGAGCCGGGAACGGCTGCCGCTGCGACCGCGGAAGAGTCGCACGCGCTGGTGCGGCATGCGGAGCTGGCGGATTGGTTTTATCGGCCGGTATGGCGGGAAGCGCCGCGAATCGATTCGCATGCGACTGCCGAGAAGAGCAACGGCGAGCCGCTGCGGTGGCTGGTGTTTCTCGACAGCAGCGGAATCGGTGGCGAGCTGGTCAGGCGGCTTTCTGCCGCGGGACACGAAGTCATCACTTGCCGCGAGGGGGACGCGTTCTATCGCTTCAGCGATACCGAGTTCGCCCTGTCGCCCGAGGAAGGCCGCGCCGGGTACGACGGCCTGTTTCAAGAGTTGGCTGCCGCCGGCCGCTTGCCGCACCGGATCGTGCACCTGTGGATGGTCACCGCGGACGAGAGCTTCCGCCCGGGGTCGAGCTTCTTTCACCGCAACCAGGAGCGGGGCTTCTACAGCCTGCTGTTCCTCGCCCAAGCCTTGGGCGAACACGACCTGCCCCCCGCGATGCACGTCACGGTAGCGTCCAATGGCATGCAGAGCGTCGACGGTGAGCCGCTGCCGTATCCAGAGAAGGCTACGCTGCTAGGTCCGGTAAAGGTGATTCCGCGCGAGTTGCGGGGAGTGACCTGCAAAAGCATCGACGTACAACTGCCGCTCGCCGCACCGGGCAAACGACGTCGCAAGCCGGCGGTGGATATCGCGCCGGTAGTGGCGGGACTTTGGACGGAGCTCACTTCGAAGCCGGAAAACGGCGTGGTGGCCATGCGAGGCGATCGCCGCTTTCAAGCCGAATATGAGCCGACGAAAATATCCACGGATGAAGCGACTCCGGCACGGCTTCGTCCACGAGGAGTCTATCTGATCACCGGCGGTCTGGGCGGCATTGGTCTGGCCATGGCCGATCATCTGGCGCGGAACTATCAGGCTCGCCTTGTCCTCACCGGACGCACCGCCCTGCCCACGCCGGAGCGTTGGGACGCGTGGCTGTCCGAGCACAGCGACCGCGATCCGACCAGCCGGAAGATCCGGAGCTTGCGCCAGTTGGAGTCCCACGGGGCGGAAGTGGTTGCTCTCGCGGCGGACGTCGCCAATGTGGGCGACATGCAGCACGTGCTAGAGGTTGCCAGGGAGCGGTTCGGCTCCATCCAGGGCGTAATTCACGCCGCCGGCGCAATGGACGACGGCCTGATCCAGCTCAAGTCGGCCGACTCGGTGGAAGGTGTATTCACGCCGAAGGTGCACGGCACGCTGCTGCTCAGCCGGCTGCTCGCCGACGAGCCGCTCGACTTCTTCGTGCTGTTCTCGTCCAGCAGCACGGCGCTGGGGCCGGCCGGACAGGTGGATTACACAGCGGCCAATTGCTTTCTCAATGCATTCGCACAGAGCCGCCACGGCAAAAAGCCGCACACGGTGGCCGTCAACTGGGGCGTCTGGAAGGAAGTCGGCCGAGCGATCGAAATCAGCCGGCACGTGCAGGGCGAATCGATCGACGAGAGCCGTGAGAGGCGGATCGTCGCACAGCCGCTACTGGACGAATGCCTACAGCAGGGGCCGGACCGGTTCCTGTTCGCCACCGACTACGACGCGCGCGAGCACTGGCTGCTCGACGAACATCGGACGAAGTCCGGTCAGGCGCTCATTCCCGGGACGGGATACTTGGAAATCGTCCGAGAGGCGATGGAGTCGATCGCCGGCGCTGCGGACATCGAACTGAACAACGTCACGTTCGTGTCGCCATTGATGGTGAATGACGACCAGCGGCGCGAGGCGCGTCTAGAACTGACTCGCGAAAACGGCCGCTACGCGTTCACAGTGACCAGCCGCATCGACGGCCGGCCGGCTGCCGACGACGCCGCGTGGGAGCTTCATGCCCAGGGCACCGTGCGGCCGGGCGACTTTTCGCCCACACCGCGGCTGCTGATCCGCGAGATTCTCAGCCGTTGCGGAGGCGGCTCCGCACAGGCGAACGGCGAGGCGCTATCGACGCGGCAGGCGGGGCTTTTGGCGTTCGGCCCACGGTGGCAGGCGCTGCGGCAGATGCACTTCGGCAACGACGAAGCGATCGCCTTGGTGGAGCTTCCGGAGGAATACCGCGACGACTTGCAGCAGTATCGTCTGCATCCGGCGGTGCTCGACCTGGCAACCGGGTTTGCGCTGCCGCTTGTGGAAGGCTATGAAAACAGCCGTGATCTGTTTGTACCGCTTTCCTATCGGAAGGTGCGGATCCACGGGCCGCTGCCGGCGGCTGTGTACAGTTATGTTCGCCAGGATCCGCAGAACCATGCCGACAACGACGTGGCCCTGTTCGACGTGACGATTGCCGACGAAGACGGCACGGTGCTGGTCGAGGTGGAGCAGTTCGCGGTGAAGAAGATGGCCGCCGCCACGTTTGCGGCCCCGCTGGCGGCCGGAGCCGGCACAGGCGGCCGCGGCGCGCACCTGAGCGAGGGTGAGCGGTTGTTTCTGGAAACGTTCGACGCCGGCATCTCGGTCCAGGAAGGCACTACCGCCCTGGAGCGGATTCTTGCGTCGGGTGCCGGGCCGGACCTGGTGGTCACCCCGCTACCGCTAGCGGAATTGATTCGGCGAGCCGGACGCGTAGAGGTCGCCGAGGCATCGTCCGGCGTAAAGTTCGCGCGGCCGAACTTGCAGTCGAACTACGTGGAGCCGCGCGACGAACTGGAGCGGAACCTGGCCGGCTGGTGGGAGGAGCTGCTCGGCATCGATCAGGTGGGCGTGCACGACGACTTCTTCGAACTCGGCGGCCACTCGCTCAACGCGGTGCGGCTGTTCGCGAAGATCAAGAAGTCGTACGGCATCGAGTTTCCGATCTCCGTGCTGTTTCAGGCGCCGACCGTCGCCCGCTGTGCGGACCTGCTGCGCGAGGAGCTGGGTGACAACGATTCGGCCAGCGACGCACCGCGTGAAAAGCGCGACCCGAGCTTCCGATACCTGGTGCCAATGAATCAGGCCGAGGACGAAGGGCGGCTGCCGTTCTATCTGGTGGCCGGCATGTTCGGCAACGTGCTTAACCTGCGTCACCTGGCAGCCCACTTGGGGCGCAGTCAGCCGGTCTACGCCGTGCAGGCCCGCGGGCTGCGTGGCGATGACACGCCGCACCGCCGCTTCGAGGAGATGGCCGAGGCCTACCTAGAGGAGATCATACGGATTCAGCCGCAGGGGCCGTACCTCTTGGGCGGATTCTCCGGCGGCGGCATTACGGCTTTTGAGATGGCGCAGCAGCTCGTCTCGCAGGGGGAAGAAGTCGGCCTGCTGGTGATGCTCGACAGCATCCCCGCCGAGTTGCCCCGGCAGATCATGCGCGGCGTTCATCTTTCGCGGCGGGACAAGCTCTCCGTCCACTGGCAGCGGTTCCGGCAGCAAGGCGTCGGCTATTTCAGCCGCTGGGTGCGTGACCGCGTCGAGTGGGAGCTGCAGCAGAGGCGCGGGACCGCGGAGGAGTTGACTCCAGCGGAATTTCGTTCGGCCGAGATTGAAGCCGCCTTCCGCGAGGCCCTGATCCACTACCAGACGTCGGTATACGACGGCCGCCTCGTGCTGTTTCGGCCGCCACTTGATGAACGCTATAAGCTCTCCGGCGGTCGCGTGCTCAACTCGGCACGAGAGTATGTCGACGCCGAAAACCACTGGAGCCCGTATGTGCGAGGCGGCATCGACGTGCACGTGGTGCCCGGCGATCACGACAGCATGGTCCTGGAGCCAAACGTACGCGTGTTAGCACGTGAGCTACGCCAGTTGTTGGCCGGAGCGCAAGTCGCGCCGATTGAGCAACCGGAACTTTCGTCCGTCTGACCTGCGAAGGAATCTATGGGTCCGCAGCATTTAATTTCGGAATCTGGCCACGCAGCGCGCGACTCGGCGGCGCACGGCGGCGCCACGGGCGAAGCTGCTCACTGGAACAATGGCCGCGCGCTCGGCGCCGATGCGCTGGCGATGCTGGCCGCCTCGGGTCGGCTCTCCGAGCACGTCGACGGCCGGGATCAGGTATCGCTAGAGGAGCTATTTGCCAGTCTGTTGCGGCCGCAAGTCTCCGGCGAGCAATTGCTCGATGAATTCCACGTCGCTGCCCAGGTGGATGCTTCGCACACGCTCATCGCGGCCCGACGATATCACGCCCATTGCAAAACCGCGGCGTTGGTGTTGGGCACCGGGGCGGTCGATCTGGCTCTGGCCGAACTGCTGGGAAACATCTCCGACGTGCGCCTGGCGATCGGCGTGACAAACGATGCCGAGGCCACACGGGCCCGCGAGCGGATGAGCCGGGCTGCAGTCGACCGTTGGGAGCTGATACGTCTGGACGCAGCGCAGGGAGAAGCCGCTTTTAGCCGGGCCGTGTTCGACGCGGCCGAGCGGCTGGACGGATTGGACTTCTTGCACGTCGGCCGCTGTATCGCGTCTGCCGAGCACCAAGTCGGCGGTGAATCGAACGAAGGCGTCGATGCCGCGCAAATCGGGCGGGACGCACAGCGGCGCCAGTTCGATGCACTGGCCGCCGTGATGGCCGGCGCGCAGCTCGACGCTGGGTACACGATCGTTTCCGGGCACGTCGACCGTGGAAGCGGCCTCGCCGGGCGGATGGCGGCTGCGTCAATGCGTCGACTCGCCGAGGGACTGCCGGCGCATGTCGCCGGTGTGTGTTGGCAGGCGATCGGGATGCTCACGCCAGACTCGGCACCCGGCGCCTCGGACGAGCTTGTGGAAAACGGTCGGGGATTTCTGGTAACGCCGCGTCAGGTTGCCGAGGGCCTATTGTGGCTGAGCGCGTTCTGGAAGCCGGAACTGTTCGGCCAGCACTACTTCCGGCAGGACCGCGCCGGCCGCCAAGTGGTCGATACTTCCCGATACATTGCAGTCGGTCACCATCAGGTCACCTTTCCCGGACCGTTTGCAGCCGAGCGACTGTCTGGCCGATCGGGCGACCTACCCGAGCGGCTGGCGGCGGCGCTGCACACGGCGCGCGTGGAGCGCGGCACCGAAACCGATACGACGCACGCAGAGGTGCTCGCATCGATCCGCACGGGACGGCAGCTTGACGGCCCTCGCGAAGCGCTTCCTTCGCGGCCCACGGCGCGGCTGCGACATCGCCGGGCGGAGGATTGCCGCCACGCACCGATCGTTCCGCCGCCGATAGAGGCCCAAGCCGATCCGATGGCCGTGCGCCCCTATACAGCGAGGGAGCTGAAGGAGCTCGCCACCTCAGGCAAGCTGGGGGATCTCATCGGCGGCCGCACGCAGGACGAGTTAGAGACAATCTTCCGCGTTACGCTTCGCCCGCGGGTCTCCGGCGAGGAGATCCTCGACGAGTTTCACTTCACGCGGCTTCTTCAAACTAATGCCACGATCGGCCAGGCAAGACAATTCCACGCCGAGTCCCAGACGCGGGTATTGATCGTGGGCGCAGGTGGGATCGGTCTGGCCGTCGCCAAGTGGTTCGGCGCGATTCCGGGCGTGAAGCTGGCCATAACGTCCCGCAACGCGGCCAAAGCGGCCGCCGTGCGAGATCAGCTTTCCGCCAAAGGGGTGAAGGCCTATCTCGACGTGCGCATCGACTCGGATGGTTCTCCCGCCGCCTATGAGCGGGCCGTCGAGTCCGCCAGCGAACGACTGGGTGGGCTGGATGTGGTGTTCGTCGGATTGGGATCGTGCGATGACGACGATGTTTTGCGATCGGACGAGCCGCTCTCCGCGGATGGAGTCCAGAGAAAACTCGCGCGGCTGAAAGAGCTGTTCGACGTCAACCAGCTCTATCCGCTGGCGGTGGCCGAGGCGGCGTCGCGGCTGGGCGTGCGCTGCACGCTACTCCCCGGCTCGATCCACGGCCGGCACCTGCAGAATAAACATGTCGTCACCTATGGCATGACGAAGGCGGCGCTGGACACCTTGGCGGAAGCGCCCTCCGCCGGCGGCCAGCGGATCAGTTGGCGAGCCGACTACGTACTTAGTGAAATGACCGCCCCGATTGCACTCGCCGCCATGCGGGGCACCAAATGCGGCTTTCTGCTGACGCCGCGGCAAATCGCCGAGGCGGTTGCCTGGCTGACGGCGTTTTGGAAGCCGGAACTGCTCGCCGATGGCCCCGATGGCGATACCTCCGCGGACGAAACCGACGCTCGCTCGGCGGCCCGACGGCAGCAGCGATGGCTCCGTCAAGGGCATCACGTGGTCGACATGCCGGGCGACAGCGCCGCTGAATACCTGCGCGGTTGCGAAGTTCCGGTGATTGCGGAGCGGTTCGCCGCCACGGCGGACGGGCTATACAAGCGTTGTCCGCTTGCCGTGGGCAAAGTATTCACCCATCGCCGCGAACTGACCGCGGAAGACGTGGCCGAGGCGATTCGACTGTGGGGCGATTCGCCCGACGACGCGGCGCAAGCGGCACAGCGGGGCAAGATCGTGCTGGGCATGCTTGTTTCGGCCCTGTTGGGAAGTCCCAGCCAGGCCTCTTCATTCGGAGCGCAACTGCCCGGCGGGATCTACATCCGCCAGTCGCTGGAGGTGCTCGCCGAGGACTGGCAAGCGCGCATATTGCGCGGCCCCGCCGAGGCGGTGGCGCACATCACGCACGCCTATGCGCATCCGAGCCGGCCGGGTAAAGCTATCGTTCGCCTGCATACGGAGATTGTGGACGCCGAGCGGATCGTGCTCGCCTCGGGCGAGGCGGAACTGCTGGTCTCGGCGCCGGCCGAGCAGGTGCAAGAGCTGCCCCCCTACCCTGCTTCGGAGATCGAGTCGCCGCCGAGCGATCCTTTGCCCCGGCGGCTGAATGTCGCCGAGGTGAAGGCGGTGGCCGGAAGTTTCGCGCTCGAACCACGACCCGCCGGTGATGCGACGCAATCCGATCGAGTGATGTCTCGCCGCCGCGAAGAATTGCGCCGGCAGGCGGAGGCGAACTGGCAGCGGCTGCCGGGCGAACTGTTTGCCTTCGACTTCAACCACAACGTGACCATCGGCGGCGTCGGTTTGTGCACTCCGGCAAATCGCTACACCAACGCGGACCTGGCCCGGCTGGCCGAGGAAAAGCGGCTGGAGATCCTGCGGACGATCGACATGTATCGCCGGGCGGGTCTCACGCCACCGATCGAAGACTATAACGATTCACTCCATTACCGGGCCGAACGGTTCGAGACGCTTGGAACCGGCATCACCTCGCGGTACTGGATCGGCAAGGAGGAATCGATCGGACAGTTGGCGGCGAAGGCAACGCTCGAAGCGCTCGAAGAGACACTTTATCCGCTTCCCCTGGCGGCGCTGAGAATGCCCGGCGTCATGCAGCGGCTGGGATTCACCATCGCCGCGGTGGCCACACACGACGGCGACTTCACCGCGCCGGGTTTGGGCGACCAGGTGAATCAGTATCTCGATCTGCAATGCCCGTTGCCGACGCTGTCTTCCAAGGGCTACTGTGTCGGCTATCTTGGCGCGCTGTTCGACCGGTTGCCACACGTCGGCACAGGCGTGTGCAAGCTGGCAGTCATCCCGGTGGCGGAAGTCTACAGCCGGTACTTGCGGCCCGATCAGTCGTGCTGGCCGATCTTCGGCGACCTGGCAGTGGCCAGTACCCTTGTCCCGGCTCGCGAAGGGCACGGCATCCACTGGATGATCCATCAGACGGACAGCTCGCAGCGGCGGATCGTCGTTCCGCGGCTCGGCGAGACGAACGACCCGTTGGGCGAGATTATGCGGACGCCGCACGGCGGCTTTTTTGACCTTAAGGGCCGCGAAGTCGGCATCATGGCCGGGCACGCGATCACGTTTCTCGTCGAGCGGGTGCGGGAGTTCATCCGATCGGGCCTGCACGACATCGGGCACCGCGATCCCGGCCGCATCGACTGGTACATCTTCCACCAGGCGAACCAGGGCTTGATCCTTCGCGTCACCGACGCGCTGGGAATCCCGCGCGACAAGATCCTGTGGACGATCGACACCTACGGTAACACATCGGCCGCCAGTTCCACGTCGGTGCTGCACGCCCACCGCGACAGGATCCGCGAAGGGGACCTGATCTTCCGAGCCGACTTTGGCGGCGTATTCACCCACGCCGGGATGTTGATGACCTGGGGCGGCTCGACCCTGCGGGACGCGATCACCGGCGACCACCTTCGCGCGCGGCAATCGAATCAGGTCGCATCGACATCGGGCATGGGCGAACCGGAGGACGGCGGCAGCACTTACCTGCAAGCCATCGGTATTTCCAAGCCACCGGGAGCAAGGCTTCCCCGCTACATGCGGGCGTGGGGTGTGCGCCGCGGCGAGCATGGACCGCCGGGCCAGGCGATCGTAGAACATGTTCGCCCGCTGCCGGAATTGGGCCACCACGACGTGCTCGTGCAAGTGATGGCGGCCTCGCTAAACTTTAACGGCTCTTGGGCCGCGCTCGGACTGCCGGTCTCACCGTTTCAGTACCCGCGCATCCGCCACAAGGACTTCCAAGTACTCGGCAGCGACGCGGCCGGCATCGTGATGGCCGTGGGCGCGAAAGTTCGTGACGTTGCCGTCGGCGACCAGGTCGTGATGGCGACCGGCGAAGACGACCGCGGCGAGTCCGATCCGGCCTGCGGCGACAATACGAAGAAGCGATCGTTCCACATCACCGGCTATGAAAACGCCGACGGCACGTTCGCCCAATATGTGCGGCTCGACGAGCGGCAGGTCCTGCCGAAGCCGGAACGTCTCGCTTGGGAAGACGCGGCCAGCTATATGCTCGTCGGCGCTACGGCGTGGCGGGCGCTGAAGTATCGCGCCGCGGTCAGGCCGGGAGATACCGTGCTCATCTGGGGCGGGTCGCGCGGGACCGGCTTGTACGGCGTGCAGGTTGCCCGGCTGCTTGGCGCCAAGCATATCGTGGCGGTGGTCTCCAGCCAGGAAGGTTCGCTTACAGCCAAGGAATACGGCGCCACTGCGGTGCTCAATCGCAAAGAGCTGCCGCGTGACATATGGGGTGTGATTCCCGCAGACGAGGCCGGCCGCCAGCGCTGGCGTTGCGGGGCCGAGACGTTCATCGAAAAGTTCCGTGCAGCCACCGGTGGCAACTTGGCCGACGTGGTGATGGAGCACCCCGGCGCGGCGACGTATCCATTGAGCGTCGAGGTGCTCAAGTCCAGCGGCAAGATTACGCACTTCGCCGGCACAACCGGCTACAAGTTCACGTTCATGGGCAAAGAGCTGGATCGCTCACCGATCGACGTACTGACCGAGGGCGGGCTCCGCCAGGGTGCGAAGGTCGTAATTTTTGGAGCCGACCCGCTCGCCCGGCAAATGCTAGAGGTCGTCGGCGAGCATGGCGCCGCGGCGGCGGTTGTAGTGCGCGGCGCGCAGCAGGCCACCGAGGTCCGCGCCTGGGATCCAGAAGAGAAGGTGCTGCGCGGCACGATCGATCTCGCGGAATTCCCGGTTCCGGACGATATGCCGTCGCCGCCGCACCCGGACGAGCCGAGCGAAGACGACGCGATCCACGAGCAGTACCGCACCGATACGCTGGTGCCATTCCGAAACGCAGTGCGGGCCGCATTCAACGGGCAATTTCCCGATCTGATGATCCATCGCGCGGAGGAAACGCAGACGCTGGACCTGAGCGCCTTTGCCGTCAAACCGCACGGGTCGGTGGCGTTCGTCGAATCGACCAGCGGATATCGGTACGCCTTCGATGCCCGGTATGTGTGGATGTTCCAGAAGAAAATCCTGCCGTGGATCGTCGGCACGCATTACGCCAGCCACGCCCAGGCGGCTGAGTTTAATCAACTGGTGGTCGACGGCGCGATTGAAGTGCCGCCGGTAGAGGTGTTTGCGTGGGAGGAGCTTCCGCAGGCACAGCAGCGGATGCTGGAGGGCAATCTCGCCGCCCCGAAGGCGTCGATCCTGGTGGGGGCCGCCACGGCTGGTTTGACGGGTCAACAAGGCACGGACGACGCCGCTGACGAGACTCCCCTCGGGCAAGACGCAACTGCTCGTGCGCTGGCGGTCCGGCTGCCAATCGTCCGCATCTCCGGCCCACGCCGGCTCGACGAAGGGTTGGTCGACAGGATGGTGCGCGTCTCCGGCGACGACAACCCGGTGCATCGCAGCGACGAAGCCGCACGCCAGGCCGGATTCGACGGCCGCATCGCCCACGGCATGCTCGTGGCCGGGTTGATCCCGCAGTACCTGGCGGAGCTTGGTTGGCTGAAGCATGCCCAGTACGAATCCCAGGAACTGGTCTTCGCTGCGCCGGTCTATGTCGCAGGACAAGACGAGTTGCGGGTTGTCGTGGAGGTCCGCCACGCCCAGGCTGACTGCGAGCACGTGCGGCTGAATCTGCGCAGCACCGTCCAGCGGTGCGATCCGGTATCGGGTCGCTGGGATGAGGTGCTGGTCGGTACCAGTATCTTGAAGATTGCACCGGACGTTCTGCGGCGGCCACGTGCGGTGTTCAGCATGCAGCCCGACGAACTGTTCGTCTAGCGACGTCTGTCGAGGCGGCGTGTTGCAGCACTTTCCGATAGTTCCCGCCGCGCTTATGGATCGCGTGAATTTATGCAATACCGGCCTGTTGGCAAAAGCGGTCTGAAGGTCAGTGCGATTGCGCTGGGCGGGTGGCTCACCTTTGGCGCTCGGGTCGACGAAGCCATCTCCGGCGAGATCATTCGCGCCGCGCTCGAGCAAGGGATCAACTTCATCGACCTGGCCGACGTCTACGGCGCAGGCGCTGCCGAACAAGTTGTCGGTGGGCTGATCGGCGAACTGCGCCGTGAGGACCTTGTTCTCTCCAGCAAGGTCTTCTGGCCGATGAGCGACGACCCTAACGACCGAGGGCTTGGCCGCAAACATATTCGGCAAAGCGTCGAGCGCACGCTGCGCAATCTCCGCACCGATTACCTCGATTTGTACTTTTGCCATCGCGAGGATCCCGAGACGCCACTGGAGGAGACAGCCCGGGCGATGGACGAACTCGTGCGCCAGGGTAAGGTGCTCTACTGGGGAACCAGCGTCTGGCAGCCACGCACGTTGCGGAAGGCACATGCGCTGGCCAAGCGGGCCTTGCACTACGCGCCGCAGGTCGAGCAGCCGCGGTACAATTTGCTTGATCGGCACATCGAAAAGCGTTTGATGCCTACCGCTGCACGCCTCGGCATGGGCTTGGTCGTATGGAGTCCGCTGGCCGGGGGTATCCTCACGGGCAAGTACAACGACACCACGCCACCGGAAAGCCGCGGCGGGCAGACCGACTGGCTGCGCGGCGAGTTGACCGACGAGAATCTGCGCCGCGTGCGCGCCTTCTGCGAACTGGCGCGGGAGATGTCCGTCGAGCCGGCGCAACTGGCCCTGGCCTGGATCCTCGCCCGCGATGAAATCAGCAGCGTCATCACCGGCGCAACCTCCGTCGACCAACTTCGCAGCAATCTGGGCGCATTGGACGTGCGACTGGGTGCGGACGTGCAAAGCCGCATCGCAGAGCTGTTTCCGGCGTAGTGCGGCAGCAAGAGCACGGCGCCAGCTACAATCGCCACTCCCAGTGGCTCGTCCGGCGCTGGAGCTGGTACCATGCCGTTGCCGTCCGCCACGGATGCCACTGATCGCGGTCCATACCACCGTCGCGGAAAAACCCGTCACTTTCGGCAGTTGCAAATGACCGAGCCTGCGTCCCTTGCTGACACTTGGATTCCGACAGCCCGTGTGCCGCCACTTCGTGGTGCGGAGGTGCATGTGTGGCTTTTGTCGTTGCGCGAGCCGCCAGCGGTGCAACGGGAATACTTGGCGATGCTGGCGGGTGACGAGCGTGACCGGGCGGATCGATTTCACCACGATCGCGATCGGGAAGCTTATATCGCCGCGCGTGGCGGATTGCGCTTGATCCTTTCGGGCTATTTGCAGTGCGCGCCGGGCGAGGTTCGATTCGACTACGGTTCGCATGGAAAGCCGCTCCTGGCACCCGGACAATATCATGGTGATCTGCAGTTCAACTTGGCACACTCGGGCGATCTGGCGGTGTGCGGGGTGACTGAAGCGCGGCCGATGGGGATCGACATCGAGCGCCACCGCCAACTTGACGACATGGCACAGGTAGCACGGCATGTGTTTTCGCCGCAGGAGAACGACGTGCTGTGGTCGCTGCCTGCGGAGCTGCGCGAACAGGCGTTCTTCAACGCCTGGACCCGGAAGGAGGCTTACATCAAGGGGCGCGGGCTTGGATTGGCCCTCCGCCTCGACACGTTCGACGTGACGCTTGCGCCCGATCAGCCGGCGGGGCTACTGGCAACGCGAGAGGATCCGGCGGAAGCGAGCCGGTGGAAGCTCTGTTCGCTGCCGATGCCGGCTGGCTATACCGCGGCGTTGGCAGTTGCCGGCGACGGCTGGCAAGCGAGATTGCTCCAGTACGGTTCGAGGGCGGATGCGGGGCTTTCATCGTGATACGGCGCGGCGGCAGACGCTTTGCTTCCCGTAGCCGGGGGGACGGATCGCTGGTACAACGAACGAGAGCCGGCGCCTTCACGCCATCGAGTTTCCACCCGAGCTTGTAGAACGTGGCGCGACGGCTCCACGCTGTCGCCCGTTCTGACCGAGGCCGCTTGTGCCGGAAGTTTTCCACGACGTTGCTTGCACGATCTGCGGTTGCGTATGCGACGATCTTCGCGTCACCGTGGACCGCGGGCGGATTGTTGAGGCGGTGGGGGCGTGTCATCTGGCGGAGCCGTGGCTGCTTGAACAAAACGCGCTTCATCCGGCCGCGGCGAAGATCACGGGCCGTAGCGTGCCGGTGGAGCGAGCCATTGCGAAGGCTGCCGAACTTCTTGCTCGTGCCCAGGCGCCGCTGATCTACGGCCTGTCCCGCAGCAGCACGGCTGGCCAACGGGCGGCCGTGCGACTGGCCGATCGACTGGGGGCGACGATCGACACTACCGCCTCGGGCTGCCATGCCCCGTCGATCATGGCCCTGCAGGAGGTCGGTGAGTCCACTTGCACGCTCGGGGAGATTCGCAATCGGGCGGACCTGGTGATCTACTGGGGAGCCGATCCGCTCGAAAGCCATCCGCGGCATCTGGAGCGGTACAGTGCGGACCCGGCCGGGCTGTTCGTACCCGAGGGACGTGCCGGCCGCCGTCTGGTGGTCGTCGACGTGCATCCCACAGCGACCAGCGCCCTGGCCGATCACTTCATCCAGGTGCAGCCGGGCCGCGACTTTGAACTCTTGTGGGCACTGCGCGCGGCAGTGCAGCAGCAGGAGTTCGCCCTTGGCGGTTCGGTCGCAGTGGCACGCGAGCAAGTCGAGCAGCTTGCCAGCTTGATGCGATCCTGCCGCTGCGGCGTCGTCTTCTTTGGCTTGGGTCTCACGAAGCGCATCCTGGGGCACCGCAGTGTGGAAGCACTGCTGCGGCTGGTGACCGAATTGAACGCCTTCACCCGTTTTCACGCCCGGCGCATGCGGATTCCCGGTGACGTGGCCGGCGCAGACAGCGTCTTGGCGTGGCAAACCGGTTTTCCGTTCGCGGTGAACCTGGCCCGCGGCTATCCGCGTTACGAACCGCTGGAGTATTCTGCGGCGGAAATCCTCTCGCGTCGCGAGGCGGACGCATGCGTTCTGGTCGGCAGCGAAGGCGTGGACAATCTGCCGGCAGCAGCGGTCGAGCATCTTCACCGCATCCCGACGGTGGTGCTGGACTACCCGAGCGTCGCTCGGAGGTTGGAAGCGACTGTCGAGTTCACGACGGCGGTTTACGGCGTCCATGCCTCCGGCACGGCGTACCGGATGGACGAAGTGCCGATTCCGCTGACAGCCGTGCTGGAGACCGAGTATCCCACCGACGAGGCGATTCTCACGCAGATCGCCGCGGCGATGGCCGCACCGGGCGAGTGCTAGCAGGCGAGCGACTGCACCTCGCGAGTCGGCGATTCGCATTCCGCTCTGGCCGGGCACGGCGGGCCTTCCTATACTCCGCGGCCCGTCGAATTTCGCGTTCTTGGCACCTACTCGCATTGCCGTGTCGCCCTGTACCGTTCGGAATCCGGTCGCGTGTTCCAAATCCGTTCTCGCCGGCGATGGCCGGCGGGTGCGGCTCCTTACTGCTGCGCTGCTGGCGTGCTGTCTGGCATGGCTGTCGGGCTGCTCCGGTGTGCAGCGGCGGCTGACCATCCGCAGCAATCCACCCGGTGCCCAGGTCTACGTCGACAATTACCCGATCGGCACCACCCCCTGCTCCACCGATTTTCTCTACTACGGCACGCGTGAGATTCGCCTGGTGCGAGACGGATTCGAAACGCTTACGATCAAACAACCCATCCCGGCGCCGTGGTATCAGATTCCGCCGCTCGATTTCGTCAGCGATAACCTGTTGCCGCGCGAGGTTCGCGACGAGCGGACGCTGGTATTCGACATGACGCCGCAGGTGATCGTGCCGACCGACTCGCTGCTCTCCCGCGCGGAGATGCTGCGACAAGATGCCAACGTGCAGCCTGCCACGGCTATCGGCGTGCCGCCGGGCGGATGGTCGACCGCGCCACCGGCAACGCTTCCCGCGCCGGGTGCGGTTCCGCAGGGTGCGCTGCCATCGCCCGGTCAGCAGGGAACGATCGTCCCCTCACAGCCGGCGGTGCCGCAGCCGCAATCGTTGCCGCCGACCGGCCGACCGCTGGAGCGACTGCCGGAAGCCGTTGAGCCCGGTGCCGGCGCGCAGACGCTACCGCCGGGCGGGTCGCCGCCCGTCTTTGCTCCGCCGTGAGCGCCGCGACCTCACAATGGTCGTCAACCTCCTTTCCCCTCTGTGCCCGGCCGAGCCGGCACGCTCCACAGTTTCGTCATGCCGTCGATTCCAGCGGTGGCGATCCACGCGCCGCCGGGAGAGAAGGCGATCGCGTCGACGGCACTGTCATGTGACTTGACCGTACTTGTCACGCGGCGACGCGCCACGTTCCACAGGTGAAGATCACCTTCGCGACCACCGGTCGCCAGCAGATCTCCTTCGGGTGAGAACGCCAGGCACGTGATGCAACCACGCTCGACGCTCAGCGCGCCTCGCGAGTTTCCGTTGCGGGCGTCCCAAAGCTGCACGCTGCGGTTCCAGCCAGCGCTCGCTACAATCATCCCGTCCGGAGAGAACGCCACCGAAAAGCTCGATCCACACGCGGTCGTCCAGGTGCTGCGGCTAGCGGCGCCGCGGGATGTGCTAGGCGCCGCCAGCGGCGCTGCTTGCACGGCGGACTCATTCGATCGGATGGCGCCGATGACCGTGCCGACCGTTCCAATTGGGATGAGTGGTGCCGGCTCGATGACGCGCCGCGTAGGAGTCTGCGTCTGATAGGTCGGCCTGCGATGTGCTCCGCCCAGGACCCGCTCGATGGTTCCGTCGGCCGCTCGCCACAGGTAGGCGGTGCCATCGCGGCTGATGCTGGCGACAGTGCGTCCGTCCGGAGAGAAGCAGACCGCCTCGACCCGATCGGCGTGCTGGCGAAAAGTCAGCGGCTTGCGGGCGCCGTCGACTTTCCAGATTGCGACGGTGCCGTCGTCGCTGGCGGTCGCCAATTGACGGCCGTCTCGCGAGACCGCCATGTCCAACACGGCGCCGGTGTGCCGACCCAACGTTCGGTACGGCTCGCCGGTCTCCGCATGGACGGCGTGGATAACATTGTTCCGATCGGCAATGTAAATCGAACGCCCATCGGGGGCGTACGCAATCGCGTGTGCGCGCTGCAATGGCATGAGTGGCGAGAGGAACTCGCCGCTGGCGACGTCGACTTGCGTAACGCTGCTCAATGGCGAAACTGCGGTCAGTGTGCGTCCATCGGGCGAGAACGCCAGCGCCGTGCTCGCAGAGCCGGACAAGTTACTGACGACCGCGGGCACACCGAACTCGGGAGCCGAACGCGGCGATCCCGCAGGCGCGGCAGCAACTTGTGTCTTGCCGTCGTTCTGCGTGGCCGCCGCGGCAGGTACTTTGGCCGGCGGCTGCGTCGAAGCGAGCATCCGCGGCGGGCGCACTTCCACCAATGTCGGAAGCACGCTGAGCACCACCATGCCGACCGCCACTACACCGGCACGCGAGGATGGTGTCAGCCGTCCGCCTGTCGTTCCACGAAGAATGTTCGCCAGGCGGCGCTTCAGGCAACCGACCGTTCCCAATCCGCTGGCCGCCACCGGCAACTCGGGCCGGGAGGTCGATAGGAAATCGACGGTCTCCAACAGTGCCGCGGCATACGCGCGAGCCCGATCAGGCAGCACCGTCACCACCCAGGCGTCGCAGCACTCTTCCTCGGCAACGCGCAGCTCGCTCCGGGCCAGCCACACCGCGGGATGCCACCAGAAAATGCACGTCGCGGTGATCTCCAGCCAGCGCACCCAATGGTCGCGGCGGCGCAAATGGGCCAACTCGTGCAGCAGCAGGGTCTGGCGGCCCGCCGGGGTCAACCGGCCGATCAGCGAGCGCGGAAACAGCAGCCGCGTCGTGCCGCCAAACGACCAGATCATCGGCGAGACGGGAGCGGGCATCAGCCACAGGCGGACTCGATTGCCCAGGCCAATCTGGCGGGCGAGACTGTCTGCTTCCAATTGCAGCCACAGCGGCGCCGGAGCAGCCAGCCGGAGCAGCCGCCGCTGTCTTGAGATGCGAACGAGAGTGAGGATTATCCAACCGCCGCTACCGATGGCCCAACCGGTAAACAACCAATGCGAGTGGAGGGTGAGCCACGCCGGGATCGTCGCGAGATGGTGCCACAAGTGGCGGAGCGACAATTCGGCCGTGGCACCCGGTCTGGAAATACCGCCGGGCAGATCGGCTGTCGCAGCCGGTCGAGCGCTCGCGTGGAGTTCGCGCGAAGCACCGTCGGAGAACCCGGCCGTAGCAGCCGGTGCGTACGTTCGAGACGGCGGTGATTCGGCCACTGCGGCAGCCGCAGCCGGCGGTGATTTCGCCGGCGCCAACACCGCCAGCTTCAGCGGGATGATCGCGGGCGTGACGAGCTTCAGCAAGACGAGCAGCCAGAGGCTGTGGACGAGGGCCGGTCGCCGGGCGCTTCGCGAAACGCACCAGACGACTGCGGCCATTAGCGACGCCACGGCGGCGTTACTCAGCGCAACTTCGCTGAACCACCCCATGCCCTTTGCTCTCCGTTCCGAGGCCGCCTTCGGCCCCCCGAGTGCGCCGGTCACGCCCGACGCAAGCCATCTTCAGCGAAGTGCCGTCCTCCGGCGGCGAACCGACCGTTAGCGCGTCTCGCTTTCGGGCGGCTTGCGATCCATTTCATCGAGCAGCCGCCGCAGTTCTAGCCGTTCCCTTTCACTCAGCCGCTCCGCGCGGACAAGGTGCAGCGCGAGTGGTGCGAACAGACCATGACAAAGACTCTGCGCGACCGACTCCAGGCGACGGCCCAACAGTGCTTCGCGGTCGATCGAGGCTTGCACGACGTGCACTGCCTGCGACCGGTCGCGGCGGACGCAGCCCTTCTTCTCCAGACGCTCGAGCAGTTTTTGAACGGTCGCGTACTGCGACGCGCGGCCTTCCGGATAGAGCGTTTCGGTCAACTGCCGAATGCTCGAAGGACCGCGATCCCAGAGGATGTGCAGGATCGCCAATTCGGTGTCGGATACGTCTTGAAATCCGTCAGCCATGACCGCCCTCTCAGGGGTGACCGTTTCGCCGAACGCAACAGTAAGACAGGCTGACTGGGAAGTCAACCATCTTCCCGCCGCCATCGACTAGGGTTCCGCAGTGCGGCCCATCTGGCTGTGAAATCATCGTTAGAAAATACCACGGTGTTGGGTTGGCCTCGCCTCCGGCGGCAGGTTTTTGCAGCGCGCCTTTAGGGGGGGCCCCAATGTTCGTTGAAAAAGTCAGCATCCCTAGGCCGCACGGCTCGGGCGGGGCGACGTTTTTCCTCAGGTTTTTGCAACAGCCGGTTTTAAGAAGTGTTGAAAAAGTCTCCTTCGGCCTGGTTGAGTTGGTGGTGTCGGTTCGAGCGCAGCGGGTTCACCCTCCGGGCGAGAGCGAGGGTGTTGCTGCGATTGCAACGCAGACTTTAGTGCATTTACGCCACGCCGTTTCGCGGCTCGATTCTTGTGAACGAATTAGAAAACTCCGGAAACCGCTGGTTGAGAGCGAGTTTCCCGCTAAGAATAATACACAAACCGGCACATGGAATCAAGTATTTCGTACATAAAAATAAAATTTTTTCAGAAACGGCTTACCCTCTCTCCGTGGGAGCGGGGGCGAGCCGTGAGGAGCTTTGCTCCGAACTTGGCGAGGTTGAAAAACGTCACGAGTTAGAGTTGTGCGTATAATCGTCGGCATGACCGTCAAGGAAATCCTCGCACAACTCAAGTCCCTCGGTGACGACGCGCGGCGCAAGCACAACACCAAGGCCGGCGCGCCCGACAACCAGTTCGGCGTGAAGCTCGGCGACATCCGCGCGATCGCCAAGAAGATCAAGACCGATCACCAGCTCGCGATCAAACTCTGGGATACCGGCAATGTCGAAGCGCAGCTCCTTGCCACGCTCATCATCAAATCTACGTCGCTCTCGGCTGACGAACTCGACGCGATGACACGCTCCACAACCTGCGCGCAGGTAGCAGATTGGCTGAACGCGTATGTCGTCGCAAAACATCCCGAGAAGGATTCGCTGCGCGAGAAGTGGATGAAGGAGAAGGATCGCTGGTCCGCCCGCGCCGGCTGGAACCTCACCGCCAGCCGCGTGAACAAGGGCGCTGATGGACTGGACCTGGCGGCGCTGCTCGATCGTATCGAGAACGAGATGCCCAACGCGATGCCGGAGGTGCAGTGGACAATGAACAATACGCTTGCCGCAATTGGCATCCACCACTCCAAGCACCGCAAGCGCGCAATCGCCATTGGCGAGAAGATTGGTCTGTACCGCGACTGGCCGGTATCCAAGGGCTGCACTCCCCCGTATGTGCCGGTGTGGGTGGATGCCATGGTGAAGCGGCAGGGCTGAGCAGAGCGGCGCGGCAACTCATTGGAAAGCTTCGGCACGCTGGAGGAGGTCGCTAAGGCAATCATCTACTGCGCGGCCTGGCATTCATTGCCGACCCCATGCCGTCAATCGAGGAAGCTGCCGCCGACGCCGCTGCCGTCCTCCGCGCCGCCCCCCACCACGTTGACGCAACAACGCATTCAGCTAGGGCTAGCAGCCTGTTGAAAAACGCCGTCGTGGCGTTTTTCAACCTCGCCAAGTTCGG
>JBBDJB010000024.1:0-124136 GCA_040880125.1 Pirellulales bacterium | reverse complement strand
GTAGCTCGCGAGGCTCATAACCTCGAGGTCGCAGGTTCGAATCCTGTCCCCGCCATTTGAAAAACCCCACGGTCGCCCAGCGGCGGCCGTGGGGTTTTTTTTGTTGCGCGTTTGAAGCGGCAGTTCGCGAGGCAACAGCTAGCACCTGTATTGCCGGACGCGGAGGAGATATTTAAAAATGTGGGGTAATTGTGGTCGCGGCGATGATCACAAGCGAGGATCGAAAGCAAGGAGCTGCCACTCATGACGGACCGTGAAGCATCGTTACTCGAGCGTTTGTCCGAGGCCGAGAGCCCTCGCCACCTGACTGACTGGGAACGCCGAGATGGTTACTACGTGGCGACATGTCGCGCCACCGCGGAAGATATTCCCAGTTTGATCAACCTCGTGCGGGAATGGAGCGACATAGGCTGGCCGGGCGACGCGGACTTGCCGCAAATCGACGACGCCGAGTTGCTACCGATAACGGCCTGGCGGACCTTGGCCGATTTGAAGGCCACGGCAGCGGTGAAACCGCTCGTCGACATGTTGTGCGCATTGGACGACGAGTTCAGCGACGACGAGTTCGGCGACTGGGAATGCGAGGAGTTGCCGCACGTTTTCGGCAAGATCGGGGAATCCGCGATCGAGCCGCTGACTCAGCTCGCCAAGAATGACGATAAGTCGGATTTCATACGGTCAATTGCGGTATGTGGGCTGCGGTATGTGGCCCAATACCATCCGGAAACGCGCGGGCGCACCGTGGCATGCTTGACGGAAATGATGGCCAATGCCTGCGACGGCCATTTCGTTTTCAAATCCACGCTGCTGATGGGATTGGTCGAGCTACGAGCCGTTGAAGCGGCCCAACCGATCGAGCGTGCATTCGCGGACAACCTGCTTGACGTTGGCATGATGGGTGACTGGGAGGACGTCCGGCGGGAGCTGGGAGTGGAGAGTCTGGGGCTGAAAATGCCGGTGAACCCGCATAGTTCCATTTCTGGACTGCGAACGGAACTGGGCGTCGGCATCTTCTCCGATCAGCCCATATTCCCGGCTGGCGAGATTGATCACGACGCCGAGCAGGCGTACTACGAGCGAGCCCATGACACGTTTTCCAAGTCGAACGAAGCGCAGCAGGTCGTCGAGCGCCACGGCGACCTGGGATGGTTTCACATGCTGCTGGAATTCGGCATTAACTATCTCGGCGAGATTGTCGACGAGATGTCGCCTGGTAGCGTCTCGGAGTTTGTTCTCGACTACGTGCCGCGTAAAGTTTCTACAGATGCGGAATCGGCCGCGTCGATCATTGACGAGCTCAATTGGTTATGGGAGTTTCTGGATCGCGTCTACGGGCTGCCGTCGGCGAGACAGATTGTCGAGTGGCTGGAGACAGAAGGCTTGGTCGCGCGTTTGGAGGCCAAGTTGTCCGACCCTTCCAATTTTGGCATGGCCAAATCGTTCGTCATGTTGGGAAAACAGTCCGGCTACGACATGACGTCGGAAGCGGAACTTGCACAGTTCGCGGCGGAATACAATCGGTCGCACCCTTCGACCCAACCCGCTGCGCCAATTACCCGAGAACAGCGGGTTGGCCGCAACGCCCCCTGTCCGTGTGGAAGCGGAAAAAAGTTTAAGAAGTGCTGCGGCCGCTGAGGCCAGGACGAACGAGTGCGGCGCGGGGTAATGACGCGCGATCGATTACCGGCATGCCGGAGTGCATTCGACTGGAGTGTGGACCGGGCCAATTGAACACCCCACGCTCGCCCTCCGGCGGCCGTGGGGTTTTTTGGGGGGGTGCAAGATTGCGCCGCGGCCAACAGTTTGGCGATCATCTGGGGGCAATCATGACCGCCAGGGATGACCATCAGTCACTGCCGGATGCTGCCAAGCCCTATCGCCTGGGGCGCCGGTACCTGGTCGTCGGCATCGTTTGCAGCGTATTCTTTGCCGCAGTGGACATTGGGTCGGTAGCCGTTGTCTGTCTGGGCGTCGATGGAATCGCGCGACTCGTGCTTGCCCTGTTTTTCGGCCTCTTTTGGTCGAGTTGGTTGCTACTCTCCGTATGGCTGGTTGCGGCGTATTTCCGCGAGAAGTTGTTCCTGCAACAGAACTCCATTGTGCAGCACGGCATCTTCCGGACAACAACGCTTGGCCTGGCGGAAGTGTGGCGCGTACGGTGGCGGCCGTGTCGGGCAGGCGGCACGATTCTCGCCTGGACTCACTGGGAAAAGGTGGCGATTCCCCTTATAAATTTCACCGAAGAAGAGCGCGCCGAGATCATATCCTACTTTCGAGAAAACTTCTCCGAGGATGTGCAGGAAGACTGGCCACAGTTCATGGAATGCGTGCTCGAGGAGTTAATGAACAAGCGGCCGATCTCGCGAAGACGCCTCGTGCTGTCTACCGTCGCGTGTTTGTGCATTGCCTGTTTCTTTATCGCTTGTTGGTGGGGCGGGCTTGGAGCGGGATACTTGTTGTTTGGCCTCGTCAATGCAATTGGGGCGATCGGGACTACCCTGCGTCTTCGTTCTCTCAAGAACGTTGATACACCGTTGGACCAATCCGCGGCCGAACAATTGCAGGCCCGTCACTAGACCAGAGCACAAGTGAATCACATGGTACACGCTAAAGCGAACTTTCCCGTTGCCCTCCTCTTACTGCTGCTTTGCGCGGGCACGAGGTCCGCTTCATCGAGCGAGGATGAAGGAGCTGTCGTCGAGTTGGTCCAGCAGTCGCAGCGGGCAGGTTTCCAGCGGCATGACTTCGAGAAGTACATCGCCGCCTGGGATGCGAACGGCCAGATCGTGGGCGGGCGTTTGGCCCACCCCGGCAAGTACGACACGAAGCTGAGCCGCGCCCAAATCGAGGCGACCCGGCGACTGCGATTCCGCGCCGCGCCGCCGACGGAATTGGCGATGTCGTTCTCCAACGTCGCGAGCCAGATCGAAGGCGATCGCGCGGAGGTGCGCTACCGCACGACCATCGAAGGTAACGGAGCGGTCGAGGTGGTCGACGAGCTTTATCGCCTTCGCAAGGTAAACGGCGAGTGGAAGATCACCGAGAACCGCTGGTGGCCGGTCGAAATGGGCCGGGCCGACAGTCCGACGAAGCTCGACGAGGCCGTCTGGCAAGCCATGGATGCCCAAATCGCCCGGCTGGACCAGGCGGGCGATCTGGCCGCCAAAGCGCGTGCCCTGTTCAGCGCGTTTCGTTTCACCGAGGCGTATGCGACCGCCAAGTCGCTGACTGGTGATTCGCCCGATGACGCGGAAGCGTGGATCCTGCGCGGCCGTACGGCGCTGTTTGCCGGCGATGCCGAGGACGCGGTGTCGTCCTATCAAAAGGCGCTGGCGATTGACCCGGCGGCCAATGTTCCGGAGTTTGTGCAGGCCGATGATCCGAGCGAGTGAATCTCCATATTGTGAGGCATTGCCCACATCTCGACCATGCTGATTTTCCGATTTCATACCATCGCGATCTTGATCCTGTCCTTCGCGGCATTTCCACTGCCCGCCCGCGCTCAGCCGCTATTCCATTTCGAACACGACTGGACCGTTGCGGTCGGCGATCAGTTGTACGGACTTCGCGAAGTCGTGCAGACGCCGGGTGGATTTCGCCACACACTGGTGTGGGTCGGCCCACGGGCGATCTATCTGCCATGTCGCGCGGTGGACGTCGTCCGAGGCAGCTCACTTCCCGCCGTAGCGGTGCCGGTGGGCTGGTGGCATTTGGCGCCACGGCCTAATGGCTTCACTCCGCCATGAAGGATTCATGGACCCCAGAAACAGATCATGCCTCACCTTTTTGCCTACGGCACGCTGATGTGCGAGGACATCTTCCGGCAGGTGGCCGGTTGTGATGCGGCCCGCGCGCCGGCGGTGCTGCAGGGTTTCAGCCGCCGCCAGGTGCGGGGCGAGCACTATCCGGCGCTGTTGCCTGTAGACGGCGGACGCGTGGAGGGCTTGGTTTATCGCGATCTATCTGACGCCGCGTGGCAGCGGCTCGACCGCTTCGAAGGCGAGATGTACCTTCGGCAGGAAGTGGGTGTGGAGCTGAGCGACGGTACGGCGCTGCCGGCGTTTACCTACATCGTGCGGCCGGAGTACGCCGATCGCCTGGAAGCGGCCCTGTGGGAGTTCGCCGACTTTCTCCGCGAGGGCAAGGAGCGTTTTCAGCGACACTACGTGGGGTACAAGGCGTTATAAGGCAGCCGAGTCGGGACTTCGGAAGAACGAGCCGGTTCCAAGGGCGAGCAACGCCAACCGCCATCAAAGGTCAGTCTCGGAAACGCTCGCAACCAAAGGCACTGCTGGATATGCAAACAGTGGCACCCTTTACGGCTCGACCGTATCGGTTGCTTGGCGTCGGGCCGGGCGGCCTGCGCTGATGGCCACGCGGTTGACTGCGTTCAGGTAGGCCAGCGCTCCCGCTTCCACACTGTCGGTCGAGACGCCGTGGCCGCGGTAGAGCTGGCCCTCGTGCTCGGCCTCGACCGTTGCGTCGGCTTGCGCGTCCTTGCCTCGCGTGACGCTGTGAACCTGAAAGTCGCGGCAGATCACGCTGATGCCCGTCAACTGCTCGATCGCCAGAAAGAGCGCATCGAGCGGCCCGTCGCCCGAGCACACCTCCTCGGTGAACTGTTCGTCCCCGCGCCGCAACGTCAGGCGCACGGTGGGCGGCTGCCCGCTGGCGGCCTGCACCTGGTAGGAGACCATCTCCCACAGATCCGGCACGTTGTGGATCTGCTGCTCGATCAGGGCGGCGATGTCGCCGTCGTAGATGTCCTTCTTTTTGTCGGCCAGTTCCTTGAACTCCTCGAACACCGACTGAAGCTGATCGACCTCCAGGTGATAACCCAGCGCCCGAGCGCGATCGGCCAGCGCCGCGCGGCCGCTGTGCTTGCCCAGCACCAGGTCGGTCTTCGTGAAGCCGACGTCCTCGGGCCGCATGATCTCGTAGGTGGTCCGCTCCTTGAGCATGCCGTCCTGGTGGATACCCGCCTCGTGTGCGAAGGCATTCCGCCCAACCACCGCCTTGTTCCGCTGCACTTGCATGCCGGTGACGTTGGCAACCAGACGGCTGGCTGGCACGAGCCGCCTGGTCTGGATGCGAGTGTCGCAGCCGTAGTAGTCGCGGCGGGTGCGAAGCGCCATCACCACCTCTTCCAGCGAGCAGTTGCCCGCGCGTTCGCCGATACCGTTGATCGTGCATTCGATCTGCCCGGCTCCGTTCTCGACGGCGGCCAGGCTGTTGGCCACCGCCAGGCCAAGATCGTTGTGGCAATGGACGCTGATCACGGCGTTGTTGATATTCGGCACACGCTCGACCAGCGTGCGGATCACGCGGCCCATATGCGCGGGCGTGGCGTAACCCACCGTATCCGGGATGTTCACGGTCGTGGCGCCGCTGTCGATGGCAGCCTCGACGACGTCGCAGAGGAACTCGATCTCCGTGCGGGCGGCGTCCTCGGGCGAGAACTCGACGTCGCCGCAGTATCCGACCGCCCGCTTCACCCCGCGCACGGCCCGCTCGATGATCTGGTCCTTGGTCATCTTCAGCTTGAACTCGCGATGAATCGCGCTGGTGGCCAGAAAGACGTGAATCCGCGCCGACTCGGCCGGCGTGAGCGCCTCCCAGGCACGGTCGATGTCGGCCTCATTGCAGCGGGCCAGACCGCAGACGGTCGAGCCGCGGACTTCGCTGGCGATCGCGCGGACCGCTTCGAAGTCGCCGGGCGAGGCAATGGGGAAGCCGGCCTCGATAATGTCGACGCCCAGGTCGACCAGGGCGTGGGCGACTTCCAACTTCTCTTTGATGTTCATGCTCGCGCCGGGCGACTGCTCGCCGTCGCGGAGCGTGGTGTCGAAGATCTTGATCTGTCGTGGCTGGGACATGAGAGAGCTCGTTTCGCATGAAGGAGTGGTGGCAAACGGCCCGTGCCGCCGCGCGGGTATCTCATCGGGTCGGCCGGCATCTAGCCGGCGCCGGTAGCACCAGCCAGGCCCTCGAGGGGTCGTTGCGGCGAGCCGTCATGCCATGAAACCTTCTACGCGCGTGGGAATACGAATGAACGAAAAAACCCTGAAGCCTTTGGGGCCTCAGGGTTTGGAGATGGCCGTTGGTTCAAAATCAGCAGCGCACCCGCCCTAAGGCTTGCCCAAGGCAAGCAAGGGTAGCAACAGGGCTAGCAGTCCGGTGCGTGGCATAGGGATTTTATCGGTCCAGAAGCGGCGGCCAATCGGCGCCAAACTCGAATGTTAGCGGAACGAACACCTCAACTTTAACGGACCAAATCCGCTCCGGCAAGACAAAAGCCGCTGCCAGAAGGATCGCAAAGGGCGGCCGGGCGGCGGATCAGGTAGCAAAACCCCGATAAAACCGGCCTTGCCCCGCCCGGCGTCCTGCAGGATTCTATGGCGACCCCGTGAGAGCAGCGTGCAAAGACACAAACGGGAGTGTCTGTACCGCCACGGATTGACCGCTCAGAAGGAATGTCTAGTGCCGCAAAGGGAGGGGCACGGACAGAAACTACTGTGCCACGATACGACGGCAAAACCGCCCATGCCCGGCGACTATCTTGACCTATCCCAGGGTGACCAGCACTCTCGCCGCGATGATGCCAGCGGCCACGGGCGGCGGTTCGTGGGCGTGCAGTTCGCCTGTTGTTCTGTCTACGCAAGGGTTTACATCAATCGCGACCAGACCGCCTACGTCGGTCACTGCCCGCGATGTGCACGTCGGATCCGTATAGACATCGGGCCGGGCGGAACCGACCGCCGCTTTTTCACCGCATCTTGAGCCAGCGGGGCGTTTCGCGTACGATCCCCCGGCTTTTTTGAGCCCGTCGGCGCGGTCGATGGCATGGCGAAACCGCTGCCCAGCGGAACTGGCGAGATGATGGACTTCGAAGTACAGCGATGCACTCGGCACTGCGCCGCCACCGGTCGGGCTTTCGAGCCGGGGGAGATGTTCTACTCCGCGCTCTTGTCCGAAGGGAAGAACGTCGTGCGCCACGATTACGGCGCCGATTCCTGGAACGGACCGCCCGAGGGTGCGCTGGGCTGGTGGAAGTCGCGGATGCCGGAGAAAGACGCCAAGCGGCCGACGCTCGCGCCGAACGACGTGCTGCTCGACCTGCTCGACGAACTGGCCGACCAGCCGGGCAGTGTCGACATGAGATATGTATTGTCGCTGCTGTTGGTTCGGCGGCGCGTGCTGCGGTTGGAAGAGACGGAGCACGACGAGGAGGGCCGCGAGTGGACGGAGTTGTACTGCCCGCGACGCGAGACGACCTACAGAATCCTGGCCACCACGCCTACGCCCGAGCGTGCCGCCGAGATTCAAGAGGAACTAACGAAGCTTTTGTACTCCGACGCGTCGTGAGCCGCGTCGCGCAATCGTAGGGTCCGCTGTACGGACCATCGCATGAGCGAATGAGGAACTTCGGTCCGCACAGCGGACCCTACTCGGCTAAAAATGTTGAACGCAAGGAAGCGACTTTTGCATCGTACGGCAATCCATCTGTTCGCGCTGCTCGTGCTGTTGTGCGCCGGCGGCGCGCACTGCATGGGTCCGCTGCCGATGCCGTTCGCTCCGGCGGCTCCCGCTGCGCCGCACGTGCTGCCGGAGACCGCCAGCCTGAACCAGGTGATCGAGGCGGTGAACCGCAACACCGACCGCGTGAGCACGTATACCACGAACAACGCCACCATCGGCATCGCCGGATTGCCGTCGTCGCTCTCGGGCAGCATCGCCATGGAGCGGCCGCGGCGGCTCCGCCTGACCGCCGGTTTAATGGGCTCGACCGAAGTCGACCTGGGCAGCAACGACGAGTTGTTCTGGTTGTGGATTCGCCGCAATCAGCCGCCGGCGCTCTACTTCTGCCGGCACGGGCAGTACGCGCACAGCGCCGCCCGGCAGTTGATTCCGATCGAGCCGGAGTGGCTGGTCGAGGCCCTGGGGCTGGTCCGCTTCGAGCCCGGCGCCGACTATCGCGGACCGACGCGGCGGCGTGATGGGGCGATCGAGATGCGCTCCGCACGGCAAACCGAGCTGGGCCAGGTCGAGAAGCTGACGATTATCGAGGAGAACCAGGCGCTGGTCCTGGAGCAGCACGTGTACATCGACGGGCAGCCGGTGGCCAGTGCCATCGCCAGCGACCACCGCTACGATCCGACAACCGGCGTGTCGCTGCCGCAGCGGATCGAGATTCGTATGCCTGGGGCGCCGCTGGTGCCGACGTTGACGATCGACGTGGGCGACGTCCGGATCAATCAGCCGATCGGCGATCCGCAACAGAAGTGGGCGATGCCGAACTACCCCGGCTATTCGGCGATGGATCTGGCCGATCCGAACCTGCGACTCAACCTTTCACCGGCGGCCTCGACGCACGTCCCGACGCCCGTCCCAGTGAAGCGGACCGCGGACCGCGCCCCGGCTTGGACGCGGTTCTTCCGGTATTGATAGTCGCCGTGCAGAAGCGGGTCATCATCGTGGCACAGACATTCTTGTCTGTGCGTAGTGGTATGGGTGCGATGGCCACTGCTGGCGGGGTAGAAAACCCTCTCCCCGGCCCTCTCCCAAAGGGAGAGGGAGCTTTCTATCCTCGCCCGGTGGCACGGCTGGGCACGGCTGGGCAAGCCTGGGCAAGCCAGCCATGGCACCCCAAACCAACCGGCCGCCCAACACTACCGTTCACCCGGTGGCGGTGTGATCGGCGCCGGCGCGACGCATCTTATTGCGGGCGCGGGTGAGAGTGGGGCCGATGCTGTTTTCCGGCATGCCAACGATGTGGCTGATCTCCTGGTACGTCTTGCCCTCCAGGTGATACATCCGTACGACGGCCGCTTCGGTGCCCTGCAGCCCGTCGAGCAAGCGTTCGACCTGTTCGCGGTCGCTCATTCGCTGCTCGACTTCGCCCGGATGAGAAACGGCCTCCTCCGCGATGGCCCCCAGCGGACGTGACGCGGCGCGGCGCTTCATCAGCGTGTGCACCACTACGCGACGGGCGATCACCGTCAGATATGTCGCCAGGCTGCTCTCGCCGCGGAAGTGCCGCAACACAGCGAAATCGTCATGCACAATGGCCAGAAAGACTTCTCCGGCCAGGTCCTCGCGATCCTCCAAGGACAGAATCACCGACCGGCATTGGGACGTGTGGTTGATGACGTGAATCACCAGCCCCATGAACCGATCGACAAAATCCTCCCACGCCCTGGGCTTATGGGCGAGGCAGCGCTTCAGCAGCTTGCGGTCGATTTCCGAGAGTGCCACGAGACACTTTCCCTTGCCTGCGGCCGGCGGCGCGCTGCCGCTGCGACCGGGGCACCAGCCCGCCGGATGAAGTGCTCCTCGGACGATGCGATGAGCACCAAAGGAGAAAACACCTCGACGGGAGCGGTGATTCTACAGAAGAATGGCGGAGTCGATGGGTGTAAATAGCATTGAGCTGTTGAAATCCGGCCGTAATTTGATTTTAGGTGGAAGCACCTCGCCGAGCAAGGGAAACCACGTCGCGAAGCTGGCATTGGCCGCCTTGACACTGGTGCAAGCGAGTACTAGGATTGCCGGAACATGGGTGGAACGATTCAAGTGCTGCTCCTGTAAGCACTTGACGTTCCCTCGTCGGGCCATCGGCCGGGGTGTTTCACTGCGGCCGATCCGGGTCAAAAAAATAGCTTCCTCCCTGGCTGGTGGTTTCCCGGTTGATCGGCGCCGCCTCAGGCGGCTTGATAAAGGAGATTTCTGGAGATGACCCACGTTGTTTGCGAGCCGTGCTTTGCCTGCAAGTACACGGACTGCGTGGTGGTGTGCCCGGTGGAGTGCTTCTACGAGGGCGAGAAGATGCTATACATCCATCCGGATGAGTGCATCGACTGCGAAGCCTGCGTGCCGGAGTGCCCGGTGGAGGCGATCTTCCACGAGGACAACGTCCCAGAAGAGTGGAAGGCTTTCACCGAATTGAACGCCGAAATGTCGCCGCAGTGCGAAGTGATCACCGAGAAGAAAGAGCCCCTGGTCGACGAATAGGTCGTCGCTCGAAGCGGACGCTTTTTGCGGTAGCGCCGTGCAGGCGCACTTGAAACGATCCACATCGCCCGTCGCGGCTTCGACGAGCCCGGCGGGCTTTTCTATGCGCCACGCCATCTTCTTCTCCCACGCGGGGAGCGGGCCGCAACGTGGGGGAAACGACGACGCACAGACAGATATGTCTGGGCCACCGGAATGGTAGCTCGTGCTCGCGAGAGTTCAGCCGCTTCCACGCCCGCATCTGAATTCTCACGACTTCAGCTACGAAATGTCGGTGCCACGAGTGACGGCCCGGCCGATTGGAATCCGCCCGGCGCTCTCGGTCACTTCAGATCGACCGACCAGTAGGCGTTGTCGAGAAAAGTTTTCCAGCTTTCGTACTTCGGATTGCCGAGCTTGATGGCCAGCACGGGGCTGCGCTTCGGGCGGACCGGCTTGCGGAAGAGCTTCATCCGGGCTTCTTGTGGCGTGCGGCCCCCCTTCTTTACGTTGCACGCCACGCACGCACAGACCATGTTCTGCCAGGTAGTCTCGCCGCCGCGGCTGCGCGGCAGCACGTGGTCCAGGCTCAGTTCGCTGGTGGGGAAGCGCTTGCCGCAGTACTGGCAAAGGTTGCCGTCGCGCGCAAAGATATTTCGGCGATTCAGGCGCACCGTCTGCCGCGGCACTCGGTCGTAAAACAACAGGCGAATCACGCGCGGAACCTGGATCTGGAAATTGACGCTGCGGACCCAGTCCTCGTGCGGGTCCTTGAACTCGGCTTTCAGATCGCTGATCTCGCGCCAGGAGTCAAAGTCGTAATTGCCGTACTGACCGTCTTCAATGTGGATGACCTCGGCGAGCGAACGCAGCAAAAGTCCAAACGCCCGGCGCACGTTGATCACGTGAACGGGCATATATTGCCGGTTCAAAACCAGTACGCTCGCGCTTAGGCCGCCTGCCTCTGCCGCCGACATGAATGCCTCCGCCTGGGAAGTACCGAATAGCCAAACGGTGGCCTCGACGCCGAGGGCCGCCCGCCGCGATTGGCCGCCGAGAAGTTCCGTTGGAGCCGATCACCGGATGCATTTTAGCTGCAACATCCGCCGCTTGCCAATCGGCCGGCGAATGCAACTCACCGACTCGACCGCGGACGCCCTGGGCGCCGACTCTCGCGCGGCGTGACGGCGTGACGGCGTGACGGTGGCAAACCACGTGCCAGCCGGCCAGTAACGTATGCCCGCGGATCGGCAGGGCTTTTCCGGTGGAATCCTCCGGCGAAGCTCCGCAGTGAATCCGTGCGTGCAGGACAAGCAGCAAAATGCCGGCGGCCATACGTCCGACTTCCAACTGGGGTAACAGCTTGTGGCGTTTCTGGCGGCTCGTTTCGCACGCCGAAGCGCAAACGACCGGCTCATGACAGTCACCTGCGCATCACGCCGGCCGATGCGCGGCGGCGACAACGGTGGCGTTGCCATCTAACCGGCACGCTGTCAAAAAGAAGAAAGTTTGGGTTGCCACCGCGCTTCCGTTGTCATTACGATGAAGCTACGGGCTTGGATGCCTCGCATGTTGCAACAGGCGCGGTTTGGCTTTCGCAAGTGTGGACGGATAAGGACGCTCCCTCATGATTCATTACTCGTGTGACGGTTGCCGGCGCCCGCTCGATCCTGAAAACGATCTGCGTTACGTCGTCAAAATGGAGATCTACGCGTCGTTCGATCCGATGGAAGACGACCAGGACGACGACCGCGATCACCTCCAGGAGATTCAAGAGATTCTGGAGCGGATGGAAGACGCCCAGAACGATCAGATCGGCGACGACGTCTATCAACAGGCCCGCTACGACCTGTGCGATGAGTGCCGCAAGCGTTTCTTGCAGCGCCCCTTTGGCCGCAACGTGGCGCAGCCGTTCGACTTCAGCAAGAACTGACCTTGCCAGTTCGATTCTTCGCGCCCCCTCTCACGGAAGAAGAACAACTTCCCGCGGCGTCGTACCGTTGCCATGACTGGGCGCGGCGACACCGGGCAGGTGCTCGGACAACCTGTTGAAAACATGGGACTGCCTCGGAATGCGGAAGTAATTGGCGCAGCGACTCCGGCTGACGCGAGATGCCTGAAGTATTTTGCAATCGCCGCTGAGGCAGCAACCGCGGCGCTGGAATCGGTGGAGGCGGTCCGACGATGAGCCGGCGTTACCGTCGCCGTCCCACTGTCTCGACGGCCGTGGTCTTGTTGATCGTCTTGTTGGCGATTCTCCGCGCCTGGCAGGAGGCCCAGCAGGCGCCGGCCCCGGCAGCGCTGTCCGAGGGCATGCACACCGTCGAGCGCGTCGTTGACGGCGATACTCTGCTGTTAACCAACAAGGCCCGCGTACGTCTGCAGGGGGTCGACACGCCCGAGACGGTCCAACCGAACCATCCGGTCGAACCGTGGGGTCCGGAGTCGAGCGACTTCACCCGCGAGTTCATCGGCGATGGCAGCGTGCGGCTGCGATTCGATCTGGAGCGTAAGGACCGCTACGGCCGATTTCTGGCCTACGTGTACAAGGGCGAGCGAATGCTCAATGAGGAGTTATTGCGCGCCGGCCTGGCCCGGGCGCGGCTGGAGTATCGCTACTCCGACACGATGAAGCGGCGTTTCCGCGAGGCGGAGCAGGAAGCGCGAGACGCCCGGCGCGGTATCTGGTCTGGCGTACCCGAGCCCCAAGCGAATCGAGGACGTCTCCCTCTCCCGTCGGGAGAGCGCCGGGGAGAGGGCGTAGCTCGACTGGTGACAGTTCAGCCGACCCTCGACACATGTGAATTCTCATTACAGCGACAAGTACAGACAGGAATGTCTGTACCACCGGTTGCATTTGCTACCGTAGCCGAATTCGCGAATCTTCAGCGGACTCGGCTCGCGACTTCCCGCCCGTGAAGCGAAAACAGTTTGCACGACTTCACCGGCTTTGTCGCTCCGCCAGCACTTTTCAACCCAGCGCTTCGCAAATCACTTCAGCACTTTTGCAACGTCGACCCGCTGTACTCACCGGTGCATCGGCAACTTGTGACTACGCGCGGCCCCTGCTAGAATCGCCGCTTTCCCCAGACTAAACGATAGGGACGGACGACCTTGAGTAACGCATCATCCACGACGCGCATCGCGGTGATCGGCGGTGACGGCACCGGCCCGGAGGTTGCCGCCGAAGGTCTGAAGGTGCTGGAGGCCGTCAGCAAGCTGGAGCGCATTCGCTACGAGCTGGCCCACTTCGACTACGGCGGCCAGCGCTATCTGAGCACGGGCGAAGTGCTGCCCGAAGGCGCCGTCGCCAAATTGCGCAAGTTCGACGCGATTTATCTCGGTGCGGTTGGTCATCCAGACGTGCCGCCGGGCGTGCTCGAAAAGGGCCTCCTGCTGCATCTCCGCTTCCAGCTCGACCAGTACATCAACCTGCGGCCCGTGAAGCTCTACCCCGGCGTCGAAACGCCCCTGGCCGGCAAGCGGCCCGAGGACATCGACTTTGTCGTCGTCCGCGAGAATACCGAGGACCTGTACTGTGGGGCGGGCGGCTTTCTTAAAAAGGGCACGCCCGACGAGGTCGCCACGCAGACCGCCATCTACACCCGCAAAGGTTGCGAGCGGTGCATCCGCTGGGCGTTCGAGTACACGATGCGCCGCAACAATCCCCAGGGCAAGATGCTCACGCTGGTCGCCAAGACCAACGTGCTGACCATCGGCCACGATCTGTGGTGGCGTACCTTCCAGGAAGTGGCCAAGGAATACCCCGACGTGAAGGCGGACTACAACCACGTCGACGCCTGTTGCATGTGGATGGTCAAGAATCCCGAATACTACGACGTGATCGTCACGACCAATATGTTCGGCGACATCATCACCGACCTGGCCGCCATTCTGCAGGGCGGGATGGGCGTGGCCGCCGGCGGCAACATCAATCCCGATCCCGGCGGCACCAGCATGTTCGAGCCGATGGGCGGCAGCGCCCCCAAGTACACCGGCCAGGGCGTAATCAATCCCATCGCCGCCATCGGCGCCATGTCGATGCTGCTGGAGCAGACCGGGCATCAGGCGGCGGCCGATCGCGTGCTGAAGGCGATTCAAACGGTCACCGGCACAAAGATGAAAAGTCAGGCCGCCGGCAAGATGGGCTACAGCACCGGTGAGGTTGGCGACCTGGTGGTCGAAGCCTTGGGGACGTGAGCCGCAAATGCTCCCTCTCCCTCGGGGAGAGGGCCGGGGAGAGTGGGGCGGCCCTGCCAACGAACCGCTATCACCGAGCAGCACACCGGGAACGCCTGGTCCAACGACGCCACCAACTCCCGCTCGCTCCGGAAACGCGGGGGCAGAGGGCAATTGGGAGGTAAACATCCCGTTGACAGCGGCTGCCGCGGATTGTGTAAGCTGTAACGGTAGTGCCGGTCGTGCCGGCGGTTACGATCGCTCCGTTGGTTCCTGTGGTAACGGCCGATACAATGAACTGCCTAGCAGGAGACGGAACGCTCGCGCGGCTTCGGCCGAAGCGAAACTATCGCCCCCGGGCGACGTTTAATCTAATGTCCGCTGGAATTCGGATCGGACCGACGCGCAGAACGCGACAACTTGTCGTGGCCTGCTGCCACCAATCGAGGAGAACGGCCATGCGGCACTGGGGACGACTCTTACTTGCCGGCATTGCCGCTGTGTGTCTGATGGGCGAAACCGCCTTGGCACAGCGGGCGCAGCCGCAGTCCACCGGAATGTTCGGCACGCGCTCGCTGGGTACGTCGATCCAAGCCGGCGGCGGCACCTTCGGCGGCACTTCCCGGGCCGGCGGAGTGGGCGGAGGTGGCGGAGTCGGGGCCGGCGGCGCAGGTGGCGGAATGTCGGGCGCCGGAGCCACCGGGTTTAGCATCACCGGTCCGGCCAGCGGCGTCGGTCAAAACGCAAACAATTTCATCGGACGAAACGCCCAAAGCACCGCCGCCACGTTCGGCGGCGGACAGCAAGGCCAAACGGGTCAAACCGGGCAGTTCGGTCAAGCCGGCCGCACCAACGCCGGTCAGCAGCGCGGCCAGCAGGGCATGGGCGGGCGCGGTGCCGGCGGACAGGGCGGGCAGCAATTCGGCCAGCAGCAGTTCGGGGGGCGGCAACAGGGCGGCCGCGGCACCGGCACGGTGATGATCCGCCCCGTGTTTCAGGTCGCATTTGCTCATCCCACACCCAACCCTCAAACTAACGTGGCGGCGTTGACGGAGCAGCTTCAGCGTGCTGTGGGTACGACTTCGGGGGAAGTTCCCCAGGTGGTGTTGGACGGCCGAACGGCGATCCTACGCGGCGATGTTGCCACCCCTCGAGATCGGACGTTGGCCGAACTATTGGTTGCCCTGGAACCCGGGGTGTCGCAGATCCAGAATGAACTGCGGGTGATGCAGCCTCCGCCGGAGGATTCGCTCCCGGCGCCGCAGCCGGAGCAGGATGAGCAGCCGGCTGCTCCGAACCTGTTCCCGGAGCAGTAGGCGTCTGCGATGGCTGCCCCTGCGGCACCGCTGCCGCGGGTGACATCCTGGAGCTCGAGGCGCTAGGCGGCAGCGTGGCCGTCGCCAGGCTCGATCCAAACCGCGACGGGATCTGGATTGTGGTGGTCCGCATCTGCGGTCCCTCGTTTGGCGACGGCTGGCCGCTTTCGTTCTGTCCAGCGGCAGCCGAGTGCCCGGCTTGTCGAACCGCGTCGTAGACGCCGTACTGTGCCGCGGCGGCGGGCACGGTATTCTGCGGCCCACCCGCCTGCTCGACAACCGGTGTTCCCGGCAGACGGTGCCGCGTCTGGCTACTGGTGACCAGCGGTCCGTTGAGCGGCTCGAACCGGACGATCAGGCTGACGTCCTTCTGCTCACCGCGGGCGTCGCCCCAGGGGACCCAGATGTTGTAGGAGGGACCCACGTCGGTTTCGCTCATCCGCTTCGCGAGCTCGTCCGGCGGAAACACGAACTTGCGGTCCGGCTTCGGATCGATCGGGTTGCGGTTGGCCTCATCGAAACCGTAGACGACCAGCGTGCCGGCGACCTTCACCGGCTCCTTGTCGTTACGCGCGTAGAAGTGCAGACGCCCTCCGAAGCCGCGCTCGGGAACTTCGCCATTGGCGTGCAAAACGGCGTCCGTCCAGATTGCGACGACCTTCGTCGGAACCTCGATCCGGTCCTTGTCTTGCGTGATGTACGGAAACTCGCGGTCGAACTGCAGCGTCGTGCAACCGGCGCCCGCCGCGGTGAAGCAGGCCACGGCGATTGCGACCGTCAGCTTCATGTTGATCGAAAAGTTCATGGGGAGTTCCTCTCCACGTTGCCTTTTAACAAGTTCGGTGACGCGCCGCGGACGATCAGGGGCTCACCGACGGCAACCGAACCGGCTCGGTCGAGGCGGCCGCTCCGCCATTCGTGCGGTAAGCCGCGTGCTGCACGTCGCCGCTGGCAGCCGGCGGTTCGACGACCTGGCGCGGTGTGTTTTCCGCGGGGGTCGTCGTCTTTTTCTTCCACAGACGGGGGAACGCCAGCCACCCGTTCGATTCACTCGACTTCGATAAGTCGCCGTCGACCGAAGGAGGAACCGGAGAAGGAATAGGCTCGACCGGCACGGCGCCCTCGGGCAGCACCTGGCCCTCGATCATCTCCGGCGGCAATTGTCCTTCGGGAAAGATAGTCATCGTCTCGTGATTAGCCCATTCGTCGCGGCGCGTGCGAAGATCGAGCACGCCGTGCAGCTTGATCACGTCGGACATGACCCAGCTCATGCGAGAGGCCTCGATTTGCCGGATCATGGCGATGTCCTCATCGGAGCGGACGACTCGCGGCGTCATCACGATCAAAAGCTCGGTCCGCTGTTCGGCGGTGTTGTCGTACCGGAACAGGTCGCCCAGGATGGGAATGTCCGCGATGTACGGCACACGCCGCTCGGTGGTGGACGTACTCTTGGTAATCAGACCGCCCAGCACGACCGTCTGCCCGTCCGCGGCACTGACGGTCGTTTCCGCGAACGTGCGGTTGATGCGCGGGCTGCGGATCACCTGGCCCTGCGCGGAAATGAACACCGGCGTTCCTTCGGCGTCAGGCCCCACCTGCGACCGCTCGGCCTGAATCGACATCACGACCAGGCCGTCGGGGCTGATGCGCGGCTGGACGAGCATGATCACGCCGACTTCTTCAAACCCGAGCGTGTTCTGCTGGGCGCCGGCTTCGCTGATCGTCGCGCCCTGGATGAAGGGTACCCGCTGGCCGACCTGGATGTAGGCCGGCTGGTTGTCGAGCGTCATGATCTGCGGCCGGCTGAGCACGTCCAGCCGCCGCGACTGTTGCAGGGCCCGGATCAGCACGCTGATGCTTTCGTTGCTGGCGGAGAAGACAAATCCGCCGAAGCCCAGCTCGTTGTTGATGCGGCCTACCGCGAAGTGCGAGAGACCTTGGGCGCCTACGTCCTCACGGGTGGAGAGCGACTGGTTGCTGCCGGAGTTGCCCAGCGGCAGGTTGTTAAACAGATATCCCGGCGTGATTGTCGCCGACTGAATGACTTCTTCCGTGAGGGTGGTCACGGCCCCACCAGCACCGGTCGTTTGCGTCACATTGGTTGTCGTATCGAGAATCTCCAGCAGGCTGCGGTCGAACAACAGCGAATCCTGCAGGCCCATCTCGACGCCGAACTCGTCGACATCGTTGAGTTGCACCTCGGCGATCAGCACCTGGATCATCACCATGGGCGGGCGCTGGTCGAGCTCCCGCACCAGTTGGCGGACTTCCTGAAAGTAGCGCTCCGTGGCGCTGATGATCAGGCTGTTGGTGACCTCTTCGGGCACGACCACGATCTCCCGCTCCAGTTCCAGCACCGGGCTGAACACGCCGGGCTGCTCCTGGCGGACTCCGCGCTCCTCGGCCAGGTACTGGTTGACCGACGCGGCCACCGCTACCGCCGGGGAGTTCAGCAGCCGTACGACCTCCGTGATGCGGTTGCGGCCCGCGGTGGCGTCCAGGCGGAGGACCATCGCCTCGACGACCGTCAGATCGCTGGAGCTACCCATCACGATGATGCTGTTGGTGCGTTCGTCCACCGAGAAACGCAGCGGCACAAGCGTCGTCTCGCCGCTGGGGCCGATCTCCGCGCCGTCAATCTGTCCCTGGGCCCCGCCGCCTTGCGCTCCGATCGGAGCGAACAACTGTTGCAGGACGTTCATCAGGGCGGCCGCGTCGCCGTTGATCACTTGAAAGACCTTGATCTCCGCCCGCACGTCGGGCGTCTGGTCCAACTGCTGAATCAGCGCCGCCATCAGGCCCATGCTGTTGGCCGGTGCGGAGACGATTAGCGCATTGCCGCGTGGATCGGCCGTGATCCGCACGTCGGTCAGAATTCCGGAGGTGATCGCGCGGCGGCCATTCACGTCGACCGGTAACGCCAGCGACGTGCTTTTCGGCGTCGTCTGCACCTGCTGTCCGGCTTGTCCACCACCGCCTTGACCACCGCCGCCCTGAAAGCCGCCCTGGCCGCCGAATCCCTGTCCCTGACCCTGTCCGCCTTGTCCCTGACCCGCGCCAAGCTGTTGAAGCTGCGAATAGATCGCCTGTTGTAGAATCGGGGCCAGATCGATGGCCGAGGAGTGCCGCAGCGGAAAGATCTGAATCACGTTGACTGCCGCGGTGACGCCGGCGTCCAGGTTCTCAATAATCGCCGCCACTTGTTCCAGGTCGCGAGGGCTGGCCTGCACGATCAGCGAGTTGGTGCGATAATCGGCCATCACGATCGCGGCCGGCCCCAGCCCGGTCTGCGTGGCGAAGAACTCGTCGATGCTCGTCTTCACGTCGACTGCCGAGGCATGCTCCAAGCGGAATACTTGAAACTGCGCGCCCGGGTCGATCGGAATGTCGAGCTGGTTGACCAGCAGCCTCATGGCCTCGATGTTTTCCTCGCTGCCGATCAACAGCAGGGCGTTGGGCACCACCAGCGGAATAAAGGTAACCGAGCCGGGCCGGATTGCCGGCACCTGCTCGAACAGTTGCGTCAACAGTGCGGAGATGGCCTCGCTGCCGACGTGCCGAAGCTGGTGAGTCTCGATTCGAGGCGCGCCGAACTGTTCGATCTGCTCGATCAACGCCCGCACGCGGGCGACGTCGCGCTCCGCACCGCGGATGATGAAGATGCCCAGCCCTTCGACATATTGAATCTGCACCGGACCGATCGTGCCGGCGCCCCCGTCGTCCTGGCCGGGGAACGGCTGCTCGGGCTGCTGATCGGGATCTTGAACGTCCTGCGGAAACGGCTGCACACCGGGTTGCGGCTGTACGCCCGGTTGCGGCTGCGCGAAGTCTTCCTGGTTCTGGTTCTGTTGATAGATCATTGCCACCTGGTCGGCGGCTGGCCCGGCTCCCTCTTGCACCACCGCCAGGGCCCGCTGCACGGTCTCCGGCTTCGCCTTTTGAATCGAGACGAGTTGCGTGGCGGTGGTGTTGCCCGGCTCGCCCTGTCGCGCGGCGGCCGTATCCATCGCCTGCAAGACCATCGACCATGAGTCGACCGCCGAGGGCTGACCCTTCAGATGGAACCGTCCGCCTTGCCGCTCGGCAGTCAATTCGACGCGCCCGCTAAAAGGGCTATCGAGCGTGAACTGCATCGGCTCGCCGGGACGCGTGGTGGTGATCGGCACCGGCCGCTGAAGCAGCCGCTCCAGGTCCGTGTGCAGGTTGCTGAGGTCGACGTGCTCGAGCGCCAGCGTCCGCTGTCCACTGGGAACTACCGCGGTCGCCTGCTCGACTTGCCGCGCCGGTACGATGGCCGTGGCAAGCTGGGGTGCTGCGGCCTGCGGCTGCGCCGCCGGCGTGGGAACTTGCGCGGCGGGCGTCGGCACTTGTGCCGGAGCACGGCCATCACCAGCGACGGCCTCGCGGAGTTGTTCAACTCGCTGGCCGACCTCCGCTTGCATTTCGTGGGGTGCCCATACCAGGACGCGGCCGGTCTGCGGATCCGCGAAGAACCGGACGTCCTGGCGGCCTTGATACGACTGTTGAAGCAGTTGCACGAGTCGGTCGGGCTGCGGGCCGGCATCGTAGCCCTTGATCTCCGGCACCGAGTCGGGCTGAGGCTGGACCGGTTGATCGAGCAGTGCCAGCGACTGTTCGGCGAGCCGGCGCGCTTGAGCCGTTCCGCGGACCAGCAGGCGATTGCTCTGCGGATCGACCGCGACTTCCGTCGGCTCAGGCAGGGCTGAAAGAATCTGCCGCAATCGTGGCAGCAACTGCTCGGCCGGCACGTGCTCGACGGGAAGCGCCTGGTACTGACCTTCCGAGGCCACCTGGCCGTGAACCCGCACCGCCGTCAAGGCGCCGCCCACGGCAATGGCCATCATGGCTAGCGCGAGAACAGCCCGGCGGGGCTGCGATTTGCTCGGTTCAACTTGTCGGCATTCCATCGCGAGAATCTCACTTCAGGAGGATCGCTGGCAGCTTCGGGGTCTGGAAAGCTGGGCAAACGAAACGTGCGCATCGGCAACGCTACAATCGTTGCCACTGGAATAATCGGTATAACCGTTACAGTTCTCCACCGTTAATTTGAAGTTACGAGCGGCCCGATGGGGGAGGAAACGTGAAACGGCGCAAGCTGCAAAGCCTGGACAGGTGTTTCACTGCTGGCACTGCGCCGCTGGCGAACAGACGGCGCGTCTAGGCCAGGGATGTCGAAGCTCGCCGGCCTATGGTAGCGAAACCTGCCGGGTGCCACGGCTGGCTTGCAGTTTGGACCGTGCTCTTGCTTCGCCCGTGCTCTTGCTTCGACTGAGGAATGGGGGCCAAGCGCCGCGCCCACCTTTGCTGGCACGCGGCAAAATGTGGTACATAACTTGACCCGCTGGGCTGGCGTCACACGGGGCGACCAGCCCGGCCAGCCCCAATCCGCCAGTTCACCAGTTACAAGGAAACCCATGCACGCGATCAGCGCTTCGATCATCGTCCTGTCCGGCTCGATCCTCTTCGCAGCCGGCGGGCTCATTCCGCACGACGACACGCAGTTGTTTTTCTGCCTGGTCGGCGCCGTGCTGGGGCTGGGCGGACTGTGGACGTGGTTCCGGGCGGTCGGAGAAACTGCACCGCCGCGCGAGAGCCGTCCGGCGTAGCAGCCGCTTAGGCATAGGATCGATTCGGTTATTTGCCCGAGCCGTCGGCGTCGCTCACACGCTCGACTAACAGCGAGCCGGGCGGCATGAGCATTAGAACCAATCGTCCGACGCCTGGAACCAATACCAGCCGTCGCCTAACGGGCTTCTACGATAGCTGGCCGCGCCGAAGGGCGTGCCGTCCGGGTTGGGACGATAACAAAAGCCGTGGGACATCACGTCCGGGCCGATGCCGTCGGCGCCACTATAGGTGCGGAAGAAGACGCCGCCGCGCGGGTCGATCGTTACCTCGTCCACCTGATAGATGCCAAGGCGGCGGTTCAGTTCCATGCGAGCCGGCGCATCGCCGGGCAAGGCCTCCAAGAATCCTGTAAACGCGGGCCGCGCGACGGCGAACGCAATCCGCCGCGGAACGTTCGCGGCCAAAAGCACCAGCGTCGCGGCGACGACCACACACGGCGGCAGGATTGCCCGCCATGATAGTGAGGCGATTTCGCGGTCGCGGTTATGAGCGATCCATCGGACTGCGACGGCCACGGTGCCGGTAGCGACGAGGCCCAGGACGGCGAACGTGGCATACGGACCGATGGAAAATGCGTGGAGCGCGAGCCATGGAGTCGTCATGGAGAATTGGTCGGCGAGCACGCCTGGGTAGGCGCTCGCCGCCAGCAGGGCCGCGGCCTCCAGGCTGAGGAGCACGAGCAAAATGCAGCCGGCGAGTCTTGCCAGCCGCCGCGTTGCCGGCGCGGGCGGCTTCGCTTCGTTGGTCGAATGAAGAGTTTCCACGGACAGTGCTCTCGGGCAGCGGAGTCGCTTTGCTTTGATTGTAGCCTCGTCCAGCACTGGCCGAGGGCGCTGGGTAGGTTCGCGGTGGGGGCTCTAGTTGTTGAGGCGAGCATCGGCTGCCGGAGTAGTGGGGCAGCGGTTCGTACATGTCGAACAAAGGCACTGCTGGACAAGCCAGCAGTGGCACCCAAGACGCCACGCAAGGCACTGCCGGACAAGGTGAGCAGTGGCACCCACAGTCTGGACATCGGTTCGCACGTGCCGAACAAACGCACTGCTGGGCAAGGTGAGCAGTGGCAACCAAAGTCGAACGGTGCCCGACAAAGGCACGGCAACGCGACTAGCCGCAGCCGCAGCGCGCACCGGACGACAATTCGCCCACGTGCGTGGCGTGCCCGTCGCGCTTCCACCAATCCAACCCGCCGATTAGCTCCTTCACCTGGAAACCGAAATCGAGCATGCGTAATGCTCCCTTCGTCGAGGCGTTGCAGCCGATCCCGTCGCAGTAGGTGACAACCAGGGACGATTTGGAGATCGTCGCCGTCGTCTCCGGCGACATCGTGCGATGCGGGATGTTGACCGCCCCGGGGATGTGCTCGCGGTGATAGGCCTCGGCCGATCGTGCGTCCACGACCGTGATATCTTCTTGTGCCTCCAGTGCCACCTTCAAGTCCCAAGAGTCGATCTCAAGCGCCAACTTGTCCGCGTAGTGTTGTCGCTGGTCGGCCAAATGCACACCCTCCTTTTCCCTAGCACCATGGTCCGGGCGGTTTCTCGCCGTGGGCCGCCGTATCGCGCTCCGGTTGTGCTGTGATTCTAGCCGAATGGGACGGGCGATAGTTCAAGAGACTCAATCGGAGACGGAATTCGCTATAAATTACTGGAGGGCTCTCGCACGGCGACTCTTCATAATGGCGGTAACGATGTCTACCGAACAACAATCCGAGCCGGCCGGTCAACAACCCGATCAAGCGGAGCCCGCACCGCCGCGCAGTCGGTTAAAGCGCATGGCGAAGTGGTCGGCCGCCGTGCTGGTGGTGTTGGTGGCGGTCGTAGCCTGGGCGATCCAGGATGACGTGCGCACGCTGGCCTCGCTGCGGCGGATCGAAGGCACCAACGCCTATGTGATGGACTACTACTGCGATTATCACCTGGACCAGCTCCGCGACGGCATGGACGTACGGCACGTCGAGAACGAGTTTCTCGATGCGTACTTTCCCACGCCCATCGCGGCGGTGGCGAAGCGAGTCCGCACGGTCTTCGTGCCGGAGACCGTCGAAGTGCTGCCCAGCGATACGCAGTTCTGCTCGACGGTCGTGTATCGCAACGAGCAAGGCCAGATGCTGGTGGGCCGCAATCTCGACTGGAAGCACGACGCTTGTCTAGTGCTGCGAGTGCATCGCGAAGGCCGCGTCGCTTCGGTCTCGGTCATCGACTTGCACTATCTGAACATGAACCGGCCGGACCTGGAGGAGACGAGCCTGGTGGACCGCATTCCGCTGTTGTTCGCTCCCTACTACGTGACCGACGGGATGAACGCCCATGGCGTGGCGATCTCCGGCATGACGCTCGACGGATCGCGTCCGCCGCGCGACTCGAGTAAGCCGGACATGTTGCACGCCACCGACATGCGGCTCGTGCTCGACTACGCGAAGACGACCGGCGAGGCGATCGACTTACTCGGCCAGTACAACATCCACTTCGTCGAGACACCGTGCCACTACCTGATCGCCGACGCGGGCGGCCACTCGGCGGTGGTCGAGTTTCTAGATGGCGAGATGCGGGTAACGAATCGCGACGGCGCGTGGCAGGTCTGCACCAACGATCAGATTTGGGACCGCAGCGAAGCGGAGTGCGACGAAGACTGCGACCGTTACCGCCGGGCGTCCGCGATGCTCGCCGGATACAGCGGGCCGATCGACGTCGAGGCGATCATGGACGTGATGGACGAAGTCTCGGTACCCGACTGGACGATGTGGTCGAGCGTCTACAACCTGACCACCGGCGAAATGCTGCTGACGCACCGCAAAGGGGAGGACCGAACCAAGCGAACGAAGTTGACAATTGAGATGGAGTAGTAACAGCCAACCTCCGGGGTGCCACTGCTGGCCTTGTCCAGCAGTGCCTAACCGGGGCGTTAACAATCATGCCCAGACCACATCGCAAACTGATCAAACTCTACGAAGCTCAAAGTCTTTTGGGTGCCACTGCTGGCTTGTCCAGCAGTGCCTAGTTTTGGCGTCACCGACCATGGCCAAACTTCATCGAAAACTCGTCAAACACTACGAAGCTCCAGGCGATGCTCGCGAACTGACGTTCTCCTGCTATGGTCGTATGCCCTTGTTAACCAACGAACGCTGGCAACGCTATCTGGCTGAGTGCATCGGCAACGCCACTGAGCGACACGGGTTCGATCTGGTTGCGTTCGTCTTCATGCCGGAGCACGTGCATTTGCTTGTGGTGCCGCGGAGGAAAGCGTCGACCGTTTCCGTACTTCTTGGAGCGATCAAGCGGCCGCTGTCGTTTCGTGTGAAGAAGGAACTGTCGGCATCGAAAGGCCCGCTGCTCAATCGGCTCACCATTCCGCAACGGCCGGGAGTGATGACCTTTCGCTTCTGGCAGGAAGGACCGGGCTACGATCGCAACATCACCGAGCCATCGACCGTGATTTCGGCCATCGACTATATCCACATGAATCCGGTCCGCCGTGGACTGTGCTTCAAGGCCGTCGACTGGAAATGGTCGAGCGCTCGGCGGTTTATCGAGCCAGAAGCACAGATCGACCCAGTTCTGCCGCCGCTAGGGAAACTGCCGCCGGAATTCTTGGAGTAACGACGCAGCTGTTGTTCTGATGGCGAATTGATGAGAGGCCCCAATGCGAGGGCAGTTCCGACTGATGATGGACGACAAATCGTAAAGGCCACAAGTGGGCGCCGTCACATTCGATTGAGGCCGCTCACGAGCCGAGCCAATGCACTGCTGGGCAAGGCCAGCAGTGGCACCCAAGTGCCACTGCTGCCACAGATGGGCACTGCACGGACAGGAATGTCTTTGCCACTGGTTCATTAATGGCATTCGATCTTTGACAAACTAATAACCCGCCGCGGCGCCGGGGACGCGGGGATCGTGGATGCCGAGAAACTCGCGGTTCTCCGCGTCCCAGCCGATCGCTTGTAAGACGCCGATCGACGCGCGCGTCTCGATCACGTGGCCGCGCTCGCGCAAGCCCACGAGGATCTCTCGGTCGAAGCCCTCTTCCACCAGCAGCTCCGGCGGCGTCCATTGGTGATGGAAGCGCGGCGCGGCGACCGCCTCCGGCAGTTCCATCTCCAGGTCGATCAGCCGGACGAGCGTTTGGGCGATTTGCGAGATGATCGCCGGGCCTCCGGCGGCGCCGAGCGTGAGCACCGGACTGCCTTGCCGCAGGACGATCGTCGGGCTCATGCTCGACAGCGGACGCTTGCCGGGGGCCACCGCATTGGCCTCCGCGCCGATCAGGCCGAAGGTGTTGGGAACGCCCGGCTGAATCGAGAAGTCGTCCATCTCGTTGTTGAGCACCACGCCGGTACCGGGCACGACGACCTTCGATCCGAAGGTGGTGTTGATCGTGGCGGTGATGGCCACCCAATTGCCCTGTGCGTCGGCGGCGGCGATGTGCGTGGTGTGCTGCCGGCCGAAGAATTCCGCGCCGGCGCGGGGCGGCCGACCGTGCGTAGCGACGATCGTGGTTTGCCGCGGATTGATATTGGCGGCAAGCTGCTGGCCGTACTGTGGATCGACCAGGCCGAGCGGGACGTTGGCGAATGCAGGATCGCCCAACCAGTGCGCGCGGTCGGCGAACGCCCGGCGCATCGCTTCGACCACGATATGGACGGGCGCGGCGGGGTCTTCCGCATGCATGTCGCGCAGATTGAACGGCTCGACGACGTTGAGGATCTGCGCGACGTGCACGCCGCCGGAACTGGGCGGTGGAAAGCCGACGATCGTATAACCGCGATAGCCGGTGACCAGCGGCTGGCGGTCGAGCGGCCTGTAAATGGCGAAGTCCTCGGCGGTGAGGATGCCGCCGTTCTCAGCCATCCAAGCGCCCACCTGCTGTGCCAGCGGGCCGCGGTAGAACCAGTCGATGCCCTGCTCGGCGATCGCGCGATATGTGCGAGCCAGGTCGGGCAGACGCAGAGTGTCTCCTTCTTCCAGCAGCGCTTCCTGGTCGAATAGCAGCATCGCGCGCGAGCCTGCGAAGCGTGCCAGCGACTCGGCCGTAGCGGCCAGCGCGCGAGCGTAGGGGCCATCGATGGGAAAACCTTCTTCGGCGATGACGGCCGCGGGTTGCAACAGGTCAGCCAGTTCAAGGTCGCCGTAGCGCGTGACGGCGGCTTCGTAGGCAGCTAGCGCCCCGGGCACGGCAACCGCCAGCGGGCCGGTCTTGCTGAGCTGCGTTTGCGGCTCGCCGTCGATTACATACATATCCCGATGCGCGGCGGCCGGTGCGGTCTCGCGCCCGTCGATGGCGACCAACTGGCCGTCGGCCAGTCGGATCAGGATGAAGCAGCCGCCGCCGATGCCGGAGTTGTGGCCGTCGACCACGCCCAGGGTCAGCGCGGCGGTGACCGCCGCATCCACCGCGTTGCCACCGTTACGCATGGCATCGACTCCGGCGCGAGTGGCCAGCGGATGAACGGTGGCGACCATGCCGCGCTCGGCGGTGGCGGTGTTTGGCTGAGCGAGGGCGGGTGTTGAGAGAGTGAGAAGTGCGATCGCGACAAAAGAGAATAGCGCGAGTCGGGAGCTGGTTTTGCGGTTCCGCCAGGGGAACTTGGTGGGGACACTTGCTCCAAGGGCAAAGGAAGCACTGCTGGGCAAGCCAGCAGTGGCACCCGGGGCAAGGGTTGTCGACCAACCCAGCGCGCTACGTGGCACGCAGTTGCCATCGGTGGCACCCGGATTGCCACCCCGCTCGAGAGGTGGCACAGACATTCCTGTCTGTGCGGGTAACGGGGTCGGAAAGGTGGGGCGGCGGTGCATGGCGGGTCTCGGCAAAGGCGAAGCGGTGGGCCGGGTTACGGCGAGCAATGTTGTCGCGCCGGTGGTCGGCCGGTGTTGACGCTTATACAGGGTACGCCCCCAGCGGGCGGCGAGAAACTTGCCTTCAACACGGCTATTGGTGTAAGTTGTTGGCCACGCCACAGTTGCCCACCGTACCCGCCAGGGCAAATACATCGCCACCCGAGCTGCCGGCCGATCGACGGCTCACTCACCTTCACGCCCGTGGTAACGCGCCCATGCTGACCATTTACGATCCGGCCGATTCGCGTCGACGTTTTTGCGATGGGATCAACCGCCGCGGCTTTCTGCGGATCGGCGGATTGGCCCTGGGCGGCCTGACGCTGCCGCGGCTGCTGGAGGCCGCCACCACGTCGCCGGCCGCCTCGCGGCACAAGGCAGTGATCATGGTGTATCTGTGCGGCGGACCGCCGCACCAGGACATGTACGACATCAAGCTCGACGCTCCGCGCGAGATCCGCGGCCCGTTTCGGGCCATCCCGACCAACGTGCCCGGCATTCAGGTGTGCGAGCATCTGCCGCGGCTGGCGGCGATGATGGACAAGCTCGTGCCGATCCGCACCGTGGTCGGCGCACACGATCGCCACGAATCGTACCAATGCATGACCGGCCGCGACCCGGTCGAAAAGCGGCCGGCCGGCGACTGGCCGCACCTCGGTTCATCGGTGGCCAAGCTCCAGGGGCCGGTGCACCGCGGCACGCCCCCTTTCGTCAGTCTGTGCTACACGACGCAGCATCAGCCGTACAACGAGCCCGGCCCTGGCATGGTGGGGCTGGCCAATCAATCGTTCCGCCCAAACGGACCCAGCCGCGAGAACATGGTCCTGCAGGGCATCTCGTCCGATCGGCTGGCCGACCGAAGGCGGCTGCTGGAGGGCGTCGATCAGTTCCGACGCAAGTGGGATGCCACCGGCACCATGGACGGCATGGACGCCTTCACCGAACAGGCGATCGGCATTCTCACCTCGTCGCGGCTGTTCGAGGCGCTCGACCTGTCGAAAGAAGACCCGCGTACCGTGGAGCGCTACGGCAGCGGTGACGAGAAGCGCCCGAGGGGCGACGGCGCGCCGCGCGTTCCGCAGAACTTGCTGCTCGCCCGACGGCTGGTCGAAGCCGGCGCGCGGGTGGTAACCGTCAACTACAGCTTCTGGGATTGGCACGGCAACAACTTCACAGCCGCCGAAGATGAGCTGCCGGTGTTCGACCGCGGGCTATCGGCGCTGGTCGAGGACCTGCACGAGCGCGGCTTGGATCGCGACGTGACGGTCATCGCCTGGGGCGAGTTCGGTCGCACGCCGAAGGTCAACAAGGACGCCGGACGCGATCACTGGCCGCGGGTGTCGTGCGCCCTGATGGCCGGCGGCGGCATGAAGACCGGTCAGGTGATCGGCCAGACCGACCGCCTGGGCGGCGAGCCGATCGAGCGGGCGGTCACCTTCCCCGAGGTCTTCGCCACGCTGTACCGCAATTTGGGAATCGACGTGCTATCGACGACGCAGCATGATCTGCACGGCCGGCCGCACTACATGGTCGATCCCGCCGCCGAACCGTTGCGGGAACTGGTGGGATAAGGGCTGCCCCGGCGAGGAAAGTTACGAACCGGCAGTGGCCGTGAGCGTAGAATGGACCGCAACGGCAAGGAATGTCTGTGCCACCACAAGCTACTGTCCGTGCCACTGGGGATAGCCCGATGTACGAGCCGACTCGCGACGAAAACGGTGGTCCGCTGGAGAGTCTCGACCAGTGGGAGGACGACCTGCTGCGCCGCTACCCGCGCGAAGACGGCGGTGACGGTGCGAAGCCGCGCGAGGCGTTTCGCGACTATGCGGCCGATGTGCGGCCGGGCGTGCGCGAGTTCTATCGGCTGAACCATACGCACCAGACGCTCGACTTCGTGAAGCAGAAGCGGCAGGAGTATTTCGCGCTGGATCGTCGGAAGTTGAGCATCTGGGAGGCGATGGAGTTTCTCAACACGCTGGTCGACGACAGCGATCCGGACACCGAACTGACGCAGATCGAACACTTGATGCAGACGGCCGAGGCCATCCGCCAGGACGGCCAGCCGGACTGGTTCGTCCTCACCGGCCTGATTCACGACCTGGGAAAGGTGCTGTGCCTGTTCGGCGAGCCGCAGTGGGCGGTCGTCGGCGATACGTTTCCGGTCGGCTGCCGGTTTTCAGAAAGAATCGTCTTGGCGGAGTTCTTTCAAGACAACCCGGACAGCCACGTTGCGGAGTATCAATCACCCTGCGGCATCTACCGGGAAGGCTGCGGGCTGAAAAATGTCTACCTCTCGTGGGGACACGATGAATACCTGTACCACGTCGTGAAGGACTACCTGCCCGAGCCGGCGCTGTACATGATCCGCTATCATTCCTGCTACCCGATCCATCGCGAGGGGCAGTACGGCCATCTGCTGGACGACCACGACCGGGAGATGTTCGAGTGGGTGCGGGCGTTCAACCCGTATGATCTTTATTCGAAGTCGGACGCGCCGCCGGATATGAATCGGTTGCGGCCCTATTACGAGGACCTGATCGGGCGATATTTCCCGGGGGCGATTCGCTGGTAGGAGAGGACACAGACAGGAATGTCTGTGCGTGGCCGCTCGGTGCCGTCGATGTAGCGTTTTCGCCCCTTTTGAGGGGAACGTTCAGGGCAATTCCACGGGGCGAAACCACTGGCAGGCCAAGGGGTTTAATCAATTGAGGCCAAAAGCGGCGCAATCCGCCGCCAGCGGCCGAAACGGCTTAAGCGATCTTGCTGGACCGGCAGTGGGTGGCGCGTTTAAGCTGGATACAGACGGCGCGCCTTACGCGGATCGTCCTGGTGCACGTCTCGCCGATGCGGGCCGCCGGCGAGCGGGTCGGCCGCTTTTCCGGCATCCCTCCGAAGTTCAATCACTCCAATCGGTTTGGGTCAACATATCATGGAAGCTGGTGAGATCCTTTTGAAGCGCGGTCTGCTCAATCAGGAGCAGCTCGAAAAGACGAAGGTGGCACTGGGGGATGGCGCGCGTGCCGACCAGGTTGCCGTGCAACTGGGGTTCGTTTCGGAAGAAGACGCCCTGAAGGCACTGGGCGCCGCAGTGGGCCTGGATTACATCGATCTGACCGCGGTCGAAATCGATCTGTCGCTCCTGAAAGGCTTTCCCCAGAAGCTGATCCACCGGCATACCTTGTTTCCCGTTTCGCGGGAAAACGGCTCGCTCGTGGTGGCGACCAGCGATCCATTTGACCTGTATCCGCTGGACGAGCTGAGCGCCACCACCGGGCTGTCGGTCGTGCCGGTGCTGGCCAGCCGCGAGGAGATCCTCAAGCAGATCAAGTCCCACCTCGGGGTGGGGAGCGAGACCATCGAAGGGCTGATGGCCCAGCGGGAAGAGGAAGGGGTCGAGCTGCTCGAGGACCTCGACCACGACGGCTCTGAACTGGCCGACGAGGCGCACGAGGCGTCCGTCATCCGGCTGGTTAACGAGATCCTCGTCGAGGCCATCGAGACCCGGGCGAGCGACGTGCACGTCGAGTCGCAGCCCTCGGGCATCAAGATCCGCTACCGCATCGACGGCATGCTGATTCCGCAGCCGGTGCCGCCGGAGATCAACCGCTTTCAGGCGGCCATCATCAGCCGTCTGAAGATCATGTCGCGGTTGAACATCGCCGAAAAGCGGCTCCCGCAGGACGGCCGCATCAAGCTGAAGATCTCGGGCCGCGAAGTCGACGTGCGTCTGTCGGTCATCCCGATGATTCACGGCGAAAGCATCGTGATGCGGCTTTTGGACAAGGGGAGCATGGAGTTCTCCCTGCGCAAGATCGGCATGCCCGAGGACATTTACAAACCGTTCAACGAACTGATCCGCATGCCGCACGGCATCGTGCTGGTCACCGGGCCGACCGGTTCGGGTAAGACGACGACGCTGTACAGCTCGCTCTTGGAGATCAAGAGCGAGACGACCAAGATCATCACGACCGAAGACCCGGTCGAGTACCAGCTCGAAGGCATCAACCAGATTCAGGTGCATCCGAAGATCGGACTGACCTTCGCGCACTCGTTGCGTTCCATTTTGCGTCACGACCCGGACGTGGTACTGGTCGGTGAAATCCGCGATCTGGAGACGGCGGAAAACGCCGTGCAGGCCTCGCTCACCGGTCACCTGGTGTTCAGCACGCTGCACACCAACGACGCGGCGGGCGCGTACACGCGTCTGGTCGACATGGGCGTGGAGCCGTTTCTCGTGGCCAGCACCGTCGAAGGCGTGATGGCCCAGCGGCTGGTGCGGACCTTGTGCACCAAGTGCAAACAGCCTTACGAGCCGAAGCGCGACGACCTGCCGGCCGACTTCCCCTGGGAAGAATTCGTCGCCGGCGGAAAGCAGATGTATCAGCCCAAGGGCTGCCGCGACTGCCGGAACATTGGGTACACCGGGCGAAAGGGTATCTTCGAGTTGCTGTCGACCACGGACCGGGTGCGCCAACTGGCGCACGACCGGGCGAGCTCTTGGGAGCTGCGCAAGGTCGGCCTGGAAGAGGGCATGCGCACGCTGCGCCAGGATGCCTGGGCGAAGATGCTCGACGGCATCACCACCGTGGACGAGGTGCTGCGGGTCACCAAGGGCGATCGCGTTTGATGATGGTCACACAACCTGCGTTGCAGAGCGTCCCACGTCGCGCCTCTGTGGGCCGCCGAAAAACGGGGACAGGCACGATGCACTACCATGATTTCCAGCAAGCTTGCCAAACGTGCACCGAGCCAGTCCCCTTTTTCGACTCCCCGCACGTCGCTGTACGACTAATTGGGGCCGCACACCAATGACTAATTTTGCCTACGTCGCCCGAGATGCCACCGGCCAGCGCGTGGCCGGTACGCTGGAGGCCACCACCCAACGGGAAGCGGTCTCGTTGCTGTCGGGACGCGAGCTGTTCCCGCTGGAAGTCGCCGTCAAAGAGGAGACACAGTTTCGGCTGCGGCGCTCACCACGCGTGAAGCCGCAGTTGGTAGCCACCACGTACAACCAGCTTGCCGCGCTGTTGCGCAGCGGCGTGCCGCTGTTGCGGTCGATCGACGTGCTGCGGCGGCAGTGCTCGCACGCAGGTCTGCGGCAGGTGCTGGGCGACGTTCACGGCCGCATTGAGGAAGGCGACTCGCTGGCCGACGCGATGTCACGCCACCCGAAGGCGTTTTCGGAATTGGCCACCAGCATCGTCCGGGCCGGCGCCGAAGGCGGCTTTCTGGAAGAGGCGCTCAACCGCGTGGCGATGTTCACCGAACAGCAGGACGAATTGAAGGGCCGCGTCGTGGGGGCGCTGGCTTATCCAGGTTTCTTGGCGATCGTCGGCACAGTCGTCATCAACGTGCTGGTGATCTTTGTCGTGCCGAAGTTTGAGAGCCTGTTCGCGCGGCTGCGCGAAGAGGGCCAATTGCCCTTCGTCACCGACCTGGTGGTCGGCGCGAGCAAAGTGATGCAGAGTTACGGGCTGCTGTTGTTGTTGGGACTCGTAATCGCGTTCTTCCTTCTACGGGCGAGACTGCAAACCAAAGAAGGCCGGCGGCTGATGGACCGCGTGCGGTTGAAGCTGCCGATGGCCGGCACGATCTACGTCCGCTTCGCGGTGGCGCGTTTCTGCCGCGTGCTGGGGACACTGCTGCACGGCGGCGTGCCGATCGTCCGCTCGCTGCGGATCAGCAGTGATTCGACCGGGAATGTCGTGCTGTCCGAGGCCGTGCAAAAGGCAGCGGACAACATTACCGCCGGCGAGTCGCTGGCGGTGCCGCTGGGCCAGTCCGGGCATTTTCCACAAGACATCGTTGAGATGATTTCCGTCGCCGAGGAGTCCAATACGCTGGAAACGGTGTTAACCGATATAGCGGATTCGCTCGAGAAGCAAACCTGGCGCCAGCTCGACCTTGCGGTGCGGCTGCTGGAGCCGGTGATGCTGTTGATCCTGGCCGGGATCGTACTGGTGGTGGTCGTCGCACTTTTGGTCCCGGTGATGCGGATGGGCATGGCGGTATAGCGGGCAAGTAGTCAACACGAACACGTTTTTTCTTTTTGCATGGGAGTGATAAGTCATGGCACGTTGCACAACGCCGCGCAGGCGCGAAGGTTTTACGTTGATGGAAGTCCTCCTGGTGCTGGTGATCCTCGTGATCCTCGGCGGCCTGGCGGCCACCACTTTCTCAGGAACGCAAGAAGGCGCGAGAATCGACGCCGCTCAGGGGCAGGTCGACATCGTCAAGCGGGTGATCCCTCTCTATCACCATCACATGGGCGCTTACCCGACCTCGATGAACGACTTGATGGTCGCGCAGGGCGATACCTACAACGTGAACAAGTGGCGCGGACCGTATCTGGAAGAGCAGCTTCCAGTCGATCCGTGGGGTAACGAGTATCGCTATGAGGTTCCCGGCAAACAGAACCCGACGACCTTCGACATCTGGTCGGCCGGTCCCGATGGCGTCGACGGCAGCGAGGACGACATCGGCAACTGGCGCCTCACGTATTGATCCAGGGGGAAGAGGCAACCGCTTTGAATCTTCGACCGCGTCGCAGGCTGTGTGCCACGGCTGACTTGTTCCGCCGTGCCGCGAGCAGACTTCCAGGGCAAAGCCGTGAGCGGTGGTGCGTCGACCGCCGCCGCGGTTTTACGCTCGTCGAAGTGCTGTTGGTGCTGGTCGTATTGACGCTGATCGGCGGGTTCGCCTGGCCGGCTTTGCAGGGAACGCTCCAGCACAGCCGCCTGACGCGGGCCGCCGACCAGATCCGCGCGGAGTGGGGATCGGCCCGGCTCGAGGCGATGTCCTCGGGCAACATCGTCGCCTTCCGCTACGAGCTGGGCGGGCCGCAATTCCGCATCGATCCGCTGTACGCCACCACCTCGGCACAGGGCGGCACCAGCGGGCAAGCGGTCGGTACGGAGCTCACCGAGTCGGCAGGGGATCTGTTGCAAGGCCGCTCGGTGGCCGGCACGCTGCCCGAGGACGTGATGTTCAACTCCACCGATCAAGTGGTCGACGAGCGGGTGCTGGCGGTGGAGCAGGCCCAGACGCTGCAGTCGGTGCAGCCGAACTCCGGCGGCACCTGGTCCCCGCCGATACTGTTCTATCCCGACGGATCGACCTCCGACGCGTACCTGACGCTGGTCAACGTCAGCGACCTGTGCGTGGTGCTATCGCTGCGTGGCGTGACGGGCACCGCCCGCACCAGCCCCCTGGTCCCTCGATCCGAGTTGGCGTTATGAAATCAATCGCCACTGCTTCCAAACCAAAGGCCACCCGGTGGCACAGACATTCCTGTCTGCGCAGAAGCACTGCCAGGGGCGTCGAGGCGGGCAGCCAGCGCCGGGCATTCACGCTGCTGGAGGTGATCCTCGCGCTGGCGATCCTGGCCACCTCGCTGGCGGCCCTGGGCGAAGTCCTGCGGACGGCCATCCGCAGCGCAACGGAGGCCGAGCAGCTCACCCAGGCCGAGATCCTGGCCGCCAGCAAGATGTCCGAACTGATGGCCCTGGGCTATGTGCCATCGCCGGTGCAGGGCTCGGCCTTCGACTCCGTGATGGACGGAGCGGCATCGGCGGACTGGTCGTACTCGGTCAACGTGCTGAGCTTGAACGAGCCGGCCCTGGTGGCGGTCGAGATCACCGTCACACAGGCGGTGGCCACGGCCAATCAGCCATTGTCCTATACGTTGACCCGGTGGATGGTCGATCCCGATGCAATGACCGCGCTGATTCCCATTACGCCGGAGAGCACAACATCCGGCACGGGCGGCTCCTCGACCGCAGGAGGGCCGTGATGATCGCGCAGCGATTCGGTCATGACCAAGTCACCTGTAGTGCAGGGCCCTTTAACGCCTCGCCCCTCCGGGGAGAGGCTGGGAGAGGGGGTATTGAAATTGCGATCCTTACTCCAATATCGTCGCCGGGCGAGAGGCGGGATTTGAAGCCCCTCTCCCTAACCCTCTCCCCGGAGGGGAGAGGGAATGTGAGGACGCCCTCCCAAATCGGGTCACCGCGCAAGAAAACCAGCTTGAAGACCCTCTCCCGGAAAGGGCGAGGGAGCAGACTCGGCCACGCGCGCCCTGGCTTCACGCTGCTGGAAGTGATCCTAGCAGTGGCGCTGGCCGGTGCGCTGCTGGTGGTGCTGGGCTTCGGCATGCACCTCTACATGCGGGCGACCAACGTCTCGCGCACGGGGGTGGAAGAAGCGAAGCTCGCCCGAAACGTATTGCGGATGGTCGCCAACGACCTCCGCGGCGTGGTCCTCTACGAGCCGCAGGATGTCTCGGGCGTAATGCAGCCCAGCCAGGGTGGCGGCGGGCAAGGCGGTGGCGGCGGAGGACGCAACCGTCAGCCGACCCGTTCCGGCGGGGGCGAAGAGGGCGGGGGCGAAGAAGGCGGGGGCGACTCCGCCGGTGGCGGCGGGGGATCGGGCGGTGCCGGCGGAAGTGGATCCGGCGAGGAGCTCACGACGCCGGACACCTCCCCCATGACCAGCGCGCCCGGCCTCTACGGCACGATGTATGAACTGCAAATGGACGTCAGCCGGCTGCCGCGCCTGGATGAAGTCACCAGTTACATGAGCGGCAATGTTTCCGCGCAGTCAGGCTACATCTCCGATATCAAGAACGTCAGCTACTACGTCCGCCAGGGAGCGCTGTACGACCCGCAGTCGGCCGTGCCGCTGCCGCTGTTGGATCCGCAGCTAGGCGGACTCGTGCGGCGGTCCGTGGATCGCACCAGCGCAGTTTGGGCAACCGAGCAGGGCGATGCCGCGATCTTCGAACAGGGCGAGAAGCTGCTGGCGCCGGAGGTAGTGGCGATTGAGTTTCAATTCTTCGACGGCGTCCAGTGGCTGGCAGAATGGGATTCGCAGCTTAACGGCGGCCTGCCACTGGCGGTGGAGGTCGTGGTGTACATCGCTCCGGTTCGCGATGGCAGCTCGCCCGCCGACGAAATTTCGCCGGCCACACTCGACGCGATCCGGCAAACGGCGACGCCCTTCCGCATGCTGGTCCACTTGCCGACCGCGCAGGCGGCCGCTTCTAGCTCCACTACCGGCGCGGCGGGAGCCACCGGCGGTGCCGCTGGCAGTACGACGGGAGCCGCCCTATGACCGCTGCACGCAGAGCTCGCCGCAGCCATCGCCCACGCCGGGCGAACTCCGCCAGCGCCCCGTCGCGCGCCGCCAGCGTGCTCTTGCTGGTGCTGGTCGTCATTGTGCTGATGACACTGGCCAGCTTTACTTTTTCGGACCTGATGATCAATGAGAACCGCGGCACGCACATGTTCGGCCAGCAGTTGCAGTCGCGGATGGTGGCCGAGTCGGGCGTCGACTTCCTGATCCAGTACTTCGCCCAGGATCCTGTCGTGCGCTACCAGGACGGGGGCGAATACAATAACCCGCTGCGCTTCCAGGGCATGCTTGTGGTGGATGGGTCCCAGCCGTCCGACCGCGCCCGGCTGAGCATCCTGGCGCCGGCCATGGACTACGGCATCGTCGGCACCGGCGTTCGCTACGGCCTGGAGGACGAGTCGACGCGCATCAACCTGAACGTGCTGCTGGCGTGGGACCGTCAGCAGGAAGGCCTCGGCCGCGAGGTGCTGATGTACCTGCCTGGCATGACCGAGGACGTCGCCGACGCGATTCTCGACTGGATAGACGAAGACGAGCAGCCGCGCGAGTTCGGCGCGGAGAGCACGTACTACTCGGGCCTCCTCCCCCCGTACAACGCCAAGAACGCGCCGCCGGAAACCATCGAGGAGCTGCTGCTGGTGCGCGGCGTGACGCCCGCGCTGCTGTTCGGCCCGGACATGAATCGCAACTACATGATCGACGTCGACGAGCAGAACCTGATGGCCATGATGCCCTCGGATGACTTGTCCGGCTCGCTAGTGCGCGGCTGGGGCGGCTTCTTCACGCTGCACAGCGCCGAGAGCACGTTGCGCCCGGACGGCACGCCGAAGATCGACGTCAACGGCGACGACCTCGAAGCCCTGCACAACGAACTGCTCACCGTGCTCGACGAGGACATGGCCAATTTCATCATCCTCTACCGGCAGAACGGCGCCGCGGAAGACGAGCCGCAAGATGCGCGGCGGCAATCGGCGTCCAGTGTCGATCTCAATCTGGAGCAGCAGGGCGGCACGCAGATCAACAGCCTGCTCGATCTGATCGGCGTCAGCGTGCAGCAAGGCGGCGAAGAGGCCGGCGGTGGCGGCGGCGGCGGTGGCGACGACGATGAGGACGACGAAGAAGAAGAAGGCGGCGGCGGACGTGGCGGTCGTGGAGGTGGAGGCGGCGGTGGTGGAGGCGGCGGGCAACAGAACCAGCAGGCGGTCGTCATCGAGTCGCCCTTTGGCGAAGAAGCAAACGAGTTGGAGGCCTATCTCCCGCAGTTGATGGACAACCTGACCGTCGGCAGCAACCCGAGCGTCCCGGGGCGGATCAACATCAACCAGGCGTCCGAGGCGGTGCTACGCTGCATCCCCGAGATCACCGAAGAGATCGTCCAGCAGATCCTCAGCCGACGGCAGTTGGAGGCCTCGCCCGACGATCCCACCCGGCGGCATCCGACGTGGCTGCTGTCCGAGGCGCTGGTGTCGGTCGAGGAGATGAAGGCCCTGCACCCGTACATCAACGCGGGCGGAAACGTCTACCGGGGCCAAATTGTCGGCTTTTACGAGCAAAACGGGCCGGCCACTCGGTTGGAAGTCCTAATCGATGCTACCCAACTCCCCGGTCGGCTATTATTCTGGAGGGATATCAGCCACCTGGGCCGCGGCTACGACCAAGCCGTGCTGGGGGGCCTCGTCGATACGCTGCAATAATCACTCATCCGTACACGGCGGCGAGAAACCCCCTGAAGATACTGCTGCCGCGCCGGAGCTTTTCAGCCTTGAAGTGGCCACGAAGCCAAGGGCCCTCGCGGCGATCCCGGGGTTTCATAAGTAGTGGGTAATACGTCGAATCTGACACCATAAGGTAGCGGCATGGCTCGATATCTGGCGCTGGAGTGGGACGATCGAGAGGCACGCGTGGCCGTGGCGCAGACCAGCGGCGGCCAGGCGGTGATCGAACACACCTTTACGGTCGACCTGATGCCGCGCGATGCGGACGATTCGTCCGCGCCTCCGGACATCGGGGCGAGGCTTTCCGCCGCCATGGCGGCCCATGGCGTGGGCAAGGTGCAGACGTTGGTCGCGGTCGGCCGGGCCAGCATCGAATTGCGACTGATGAGCTTGCCCCCCGCGCCGCCCGATGAACTGCCGGAGATGGTCCGCTTTCAAGCGCAGCGGGAGTTCAACTCGCTGGGCGAGAACTGGCCGCTGGACTATCTCCCCTTCCGCGGCGACGAGCAGACGCCCCACGAAGTGCTCGCCGCGGCGATTTCGCCGGAGCTGGTCACGTCGATCACAGAGATCTGCGAGGCGGCCGATCTGCGACCCCGGCGGATGGTGCTGCGTCCGTGCGCGGCCGCTTCGCTGTTGCGGCGTCGGCCGGTAAAGGACGAGGCCAAGGTCCGGCTATTGATCGACGTGTTGGGCGACGAGGCCGACTTGACCGCCCTGGTCGACGGCAATGTGGTTTTCATGCGCACGGTGCGGCTGCCGGGGGGAGGCGACTCGCCCCAGCAGCGCACCGCCCTGCTCGGTGAAGTCCGCCGCACGATGGCGGCCGTGCAACACCAGTTGGGCGGCGATCGGGTGGAGGTGATCCATCTGTGCGGAGACCGCGACGCCAACGCCGAACTGGCCGCGCACCTGGAAGAGCAGCTACCGGTGCTGGCCGACATATTCGATCCGCTGGACGGCCTGCAGTTGGGCCGCGAGCTGCGCCGTGAGCGCCCCGACCAACCGGGCCGCTTCGCGCCCCTGCTCGGCATGCTGGTCGACGAAGCCGAGGGCGTGCGGCCGGCGATCGACTTTATGCAGCCCCGCCGCAAGCCGGAGCCCAAGAGCCAGCGCCCGGTCGGCATCCTGGCCGGTGTGGCCATGGCGGTGGTGATTCTGGCGATTGCATTTCTGGTCTGGCGAGGCGTCGGCAAACTCGATGACGACATTGCGTACATGCAAGACCAGTTGGCTGAACTCAACACCCAACTCGAAACCGCCGAAGAGACAAACGACGCCTTCGCTCAAATCAAGAAGTGGAAGGCTTCCGACGTGGTGTGGCTCGACGAGCTCTCCTGGCTGTCGGAGAATATGCCGGAAGCCCGCGACGCGATTTTAGAGTCGGTGAATTTCACCTCCAATCATCAGACGGACGAAGGCGTGATCCAGCTCGATGGGCGGGTACGGGAATCAGGGTTGATGGGCGAGCTACAGAAGAATCTGCGAGACCCCCGGCACGCGATCATTCCGACGGGAAATTCCGAACTGGAGAATGCCGAGAACGGCTACCCGTGGGAGTTCACATCGGACATTAAGGTGCGAGGCGAGCCGCCCGCGCCGTCATCCTCACCGGCACGGCCGGGGCTCCAACCGCGAACTGCGACTCAGGCAAAAGGCTAAACGAACCACCATGACTCGTCGCGAAAAAACATTGGCCGCCTGCATCGGGGCGATTGTCCTGCTGTTCGCGGTCTACAAGGTATACGACTGGGTTTACGGCCCCCAGGGCATGTTCGCGTTCCGCGAGAATCAATTGCGGAACCTCGAAACCCAAGTCGCCGACAAAGAAACGGAGCTGTTGATCGCACAAGACAACGTCGCCCAGTTGCGGAGCTGGGAGCAGCAATCGCTTCCCCCGAATCCCGACCAGGCGCGAGAGCTCTACTATAGTTGGCTGCACGACACGCTGGTCGACAGCGAGTTGGACTTCAATATCGGCGGTCCATCGAGTGGAACCGCCCGCCGCAACTCGGCATACCAGCAGCTTTCCTTCAACGTCTCCGCCAGCGGTTCGCTGCAGCGATTATCGCGCTTCCTGTACGACTTCTACCGCGGCAATCATCTCCACAAGATTCGTTCGCTCGATGTGAAATCACAAGACAACGGTTCGGAACTGAAGGTCACGATGTCGATCGACGCTCTGATCCTGCCGGGATCTACCAACACGGATCAGCTAAACGCCGACACCTCGGACCGGCTGGCGCACGAGGACTTTTCCGAGTATACCGAGACCATCGTGGAGCGAAATCCGTTTGCACCCTTCCGGCCGGCCGCCGACGCTCGCCCGATCGACGTCGCGCGCCACGCCTACATCACGGCGATCATTGACAACGGCCAGGTTCGCCAGGCGTGGCTGACGGTCCGCACCACCGGCGAAACCCACCGGCTGAAGGTGGGCGAGGATTTCTCCGTCGGCGAACTGCAAGGCACGGTCGACGAGATCCGCCCCGGCGAGGTGATCATCTCCTTCGAGGGCGAGGACCAGCCCCAGCGTATCCGCCGCGGCAGCAATCTCCGCGAAGCGGTCGCCTTCGCCGACGAAGCCAGCTAACCTCGCGCAATCCTTGCATCAGGCTGCTTCGTCACACGCAGGTGATGCCACCACGACAACGCGAATTGTTGTCTCGCAAGCCGCGAGGAGCTTTGATCCCTGGCAAGGTTGGCAAATCCCCACGACGGCGTTTTTAACAGCCCCTCTTGCGGCAAGACGCACGGAACCGAGCATTCTCAAGCCGCCGGGCGTCTCCGGCGGGCCGTCCTCGATCGGCGGTTGGTTCGTCGACACCGACCGCCCGGAGCCACCCCATAGTCCGCCCAGCCCCCAGCACGGCGCCGACCAGGCAGTCGCGGCCCTGCAGGTTACGGGGTGCACGGTTCGAGTCGCAAGTTTGCGCCAAATGCCATCGGAGGCGAAGTCGCGGTGCGGCGGTGAGGCCGCGGCGGAAACGAATCGCAACGGGCACGGCGAGAGGAAGGCAGTGCGAGCCCGCGGGAATCGTGCAGTAGATTGGTGGTCTTTTCTGCCAACGGATAAAACGCGGCTTGTAAAAGTGGTTGCTTTTTTGTATCCGATCTGATATAAATCAAAGAGTCGTAAATCGCTGCCTCCCCGGACTTCGACCGAGCATTGCGTTTTTGGCAGCAGTTTTATCGCAAGCCCTGCAATTTCCTGGGCCTCCAGTTACATTCGGCCTTCGCGGTCGGTCCGGAATTAATACGCTGACATCGTGTGAAAAGACTACAAATTCTGGGCCGGGGTGAGCCGAGCCAAGAATCTCGCTCCGCCGGGAGGGCAGGAGCTTTGGGGCAGCTTTTCCCTTTGGTAGAGGGGCGGCTGAACTCTGACGAGCTCAGCTACGGGTGAAAGGAGGTGTTTTTCAACACTCGTCAAAACGGGATGTTGCAAAAGTCGGGCTGAAATTCGCTTCGCGCTCGAGCGCGAAGCACCGGGGACACTGACTTTTGCAACGAACATGGGGCCCCCCCTTAAGCGCGCGTTGCAAAAACCGCTTCGCAGACTCCGGTACCGCCCGCACCGATCGCTGCGCCGACGCAAGATCGCCGGGATCGCGACGCGGTTGGCACCACGATTGCACATTTGGCACACTGGACGAACGTCGGCCCGGCGGCTGCACTGTGACGGCCGACACGGCGATCAAGTGGGATGCATCCGATGGCGATCTTCAAGCACATCCTGGTGCCGGTCGACTTTACCGATGCCAACGAGGCGGCGCTGTCGGTGGCGCTGGAATTGGCCACGCAGAACGGATCTCGCTTGACGCTGCTTCACGTCATCGAGCGGGTGGACCAGGCCGAAGACGAAGAGATGCAAAAGTTCAATCGAATGCTGTTGGAGAACGCCCAGCAGCAGCTCGCCGGCATGACCGGTCCGTTCGATGAGGCTGGCGTGTCGGTCGAGAAGGTGGTGGTCTACGGGCGGCGCGGCGGAGAGATCGTGCGGTATTCGCAGGACAGCGGGGTCGACCTGCTCGTGCTCAGTTCGCACAAGGTAAACCTGGAGGAGGAACGGCCCGAGTGGGGAACGCTAAGCCACCAGATCTCCATAGTCTGCCAATGCCCGGTATTGCTGGTGAAGCGGTAAGTTCGCCGAAGTTGGTCGGGCTGAGAATTCGGCCACAGCACAAAGTGGCACAGAGATTACAGTCGCCGCGTGGCACAGACATTCCTGTCTGTGCCGCGAATTGTCGATCAACACAAGGGGAGGTTGCCATGACTGTCGGAAGAATTTGCGTGCGCAATGTCGATCTGGCGGACGCGACCGAGACGGTACAAGCCGCCGCGCAGCGGATGCACTCGCGCAATGTGGGTACGCTGCTGGTGGTCGACAGCGAGCAGCACCCGCAGGGGATCATCACCGATCGCGATCTGTGCATTCGCGTGGTGGGCGAGTCGCGCGAGCCGGTGGCGACGACCGTCGGCGAGGTGATGACCGAATGTCCGACCTGCATCGGTGAGGAAACGCCGATCGAGGCGGCGATCACGCTGATGCGCAGCGGCCCTTTCCGCCGGCTGCCGGTGGTGGACTGCAACGGAGAGCTGGTGGGATTGGTCAGCTTGGACGACATACTCGATCTGTTGACTGAGGAGTTTCGCGACATCGGCGAGTTGCTGGCCGGTGAAAGTCCGCGGAGCCTGGCCCAGCCGTAACTAGCTGAATTCGCGCCAGAATTCAGATTGCGCCGGGATCGGCTTAAATGTCGCCAGTTCAGCTACGAAGATACGGCGACTTGTGGAGCAACGCGGGCGGTCGTATGTTGAATCGCGTCATGCCGCCTCCCTCCCGTGCCGACCGCCGCGCCATTCGCTGGATCATGCTTGCCGTCGCGGTGTGGGGAGTGCTGCTGGCGCTGGGGACGTATCTCTATGTCGAGCGGGTGGGAATGCGAATCCGTCCGATCGCGGCGGCCCTGGTCGTGCTGGTCTGCACGGCGGCGTTTTTGGGCCTGTGGGCGGCCGTGCTTGCCCGGAGGGGCCGGTGACGGCCCAAACGTAGCTGAACTTGTAAAAGTTCAGCGGGCTGGATTCTCGCGAAACCAGATTGATAGAGGCCCTCTGCCCGGATCTCTGTCCGTGGGGAGGGCGTCTTGTGGGGGCACGGCTTGTCGGGCGGAGCGAGAGCCGGTAAACTACGCGTTTCTACCCAGCATGTGATCGTGCACCGCCTCGGCCGCCTTCATCGGCGGGGGTCGTGGAATCGTTGAGGAATCGAGCGAAATGAAAACGTATATGGCCAAGCCCGGCGAAATCGAGCAGAAGTGGTGGCTCGTCGACGCCTCGGACAAAGTGGTCGGCCGGCTGGCAAGTGATATTGCGGTCATCCTGATGGGCAAGCACCGCCCGACGTACACGCCGCACGTCGATACCGGCGACTTCATCGTGGTGGTCAACGCCCGCAACGTGGCCCTCTCCGGCAAGAAATGGGAACAAAAGAAGTACACCTGGTACACGGGCTACACGGGGCTGCGGACGGTCACAGCCGGGGAGCGGCGCGAACGCCAGCCGGAGCGGATCTTGGAAGAGGCCGTGCGGCGGATGCTGCCGAAAAATCGCCTCGCCCGGAAGATGCTCTCGAAGCTGAAAGTGTACGCCGGTCCCGAGCACCCGCATCAGGCACAGGATCCCCAGCCGAAGGAGCTGGGGATTAAGGACTGATCGTCTTGGCGAGCTGCGCTCGACACGTCGGGTCCGATCCATTGAATCCATCCATTCAGGCGGCATAGCAAGGAAGAGTCATGGCGACGGCAACCAAACGGCAATCGCAAGCCAACGACGCACTGGGGACTGGCCGTCGCAAGACGTCGGTGGCCCGGGTGAGGGTTCGTGCGGGCGACGGGCAGATCACGATCAACGATCGGCCGATGGAAGAATTCTTCACCATCGACGAGCATCGTAACCAGGTGCTCGCTCCCTTGAACCTGGTCGGGAAGCGCAACGACGTGAACGTGAGCATCCGCGTTCACGGTGGCGGCAACACCGGCCAGGCCGGCGCGTGCATGCTCGGCATTGCCCGGGCGCTCTTGGCGTATGACACTGAGCTGGAAGCGCCGCTGCGGTCGTCGCACCTTCTAACCCGCGACCCGCGGATGAAAGAACGCAAGAAGTACGGGCTGCACGGTGCTCGCCGGGGTACGCAGTTCTCGAAGCGGTAAGTGCCGCTCGATTCGTGTCCTTGGGCCGTGAAATTCTTTGTAGCTGAATTCGCAAGAATTCAGATGCGCACCGCATCGGCCGACCTCTTGCGAGTCCAGCTACACTTCTCCTCGCTCCTTGCGGAGTGTGAAATGCACAGACAGGAATGTCTGTGCCACGTGGCTGAATTTTCGCAAATTCAGCTAGAAGTCGGCTCAGCCGAGCAGGGGGCGAATGACCTGGCCTTCGCTGAGCTTGATGGGTCGGCCGGCGGGCGAGATGTTCTCCTTGAGCGGATTAATGCCCAGCGCCGCCAAAGCCGTGGCGTGAATATCCGCCACGTCGTGCGGCTGGTCGACTTCGCTTCCGCCCTCGGGATCGGTCTGGCCGATCGCCTGCCCGCCACGCACGCCGCCGCCGGCCAGCACGTAGCTGAAGCCGTGCGGCCAATGATCGCGACCGCCCAGCGGATTGATCCGCGGGGTGCGGCCGAACTCGCCTCCGCACAGTACCAGCGTCTGCCGCAACTGATCGCGCTGGTGCAGATCGGCCAACAGCGCGGCGATCGCCGGATCGAGCGTGGCGACCAGTTCGCGATGCACCTCGTGGTTGTTGGCATGCGAGTCCCAGCCGTCGAGCGTGACCTCGACGCAGCGGACACCGACTTCCGTCAACCGCCGCGCGGCAAGGCACGCTCGGCCGAAGGGAGTATCGCCGTAGGCCTCGCGCACCGCGTGCGGCTCCTGCTGGATGTCGAAGGCCGCCAGTTGCTCGGAGGCCATCATGCCACGGGCTTGCTCGACGGTCGCCCGATGCCGCGTGGCTTCCACCTGGCCGCTTCGCCCCCGGGAGAAGGCACGCTCGACAATGTCGAGCGCTTCGATCCGCTCGGCCAGCCGCTCGGAGGAAACGGGCGACGTCACATCGGGAACTTTCTCCGCGGGATCGCCGACCAGGAAGGCATCGTATTTGTCGCCAAGCATCCCTCCGCGAGCGGGCCAGCGGCCGGGTAGTATGGAGACGTGCCGCGGGATCTCCGTGCCGCCGTGCGGCAGTTCATGGCACGAGATCGCACCGATCGACGGGTGGATGACTGTCGGGTCGGGGCGATAGCCGGTCTTCAGCAGATAGGTGCCGCGTTCGTGGTCGCCTTCCTTGCTGGTGAGCGAGCGGACGATGGCGATCTTATCCATCTGCTCGGCCAGGCGCGGCAGCCCCTCGGCCAGCTCGATGCCCTTTACCGAGGTGCGGATCGAGCGCGTGCCGCCGGCGATCGAACGGCCGGCGTGCGGATCGAACGTTTCGAGCTGGCTCGGTCCGCCGGCCATCCAGAGCAAGATGATCGATCGGGCCGGCTCTCCCTGGGGCGCGTGTTCTGATTCGACCGCCAACAGATCGGCCACGCGGGTCAACCACGCGGCCGCGCCGAATCCGGAGAGCCGCAGCGCGGTGCGCCGGTCGAAGGTGTTGTGAAGTGCGACGTGGCCGCCGAGATGTTTCATGACCGAGTCCGCGATCGAATGGTAGTTACTTAGTCCTACAGTGCAGGATTAATGGTGATAAGAAAACTCGCTGGAGTTCAGCAGGGCCCAGTAGAGATCGCCGAGCTTGTCGCTGCGGGCGTCTTCTTCCGGCCCTGTCAGTTGCTCGGTGAAGTAGCCGCTTTCCGCCGTGGTCGGCCGGCGGGTCAGCACGGCCAGGTACGCCGTCTCGACGGCCGACTCGTCGGTCGGAGCGAGCATGGCGATCCGCGTGGCGGCATTCATCAGCGGGTTGGAATCGGTCCGCTCGTCCACCAGCTTGCCGTTGAGCATCAGCAGGCGCTGGGGAATGGTGCCTCCGCCGGAAGTCAATTCGTTCTCGCCGACGTCGCCATACCGCTCGACGAACTCCTGCTGGCCGATGACCTTGATGATCCGCCGCAGGATGTGCGAATGGTAGTCGACTGTCGTCAGCGACACTGATTGCAGCAGGCCCCCCACGACCTGTTCCGGCCGCAGCCGAGTGAGGGGAAATGCCGCCCAGGAGTGCAGTTGGACATCGGTCAATTCCGCTGCATCGCCCGAGACGGCGATTGCGCGGCTCTCCAGGCGGAACACCTCCGTCGCCGCGATGAGGCGAATCAGCCGATGCAGGTCGTAGCCGCTGCCGGCGAACTCGTCCGCCAGGCGGTCGAGCACAATCTGCTCGGGCTGGTCGGGGCGGGGTTCGCCGAGCGGGATATCGTCCAGCGGCTCGACCAGAGGCCGGGCGAACAGGAGCGTCCACATCCGATTGACGGTCGCCCGGGCGAAGGCGCGGTTGTCGGGGTGGGTAACCCAGCCGGCCAGGCGCTGCCGTAGCGTACCTTCGTCCGGCAGTAAATGGCCGTCAAACGGCACGTCGGGTTCGATCGTGACCTGCTCGCCGGATTTGTAGTCCTCGACCTTATAAGGCCGCTTTGCCTCGTAGATCCCGCTCAGCCCTTGCTCGGTGCTACCGAAGTAGGCGGCGAGCGACTGGAACCCACGCTGCGTCCAACGGTCGTCGAACGGATGGTCGTGGCACTGAGCACAGTCGATCCGCAGCCCGAGCATCGAGCGGCACACGCGCACGGCGAGCTTGTCCGGATCCGGATAGTTCGTCTCCGGGATCATGGCAACTGTGATGAAATTGGTGGCGGGCCGATCGGTCCACAGGCCGGTGTCGGCGATCAAGTCGCGCACGACCGCATCATACGGCCGGTTCTGGTGAATCGACTCCGAAAGCCATGCCACAAATCGGCGGCGACGATACAACAGAAACGGACCGTCCTCGACACCGACGTACGCCCGGGCGAACCGCTCCGCCAGGTAGTCCGAGCAGCGACGATCGGCCAATAGCCGCGCGAGCCACCAGTCGATCCGCCCTTCGGCCGGCTGCTGCTCGAAGCGGCGAATCTCCTCCAGCGACGGTATGGTACCGGTCAGCGACAAAGAGAGTCGCCGGGCAATGGCGAGATCGGCGGCCCGAACGCTGGGCGAAACGCCGGCCGACTGCCACGCCTGGCGAAACGTGTGGTCGACCCGTTCGACTGTCCCTTGAAATGCGGCATCACGCGGCGGGAAGGGCAGATGATTGCGGCGGCTGCCGCCTGCATCGACGACTATGCTTGCCACGACCGCTAGACCGGTGGCACAGATGGCGACCAAGAGCAAATCTTTCGTTCCCAACGGCGAACTCCTCCTGCGGACCAACAGTTAGTATTCGCCCGGCGGCGGCAAGCTTTCCAAAAAAACCAAAGAAATCCGCCGACAAAATGGCCGCCGCTTAATCCCACGGCTTTGAGTATAGCAAGGGTGGAACCCGGCCGGGCACGGGCCGGGTAGAGGAGGTATAATCGCAGCCAACAGGTCCCCCTGCCATGAACACCACTTCGCTCGATCCGCCCCCTGGCTTGCCGCTGGCCGAGGCCGGGCCGCGCTCGGAGACTCCCTCTCCGCCCGCGACTGCGACCGCTGTGGCCAATCCACACCGGCGGAATTGGATCGCCCGGGCGTACCGTGCGGGTGACGTCGCCTGGGAGAGGCTGTTCGGTTTGGCTTCGTTGATCGTCGGACTGGCGGTGGTCGCGACGCTGCCGGTCGTGCAATTGTTGAGCCTCGGCTACCTGCTGGAAGCCGGCGGTCGGGTGGCGCGATCGGGGCGTTTGCGAGACGGCATTGTCGGAACACGCAAGGCGGCGCGGCTGGGCGGAATTGTGCTGGGGGCGCGGCTCGTGCTCTTGCCGCTGCAGATTGCCGCCGGCTTTCGCACCGATGCCCATTTAATCGCCCCGGATAGTCCGGCCGCGGTCGGCTGGACGATCGCCGTGGCATTGCTCACCGTGCTCTCGGTCCTTTGGATCGCGGCGGCTTGCTGGCGGGGAGGGCGGCTGCGTCACTTCCTCTGGCCGCGTCCGCTGCGATTCCTGCTGGACGTTCGCAAGCGAGGAAGCTATCGTCGGGCGCGCGATGCGGTTAGCCGGTTTGTCGCCGAACTGCGGCTGCCGCACTACTTCTCGCTGGGCCTGCGTGGCTTTATCGGAGGGCTGATCTGGCTGGCGGTTCCCGCGACACTGTTAGCGCTGGGAGCTAAGGCTCCTTTGGCGGCGGTGCTGGGAGCGCTGCTCCTGGCGTGGGCGCTGTTCTACGTCCCGTTCGTACAGATTCGAATGGCGGCCGAGAACCGCTTCTCCGCGATCTTCGAGGCGCGGGCGGTGCGGCGAGCCTACGCCCGGGCGCCGCTGGCATTCGTGTTCGCTCTGGCCGTGACGCTGCTATTCGCGCTGCCGCTGTATTTATTGAAGATCGAGTTGGTTCCGCGCGAAGCAGCCTGGCTGCCGAGCCTGCTGTTCGTGGTGTTCATCTTTCCGGCGCGGCTCTTGTGCGGGTGGGCTGTGGCCCGGGGTCAGCGCCGGTTGCGCTCTCGGCACTGGGTTTTTCGCATCCTCGGCCGGACGATCGTCCTTCCGGTGGTAGCGCTCTACGTACTAATCGTATACATCTCGCCGATCCTCTCCTGGCACGGGCTGCTCAGCCTGTACGAACAGCACGCCCTGCTAGTGCCTGTTCCGTTTCTCGGACTATAATTCCCGCAGGCGGCGCACCGGTGGGGGGTTGGTGACCGGCTGCGCCCGTGCAATTTCGACTCGCTCCGATGGCTACTGAATTCGAATCATGTCGCGACGCAACTTCCTACTGCTAATTGGATTCAGCCTGATCTGTACGATGTGCTTCATGCGCACCGAACGGAATCCCTATGCGCGGTACCTGGGTCAGGTGTTTCACGACATCGACCGGTGGGCGCTGGAGCGCGTACCGCCCAGCGAATTGTTCGACGGAGCCGTCGACGGCATGGTCGATCTATTGGATGAGCATTCCGCGTATATCGGCGCCCAGGACACGCCGCAGTTCGAAGCCGACCTGGAGCAGGAGTTCGGCGGGATCGGCGTCGTCGTGATGCTCGAAGGCGAGCCGGAGCAGCTTACGGTCGTCAGCCCTCCGATGTACGGAACGCCCGCACACAAGGCCGGCATCCGCTCCGGCGATGTCATCCTGGCCATCGATGGGGAGGCGACTGACGGCATGACAATGCGGCAGATCCTCCGCAAGATGCGGGGGCAGCAGGGAGAAGCCATTGAACTGAGTATCCGGCACGAAGACAGCGACTCGCCCGAGTCGATCGAGCTGGTGCGTAACATCATCAATATTCCCTCGCTGTTGGGCGACTTGCGACGCGACGACGGGTTGTGGGACTTCCATGTCGCTCAGGCACCCGAGGTCGGCTACATCCGCATCGCCAGCTTCGGGGAAAAGACCGTCGGCGAGCTAGAAGAAGCGCTGGCGCAGGTCCGGGCCCAGGGGGCGCGCGGATTGATTCTCGACCTGCGCGACAATCCCGGCGGACTGCTGGATGCGGCGGTCGACATTTGCGACATGTTTCTCGGACGCGACCGGGCGATTGTCACGATCGAAAGCCGGCAAAACAGCGAGACGATGCGGTCCAGCGGCGGTGGGCTGTACCAGGACATGGCCCTGGTGGTGCTCGTCAACCAAAACAGCGCCAGTGCCAGTGAGATTCTTGCCGGCTGCCTGAAGGACCACGAGCGGGCCGCCATCGCCGGACAGCGGACCTACGGCAAGGGGACCGTGCAGCAGGTGATCCGCATCGAGTCAGGACGCAGCATCCTCAAGCTCACCACTGCCCGGTACGTGCGACCCAACGGGCACAACATCCACCGCCGCGAAGGCGCCGGCGAAGACGAGGAGTGGGGCGTGCATCCCGATCCGCAACTGGCCGTGTCGCTGACCGACGAGGAGCGGTCCGAGTGGTTCACGTACCGCAACCGACGCGACCTGCGCGGACCCGGCGAGGCCGACACGCTGTCCGAGCTGTCGGAGAACGATCCGCAACTGTATCGGGCGGTTGAGTACCTGCAGAACCGGTCGGCGGAGCATGTGGCCGGTCGCGCTGCATAGCCGCCACCGCATGTGCGAAATCGGTACCTTCAATCGTTACGTCTTCTCTTCTTATCCCAAACTGCGGCGAGACGCTGGTTCGCACCCCATCGCCGCTTGCATGCATTGAAAGATTTACCGGCCGCCGCGCAGGGCTGGGTAAGATCCACGGATTCTGGAAAGTACACCGGCGCGGCCTCTTAACCTGCTATGCCGGCCGACGATGCGGCTTTCGCAGGGACGATTCTGCACGCTGTCGATGGATTTGGCGCGCCACTTGCTTTTCATCGCCAGCGTTGCTCGACGCCGCCTGTGGCCGGGCGCACGTTTGGTTGGCCGCTCAAGGAGTACCGCCGGCGGCTCTCTTCCCCCAAGATTTTTCTCCGAGATCTATTCTCAAAGCGTAAGGAACCTCAGCATGGTCGCGCCCCGTTTTCCTTATCGCGTCTTCGAATTGCCTGCTCACGCACAAGGCTCTCCCCAGGGTCGGATCGCGCCCTCGCGCGATCTGCTCCCCTGGGCGGATCCGTACATTGCGATGCTGATACAAAAGCTACAAGAAGAAGTCAAAGAGGAGCGCTCGCAGCAGTCTACGCCGTGGGAAGCGCGGATGCGGGGCGAAGTGCCGCCACCGGGCGGCAGCGAGCCGCTCGAATTCGATTTTCCCGATAGCGTCCATCAACCGCGCGAAGGCGACCTGCCCGGGGCGCCGCGCTGAGAAGTAGACCAAGTGGGGGAGCGATGGGACGGAGGGAGAGGCAGTGCCGCCGGCGGCCGCTTCTCCCCGTCCCCTCGCACATTCATGAAGAATCAATCCGTTAACGTCTCCGGCCCTTGCTAGGGGTAGCTGGCTCTGGAAAGAGGAAGGCCGCGCGAAAGCGCGGCCTTTTTCTTTTTCGCAGGGCCGCCGAAACGACAGTGGAACAACAAAAGGTGCCCGGCGCACGCGTCGCCAGTCTCACAGGTGCGGCTCGCGGAAGCGTTGCTGCGCAGCGGATAGCCCTCCGATCCTTCGGTTCTTTCGCCTCCCGCGAGTGCATGATACGATCGGGCGGAGGACTCCGGTCCGCCGGTCGCATGGTATTCTTTGGACGACTGTCTCCTATCCTTCCTTCGGTGGTCGCATGCCGCATCGCAGCAAGATCGCGAGGATTGTCACGCTGCCGGATGGAAAAGAAGTCAAGGTAGACTCCTCGGCGGAGCGACTGTAGGTCGGATCGCACTCGCGCCGCACGGCACAGCATGGACTTGGGCGACAAAAAAAGCACCCGCCACAAAACGTGCTTGTGACGGGCGCTAGGGAGTGACTTTTTCGGCAGTTCGAGCACCGGCGCGTGACCGTTTATGGCACGCCGGCGGCGGCTGCCGCGGCTACTGCCCGGCCTGCTGACGCATGGCCGAGGGGAGGACGCGCTTCTGCACGTTCGTCTCCAGCACGCCGAAGGCGTTCTCATGCCGCTGCACCGAAAGATGCAAAGCGTGCATCAGTCGCTTGGCCGTAAAGTAGTTGACCACCAACCGCTGGCTGACTTGGAGCGGCTTGGTCGGTGTCCCGAACGGCTGCGAGTTCAGCCCGAAGTCGATGATCAACTCTTCGGGCGTTCCGTTCACGCGGCAGAAGTTTGCATAGCAAACTTGAGCATGCGAGTCGTCGACTTCCATCCGGGTCTGCGCCTGCTCTGCGGGAGCCGCAGCAGCGGGTGCCGCCGTCGCAGCCGCCGGCTGCTCGGCAGCCTTCTCGGCCGGTTGTTCCTTCTCCGCACTCTTGTCCATGGCCTCTGCCATAATAATCCCCTACACAATTAGAGAAGCGTTGCCTGTAATCCGTTCCGGTCGTCACGGGCCGCGGTGGTCGGCACGTCGAGCAGTTCGCCCGCGCCGTCACTCCTTGGAAGCGAACCTCGCAGCCTCACAGAAAAGTCGCTTGCGCTTGCTTGCCAGCGTCGGAAAGACGCAGCCGAAGAGAGGTACTGGGCAAGCGGTAGAATTTATCTTGATTGCGAACTGCCGATCCGTCAAGCAAACGGCGCCGATCGCGAAGCAGTGCATCCAGCGCTAGCAGCCGTTCGTAGCCAGGCGATGCTTATCAGCCGCTAATCGAAGATCATACTTCATCTCCGCCCAACTCTCTCCGCAATGCAGAGGCACTGCTGCAAGGCAGCGGCTGCACCCTTGCACGGGTGATATCAGAAATCACGTGTGAAGATGGGCAGGATGATTCGCACGCCACGGCAAGAAAAGCGGCGTCATCTGCAGGAATTGTTCCGGTACTTCGTTTTGTACTAATTCTCCGCGTTGTAGCGGGCCGATAGCTTCTGACGAGGATAGCGGTACTCCCGGTGGTAGCTATTGTAGTGGCCGTCGGCGACCGCGGAATTGCTTCTGTCGCCAGACCGGTGTCGCCGCAGCACACCGATCCGTTGATCCACTTCGTCCGCGGAGAATTTGCCATGAGATTCCATCGGGGGTGGAAACTCGCCCTGCCGACGCTCATTGCCTTACTGACGGCCGTGCCGGCAGCCCGAGCGCAGTACGGCGCACAACCTCCTGGTAATTACGCAGCGCCGAGCGTGATGACCGACCCGCGCATGGTTCCGGCCGGCTACGGTGCGGCCGGCTACGGTGCGGCGGGCGGCGGCGAGTGGGGCTCGTACGATCCTTCTGCGGCGTGTCCGCCCGGCGTCGTTCCAGCGGGCCATGGACATCGGCAACTGGCGGGGCCCGGCTATGCGATGGGCTACGGCTACGACTGGCTGCCTGAGTACGGCGACACGACCATGGGCGGCCATCCCGACCTGGACGGCGACGGAAGCTGCGACACATGCGCGGCGGGCGGCCGGGGAGGCATCGGCCAATTTGCGGGGCCGTATTACGATGGTACGTGCGGTCCGCGCTGGTTCGACGCGCACGTCGAGGCGATGTATCTGAAACGCGAGAATGTCGGGCGGCAGGTGAACTTCACTTCCGACGGTGCTGCCGGACTGGGCGAGCCGCTGATCGTGCTGAGCACGGACGACTTGGGCTTCGATGATGAGCCCGGCTTTCGCCTGACGCTGCGGCACGAAGTTGGCCCCGCGTCGGTCATCGAAGGGAGCTACTTCGGCACCTTCCACTGGGACTCAGTCGCCAGCGTGGCTAGCTCCACGGACAATTTGTTCTCCGTGTTCAGTGACTTCGGTGGGCCGGTGCTCTTTCCCGGCTTCTCCGATACCGACCAGGCCTTCTTCCACAGCATCGAGTATACGTCGGAATTGCACAGCGTTGAGTTGAATTGGCGCCGTGACTGGATGTCCTCTACTTGGCGCACGTACGGATCGTTCCTGATGGGTGCGCGATACGTTCAACTGAGCGAGGACTTTCGGCACCTCACTCGCACCGACACAGGCAGCATGAACTACCTGGTGGAGACCGAAAATGACCTGGCCGGTTTTCAAGTCGGCGGCGATGCTTACTTCTGCGTCTTTCCGGGCTTGACCTTCGGCGGCGAAGTCAAAGCCGGCGTCTATAACAATAGTGCGGATCAGTCCACCGTTGTGCGGGCGACTTCGCTCGATCCGGCACTGGTCGAGACCGAAGGCTCGGACGACGTGGCGATGGTGGCGGAAGGGGGCGCGATCGTGGTGTATCAGGTGTCTCCGTCCTTCTCACTGAGGGGCGGCTATCAGTTCGTCTACATCGACGGCGTCGCCCTGGCACCAGAGAACTTCAACGGCGAGCCGCCGTTCTTGGGTGGGCCACGCGACGTCTTCATCAACGACAACGGCGACGCCTTCTACCACGGCCCGACCGCAGGCTTGGAGTGGATGTGGTAACCGCGACTGCAATCGATGCCGTTGCGATCGGCGACCAAGCGGACGCATCGCGTACTGCCCGCTGACGTTACTACAGGTCCGCGGGCATTTCATTGACGCCACCGCGCCCGCGCACTACGATGCGGTCCCGATCTGGTCGGCTCGCGGCTATCGCCTGGCGCGTGCACGCCCTTCCGATCGGCGTGGGCGTTGATCGCGTGCTCAGAAACTTCCAACGGGTGGACGGATGGCCGGGCCGCTTTCCAGACGCCGCCTTTGGCGCACCGGTGCTGGCCACGCGCACGATGCAGCGGCCGGCAGCCGACGCGGGCGACTCTGCCGCGCGGCTTTTGCAATCGTCATTGGTCTGAGTGTGGCAGCGGGCACTTCTCCTGGGCGTGCCGAACTGGTCGCGGACCTGGACCGGCTGACTGCGGAGTCACCTTCCCCGTCGGGCAACTTCGGCGGCGCGGTGGCGGTGAGCCAGCATGTGGCGGCCATCGGAGCCCCGCGAGACGGCTCGGCGGCGTTTGGTGCCGGCTCGGTGACGGTTCTGTCGCGCAGTGGCGACACGTGGCTTCCCGGCGATGCCATCCTGCCTGAGGTTCCGCAAGGCGGAGCTTCGTTCGGACACGCGTTGGATCTGTCCGGCGATCGCATCATCGTTGGCGCTCCGTACGAAAACCTCTCCGGCGCTTGTTGTATCGATCAAGGGGCCGCTTATATCTTCGAACGGACCGGCGGCGGCTGGGCGCAAGTGGCTCGCCTCACTGCACAAGAACCGGTCGATCGCGAGAACTTCGGGATCTCGGTAGCGCTAGAGGGGAATCTGGCGCTGGTCGGGGCTTGGGAGAACGACTCCTCGGGCGGGGGCAGTGGAGCGGCTTACCTCTTTCAGCGCAATCTGGAAGGCTGGCAACAGGTCGCCCAGTTGTTGCCGGACGATCCGGCGCCCTTCGATCAATTCGGCGTGTCGGTCGACCTGGACGGCGCGCGGGCGATCGTCGGCGCGTGGGGGAACGATGACCACGGCACGAACTCCGGCAGTGCGTATATCTTCGGAATAGAGGACGCCTCGTGGCAACAGCAGGCGAAGCTGCTGCCGGAGCTATCGACCGATGGCGGAAGGTTCGGCGGCGATGTTGCGCTATCTAGGCCGTATGCCGTCGTCGGAGCCGCGGGCGATGCCACAGCCGCGCCTGGTGCCGGCGCCGCATACCTCTTTGAAGAGGGCGCGGAAGCGTGGTCGCCACTTCAAACCCTGACGGTGGACCAGCCGATGGCCACTGCCGGCTTCGGTTCGGCGGTGTCCGTCGACGGTGACCGAGTGCTGGTGGGACTGGAGCACAGTACCGGCGCCGGGGCTGCGCACCTGTTCGAGCGCCAAGGCGGAAGCTGGTCCGCCAGTACGGTGCTGTCTTCCTCGACGCTGCCAGGTTCGTTGTTCGGCAGCGCTGTCGCCCTGGATGGCGACGTTGTCCTGATCGGTGCGCGTGGCGAGGATGCAGGAGCGGGGGCGGCTTACCTGGGTGAAGTGGATGATTTCGCCGAGATCGACGGGCGGTATGTTTACTATCGGAACTCGGCTTTCCATCCCACGCCGTTGGACGTCGAAGGAGCGATCGCCACGGACAAGGTTCCGTTGCTGCCGGGCGGCACGGCCACAGTCGACCACTACACGAGCTACGTGCGCGGGATTAATGGAATTGTCGTCGATGTCGCGGACCTGCCCGGCTCGCCCACGCTGGCCGACTTTGTCTTCAAAACCGGCAATACCAACTCCCCCGAGACCTGGACCGCCGCACCACCCGCTGAGGAATTGGCGATTGTCACGGGCGGAGGCAGAAACGCCACTGATCGCATTATCATTGCCTGGCCGGACGGCTCGATTACCAATTCGTGGCTGGAGGTCACGGTGCTGGCGAATCCGAACACCGGCCTGGTCGAGGACGACGTGTTTTATTTCGGGAACGCAGTCGGCGAAGGAACCGGCACGCTCGGTGGCAGGGCACTGGTCGACCCCGCGGATGAGCTCGGGGCCCGCAACAATCTGCGCGGCTTTGCCAATCCGGCAGCGATTGAAAATCCCTATGACTACAACCGCGACCGGATGGTTGATGTGATCGACCAGCTTCTCGCCCGCAATAATCCAACAGGCTTTCTCGACTCACTGCGGATGATCTCGGGGCCGGCTTTGGTGGAACCCTCGGCGGGCATTCGCAGCGTCCATGCGGTGCCGGAACCCGCTGCCGTCGCACACTTGGCGGCCGGCGGTTTGGCGCTGCTTTTCGCATTACTCGCCCGGGCGAGACACCGACGCCGCCAGTGACGCGGCCTCTATGGGTCATCTCGACCGCCCGCTTCTGCACGATCTGTGCACTGACCAGCTTCCACCACCGTGGCTCTTCCTGCCGCGGATTCGGTGAATTTCTGCCACCGGCGCCCGGACGAACCGCCGGATAAGGCTCCTTCGGCCACCTGAGCTGGGCTTATGGAATAGGGGCGGAATGCCGGTTGCGCAATGATTGACACTTCCGTAGGGCGTACTTAGGATGGAAGTTTGTATCGTCCACTCATCGCAAGGACTATGCGGACCCCCGCGTCAGGACCGGCAAATCTCATCCCGGCGCTCTTCTGGGCCAGGGTGGCTGTGGACCGCGGCAGGGCGGGTACGGAACAGGGCATACGGAGAGTGTTAGCAGAGGACGCGGCGCGCGCTGCGGATCGCGCGCGCTTCGACTTTGTCGTCCTTCCCCAGCGACGGTGCTCGACAGAAGGCAATTCCCTCTGGCGAAACAAAGTTTACGTACAGGAACAGAACCGTGAGAGCACGTTTTCTTGGAGCGCTGCGCAAGAGTCGCGCAAGCAAGTCGGGTCAGATGCGTGGCCGTTCTCGCCGTGGTTTCGCCCTGCCGTTTGAGCGGCTGGAGAATCGCTGCCTGCTGGCCGTCGCTGCCGGCCCCTTCGACGACGACTCCGATCCCGATCCGGGCGGTGGCGATCCACCCCATCAACCTCCGCACGAACACGTGCAGACGGTGAATTACTTTCCGCCGCTGCAGCACGTCTACCACTTGGGCGAGTATCTGACCGAGCCCACCGAAGGAGATCCGCTCGATATCGCGCTGGATTACCTCGGCCAGCATTCGACCGCGTTCGGATTTGCCCCGGCCGATTCCGGCTTGGAAAACTACTCCGTTTCCAACTTTGTCACCAGTGACCACAACGGCGTCTCTCATCTCTACATGCGCCAGACCTACAACGGTCTGGAGGTGGCCAACGCCGCCATCAACATTAACGTGACGGCCGACGGCCGTATCGTGAACGCCGGCAGCACGTTTCTTGGGAGCCTCAACGGCCCGCAGAACCCGGCCGCGGTGAATCCCACCCTGACGGCCGGGCAGGCCCTATTAGCCGTCGCCGACGAGTTCGATTGGTCCATTTCCGCCGCGCCCAGTGTCATCAGCAGCAGCGGGGGAACGGCGCGGTCGCAGGTGCTCGGTCCCAGCGGAATTTCGCAGGACAACATCACCGCGAAACTTCAATATGTGCCAGTCGGCCCAGGCCAGGTCGAGCTCTCCTGGAATTTCGTCGTCCGCACGACCGACGGAGATCACTGGTACAACTTTAACGTCAGCGCCGCCGACGGCGACTTGATCTACGTGGAGGACTGGGTCTCGCACGCGCGTTACCACGTCTTCCAGGCTCCGCAAGAGCATCCGGGTGAAGGTGTCCGCACGTTTGCGACCGATCCTCACGACCTGATCGCCTCGCCCTTCGGCTGGCACGACATCAACGGAGTGGTGGGACCGGAGTTTCAAACCACCGGCGGGAACAACGTCTTTGCCCAGGAAGACATCCTGGGCGACGACGAAATAACACCCGGCTTCCGGCCCAACGGCGGCTTCAACCTGGAATTCGACTTCCCGCTCGACCAGCGCTTCGATCCGCTGATCTACACGGAAGCTGCGATTGTAAATGCGTTCTACTGGGCGAATCTGACGCACGACATCTTCTTCCAATACGGCTTCGACGAGGAGGCTGGCAACTTCCAGTTCCTCAATTACACGGCCACGCCGGGCCCGCCCGGTCCAGGAGGGATCCCAGTCGGTCCCTTCGACCTGGACCCGGTGTTTGTGGATGTCCAGGACGGCGCGGGCTTCAACAATGCAACCTTTGCCACGCCGCCGGACGGGCTGCCGGGCCGAATGACGATGTTCGTCTTCGACATCGACATCGTCTCCGGAGTGCCGCTGCTCCCATTCCGCGACGGCGCGCTGGATGCGGGTATACTCGTTCACGAATACGCGCACGGGTTGACCAACCGACTCACTGGCGGCGGCGCGGACGCCGGGGCGCTCACCGCGGTGCAGAGCGGCGGCATGGGAGAAGGCTGGAGCGACTGGTTTGCGTTGATGTTGACGCAAAAGCCGACCGACCTGCAGATGGACTTCTACCCGGTCGGCGAATACATGCGCGGGCTGTCCGGCAGCGGCGGTGGGATTCGCCGCTTTCCCTACAGCTTCGACATGAACACCAACCCGCTCACCTACGGCGACTTCAATGGGCACGACCCGCGCGACCTCCCGATTAACGATCCCAGCGAAGTGCACAATTCCGGCGAGATTTGGGCCTCCGCGCTGTGGGACATGACGTGGCTGTTGATCAACGGGGATGGCAACGGCGCCCCAGCTCAGGGCTTCGATCCTGATCTGCACAACGGCACCGGCGGAAACAACCTGGCAATGCAACTGGTGATCGACGCGCTGAAGCTTCAGCCGCGTAATCCGTCGTTCCTAGACGGGCGGGATGCCATCCTGCTGGCGGATCAATTGCTCACCGGCGGAGAAAACCAGCAGGCGATCTGGACGGCGTTTGCCCGACGTGGCATGGGCGCCAGCGCGTCGGACGGCGGCAGCGGCGAATCGCTCACCGTGGTGCAAGCGTTCGACATGCCGGCTTCCGTCCAGAACCCCACCGGCAATGTCAACATCGCCGGCACCGTCTGGCACGACATTAACGGCAGCGGCGTGCAGGAGTCGGGCGAAGCCAGTCTCGCCGGGTGGACGGTCTACGTCGATCTGAACAACAACGGCACTCGAAATACGCTCGAACCGGTCGGCGTCACCAACGCCACCGGTCAGTACAACATTCAATTGGACGACCCCGGCACCTACACGGTGCGCTTGCAGCTTCAGGCCGGCTACGAGCAGACCTTCCCGGTGAACAACGGGGGGCGTCAGGTCGTCGCCTCCGAGAACTCCACCGTCGGCGGCGTTAACTTCGGAGCACGTCAGCCGGCTGGCGAGGTCCGCGGAACAAAGTTCCACGACGTCGACGGTGACGGCGTGCGCGATGCCGGCGAGCCCGGCCTGGCCAACGTCGTCATTTATGCCGACATGAACAACGACGGTAGTCTCGGAATCGGCGAACCCGCTGCGACGTCCGGCGCCGACGGTTCCTATCGGATTGTCGGGATCCGCCCCGGCACGTTTTTCATTCGCGAAATCGTGCAGGCGGGTTGGGAACAAACGTTCCCGGGGCCAGCGGCAAATGGCAGACATCAAGTAGAAGTCGCCCCCGGCTCGGTCATCACGGGTATCAATTTCGGCAACGCCGATGTCCCCAACAGCGTATCGGGACGCGATTGGGGCGACGCTCCCGACGTGTATCGCACATTGTCCACCAACAACGGCGCCTCGCACGGCATCATGCCGGGCTTTCGCCTGGGCAGCTTGATCGATGGCGAAGGAAACGGACAACCGAGCGCGGACGGCCTGGGCGATGATAACGCCGGCTTGAGCGACGAAGACGGCGTCATTTTTCTCTCCGGCCTCACGCCCGGCCAGGTGGCGCAGGTGGCCGTCAATGTGCGGCAAGTGGGCCATGCCCCGGGCTTGATCCAGGCCTGGATGGACTTTAACGGCGACGGCGACTGGAATGACTCCGGTGAGCAGCTCCTCCGCGATCAGGCGGTCGTGGACGGGGTCAATATGTTCTCGTTCCTTGTTCCGGCCAATGCCAACCAGAACCCGAGCGTCGGCAAGTTCGCCCGATTCCGCTTTGGATACGAACGCGGCCTTTCGCCCGGCGGGGCGGCGTTCGCCGGCGAGGTCGAGGACTACCAGGTCACTTTCCCCATGGCAGCCGACGATGGCCTGACCGCGTTCGCTGACTCCTATTCGGTCGCCGAAGACAGCACCAACACTTCCTTGGATGTCCTGGCCAACGATCTGTTCCTGCCGGGCAACGCCCCCACGATCACCGCCATCGGCAATCGCTCCAACAGTAGCGGCAACCCCGCCAACAACGGCACGATCGAAATCATCGGCGGATCGACGCTTCGGTATACTCCCGCGCCGAATTTCTTCGGCACCGAGACCTTCAGCTATAGCATCACCGACGGCATCGGCGGTGTCGGCGAGGCTTTCGTCATCGTCCAAGTCACACCGGTGAATGATCCTCCCACAGCGGTGAACGATACTTTCTCGATCGGACAGAACACGACCAACAACACGCTGGAAGTGTTGCCGAACGACTCTTTCGCTCCCGACGTCGGCGAGATGCTGACGATCGTCAGCGTCGGCACGCCGCAGAACGGCACGGTTCAAATCGTCGGTGGAAACCGGCTGCGGTATACGCCCGCCGCGGATTTCCTCGGGCAAGATACCTTCACCTACACGATTAACGACGGCACCCCCGGCAGCAATGCAACGGCCACGGTGACCATCAACGTCGAGCCGCAGCCCGACCAGGTGCAGTTCCGGTTCGAGATTACGGACCTCGCCGGTGAGCCGCTGGAATCGATCCCAGTGGGTGAGAAGTTCCTGCTCAGCACCTACGTTCAGGATGTCCGTATCAACCCGCGGGGTGTCTTCGCGGGCTATTTGGATGCCACGTACGATTCGTCGCTAGTGGCCGTGGATGGGAGTATTGTCTATGGCGAGCATTACCAGCAGGCACTCTCCGGCAACGTGTCGACGCCGGGAGTGATCGACGAGGCCGGTGCCACCGACGGCAATGATGAGCTGGGCGGGGACGAATTCCTCTTGTTTTCGCTTCAGTTCGAGGCGATCGAGGCGGGCGAAGTCACATTTGTCGGCAATCCATCGGACATAATTCCGTTTCACGGCGTCTTCGTCTTTGGCGAAGTAGACGTTGTTCCAAACGATGGACTTGTCTTCATCGACGCCACGCTTGAGATCACGGCCTTCGGCGCGGTCGATGACACCGTCGGCGGAGTCCCGGAGAACAGCGAGCCGCTGGTGATCGACGTGCTCGACAACGACATGCTCGGTGCCGGCGGCGGAACGCTGATCGTCGACAGCGTCGGTTCGCCGGACATGGGCGGAACGGCCGTCGTGACGCCCGACGGGCTGGGAGTCGAATATCAGCCGGCCGAAGACTTCACCGGCGTGGAAACGTTCACCTACGAGATCACCGACGGGCTGGGGAACTTTGATACCGCTACTGTGACCGTATCCGTCGTCTCCGACGACGATCCCGTCGATGCGGTCAATGACAGCTTTAGCGGCATCCTCGAGGACAGCACCGGCAACGTTCTCGACGTGCTGGACAATGACGTGGACCCGGCCGACGGCGGATTGACCATCGTCGCCACAGGGCCGCTCAACAACGGCGGCACGGTAACGATCAGCGGCGGTGGCCAAACCCTGACCTACACTCCGGACGAAGATTTCTTCGGTTCGGAAACGTTCACCTATACCGTCGAGGACATCAACGGTCTGCAGGACACGGCTACGGTCATCGTCAACGTGGCGGCGGTGAACGATCCGCCGGATGCGATCGATGACGAGTTCTCGATCGAAGCCGGCACGGAAGACAACGAACTGGACGTGCTGGCCAACGACACGTCGGCCCCCGATGCGGCCGAATTGCTGACGATCGTTTCAGTGGATACGTCGACGATTACCGGCACGGTGACAATCGAGCCGGATGGAAGCGGTTTGATCTACACACCGCCCACGCCCGGCTTCTCCGGTGAGGAAACCTTCACCTACACGATTGAAGATCCCAGTGGCCTGACCGACACCGCGTCGGTGACAGTCGTCGTGCAGCCGGACATGTTCGTCGAGCTTGAACTGGTTGTGACGAATCTCGCTGGTCAATCTATCGACCAGATTTCAGTCGGCGAAGTTTTCCAGGTGCATGCTTTCACCCGCGACCTGCGCGGAATCAATGAAGGTGGCGTATATGCCGCCTTCCTCGATCTCTTCTTCGATCCGTCGAAGGTCAATTTGACGAGTACGCCCACGCAGTTCGGCGCCGGCTACCCTGAGTTCCGCAGGGAGGACCGCGCGAATCCCGGCTTGATCAACGAGATCGGCGCCATTGGAGGCTCGTCCGCACTGGGCGGCGGCGACCACCTGCTGTTCGTGGTGGAGTTTTCCGCCATCGCGGCGGGTGCGGTGACATTCAATGCTGATCCGGCCGATATGCAGCCGATTCATGAAGTGCTCGTCTTCGATAGGCCCACCGACCCGGTCCTTCCGGAAGAGATCAACTACATCGACGATACTCTGACGATCGGCGGCGGCGCGCTGCACAACTTTGCGAATCCCGAAGACGTGAATGCCGACGGCTTCGTGACGCCCTCGGACGCCCTGTCGGTGATTCGCGAGTTGAACACCAACGGCGGGGGCTCGGTCAACGCGATGCTGGCCGGACAAAGCCTGGCATCATTGATGTACATGGACGTCAACGCCGACAGCTTCGTCACGCCGCGCGACGCCCTCATGGTCATCACGCGGCTGAACAACAGCGTCGCCCAGGCGGCACCGCTTACCGCCGGCACCTCGGAGTCGTCCGCGTCTACGCTGCTGGCGGCACCACTTACCGCCGATCCGCTTGCCAGCAGCACCGACACGACGGATGCGGCAGTTTTTGGCGACCTGGACGCCGGGTACGCTCAACTGGACGGCGGCGGCTCAGCGGACGCATCCGACTATCAAGTGCTCGACGAGGATGAGAGCGAGTCGGCGTTTGACTGGGACAGCTCCGACGGATCGGACTCCGACGACGATTTCGATCCGATCCTGTTGGACATCGCCGAGGACATCGCAGTCGCCTGGGGCGGCTGAGACTAAAGCGCCCCAACGGCAGTTCCAACTGCGGCTTGTGGGAATAGGGAATAGTGGCTTCGCCCCGAGCGATGCTGCTTGCAATCCCAGCGGTGGTGTTTCTGCGCCTGCTTTGGGTGTTGGCCGCCGGCAACTCGCATCGTCATCCGAGGCCAGTTATGGCATAATTCTTCCAGTCTCGGCTGTTTTGCACTGGAAGTTTGCAGGCAAGGAGTGCTAGCGCGCCATGTCCATACTGGTCACCGGCGGAGCCGGATTCATCGGTAGTCACCTGATCGAGCGATTGCTCCAGGAGACCCGCGAGTCGCTCTTGTGTCTCGACAACTTCAATGACTACTACGATCCGGCGCTGAAACGGACGAACATCCGCGGCTTTGCCGAGGATCCTCGCGTCACGCTCGTCGAGCAATCGTTCTGCAACGCCGCGGCGATGCGGCAGTTGTTCGCGCGGCATCGCGTGTCGCACGTCGTTCACCTGGGCGCCTATGCCGGCGTGCGGCCTAGCGTCGAGAATCCGCTGCTCTACCAGGAAACGAACGTCGGCGGAACGCTGGCTCTGCTGGAAGCGGCCCGCGCCCATCCGGTGGAGCGATTCCTGCTGATCTCCTCGTCGACGGTGTACGGCCGCGGAGCGCCGGTTCCGTTTTCCGAAGACGCGCCGCTGGGTGTTCCGATGAGCCCCTATGGCGCAACGAAGCGTGCCGCGGAGTTATTGGGGCTCACCTATCACGATCTGCACCGTGTGCCGGTGGTTTGCCTGCGGCCGTTTAGCGTGTACGGTCCACGGCTGCGGCCGGACCTGGCCATGTCGGTGTTCGCCCACTGCATCGAGCAGGGGCTGCCGCTGCCGCTGTACGGCAACGGCTCCATCCGCCGCGACTTCACCCACGTGTCCGATATCTGCCGCGGCTTGATGGGCGCGCTCTCGGCCGAGAACGCAGTGGGGGAAACCATCAACCTGGGACACGATTCGCCCATCGCCATCCGGCAGTTGATCGGCATGTTGGCCGAAGCGCTGGGCAAGCCGGCCCATATCGACCAGCAGCCGGAAAAGCCCGGCGACATGCCCGTCACCTGGGCCGACCTGAGCAAGGCCCGGCGGTTGCTCGGCTACGAGCCGACGGTGCCGTTTTCTGAGGGCGTGCCCGAGTTTATCGGCTGGTATCGCGAGCGGCTCGCCTCGGTCTGCTGAATTTCGTGAGCACTTTCCCCCGCCTTCTTCGCGGGGGATTCCCCATCCGGTAGCGGATTCTTGCGCCGAGATTTTGCAATTCGTTGCGCAACGTGCGGCGCCTTCTCGCTTTGGAAAAAGCGCGCCGGGAACTGGCCTCGCCGGCGGATTGAACTTGCCGTACGATACGGTACATTAGTACACTATTGCTAGCATACGCGCCTCTATGCGGAGGCGGTATCTCACGTGCGCTTCTCCCACCTTTGGCAGAGGCTTATACCATGCAGCTCTCAACCGACTCTCAAGCAACGCCGCCTCGTTCGCCTTGCTGGTGTACGCTTCGGCCTGGTTGAAGTGCCACCGTCCGGCCGCCTTCATGGCGGCGATGATCAATAGCTGGCCGCTGGGTTTTTATGCCCCGGCCCAACTGGTCCGCGATGCCCGCGAGCACGGCGTCGAGGTCCGCCCGGTGGACGTGAACCACAGCGATTGGGACTGCACGCTCGAGCCGGCCGCTCCGAAGGCGAAGCATCCCTTCGCGCTGCGGCTGGGTCTGCGGATGATCGCCGGTCTTCCCCGCGCGACGGGCGACGCGCTGATGCAAGCCCGCACGAGCCCCTACCGAACCGTACACGAGTTGACCCGGCGGACTGGGCTGCGGCGAACGGTCTTGGAGCGATTGGCCAAGGCGGACGCTTTCGCTTCACTGGGGCTCTCGCGCCGGGCCGCGCTGTGGCACGTGCGGGCGGAAGAGGCCGGTCCGCATGATCGGCCCCTGCTGGCAAACCTGGATGAGCAGGAGCCCGACTCGCCGCTACCCGCGATGAACGAAAGGGAGGAAGTCTTCGCCGATTACCGCACGCAGGGGCTCTCGCTCCGCAACCACCCGATCGCGTTTCACCGCGAGTCGCTCGACCAATTAAAGATCGTCACCGCTCGACGCCTGCACCAGATGAAGGACGGCCAGCCGGCTCGTACCGCGGGTCTGGTGCTATTGCGCCAGCGGCCCAGTACGGCCAAGGGGATCACGTTCGTCACGCTGGAAGACGAGACCGGCGTGGTCAACCTGGTCGTCCACCAGCGAACATGGGAACGCTTTTACCAGGTCGCGCGCAAGTCCAACGCCTGGATCGCCGCGGGGCGCGTACAGCGCGCGGGAGAAGTGGTGCACCTGGTTGTTGAGCACCTGGAGGATATGGCCGACCGGCTGCGCGGATTGAACACGACCTCGCGCGACTTCCGGTAGGAGTGGCGATTCTTACGTGGCACAGACATTCCTGTCTGTGCTGATAGCTAAATTCGTAAGAATTCAGACACGTGCGGGATCGGCTGAACTCTTGCGAGACTCTCACGAGTCCAGCTATACCCTCTCCCCGGCCCTCTCCCTGCAAGGGAGAGGGAGGTGTCGGCAGCCCGCATCACACCTGTCGCTTAAAGAACGCGTACCAATCGGTCGTGTGCGTAGTGCGTCGGGTCTTGACCGGCCGAGCGGTCTCTTGCACTTCGTTGTGTACGACGTTCACCAGCTCCCAGCCGTCGGCGCCGCGCTCGTCCAGGACGCCTTCCAATTCCCGTAGCGTGTCGGCCCGCACGACGGCGTGCTGCCACGCATGCTGTACGGCGGTATGCATTTTTGACTCTCCTCAACGCTCACGGTGTTTGATTTGAACGTTCCTGTCCTCATGCCAGCCGACAAAGCGGCTGCCACGCCACGTCAATCCGCGTGTGCAGCCGCCAGGCGGCTTCCACATAATCTGCTCGATAGTCGACCAGGTGCGCCGCCGCCCGGGCCAGGGGAAGCTGTTCGATCTCGCAGCACAACAGGCCGCCACCGGCCGAATCGTGCACCACGCTCGGCGCTTCTCCCCATGACTCCGCCGCCAGTTTGGCAAGCCCCGCGGCCGCCGGCCCCTGCGGCAGCATCAACACCAATCGCCGCGCCCCGCCACATTCCAACAGCGGCGACGATACATCCCGCACGTAGTCGTTCCACGTCTCGACCGAGGGCAGCCCGTTGACTGTCGTCTCGGACGGCTTTAGCCCATCGAGGTGCCGCAGATCGTTTACGATCACCGCTCGGGCGGCTTCCCGCAGCTCGCTCCAGAGCGCGCGCTCCGGCGAGGAAGTACGCGCGATGTGCCCATCCGGTGCCGCACTTGGCCCCAGCAGCGCCGAAAACTGCTTCTGCAAAAAATCGTCCTGCAATTGAGCAGCAAGCTCCGACATACGGCGGCGAATGCTCTGTCGCACCCAGGCCGCCGGGTCGAAGCCGTCTTCATCGTCGCCAGTTGTTTTCGCATCGATTAACTCGGCCGGCCGACTGATCTGGCCATGCACCTGCTGAAGCTGCCGTAGCAGCTTTTCCATCCGGTCGTCCAGCCGCGACAACACGTCCGGCGAATCGGAAGCTTCCGCAGCGTTTGTGTCGGAAAGCCCGAACCGCGCGACAACGAAATCGGCCACTATCGTCGCGAGGCGGGTTTCGCTGTAGTTGCCCAGCCGCTTGCGAACCCGGTCGCGGATCCCACCGCGGCGTCCCTGCGCGGCCCGCCGGGTGGTGGCGTCCAAAATGGCCGACACCCGCTCGGTCGGGTCGCGGCGCTTCGTGCCTTTCGAAGGTGCCGGCGGCTCGCCTTGCGCCGGCTGTTCGAGTCCCGACGCGGGAAGGCTTTCGCTCCGCAGCCACTGTCCGACCGCCGTTTTGCACAACAGATCGGTAGCAGCCTCGATCATACGGCTGGGTGGTTCGCCCAGCCGCCGCAGCGCGAAGCTCCGCAGCGTCACCTCGCCGAACTTCTCATCGGCGCTACGACGCATCTGCCGACATGCGCCCAGCGCCGTTCGGCTTGCCGTGGCCGAGTCGCGGAACAAATAGTCCGCGACCAGATCGACCTGTTCGTCATACTCGCTATCCTGCAGATCGTCGCCCAGATGCAGCAGATAGGCGTGATCGAAAGTCGCCCCGCTCGACTCGAATGTCGGATGCCCGCCCGCCGGACTTCCGAAGCAGCGGCAATGGTGCAGTTCTTCCAAAAACGCGTACGCACTGGCGGCCGCCAAATCCTTTGTCGCGGGGTTCCGCCCCGTGCCGTGCATCAGCACACCGAGGATCTCACTGTCGGCGTGCCCCAACACAGCCAACACGTTTCGCGCGGCATGTGCTACGTCGATCAACATACCGCTGCCCGTGCCGCCGCCGATCGAGCCGACGACCACCACGCGCGGAGATTCGCCATTTACATCGACACCGGCCGCGCTGCGTGTAGCCGCAATCGAACGCGAGTCGAGCGTCGTGGCGAGCGACACGCGTAGTTGTTCCGCCACCCGGCGAGCATGGTCGACGAACGCCAACCGCCCCAAAGGCCGGATGCCCGCCGTCCGCAGCGAGCGAGGGATGTTGTACAACCAGCGGCGGCTCAGCCATTGCAGAAATCGTTCCGAATGTGCCCGATAGTCGTGCACCTGCCGTAGTGGGATCGGCAATGTTTCATTCGTAGCGAGTGCAGCGCCATGTGCGCCGCCGGTCGCTTCCTGAATCGTGTCCGGATCGGTGTCGATCAGCAGCATCTGCATCGCCGGCAGTGCGTCGAAATCGCCGTACCGATCCTGGAAGTGAAGCTTCAACCTCTGGAGCGTGCGGGCCGCCGTGCCTCCGACTCCCACGAATAGCGTCGGTTGCAGCGTGAACAATTCCGCGGCTGCCTCGACCGGTGGCAACGTGGTGATCGGAAGCGGTTGCGATGGGGGCGCGAGGCGAATCGCGTCGGTCGCCTCCACGTCGGCAAAACCGGACGTGCTGCGGACATCCGGCTCCGCATCGCCGGCAAGCGCCAGACCACGCAGCGTCGCCTGGCTGTCGGAGCACGGATCCGACTTGCGGGAGACGAACTCCGTGGCGTGGTCGCTCAGGGATGCCGTATCCGCATCCGCCAACTCGTCGCCGCTGTGAACTTTCTCTTGGCGCCGCTCCATGGCCTTCCGCAACGCGTCGACCATTGCGCCGCAGTTCTCGAAGCGATCCTCCGGCTGCTTGGCCAGGGCACGCTCGATGATGGGCCGATCATGATCCGGCAGCGGTCCCAGCCGCGGCCGACTGCGCAGGTGCTGCGTGGCGAGTTGCGACGCCGTGCGGCCGGGAAACGGCAACAGGCCGGTCAGCATCTCCTGGTAGAGCACCGCCAGGCTGTATTGGTCGCTTTGAGCGCTGGCCTGACCGTCGAACACCTCCGGCGGCGCATAGACCGGCGTCATGCCGCTGACCATCGAGACGTTCGTCTCGGCCAGGTCCTTCACCAAGCCGAAGTCGGCCACTTTGACGCGGCCGCCCAACAGCAGCAGATTCTCCGGCTTCACGTCCAGATGCTGCAGTCCGAAGCGCTCGTGCATGAAGTCGAGCGCGTCGGCGGCGTCCCGAAGGTACACCAACAGCTCTTCGCGCGGGATGCCCGGCAGAGACGTCCGCTGGCATTCGGTGAAGCGGTCCATCAGGCTCATCTCGGCCAGTTCGGTGACGATCACCAGCCGACCGTCGACAATCTCAATCCGTTCGAGCGAAAGCAAGAACGGGTGCCGGACCTGCTTGACGCGCTCCAGGGCCTTCATTTCGCGAGTAGCGCGGTCGTCGTCCAGATAGCCGTAGACGAGCTTGATCGCTTTGGCGAGTCCGCCCGGCGCTTCCGCTTTCCATACCTCGCCGTAACCGCCCGCACCGATCCGCTCGGTGATCGTGTACCCGGCGATTAGCTCGGTGGTGTTGAAGGGTTGCGGTACCACGGTGCTTTACCTACGGCGTAAGCTGTCGCCGCTCGTCGTCGGAACCGGCACGCTTCGTAGCGGCATCGATCGCCGCTCGGACGTGGCCTTTCCGAACGCCGCGCGGGCGGGGCACTTATGCTCCGAGTTTTTCTTTGCCGGCGCGAACTGGAAGTGCCGCGCCGAAATGGTTGCCTTGCCCATACGGACACCCCAGCTCCGCGATCGCCGTGGCGTCCTCTTCGCGGTCCACACCGGTCGCCACAATGTCGCACCCAATCGCGCCTGCTGCCTGCATGACGGCCTCGAACTGTCGCAGCTTGTTTTCGCTTTGATGAACGTCTCGCACCATCGAGGGAGCGAGCTTCAGGAAGTCCGGCGGGTTCTGCTGGTGCTGAAGCACCTGAGTCTGCCCGCCGACAAACCCGCCGAAAGCCACGGCAATGCCCAGCTCCGAAAGCGACGCCCGCAGTTGCTCGACCAGCGGCAGCTCGGACAGCGAGTTCTCCGGCAGATCGACGACCAGCCGGCTCCCCTCGACTAGTTGATCCCGCAAGGACGCGATCTCTTCGCCCAGCCCCGGATCGGCTTCGATCTCCGAAGGGTCGAGCGACAGGAAAAGGTGCGCGCCGGCGGCCAGGTGCGCCGCTTCCTCGACGGCCAGCGTGCGCACCAGTTGGCGAATGCGGCCGGTCAGCCGGCAGTCGGTCGATAGCGGCACCGCCTGCGCCTGCTGCGCGGCCGGCCGATGATCGAGCTCCAGCCCGAACGCCTGGTAGCCGAAAACCTGCCCGGTGGTCAGTGAAACAATCGGCTGGAACACAACGCGGATGCAGCGGTGCGTCAGCGCCTCGTGAAGCCGCCGCACCGCGCGGACGACCTCGAGCGAGGCTTCCGTCCCGCGCGGAGCGGTCATTATCTGCGTCGCGGTCGAGTCGGGCGAGGCCGCTTGCCCGGTGTGAAAGGTGTATTCGGCGTCGGCGATCGACAACACGTCGCCGTCGGCCAGCGGCGAGTCCTGAATCTGCTCACCATTGAGAAACGTGCCGTTGGTGCTGCCCAGGTCGCGCAACCGCAGCGCTTCGCCGTCGCGGACGATCACGGCGTGTTCGCGCGAAACCCGCGTCGAGTCGACCTGCAAGTCGGCCGATTCGATCCGCCCGATGCTGAAGGGAAACGACACCACGGGCGTCTTCTCGCCCTTCTCGTTCTCTAAGCACGGTACGCCGACGGCGCATTGATCCATCAGTTGCGTTTGCATGGCCTGCCACTTCGGATGGTGCATTTTCGACAAGTTGCGGCGCCGCGCTCGAGCGGCGCGCGGGGAGCGCGCCCACCGGCTGCCCGGGCGAACTTCCCGAAGTCCGCGCGTTCGGCCGAACCGGCACACTCGTATCGGAAGTATAGCTCTCGATTCCCAGCGATATCCCACTCATTGCGGCTCCGAGGACGGCGTCCGCTGCGCTTCGCCCAATCGCGCAATGGCGATGCGCCGGTTGTGCGGGTTTTCGCGATCGAGAGCGAACCGGCAGCCGCGGCTTACCCGGCGAGTGCCCGGCCATTTGCGTGCCAGACGAGCCGGATGATGTAGAGTTGCCGGGGCTTCCCGCGCGCGAGACCCGCGCACGGCGTGCCCATGGCTCGCCCCGACCGCATGTTGAACCAACCTTGCCCAGGCATCTTTCGACCTACGGATCAGAACTCTCATGAGCTCGCGACCGCTAAAGGTGTTGATCGTCTCCGACGACCGACCGCTGCTGCGACACGTCTCGACGTTTCTCGACGACTTCGGCTACCGCGCCATCCAGGCCGCCGGTCAGGAACAGGGCCGCGCCGCGCTGGAGGGCGAACTGCCGGACCTGTTGATCGTCGACAGTGAGCTCGTCCCGCAGGGTGGAGCCGCCTGGTGCGCCGCCGTGCGCAGCGGCAAGCAAACTCGATACATCTACACGCTGTTGGCCATCCGCGGCGGAGCGCCGCGCGATCTGGTGCAGGCGATCGAAGCCGGCGCCGACGACTTCCTCCAAAAGCCGGTCAACCACGGCGAGGTCCTCGCCCGGCTCCGCACCGGCGCCCGCGTGCTGGAATACGAACGCCGCGTGAACCGCCGCCGCTCGCGCGATTCCATCACTGGGCTGTTGAGCGAGTCGGCCTTTTACGACCGCGTACGCCATGAACTGGCCCTCACCAACGGTAAGCCGCGACAACTCGCCTGCGTGATGATTGACCTGGACTTCTTCCATCGCTTCCGCCGCGAGCATGGCCGCGCCGTCGGCGATCGCGTGCTCAACACTGTCGGCGAAGCCTGCGCGGAACTGGCCGGCCGGCCGGCCGCGGCGGCCCGTCTGGCGTACGACCGCTTCTGCGTGCTGCTGCCTGACACGTCGGTCGAGAAGGCCGTCAAATGGGCCGAGCGCGCCCGGGCGAAGCTGGCCGAACTGGAGATCCCGCACGAAGAGGGTTCGCTGCGGATCACCGCCAGCCTGGGCGTCGTCGGCTGCCAGGCGACCAGCGAAGAAGCGGAGACCGTTGTCCAGCGCGCGGGCGAAGCGCTGGCCGCTGCCAAACAGTCGGGCCGCAACTGCGTCGCCCGGCATGGCGAGTTCGACGGCGAGGCTGAATCCTGGGCCGACCTGGCTCAGCCCGGCAAGCTCTTCGAACGCACCACGGTGCGCGACGTCATGACCCCCTGCACGGTCCGCGTGCATCCGGACGAGACGGTCGGCCAGGCGGTGGCCCTGTTCCGTCAAACCCGCATGGAAGCCATCCCCGTCGTCGACGCGGAGGACCACCTCGTCGGCCTGGTGACGCACGAAAATCTCCGCCAGCAAAGCGCGCCTGGTCAGACGATCGCTCAGGTGATGACCAGCAAGGTTCCGCAGTTCGAGGAGTCAACGCGGTTCTCCAGCCTGATGGACTTCTTCGCCCAGCAGAACGAGCCGCTGACGCTGATCGTCCGCGGCCAGCGTCCCACCGGCTTTGTCACCCGCAACAGCCTGCGGGCGTTGATCGAACCGATCACCGCGAGCACGTTTTCGATCGGCGGCGAGTGGGACACCGGCGACGAGTTGCTCGTGCCGGATCTCTGCCCGGCGAGCAGCGGATAGCAGCCTTTTGGTTTTTGAGAGCAGGCTGCTGCATCACACGGAAGTGATGCCAAAATGACGACGTAAGTCGTCATTTTGCGAGCCGTGAGGAGCTTTGCTCCGAACTTGGCGAGGTTGACGGGCGCCACGACGGCGTTTTCAACAGCCTGTTAGCCCCAATGAAGCTGCCTGGAATATCGATACGGAATTGACGACACAGTCTTGGCACTGTTCTTGCTGGGGCTCCATGACAGCGGTCGCACTTGGAGGGGGTTCGATTGGGAGTGTGGGCGGCGATGCGGGCCGCGGCCGGCTATCTGGCCGCGGGTGAATTTTTGACCCGGCTGCGGCCGTAGCTTAGACTGGCAGCGCGGAGCGAGAAGCGGCTTATTTCATCTCACGGCTACCCCTCTGCCCTTCATCTGTGAGTTCACTCATGAAAGGAGCCACTCTCGTGAGAAAACTATGCTGCTCGGCGCTCGCCATTTGTGCGCTGAACGCCAGTTCGCTCCACGCCGCCAACCTCGCCATCTCGCTCGGCATCCGCGAGACCGGCGGCGCCGGACCCGAGTTCTCCAACGCCGGCACTACCGGCGGCATCGAGTTCGTCAATCTGGACGGGCAATCGCTCATCGTCGACGGCACCTGGCAAACCTTCACCTTCACGCCGGCCACCGACATGCTGACCGCCTTCGCCGGCACGACGGCCGACAGCTCGCTCGAGCCCGGAATCGTCTTCGCCGCGCTGGAGCACATCCGCATTCGCAACACTGACGGCATCACCTTGCCCATCCGATTGTGGATCGACGATGTGACCAGCGCGACCGGCGGCGGCGGCACGGTCGTCGAAAGTTTCGAGAACGAGACCCTGGGCTCCGAGGCCATGTTCCAGGAGCCCAGTTTCTCTGGTTCAACCATGGCCAACGTCGTCGTCGGATCGACCGCGGTGGTGAGCGATTCGATGGCGCTCACCGGCAGTCAGTCGGTGCAGGCGGATTTCCAGTTCATCGACAACGACAGCACCCGCTGGGTTCGGTTGACGACGTTCCCCACCACTGGCCATCTGCTGCTGAATCCCGCGATCCGCGTCCGCAACGACTTCGGCGGCGCGACCACGGTAAGCTTCTCCATCAAGGCGGTCACCATCCCCGAGCCCTCGACGCTGCTGATGGCGGGCATGGGCCTGGCATGGCTGGCATTGGCCGGCCGCCGCTGGAGAAGTAGAAATTACTGTCCGCAATAGCGTGCGGGTGTGATCAAGCCGATCACCGCCGGCACCTTCTCGATCGGCGGCGACCGGGGCGACCAGCTTCTCGTGCCGGACCCGCCTCAGGCTCTGATCGAAAGCGTCGTAGCGGAAGTCGCAAGACTTCCGAGATGCCTGGGTTCGTCGGAATTCTTGCTAGCTTCCGCTACTTCTACGGTCGCAGACGCAATTCACGGGCTGGACTGTCGCGCTTCCTCGCTGCCTTCGTAGAGCGCGAGTTCCTCGTGTAACCGCGCGATCATCTTTCGGATACCGGCCTTGGTGAAGCCCTTTGATCCGATGGGGTGCGACGCTTGAAGGCGCTCCAGCCGCTGCTGGAGATCCCGCAATTCCTCCTCGGCGCGTCGGTACTCGTCAGCGTTGGCAATCATAGCTGAATCTCCACGGGGCCTTTTCGCGTTCCGTCCGGCTGGAACTCATCCCGCCTCCGATCCCACAGTCTCGTCGCCATCTGTTTCACGAGCCCCTTGAGTACCATTCTCAGCGGCACCCTACGGGCACAAACTACTTGAGGTGGAGCCGGGAATTGGAGTTGTTTTGATAATCCGACTACTGTTTTTCGTCGATAAGCTAGGTAAGCCGAGCCTGATTTGACGTCGACGGGAGTTACGCGCCGATGGCTATCTCGCCCTCGCTTGTCTGTTCTTACAGTCCTGGGTACGATCAGTTCTCGTAGCGATGATCGTTTATCCTGCAAACGACTTAAGTCGATTCCACCATGGCCGGATCAGGTACTTCTAAACGTCCCAAAGCTCGCAGTACCCGTACGCCCGTCTGTAGCGCAGTGTCGCTATTTGCTGGCTGCGGCGGCAGTGATGTTGGCCTGGCAGCAGCTGGGGCCGATGTCGTATGGGCCAACGAAAAGAATGAATCGGCCTGTGCATTCTATCGTTCCGTAACTGACAACGAGAACATTGTCCAAAGCGACATCGCGGAAATCTGCAGATTTCCCAAGGCAGACCTCCTGGTCGGATGCTATCCGTGCCAGGGGTACAGTCAAGGAGGCGTCCGCGAGCCGATTGCTCGAACCAATTTTCTATACCGCGAATTTGACCGCGCATTGCGTCGCATAAGGCCAGCCGCCTTCATCGTAGAGAATGTAGACGGAATGCGCTTTTCGCAAAATCGCGGACTGCTAAACAGTCAACTAGTCCGTTTTCGACTAGCAAGATATTGCGTAAATTGGCAGGTGCTGGACGCGAAGGACTATGGGCTCGCGCAGACGCGCAGGCGACTGTTTATCGTCGGGATCAAATCGAGTAAGCGACTTCATTACCGTTTTCCATCGCCGACCCATGGCCCTTCAGGACTCGTGCCATATCGAACACAAAAGGAAGAGATATGGCCCTATCGTAATCAACTTGATGGTACGTACAACGCGGAGCCGTTTCATTGGTATTATATGTCACGAAACCGGCGCCGCGCGTGGGGCGAGCCAGCAGCGACCGTAGTGGCGCGTGATAGGCACGTCGGGCTACATCCTAGCAGCCCGCCATTAGTCAAAACCGGCGTGGACAGGTGGGAGTTTGCACGTAGCCCGCGTCGCGCGAGACGACTGAGTTACCTCGAGTGTGCAGCCCTCCAGGGATTTGCTGAACCATCTAGATTTGATCAGCAATCGCTCGCAATGCGCTATCGCGCGATTGGCAACGCTGTGCCACCCCCATTGTTTAAGATCGTAGCAGAACAATTATTCCAAATGTTAGGCTGGACCTAAAACATCCGACATCATTTGGACGATTCGATCGCGGTGCGCGTCCACCACGACTGGATGATCGTTTGCTAAAATGCAAAGTCGTATACGGTCCAGTATCATTACATCGGCCACGCTTTGTTTTGCGTATAGATCATCCGATCGTACGATGTGCTGCGATGTAGCGAAAGCCCTTAGGCCCGATGGGATCGAATTCCTTCCGAAGAAGTGGCTCAACCAAGCCGTGCTCAATTCCTCATGCTTTCTAGATGAGGAATCGACGTCGCCTCGCCCACATCCGCATTGGCCGAGCAGAGTTATACCACCGATACGCCCATCACCATGTGTCCTGTGGACAACGACATCAATTCGCGCATCCTTGGCTCTCTCGCGCACGGCATCGAGCCTTTTTGCTGTGTCAAATGTCCATTCGTCCACATCGTACCCACATAGTGATTTCATCCACTCCACTTTTCGCCGCATCCTTTTAGGGAGCTGGTCCCAGTCTTTCTCGCTTGGCCAGCCAATACGTACTCCCACAGCATCCCCACCCACGAAAGCAACAAGCAAGTCGCGGACCACTCGCTCGAAATGGCGAACGAGGCTTTGGTGTCGCCGGTCGGGCCTGCTGGCGGCAACTGAAGTCAGCAAGCAGTAATCGTAAAACAAATTCGAGGCTTCAGAATGGACTAGTCCGCCTCCATCGATCGCGAAGGGGTATAGTTCGCCAAGGATGCCCTTTCTCAATCCTGCCACTTCCAACGCGCCCCCCGCAATTTCCGAAATGGCAGACTCCATCTCTTGCCAGCGGGGAACAGCACCTGCGGTCGTTGTACCGATTTCATCGGCTTCCCCAGAAATCAGTTCGTCGTGCGCACCTCCCGCTACAGAGGCGACGCCGCCACGTATAGCTTGAAGTTCCACTTCGTCCGCATCATATGCGAATCGTTGCTTCGGTTCAGCCGCCACGCTCATTTAGCCCCCCGACCCTGCTTTCCCGGCCGTTTACGACGGCTGCCTAAAAGGCTGACAAAGGAATCGATCCGGCTTGTAATCCTATCTATAATATCCCGGATATCTGCGATGTCACCGACTTGCAGTTTGCCAATACCACTTGCCACCTCGATACCCACAGCGAGCGCCTTATCTGCACGCTGTAGCAACTCAATCAGTCGTTCTTCCGGAGGACGCGTAACATCACGAGCGTCTTCTATGTCTCCGCCGTTTTTCAGCACGGCTACCGCGTCGCGGTTGGTTATCACGCTCGCGAGAGAACCGATTTGACGTGAATCATCGATAGCCGCATTCTTTCCGCGCCCACCAAACATAAATATCATAAGTTGCGCAGCGTTATTGAGCTTCCCGCTTTGGATGGGGTTTTTCCGGGTCACCGATTCCTGTGGCAATCCTACAAAGCGCCGCATGTTTCGATACCCTAATGCCGTATACACCCACGAAAAAGGGAACTGCTGAAAGCTTCCGCGCCCCTTCCGTAAGCTATCTTGGACGTCGTACGTTTTAGTGTCTACTAGTTGGCGAACGAAGTGATAGCCTTCTACGATTCGATCCGTGAAGTTTTGGTCATCGCCGATCATTCCTTTGATGTTGTCAAGTGATAGCTCACTTGCTTTAAGTGTCTCAACAACCCACGCTGCCTTGGCGTATGAATCCCATTGCTGAGCCCCAACAATGTGGCGCACTCCTAGGTAGGGCAAAAGGCGCGCTCGGTGTGACTTCTTGCTCCAGTCGTACACTTGCACAGGTAGTGTAGTCTCTCTATTTATCTTGCTGTTACGGTGCTGTGCACGAAGCTTGCCGTACTTGCCGGCCCTATCGTCACCTGCGAGCACAAGGCAGGCCGTAAGGCGTCGGTTGCCCTCAATAATCGTGACGTCGCCCTTATGGCCTTTGTTTATAGCGCCAACAAGCGGCTCCGATTCAAAATACTCGTTTGTCGCAATTGAGCTGAGAACATCAATAATGCCGTGCTGGACGACGATCTCGTCCACTACATCCTTCTCGTCCCTGGGGCTTAAATGTGCGCCTCCAAACCGCGGATTCGAGTGGTCGAGATGCAGCCTCGACAAAGGCAACAGATGAAGGCTCCCGTCTGCCGTGATCCTGGTAGATAAGCCTTTTTTGGCCATTGCACCCTCGCGTGTTTTACTGTTCTCGAAAGAACGCTGTAAGCTTTCTTACGAGAAATTGCGGAGACGCAGCCTCGCATTCCCAAACGATTAGGACTCGCCAGCCTAAGTCTTGCAAGGCTTTCGTGTTTCGGCGATCGCGTTCACGATTCCGCTTTAGTTTCGTTCGCCAGTAGGCTCCGTTTGACTTCGGCGTGCGCCCACCTCGTTTACAACGATGTGAATGCCAAAAGCAGCCATGAACAAAAACTGCCTTTCGATGGCGTGGAAAAACTAGGTCAGGCTTTCCAGGTAGATGAGAACATCGCAAGCGGAATCGAAATCCGAGGCGGTGCGCTGTGGAACGGACTTGCCGTTCCGGCACAGTATCATTGCTCGTGATGCGCGCCATATTCCAACTGCGCTTAGCTGACGTGAGGTGGTCTGTCATAAAAAGCAACAGTCCAATCGCGAGTGTTCTGCTAGTCCAGGTCGACTTAGCATAGCAAAAATGCAGCTTCGCAGCACCCAGTCTTGAGGGCCCGCACTTGATGCGAAACGCGGTCCAGTGAAATCCAGTTCGAGTTAGACGATCGAGGAAAAGCGTCGGTTACTCAGATCGTGAGCAACGCCGCCCCCCCTCACTCCACGCCCGACACCACCGTGAAGTAGCTGTTTACGACCCGGTCGAAATACTCGGGACGCATCTCCATCGGCAGGTCGTTGTACGTGCAGTAGTTGCGGATCTGCGTCAGCAGGTCGCGGGGGTGGCAGCGACGCAAAGGACGCCCGTGAGGGCGGTAGTGCGTCTCGATGAGATAGTCGACGATCTGCGGGTCGAACTGGCAGTGGAAGATCCCGGCGTACGACTCGAACAGCCGCCGGAACTCCGCGGGGTTCGGGTCGCCTACTTCGATCTTGTACGGGATCCGCCGCAGGAAGGCCTCGTCGGTCAGCTCCTTCGGGTCGATGTTTGTCGAGAAGATGATGAGCTGCTCGAAGGGCACCTGGATCTTCTTGCCCGTCGAAAGCGTGAGAAAGTCGATGCGGTTCTCCAGCGGCACGATCCAGCGGTTGAGCAGCTCGTCCGGCTCGACGCGCTGCCGGCCGAAGTCGTCGATCAACAGGCAGCCGCAGTTGCTCTTCATCTGCAGCGAGGCCTCGCTGACATTGGACACCGGGTCGTGCTCGATCTCCAGGTTGTTCATCGTCAGCTCACCGCCGACCACCACCGTCGGCCGGCGGACCTTGATCCAGCGGCGGTCGAAGTCGCCCGATTTGAGCAGCGTGTGCTCTTCGTGATCCACCCGGGTGTGATAGGCGGCGTCGAACAGCTTGATGAACTGGCCGTCCTCGACCAGCGTGTAGGGCATCATGATGCACTGGCCGAAGCAGGCGGTGATCCGCTTGGCGAGCGTGGTCTTGCCGTTGCCCGGCGAGCCGTAGAGGAACAAGCCCGCGCCGGAGTTCACGGCCGGGCCGAGGTAGTCGAACATGTCCGGTTCGACGGAGATATCGTGGAAGGCGTCTTCGAGCTGCTCGCGCTGGGGGGCCTCGGCGCTGATCGCCTGGGCTTCGACGGAGATCACGTAGTCGGCCAGCGGCACCGGCGCGGGGCCGACATAGGCGCAGCTTTTCATGGCGTTCTGGGCCCGCTCGCGTCCCTGTTCGGTCAGGGCGTAGTTGTAATCGTTCAGCGGCGCGGAGCCGGTGTGCGTGATGATCTGCCGCGTGCGGAGCGCCTGGTAAATCCCCTCCAGGATGCCGAAGGGGAGGCAGATCTGTTCGGCGATGTCGCGCCCGCTGCTGTTGCCGACGGCCAGCAGGTACTTGACGATCAACTGCTCGATGAGCGTCGGGCTGAGGCCGGTCTCTTCGATGCTGTGCGGCTCGGCCGGGCGGAAGACATCGTCGAGCATCAGTTCCGACAGCAGGCTGCCAACGGACGAGGTCGACACGGAGGTCGTGTTCATCGTCGCATGTTCCTTGCATCCAGGGCGCAATGCGGGCCGCCGGCGGGGAAGAATCCAGCCGCAATCCGCGAGAATATCGTGTTCCTAGCGATGCTCAAACGTAGGTCACCGCCGAGGCGTGAGCGTGGCACGGTGGCGTGAGCGTGGCACGGAGGTGTGAAGTTCGCCGCCGGTGTCGATCGTGCCGGTTGCGCGGAGCGGCGTGCGACGTGCTGGCCAGAGTTTGGGACGCGCTGCGTGTGGTGGACCGTGCGAAGGGGGGGCCGTGAAAAGGGGACATTCCCGAATGGCACGGGAACTTTCGTAAAGCCTTTGTTTTCAACGACGAAGCAATGCTACTGCTGCACCGCTATTATCATGCGAGTAATTCGTTCGGCGCCGCAAAACGGCTCATTCAGCGGCGCGGGTAGCGAAGTACAATTCAGCACCAATCTCCAAACAAATGCAGCAGTGCTGCGACAGCATAACCAACTGATTGTATGGTAACGGATTAGAAAAGTTCCCGTGCCATTCGAGCCTGTCCCCCTTTTCGCTGCGATCGAGCGTTCAGCCGAACCGAGGGGCAATCTGAATGCTTGCGAATTCAGCTACAAGCGCAGACAGGAATGTCTGCTTCACTGAGCGCAATGGTCCGCACAGCGGACCCTACGTGCGCAAGAATTCAGCTACTACCGGCTCGCACGGCCGTTTCGCCGGCGATAAACGATAAAAGTCAGATCATCCGGCTTGGACGGCTGATCGGCGGCCGGCTGGAGCATCCGCTGCGTCGAGTCGGTGGCCAGGCGGCGGGAAACGTCCGACAGCGAGCCTTTGCGAAGCCGCTCGACGATCTCTTCCTGGTGCAGGTTGTCCAGCAGTCCGTCGCTGGCCAGTAGTAGCGTGTCGAGAGCTGCCAGCTTGATGCTCGGCCCCAACTCGATCCGCATTTGTGGGCTGCCGATAAAGTTGGACACCACGTGGCGGTCTTCGTGGTGCATCGCGTCGACGGCGTTCAGGACGCCCGCCTCGACCGCGTATCCCACCGGCGAGTGCGAGAGCGTCTGCAGCTTCACCTTGCCGCGCTGGCCGACGACGAGGATCGTGGAGTCGCCCACGTGGTAGGGCCGTACCACGCCGTCGTCCAGCTCCACCACGGCGAGCGTCGTGCCGGCGCCGATGCCCAGCTCCTGTACGCTGTGGTTGGCCTCTTCGAAGCCGTTGAGGATGGCGGTCCGCATTTTCCACCCTTCCCGCGACGCCTTCTGAATGGCTTTTTGGATCGCTTCGACGGCGCGGCTGGCGGCCAGTTCACCTCCGGCGCCCCCGCCGACCCCGTCGGCGACCATTAGTACTGCTTGACCGTCGGTACAGGGAATGGCCGCGGCAACGTCTTCGTTGGCCGACGGCTTGCCGGGGCAGCGCGACGAGAAGACGGCGGCCGAACCCTGGGCCAGCGCCACCAGGTCGGCCTCTTCCATGTTCTGATTCGCGTAGAGCCTGGCTTCCCCCGCCTTCTCGACGGTCATCGGCGTCAACCTCATCGCTCGGCCTGTGTCTTGGCACACCAAGGACAGTAGCGCCAGAACGCGGAGAGGACGCCCCAGCCGCACGACTGGCACTTCTCGCTGGTTCCGGGGATTTTCCATTTTCGCCGGACCTTCGTGCGGCACCAAGGGCAATACCGCATAAAGGGCATCAGATCCTTCCGAGTGCAGCGCGGGTTGGCGCAGCGGGCATCGTACCGCACGTCGGAGAAATGGCGGTTGGACATCGGTTCGAAGCCCGCCCCGAAGCACCAGGGACAATAAATCCAGTCGAGCTTCAGCCCGCGCTCGCACCGCGGACATTGGGCGGGAAAGCGCGTGCCGCCGTGATGCTTGCGGCGCGGCTTGCCGCACCAGGGGCACGCCTGCATCGCCTCGGACACCGGCCCATCGCAATGCTTGCAATGATGGTGCGTGTGCAGCAGCTTACCGTACTGCTTCTGAAACTGCCGGCGGCGGACGGTCTTCCAGTCGCGGTTTTTCGTGGTATCCCTTTGCCGCTTCGTGCCCGTGGAGTTGCCGGCCTGCCGCAAGACGCGCCGCTTAATACGTCGCAGGGCAGCGAGCATCTGGTCGGCATCGGCATAGCGCTTGCGCGGATCGACCTCGAGCGCCTTGCGAAGGAAATCAACCAGGTCCGGATGCGTTCGGCTCAACAGACGCTGGTGTCCCATCGGCGGCCATTCGTACGGCCACTCGGGCAGATGCCCGGCGAGCATGCGGTAGAGAACCAACCCGATCGAGAAGACGTCCGATTTGAACGACGGCTTGCCCATGGCCTGCTCGGGCGCCACGTAGCCCACCGTTCCGGATCCGGAGGCGCGCACCGTGCGCATGGCGAGCTTCGAGATGCCAAAATCGGTGAGCCGCAGCCGGTTGCCGGGGAACAGGATCAAGTTTTCCGGCTTCACGTCGCAATGGATGATGCGGTGCCGGTGTGCGTAGGCGACCCCTTCGAGCATCTGCTCGGCATAGTCCAGCGCGGTGCGCACCGAGACCCGCTTCTGCAGTCGTTCGGCCAGCGTCTTCTCGCCCAGCGCAAAGGTGATTACGAAGTGCCCGTCGATGAACGTGGCGTTCTTCAGCGGCAGAATGTTCGGGTGATCGAGCTTGGCGGCCAGCCGCACCTCGCGCTTGAAGTCTTCAAGCTCCTCTTCGCGCATGACGTCCGCGTGGGGCACCTTCAGCGCCACGCGCACGCCTTCAATCGTGTCGAGGGCCTGATAGACGGTCGCGAAGCCGCCATGGCCCAGTCGCCGCTCGATCCGGTATTTGCCGAGTTTTTGCCGTGTCTTGATCACTCGTTCACTTACTTTGGTCGCACGCCGCCTAGCTACCGGTTTTGCAAAATCCGCTTACAGCGTTGCCATGTCGATGTTGTTGAAGTTTCGCTGGTAGTAGCCCATATACTGCACTTTGCGCTCCAGGGCCATAATGACGGCCGCAGGAAAATTCACGCCCTCGAAGCTCTGCGCGCTGCCTAACCCGCCGGGGCTGAACACGTTGATCTCCATCAGCTTGTCGCCCACGATATCCAGGCCGACCAGGAACATGCCGTCGTTGACGAGCTTGGGCCGCACGATTTCGGCGATGCGGAGCATGCGGTCGTCGACTTCCGCGGCGGCCTTAGTCCCGCCGGCGTGAATGTTGCTCCGGATATCGTCGCTGGCCCGTAACCGCCGGAAGGCCGCGAACTTACCCTTATATCGGAGCGGCTCGCCGTTCATCATGAACAGCCGCACGTCGCCTTCGGTCGCTTCGTGCAGGTACTCCTGCGCCACGACGTAGCCGTCGCGGCTCACCGCCTCGATGATTTGGTTCAAGTTGCCCAAATCATTCTTGCGTATGAGGAACACCCCTTCGCCGCCGGAGCCTTGCAGCGGCTTGATGACGATGTCGCCGCCGTGTTCCCGGGCGAAGGCCTTGATCTCGTCCCGATCGCGGGTGATGAGCGTGTCCGGACGAACCTCCTTCGGAAACAACTGGAAGTACATCTTGTTAACGGCGCCGGCCAGGCTGTTGGGGTCATTCAGCACGATCACCCCGCGGCCCATGGCCGCCCGGCCGAACGTGATACCCGCCGTCTGCGCCCAGGTCCGCTTGCGGTGGTCTTCGGCAGGATCATTACGCAGCAACAGCACGTCGAGGTCGCCAACATTGACCCGCTGGTACTCCGCCCGCGGGCCCTGGAGGTCGCTCAGGAAGAGCTGCTGCGATTTGTATTTCTGCTTCGGGGCGCGGCGAGCGCGCGCCGAGACGGTATCGTCGGGATCGTAGGCCAAATCGCCCACGCCCATCAGCCACGCTTCGTGGCCGCGGTTGGTGGCCGACATCGCCAGCCGGGTGGTGGTGTAGCCCGCCTGCTCTGTGGCCACGTCATTAACGACAAACCCGATTTTCATGCAATCCTCATCTGGAGCCGAACCCCCCGTCGCGGCCCAAGGCGAAAGGCCGAGTGAAATCTAACACCGAATCGACAAGTTGTATTCCCCTAGCATCGTCTCGCCCGCCAAATCCGCAACTCCCGCCGCCGGGCATCTTGGCAAAATTGGGCGAACCCCTCGGCCAAAGTCGCTGCCGCAGCCGGGCAAACCGAAAGCACCTCGGTCGGCAACGACTGGGCGAAGCCCACCGAGTGGCGGCTTTTCCAGAGGATCGTCGGCCGCTTCGTGGGATGGGTCAAGCCGATACCGGCCCGGCCGGGAAGTTTGTGCTGGATTTTCCGGCAGGCTGCTGGAGGGCCGGAAGACCCCCTTCTCGCCAAGAAGCCGTCCCGATCATTTGGCCGCCACTCGGATGAGGTCCGGCACACCGCCGGCGGTGTAGGCGCCAGGCCAAACATACCCTTGTCACGGTGCGGCCGTGCCCTTCAATTCCCAGCGGCCAATTCCCGGCGACTGGGACCGCCGCTTCGGCTGCCGGATCGGGCTCTCAGAGTGAGACGCGGCGTCCCGCCTTGGAACACCACCCTGCCCTTTCCACGCGGCCGCCGCGGTGCGACGGCAACGCCCCAATCGAAACCGGCCGACCGCACTGACCGCGCGAAAAACCCTCCGAAACTGCGGGGAAATGCGGCTTTGGATGCCGCGGATTGCCCGCTCAAAGCCCAGCCACAAAGCGCGACTCCGCGCGCCCAGGGGCGTTTGGCGCGCCGGTTGCGTTTTAGATCCTTCAGTCGCGTCGGGCGATCGACAGCAAGTACAACCACGACGGCAAGCGAGGAGATGGAGCGATGACACTGGCCGACCTGAGAACCGGATACGCAGGCTTCCCACTGTTACAGCCCCGCGGTTTGGCGCTGGCTGCGAAGCGAAAGGCTCTGCCTAAGCGTTCCACGCGGCTTCGCACCGCACCCGCGCCGGTTCCGGCCGATTGCAAGACGCAGCGCGAACAGGCCGTCGATCTGGTATTTGCCGGCCCGGAAGCCAATTGGGCGTCGCCGACTCGCTGAGCGGCCAACCCGACCGGCGTTACGTCGTCACCGACTCGCCGGCGGCGACCTGCAGGTCGTGCTGGACCATCAGGCGTACCAGCTCCTCGAAGTGCACGGTCGGTGCCCAGCCGAGCTGCTGCCGGGCCTTGGTGGCGTCGCCCCACAGGTTGTCGACCTCGGCGGGTCGGAAGTAGCTGGTGTCGATCTCCACCAGCACGCGGCCGTCCGGCCCGACGCCCTTCTCATTCACGCCCTGGCCTTCCCATTCCAGCGGCAGGCCGGCCTCGCCGAAGGCCAGCGTGCAGAACTCGCGGACCGAGTGGGTCTCGCCGGTGGCGATGACGTAATCCTCCGGCACGTCGGTCTGCAGCATCACCCACATCGCCTCGACATAGTCGCCCGCGAAGCCCCAGTCGCGGCGCGAGTCGAGATTGCCCAGGTACAGCCGGTCCTGCTTGCCGTGGACGATCTGCGCGACCGCCCGGGTGATCTTCCGCGTGACGAAAGTCTCGCCGCGGCGGGGCGACTCGTGATTGAACAGAATGCCGTTGACCGCGAAGATCCCGTACGACTCGCGATAGTTTCGCGTGATGTGAAACGCGTACGCCTTGGCGGCCGCGTAAGGGCTGCGGGGATAGAAGGGCGTCGTCTCGCGCTGCGGGGCCTCCAGCGCCTTGCCGAACAGCTCCGACGAAGACGCCTGGTAGAACCGCGACTCCAGCCCCAGCTCGCGCATCGCCTCCAGCACCCGCACCGTCCCCAGCCCCGTGACCTCGCCAGTGTATTCAGGCACCTCGAACGACACTTTCACGTGCGACTGCGCGCCGAGATTGTAGATCTCGTCGGGCCGGACCACCTTGAGGATGTGGTTGATCGACGAGGCGTCGTTTAAGTCGCCATAGCGCAGATGCAGCCGGACGTCCGGCTCGTGGGGGTCCTGGTAGATGTGGTCGATGCGGCCGAGATTGAACGACGAGGAAGTGCGGATCATCCCCCATACTTCGTAGCCCTTTTGCAGCAAGAGCTCCGAGAGATAGGATCCGTCCTGGCCGGTGATCCCGGTGATCAACGCCCGCTTGCCGTTCCTGGGGGGGAGCTTTTGCATCGATTGCATGTCGCGTCGCAGGTTATTTGGCAAAATGATCGGGAAAACGTGCCTTCGCGTCGGCGTGCATGATAGTCGACCTCGCCCGGCGACTCCAGACCGGCTATGCGGCGTCTCGCGCCGAGGAGCTGTCGAAAAATGGGACTGGCTCCGATCATCGGCAGCAAAATCTCCGCGGCACTGGTAGATGTGAGGTGCCTGTTTCAATTTGCCGACGCATGGATCGGCTAGAACTCCGCGCGCCAAGCAAACGGCTGGCCGCCGTCCTCGCAGCCGACTAAGCTAACGTGCTGGTTCTCCGACGCGCCCATTTCGGCAGTGGCAATGATATTCACCCAGCGTATCTCGCAGGGCGAGCTGACACGGCTCTGTCGTCGACTGGCCGTGGCCACCGACGCCGGGCTCGATACGCGCCGCGTTTGGGCCCGCGAAGCCGAGTCGGCCTCCCCCCGCATGCGGCCGGCGATGCGCGACATCAGTCAGGCCGTCGCCGAAGGCCACAGCATCAGCGATGCGCTTGACCGCCACGCCGGGCAGTTTCCCCAGCTCTTCCGCGACCTGGTGGAAGTGGGCGAAGTCAGCGGCGGCATGCAGGAGATTTACCGCCAACTGGCCGACCACTACGAGTTCCGCCTCCGCATGCGCCGGCTGTTTCTCGGAGCCATCGCGTGGCCGGCGATCCAGCTCATCGCGGCCATCCTGATCGTCGGCTTTCTGATCTGGGTGATGGGCATCATCGGGCAGCGGCCCGGCGGCGAGGGCATCGACCCGCTCGGTTGGGGCCTGGTCGGCAACAGCGGCCTGTTGATCTATGCCTTGCTCGTAACCGGGTTGTTCGTCGCGGGCGCATTGGCCGTGCGGGCGGTCAGCCGTGGAATGCTGTGGACGCGGCCGCTACAAAACCTGGCGATGCGGCTGCCGGCGGTGGGCGGCGCACTGCGAATCATGGCCGAAGCGCACGTCGCCCGGATGCTGCACCTGTTGATGAACGTGGATTTGGATGTTCGAAAAGTGGTGGCGACGGCGCTTCGCAGCACGCGCAACGACTACTACGCCCGTCACGCCGATCAGGTGATCGAGGACTTGAACTCCGGCAGCATGATCCACGAGGCATTTCGCCGCACTGGCGCGTTTCGTCAAGAATTCGTCGACGCGCTGGAGGTAGCCGAGACTGGCGGTCGGATCGTCGAGTCGCTAGGCAACCTGGCGGCGAGCTACGAGGACCAGACTCGCACGGCGACGAAGGTCTTTGCGGTGGTGGCCGGCTTCGCCGTCTGGGCCATGGTGGCGGGAATATTGGTGCTGTTGATCTTCCGCCTGGCGCTGTTTTACATCGGGACGATCGAGAGCCTGACCTAGCACCGCTCCACTCCCTCTCCCCTCGCGGAGAGGGCTGGGGAGAGGGGGTAACTGGTCTCGCAAGAGTTCAGCCGAACGCGCGCCAATTTGAAATTCTTGCGAATTCAGCTACAAAGAACGCCCGTCTGAATTCTGGGAAATTCAGCTACGACGAATGTGTTTGCCACGTATGTTCCTCGTCATTCGTCGTCGGTTGGCGTTGCGGCAGCCGTTTCCTTGTCTCGTGTTTTTAAGAACGCTTGTATCGCTACGAACGCTTGCAGCTTCGCTTCGTCGAGACCTTTCACGTCCAGCGCGATCGCGGCTTTCTCCTCTTGCTTTGCGGCCTCTTCCTCCCGCGCTTGTTCCAGCGTCGTGTTCGATTTGTGAAACACCGTTGGCACGTAGCCGAATGTCACGGAAATCCCCTCAGGAATCTCAAGCTCGTCGAGCTTCACGGCTTCGTTCTGCACGAAGAGCGTGAGCGTCGGCGGCACGGCGACCGGCGCGGCGACGAATTCCATCACGCCGAACGGCTGGCGGACGTGCGCGTACCACTGGTCGATGCGCTCCTGATCGCCGATGGAAAAGATCACCGGAATGTCGTTTCCCTCGGGCACGCTTGTCACCCAGCCGAGCCCCTTTGGCTCAGCAAGATCGCTCAAGCGGATCTGAAGGAGATCCGACTCGACGGCCGCCAGCTTCCGAATGAGGCGGTTCAGGTCGTCGGTCGACTTGATCTCCATCGCGTACTGGTTCACGTCATTGGGCCACTCGGTAAACCAGGAGTTCCATCCGGTCGTGCGCACTGGATCGTTCACCAGCTCGGCGACCCCTTCCGGCCAGGCTTTCGAAACGTGCGCCGCTTGGCCTTCGGTAGCGACGATCGACGTGCCACCAGCGGCGAGGGCGGCGTTGGGTGCTAACAGCACGATCGCCGCGACGCAGACGAGCGAGAGAGAGTGCTGACTGATTTGATTTTTCATCGTGTGACCTTTCCACTTACTCCTTCTACCTTGCCTAGACGGCTGGGGAGAGGGTGTAGCTGAACTCGCAAAAGTTCAGCCGAACGCGGGCCGGTCGGAATTCTTGCGAATTCAGCTACGACGACTGTCTGTGCCACGAGTGTTCGTTTATTGCAATGTCTCGAATGATAACAAAGCAGAGAGTGGAGCAGCCGGCGGCGCTCCACTCTCGTGCTTCATTCGTGTGCTGTCCAGCGAATTGCACAGACAGGAATGTCTGTGCCACCTCACATCTATTCTATTCCGCCGGAGCAGGCGGCTGCGACTCGGTGGCAGGGGCGCCCCCCGGAGTGGCCGGAGCCGCTGGCACTTCCGTTTCCGAATCGGCAGGATCGGTCGTTTCCGCCGTTTCGGCCGCAGGCTCCGGCATTAACTCCTTGGCGATCTGCACCAGCTCCACGAACTCTTTGCGGCGGCCGTGCGGATCGTCGCCCAGACCGTCGCCGGCGATCTCCGCCACGGCGTCCAGCGTGGCATTGCCGGCATACTGCGAACCTCGCAGCAGCATGCCGAAGCTGGCTACCGCCGCGGCAAACTTCGTGTCCCCGCTCGCCTGACCGAAGGCCGCGCCGCCGTCGGTGACCGGGAACTCCAGCAAGCTGCTAACGTCGCCGTCAGGCTGCTTGTAACGCAACTTCAGCGTCATCAACTCGCCGGTCTCGGCCGCATCGGTCAGCGAAGCGGGCGTCTGGTACTTGAGCGGATCGACCGAGGCCGTCTCGACCGGCTGCCCGGCCGGCACAATCTCGTACAGCGCAGTGACGGTGTGCCCTGCCCCGATCTCGCCGGCGTCCTTCTTATCGTCGTTGAAATCCTCGGCGGCCAAGATGCGATTTTCATAACCGATCAGTCGGTAACCGGCCACTTTGGACGGGTTGAACTCGATCTGGATCTTTACGTCCTTGGCAATGGTCACCAAGGTTCCGCCCATCTGCTCGACGAGCACCTTCTGGGCCTCGGTCAGACCGTCGATGTAGTGATAGTTGCCGTTGCCCTTGTTGGAAATCGTCTCCATCATGGCGTCGTTCAGATTGCCTCGGCCGAAGCCCAGCACCGTGAGGAAGGTGCCTTCGGTGGCCTTCTCTTCGACCATCCGCTCCAGTTCGGCGGTGCTGGTCGTGCCGACGTTGAAGTCGCCGTCGGTGCAGAGGATGACGCGATTGACACCGCCCTTGATGAAGTTCTCCTTGGCGATCTTGTAGGCCAGTTCGATGCCGGCGCCGCCGTTGGTCGAGCCGCCGCTTTGCAGGCTTTCCAGCGAAGAAATGATCTCATCTCGCTGGCTGCCGGGCGTGGAGGGGAGCACGAGCCCTTCGCTGCCGGCGTAGACGACGATCGCCACGCGATCCTGTTCGCGCATGTGCTCGGCCAGAAGCTGCATGCCGCGCTTGAGTAGCGGCAGCTTGTCCGGCGGAGCCATCGAGCCGGAGACATCCAGCAGGAACACCAGATTGCTGTCCGGACGATTCTCGGGCGCGAGCTGGCGGCCCTGGATAGCGAAGCGGGCCAGCCGGTGCTCCGGCCGCCAGGGGCAGCCGACCACTTCGACGTGTGCCGCAAACGGGACGTCGTCGGTGGGGCCTTCGTACGTGTAGTCGAAGTAGTTGACCAGCTCTTCGATCCGGACTGCGTCGGGCGGCGGCAGCGTGCGATGCTCGCGGAGGAACTTCCGCATGTTGGCATAGGCGGCCGTATCGACGTCGATCGAGAAGGTGGAGAGCGGATGATCGCCCACGCTCAGGAAGGCGTTCTCGACGATGCGGTCGTAGCGATCTCCGGCTTCGCCCGGGCCGCGGCCTTCGGTGACCAGTTGCTCTTCCAACTCGAGGCGGGTACGACCAAAACCTTCGACCTGCAATCTGTCGTCGGTGATGGCGAAACGTAGGCCGGCATCTGCGGATTGCTTTTGAAGTTGTGTTCCGAAACTGGAAAGGCCACTCGAACGTTGATCGGCATACCACGCGTACGGCGCCGCGCCGGGTTCGCCGGGTTGCGCCTGGCCGCCGCCTCCGGCCTGGCCGCCGCCCGGGACTTCGATGTAGAGATCACTTCCTACCCGCCCGCTGGTGTCAAGCCCCGGGCGACCTGGCAGAGGCGTCGGTGAGGCTTGCCGGGTCTGAGCGCCAGCAAGCCTCGCGCTGGTCGGCTGCGTTTCTGTCGGTGCGCGCAAGTCCCTCTTTTCTTCCGTGGCAGTTGTAGCGAGCGAGTCTAGCTCTCGTGACTGCGGCTGAGCGTCGCCGTAACGGACGGCAGTCGATGCGTCGTCAGAAGTACTGGGGGCCACGTCGTTCGCTGTTGCGGCGATTCGGACGCCTTCCCGCGCAGTGCCCGCTGTGTACCCCGCGTACGCACCCAGGCTCGCGGCCACCAGCAGCGAGGCCGCCACGGCCAGGATCGTCCACATGCGACCACGTCGATTGCTTGAACCGCTCATCGTCTGTTCCTTTGCGGTAAGAGAAGAGGGAGAAGTTTCGTGCGCCGCGGCGGGCTCGGCCGCCTCGCGCCGGGCGCGCTGCAATATGGCTTCGCTCAAGTCGGGAGGCTGCGCATCGCCGAGCGCGTCGCGCAGCGCCGCCTCCATCAGGCGATCCCGCCAGTCGTCCAGGTCGAATTGTTGCTCGTCAGTCATGGTGAATGCTTTTGGTCGGTGCTGTTTTGCCTCGACGAGTGCCACGGCCGGGTGCCACTGCTCACCTTGCCCAGCAGTGCTCTTTCAGCCCTTGGAATTGGCGTTCAATTGCTTCCGATCGTCGACGAGTTTTTCTGGGGTAACTGCTCGGTAAGTTCAACCGGCAATGACGTGGCAACGGCCATTATTCACCCCCTCTCCCGGTCTCTCCCCGCAGGGGAGAGGAGTAGGAGGGCTGCCCTTGTCGTTTCAATCATGTTTCGTTCACACCGGCCGCTTCCGCTCGATGCACTCGCGAAGTGCCTGCCGTGCACGGCGGAGCATCGTCTTGACCCCGTCGGACTTCATGCGCATCTGCCGGGCGATCTCTTCTCTGCCGGCCCCGTCGCCGTAATGCATCCCAAGCGCCTGCCTCGTTCGCTTGGAAACAGCCGATTGCAGACAGGTGCGCAACCGGTCGAGATAGTCTTCCCACGGTCCGTCCCGCACCGCTTCGGCCCAGGCCTGCTCGGCGAGCTCCAGGTCGCACTGCGCGGGCTGGCGGCCATCCTTGCGACGCGTCATCAACAAACGGTTCCGGGCGACGCGACGCAGATACGCGGATGTTTCCGACGGCGATCGAAACTCGGGCGGACGCCGCAACACCTCCAGAAACGTTTCCTGGGTCAGGTCGTCGGCCACCGCCGCATCGCAGCCAAGAAAGCGCAAGTAACGCCACACGCCGGCCTGATGCTCGTGCACCAGACGGGCCATGTCGGCCGCCGAGTCTGTCGTCGCCGCGGTCATAACTCTCTAGTGCTCCGGCCTGGGGCAAAGGGTTCAAGAAAGGCAATATTTGCAATGAAGCGGCATTGCTTCAGCATTACGCAATTGATGGCCCCCAGGTGTGACGCCGCAACCGCACGAATCGTTCCCCGAAGCCGAGACCGCAGCAAAGCGGCGTCAGTTGTGCCAGCGGCTGAGATCGCAGCCCGGGCGCGGACGGGAGATTGCGCGAAACCTGACAATTCGATCCTGGCAACTGCGCAGGTTGATTCGGACGAGTTGAATCCGCCCATCCTACGAGACCCGAAAGAGACGAAGCATCGTCGGCGGGGGCCCTTCAGGACTTCAGGTGAGCACGGGCGCGGCCGCGCTTCACAGGCTGGGAAGCTCCGCGGTCTCGGTTTTTCGAGCGAGCACATTACGGACCAGGCCGCGGCATATGGCCGTCAGGTAGGGCTCGGAGGCGGCGTCGTCGAAATTGCCGCCGGTGGTGCCTTGATCGCCGCGGATGCGGATCTGCATGTTGATCGGCACTTCGCCCAGGAAAGGCACCTCCTGCTGCTCGGCACGCTGGCGTGCGCCGCCGCTGCCGAAGATCTCGTGCCGCTCGCTGCAATTAGGGCACGTGAAGTAGCTCATATTCTCCACCAGGCCCAATATCGGGATGTTCACCTTGCGGAACATGGCGATCGCCTTGATCGCGTCGAGCAGCGCCACGTCCTGCGGCGTGCAAACCACGACCGCGCCGGAGAGCGGCAACAGTTGCGAGAGCGTCAGCGAAACATCGCCCGTGCCCGGCGGCAGATCGATGATCAGATAGTCGAGCTGACCCCAGTCGGTGTCGCGCAAAAACTGCGTAATCGCACCGTGCAGCATCGGCCCCCGCCACACGACCGCCTCGCCGGGGGGAACGAGCAAGCCCATCGACATCACCCGCAGGCCGTCGCGCTCGATCGGCTGCAAGCGGCGGTTGATCGCCTCGGGCTTTTGATCGATGCCGAGCAAATGCGGAATACTGGGGCCGTAGACGTCCGCGTCCATCAGTCCGACCTTACAGCCGGCGCGTTTCAGGCCATAGGCGACCGTCGCTGCGATCGTGCTTTTGCCGACGCCGCCCTTGCCGGAACCCACCGCGACGACGCTCTTCACCGTCAGCCCGAGCGGCTCCATCTTCTCGGCGGGGCGATCGAGCGGCGCGATCGCGACGTCGACCTCTTGCAACTCGGGCACCCGCTCGCGCACCACTTGTGCGGCGGCCTCGCGGATCTCATCCCAAAGCGGCCCGACGAATGGCGTGAGCTTCAATGTCAGCGAAGCGCGATTGCCGTCCACTTGGATGCCGCCGACCTGACCGGCCTCGACCAGGCTTTGCCCCGTCTCGAGATCGGGCAGTTCGCGAAGTGCCGCTTCCACTGCCTGAGGACTTGCCGGGTTGGACGCCATGTTAAACCTGCCTTCGTTCGAGGTTTGGTGACGGCGCGGTGTCTTCCGCTTCGCCATGCGTGTGGTACGTTGATTGTTCGGCCCCGCTGCCCCAGGGCAGTTCCGCCAGGGTTTGTTCGGTGACGCTTACCGGCGAGTGTGGCAGGTTTTCCCAATGCCGCCGAGCCAATTCCGCTAATTCCTCCAGCCGCCGCGGCGAATCGACCAGGCACAACGCGCCGGCTTCCAGCAGTACGGCCCGCAGCTCGGTGGCTTCCGGAAGCCCCAAGACCACGGCCCGCGCTTTCGGGTGCCGGCGCTCCAGTCGACTTAGCCATGCCAGCGTTTCGCCGAAGCGGTCGCCCGAAAGTTCGACAGCGACCAGGCTTGCCGGCCACCGCGCCAGCAGGCCGCTGCATTCGGCCAGGCCGCGGCATTCCACCAGCGACTCCGCCCAAAGACAGAGTGCACGGCGAATCGCGGGCGACCAGCGAGGCTCCGTCTCGCAGACGATTAACCGTGCTGCCCGGTGGCTGATTGTCTCGGCCTGCGTTGCGTGGGATTGATGTTCTTTCGTCATCCTAAATGCACCGCATATCGCTGACAACCCGCATTCGGGCGTGGTGACGCGCACTCGCCGCTGCCGTGTCAGCGACCATTACTTCGATTCCTCCAATCCGAGTTGAACGAGCCGCCGGTAGAGTCGCGGCCGCGTGAGGCCGAGCAGCCGGGCCGCTTTCGTCTTGTTCCCCTTTGCGCGGCGGAGCGCCCGGGAGATGAGCTCCGTTTCGATCCGCTGAAGGAACTCATCCAGCACGATCTTCTCTTCCTGCTTGCGTGGCCGCGCCGCCGCACCGGCCGCGTGCCGAAAGCGAGCCGGAAGATCGACGGGGCGAATCTCGTGCGCTTCGGTCGCAGCGTGTGCCTCCCGCATGACGGCGGCCAACTCGTCAATGTTCTCCGGCCAGTGGTAGGCGGTCAGTAAATCCAGCGCCTGAAGCGAAACGCCGCCCACCTGCTTCTCGCCGGAGCGGTTGCACTCCTCCAGGAACAACTGCGCGAGCAGCGGCAGATCCTCCAGCCGCTCGGCCAGCGGCGGAAGCTGCACGCTGAGGGTTGTCAGCGCGCACGCCAGGTCGGCTCGGAAACGACCCTCGCGGGCCAATTCGGAGAGATCTCGCTCGGCCGTGACAAGTGTTCGAAGCGAGCGCGGCGCCTTGTTGAGAAGTTCAAGGAAGTAGTACTGTAACTCGTCGCCGAGGCAGTCGACGTTCGTTAGCAAAAGCGTTCGCGGCTCGGCGCGGGGCTGGTCTGAGCCGAGTGTCTCGACCGCCGCTCGGAGTCTTTCGGCGGTGAGGACTGCGCCGTCCAGCGGGATGAGCTGGCCGGACTTGCCGCCGACAGCGCGATAGTGGATGGCCTTGGCGATATGTGCGCGCCCGCTGCCGGCGGGGCCAACGAGTTGCACGTTCGCTCCGCTGGCGGCCGCGGCGGCGATCTGCAGCCGTGCCCGATTGGCGGCGGGGCTGGTGCCCGCGATACGATCCAGGTCGTATCGCTGTTGTTGTTCGCGGCGGAAGATCCGCACCTGGGCGTGCAGCAGGTCGGCGGATGTCGCCGTACGCTGGGCAACCAGCTCGGCCGTTTCGACATTCACTGGCGCCACAAAGACGACGACGCCCACCGTGCCGCCTCGGCCCGTGCCCAGGGGGACGAAACGGGCGCGGCGCTGCAGCAGCCGGCCGTCGCGCGACATGCACGAGACGTGGCCTTGCGATTCGCTGCCGGCGAAGGCGGCAGGAGGAGGACAGAGCCCGGCCGCCAGGCCGGGCGGAGTACTTTCCTCGTGGTGCGAGTGGTAGTCGACGCGGCGTCCGGTCAGTTCCTCCGCGGTCAGGCCGGTCCACTCCGCCAGTGCGCGATTGCAGTGGACGATCGTGCGGCGGTCGTCGAGCACGTAGATCGGGTCCGGGGCCTGCTGGAGGAGCTGTTCAACCGCCGGCAGCGTTGACTTGGTGCGGGCCATGGGGGCCGATTCATTGTGGAGGAGAAGACACGGCGATGGACGCCGGGCATCCCTTCATTGTAGATGCGAGAAGGGATTCTTTCACTGGAGTCGGACAGGGGTGACAACCGGCTGTCACCGGCTTCTGCTAGGCTAGGACTCGCGATGGGGTCTCGCGTTGGGGGGGCCTCGCGATGGGGGTACCAAAACGCGGTGCGTGGGGCGGGCCGACGCCGGCTGCGGCCCACCGGGCAGTGTACCGCTTACGAATCATTGTTTCTTCGGGGCTGCCGCAAGCGGGGCAGTCCCGCGGAGCCGAGCCGCGGCACGGAAGGGTGTGGGGCAGACATGCTTACCGGCCCGGCTCGGTTTCCCGCTCATGCCGCCGGACCAGAGGGGGCGACTGGTCCGGCGGTCGTTTTTTTGTCACTTTCTCCTGTAGTCGTTTGGAGCTGATTGCATTGGGCGGCAACGAGCTGAGTCCTTCTCGCGTGCTCAGCGCGGGGCGGGTTCGGCCGGTATCGCTTGCGTTAGTGCGGGCGGTACCGTTCGATCGTCGCTTCGCGGCAGTGCGCTGTTCGCCTCCATTTCCAAGACGGCTGGATTATGCAAGCTCGAGCTCGCCCGACGGGCGGTCGAAAAAACCGGCTCGCTAACCAGGCCCACCGCCACCACCAGCACCGCGGCCACTGCTGCGGTCAACCACGCGCCGCGGCCGCCTTCGGCCCGGGGGACGTTCACCGGCGAGCGGAAGTACATCACGCCGACCACTCGCAGGTAATAGCCGGCAGAGATCGCCGCGTTGAGCGCCCCGATAACTGCCAGCGACACAAACCACGGACGCAGTCCGGTCGAGGGCGGCTGGACGTCGACGGCGAGCGCACCGAGGAACAGCGAAAGCTTTCCCCAAAACCCGGCTAGCGGCGGCAGTCCGGTAAGGCTGAACATGAAAATCGCCAGGCAGATGGCCGTGAGAGGATGCGTTTGCCCTATGCCGGCCAGATCGTCTACGCCGTCGATCTGCCTCGCGCGGGAGCTCAGATAAACCAGCACGGCGAACACACCAGTGGTGGCCAGCACGTACACGACCAAATAGAACAGCGCCGCGGCGACGCCATCGGCGGCGGGCGAATCGCCTCCTCGCGCGGCCACCGCCAGCGCGACGGCCAGACCGATGAACATGTAGCCGGCGTGTGCGATGGACGAATAGGCCATCATGCGGCGGATGTTCTGCTGCCACAGGGCGGTGACGTTGCCGAGCGTCATCGTCAGCACGGCCACCGCCAGGACGAGTTGCCAGGCGACCGATTCGACGCCCGGCATGGCCGCCACGATCAATCGAATCAAGGCCACGATGCCGGCGATCTTCGGCACCACGGCCAACAGACCCGCGTTGCCGTTGGTTGTGCCCTGGTAGACGTCCGGGGCATAGAAGTGAAACGGCACGGCGGCGATACGGAATCCCAAACCGGCCAGCATCAGCACCATCGCCAGGGGAGCCAGCGCGGCCAGTCCGCTCCGCGAGGCGATGTTCACGTCGACGACCGCCTGCCGCACCGCGGCCAACTCCGTCGTGCCGGAGATGCCATAGAGGAAGCTGAAGCCGTACAAGAGCAACGCCGAGGAGAGGATGCTCAGGAAGAAGTACTTGGTGGTGGCTTCCTGCGAAGCGGCATTGTCTCGGCCGAGATAGAGCAGGATGTACGTCGGGATGGAGATCAGTTCCAAGCCGGCGAACAGCAGCACGATATCGCCGCTGATGCAGACCAGCATCAAGCCTGCCACCGCCAGCAACAATGAGCCGGTGACTTCGGTCGCCAGGTCGTCCGGGCCGGCACGCGAAGAGAGTAGCAGAAACAATCCGCCGGTGAGCAGTGCCAGCCATCGCAGGGCATGGCCGAAGTAGTCGATAAGGATCGGTCCGCTGTGGCCGTGCACGGCGCCCGGTTCGAACATGCCGAGCACGACTTCCTGACGGAACAGCAAGCCGGCCGCCACCAGGACGCTGGCCAGGGCCACCAGGTGAAAGCCGACCCGGCTGTTGATGAAGGCCCCGCCGACGAAGACCAACGTGGCGGTCGCCACCAGCACGATCTCCGGCAGAAGCAACCAGACGGTATCCAACGACATCAGGGGGTTCACAGTCGCCCTCCTGTCTTCACCAGTGACCCGCCCGAAGGTGGAGTGGGGACGATGTTACCGGAAGCTTCGGTTGAAGCAGCCGGGGAGGATTGGAGCCTATAAGAGGTGACCAAGTTGGGTGCCACTGCTGGCTTGTCCAGCAGTGCTGCGTTGCCTTCTTGAGGAGGCCGTATCATCCATGCCGGTCTCTTAGCTTGCCCTTGTAATGGAGGTTCGTTGCTTGAACGATCGGCCCCTGCTGGCAATGGGATGGCAGAGGATCTACTTGGGGAGGCACCACTACTCCAAGGGCCGGCTTGGGAATCCGGGTTGGTAATGGACGCCACTTCAGTGCTCACGACGGCACTGCTGGGCAAGCCAGCAGTGGCACCCGGAGTGGCCCCGTCTTCCGTTGAGGCCATCCCTTGGCTGGGCCCGAGATCGGCCCGCTGGACCACTTCGACCAGGTTGTCGAGCACCGGGGCCATTGGCTCCAGGAAGACGTGCGGCTGCACGCCGATCCAGACGATCAGCACCGCCAGCGGCGTTAAGGCGGCGATCTCCCGCGCGGTCAGATCGTGTACCTCGTGCAGCTCGTCATGAGCCGGCTGGTGCGGCGGACCGAAGAAGGTCCGCTCGATCAGCCACAGCATGTACCACGCGCCGAGCACGACGCCGAACACGGCCAGCACCGCGATCACGAGAAACTGCGTCTCCCAGGGCGAGCCGACATTCCATCCGCGCTGGAACATGCCCAACAACAGGAGAAACTCGCCGACGAAGCCGTTCAACCCCGGCAGCCCAATGCTGGCCAGCGTGAATACGAGCATGAAGAAGGCCAGGATGGGCATACCGCGAGCCAGTCCGCCCAATTCGTTGATCTGCCGCGTGTGGTAGCGCTCGTAGATGATGCCGACGCAGGCGAACAGGCCGCCGGTGGATAGACCGTGATTGATCATCTGCAGTGTACCGCCCTGCACGCCCAGCCGGTTGACCGCGAACAGCCCCAGCATGCAGAAGCCGAGATGGCTGACGCTGGAGTAGGCGATCAGGCGCTTGATATCGGTTTGGGCCAGCGCCACCAGCGCGCCGTAGATAATGCCGGCCACCGAAAGCCAGAGCAGCGGCGGCATCCACGTCATGGTGGCGTGCGGCAGCATCGGCATGCTGAACCGCAGGAAGCCGTAGGTGCCGATCTTGAGCAGCACGCCGGCCAGCATCACGCTGCCGGCGGTCGGCGCCTGCACGTGCGCCAGCGGCAGCCACGTGTGCAGCGGAAAGAGCGGTACCTTGATGGCAAAGCCAGCGAACAGCGCCAGAAAGATCCACGATTGCAGCACGAGATTCGGATCGGCCTGTTGCACTCGGGCCAGTCCCGCGGTGAGTTCCGGAATGGAAAACACCAGCTCACCGCCGGCGGCCTGTTGGTTCCACAACACCAGGGCGAGCAATCCCAGGAAGGTGAGCAGGCTGCCGGCCAATGTGAAGATAAAGAATTTCACCGCGGCGTAGCGCCGCTCTTCGCTTCCCCAGATACCGATCAGGAAGAACAGCGGAATGAGCGTGAACTCGAAGAAGATGTAGAACAGAATCAGATCGCGCGCGGCGAAGACGCCCATCAGGCCGGTTTCCAGAATGAGCAGCAGCGCGTAGAAGGCAGCCGGCCGCTCGCGGATTGCTTCCCAGCTCACCAGCACGCTGGTGAGGGTCAACAGGGCCGAGAGTGCGAACAACCAGATCGACAGGCCGTCGAGTCCCAGGCTGAGCCGGACGTCCAGGCCGCCTTCGCTGAGGGCCGCACGCCAGGAGGCGGGCGCGAAGACTTCCATGCCGCCGGGAAAGCGCATCGCGAGCACGGCCGCGCCGACCAGCGCGACGACGGACGTGAGCGCGGCGACCCAGCGCACCGTGCCGCGTCCCGCCGGCGCGAGGGCGCAGATCACGCCCGCTCCGAGCAGCGGTACCAGCAGCGTCGCCAGCAGGATCAGCGAGTCGTTCAAGTGGCCAAATTCCTTGTGTCTTCGAGGCGGCCTCGGGCTATCCAATTGGACGCGGCATCCGGGGGGAGCCCCATGATTGTGCAATTGGAGGCAGTGTGGCCTTATATAGCAGTGCGAAGTGTTCGCCGTCGGAAAGGATCGATTCTGTTTTTAGCACGTTTTAATCAAGCGCCAGAGCCGCCTCCTGCGTCACAAAAACAGCGAGCCGAACAGCGCCAGCAGCCCCAGCACCATCAGCATCGCGTAAAGCTGCACCATGCCGGTCTGCATGCCCCGCAGGGCGGCGCCGACGCCCAGCGGGACCTTGCCGATCAGGTTCACCAGGCCGTCCACGATGTAGCGGTCCAGCCAGGCGCTGACCCAGGCCAGCGCCAATGCCGGCCACACGAACAGCAGCCGGTAAATCGGATCGATGAAGAATTTTCCATGGGAGACGATATAGGCGGGCTTGAACACCCGGGTGAGCGACTGCACGAGCCGCTGGTCGCCCAGGTAAAGAAACGCCGCCAGTCCGATGCCCAGCAGCACGACCACGCTGCTGGTGAGGGCTACTACCGTGTGATCGGCATGGGCTTCGGCCTGGGGCATGGCCGCGGCCACGTACGACAGCGACGGCGCAGAGCCGATGAACTCTCCGAACGAATCACCAAGCCAACCGACGCCGAGCGCGAAGACGGCCAGGATGGCCAGCGGGATGGTCATCGAACGGGGCGACTCGTGGGCATGATGGCCGGCTTCGGCGGGGATTTCCTCGCGGCCGTAAAACGTGAGGAAGAACGCGCGGAAGGTGTACATCGCGGTAAGGAAGGCCGTGCCGATCGCCAGGTAATAGAGCACGGTGTAAATATCGCCGTGCCCGCGATCGTGGACGGCGGCCAGGACGGCGTCTTTGCTGAAGTAGCCGGCGGTGAAGGGGAAGCCGGCCAGGGCCAGGCAGCCGAACAGAAACGTCCAGTGCGTCCAAGGCATCAGCCGCCGCAGTCCGCCAAAGCGGCGGATGTCGATCACCCCGCCCATGGCGTGCATGACGCTGCCCGCGCCGAGGAACAGCAGCGCCTTGAAAAAGGCGTGCGTAAACAGGTGAAACATGCCGGCGGTAATGCCCAAGAGCGTGCCGGTACCGACACCGAGAAACATGTAGCCGAGTTGGCTGATGGTGGAGTAGGCGAGGATCCGCTTCAGGTCGGTCTGTGTGACGGCGATGATGGCGGCCATCAGCGCGGTGGCGCAGCCAATGACCGAGACGACGAGCTGCGCCTGGGCCGACACCAGATACAGCGGCGCGGTGCGGACGACCATGTAGACGCCGGCGGTGACCATGGTGGCGGCGTGGATCAGGGCGCTGACCGGCGTGGGACCTTCCATGGCGTCGGGCAGCCAGACGTGCAGCGGAAACTGGGCGCTTTTGCCGCACGCGCCGACCATCAGCAAGAGGCAAATCGCCAGCCCTACCCCGCCGCCGACGTACAGCGACGGATCGGTCAGGCGGGTTTGCCCTAGCACTCCGGCGGCGGCCGCCGTGTCGTGAAAGTTGAGCGTGCCGTAGTAAACCCAGATGAGAAACACGCCTAGGGCGAAGCCGAAGTCGCCGACGCGATTGACCAGGAAGGCCTTTTTACCAGCATTCGCGGCGGAGGGTTTTTCGTACCAGAAGCCGATCAAGAGGTAGCTGCACACTCCCACGGCTTCCCAGAAGACGTAAAGTAGCACGAAGTTGCTCACCGAGACGAGCATCGTCATCGAGAAGACGAACAGCGCCACGTAGGAGAAGAACCGCCAGTAGCCGCGCTCGCCGTGCATATAGCCGGAGGAGTAGATCGCCACCAGCAAGGAGACGAACGTCACCATGCAGAGCATCATGGCAGTCAGGGCGTCGGCCCGGAGCGTGACGCGGATGTCCAGATCGCCGCCGCCGGCAGTGGGCGCATCGGCCGGCGCGCGATGGGCATCGTCGACCTTGGCCCACACCCAAAGGTCGACCGTCTGTTCCCAACCGACGGCCGCAGTGCCGGCGTCGTGGACGGCGCGCGATTCGCGCGCCACGTCCATCGCCAGCACGAGGCTGCACACCAGCGAGCCCGCCAGTGCCAGGATGGTCGGCCAGTGACTCCGCCCGCGCAGCAGCTTGGGCCCCAGCGCGGCAGTCATTACGGCCGCAGCAAGCGGCAGCGCCGGAATCAGCACCAGCATCCACTGGATTCGGGTGAGGTCAAACATGGGGGCGGTGGAGCATCTCCTCTTCGTCGACGTCCGGCTCGACTCCGGCGGGCGTGAGCCGCGGCCACTTCTGGGTGTCCGGCTCGACCTCCTCGGGCACTTCGTGATCGACGTAGGCGGCCTGATTGGCCTCGCGCAGCTCCTGCCAGACGGCGACGTCGAGCTTGCCGGCGCGGCGGAAGAGCATCAGCACCAGGGCCAGCGCGATGGCCGCTTCGCAGGCGGCCACCACGATGATCATGATCACCAGCACCTGGCCGCCCCAGTCGTTGTGAAAGCGGCTCCAAGCGACCAGGCTCAGGGAGACGCCTTGCAGCATCATTTCCGCGGAGAGGAACATCACGATCATGTTCCGCCGGGCGAGAAACCCCACCAGACCAATCGAGAAGATCACGGCCCCGACCAGCAGGTAGTTGTGCAACAGGGCCAGTTCGGATTCAACCATGTCGCGCACGCTCCTTTCCGCCGTCGCCCGTATGGCTGCGCCGGTTGGCTGGATTCTCCGCGGCAGGCAGCGGGGCATCCGGTCCGGGGGATGTGCCGGTGGACTTGTCGGGTGGCTCGTGCCGCGTGCCCTGGGTGACGATCGCCATTGCGCCGACCAGCGCCGCCAAGAGCAGCGCGGCGGCGACTTCCACCGTGACCAAGTGGCGGCTGAAGAGCTGTCCTCCCAGCCGAGCCACGTGCTGATCGGAGAGCACGCCGTTGCGAAGCGTCTCGTCGGCCGCGATCGCCGCCTGGGGACTGTCCTCCACGGGCAGAGTCTCGGCGGCGTTGCCAATCGTGACCGCCAGCATGCCGACCATCACCGCGCCGGTGGCCGCCGAGAAGCTGGCCTCCCAACTGATGCGGTCGTAGTAGGCGTGGCCGCCGGGCTGCGCGAGCATCAGCGCGAACAGGAAGGTGACCAGGATCGCCCCGGCGTAGACCACCACGGTGGCGACGCCCAGAAACTGCGCCCCTTGCACGAGGAATAGCCCGGCCGTGCCGAGCAGAGCCATGCCAAACCACACGGCCGAGTAGAGCGGATTGCGGGTGGAGACCGTCGCCGCGCAGGCCGCGACGGTGACGATCGCCAACACGGCGAAGACGCTCTCCTCCAGCACGGTGGCCAAGCCCGGCAGACGCGACCCGAGCAGGCCCAAGCCGATCAGGGCCAGAATCATGCCGGTGCGGCGGCCGCGATCGGTCCCGCGGGGCAGCATCAACCACATGCCGATGGCCAGCATGATCGTCATTGCGCCGAAGATGGCCGTGGCCGAACCGGCCAGGTCGGTGAGGTTCTGCCCGAGCGACGGCGCGGACTCCTCTTGAGCGAGCAGCGTCACGCGGGAGACGAGGGACTGCGTCATACGGTGCCCCCCGTCCCCTTGGACTTCATCGGCTCGGCGTCGATTGTTAGATCGTAGACGCTCAGCAGCTTTTCCTTGTCGAAGATCATCTCCTCGCGGCTGCGGCCGGTCAGGTCGAGCAGGCTGGTCAGCTCAATGGCGTCGACCGGGCAGGCCTCTTCGCACATGCCGCAGAAGATGCAGCGCAATTCGTCGATGGTGAAGCTTTCGGGATACTTCTCCCGGTCGGGCCACGGGCTTTCCACACCGATGATGTCAATGCAGTGGGCCGGGCAGGCCGTGGCGCAAAGGAAGCAGGCCACGCACTTGACGCGGCCCTGGTCGTCCTTGTTGAGCCGATGCACGCCGCGATAGATGAGCGGGTTACCGATTTCGGGCCGCTCCTCCGGGAAATTGACCGTCACCTTCGGGCCGACCAGGTGCTTGGCCGTCGTAGTCAACCCCTGCAGAAACAGCGGCAGGTACATGCGACCCGAAAGGCCGAGCTTCGGCTCGTCGATCCACTTAATGTCGGGGCTGTCGGTTTTCATGGGGCTTGCCTTTTGTTGTGGACGTTGTGCGGCTCGTGCTTGGCTAGGTTAGCCTTCGTTTGACGGTAGCGGAATCGGAAGGTTTCCGTGGCACAGACATTCCTGTCTGTGCGTCACGTTTTTCCCCCCTCTCCCCTGCCCTCTCCCCGTGGGGGAGAGGGAGTTTGTGCAAAGCCTTACCTAGTCGAGGCGGCCCAGTTGAGGACGGTTGTCCGACAGCAGCGGCGAAGCGAAGGCCATGCCGAACCACGCCAGCAGGGCGACGACCCAACCAGTGGCGATCCAGACGGCGGCGCTCCAGTCGCGGCCGAACTCGTCCAGCACGGCGATGGCCACCAGGTTGACCAGCCCCAGCGGCAACATGATCTTCCAGGCCAGGGCCATCAGTTGATCGAAGCGGAAGCGGGGCCACGTCCAGCGGACCAGCATGAAAAACAGCACCACCAGCAGGATCTTGACCATCAGAATGACGATCCGCAGGATCGCCTGCCCCCAGCCGATGTCCACGCCAGAGCCGGTGAGGCCCCAGAAGTGCCAGCCGCCGAGAAACAGAATCACGATCAAAAACGAAGCGGTGATCATGTGAATGAACTCAGCGGTGAGAAACAACAACAGCTTTAGACCGGAGTATTCGGTGTGATAGCCGCCGACCAGTTCCTGCTCGGCCTCGGGCAGATCGAACGGCAACCGGGCGGCTTCCGCAAAGGCCGCCACGATGAACACGACCGCGCCGAGCGGCTGCGCGAACGCGAACCACACGCCGGAGGCCGCCTGCTGGTGGATGATCGTCTCCAATCGCAGCGATCCGGTGGCGAGGATCACGCCCAGAATGCCCAGCCCCAGCGGCAATTCGTAGGCGATCAACTGTGCGCTGGACCGAAGCGCGCCGAGGAAACTGTATTTGTCGTTGCTGGCCCAACCGCCCAGGATCACGCCGTAGACCGCGATGCTGGAGAGCGCGAAGACGTAGATCAGCCCCACGTCGACGTTCGGCGCGATCACCAACTCGATCGGTTCCTCGATCCCCAGCGCGGGTATCGGCGGCAGCACACTGCCGAAGGGGATCACCGCAAAGATGGCCAGCGCCGAGGTCATGATGACGATCGGCGCGAGCACGAAGATGCGGCGATCGACGTGCGCCGGGTTGTACTCTTCCTTGAAGATGAACTTCAGGCCGTCGGCCAGCGGCTGGCCCAGGCCGAACAGGCGGATCTTGGTCAGCGGGATGCCGACGCGGCTGGGACCGCGGCGCATCTGCACCCAAGCGGCGATCCAGCGCTCCACCAGCACCAGGTACGCAGCCGCGGTCATTACGCCACCGATGAGGATGACGATCTTGATAACGGCCTCGATCGCAACGCGCTCGATCATGGGGGGATTCGATTCCTAGCTGATGGCCAGCAACGGGATGCGCAGGTCCATGCCGGTCGGCGGGATCGGGTCGGCGGCGGCCGCGAAGTACGCGATCTGGCCCGCGATCTCGGTCAACACCGATCGGGCGTTGTACATCCCGCCCTGCTGGAGCATGTCCCAGTACAGCCGGCCCTCGACCTTCACGCCCGCGGGCGGCCGGATCGCCCAGCGCACCGACTGCAGGCGATCCGCATGGTTAACATACGACCCTTCGCGCTCGGGGAAGGCGGCCGCGGGAAGCACGTAGTGAGCCACCTCGCTCAGCGACGAGGGGAACACGTCTTGAACAATCAACAGATCGAGCCCGCGGAGCGTTTCGGCGGCCGCTTGGTCCTGCCACGGCTCCTTGTAACCACCGGTGATCCAGGCCGAGCCGATCTCGCCGGCTGCGGCCGCCTTGAGCACATCGTCCCAACCGCAGGCGCCCCGCATGAAGTAGGCCACGATTTCCTCGACGCCGCGACGGTTGGGGCACTTCTCGGCACGGATCGTAAAGCCGCTCTTGAATCGCTCGTCTTCGCCGACGACCGGTACCGCGCCCAGCGCGATCATCGCCTGCTCGTCGATCTGCCGGGCGAGCTTGGCCAGCAGATACGCTTCTTCGCAGGTCAAGTGCGGCGAAAGCACCACCGCCGGGCGACCGGCCGCCGCGAGCCGCTCCTGCAACTGCGTGGCGACTTCGGACCACTCGATCGGCACAAGCTCTTCGCCCTCGCGCCGCCGGGCTTCGACGAGGCGCCGCTCGTCGTGCACGTGCTTGATGCCGTAGCGGCCTTCGTCGCACATCCACCACTTGTTGATGTGCTGGTTTTCGCGGGGACGCAGGCGGAAGACCTGGTCGTGATTCTCGTCGACGTGAATCGAGCAGCCGGTCGAGCAGCCCGTGCAGACGTTGTCGTGGCTCTTCATGTACCACACGCGCTGGCTGTAGAGGAACTGCCGGTCCCCCAGCGCGCCAACCGGGCAGATGTCGACCACATTGCCGGACATCTTGTTATCGAGCGGAAAACCGGGAAAGACGTCGATCTCCTCATGGCTGCCGCGGTTGACGACCATCAATTCCGAGGTGCCGCTGATCTCGCGCGTGAAGCGGACGCAGCGACTGCACATGACGCAGCGGTCGACGAACAGCGTCACCGTGTCGCCCATCGGCCGCCGGCGGCTGGTGAAGGGGCGGATGTCGGCCCGGCGCTGCTTCTGGCCGTACTTGAAGTGGTAGTCCTGCAGGTAGCACTCGCCCGCCTTGTCGCAGATCGGGCAGTCGACCGGATGGTCGATCAACAGGTCTTCCTCGACCATCGCCCGGGCCTGCTGGACCTTCTCGCTGTTGGTGACGAACACGGTGCCGTCGCGAGCCGGAGTCTGGCAGGCGGGCACCAGCTTGGGCACGATCGAGATCTCGCCTGTCTCGGCGTTGCGGGTGCCGGTCTCCACCAGGCACATGCGGCAACTGGCCACGACCGATAAGCCCGGGTGCCAGCAGTAGTGCGGCACGTCGAAGCCCAACCGTCGCGCGACTTCGATGCCGTTGAGGCGCTCCTGGTCGCCGATTTCGATCTCTTGCCCGTTTACGGTAATGATAGCCATGCTAATTTATTGCTGCGAAAGGAAGTTGGCACCCGAGCGCCCCGAGGGGAAAGCATACGCGGTGGAAAGCGTTAATCCGGGCTCCCGGTGATCGCTCTCGTTAACCGGCTCGTGCACTCCATTAGATCGGTTCTGCTTCCCGGGCAATGGGGGCGGACTCCGGCGCCTGTTTGGAGTGGTCGCCGGCGTGATCGTGCCAGTTGATGGCCGGCACGGCTTCGGTCACGTGGTAGCCCGAGGGATTCGAGTCTTTGATGTACTGCTCGAACTCGTCGCGGAACTTTCGGATGGCGTTCTTGATCGGCCAAGCGGCGCCGTCGGCCAGCCCGCAGATGGTGGTGCCGGGAATGATGCCGATGGTGTCGCCGATCTCCAGCAACAAGTCGAGGTCCTTCAGCCGCCCGCGGCCGGCTTTGATCCGCTTGAGCATGTCCAGCGCCCAGGCGGTCCCTTCGCGGCATGGTGTGCACTGGCCGCAGCTCTCGTGCTGAAAGAAGCGGCAACTGTTGAACAAGAAGTCGACCATCGAGACGGTCTCGTCGAGCACCACCACCGCCGCGGTACCCAGTCCCAGGCAGCCGGCCTTGGCCGGTCCGGCGAAGTCGAGCGGCGTGTCCAGCTCGTCGGCGGTCAACAGGCCCATGCTGATCCCGCCGGGGATGGCGGCCTTCGCCTTGCGGCCCTTCCAGACGCCGCCGCCGTACTGGTCGATCAGTTCGCGGCAGGTAATTCCTAGTGGTGCCTCGTAACAGCCCGGCCGCTCGACGTGGCCGCTTAAACAATACAGCTTGGGGCCGTAGCTGCCGATGTCGCGCGGGTTGTCCGGATCGGCCGGAACGCCGATCGAGCGAAACCACTCGACGCCCCGGCCGATGATGTGCACCACGCAGGCGGCGGTCTCTACGTTGTTCACGACGGTAGGCTTGTGAAAGACGCCTTCGACGGCCGGAAAGGGCGGTTTGATCCGCGGCCATGCCCGCTTGCCTTCAAGACTCTCGATCAGTCCGGTCTCCTCGCCGCAGATGTAGGCCGCCGCGCCGCGGTGGAGATAGACGTCCAGCGAGAACTCGCTGCCTTGGATGTTCTTGCCCAACAGGCCGGCGGCGTAGCACTCGTCGATGGCGTGCTGCAATCGCTGGTAGGCGAGCGGGTATTCATACCGCAAATAAATGTAAGCGGTGCTGGACTCGGTGGCGTAGCAGCTCAGGATGGTGCCTTCGAGAACTTGGTGGGGGTCCTCTTCCATCAGGATGCGGTTGTTGAATGTGCCCGGCTCGCTTTCGTCGGCATTGATGCACATGTAGACCGGGCCGGGATGCTCCTTCGGCAGAAAGGTCCATTTCAGCCCGGTGGGGAAACCGGCTCCGCCTCGGCCGCGCAGCGCGCTCTCCTGCACCTGCTCGACGACGTCGGTCGGCGAGAGCTCGGCCAGCGCTTTTCGCAGGGCCTTGTAACCGCCGGCTGCTTCGTAGACGTGCAGCAGGTAGCTGTCGACGTTGTCGACGTTGGCCAGCAGGACGGGTTTGAAATGTGCCACGGTTATCCGATCGCCAATTCGTTATTGCTCAGCTCGGCCACGTGCGGCAGGCAAGCGGGACGGCTTCTCTCGAGTGGATCGCCTTCATTTGAGCGAGTTGAGGAACACGTCCGCCTTGTCGTTATTCAAATCCCGATGCAGGGTATCGCCGGCCAGCATGCAGGGGGCGAACTCGCAGGCTCCCAGGCATTCGGCATACTCCAACGTGAGCCGGCCGTCCGAGGTGGTCTCGCCTGGGCGGATGCCGGCCTGCTGGCACATGTGATCGAGGACTTCCTCGCCCCCGCGCAATGCGCAGCTAATCGAGCGGCAGACCCAGGCCCGAGTGCGTCCGTGCGGCGCGTCCTGCTTGAAGAATCCGTAAAAGGTCAGCGTGTCTTGCACGACGGCCGGCGCAAGTTCCAGCAGCTCCGCGATCTCCACCACCGCCTGTAGCGGCACGTGCCGCAGATGATCGTTCACCACGTGCAGCGCCGGCAGTGTGACCGCCTGGAGCGTGGGATAGCGCGGAAAGAACGCCTTGATCTGGTTGATCATTTCGTCGGTGAGTACGCGCTCGGCCGTTGCCATTCGCTTTCGCTCTTCAACTTGTTCTTAACGGTCCAGTTCGGCCGCGATGATGTTCAGGCTACCTAGTACGGCCACCACGTCGCTGAGCGTGTGCCCGAGGATCATTTGCGGGAACAGGGCGAAGTGGATGAACGACGGCGGCCGGCAACGGGCGCGGTAGGCGACGTCGCTGCCGTCGCCCACGATGTAAAAACCCAGCTCGCCGTTGGGAGCCTCGATCGCGCCGTACACCTCTTCGCTGGGGACTTCCATGCCGCGGTTGGACATGACCAGTTCGAAGTGCGAGATGGTGCCCTCGATGGTCTGGTAAACCTGCTCCTTTTGCGGCAGCGTGGCTCGGTCGCCGACGCCGACGTTGATCGGCCCGGCCGGGATGTTCTCCACCGCCTGCTCGACGATCTTCAGGCTCTCCCACATCTCCGCCATGCGGACCAGGTAGCGGGCGTAGCAGTCGCCAGTGGTCATGCAGGGGACGGCGAAGTCGAAGTCCGCATACGACAAATACGGCTCGTCCTTGCGCAGGTCTCGCGTGACGCCGCTGGCTCGGGCGATCGGTCCGGAGGCGCTGCCGGCGATGGCCTCCTCGCGCCTGAGCAGCCCCACGCCCTTGGTACGGTCGACGAAGATGCGGTTGCGATTGAGCAGCCGCTCCATGTCGCGAAGCGTCTTGGGGAAGTCCTTGACGAACGTGCGGATCATCTCGACGACCAGCGGCGTGATGTCGTGCATCGCACCGCCCACGCGGGTGTAGCTGTTGGTGAACCGGGCGCCGCATAGAGTCTCGAAGATGTTGTACAGGACTTCGCGCTGATAGAAGGCATACAGGAAATAGGTGAATGCGCCGGTGTCCAGCCCCATCGCGCCGACGCACAGCAGGTGATCGCTGATACGCGCCAGTTCGGCCACGATCGTGCGGACGTACTTGCAGCGCGGGGTGATCTCGACGCCCATCAGCTTTTCGACGGCATGGTGCCAGGCCACGTTGTTGGCCATGGGCGAGATGTAGTTCATGCGGTCGGTGATGGTGACGTACTGGTTGTAGTCGAGGTGCTCGCCGATCTTTTCGAAGCCGGAGTGGAGAAAGCCGATGTCCGGCAATGCGCCGAGCACGCGTTCGCCGTCCAGCTTCAGCACGATGCGCAGCGTGGTGTGTGTGGCCGGGTGTTGCGGGCCGAAGTTGAGCGTCCAGACGTAGTCCTCGCGGGCCTGATCGGCGCTGGTGCCCGTGAGCGTCGAGGGTGCCAAGGGCATCTCAGGCCTCCGCGCGTCGGATTACGGGGAAGTTGTGGCGCTCGCCGCGGCCCTGCAGGGGATAATCCTTGCGGAGCGGATGGGCCGTGAACTCCTCGGGCAGCAGGATCCGGCGAAGGTCCGGGTGATCGGTGAAGCGGATGCCGAACATGTCCCACACCTCGCGCTCCAGCCAGTTCGCCCCCGGCCATAACGGCACGACGCTCGGCACATCCAGGTCCGGTTCATTCACGAACGTCCGCACGGTCAACCGTGCCGCGGTGGTCGTGTTCACCAGCAGGTACACCAGGCCGAAGCGGTCGGTGGCGTCGCGGTACCGCAGGTAGTCGACGCAGGTGATGTCCGAAAGCATGTCGTAACCCTGCTCGTCGCGGAGGCGGGACATCACCGCGATCAGGCTCTCGCGCGGCACCATCGCCCGGACGTCGCCACGGAACTCGCTGGTCACCACGTCCGGGTAGGCCGCCGTCAAAGCGCTGATTACCGCCGGGTCGGTCATGCGCGATCCTTCCCACTGGCGAGAGTGGCGGGCGGTATCGGGCCGTTGTGATGCGGCGGCGTGCGGACGTCGCCCAAGATAGGAAGCTCGATCAGGGCCCGTTTCGGCTGCTGCCGGGCGGCTGCGGTGAACTCCACGCCGCGAATGGTGCCCCGCTGCTGGATGATGTCCTGCAGGTCGATGATGCTCTGGATCAATTGCTCCGGCCGCGGTGGGCAGCCCGGCACGTACATGTCCACGGGAAGGAAGCGGTCGATCCCCTGCACTACGCAGTAGGTGTCAAAGACTCCGCCGGTCGAGGCGCAGGCGCCCATAGAAATGCACCACTTCGGCTCGTGCATCTGCTGCCAGATCCGCTGCAACACGGGCAGCATCTTCATCACCACGCGGCCGGCGACGATCATCAGGTCGCACTGCCGCGGGCTGAAGCGGAACACTTCGGCCCCGAAGCGGGCCAAGTCGTGGCGGCTCGCGCCGGTGGCCATCAACTCGATGCCGCAGCAGGCCGTCGCGAAGGGCATCGGCCACAGGCTGTTCTTGCGGCACCAACTGGCCAGGGCGTCGAGCCGGCTGACGACGACGTTTTCCGGGATTTCTATCGCCATCGAAATAGTCCTTTCCGCCAGTCGTAGACAAAGCCCAGGACCAACAGCAAAAGAAACACCATCACGCCACCGAACACCAAATGCCGGCTGGAGATCAGAGCTTCACTCGCGGTCGCGGCGGTTACCGCGTCGATCCCCTGCGGGTTGCGGCTAGCCACGGCCCACGGATAAAGAAATAGGAGCTCGACGTCGAACAGCAAAAACGCCACAGCGACCAGGTGAAACCGCACGCGGAACCGTCGCCGCGCGTCATGGATCGGATCCATGCCGCTCTCGTAGGGCATCTCCTTCACCGGACTGGTACGGCTGGGGCCGAACAGCCGTCCCACGCCCAACAGTCCCAGGGAAAAGACCGTGGCAATGACCGCGAACAGGAGGATCGGGAGGGTACTGATTTCCATAAAGTCAACGGTCAGATGGGGTTGCAATCACCCCATCGTACTTTGTGAATCTTGTCACAAACTATGCGAAATAAAAACCCGACCGAAGCCGAGTCGTGCGCATGCATCCTAGCGGCCCCCCCAGGGATGGTCAACCGGCGAAAAATGAGCCAAGCAGCCGGGTTTACGTCGCCGCAGCGAATAACTTGTTGCATCGGCAAGTCGACAACTGGTTCAATACACGCGTTACTCCTCTTGCTATCTCGCAATGCTGAATTGTCACGGATTCAGCTACTACGCCCCATGCAGTTCCATCTTCGAACTCTGTTCCTGCTGACCACCGCCGTCGCGGCACTATCGGCCGCCGCCGCGATGGGGAGGATGGAATTTGCCGCCGCGTTGATTGTCGTGCCGGCGTGTATGGCAGGGATGATTGTGCGGGGCGGTTGGGCGGACCGCTGTGCGGGCTCGCTCGTGGGAGCCGGATTCGGCTCCGTGCCGGCTGTGAGGCTTTTTCCCGCCGAATCGGTCGATCCCCGCTGGCTGCTGATCAGCTTTCTCGTGATCGCGCCGCTGGCGATGAGTCTGGTGTGGATCGTGCGCACCGGCATCGTCGGCTTGCGAGCTGTGCGGCTGCAGCTATTACGCTCGCGGCGATGAGCGGAGTCTCTCTTGCTAGTACGCGGGGCGAGTGATACGTTCGGCGATGCCGGACGATTCGCTCCGGCCACGCTCGGCACGCATCGCGCCGGCGGCAGCTCACCCCCAGGAGCATCTTCTCTATGTCCCTTGCGCCGGCGGATCTGTTGGCGGAACTGGTGTCGATTCCCAGCGTCAATCCGATGGGACGCGATCTTGACGGGCCGGAATACTTCGAAGCGCGGCTGACTGATTACCTGCAAGAACTGTTTCAGCGTCACGATCTGCCCTGGCACCGGCAGATGGTTGCCCCGCGGCGCGACAACATCCTGGCCCGCGTCGACGGCGCGCGGCCGCCTTCCGAAGGCGGCAAGCTGCTGCTGCTGGAAGCCCACCAGGACACGGTGCCGGTCGACGGAATGACGATCGATCCGTTCGATCCGCGGATCGAAGGCGGCAAGATCTACGGCCGCGGCTCGTGCGATATTAAGGGCGGGATGGCGGCCATGTTGACGGCCTTCCTGCGGCTGGCCCAGGAGCGGCCCGAGGGGATGCCGACCGTGGTGATGGCATGCTCGGTCAACGAGGAGTTCGGCTTCACCGGCGCTACGGCGATGGCCGAGCTGTGGCACGGCGGGAAGCGAACGTTTTTCGCCAAGCCGCCGGACGGAGCAATCGTCGCCGAGCCGACCGACCTGAACGTCGTAGTCGCCCACAAGGGCGTGCTGCGGTGGCGCTGCCACGCGCGGGGCCGCGCAGCCCACACTTCCCAGCCGCAGCGCGGTGTGAACGCCATCTATAAGATGGTGCCGGTGATCGAGGCGGTTGAGCGCTATCATCGCGAAGAGATCCCGCGACTGGAAGAACATCCGCTGTGTGGGCGGCCGACCGTATGCGTGAGCATGATCCAGGGCGGTATCAGCGTGAATACCGTGCCGGATCGGGTGACGATCGACATCGATCGCCGACTGACACCGGGGGAAGACGCCCAGCAGGCGTATGGCAAGCTGGTCGATTATCTGAACCGCAACGCCGGCGGCCAGCCTGAGATTCAGCATGATGAGCCGTATTCGGTCAGCCCGGGGCTATCGGATGCCAATAACGGTGCGTGGGCCGAGCGGCTGATGTCGATCGTGCAGGAGCAGGTGCCGGAGTGCCGCAAGACGGGCGTGGCCTACGGCACGGATGCTTCAGCGTTCGATGCAGCCGGCGTGCCGTCGGTCGTGTTTGGACCCGGCTCCATCGACCAGGCCCATACGGCCGACGAGTGGCTGGAGATATCGCAACTCGAGCAGGCCGCCGAACTATACTACCGCATCGCACGAGAGGCGTTTGGCGAGGCTTAATCGGTGGCGCTACCGAGCATGGCTGGGCAAGCCCGCTGCCGTCTAGAACACGTCCAGGATGAAGTGGTGTCCGATGTGGTACAACCGGCCCGCCGGATAATAGTTGTGCCACTTCTTGTTGTAGACCGGGATCCGCATCTCCGGCGGATACCGGTAGTACATGTTGTCGCTGCTGCGGTAGTACTCGCTGCCCCAGAAGTTCTGCGGGTAGTAAACGTAGGGGTAGTGGTAAAACCGCTCCCAGTCTCGGGTGTCGTACGGACGAGCCCAAGTTTGTCCATAGGCTGCTTCTTGTGCGGCGGCCGGGCTGGCGTCAAATGTCGCCAGGCCCAAACCGCAACCGCACAACAGCGCAAAGGTAACACAGCGCAACATCACAGTCCCCCCCGGGATGATCGAGATGACGGCGGCGGCGAGTGTGCCCCGCCCGCGGCCCCAAATGGCCGCAATTGGGTCTGCACCTAGCATCGGCAATCCGGACAGCCGGCATTGAGCGAATATCCGGCACATCCCTCACAGACGGAACGCGGATCGCGCTGCGATTGCGCGACCCGGCGAGGTGGGCAATGTTTGCGGCTTTGTGCGGCCGTTTGCCGCTCCGCCTGCGACGGCAAAGACCGAGTGAAAAGCACAGACAAGAAAGTCTGTGCGGCCAGTCACTCCGGCAGCTTGCCGCGGGCCAGCTCGGTTTCCCACTGGTCCATCAGTGGCCAGTCGACCGCGCAGGTGCCGAAGTCGGCCATGTGCAGGTAGCCTTTCAGCCGCTCGATCGTCCGGTCGAGCAGGCCGATGTCCTTGCGAAAGACCGGCCCGTGGCTGGGGAGCAGCCACTGGACGCTACTGTCGCGGATGCGCTCCAGCGAGCGGACGAACGCCTCCAGGTCGCTGCCGTGATGGGCGTCGATCGCACCCACGCAGCCGTCGCGGAAAAGGTTGTCGCCGCTGAAGAGCAGATCGCCCAAGCGGAAGGAAAGCTGGCTGTCGGTGTGGCCGGGCGTATGCCAGACTTCCAGCTCTAGGTTGCCGACGCGGATGATGTCACCCTGGTCGACCAGCGTGTCGACCTCTACCGGCGGCATCGGCAGGTGAATGTCCTGCGCGGCGATTTCGGCGAATGTGGAGAGCTTGTCCCCGGTCCGCAGCGGTTCGGCCGCCAGGCGATGGGCGGTGACCGTCGTCTTGAGGATCTGCTTTGCCTTGGCCAGGCCCTGGATGTGGTCAACGTCCGCATGCGAGGCGATGAGCGTCTTGCACTGCGAGAGCGGGAAGTCGAGCTGGCGGATGAGCTCGATGAAGTCATCGACCGCGTCCTCGTACCCGATGTCGATCAGCGTCCACTCCTGTCCTTCGTACACCAGGTAGACGCTGCAGCCGATTCGCTGCCGCGCCTGGTGATTCAGCTCCAGGACGTGCGGGAAGATGGGGGTCCGCTCCAACATCGGGCGATTTCCTTGCTTTGGGCTGGGAGTGCCGAGGGCGGTGGAGTACCCCGCCGCCGGGACGCTGCTGAGCGATTTTAGAGCAATCCGGCCGGATCGGAAAGCGACCGGCCGTGGAAACGCCCCAACGCATGGCTATGTCCACCGCGCTCTCTGCCGCGTGCGCCTGTGGCTCGCTAGCGGGATGACTCTGCGGACAAAATGGCGGCCAGGCCCTCTCGATAAGACGAAAAGGCGAGTGTCACGCCGAGTTGCTCGACGAGGCGCCGATTCGACACGCGCTTGCTCGATGATGCACGCGAGGCCGCCGGCGTTTGGGGATCGGTCGCGAAGCGAGGCTGCGGCGCCCCGATTCGCTTTGCCGCCTCCCGATAATAGTCGCCGCGCTTCACGGGCTGGCCGTCGCTGACGCAAAAGAGCGCCGGCGGAGTGGCACGATCCAGTGCAGCCAGGACGATTGAGGCCGCGTCCTCGACATGGATCAGGTTCAAAAACCCGCGTTGCGGTGAGGGAATCGGCTCTCCCTGCCGCATCTTGTCGAGATAGGGCACTCGCCCCGGTCCATAGATGCCGGCCAGTCGAAGAATGACGCCCCTTAAACCGCTGGCGTGATCCTGCAGCACGCGCTCGGCCGCCAGCGCGGCCTTGCCGCCCTCGCGCACCGGCTCGCACGGCGACTGCTCGTCGATCCAGGCGTCGCCGGTCTGGGAATAGACGCCGGTGGAGCTGATGTAGAGGAGCTTTTCAAAGCCAGGCGGGACCGCGTCGAGCACCGCCTGAAGTCCGCCCGCGTAGACTTCTTGGATCGAGCGATCGCTGCGGCGGTCGTAGCCGATCGCGTACAGTACGCGATCCACCTGTGGCAACCCAGTGAGCGAGCTCGGCTCAGTGACGTCTGCCACGACCGTCCGGCAGCCGAGCCGCTGGAGCTGCCGGGCGCGATCGCTGGACCGAGTGGCGGCGAAGACGATCTCGCCACGGTCGAGCAGCCGCCGCGCCACGCGACTTCCCAGATAGCCGCAGCCAAAGATCAGCGTGCTCACGTCGGGTGGCATCAATCGTCCAACGATTCGAGCGACGTCTGACCGCGGCTGCCGGACTCCAGGTAGGCGGCCAGCATCCGTTGGGCGGCCAGCATGTCGAGCCGGGCCTTGCGCTTCTTCTTGCTGAGCTTCGCTTCCAGCAGAAGCTGCTCGGCCTCGCTCGAGGTGAAGCGCTCATCAAAGAACTCGACCGGCACGCCGGTCACGTCGTTCAGCCACGCGCCGAACCGCCGCGCTTCGCCGGACATCTGGCTTTCGCCGCCGTGCAGGTGCGTGGGCAGCCCGACGACAAACCGCTGCAGCCGCTCGCACTGGGCCAGGTTGCGGAAGTAATCGGCGTCGATCTTCTCCGTGCGACGCGTGTAGTTTTCCAGCGGCACAGCGATTGATACCGCGGTGTCCGCAATGGCGATCCCGATCCGTACGGTGCCGAAATCGACGCCGGCGATGCGGTCGGGCGGAGCAGGTTTGGTCGTCGCAGACACGAGGGGCAATTCCTTCACGGCGCGGCGCCGTGACGCCGGAGCGGCCGAAATCGCCGCCTAATCAAGGATCGGTTGCGTAGTCTGCTCGGTTTCAAAGTAGCCGTGCTGCAAGAACTGCAGGACGTACTTCTGTACGAACGGGTCGTTCATCATAAAGGTGTGCCCCACCGGCACCACGCGGAAGTCGGCCGCGCCGGGCAGCCGCGTCGAGGCGACGCTAACCACCCAGTCGTCATCGCCGCGGACAAAAGGATTGTTCCGCAGCTCGTCGTTGCGGCCGCCGGCCAGGATGGCAAATTCGTTCTGAGGCACCGCCAGTTGTGGGGCCAATGCTTCCCACCCGGTGGCCAGTTGCTGCGCCGCGGGTCCGGCGACTCGGCCGGAAACGTCCATCGGCACCAGCTTCAGCGCCAGCTCCGGCTGCTGATTCGGCGGACCGAGCATCACGATGCGGCTCAGCGACGGCGGAGGCTCTTCGCCCGCGGCCGCAAGGTCGCCCAACCAGTGGCGGATGACCAGGTTACCCAGGCTGTGCGCGACGAAGTTGATCTCTTCGGCCCCCTCGAGACTTTCCACCACGCTGGCCAACGCCTGGGCGTGTTCGCCTACCGTGCCGCGCGTGGACGGGTACGAAAGATTGATCACCTCATAATCGCTGTGCTCGCGAAGATAGCGGCACAGCCGCTCCATCGACGCGCGGGTGCGGAACAGCCCGTGCATCACCAGGACGACTTTGCCGCGAGTCGGCTCGATATTCCGCCGCGTCTGCAGCGTGGCGAGCGTATCGCGACAGGCTTCCAGCGTTCCCCAGGCCTGCCGCTTGTTGACCGGATCGAGCAGGCGGTAATTCCCGGTGACGGCGTTCCGCTGAATTCGGTATCGATCCAGCAGCCAGACGTCGGCCCAGAACTGCTTCCCGCCCAGTGTCGGCATGCGGAGATTTGGGAGCGTGACCGCGGCGTCCGGGTTTTCGGCCGCCGCCCGGCGACCGCTGACGACGCCCGTCAGGGCGATCACTAGCGTCATAATCAGTCGTGCGCTTCTCATGCTGCGATTATACTCGCCAGGGCGTTTTCAGGCTTCAGCAACACGTACGAAATCCCGCGAAGGTTGGCCGCCGCGGGTGGCCGAGCGCAGTTGCCTCCGTGCGAAGCGAAAACAGCCAACTCTCCCCCCGCTACAGGCTTGCCCGCTGGCAATGCCTGCGAGCTTACAGATACGCGTCCCAGCCTCGCTCTTTCAGTTCGGCGACGACGTCGCGGATCGCCTCCTCCTGGTGTTTATCCGCCACAAGCGTGGCGTGGAGCGTATGCACGACCACACAGTCCTTGACGCCCAGCGTGACCACCAGATGATCGCCGACCGTGCGGACGATCGACCCGGTGGTATTCAACCCCAGGTGCTTGCCGACGATGGTGTTGCCGTGCTCGTCCTCGCCATGCAGCCGGGCCAGGGCCTGCCAGCTTCCCACGTCGTCCCACTGGAAGGGTGCTTCAAGAACGACGATGTCCCGGGCGTTCTCCATCACCGCGTAGTCGATCGATACACCGCGAATCTCGGCGAACTCGCGGCGAAAAACCTCTTCAAAGTCGCTCGTCCCGCGGGCTTGAGCGATCTTTTCCAGGTGACCGTACAGATCCTGTTGATGCTCGGCCAAGGCGTCGAGGATCGTCTTGGCCTTCCAGACGAAGATGCCGGAGTTCCAGTAAAAGCCGCCCGCGTCGACGTACTCTTGCGCAGTCTTGGCGTCCGGCTTTTCGCGAAAGCGTTTCACGGCGAACGCACGATCTCCTTCCACGAGCGGTTCGCCGCGCTCGATATACCCGAACGTCTGCGCCGGAAAGGTCGGAGGGATACCGAAGGTGACCAGGCAGCCGGGCCGCTGCTCAACGACCTCAACCGCCCGGCGGATAGCGTTCTGAAAGACTTCGTCCGGTTGGATGACGTGATCGGCCGGCATCACCACCATGGTCGCGTCGGGATCGTCGCGCGCGACGTGCATCGCCGCCAGCCCGATGCAGGGGGCCGTGTCCCGCTTGCAGGGTTCGCCGATGATGGCCTCTTGCGGTAGCTCCGGCAACTGCTCGGCCACGGCGTCGGTGAGGCGCTCGTTCGTGACGATCAGCACTCGCTCAGGCGTGACCAGATCGCCCAGGCGGTCGACAGTCATCTGGATCATGGTCCGGTCGCCGACTAGCCGCAACAACTGCTTGGGCGTGGCTGCAAGGCTTTCGGGCCAGAAGCGGGTGCCTGATCCGCCGGCCATCACGACTGCGTGTAACATCGCGGTATCGTCTTTCGTGTGTGGCGACCGAAGGCGAGATCTTGCACGGCCGCGGATCTATTGCACAGGTGCGCGTGGTCGCTTGGTTGTCAGCAGCCGACGTGGGTGATTCCAACACAGCAGCGGCTAGTCATCACGGTAAGGCGTCAGCACATCGTTCGCCTCGCCCAGCTCCAGCGGCTCGTTCACCTGCAAGGGCATTCGCAAGCGGCGTGCCAAATCCTGGGCATCGAGTGCCGCCAGGGGGCTGATCTCCAGCGGAATGCCGTGCTGAACCTCTGCACCTGCCGCCACCATCCACTTTCGATACACGTCCGTCAACTGCCGGCGGACGGACTCGGGCGTGTCGGTGGCCGCGCCGCTGGCGTTTTTCAGCGGTGCGAAACAGGCCCACTCGTCCCCTTCGACCACCAGCGCCCGAGCGGCGCTGGGAAGCAGGTCGAAGATAAATCGCTCGAACTTCAGGGCGTTCGGCTCGGCCGGGTCAACGCGCTCGCCCGAAGGCGTGACGTGCGGCACCATCTTCCGCGCGACATGAAACGGCAGGGCTTCATCCCGGCGGGACATTCGCACGAGAAAGTCGACCTGCATGACGTGAATGGCGGTGTTGCCGGCCCACAACCGCAGGCTGCCGCCCGCGTCTCGCCGCCCTGCCACGTCATCGGGCAGGTCGCTGTATTCCAAGATCCGGACCTTGCCGTCGACCAAGACGACGTTGCCCACCCGCTGCTCGGGCGAATGCTTGGCCACCGCCAGCGTGGTGAGCTCCGAGCGTTCCAGCAAGTGATAGCCCAGCAGTGCGTCGTCGCAGATGGGCGTGAGAGGATTGTCGACCTGGAAGTAGAACAGGTGTTCGATGCCGCGGCGCTGCAGCAAGTCGAGGCCGCCACTTTGCGCCAGCGCTTTCAGCATGCCGCCGTGCCCGTCCGGCGCCTGGAACAGCCGTCCCGGTTCGGCCATCAACAGCTCACCCGTGACGGCGTCGACCGCCGGCATGGTTCCCTGACAGAACGGGAACAGATCGGCGGCCGGCAGCCCGAAGCGCTCGTGCTGGTCCAAGAATCGCAGCGTCGGCTCGTGCGTTGCCGGGCTGGTCATCAGAAACAGCGGGATGCTCGTCCCGTGCCGCCGCGCTACCGCGCGCAGCTTTTCGATGTGGATCTGAAAGAGCGATCGATCGGTTACCGGCCCGATTGGGTACATGCCCTTGGGATGGTCGAAACCGAGCCGGGTCCCCTGCCCTCCCGCGACCAAAAGTGCAGCGATCCTGCCGCTGTCGAGCACTTCGGCGCCGCGTGCGCGGGCCTGCTGGGGTGACTGCCGCGGAGCTGGATCGTTCAGCCGATAGGCTTTAGGCGGTTCGGCCCGCCGCGCCAGTTCTGCCCAATCGTCCTGCGTCGCGCCTTGCCGGTAGAGCGCGGCGACCAATTCCAGATCGACCGCTTGCAGGTCGACTTCGAGCCGCCGCCGGGAAATCTCGTCGAGCGTTTCCCAGGCGGCGATCAGATGGCCCTGCCCGTGTTCCTTCAGCTTGGAAAGTAGTGTCTCGTTCACGCGGTGCCCCGGCCTCGATTCCATTTCCATGCGATTCGACGCTGGCCCTCCGTGCTCGACGAAGCAAGCGGAAGGCGCCTTACGCAATCACGAACTGTCCTAAAAGATCCATCCTCTGACCCAGGCGTATGCCAGCAGGCATAGCAGGGGAAAGAGAATGAATATCGTGGCGTACGTAAATATCGATGTCCACACGTGACGAGGCCAGCGAGCCATGATCGAACCGTGATGCCTCGGGAAAACGGGAAGCGAAATCCCAGGAGTGGTGTACTGGACGGCGGCCTGCGACATTGACAACGGCAAAGCGAAACCGGCCGACTCGTCGGAGCGTCGCGGGCCGTAACTCCTGAATTATGGCCGCGCTCGGGAGGACGGGGAAGGGTACGCCGCGCCGCGACGCGGTGCCGGTGCGGTCTGGCGCCACCTGGCAGCAAATGTTGGCATGCTCCTCCTGCAGCGAAAGCGGTGAATGCAGTACGCGCGATACGATTATGCGTCACGATGCGTGTACACCGCCTCGCGCGATGCTGCCCGCGGAAGCGAGTTGCTGCCCGGTGCAAATGTCGGCTATAATGGCTCACCACGCCAAATTCAGGTATTTTTCGGCTTTTCAGATTGTCAGCCACAAGGAGGCTACGCGTGCGATCAGGCAAGTATCTGTTTACCAGTGAAGCGGTCAGTATGGGACATCCGGATAAGTTAGCCGATCAGATTTCCGACGGGATTCTGGATGCGCTACTCGCGGGAGATCCCGACAGCCGCGTTGCCTGTGAGACGATGGTCACGACCGGAATCGCGATCATCGCGGGCGAAATCACCAGCAAGGCCACGGTGGACTACTCCGCCATCGTTCGCGACGTGATTCGCGACGTGGGCTATACCGACGACCAGATGGGCATCTGTGCCGACACGTGCGCCGTGATGCTGTCGATCGACAAGCAAAGCCCCGATATCGCTCAGGGGGTCGACGAGAACGGCGCGGACGGCAAGGACGTCGGCGCCGGCGACCAGGGGCTGATGTTCGGCTACGCGTGCAACGACACGCCCGAGCTGATGCCGCTGCCGATCGCCCTGTCGCACCGCATCCTCAATCGGCTGGCCGAAGCCCGGCAGTCGGGCGAGGTCGATTGGCTCCGCCCGGACAGCAAGAGCCAGGTCTCCGTCGAGTACGACGGCGTCACGCCGGTACGGATCGACACGGTGGTGGTTTCGACCCAGCACGCTCCGTACGTGGAAATCAGCGAGATCCGCCGCTACATCGTCGAAGAGATCATTAAGCCGCTGCTGCCGGCTGAACTGGTCTCCGGCGACATTACCTACCACATCAACCCCACTGGGCGGTTCGTGGTGGGCGGCCCCCACGGCGACTGCGGCCTGACGGGCCGGAAGATCATCGTCGATACGTACGGCGGCTGGGGCCGGCACGGCGGCGGAGCGTTCAGCGGAAAGGATCCCACCAAGGTCGACCGCAGCGCCGCCTACATGGCGCGGCACGTGGCCAAGAACATCGTGGCGGCCGGGCTGGCCGACCGCTGCGAAGTGCAGCTCGCCTACGCGATCGGCGTCTCCGAGCCGGTGAGCGTGTACGTCGACACCGATGGCAGTGGACGGATCGAGGATGCGGAGATCTGCCGGCTCGTTCGCGAGATGTTCCCGCTGTCGCCCGCGGGCATCATCAAGTACCTCGACCTGAAGCGGCCGATTTTCCGCAAAACGGCTGCCGGAGGTCACTTCGGACGAAGCGAGCCGGAGTTCACCTGGGAGAGCACTCGCCGGGCGGCTGAATTGGCCGAGGCGGCGGGCGTGAATCTGGCCGCCACCTGATCGCTGGCTGTCGCTCGCCGCGCGGCCGAAAACCTGATATAACGCTGCCCTGTCCGCCGGGCTTCACGGCGGGCAGGGCCTTTTTGTTGCGCTCTTTCGGTCTGGCAGTGGCCCGGGAGAACGGCAGCCGCGGAGTTGCGAAAGTAACTGATACTTGCGACTTACGGCCTCTTACGATTTCGAACCGATCGCACGGACGCCGCGAATATGCAGCAAGTTGCCGCCACCGGATGGCCACTGCCGCGGGATTGGGAGCGAATGCTTCGGCCCGCCCTGCTGGGTATCAATGCGTGTCTGCTAATGGCCGGGGGGTTGCTCTTCGCCCGACGTGCGGGTGGGGGGCTGGTCGAGCCGCTTTCGCCGGCGGGGCTGATCGCGACGGGATTGGCCGTGGCTGTCGTGGGATGGGGACTGCGTCTGGCATGGAGCCGCCTGCCGGGTGCTCACCGGCCGCGATGGCAAGCCACCGCCGTCGATTGGACGCCGACGGTGGCTCTGGTGCTGATCGGGGCGGCCGTGTCGCTGCAGGGCACTTCGCCGCTGGCGCTGGCGGTGTTTTGGGTGCTGCTGGTAGGCTGCGAGGTGGCGCAGCGGATTCTATGGCGTAGCGGTCGGCAAAGCGAGACCTCGGCCGCATCCGCCGCCATCTCGGCGGGACCTACCTGGAATCCGCCTACGCCGCAGCTCGCGCCGGAGTCGATGGCATCAACCGACGAGCAGCCGTACGTGATGCAGCAGGTGACAAGAACCCGGGATGCACAGGGCCGGGAAGCTCTGAGCGGGATGTTGCGATGCGACCTCGACCCCGGCCAGCGGTCGGCGACGCTGCACGTGGCGTTTTGTCCGCCGTTTGCGTCGGTCCCTCGACTGGAGTCGCACCAGACCGACGGACCGGCCTGCCGCATCAAGGTGGGCCAACTATTCGCGTACGGTGCCCGGCTGGATGTGCGTCTCTCACAGCCAGCGAGCGAAGCGGGCAGCGTGTCGGTGTACTTTTCCGCCCAGCAGCACTTGGGCGACTAGGCTCGGGCAGCCAGAGCCGCAGTCCCTCGCGGCGGATTTCGGCCGGACATCAGGGGCGCCAGGCTATCTAGGAATCCAAAGCGAGGGCGCGGGCGGAGTAGCGCGATGCGGCAGCAGTTCGCGTCGCCACGTCCGGCACCCGAGCGGGCGATCCGCGCAACATTCGTAACCGAGCTGCTGGAAATGAGCTCGCGCGTCAGTTGTCCTATCCGAACGGAGATCGGGGACCGGGACTCAATGGTGTACGTGGTTTGAACTGCGGAAAGTACCGTCGGCTTTTGAGCCGAACGTCGGTGCAGTCGATGGTTGGACGCTGGGTCGCGGACAAGTGCCGGCTGGGCGGAAAGGTTCCGGCTGGTGCCGCCTGTCTGCGAACCGGCATGACCGGACCAACCGTCGGCGCGCAACAAAAAACCCGCGCCGGAAAGTTTCCGGCGCGGGCGGAGATTACGCGACTAAACTGACTTTCAAGTTTATCAGGCCGAGCGGCGACGCAGGCGGTAGCCAACCAGGCCGAGCACACCCAGACCGGCCAGTGCGAGCGACGAGGGCTCGGGAACCGGGGTCATCGTGAAGGTGTTGGAATTCTCGTCGAAGGACAGGAGCGTCGGGAAGAAGTTCGGAAGTTCACCATCCAAGTGCGGGTTGATGCCGTAGACGATGAACTGGGTTTGAGGCACACCGTCGAAGTCCCATAAGTCGCCAGCGGCGACTTCGACCAGCAGACCGTCGCTACCGCGGCGAACCTGGTAGACGCCATCCGCGTCAGCAACTGCCTCCAGCGGGGGCAGACCGACCATGAGGAAGTTCGAGTTGCCGTCGGTCTCATAGATGACAGCATCGGTTATGATCGGATCGAACCAAAGGCCGATCGATTCATCCTCGTTGCCGGCCGGGCCGCCCTCAACATCCGTGAAGATCCACGGAGGCGATCCCGTGGCGTTGTCCGGCAAAATCGGGTTGTCCCAATCGTCGCCGGGAAAGCCGGGGGGATCGATACCGTCAATCAGCAGCGTGAAGAAGTCCGGGATGGTCGGCTCTGGCACGGGGATGGTTCCGCCCGGGAATACCGAACCCTCGTTGGTTGTGGGTGCAAAGCCAACCGGCATGCCATTGACGGTGTCCACCCCATCGAGAAAGAACCGGAACGAGCCCGAGTTGAAGCCCGTGGTATCGAAGGTGACGGTGGCCAGTAGGCCATTGGCCTCGACGCTTCCCGAGGTGGTCGTCGTCGCCCTTTCGAACGCCAGGGGATGGCTAAGCGGAGCCTGCTCGCCCGTATTATTCGGCCCGAAAATCGTTCCGTCGAGGATATCGACGTCGGTAATATTCGGGAATGCACTATCGTCCCCACCACCGTGTGGGGTCAGGGTCCCGCCGTCCTCGACCCAGATTCGGAATGACATGCCGGCCCATGGATCGGCGTCCGGGCTGGTAATCATGAACTGCACTTGTTGGACAGCCATGTCCGGTTGAAGCGTGATAACATTGGCGATGCCGGCCGATATGACCGAGGCTGCCTGGGCCGTTACGGCCAGTGACAGCAGCACCGCTAAGCTTAGTGCGAATCTCCTGAGCATCAGTTACCCTCCGTCAAGGATGTAATCAGCAAAGTTTGTGTTCGATTGAATAAGTCAGTTCAGCCCGAGCACATCGTATGTCAACAATCGTCTGCCCCGGCTTTTGCCCCGAGTTGGCCGTAGTTAACGGCTTTCGTGGTGCAACTTCACTAGCAACTCCTGTCAAACCAACTCGCGTGACTTTCCACTTCAAACACTCTACCGACTTCAAACATTCTTCGTCGGAGGCATTTCATCCTCTAGCTTCCGCTCATCATAAGCGGCAATCGGCGACATGTCAAACAATTTGGCCGGCGATATTCCGAAAAAATCCCGCAGACACACACAGCAGGCGGCACCGCCGACGGATCGCCGAACAGCTAGCCTTCAACTGCACAAGATAACCGCCCCCCGATGCGTTGTCTAGCGAAAAATGAAAAAATCCCCAAAGTTATTCCTCGGGTGTCCGTCGGCCCAGTAAAACGTAGGTAATTGCTAGCTAATGGGCCCGGGAGGTGCGCTCTCAGGAAGCCAGACTTGGTGACACTGAAGCACGAGAATTGCGCTTCAACCGCTGATTTGGCTGCTTCGTTTTCGGAGGAGACGCGGGCTGCCACCAGTCGAGTCACGGAACCGGCTGGCCGGATTTCCCCCAATGCGGTTTAATGTCTTTGCGATGGGTCTAAATCCCTCGCCTTCAGGCGAAACCTTTAGG
>JBBDJB010000023.1:0-31922 GCA_040880125.1 Pirellulales bacterium | reverse complement strand
AGCAGCCTGAATCCATTTGGTACCAACACTCACAGAAAATGGAAGATACAAGGGGTAAGAACTCGGACGGCACAATGTCGACTTGATGAGCACGCTATCGAAGGTCAGTCGAGGACAGCGCGGCGACCAAAGGCCGCATCAAAGTCGGGCAGGCAAAGAATGGCACTGCGACGAGGTTCGCAGTGCACCCTGAGTTGCACAGACCGGAGTGTCTGTGCAACCGGATCGGCTGGCACCCCAGACCGTTGTTCAGCCGCAGCACGGGTGGCTCAGGTGAACCATGCCATCGCGGTGAGGATGACCAGACCGACGGCGAGAAAGAGGATCAGCGTGGTTCCGAAGTGAAGCGCGTGCTTGAGAATCGGCACAATATCCTCGTGCCGCGTGGCGCAGTAGACCAGCGTGATCACGACGATCAGCGGCAGCGCGTACCACAGATTGGCCGGGTCCGATCCGATCGCCAACAGGAAGAGATTATGCATCGGCTTTCATTTTCCGCTGAATCGGTTGCGGCCATTCGAGCCGCGAAACGCCGCCGTGAATTGTGATCGGCCGCGTCAACTGCCGGGATCCGGCGGACGCGACCGCATGTCCGCCCCTTCTTCGCCGGTTTCCTCCTTCCGCCGCACCCACGGCGCAGGACCAGCGAACGCGTCGAATATCACCAAGACGTTCAACAGCCCGGCGATCATCGTGTAGACCGTCCCCAGTTCGAAGAAACTGTGCAGCTCGTAATGCCACTTAGATAGCTCATGGGGAAAGACGATCGGGTTCCCCTGATCGTCATTGGCATGGATCGGCCGGCGCAGATCGGGCGGAGCCATGAGGCCCGCCCAGAGCGGCTCCTTTCCGGATCGCACCCGCTGGGCCTGCACCAGCGCCGGAGTGGCGACGACGCCCGCTCCGATCTGGCACAGGTACGGCAGCCGGCGATCCTCGGGCCGCATCGAGGCGTAGACCACGCGGCCCTGTCCAAGATAAAGGCCGAAGATGAACGTCCCCAGAATGCAGACCAGAAACAGGAAGCCCTTGCCGGTGCGCCCCTGATAGAAGTGACCCGCCCCGGGCACCAGCCATGCCAGGAAGGCGGCCAGCCAAGGGTCCTTCAGATCGACCTGCGGAACGGCCGCCACTTGCTCGGTTTCAGTTTGGGGAGTGGACTGACTGGTCATGGAACTTTCTCGGCCTGTACTGGGTGCGTCCCGCGCTAGGCTGGAGTCGCCGGGCACCTTCGCCCCGCATCACCCGCAGCACCCATTCCACTACGCAAGGAGATTCGGCGGAGCTTCAATGGGAAAGCTGGCAGGCGTGGGATTCCTCGATCCGGAGCCGCGCCACACGCGGCACAGGGTAGGTCGTGCTGCATTCTATTCGCCTGCGGTTGAAAAACTAGACCAGACACCGGCGGTTGCCGGGCCGCTTGGCCGTCGTTCGAACCCCTCGCGCGATCGACTCGACCGCGAATAGTACTTCGCCGCGGAGGATCATTGCTTGCCACTGGCGGCGGTCGGCAGGCGAGAGTTTTTTCACCGCTTTCCCGCGCGGCCGAGGGAATGCGAAAGGCCAACCTCCGCGAACGCGCGAGACTTCTCACTCAGCTTCCCACTGGCGGCGGTTTGACACCTTCCGCGATCCCCCGCTGGGGCATGAATTCAGGCCGGCGGAGTCGTTCTACAAAGCCTTGTTATCTTTGATCTTGCGACCGCTACTTCCGCACGCTGACCGCGTTGTCGGGCCACCGTGAACGTGGTATATTACGGGCTGCTTGCCACGAGAGGAAATCGGCCGCCGGACAGGGAATTTGAACTGCCGCCGGGGTGCCGTCATGCGACGCGAAAGGAACCACATTGTCGAGCGATTCGACCGGCCCGACTCCGCCGGAAAGTGAGGGTGGCGACGCAGCGCCCATCGCTGCCCGGCTGATCGACATGCCCATCGAAGATGAGCTGAAGGACAGCTACCTGACGTACGCCATGAGCGTCATCGTCAGCCGCGCGCTGCCGGACGTGCGAGACGGGCTGAAGCCCTCGCAGCGGCGGATTCTGGTCGCCATGAACGACCTGAGCCTGACCCCCGGCTCCGGCCGCATGAAGTGCGCCAAGATCTGCGGCGACACCAGCGGCAACTACCACCCGCACGGCGAGTCGATCGTTTACCCGACGCTGGTCCGCATGGCCCAAGACTGGAACATGCGGCACACGCTGGTCGACAAGCAGGGCAACTTCGGCTCGATCGCCGGTCTGCCTCCGGCGGCCATGCGGTACACCGAAGCCCGGATGTCGGCTTATGCCTCGCTGATGCTCGAGGATTTGAAGCTCGACACGGTCGACTACATCCCCACGTACGACGAGCGGCGCACAGAGCCGACGGTGCTGCCGTCGAAGTTTCCCAACCTGCTGGTCAACGGGGCCAATGGTATCGCCGTCGGCATGGCGACCTCGATCCCTCCGCACAATCTTCGTGAAGTTTGTAACGGTGTCGTGGCGGTGATCGATAACCCGGCCATCTCGATCGACGAGTTGCTGGAGATCATCCCCGGCCCGGACTTCCCCACCGGCGGCGTCATCTGCGGGCGCAGCGGCATCCGCAAGGGTTATTACACGGGGCGGAGCACGGTGGTGGTTCGCGCCCGGGCTCGGATTGAACGGCCCGACGGCAAGCGTTCTCGCATCGTCGTCACGGAGATTCCCTACCAGCAGGCGCGGGACCGCGTCGAGGAGCGGATCGCGGCGCTGGTCAACGAAGGCAGGATCGCCGGCATCTCCGGCATCCGCAACGAAAGCGACCTGAAGGAACCGGTGCGCTTGGTATTGGAGCTGAAGCGCGACGCTGATCCGGAAGTCGTGCTGAACCAACTCTACCAATTCTCGCCGCTGCAGGACTCGATCTCGATCATCTTCCTGGCCTTGGTCGACGGCAAGCCGCGGATCCTGAACATCAAGGAGATGCTGGACGAGTTCGTCCGGCACCGGGTGACTGTGATCCGCCGGCGGACGCACTTCCTGCTGACCAAGGCTCGGACGCGCAAACACACCGTCGAAGGGCTGCTGCTGGCGCACGCGAACATCGACGAAGTGATCCGCGTGATCCGCGCTTCGAAGACGCAGCCGGAGGCGAAAGAGGCCGTGATGGCCATTCGCTGCCCGGCGGCCATGCTCCGCCGCGCGCTGGGCGAGGACGGCTTCGCCGTCTACCAACAGGAGCGGGGCGCCGCGGAGGAGTACAGCCTCACCACGGTACAGGCCGATGCGATCCTTAAAATGACGCTCGGCCAACTGGTCAATCTTGAACAGGAAAAGCTGGCGGACGAGCACGCCAAGCTGCTGTCGGAAATCGGCGAATACGTCTCCATCCTCGGCGACGAAGAGCGGATCTATGCCATGATCCGCGAAGACACGCTGGAGCTGGGCCGCAAGTTCGGCGACGACCGCCGCACGGAAATCAGCGGCGAGGAGATCGGTTCGATCGATCTGGAAGATCTGATCACCGAGGAGACGATGGTTGTCTCGCTCTCGCACAACGGCTACATCAAGCGGACCCCGTCGAGCGTTTACCGCGCGCAGCGCCGCGGCGGTAAAGGGCTCAAGGGAGCCAAATCCGACGAAGAGGACCCGATCGAGCACCTGTTCGTCGCCAGCACGCACGCCTATCTGCTGTTCTTCACTAACCGCGGAAAAGTATACTGGCAGAAGGTGTACGATCTGCCTCAGCTTGGCCGCGAGAGCCGCGGCCGCGCGATCGTCAACCTCCTACAGCTTGCCGAGGGGGAAACGATCGCGGACTGCCGCGCGGTGCGCGACTTCGACAAGCCGGGCTGCTTTTTGATGATGGCCACTCGCAAAGGCCTGGTGAAAAAGACGGCGCTGGAAAAGTACAGCCGGCCGCTCAAAAGCGGCATCATCGCCATCAAGCTGCGCCCCGACGACGAGCTGGTGGACGTCGTCGTGACGGGGCCGGGTGACGAGCTGGTTCTGGCCACTTCCAAGGGCATGGCCATCCGCTTCCGCGAGGACGACGCTCGGCCCATGGGCCGCAATACCAGCGGCGTGAAAGGTATCCGCTTGGGCGCCGACGACGCCCTGGTCGGCATGGTCGTGGCCGATCCGGAGGCCACGCTGTTGACCGTCTGCGCCAACGGCTACGGCAAACGGACGTACTTTGGGCCGGGCGGTCCTCAGGAGAGCGAGGAAAACGGCCTCGCAGAAAATGGGCCCGCGGAAGACGGTATTGCTGGCAGCGAGCCCGCCGAGCAAGAGGAAGTCACCTCGTCCGGCCAGCGCTACCGCACGCAGCGCCGCGGCGGCAAAGGCATCCGCGACATCAAGACCACCGCGCGGAACGGCCCGGTGGTGAGCATCGCCTCGGTCACCGATGAAGACGAGCTGCTGATGATGACCTCCTGGGGCAAGATCCAGCGGATCCGCGCCAACGAGATCAGCGTCGTCGGCCGCAACACCCAGGGCGTTCGGATCATGACGCTCGACGAAGGGGACACGCTGGCCGCCGTGGTCCAGGTGCCGCGCGAAGAAAATGGCGAGGTGGATGTGCTGGCCGACGCCGAAACGGCGACCGGCGATGAGGCGGCCGCGTCGGAAGCGAAGCTCGAGCCCCCAGCCGCCGAGTCCGAAGGCGAATCGACGTAACCGATGAGAAATCGTCGCAACGTCTCGTCGGCTGCTTGCCGCAATCGGGGATGCTCCTTACGATCGGGATCATGGCACGCCGCGCACTGATCATTGGCATCTCGGGACAGGACGGGGGCTACCTCACCGAACTGCTCGCGCGCGAAGGCTATCGCGTCCACGCCACGTTGCGGCCGGACGCGGAGCCGCCGGAGCGCCTCGCGCCGCTGCACGAACACATCACCTATCATTCGGCCGACCTGTCCGATCCCTCCTCGCCGGAAGACTTAATCCGGCGGATCGAGCCGCAAGAGATTTACAACCTGGCCGCGCAATCGTCGGTGGCCGCGAGCTGGGATCAGCCGCTGGAGACGGCCGAGTTGACGGGCATGGCGGTCGCCCGCTGGCTGGAGGCGCTGCGCCGTTTCGCTCCCAAGGCTCGGTTCTTTCAGGCCGGCAGCAGCGAGATCTTCGCCCCAGGCCAGGGACGCTGCGACGAATGGGCGGCGATCGGGCCGCGCAATCCTTATGGCGCCGCCAAGGCGTACGCCCATCACCTGGTGGGGGCGTACCGCAGCCAGCACGGACTGTTCATCGCCTCGGGTATCCTCTTCAACCACGAGTCGCCGTGGCGCGATATGCGGTTCGTCACCCGCAAGATCACCGATGGGGTCGCGCGGATCAAGCTGGGCATGGCCAATTCGATTACGCTGGGGAATCTCGACGCCCGCCGCGATTGGGGCTTCGCCGGCGACTATGTAGTGGCCATGTGGCAGAGCTTGCAGCAGGACACGCCGGACGATTACGTGATCGCCACCGGAGAGCTGCACGGCGTGGGCGAGCTGGTGGAAGCGGCGTTTGCCCACGTCGGCCTGGAGGCGGGGCCGTTTATACGGATGGATCCGAAATTGATGCGTGCCGCCGGCGAGCAGGGACTGGCGGGTAGCGCCGCCAAGGCGCGGCAGCAGCTTGGCTGGGAGCCGCGCACCGGATTTCGCGACTGGGTGGCGATGATGGTCGAGGCCGATCTGGAGCGGGTGGCGGCCGAGATTGGCAGCCCGCCGCCGGCGAGGTAGATTTTTCCAGCGGTGCCGCGGTGTCGCTGCCGGACCGCGTCACCGGTGACGCGCTTGACACGGGTCCGCCCCCTACAATTCAGGCGGTACTGCTGCTTCGCCGGTGGATCATTTGCTCAAGGATTGCCCCATGAGAATCGCCGTTATCGGAACCGGGTACGTCGGCTTGGTGACCGGCACCTGCTTCGCGGATAGCGGCAACGAGGTCGTTTGCGTCGACATCGACCGCGAGAAGATCGACCGCCTCTGCCGCGGTGACATCCCGATCTACGAGCCGGGGCTCTCCGAGCTGGTGCTGCGCAACACCCAGGCCGGACGGCTTCGCTTCACGATCGAACTGGCCGAGGCGGTGACGGGCGCCCAACTGGTCTACCTGGCGGTGGGCACGCCGCCGGCCGACGACGGCTCGGCCGACTTGAGCGCACTGTGGGCGGCGGTCGACAGCCTTGCTCCGCATCTGCCGGAAGACGCCGTTGTGGTGACCAAGAGCACCGTCCCGGTCGGCACCTGCGCGGCGATTGCCGCGCGGCTCAAGGAGCGGATCGGACGCGACTGCGACGTGGCCAGCAATCCGGAGTTCCTCAAGGAGGGGGCGGCCATCGAGGATTTCGTCAAGCCCGACCGCGTGGTGGTCGGCGTCAGCCGCCCGCAGGTGGCCGAGGTGCTCCGCGAACTGTACGCGCCGTTTCTGCGCACCGAAAATCCCTTTCTGGTCATGTCGCCCGAGAGCGCGGAGCTGACAAAGTACGTGGCCAACGCCATGCTCTCGACGAAGATCAGCTTTATTAACGAGATGGCCAACCTGTGCGAGCGGCTGGGCGGCGACATCAACGACGTCCGCCGCGGCATCGGCCACGATGAGCGGATCGGTTTTGCGTTCATGTTTCCCGGCGTCGGCTACGGCGGAAGCTGCTTCCCCAAGGACGTCCGGGCGCTGGCCGCCATGGCACGGCGGCTGGGCGTCGAGCCGCGCATCCTCGCTGCAGTGGAAGAGGTCAACAGCCGGCAGAAGCTCATTCTGTGGGAGAAGATCCGGCAGCATTTTGACGGCGAGCTCGCCGGGCGGACGATCGCCATATGGGGGCTGTCGTTCAAGCCGCGAACTGACGACATTCGCGAAGCGCCGGCCCTGGTGCTGATCGATCGTCTGCTGGAGGCCGGCTGCAAGGTGCAGGTCCACGATCCGGAGGCGATGGACAACGTACGCCGCCAGTACGGCGACCGGCTGGTCTACGGCGAGCGGCCGCTGGACGTGCTGCCCGGCGCGGATGCCCTGGCCATCGCCACCGAATGGGCCGAGTTCCGCCGGCCGAACTTCGAGCAGATGCGGCGGATGATGCGCCGGCCGGTGATCTTCGACGGCCGCAATCTGTACGACCCCGAGCGTATGCGGCAGAGCGGCTTCACGTACTACAGCATCGGCCGCGGCGACGTCGTCGCTTCGTAGGCGCCGCACGACGCAATGGTGACACAGACATTCCTGTCTGTGCATCTCGCTGTAGCTGAATTCGCAAGTAGTCAGATCCGCCAGGATTCGACTGAGTATGTGACAGTTCTGGTAAGCCCTCTCCCCGGCCCTCTCCCAGAGGGAGAGGGAGTTTGACCACCGGGCCCTCTCCGACTGCCGGCGCTCACCACAACGACCCGACGTGCGCTGCCCAGCGGCGAAACACCGCTTCGTCCAGGTACAGCGAGGCCTGCACCAGTTGCAGCATCACCGGCGTCTGTGGCCAGCCCAGCGCGGCCAGGAAGCGATCGAGCGCGGCGGCGGGGCAAGTGCCCTTAAGCTCGGCGGTCATCAGGTGCTCGTTGCGATCGAACAGCAGGCCGTCAAGCTGCCACGTGCCGCGTGGATCGTCGCCGACCCAAAAAAACGAGCCGTCCGGCTCCAGCGACAGCCGCGGCAGTTGCTCCAGCGCCGCGGCCACCTCTTCGAAGCTCACGGCGAAAGGCTGCGCCAGATCGGCCGGCGAGGGTGCGAGCGTGGCGACGGAGAGTCTGGCAAGTTCTTGTTGCGGCCCGTCCGGAACATCTCGCCCCCGGGCGTGAATCACCACGTGCATCGCCGGTGTGCTCATCGTGTGGTGAGGGCGCCCTGTCGCATCGATTGATCCTGAGGGTGCCACGGCCGGCTTGTCCGGCCGTGCCATCGCGTCTCGATAAGCCGGTCTCGCAGGCGGGCAGCTACTGCGAATCCGCCGCTCGCGTTTCGCTGTGGACCCAGTCGAGATAGCCCCTGTTCCCGCCGGTCACCGGCGTGACGAGAATTTCCGGCACATCGTAGCCGTGAAGTTCGCGGATCGCGCTTTGCACATCGTCCGCTCGGTCGGCCGCCGTCTTGATGATGCACATCCACTCCGGGCTGATCTCAATCTTGCCTTCCCAGCGGAACGTGCTGCGGACCGGCCCGACGATCTGCACGCACGCCGCCAAACGGCGCCCGACGAGCGCCGTGGCAATCTGCTCGGCCGCCTGCTCGCTATCGATGGTGGTGGTGATTTGGACGGTCGGTTGCATGTCGGTCATTCGCACAGACAGGAAGCTCTGTGCCATGTTGTTAGTAGTACGGATTCACGCACGGATAGGAATGTCTGTGCCACCGTCTTTCTCCCTCTCCCTCCCAGGGAGAGGGCCGGGGAGAGGGTCTTACAATCAACGCACAAACAAGAATTTCTGTGCCACCTTGCCAGTTGCGCCTGCTCCAACGCAGCGGGTTTCACGCGATGATCTGATGCACCGGATCGCCGGACGCGATGACCAGCGGGCGGTCGTTGCGGTCGTACACTTCGGTCTGCGGGTCAATGCCCAGCAGATAGTACATGGTGGCCGCCAGGTCGTCCGGCCGCACGGGATACTCGTCGGGAAACATGCCGCGGTTGTCCGACGAGCCGTGAATGTAGCCGCGTTTTACGCCGCCGCCGGCCAACAGCGCGGTGTAACACTGCGGCCAGTGATCGCGGCTGGCGTTCTCGTTGATCTTCGGCGTCCGGCCGAACTCGCCGGTCCACACCACCAGCGTATCCTCCAGCAGGCCACGCTCCTCCAGATCGTCCAGCAGGGTGGGGAGCGTCTGCTCGGTCATCGGGAAGTGATACTTCTCGACGATCGGGAACATCCGCGTGTCGTTGAAGCCGTGCGTGTCCCAGCCGCCCTTCTCGGTGCTCTGCCCGCCGATGCTGTTGGAGAAGTAGACGGTGACGAACTTCACGCCCGCCTCGACCAACCGCCGCGCGAGCAGACACGACTGGCCGTACGTCGTCCGACCATAGCGATCGCGAACGGCCTCCGGCTCGGTCGAGAGATCGAACGCCTGGCGGACCTCCGGCGAGGTGAGCATGCCGATCGCCTTCTGGTAGTAGTCGTCAAAGCCGCGCACCTCGGCCGAGGCATCCAGCAGCCGCGCCTGGCGGTCGACGAGCTCCTGCAGACCCCGGCGCTGTTGCAGGCGGTCGAGCGACAGATCCGACGGCAGGCTCAACTCCGGCAACTGGAAGCCGTCCTGGTTGGGATCTTCGCTGAAAAAGAGCGGGTCGTGGGCCTTGCCCAGGAAGCTGGCGTGTTGGCCGGGCGTGATCGAACCGTCACGGATGACGTGCGGATAGGAGACGAAGGTCGGCAGGTTGGTGCCGACCGGGGCGACACGATCCACCACAGAGCCGTAGGCGGGAAACAGGTCGAGCGAATCCCGCAGCCGCTGATCGTCTGACGGCGGGGCGTGCCCGGTCAGGGCGTAGTAGCCGGCCGAGTTATGGTTCTTCATGGTGTGCGTCATGCTGCGCACGAGGCAGACCTTGTCCATCCGCTTGGCGACTTCCGGCAGTTGCTCGCAAACCTCCAAGCCCGGCACGCTGCTGGAGATGCCCTTCAGCGGTCCGCGGATGTCGTCCGGGGCGCGGGGCTTGCGGTCGAACATGTCGATGTGGCTCGGCCCACCCCACTGGAAGAGGAAGATCACCCGCTTCGCCCGCTGCGGCAGTGCCGCCTTCTGCGACTCCGCAGCGCGCAACAGCCCCGGCATGTTCAGCCCCAGCAGGCCCAGTCCGCCGACCTTGAGCAGATGCCGGCGCGAGAACTCGGCCGCTTGAAAGCCGCGGCAGGCGAAGCTGTTTCGGTGACGGGTCATGGCGAGTTGGCGGTTCGTGTGTTCGTTTCTCTCCCACACCTGCGGGAAGAAGGCGACCGTCCTACTCCCTCTCCCTCTGGGAGAGGGCCGGGGAGAGGGTTTTTAGGCCATGCGAAAATGTAGCGGTCTCCCTCCGGCCCAATTCCTGGATTCTTAACCATTGTAGGAGCCAGAGCCAGATGAAGTCACATCCCGCTGCGCGAATCTCGGAACAACCCTCGATTTCGGAACAACGCTCGAAATGAAAGAGCGGTTCTTCTTAACCCCCTCTCCCTGCCCTCTCCCCGCAGGGGAGAGGGTTTTCACGCCAGCAGACAACGACTCCCGCGTCGGAAAAGCCGCTCGTCGTGAATGCCTCGCTAATGCCGGAATATAAACTCCTTCGCATTGAGCAGCGCCCAGGTGATGTCCTCGAGCGCCGTGCGTCGATCGCTGCTCGTATTCAATAGCTCGACGCACCGGCTTCGCTCTACTTCGCTCGGCGGTCGGGCAAGGGCGGTCCAGTATAACTCGTCGATGATTTGCTCATTCTCCAGATTGCTGTGCACGAGCCGACCGAGCCGGTTGTCATCGGCCGAGAGCCGCTCGTGAAGCCCCTCGCCGCCGACCAACAGCAGCGCTTGCGAGAGCGTCGTCTCATCGGAGCGCTCGCATTCGCAGGCCAGCAGCCGCTGCGGCTTGCCGAAGACGGTCAGGAAGCGGTCGGCCGTGCTGGGCCGCTTGTCACGCGGACGCACGCGCTGCACGCCTGGTAGTTCGCCAGCCCGCGTCCCTTGGTCGAAGCCGTTGAAGTCGGCCGCCTCGTCCAGCACCTGACACTGCGCGTCCAGTAGCTGTTCGGCCGTGAGGCGCCGCACCACCGCCCGGGCGAAGTTCGCCTCGTCGCCGCCGTTCGTTTCGTTCGGCTGCGCGGAGAGGCCGTAAACCGTGGAAGTCATGATCGTGCGGACCAGGTGCTTCACGTCGAAGTCGTGCTCGATGAAGTCCTCGGTTAAAGCGTCCAGCAGTTCGGGGTTGCTGGGCGGATTGGTCGGGCGGAAGTCGTCCACCGGCTCCACGACTCCGCGCCCCATCACGTGGTACCAAATGCGGTTGGCCTGAGTCCGGGCAAACAGCTCATTATCACCATTGGCGATCCACTCGGCGGCCGGCTCGAGCCGGTCCGCTTTCTCGTCGAGCGGCGGCGTCTCGGCGCCCAGCAGACGAGGCTCGGCATTCTTGCCGGTCCGGGCGTTCTTCACTTCGCCTTCGTCTTTCACCTGGACAATCTGCTCGCCCTTGAACTCGTGCTTGTCGAACTCGTCCTTGCGGTCGTTCTCGACCACCTCGTAGTCGATCCGGGCGAACATCGCCGACCAGGAGTAATAGTCGTCCTGCGTCCAGCGGTCGAAGGGGTGGTTGTGACATTTGGCACACTGGAGCCGCACGCCCAAGAAAAGCTGCGCGGTCGTCTCCGCCCGGGTGAACGGATCACGGTGGGCGCGCCAGAAGTTGGCCGGCGGATTGTCGTACGTACTGCCGCGCGAGGCGACCATCTCCCGCACGAACTCGTCCAGCGGCTTTCCGTCCGCAAAGCTCTGCCGCATCCAGTCGTAAAAGAGGTCGACGCCCTTGGCGTCCAGCACCTTCTCTTCGTTCCGCACCAGGTCCGACCACTTCAGCGCCCAAGCGCCCGCAAACTCCGCCCGGGCCAGCAGCTCGTCCACCAGCTTGGCCCGCTTGTCTGACGACGTGTCCTCGACAAAGCGGCTCGCTTCATCGGCGGTGGGTAGCACGCCGATCGCGTCGAGGTACGCCCGGCGGACGAAGGTCGCGTCGTCGGCCGGCGGCGAGGGATGTATCCGCAGCCGGCGAAGCTTCTCCCAGACCAGGCGGTCGATGTAGTTTTGGACCGGCGGATCGCTCCAGACGAAGTCGTCTCGCCGCGGGATGAACGCCAGCCGCACCGGCACTTGCGTTTCCAGAAACCGCACCAGGACCGTCGTCTCGCCGTCGCCCAGCCGCCGCACCACGCCCTCGGGCGACACTTCCGCCAGCATGTTGGACGTCTCATAAACTGCCATTCGCGTCACGTCCCGCGTGGTGCCGTCAGTGAAGGTGGCCGTGGCGGTGACTCGCAGCTCGTCCTGCGGCGCGACCAGCACTTCTTCCTCCGGTGAGACGCTGAGCGAGACCAGCGCCGGCGCATCAGATTGCGGGCCCGGCGCACCGCCGGCGATCCAGCGATGCAGCGTTTCGTATTCGATCGAATCGATCCCAAATCGCTGGCCGCCCTGGTGGGCGATCGCGGTGGTCGGCTTGAGCAGGATCAGGCTCTGCTCGGGCGACAGGGAGTTGATCCGCCGGCCGGCGAACTCGCGCGACAGCGCCGTGTAGTCGTCCTCCGGCGTCTGGCCCCGCAGCGAGAGGCGAAACCCTCCCTTGCCGTTCTTGTTGCCGTGGCACGTGCCCAGGTTGCAGCCGGCCTTGGAGAGCACCGGCATCACGTCGTGAAGAAACGACGGTGTCGCTTCGGCGGCGTCTACTATCGCTGGTGCGAGCGGCGCGGCATCCTCGGCGATTGCCGGCGCGGCAAAGCTTAGCCAACCGGCCAACGTCAAACCGGCCAGCAACAGATTTCTCACGCGTTGCGCCAGGGCGGGATGCATGGGCGGCTCGCGCTGGAGGTAGGAAGCAAAGGCAGGACGAGCCGCCTAGTATGGCGAATTCATCCACGAATTTCAATGTTTCGCCCCTCGGCCGCGGGAGTGTTCGCCCCTGCGCCGCTATAGACGCTTGCTTCGCTGGTGGCGATTGGGCAAAGTGTGGATATCCCGCCTCACCACATCGACTTGCCGGATCCCCAAACATCTCGTTGAAAAACTGGGACAGGCACCTCGCCGCGACCATGACTCGGTAACGTTTTGCTTCGGATGCTCGGAGCCAGTCCCATTTTTCAACGGCTGCCAAGGTCAGCGCGGCCGGTCGACTTGCCACGCCTGGAGTGCTGCCGATGAAATGCCTTTGCGTTCGAAATCGACACGATCGCACCTGGACGGACCTCGCGGGAACGTTGATGCGGCTTGTTTGTGTCGGGTTGGCAGTCCTCCTTCCCACCTCCGCCGCGACGGGTCAAGAAGAACAAGACGACGGCGAAGCGGTCAGCTTCCGCCATCAGGTCGCTCCGATCCTGGTCGCCGCCTGTACCGCCTGTCATGGACCGGACATGCAGGAGGGCGGACTGCGATTGGACAGCTATGAGGCCCTGCTCGGCGAGGGAGACTCCGGGGCCAAGGCGGTCGTGCCGGGCAAGTTGCCGGAGAGCGAGGCCCTGCGGCGGATCGCCACGGATGACGAGTTCGAGCGAATGCCGCTGGAAGCCGACCCGTTGCCGCAGGAACAGATCGCGCTGGTGCGGCGATGGATCGACCAGGGCGCGAAGTTCGACGGCCCCGATGCGAAGGCCCCGCTGGCGTCGATCCTGCCAGCCGCCGAATATCCCAATCCGCCGGAAGCCTATCCCAGCCCTCTGCCGATCACCGCACTGGCCTTTAACTCCGACGGGACTAGGCTGCTGGTCGGCGGTTATCACGAGCTGACCGTGTGGAAGCCCGAAACGGGCGAGCTAGTCGAGCGGATCAAGAACTTCCCGGAGCGCATCTACGCGGTGCGCTACTCGCCCGACGGCAAGCGAGTGGCCGTAGCGGGCGGGGCCTCCGCACGCCGCGGCGAAGTGCGGCTGCTGAACGTGGCCGACGACGGCACGCTGCAATCGGACGAACCATTGCTCTCGACCAGTGGCGTGGTGTTCGACGCGGTCTTCTCCCCGACCGGCGACCGGCTAGCCTGCGCCGGTGAGGACAACATCGTGCGAGTCTATGACGTAGCGACGGGCGAGGAGCCGAGGTTGATCGAGAGTCATTCGGATTGGGTGATGGCCGTGGCCTTCAGTCCGGACGGGGCGAAGCTGGCCACCGCCAGCCGTGACAAGACGGCCAAGGTGTTCGACACCGCCTCCGGCGAACTGCTGATGACCTACTCCGGCCACGGCGAGACGGTCTCCGGCGTGGCGGTTCACCCCGATGGCGATCACGTCTTTTCCGCCGGCGGCGACGGTCAGATCCATCTGTGGAAGATCGAAGACGGCAAGAAGACCGCGGACATCGGAGGCCTGGGCGGCGAAGTCTTCAAGCTGGCCACCAGCGAGGAGTTTCTGTTCGCCCCCTCGGCCGGCAAGCAGGTGCGGCAATACAAGCTGGAAGGCCGCGAGGAAGTACGCGCGTATCCGTCTTCACAGGACTGGGCCCTTACTTGCGACTATCATGGCGGGACGAACCGCCTGGCCACCGGCAGCTTCGACGGCCGCGTGCGAACCTACGACGCCGAGAACGGCGAGCCGCTGGCCGAGTGGATCGCCGCGCCGGGCTACAAGCCGCCGGATGCACCGTAACCCGTAAGACACCGCTCTCTCCCCATTCGCGAGCAGGTCACCATGCGATACGGCGTAAAACTCTCTCGACTCCTCATGCTATTCTTGCTGGTCGCGGCATCTTTGCTGCCACGACAGGCACCCGCCCAAGACGCTGCGGAAACTCAGCGGCCGAACATCATTTACATCATGGCCGACGATCTCGGCTACGGTGACTTGGGCTGCTACGGCCAACAGCAGATTCAAACGCCCAACATCGATCGGCTGGCCGCCGAAGGGCTGCGGTTTACCAACTGCTACGCCGGCAGTACGGTCTGCGCGCCGTCTCGCTGCGCGCTGATGACCGGCTTGCACACCGGGCACTGCCTCGTGCGCCGCAACTGGCTGCTGCCGCTGCGGCCGCAGGATGTCACCGTGGGCGAAGTGCTTCAGGAGGCTGGCTACGGTACGGCGCTGATCGGCAAGTGGGGCCTCGGCGAGGCCGGCACCACCGGCGCGCCGAACAAGCAGGGCTTCGATGAATTCTTCGGCTACTTGAACCAGGTGCACGCCCACAACTATTATCCGGAGTTCCTCTGGCACAACGGCCAGCGGCATCCGCTCGACAATGTCGTGGTGCGGCCGGCGCGAAATCCGAACTCCCAGGGCGGTGTCGCCAGCCGGCGGGAGGACTACTCGCACGATCTGTTCACCGAGGCCGCCCTTCGGTATGTCGACGAGCACCGGCAGGGGCCGTTCTTCTTGTACCTGGCTTACACGATTCCGCACGCCAACAACGAAGCCGGCCGCCAGGGTATGGAGGTGCCGTCGCTCGAGCCGTATGCGGACAAGGATTGGCCGGAGCCGCAGAAGGCCCACGCCGCCATGATCACGCGGATGGATCGCGACGTCGGCCGGCTGATGGCCAAGCTGAAGGAGCTGGGCATCGACGAGCGGACCGTCGTCCTGTTTACCAGCGACAACGGGCCGCACCGCGAAGGCGGCGCCGATCCGGAGTTCTTCAACAGCTCCGGCCCGCTGCGGGGCTACAAGCGGTCGATGCACGACGGCGGCATCCGCGTGCCGATGATCGTCCGTCAGCCGGGCCGCATTGAGCCCGGCCGCACCACCGATCACGTCTGTGCCTTCTGGGACTTCCTTCCGACCGCCGCCGAACTGGCTGGCGCCGACGCGCCCGAGGGGCTGGACGGCATCTCGTTTGTGCCGACGCTCTACGGCGGCCAGCAGCCCCGGCACGAGAATCTCTACTGGGAGTTCCACGAAAGCGGCATTCACCAGGCGGTCCGCCACGGCCGCTGGAAGGCGGTCCGCAAGGGCAACGTCGACGCTCCGCTGGAGCTATACGATCTGTCGGTGGACCTGGGCGAGCAGAACAACATCGCCGCCGAGCATCCGAAGATCGTTCAAGAGATCGAGGCGTATCTGGAGACGGCGCGGACGCCGGAAGTGAGGCTGGAGGGGGCGGAGAGGTAGGAGCGGTGGACCACCGTGCTAAGAAAGCAGGTCCGATGCGTCGGCTTTATCCATGCTTCCCCGTCTAATGTGTAGAACAATCACTCGCTTTTCGTCAAGTGTGAAGAGAACACGATAGCGCGCCGAACGTCGACCAAACACAAACTGGTAGACAGGCTGTTCGACAAGGTCGGCCTCGGGAGCACGGGGGCAGCGTGTCGGGTTTGTCGACAGTGACTGAAGTGCTTCCTCGAAGCGACCGAGCCACAACGCGGCAGTGCGCGGTGCATGCTGCGCAGCGACCGCGTAGTAATGCCGCAGGTCGTCTTTCGCCCGTTGAGAAACGACCACTAAATGCGTCATTCCGTTTCGGACACTCCAAATTCCCTTCGGAGGTCTTCGAAAGCCTCAGACAGCGGCTGCGAGCGCCCGGCACCCATATCAATCAGTCCTTGCTTGATACCGGCTACCGCTGCCTGTCTTTCCTCACACAGCCAGCGTAGCGCCTGAACGACAACTTCTTCACGGCTGGCGTATCGCCCCGTGGCGAACTCCTGCTCGACAAAGGGCTCAAGTTCAGGCGGGAGTTCAATTTGCATCGTACGGCTCCTCGTGGACGGGCGAATCTAGTATACCATGCACGGTGGAAAGTCGTTCAAATTCAAGTCGCAATCGCCGCCGATGAAAGGGATGAAAGGAACGTGATGCGAAGCCCGGCGTGGGTCGTGTGCGCATCATGCGACCTTCCGTAACCATAATCCGCAACGATTTACCAGCCAATGCTAGACGCCTGGAAAATACTGATCACCAACCAGTACGAGGCGGCGCTGCGCACGCTGGACCTGTGCATCGAGGGCTGTCCCGTTGCCGCGTGGAACGCGCCGGTGGCGAACCTGGCGTTCTGCCAAGTGGCGTTTCATACCGTGTTCTTCACCGACTATTATCTTGGCGAGAACGAGGCGGCACAGCGTGGCCAGCCGTTCCATCGGGACCACCCGGACATCTTTCGCGACTACGAGGAGTTGCAGCCCCGGCGACAACAACTGCTTTACGGGCGATCGGAGGTCCAGCTATACCTCGACCACTGCCGGCGCAAGGCATCGGAAGTGATCGCGGGGGAGACCGAAGAGGTGCTCACCGCCCCGTGCAACTTCCCCCGCAAGTCATTCAGTCGGGCGGAACTGCACGTGTACAACATCCGCCACATCCAGCATCACGCCGCTCAACTGAGCCTGCGGCTGCGGCTGGACTCTGCGGAAGACATTCCGTGGGTCCGGTCAGGCTGGAGTTAACTCACGAAGTGAAGCGATGCGAAAGAAGTGGTACCAATGGCATTTCTCACTGCTACACTTGATCGCTCTTATCTTGCTCGTGGATGGCGCTGTGACCGTTGTATTCTTCATCGAAGCGCCATTGCCGATAAAACTCGGCTACGGTTGCCTGTTTCTAATAGGCTTCGTGTTCGTCTTAAGGTCGGCATGGCGAAGTTTGCAGCGAGAGATGTACGGCGTGTTCCAGTTTCGAGGTGACCGAGAACCCGAAGGCAGGCTCAAGCGTCCTTCGACTCCGGATCGTCCGGCTGCGGGATCAGACTCTCCGGTACGGTGACCAGCAGCCGATCGAGTCGTGTACCGTCCATGTCCACCACTTCGATTTGCACGTCGCCGCATTCGACGACGTCGCCAACGCTGGGAAGCTCCTCCAGCGAGGTCAGTACCAGCCCGGCCACCGTGCTTGCCGGCCGCGCCCCGAGAGGCAGTTTCACTGTCTTGGGCAAATGTTCCGCAAGATCATGAACGGGTAGCTGCCCGTCCACCCACCAACTGTTCTCGTCGCGCCGAACGATCCGTTGTTTTTCGTCGTGGCGGTGTTCGTCGTGGATCTCGCCGACCAGTTCCTCCACGACATCCTCGATCGTAACCATTCCGCGCGTTCCGCCGAACTCGTCAAGGACCATGGCCAACTGGGTTTGGCGCTCCTGGAATAGCACCAGCACGCGATCGAGCGTCATAAACTCCGGAATGAAAAGCGGTTCTCGCAGCAGGGAACGCAGCTTGATGTCCCGCCCCAGATAAAACTGCTGGAGCACGTCCTTGTTGTAGACAAAGCCGACGATGTGATCGAGATCGCCTTCGTAAACGGGCAGGCGAGAAAACCCGGACATGGCGACGCATCCCACTAGTTCCTGGGAAGGCGTTTCCAGATCGACGGCGTCGATGTCAATGCGCGGCCGCATGACGTCGCGAACGCGACGGTTGCGCAATTGGAGTGCTTCGAGAACCATTTCATGTTCGCTCGCCTCCAGCACGCCCTGCTCCATGCCGGTCTCGATCAGGTGTTCGATGTCGTCGACGCTCACTTGCAATTCGCTCGTCGATTCGACGCGAAACAGCCGCAGAATCGTCGTTGTTGCGAATCCCAACACCGCGACTGCCGGCTGGGCCACGATGCTCAGCAGTCTCATGGGAAGGGCCACGAACTGCGCCAGCCGCTCGGCGTACGCCAGGGCGATTCGCTTGGGAACCAATTCCCCCAGAACGAGAGAGGCGAAGGCGATCGCACAAGTCACCAGTCCCAATGCGATCGCGTTGCCGTTGTTGGCGATCAGCGGAACGCCGGATGTCGCCAGGGAGTCGGCAAGCTGCGCGACCAGGCTCACGCCGCCGTACGCCGCGGCGAACGTACCGACGCCCGTAATTCCTACCTGGACGGTCGATAGGAAGCGGTCCGTGTCCGCCACCAGGGCCAATGCCGCCCGGGCGGATCGATTCCCCTCTTCTGCCGCTTGCTGCAGCCGATTGCGCCGGGCTGTGAGCACAGCGATCTCAGCCGCGGCGAAGTACCCGTTCAACAGGATCAGGCCGAGAATGATGAGGATTTCGAGCGTCGTTTCCACGGAGTGTTCCCGCGTCGAAGGAAAACGGGGTTGGCGAAAGCGCGGGACGCTTCCTGCCGAATGCGAGGCAATTTCGAAGTTGAAGTCCCCACGGTACGCGAAAACTCCGACACCTCCGGGCCAAGGGACGGGATCAGAAATCAGAAATGCTTCCGAGCGACTTCACGTCTGGCCGAATAGTCACGATGCTGCCGGAGACCGATCTACTCCCGCGGCAGCTTGTGACCCAGCTTGTCGCGCTTGGTGGCCAGATAGCGGGCGTTGTACTCATTGATCGGCGGCATGATGGGCACCTGGTCGACCACCTCCAGGTCGAAACCGCCGTAGATGAAGGCATCCGTCTTCTTCGGGTTGTTGGTCAAGAGCCGCACGCGCGAGAGTCCCAGGTCTTTGAGCAACTGAATACCGACGCCATAGTCCCGGGTGTCCGCCTTGAAGCCCAGGGCGATATTGGCCTCGACCGTGTCCATGCCCTGGTCCTGCAGCCCGTAGGCGCGGATCTTGTCGACCAGCCCGATGCCGCGCCCCTCTTGCGGCAGGTAGACGAGCACGCCGACGCCTTCGCGGCCGATCATGTCCAGCGCCATGTGTAACTGGTCGCCGCAGTCGCAGCGGAGCGATTCCATCAGATCGCCGGTGAAGCAGGAAGAGTGCAGCCGGACCAGCGGCGCGGCGGCCTTTTCGGGCTCGCCCAGTAGAAAGACCAGCGGCTGCTGCGACTCGTACTTTACGCCATAGGCGATGATCCGCCCGGCGCCGTAGCGCGTCGGCAGGATCGATTCGGCCATCCGGTAAACCAGCTTCTCGCGCACCCGGCGGTGGGCGATGAGCTGCTCGATGGAGATGATCTCCAGCTCGAATCGCCGGGCCAGCTCGATCAAGCTGTCGCGCGTGGCCCGATCGCCGGACTCGTCCAGGATTTCGCACAGCACGCCGGCGGGCGACAGCCCTGCCATGCGGGCCAGGTCGACTGCCGCTTCGGTGTGCCCGGCCCGGCGGAGCACGCCGCCTTCCTTAGCGATCAATGGGAAGAGGTGCCCCGGGCGGACGAAGTCGGTGGGCTTGCTCTGAGGGTCGCACACGGTGAGGATGGTCTTGGCCCGTTCGCCCGCCGTAATGCCGGTGCGGCAACTGCGGTGGTCGATCGGCACCGTGAAGTTGGTGCCCAGCGGGGCCGTGTTCTCGTCGACCATGGGTGCCAGCTCGAGCCGCTGGCAGTCCTCCGGCAGGATTGGCATACAGAGCTGCCCTCGGCCGTGGGTGATCATGAAGTTAACGATCTGGGGCGTGACCTTTTCGGCCGCGCAGATGAAATCGCCCTCGTTCTCACGGTCTTCGGCATCGACCACGATCACGACTTCGCCTCGGGCGATGGCCTCGGTGGCAGCGTCAATCGTCGAAAAGCGGCTCGGCACCCGAATAGTCCCTTTCTAGAGCGGTAGCGGCGGCGGTTCACTCATCTGTGTCGTAACTTCGGCTACGTATATTATAGGACGGCCGGGGGGGCCTTCCAACGGCCGCCGGGCGGGCACAGGCAGAGAAGGCCGGCCTGGTGCCAAAATTGTTGATTGCACAGACACGAATGTTTGTGCCGCCACGCCAGGAGCACGAGTGGACGCAGTTCAGACGGTCCACATCACAAGGATCAACATGCTCGATCGCGAGGAATATGTCGAACAGGCCTACTTCTTCCGCACGATGGGCGAGCGGATGCTGGAAAACGCGCCGATGCAGGACACGCTCGGCTCGATTCGCGAGGAGATCCTGGCGACGACGAAGCTGCCGATGGCGATCGACTTTATGCTCGATGAGCTGAAACACGGCGGCGCGTTCGCCCCGGCCATGGAGCGGCTGGCGCACTACTTCACCGCTTTTCAAGCCTTCGTGATGCGCGAGGCAGAAAACGAGCACGGCCGCTTCGACATGCGAATCGCCCTGGAACTCCTTCGCCGTGAGGCCGAGTATCGGGCCGAAGGGGCCTCGACCCAGGGGATCTTCCTCTACCAGTTCGAGTCGCTCTGCCGGAACCGCCTGGGATACGACCGGGGGCTGATAGCGGTGGCGGCTGATCCGATTTACGACGAAGCCTGGCGCGGCTGGCTGAATAAGCTACGCCGGCAGGTAGGCAACATTGAGGTGTCCGACCTGATCTACGTCCGCAGCGAATACTACAACGTAGTCCAGCAGCGTCGCGGTCGGCCAGGGCTGCCGGCGGACGAGCCACCGCTGTTCGGCGAGCGCGAGGGCCGCATCGCGCTGGCGAACCGACGCAAAGACCCGCTGCTGCTGTTCTCGGCCCTGCACCGGCATCTGGGCTATCCGGCGGTCCCTCGCCCACGCAAGGTCGACCAGACGCAGCAGTTGCTGCCGATGCTGGCGGTGCGGCTGGAGCGCGTGGAAAACCGGTTGAAGCTGCTGGAGGAAGAGCAGCGGGGCGGCATCGACTTGAGCCGATTCATGCCGCCGCCCGAAGCGCGGCCCAAAGATGGACCCAGAGACCAGGGGCAGCGCTAAAGCGATGGCGACACCCGGCGAGGCTAGCTCAAGTCGGGGGACGGCGGCGGTCAGCGGCGCCTCGCTCGCTTCGGACCGTGCGGATAGGGAGAAAACTCCCGGAAAGCGGCAATTTGCTGTTCAACTGAAGAGTGCGCCGTGATAAAGTCAGGGAAGTAACAGCGACGGGGCAAGGAGGCGCCGCTTGGGCGAGCAATGGATCTCCTTGCTGCTGGCCCGCTGAGAGCGAAAATGGGCCGAGAGCGAAAGGTCTGTTTGCAGAGAAGTCACGCTAGCCGCGCCGCGGTATCTCCTGCACCCTCTGGACTACCGTGGTACGACCGGCCGCGGCCCTCCGCCTTGCCGTAAACGACCGCTCGACTTGTTGCCGCACCGATCCGGCGGTGCCCAGCCCGCTGCACCGGACGAGAAAAAAGGTCGAAGGGGTCGTCCGTGGATTTTCAGCTTAGCCTCGACGCGGAGCCGGCTAGCTCCGCCTATCCCGCGGAACCGCTACCCGTCGAACCGGACACTCCGCTTCGCGATGTGCTGGCGCTGCTTAAAGCGCAAGCGTCCAGTTGCGTTCTCGTCTGTCGCGAGGGAGTTTTAGAAGGAATCTTCACCGAGCGCGACGCACTGCGGCTGATGGCCAGCGGCGCGGATCTGAAGACCGAGATCGGCCAGGTGATGATACCGCGGCCGACCACGATTCGCTCCGATGCGACCGTGGGCGACGCGATCCGTACCATGTCGCAAGGCGGTTATCGCCGCGTCCCAGTGATCGACGATCAAGGCTGTCCGACCGGCGTAGTGGGAGTGGCGGGCGTGGTCCGCTACCTGGTCGAGCACTTTCCTGAGGCCATTTACAACCTGCCGCCCGCGCCGGACCAACTCACCAAGGAGCGCGAAGGCGCCTAAGATTGCCACCAGCGCGACCATGCCAATTCGCACGCCACGGCTGTGCTGTTGTCACCCACCTCGCGCAGCCGAATAATACCCTCAGACCCACTGGGAAAAGGGACCAAGGAACCTATGTCCGATACGGCAACGTCCACCAAGCCAATCAAGCCTGTCGTTAATCTCGAAGGGGCCACGGTACGCTTTTGCGGCGACTCCGGTGACGGCATGCAGTTGGCCGGCACCCAATTGACGAACACCTCGGCCCTGGTCGGTAACGACGTAGCCACGTTTCCGGATTTTCCGGCCGAGATTCGCGCGCCCCGCGGTACCAAAGCCGGGGTCAGCGGTTTTCAGATCCACTTCGCCAGCAAGGAAATCTACACGCCGGGCGATCAGGTCGACGCCCTGGTGGCGATGAACCCCGCCGCGCTGATCACGAATCTGGCCGATCTGCGCGAAAATGGCATCCTAGTGGTCAATAAGGACGCCTTCGACAAAAAGGGGCTCGAACAGGCCGGTTACGTAAGCGACCCGACCGCGGACGGCAGCCTCTCCCGCTACAACTTCCACACCATCGACATGACCAAGCTCACGCGGCTGGCCGTCGAGGGGTTGGGCCTGAGCGTGAAAGAGGCCGACCGTTGCCGCAACTTCTTCGCAATGGGCTTCGTCTTCTGGCTGTACGACCGACCGCTCGATCCGACGCTGCGTTACATCGAGCAGAAGTTCGGCAAGCGGCCCGAAGTCGCCGAGGCGAATCGCAAGGCGCTCAAGAAGGGCTACCATTACGGCGAAACGACCGAGGCGATCAAGACTCAGTTCCATGTCGATCGCGCGAAGCTCCCTCCCGGCCGCTACCGCAATATCATGGGCAATACGGCCCTGGCCTGGGGGCTGATGGCCGCGGCGAAGCTCAGCGACAAGCGGCTGTTCCTTGGGGCCTACCCCATTACTCCCGCCAGCGACATCCTGCACGAGCTGACCAAGCACAAGCAGTTCGACGTGGTCACATTTCAGGCCGAGGACGAGATCGCCGCGGTGACCGCCGTCGTTGGAGCGGCTTTTGCCGGTGAAATGGCCGTGACCGCATCGAGTGGGCCGGGCATTGCTCTGAAGGCCGAAGCGATGGGCTTAGCCGTGATGACCGAACTTCCGATGATCGTCATCGACGTGCAGCGCGGCGGTCCCTCGACCGGCCTGCCCACCAAGACGGAACAGGCCGACCTGTTGCAGGTGATGTACGGCCGCAACGGCGAATGCCCCATGCCCGTGGTGGCTGCCTGCAGCCCGGCCGACTGCTTTGACGTGGCGCAGGAAGCCTGGCGGATTGCGGTGCGATACATGACGCCCGTCTGCCTCTTGACCGACGGCTACATCGCCAACGGATCGGAGCCGTGGAAGATTCCTGACATCGACAGCCTGCCGCGGATTCCCATCGAACACCCCGGTCCTGAGACCAACGGCCACGAATTCCAGCCGTACGCCCGCAACGAGCGGTTGGCGCGGCCCTGGGCGGTGCCGGGGACACAAGGTCTGATGCACCGCATTGGCGGGCTGGAAAAGCAGGACATCACGGGCAACGTCAGCTACGACCCGGCGAATCACCAGCACATGGTCGATCTTCGCGCCCGCAAGGTCGCCAATATTGCCGACGACATCCCGCTGCAGGCGGTCACCGGCCCGGCGAGCGGAGATCTGCTCGTGCTCAGTTGGGGCGGCACGTACGGCGCCTGCGCGACGGCGGTCGCCGCTGCCGGCGCTGCCGGCAAGTCGGTCGCCCATGCCCACCTCCGCTACCTCAACCCATTTCCCAAGAACCTGGGCGACATCCTTTCACAATACGACAAAGTCCTCATTGCCGAACTGAACATGGGCCAGTTGCGTATTATGATTCGCTCGCAGTTCCTCGTCGACGCCATCGGCCTGAATAAGGTGCAAGGCAAGCCGTTCAGCGTGAGTGAGATTGTCTACCAGATCGATGCGCTCGTTCCATAGGTCCCCCACCGATGAGTACTGAAACTTCACTGCCCGTGCTAGCTGCCTCCGATTTCGCCAGCGACCAGGACGTTCGCTGGTGCCCCGGCTGCGGCGACTATTCGATTCTCGCCCAGATGAAAAAGATTCTGCCCTCTTTGGGCGTCACGCGCGAGAACACCGTGTTCGTCTCGGGCATCGGCTGCTCCAGCCGGTTCCCGTATTACATGAACACCTACGGCGTCCACTCCATCCACGGCCGGGCTCCGGCCCTGGCCACTGGTATCAAGGCGGTGCGGCCGGATTTGAACGTGTGGGTAATCACGGGCGACGGCGATGCCTTGAGCATCGGCGGCAATCACTTGATGCACGCCATCCGCCGGAACCTCGATATCGCCATCGTACTGTTCAACAACCGTATCTACGGCCTGACCAAGGGGCAGTACTCGCCCACCTCGCCGCTGGGAAAGGTCACCAAGAGCACGCCGATGGGCGCGATCGACAACCCGCTCCATCCGCTGTCGATCGCCATCGGATGCGAGGCCACCTTTGTCGCCCGAACGATCGACGTGAACATCAAGCACCTGGGCGAGACGCTGCGCCGCGCGGCCGAGCATCGCGGCTGCTCGTTTGTCGAGGTCTACCAGAACTGCAACGTCTTCAACGACGGAGCCTGGGAGTACGCCACCAGCCGCGACACTAAGACCGACACCACGCTCGAACTGGAACACGGCAAGCCGCTGATCTTCGGCAAGAACAAGGACAAAGGCATCCGCCTCAACGGCATGGATCCGGAGGTCGTCGAACTGGGCAAGGGCATCACCGAGGACGACCTCTTGTTTCACGACGAGCGGTGCCCCGAGCCGAGCCTCGCTTACCTGCTCAGCCGCATGCGGCATCCGGAGTTTCCCGAGCCGATCGGCGTATTTCGCGCCGTGGATCACCCCCGCTACGAAGAGCGCATCAACGAGCAGATTCTCGAAGCGCAACAGAGCAAGGGCGTCGGCACCCTCGAAAAACTGTTCAACTCGGGCGAAACCTGGAGCGTGGAATGATCAACTGTCCCGATTGTGGGCACGCGAACATCCCGGGCGCCGACCTGTGCGAGCAGTGTCAACAATCGCTCGTGGACAAGCCTCGCCCGAGTTCCGCCGTCGAGCGGGCGCTGTTGGAAGACAGCATCCGCAAGCTGAATCCGAAAAGGCCGCTGACCGTCGCGCCCGACACGCCCATCGGCGAGGTGTTGGGCATTCTCGTCCGCAACTCGATCGGTTGCGTTCTTGTCGTCGAGGACGACCAGGTGCTGGGTATTTTCAGCGAGCGCGACGTGCTGCTGCGGCTGAACGTGGACGCAGCCGACCTGTCCGACCGGCCCGTCAGCGACTTCATGACGCCGTCACCCGAGACGCTGCAGACGGGCGATACGATCGCCTTCGCCATTCACCGCATGGATGTCGGCGGGTTTCGCCACATTCCGATCCTGGCCGAAGGCCGGGCGGTCGGCATCATCTCCATCCGCGACATCCTCGATTACATGACCGCACGAATCAGCGACGCTCAGCCTGCTTGAGCGGGTTGGTGTGCATATGGTGGCACAGACATTCTTGTCTGTGCTGAAGCAGACTGTGGCGCAAATCCCTGTTAGTACATCCACCTGCTCAAACTCCGCACGGTTGCCCAATCGGAGGCTCCGGCGTTGTGTCTACGTCTTGCTCTGCTGGCGGGCGCGGTGTCGTACCCCCTCTCCCCGGCCCTCTCCCCGAGGGGAGAGGGAGTAAGACCGGTGGCACTCCGAAAGCTCCTCTACGAATACGGCTGCCAAGTCGGCTTGATCACCAACTCCGGCACGTGTGCGCGGGCCGGCAGGCAGGCGACCATCAACACGGCCGCGGCCACGTCTTCCGGTTTAAGAATCTTCGCGCGGTGCTCGTCGGTGACCGGCTGGGGACGATCTTTCAGAATGGGCGTGTCCACTTCGCCCGGATAGATGTTGGTCACGCGCACGCCCAGCGGTCCCACTTCCAGGCCGACGGTGGTGCCCAGCGCCGTCTGTGCGAACTTGGCGGCGCTGTATCCGACCCCGCCCAGATCGGAGCCGCGCTTGCCCGACACGGAAGAGATGTTCACGATCAGGCCGTCGCCGCGCTCGCGCATCGGCGGCAGCGCCAGGCGCATGCAGTTGTAGCTGCCGGTGGCCACGATCGCGAGGATGCGGTCCCAGTCCTCGGGCGACATCTCCGCCATTTTGCGATTGGCAATGTTCACGCCCGCGTTGTTTACCAGGATGTCGAGTTGGCCCAGGTTTTTGTCGACCCACCCAAAGAGCTGCTCGACGCTTTGCCGATCGGCCACGTCGACGGTGCGAGTTTCCAGCGCAACCTCGCCGTGGCCCGCCTCGGCAGCCTCTCGCAACTTCTGCTCATTGCGTCCGCAGATGATCACTCGGCAGCCTTCGGCGGCCATTGCCCTGGCAATCGCCAATCCGATCCCGGAGCCGCCTCCGGTGACCAGCGCCGTTTTGCCTTCCAATCGTTTGCTCATCGGTTCCTCGCTTTACCGCGCCTGCTTGTTTGCGAGCGGTGCGGAGCATTGCAGCGCCGCGGGCGACATTGAAGGACACTGCGCCGGCAGCCTTCAACGCGCGGTTAATGCTGTTGTAGCGAGTCGTGTGCATCGGACAAGGGGTTGGGCCTGCTTGCGAGCGGCCGCCGATTGGAAAATAATGGCACCATTGCTCTCGCGGTCCAGGAATCTCGGATGCCCAGCGCAAAACGTCAGCTCGACGGTCGCATTGAAGTTGTCACGCCCGAAAATGTCACCTTCAAATATCGAGTGGCCGGTCCCTTTCAGCGGTTACCCGCCTACGCCATCGATTTGGCGATCAGGGTCGCCGTGGGTATGAGCGTTGGTTTTGCCGCCATTGTCGGGCTCAACCTTATCGGGCTGGGCGGCATCGGAATGACGATCATGCTGGTCGCCTGGTTTCTGCTTGCCTGGTTTTACGGTGGCCTGTTCGAAACATTTTGGAACGGGCAGACACCCGGCAAGCGGGCCATGCGGCTGCGAGTCCTGTCGGTCGACGGCAAGCCGATTAGCGCGATGCAGGCTGTCCTGCGCAACGTACTGCGCGTGGTCGACGGCCTGCCGCCGATGGCGCCCTTACTTCCCTCGTACCTGCTGGGGCTGAGTGCCGGCCTGACCACCGAGCGTTTTCAACGATTGGGCGATCTGGCGTGCGGCACGATGGTGGTCGTCGAACAGCGCGTGCAACTGCGGGGAGTGATGCGGATGCACAGCCCCCAGGTCCAGGCGCTGGCCGCTGCGCTGCCGGCCGATCTCTCGATCAGTCGCAATCTTGGCCAGGCACTGGGTAAATACGTCCTGCGGCGCGAGTCATTTCCCCCCCCACGCCGCAGCGAGATCGCCCGGCACGTGGGTGCGCCGCTGGTCGAGCGGCTACGGCTACCGCCGGAGACCGATCACGATCTGCTGTTGTGCGCGTTGTACCACCGCAAGTTTGTCACCGATCAACTGGAGTCTTCTTCACCGCCGCCGACGCTGCCGAGTGGTGGGCTGGTGGCCACGGTGTCACCGATGGCAGCGCCGCCGCTGGGCTAAAGTCGCTTACCTCCTATCGCGCCGCGGTCGATCCGTACTTCCTCATCCCTCGGGACATTCTCCATGAAAGTCGCACAGCTACTCGAAACTCGCCGAGAGAACTGGCGGCTGCTCGAGCAGTTGTGCAATCGGATGGAGAACCGCGGCAAGCGGAGCCTGCGTCCGGCGGAAATGACCCGTTTCGCGTCGCTGTACCGCGCGACATGCGCCGATCTCGCTCTGGCCGACGGATACCAACTGCCCGAGCAGACCGTGCACTATCTGCACCAACTCGTGGGCCGGGCGCACAACCAGTTTTACCGGAGCCGGCTCTTCGATCTGCGCGGCTGGTTACGCGAGCTGCTGCACGACGTGCCTGTCCGCCTTTTTCACGACGGGTACTTTCGCCTCGCTTTGGCCCTCTTCTGGGGTGGCTTTCTGCTGTCCACGTTCCTGGCCTCCGGCTATTCTCCGCTGACTGATTTTGCGGTGGCGGTCGTGGGCGAGAAGGGAATCTTTGACCTCGAGCAGATGTACAACACGCCGGTCGGCGACCGTCCGATCACCGGCGCGATGGCTGGTTTTTACCTCCTCAATAATACCAGCATCGGACTGCAGTGCTTCGCGATGGGAATGCTCTTCGGCGTGGGCGGGCTATTCGCCACGCTGTTCAATGCCATCTTCCTTGGAACGATTTTCGGCCACATGAGCAAGGTGCCGCAGGCGGATAACTTTTTCAACTTTGTCACCGCCCATGGGCCGTTCGAGTTGACGGCGGTCGTGCTGTCGGCTGCCGCCGGCATGCGGTTGGGCTTCGCGCTGGTCGACACCCGCGGGCTGACGCGCGCCGCCGCACTACGACGTGCCGGCAACGAGGCGATGCCGATCATGGGCGCCGCCATGGTGCTGTTCGGGCTGGCCGCTTTGATCGAGGCGTTTATCTCGCCCAGCGCGCTACCCTACGCGATCAAGGCGGGCGTGAGCATCGTGTCGGCCGTGATGCTGTTGTTCTATTTTCTGGTGTTGGGAACCCGGGGCAACGAGCCGAGTGCAACTTGACCGCGCGAACATTGTCATTCGAGAACGCCAGTTCCTCGAGCTGTTCGACCTGGCGCTGCACGTCCTGCGCCAGCGAGCTCGGGCGCTGTGCGGTCTCTTTGCGGTATGCGTGCTGCCGGCGGCGCTGTTGAATCACGTGCTGCTGGTTTGGGTGATCGGCCTGGACGTGGCGGCCGGCGGGGCCGAAAGCACCTGGTGGCTGTTGCTTAGCGTTTGGCTGATCGCCTGGGAGCTGCCGCTGGTAACAGCGCCGCTGACGCTCTACCTGGGACAAGCTCTGTTTCATGACCGTGTGAATTACCGCCGCATCCGCCGTGAAACAGCCGGCAGCCTGCCGCAGCTCCTGTATTATCAGGGCTTTCTTCGAGGACTGCTCGTGCTGACGGTCGTTGCCGCGCCGATCACGCACATTGTCCGGCCGTACCTGAACGAAGTCATCCTGCTGGAGCGCAATCAAATGTCCCCCGGCCGCCATCAGCGCCCGACCACCGCGGGCCGCACCCGATCGCTGCACACCGGCTGGGGCGGCGAGCTGATGGGCCGTTGGATCATCGCCATGTCGATCGGACTGGTGTTGAGCCTGGCGCTCCTGTTCGGGCTGCGGACCGGCGTCGAACTGGTGTTCGGCCGCCTGCCGTTTGAGAACTTCACGGAGTACGTCCTGTTGCCGCTGACTTTGTGGCTCGTGTTTGGGCTGTTGATGACAATCGTCCGCTTCTTGGCCTATATCGATTTACGAATTCGACGCGAAGGTTGGGAGATTGAATTGGCCATGCGCGATGAAGCCCAGCGCCTCGCGAGGCATCCGGCATGACGGCTATCGCCCACTCGCCGTACTGCCGCGCTGCCATGGCTCACGGCACTTCGCGCTGCGCTGCGATTGCCCTCGCCCTGGCTGCGCTATTCACATGCGCCTTGCTGACGAACGGAAGCACGGCGGTTGCTGCGGATGACACGGAGCTGGTGGAGGTGCCGCCCCCGATCGAGTCGGGGCGCGAAGCCCTGCGAAAGGGCGTCGATCCGCCCTGGTACGATGCCCCGACCGACAGTGTTCGGCCCATGCCGCTTCCCGAAGAGCGGGGAATACGCCTCGCTCAGTCGGAACTGATCACTAGACTCCTGACCTGGCTGGCGTGGATTGTCCTGGCATTGATCCTGGGCGTGCTGGTCTTTCTGCTGATCCGTGCCTATCTGGCCCGCGACGCGGCCGCCGTGAATGGTCCGGTGACCGCTGGCGGCGAGCAATCGATCGCCAGCCGCACGTCGGCCCTGCCGTTTAAGATCGATCAGGCTCCGACGGACTTCCTCGCCGCCGCCCGCGACTGTTATCAGCGGGGCGAATACGGCCGCGCCATCATCTTCTTCTACAGCCATTTGCTGCTCGAGCTCGACCGTCACCAGTTCCTGCGCCTGGCCCGGGGTAAGACGAACCGCCAATACGTGCGAGAACTAACCGACCGACCGCGGCTCGCGGGCCTGCTGGAACCGACCATGCTTCTGTTCGAGGCGACATTCTTCGGCGGACGCCCCGCCACGCGGGACCAACTCGACCGCTGCTGGGAGCGACTGGACGAGCTGAACGCCATCGTGCGGGAGGCCGCGCGATGAAGCCGCCAGTGCAACACTTCGCCGTGCGCGGGTTGCTGGCCCTGCTCTGCTGTGCGGCAGCGGCCGGCTGCCAGCAGGATTTGGACACCACCTACGGCGTCCAAAGCGGCTCCTCGGGCAAACTCAGCGTCAACGGCCTGGGCGTACTCGCCGGAATGTTCGAACAGGCAGGCCACGACATCCGCGCCTGGCGGACGCTTTCGCCCGGGCTCAATGATGCCGACGCGATCGTCTGGGCCCCCGACGACTTCGGGCCCCCGGCCGTACACGTCCGTGAGTGGCTCGAAGACTGGCTGAAGTCCGAACACGGACGCACGCTGATCTATATCGGGCGCGACTACGACGCCGCGATCGACTACCTGGCCAAGCTGGCGGCGGACACTCCGGTCGACCAGTCACGATCCATCCTTGCGCGGCTCGACTCCGCCCGCTCACGATTCTCAGCGCGACGCCAGACGGTCGAAGAGCAGGACGCCGACTGGTTCAGCGTCGCGACCGGCGAAGCCCCACACCCGGTGCGGCAGCTCAGCGGGCCGTGGAGCCGCGGCATCGAAGCGGAGGAGACGTCCGTCGAAGCGGCCGGCCATCTCGTACCGCCGGACGACGCCGAAACTCTGCTTTCGTCCGATCGGGGCGTGCTGGTCAGCCGGCTCACCAATGCCCGCGACTTCGGTTCCACCGGCGAGTTGATCGTGGTGGAGAACGGCTCGTTCCTGCTCAACCTGCCGCTGGTCAATCACGCGCACCGGCGCCTGGCTGCTCGATTGATCGAGTCGATCGGCCGGTCGCCCCAGACGGTGGTTTTCCTGCAAGCCAGTCGCCCGCCCATTACCGACACCGACCCCGAGCCCTCGGGAAACACGGCTTTCGCGCTGTTCGACGTCTGGCCGGTCAATTACATTCTGGCGCACCTGGGCGTGCTGGGGATCCTGTTCGCGGTGTCGCGGTTTGCGATCTTCGGCCTCCCCCGCGAAATGCCTGAGTCGTCGCAGAGCGACTTCGGCAAGCACATCGACGCGTTGGGCGAGCTGCTGCGGAATTCACACGACGTGCGGTTTGCGCAAGCCGCGCTCGCGCAATACGACCAACTGGCCGTCGACAAACACGTACAGCGACGGCCACTGCCGGAAAGTGCCGCCGAACCGGACCGCCCCCAAGACCCGCGGCAAACTCTCGAACCACCTCGCCCAGCCCCGCACAGCCCAAGGGAGCCCTTTGCCTGATGGATGACGCTTCGCGACACGACCCGATTCCGCCCCCGTTTCCAGCAGACGCCGGCTCGCGCGCCGGTCCTCCGCCCACGCCCCCTACCACGTCTGCCGTCGATTCCATCCGCAAGCTCTACCAGCGCACGCGAGCCGAAATCGCCAAAATGTACGTCGGGCAGGAAGAGCTCGTGCTCAGCACACTGGTGGCACTGTTCTCCGGCGGGCATGTGCTGATCGAAAGTGTGCCAGGGCTAGGGAAGACGCTGTTCGTGCGCACGCTCGGCAGAGTGCTGGGCTGCCACTTCAGTCGCATCCAATTCACCTCGGACCTGATGCCTTCGGATATCACCGGCGCGCCGATCTTCGACATGAAGACGCAGGAGTTCCGATTCCGCCCCGGGCCCGTCTTCACCCAGTTGCTGTTGGCCGACGAGATCAACCGCTCGCCGGCCAAGACGCACGCCGCGCTGCTGGAGATCATGCAGGAGTACCGCGTCACGGTCGAC
>JBBDJB010000022.1:0-32930 GCA_040880125.1 Pirellulales bacterium | reverse complement strand
ACTCCTTGGAAAACTGCTATCGTTCCTACTTGATTCGAAAGACAGTCGCTCTCCCAGCGGCCGAAAGGCGGCTAATCGGGCGGCATTTTCCGCAAAATCGACCGCATTCAGCCAATGGCGGTGGAAAATCGCGAGAATGGGCGGTATAGGTTGTTAATGCGGTCCGAGATCCCGCCTGCCGAGCGGCAAGTATACAGACCGCCCCATGGCCGCGTTCTTCGTCAACCGCGTGCTGCGATCGTCGCCGCGCGTCGACCATTCCCGGCTCTAACCTCGGATATGCGATGCATCTGCGGGCAACGCTAGCGGCGGTGCTGATTCTGATGCTGTCCGTTGCCGCCGAGGCGCAGCGGCCGCGCCGCCCGCTGGAGCGCCCGCTGGAGCGTCTGCGGCAGCGGCTGCAAGAATCGCGGCAGGATGAGCCCGCCACGGTTACCGAACTGCGCGATCTAGAGACCGCCCTGCCCCGGGAGCCTCGCGACTTCACGCCCGAGGCGACCGAAGCGGTGCGCCGGGCGGCCCGAGCGCTGGAAACGTGGCTCGCCGGAGAAATCGCCTACGCCGGACTGAGTCAGCCGGATGAGTTTGTGCAGGCGGCCGAGCGAATGGTGGCCGCCAAGCGGCAGGTCGACGAGATGCTCGACTCCACGCTGGCCATTCGCACGCGAATGATCGAATTACCACCCGGCGATGCGCGGCGAAGTGCGCTGCGGAACTTTCTGGCGGTCACCTCGGAGCTGACCGACCTTTCCGGCCGAAAGCGGTACCTGCTTTTCGACGGGCTGTATGAAGCGGCCTTCGCCACGGCGCCGCATCCAGCTTCGCGCGACCGCCTGGTCGCGATGCTGATCCGCCACGGCAGTTCGATCGGCGCCGTGGTGATGGCCGAGGCACTTTTCGACCCGCCGCCGGACAACGAGACTGGCGCCAAGCCCGCCACTCCAGCCACCAAGGGGCAACTGCTCGAGCTGATCGCCGTCACCGGGCAGATGGATCTGCTTTCGCTGTTGGCGGAGTTTGTCAGCGATCCCGCGACGCCGCCGGAGCTGGTGCTTAAAGCGGCTGAGACGATTCGCCGGGTGGGCCTCCCGCAGGACTCGCGACCGGGCCAGGATCCGACACTCGGCGAGCCGCCTATCACGGCCCGGAAGCTGCGAGAGGAACTGACAGACATCAACTCCGCGGGGCTCGACGCCGCCAGTGCCGTCCAGCGCGAAGAGTTGCTACGGTGGCTGCAATCGCGCGTGGAGAGCGGCATCACCGGCGACACGTATACTTTGGCCGGTTCCGAAGTGCAGTCCGGCGACTGGCTGCTGATGCGGAACCCCTCGCCGTACAACCTTTTTACGGATCTATCGCCGGGGTTGTTTACGCACGTCGGCGTGATCACTGACGTCACGGACAGCGACGGCCTACGCCGCGTGGTGCTGGTCGACCTGCCGGAACTCGGCAAACAGATGCAGGTCACCAATGTCGACGTTTTCGTGCAGCGGACGCTCGATTATGTCGTGCTGCGGCATGAAGACCCCGCGGCAGCCACCGTGATGGCCGATATTGCGCGCACCGTGTCCGACAACCCCACCCAGTTCGATCTGAACTTCCGCACCGATCGGGTCGAGGCGCTACGAGGTCAGCCACTGGACGATGCGGAGATCCACACGTATTGCGCCGGCCTGCTGCTGTTGTGCGCTCAAGAGACCGGATTGGAGCGATCTGATTACTTCCCGATTCCCGAGGGGCCGGCCGGCGGCAAGACGGTGGCAAACCTCGCCGAACTGGGACTCTCCTTCGGGCGGGACTTCATTTCGCCGACCGGGGCCCTGTACTCGCCGCGGATGCGGATCGTCGCCCGGCGCGATCCCATGTACGAGCCAGGGCGGCACATCGAGCAGGTGATCTACGATCACTTCAGCCATCGGCTAATCGACGCGGATCTGAAGCCGTCGCAGGACCTCTTCCAGTCGCTGCGGTCGAAGCTGGCCCAGGCGGCCAGCGGGAACCCGATCTTAGCCCGAGCCCTGGCCTCCGCGGCGGGCGTCGACGAGCAGACGGACCTGGTGGCGGCGGCCAAGGCGGCGGCCGTCGTCGAAACACTCGACGAGGTGGCCCGGGGCGCCAGCCGGGGCTTTCGACTCGCCCACGAGGCAATCGTCGCCGGGCCGGCCGAACAATTGCCACAGGCCGGCTACTCGCCCGAGGGTATCGAGTCGGTTCAGCGATACCGGCAGCGGCACCAGGAGCTGTTCGATCGCTGGCAGACCGGGCAGATCGCCCCCTGGCCGATGCGCAAGGAACTGGTCGACCACTACGTCCGCCAGGGAATCGCCCAGCTCGAAGCGAGGTTCTTTCAAGCGCCTACGGCCGACGACCGGCAGTAGCAGCGCGGCTCCGGTCGGCTTTCACTCCGGCACGGCTGGACAAGACGAGCCGTGGCACCCGGTTAACGCCACATATCGTCATCGGCGAAGGGATGCGCCGGCTTATCGAGCGTCGGCTTGGGAAGCACCTTGAGCACCTGCTCCGCCAGCCGCTGGTCTTCTTTGGTGGTGATCTTCAAGTTCAGTGGCGAGCCGCGGACGATCTTCACCGGATGCCCGAGCCGCTCGACGAGCTGCGCGTCGTCGGTGCTCGTGGCACCTTCGCGCTTCGCATACGCGTCTAGCAACAACTGCCGGCGAAATACCTGCGGCGTCTGGGCTTCCCACACGTTTTCTCGGTCGATCGTTTCGGTGACGATGTTGTCCTTGCCAACGCGTTTGAGCGTCGCTGCCACGGGAATGCCCAGCATCGCAGCACCGGTCTTGGCGGCCGCCTGCAAGACGTCGTTGATCCAGGCATCGGTCAGGCAGGGACGGGCTGCGTCGTGTACGGCCACCAGATCTGCCTGCGGTTTGACGCGGGCCAGCGCCTTTTCGACCGAGTCGGCACGCTCGGCCCCGCCATGCACCACGTCGATGCCCATAATCGCGGCGTTGGCGCCGAACTTCATGTGAAAGTGTTCATCGTCCTCAGGATTGATGACCAGAATGAGCTGCAGGCAGTCGGGGCGGTTGAGAAACTTCTCCGCCGAGTGCAGCCAAACCGCCCGGCCCGCCAGCGGCGCAAAGGGCTTCTTGTAGTACCGGTCGCCAAACCGGCTGCTGCGGCCCGCCGCCGGCATGATGACGCTGAACTTTACCATGCTGGGCGCTTTCTCGTGTGTTGGAGTGCGGGCGGAGTTGCGAAATCGATCTCGCTCTTTCTAGGACTCGTAAGGCATTAGGATCTCATCCGGATCAAGTCCGGCGATTGACTTGAAGCCTCCCTCGGCCACCGCTTCCCCCAGCCGCGTCACCTCACGATAGTAGCGGTTGCTTGGCCGGCTGCTGGTGAGCTTGCGTGTCAGGTCCTGGCAAACAATGTCCGCCGCCTGCCGGACGACTTCGTCGTGATGCCGCGCGGCGTATAGGCTGGTTGCTAGTATCGTCACCATATCTTGTACGCGCTGCGACAGCTCCGACATGCGGCACTGCCGGTCGGCCAGCGCAAGCTGAAACTTGCTCATCGTGTTGCTGATCGACAGTGCCGACCGTTGCAACTGGTGACAGGCGAACTCCGCATGCGCGGCCAGCGGTTCGCTTAACGGCGGCAGTTGCGGCTTCGATGCCGGGCGCAGTTTGCGGGCCATCTGCCAGCGCAGGTACGGCAGCGCGACGCCCTTGAGGGCCCACATATGCGAGGGGTTCATCGGGCTGGGCTTCCTGATGCCAGCGGCCTGCAGCGCCTTGCCAATCGGCTCGAAGTAAGTCTTGCCGTGGTGCTTGACCAGCGACTTGAAAAAGCCCATCGCCAGCATCTCGCCTTCGCCCTCGTAAATGCACGGCGCGAGATACTCGTGAACATTGTCACCAAATAGATGCCCGTGCAGGAAGGAGCGGCCGCCGTGCGTTTTCATGAACAGCTCGATGGCGGCTTCCTTTTGCGCTTCGCTGCCGAAGATTTTGGCGACGATGCACTCCATCTCGCCGCGATAGCCGCCATCGATCAGCCCGGCGCACCACTGCACCAGGGCGTCGGACGCGACGACCAACCCCGCCAGGCGGCCGAGCCGGCGCTGCACCAGTTCGCGCGAGGCGATCGGGGCGCCGTAGGTCCGGCGGAACTTCGCCCAGGGGATGATGCTGGCCATCATGATCCGCATCGTGCCGGCGGCATTTGCGCACAGCGAAACGCGGCCGAGATTCAGCCCGTGGTAGGCGATCGTCAGGCCGTCGCCACGCGGCGTTTCGAGCAGGTTCTCCGCCGGGACGTGAAAATCGCGGAAGATGATGCCCTTGTTGTGCGTATGCTTCAGCGCCCAAAGGCCGTAGTTGGTCAACCGGAAATGTTCGTTCTCTTCCGGCGGCAACTCGACGATCAGCACCGCCGGCCGGTCCTCGATCAAGCACACCAGCCCGATCGTGCGGCCGGGCAGCACGTTGGTGATGAACAGCTTTTCGCCGTTGACCACGTAGTGGTCGCCCTCCAGCCGGGCCGTCGTGCGGAGCTGCGTGAGGTCCGATCCGGCTCCCGGTTCAGTCAGGGCGAATGCCGACAGTCGCGTTCCGTCGGCCAGGCCGGGCAGGAAGCGGTCCTTTTGCTCGGGGCTGCCGAAAGTCCGCACCGGATCGACCGCACCAATGCAGCCGTGCACCGACGCCAGGCCGGCCACCGTTGGGTCGACCATCGCCATCCGCGTCAAGAACGGCGCAAAGCAAGCGAACGGAGCACCAGAACCGCCGTACTGCGGGTCGACCAGCAGCCCCCAATATCCGGCCTCGCCGAGTTCGCCCAGCACGGTCTCGGAAACCTTCCGTTGCTCATCCAGCAGAGTGCCGGCGTCGCGGTGGCGTCGGACGACCTCCAGCGACCGGTCCATCACCTGCTTCACCGCCGCCGGCGGCTCGACCGGAGCGCTGTCGAACAACTCGACCGGCACAGTGCGATCCCACACGGCGCGGTGGACCGGGCTATTGATTGTCTGGTACTCGGGCGCGAAGAGGCGCTCGACCTGATCATCGGCGGTATCGATCGCTCCGGTGCGGCGGGCTTCTTCGTCACTCTTGCCGCCCAGTTTCAGTGCCGTTTCCGCAAACGAGGTTTCCGATTCGGTCGGCTCACGCACGGGCTTTTCCCGCGTGGCGTCTGGCTGCATGACAAAGCTACTCCCGCTCGTGGGATCGATGATCGGCCTGTATTCCATTATACGCCGCCGGCTTGCGCCCGAACCCGGCACAGCAGCCGATTCTGCCGCGTAATCCTACCACGTTGGGCGCTTTCGGCCCAATCGCACCGCCGAGCCTCGATGAAGTGGTCCGCGTTCAGAATGGCCGCTATGCGGACCAATACGCCCAGGCGTGAGGAGTCAGATGGGACGCCGCCGGCGATGGCAGCCCGGGCGCGCACAGACAGAAATGTTTGTCCCACGACTCCAATTGACCGCCTGCGGCACGCTCAGGCCTTGCGGATTTTCTCGCGGCCCATCTGCACGTTTCGCGTGGCGTTGCGCGTGTCAACCACCAGCGGCGAGTGCCGCACGATGAAGTCGTAGTCGTAAGCCGAGTGATCCGTGGCGATCAGCACACAATCTTGTTCAGCCAGGTACGACTCCGTCAGCGGTTGGCTGGCAAGGTCGGGCACGTCGTGGTGCCGCATGCGGGGGAGCGATGGAATGTGCGGGTCGTTGTAAGTGAGCTCCGCACCGCCCGCCCGCAGCAGGTTCATTAGCTCGAAAGATGGACTCTCCCGCGGGTCATCGACGTCCTTCTTGTACGCCACGCCCAGGATGGCGATCTTGCTGCCGCGCAGCGGCTTTCCGGCGTCGTTCAGTGCTTCCATCACTCGATCGATCACATACCGCGGCATGCTGGTGTTAATTTCGCCGGCCAGTTCGATGAACCGCGTCGGCATCCCATGCTTGCGGGCGACCCAGCTCAAGTAGAACGGATCGATCGGGATACAGTGCCCGCCCAGTCCGGGACCCGGATAGAAGGCCTGAAAGCCGAACGGCTTCGTCTTGGCCGCGTCGATCACCTCCCAGACGTCGATGCCGATCCGCGCGAAGAGCATCTTCAGCTCGTTGACCATGGCGATGTTCACCGAGCGATACGTGTTCTCGACGATCTTGCAAGCCTCGGCCACTTCGCACGACGAGACCGGCACCACCTGCACGACCGCTCTGGAGTAAAGGGCCTCGGCGATGCGGAGACTCGCCTCGTCGTAGCCACCGACCACCTTGGGGATCTTGCTGGCAGAAAAGTTCGGGTTGCCGGGGTCTTCGCGCTCCGGGCTGTAGGCCAGGAAAAAGTCGCGCCCGGCGGACAGTCCGCTCGATTCCAGGATTGGACACACCACGTCGCGCGTCGTGCCGGGATAGGTCGTGCTCTCCAGTACGACCAACTGACCCTGGCGCAGCCGGGTGGATATCTCGCGAGCAGTCGACTCGACGTAGCTGAGGTCCGGATCGCGGCTGTCGGAGAGCGGCGTCGGCACGCAGATCAACAGCACGTCGGGTTCGCCCAAGCGGTTCATGTCCGCGGTCGGCTCGAACTTGCCCGAGCCGACGCACTCGGCAATCCACTCCGATGGGATGTGCCCGATATAGCTCTTGCCCGCTTGCAGCCGCTCGATCTTGCGGGCGTCGACGTCGAAGCCCATCGTGCGGTAGCCGGCCCTCACAAATGCCTGGATGAGCGGGAGCCCGACATATCCCAGGCCAATGACGCCTACTAAGGCGTTGGAGTCTTGAATCGCTTTTTCCGTATCTGCATGCATGGGGGCTAAGGGCCTTTTGATCAATGGAAGCTTCGCGGGAACCGCGCGGCCTTCTCGGCCGAGAGAGCTGTACCGGCCGACCGCTTGACGACACACTTTGGTGCCGCTGGGGGTGCCCGAAATCGCTGAAAACTGGGACGTCCAATTCTAGCACGCGTGGCCCGATTCCGTCGCCCGAAGAACTGCTACAGCCGCTGCCAGGGGAGGGTCGGGGGCGGCCCGATTGGCGTTCGCCGTTGACGTCCCCCGAAGCGTTTTCTACAGTACGCCGCCCGAAGTTGCCGGCCGCACCCTGCCGGTGCGCGCAGCGGTGGCTGAATTGCGCTTCGGGCACGCCTTTCCACGGTCAGGTTACGCAATGGCTTCGGCAAGTACGCGTAAACGAACGCCGATTCAGCCGGCCGCCGGCAGTCTGCCGCCGCGGATGAAGGTGCTTTATATCACCACACTGCATCGCACCGGCGGATGGCTGGCCGAGGCATTCGCCTCCGACAGCGCCTCGGAAATCCTGCTGCACGAAGCGATCGGCGTCACCTCCGGGCTGGCTCGCCTCCGCGAGGAGATGTTCGACGCCGTGTTGGTCAGCCACGAGCCGCAGGCACTCGATGCGGTGGAACTGGTCGAAGCCCTTCGCGGCGGCGGCACCGAGGAGCCGGTCGTCGTCCTGGGCGGCGAAAGCGAGGAGGAACTGGCGCCGCTGTGCTTCGAAGTCGGCGCCGATGCCTACTGCTGCATTCACCGCACCACCACGCGGTGCCTGATCTGGACGGTCGCCAGGGCAATCGAGCGGTTTCAGATCCTGCGGGAGAATCGCCGCTTGCTGCAGGCGGAACGACAGCGGCTCGAGCTGGAACACCACGAGGCGGAACGCCTGCTGACGCAGCAGCGGTCGCTCATCTGCCAACTCGAATCGATGCGCGACGGTGTTGAGCCGGAGCGCGGGGCGGCCGACTCGAAGCCGGCGGTCAGCCTCGATGACGCGTCGAAGCTATCGGTCGATTCGCTGCCGCCTCGGCTGGTGGCCCATTACCGCGAAATGCTGCGGGCGTATGTCATCATGGGCGCGGGCAACTTGAGCGACGAAATGGCCACGCTGGCCTCGCTCCTGGCGTCGGCCGGCATCACCGCCCGGCAGACGATGCAGCTTCATCTGAACGTGTTGGAGGAGTTGATTCGCGGGCTCGGCAACCGCAGTGCCAGGCACGTGATGAACCGTGCCGACCTGTTGGTGCTGGAGGTGATGGTCCACCTGGCGGAAGGCTACCGCTCCTTTTACCTGGACCTCGTTCACCCGGCGCGCCAACTCACCCTGCCCGGGTTCGACAGCAGCGCCGCGGCCAAAGTTGCCTAAACTTGCGCTCCCCGCCGGGGAAAGGGAATAAAGCGATTCAGCCCTTGGAACGTGTGGGCGGAGTCAGCGTGAGCTCGACGACCGTCGGCGTGGTGGGCTTGCTCGATCCGCAGCCACTGCAGCCGCCGCAAGCGGCGCGCTTCTGGCCGGACCAGGTAAGCCACCAACGTCTCGCGAGATATGCGACCGCAAGACCGACCAGCGCCAGGGCTGCGGTATCTTGCCAAAGCAGATTCATGGTGAGCGGCTCCACGCGTTTCAGCCTGTTCCTCGCATCCTGCGATTGTACAGGTGCGTCGAATACTTCAACGCGCCAGTTACCCGGCGATCCACATTCCGGCGCGATAAGTGATCAGCGCTCCGACGTACGCCAGCGACGTCATGTAGACGAACGCGAATACCGGCCAACGCCAACTGTTCGTCTCGCGGCGGATCACGGCCAACGTCGCCGCACACTGCGCGCACAGGGCGAAGAACACCATGATCGACAGCGCCACCGGGATATTGTACACACGCTCGCCGGTCTCGTCCCAGCGCGCCTGCCGCATCTTCGCCGCCAGGCGGCTCTGGTCCTCTTCGGCGCCGACGTCCACTTCGCTACCGAGATTGTAGATGACCCCCAGAACGCCCATCACCACTTCCCGGGCAGGGAACGAGGCGATCACCGCGCAGCCAATCCGCCAGTCCCAGCCGAGCGGCTTGACGACCGGCTCGACGAGTTGACCCATCTGGCCCAGGAAACTGTGCCGCTGCTGGGCGGCGGCCTTCATATGCTCGCGGCCGTCCGGATCGGCCAGCGCCGCGAGATCTTCTTCGATCGCAGCGCGGTCCGCGTCGCCCTGGGGCAGTTCCGCGAGCTGCGCTTGCAGCGCCACCCGTTGCTGGTCCAGGTAATTCTCCACCTGTTGTTCATTACGGGGAAAGTAGGCCAGGGCCCAGATGATCACGGCCACCGCGAAGATGACCGTGCCGGCGCGACGTACGAAGGCCCAACCGCGCTCGACCATGCGGTGTAGCACGATGCTTGGCGAGGGAAGCTTGTAGCTGGGTAGCTCCATTACAAAGGGCGGTGTCTCGCCTCGCAACAAGGTGCGCTTAAGCAACAGCGCGACGACTACCGCGGTCACGACGCCTACCAGGTACATCGCAAAGAGCGTGAGCCCACGCACCCCCAGCACGCCGCCTAACAGGTCGCGCTGGGGGATGAAGGCCCCGATCAGGATGATGTAGACCGGCAGCCGGGCCGAGCAACTCATCAACGGCGCGACGAGGATCGTCGTCAGCCGGTCGCGGCGGTTTTCGATCACACGCGCCGCCATGATGCCCGGCACCGCGCAGGCGAATGAAGAAAGCAGTGGAATGAATGATTTGCCGCTTAGGCCCACGCGGACCATGAGCTTGTCCATCAGGTAGGCTGCGCGGGCCATGTAGCCGCAGTCTTCCAGGACGGCGATGAACAGGAACAGGATCATGATCTGCGGCAGGAAGATCACGACCGCACCGACGCCGCCGATCACGCCGTCGACCAATAGCGAGCGGAGCGCCCCGGCGGGCATCACGCTTTCCACGGCCGAGGCACCGGCGCCGATCGCTCCGTCGACCATCCCCATCAGCGGATCGGCGAAGTTGAACAGCGACGTGAACAGCACCAGCATCAGCGCCACGAAGATCAGCGTACCCCACAGCTTATGCGTCAACACGCGATCGACGCGGTCGCTCACCGTGACTCGCTTCTCGGACGGATGCTTCACGACCCCTTCGAGCACCTGCGCGACCCAGTCGTAGCGGGCGATGGCCTCGATAGCGGGCGTGGGCATGCCGGCGTCACGCAGCCGGGCGCGGGCCGATTGCAGATGTTGGCGGGCGGCGTGACCGTTGGTACCCAGCACGGCGGTCTCGACGTAACCGCCGCTGTCCAATAGTAGCCGCTCGACCAGGTAGCGCGGCAGCGGCTCGCTGCGCCCCTTGTCCAGCTCAGCCTGCAGGTCGGCGGTCTCTTGCCGAAAAAGCTCCGGGAATGGACTGGTGCGCGTCGGGGCGGGATCTTGTGCGGCCGAGGCCAGCGCCGCCTTCAGTTCCGCCACGCCAACGCGGCGGTGCGCTTGAATGGGAACCACCGGGACGCCGAGCCGCTGCTGGAGAAGGTCAACGTCGATCTCGATGCCGCGCTTGGCGGCGACGTCCACCATGTTCAGCGCCACGACGGTCGGCAGCCCCAACTCCAGCACCTGGCTGACCAGGTACAGGTTTCGCTCCAGGTTGGTCGCATCGACGATCGAGAGGATCGCCTCCGGCGGACGCACCTCGCCACGGCGGCCGAGCAGCACGTCGACCGCCACCATTTCATCCGGAGAACGCGGCGCCAGACTGTACGTGCCGGGCAGGTCGATGATCTCGAAGCGCTGCCCGTCGTGCAACATCGTGCCGAGCTTCTTCTCGACGGTCACGCCGGGATAGTTGCCCACCCGCTGCCGCACACCGGCCAGCGCGCCAAAGAGGGTCGACTTGCCGGTGTTGGGATTTCCCACCAGCGCAACGGTGATCTGCGCGTGGGCCGCGGCTGTCGGTGCAGGCGAGGAAGCGTTCGGAATGGCCATCGGGCGGCGTGTTAATGCGGCGGAAGCACACGGAGGCTGGCGATCCCGCGGGAGGGCTATTGATGGTCCGCGTCGAGCGGCTCGACTTCCACGTGGCGGGCTTCGCTCTTTCGAATGCTCAGATGATATCCTCGCAACAGCAACTCCAGCGGATCTCCCAACGGAGCACAACCCACGACGGACACATCCACGCCCGGTGTGATGCCCATCTCCATGAGCCGCAGGCTGATGTCTCCCTCGCCGGAGATGCGAGTCACGCGTGCGCGATGGCCGGTCCGCAGTTCCGCCAGCGAGCTCATACGGCGACTCCGGGACGCACCATCACGCGGATGAACTCATTGGCGCGGAAGCACAGCCGCTGGCCAGCCAACTGGATGATGCACGGCGTGCCGGAGCACACCACTTCGATGTTGGCGCCGGTCCGCAAACCCAGTTCCTCCATCCGCTGCACGTCGGCTGGCTGTCCGAGAACCTGATCGATGGTTCCCGACTGGCCCGAGCGAAGAAGATTGAGAGGCACCGCTTCGAACACTGTGGGCTCCTGACTTGGCACTGCCGCCGCGCTAGTGCGAAATACCCGCGTCTGATCGATCTAGTGGCCGTGGATTAATTGAGACTCATTCTCATCTTCGGCTAATTCTAAGCCTCCCTGGGGGGCATTACAAGGCGCCGGTCGACTTTTTCACCCAGCCGCCTCGGCGGGCTAGTCCGGTGGGCCGGATCCGGCGGAATTGCAATGGATCGGGACGATTCGGCCAACTTCCGGGAGTTGTTCCTCGATAGCGGCCATCACCGCCAGCACGATATCCTCCCGCCAGCGGCGGGCGAACACCTGTGCACCGACCGGTAGTCCGGCCGTCTGCCGCTCGCAGCGGGCCGCCCGGCGAAAGACGAGATCGCGCGACGGCGTCCGGTCCGACTGTTCGCTCGGCTGAACGTGCGTGACCGGCACTACGCCCGCCGGCATGCCCAGCAGGTTGAGCAGATAGCAGTAAGTCGCAGCGCCGAAGAAGTAGATCGAGTCGCCGTGCCGCATCGCCGGCAACGCATGCGGCGGGCTTAGCACCGCGTCGATGCGCTGCTCGTCGAGCTGCGCGAGGAAGCGATGCGCCAGCGCGTCCCGGGCTTCGGTCAGGTCCCAATACTGGTCCGCTGTCTTCCGTCCGAGCACGCCAAGAAGTTCGGCCGAGTGCCGTTGTCCCAACGCCGCCAGCAGTGCGGCGGTCGCGCGTTGTGTGCTCTTATGCAAGCCCATCAGCACGCGCTGCCGCCGGATGCGCCAATCGCTCGGGCTGCCGCTGACGAACTTCGCAGCACGGCGTCCGCCATCGGCTCCAATGATCCCGAGATAAATCCGCAACAGCTCATGCGCATCGGGCGGATCGATTGCTTCCACCTCGGCGCCGCATCGCCGCAGTGCATCTGCAGCTTCACGGACACCACGCCGAATCGCCGGCGAAGGTGCGAAGAACCCGTCGTCGGTCCACATGCCGATCCGCAGCCGGGAGACATCAACCGTAGCGGCGGCGCGGCGCGGTGCCATCGATTCGTCGAACTGTGTGTCCGCCTCGCTTTGTGGCCGCAATGCCTCCAGTGCCAGGCGCAAGTCAGCCACCGACCGGGCAAGCGGGCCGGGCGAGACCACTATCGATTGCATACCGCGCATGAACAGCCGCGAGCCGACATTCGTCAAGTAACGGCTGGTTGGCTTCAGCCCGCAGATTCCGCAGGAGTGCGCCGGCTGGCGGATGCTGCCGCCCAGATCGCTTCCCAACCCCAGGGGCGAACCGCCGGCGGCGATGATCGCGGCCTCGCCGCCGCTGCTACCACCGGGGCCGCGCGAGGCATCCCAGGGGTTGTTGGTGCGGCCGTAGACGGGGTTGTCCGTCTCGTGCAGGAGCATCAATTGCGGCACGTTTGTCTTGCCGAGAATAATCGCGCCGGCCGCGCGCAAGCGGCGGGCAAGCGGCCCGTCGTGCGGAGAAGGTCTTCCGACTAATCGCTTCACGCCGAGCGTCGCATCCGTGCCGGCGACATTGAAGCATTCTTTCACCGTCACCGGCACGCCGTGCAGTGCACCGAGCGGTTCGCCGCGCCGGCGGCGCTGGTCGGCCTCGGCCGCCTGGCGTCGCGCCGAGTCGAACAGCGGAACGACCACCGCGTTCAAGGCGGGATTGACTTGTTCGATCCGCGCGATGTGTGCCGCGACGACCTCTTCACTCGACACGTCACCGCTGGCGATCAGCCCGGCCAGTTCGGTGCCGCTTTTGGCGATGAGCGGCGATTGGGTCGAGCTGTCGTGGGGCATCGCTGCAGCAGTACTGGCGAGTGGTCATGGTAATCGTGCCGCGTGTGCGACTTCACGTCGACGGCTGGCTCTTCGGGTCGTCGGCCCCTGGCTTTGCCGGAACTTTCGATTCCGTTTCTTTGTCCGTGCCATCGCCGGGCAAAATGTCGGCCGGCTGGCCACAGCCCAACCATCCCATCACGGTGCGACCGGCTTTGCTCAACATCCGCCCTGAGACGAAGTCCTCGGTGAGCGTCGGCTTCTCGCAGGAGAAGTTCTCCCACACCGCTTCGATGTACGGGGCGCTCGATTCGGCGAGCATCGCATAAAAACCTTCGGTGCGGAGCCTGATGAGCGCGCCGCGGTAGTGATCGAAGACGGCCCGATCGAGCAGATTGCCTGCGACTTTCGCGCCGGAAAGCGCGCCGCCGCCGAACTTTCCGATCCGCTGCAACGAGTAGAGCGTCATCGCGCTGGAAATGTTCAGCAGGCTGACGCCTTCGTTCTGTGCGATCTCGTTCATCTCCGCCCACATGCGGGCGATCTCCGCCTGCGGGATCACGGAAGCGGGATCGAGGCGGCCGGCCGCTTTTCGTGCGTCGTTGATCGTCTCCCGCAACCCGTCAATGGACAGCGGCGGCGTGTCGAACGTGTTCGCCGCGATGCCGGAGGCGTCGCCCAAAGCGGTCACCAGGTCGCTGGCCCGATCGATTGTCGAATCGGGCTCGATGATACCCTGCGCCTTTAGCTCCTCGGCCAGTTGCTTCAGAAAGGTTTGCGATCCGTAGGCGACGTCGCTGAATACCGCCAGCACGACCAGCGGCGAGAGGTGCAAAGTCGCCATGCCGGCCAAGTCGACGAAGTTGCCGACGGTCTTGCGGGCGACGTAATTATCGACCTGCGGCACTCCCTGGCACGCTTCGTCCTTCCGCTTCACGCCGCCGATGTCCTCGGCCATGAAGTCGAGCATCTGCCGCACCAGCACCGAGTAGGTCTTGCTGTCCTGAAACGCCTGCGGCACGAGCAGGCAAGACGCTTCTCGCAAAGCGCCGCCGACCATGCCGGAGGCACTGCGAAAGGCCCGCTCGGGGAGCGAAAGCGAGTACAGCAGATGATTCCGCACCTGGGCGGATTCGACGGGCGGGACGGCTTGATGCGATGGCGAATCGGCCATGAGTGCGGTCCCCAGTTTGTCGCTGCCGGATGTTGATGTTTGGTTCACAAGACGTCGCTGAGAAATGGGACAGGCACCTCGCGCAGCCCAAATATCGGTGGCATTCATTCACGTGCTCGGAGCCAGTCCCATTTCTCGCCGCACGCTACGGTGCGCCGTTCTGACCACCGAACACTTGGCCGCCATCCGGCGCCGGTTCGGGCGCGGCACCCGGCGGGGCTGTGATGGGAGGCTCCGGCGGCAGGCCCTGCGGGTTGTCGGATGCCCCCCAGAGGGAATTCGGCGTGGAAGGCGGGAAATTCGGAGTCGGGCCGAAGTTCTCCACGTATCCGTTGCGCGGCATGGCGTCATAGCGCAATGGCGGCAGCGGCTCGTCGCCGTACGTGGGGCCGCCCGACGCGTGGAACTCGGCCGGCACCATGAACTCCGGGAGGTTCTGACCGATCTCGAGAAAGTCGGCCCGGCGACCACCAATCCATAGCAGGAGAAAATAACCGATCAGCAGCCCCAGCGCGCCACCGCCGACGATGCCGACCAGTTGCCGGCCGAATCCCCCCGACGCACCGCTGCGTGGACGCGACAAGGGAGCGATCGACGGCGCTGGTGCGCCGGTGGCGACCGCGGTGACGCTGGAGAAGTTCGCCGGCTCGGCCGGTTCGCTTTCGGCCGTTTCGCTCGCCGGAGTCGCTTCGTCCCAGCCCAACCACGGCTGATCGTCACCGTGCTGGGTCTGCCGGACGACGGCGTCGAGCAGAATCAACTCCGGCGGCGCCGTACGCAGCGCTTCGGCCAGCGGGTATTCGCCCTGGCAAAGCGGGCAGCGCACGCGGGCCTGCGGCTCGACTCCCTGCGGGAGCGAGACCTGGCCTTGGCAGCGTGGGCAGTGGGAAACCGCCGGCATGAAGCTTCTCCCCGGGTGTAATTCGGACATTCCCAATTGTAGCACTCAAGCGTAGGGAGGGACCAAACGAACCTCCGCGGTTCCGCGTCCCCAATTCGCTATTTCAATCCGTACAGCGGCGCGAACTTGCCGCGGAGATACTTCATCAGCGGCTCGTGGCTCAGGGGCTTACCGGTGATTCGCTCGACCAACTCAGCGGCCGTGTAGCGCTGGCCGTGTTGGTGGATGTTCTCGCCCAGCCACTGGCGGAGCGGAGTGAACTCGCCGCGGCGAAACATGTCCGCCAGGTCGCCCAGGTCGCGCTCCGCCTGCTCGAAAATCTGCGCCGCGTACAAGTTGCCGAGCGAATACGTCGGAAAGTAGCCGAACAGCCCCGCGCTGAAGTGGACGTCCTGCAGCACGCCCTGGGCGTCGTCCGGCGGGGTGATTCCCAGCAACTGCTCGTACTTGGCGTTCCAGGCCTCCGGCAGATCATCCACGGACAGCCCGCCGCCGATCAGGTCGTGCTCCAGCTCGAACCGCACCAGGATGTGCAGGTTGTACGTGGCCTCGTCGGCTTCCACCCGGATCAGCGAGGGGTGCACGTCGTTGATAAGGAAGTAAAAGTCATCCAGCGGCACTCCCGAGGTGGCGTCGGGAAAGGCCTCTTGCAGCGGTCCGTACCAGTGCTCCCAAAACGCGCGGCTCCGCCCGACGAAGTTCTCCCACATCCGCGACTGCGACTCGTGAATCCCCAGCGAGACGGCGTTGCCTGGCGGAAGTCCGTACACTTCGGAGCGGAGTTGCTGGTCGTAGATGCCGTGGCCTGCCTCGTGAAGAATCGTGTAGATCGAACTGGCGACGAACGGCTCGTAACGCGTGGTGATGCGCGTGTCGCGAGGGCCCATGCCGGCGCAAAAGGGATGCACCGTTTCATCCAGGCGGCCTTCGTTGAAGTCGAACCCGATCTGTTCGGCCAGGCGGCGGCCAAATTGTTCCTGGCGATCGCGCGGGAAGCTGCGCTCCAGTATCGAACGGTTCGGCGTGCGGCCGCTGTCGACGATCGACTGCACGAGCGGTTGCAGGGCGTCGCGCAACTGGCCGAGCACGTGGGCGACCTGGCCGGTGCGGGCGTCGGGTTCGTACTCGTCGAGCAGCGCATCGTAGGGGTCGTCTTCGTAGCCCAGCGCGGCGGCCTCTTCTCGCTTCAGGCGGATCATTACTTCCAGGTGAGGTCGGAAGCGGGCGTAATCCTTCTGGCGACGCGCTTCGACCCAAACTTGCTGCGACTGGACCGAGGTGCGGGCGATCGCTTCGACCAGGTCCTGGGGGAGCCGAGTCTTCTTGTCGTACTCGCGGCGGATCTGGCGCACGGTGGTGCCGTCGTCGCTGTGACGATCGGCGGCCAGCGGGCTGCCTTCGAGGCTGTCGAGCCAGTGGCCGATCTTGGGATCGGTTTCGCGCTGGTGAATGAGCCCAGCGAGGTAAGCGATCTGCTCGGCGCGGTAGTCGCCGCCGGCCGACGGGAGCTTCGTCCGCTCGTCCCACTCCAAGAGTGAGAGCGTCGAGGAGAGCAGGGCCGTCTGCCGCGCGTGATCGCAGAGCTGGTCCAAGGCGGTCTGGGCGGTGGAAGTCATCGGTAGTGGCTTTTCTCTAGTGTGATTTTTCTCTGGCGAAGTAGGGTCCGGACTGTGATTGTTTCGGCTTCGTTCGCGTCAGTCCAGGACCGTCGCCGGGCGTCTTTTTGCAACGCGCCGTATTGGGGGGGCCCCACGTTCGTTGAAAAAAGAACCCTCCCTACACTGCGCCAGTCGAGCGAACTGGCACCTTTTTGCAATGGGCGGTTTTTTGCTGTGTTGAAAAAGTCAGGCCGTCTGAGGTGGCCTCCGCGGTAGATGATATGAGCTTTATAGGTTTAAATGCACCAGCGTTCGTTTGGTTTCCCCACGGCCGCGAACGGCCCCAAAGGACAGCACCGCCGGTGAATTTCACGTGGACTCCAGAGAGGCATTCTACTCGCGTGGCGTAATAAAATCAATGTTTCGGTCATAAATCGTTCGACGCAGCGGACGGCAAGTTGGATGCCCACGGCTTGGCTTGCCTAGTCGTGGGCGAGCGAGAGGAGGGGGAAATCGAGGAAACGCTCGTCGCGGTGAAGGCGGGCTACTTGTAGCCGAGGCGGCGCTCGATGTCCCGCGCTTCGGAGCTAAAGCCGGTGGCGTGGCCGTCGGCCGATTCGCCACGGAACGAGGGCGGCGGCGCTTCCGCGCTTTCCACCACCTGGCTGTCGGTATCGAGCGGGGAGCCGGCCCACGTGGCGCAGCCGGGCATCATCGCCGTCGCTACCGCCAGAAGCCAAACCGAACGTCCAGCCGGCCAGCGGCGGCGTTCGAAACGCGAATCGGGAGGCCGAACTTTAACGACCATTGCAGGGCATCCGTACTGGCATGCTTGCCGAAGTTGGACCAGGGGCGGGAGTCTCTCAGAAACGAATCGGCCGGTCCAGGGCAGTTGATTTTCCGCGGCAGGCGGCGGACGATGGCAATGGGCCCGCGGTAACCGTGGCAATCCTTGGACTGCAGTTGATGGCTGAAACGCTGGATTTCCTGGTTGTCGCTCCCCATCCCGACGACGCCGAACTCGGCATGGGCGGCGCGATCGCCAAGTTCATCGAGCAGGGCTGGCGGGTCGGAATTCTCGATTTGACCGACGGCGAGCCGACACCGCACGGCAGCCGGGAGCTCCGTGCCCGGGAGACGCAGGCCGCTTCCCGCGTGCTGGGCGTGACTTGGCGAGATAATCTGGGGCTGGCCAATCGCGAGCTCGAGCCAACGCTGGAAGCCCGTCGCCGCGTGGCGGAGGTGATCCGCCGCGTGCGGCCGAAGTGGCTATTTGCCCCCTACTGGGAGGACGCTCATCCGGATCACCTGGCGGCCACGCAACTGGTCGAGGCTGCCCGTTTTTGGGCGAAGCTGAGCAAAACGGACATGGCCGGCGAGCCGCACCATCCGCAGCGGATCTTCTACTATCACTGCATCCACCTGAAGATCGTCCCGCAGCCGGCCTTCGTGCTGGACATCAGCCAGCACTGGGAGCAGAAGCGGGAATCGATCGCGTGCTATCACAGCCAGTTCATCGAGGGCCGCTCGCAGGAGCCGCCCACGCTGCTGGACCGCTTCCGGGACGAGGCCGCGTTCTGGGGCAAGTCGATCGGCACGGCCTACGGCGAGCCGTTCGCCTCGCGCGAGCCGGTGGGGCTGGCGGATTTTCGCGATCTAGTGTGAGCGAGCCCCGCTAGGGGTGCGGGGTGCGGGGTTCGGGGTTCGGGGTGCGGCGGGGCACAGTGATCCGTGGCACCCGGTGCGACTTTTTCGAATTCTCCGATTGGAGAAGTAGCGGAGACTTTGCCGATAAGGCAGACGCGGCCATCGACTCGATTCGCGGATGGGCACGTTTGCCGCTAGCTGATCGTACTTCGCTGGCCGCTGGCGAAATGAAGAAGGGGGGATCCTTCTTTACTGTTCAATCTCATGCTGCGATTGCTCACGCTCGCAATGCTGGTACTGGCGGCCGCCGGGTGCGGTCTGCTGCCAGATATCGGGCATGAACCGATCGTGCATAATCCCTTCCCGCAACTGCACCGCGTGGCCGTCGCGCCCTTCTTCAATCTAAGCGACGAAAAGACGGTCGACGGGATGCAGTTCGCCAACGCGTACTACGCCGAATTGCAGGCGATCCCGGGATTCGACGTCGTGCCTCCGGCAGTGGTGGGCGAGATGATGCTGCGGCACCAGGTGCGCCTGGAGGGCGCGGCCGAGGCGCGGCGACTGGCGCAACTGTTGGGCGTCGATGCGATCGTGATCGGAGCGGTCACGGACTACTCGCCCTACTATCCGCCGCGCATCGGTTTGAAGGTGGAGTGGTTCGCGACCAATGCGTGCTTCCACCATATCCCGCCCGGCTACGGATTGCCCTGGGGTACGCCGGAGGAAGAGTTCATTCCGCCGCCCTTGATCTTTGAGTCGCAGTTTGCCGAAGCCCGTGCGGAGCTGGCCTCGCAGACTCCCACGCCACCGCCGCTTCCCGCTGGCATGGCTCCGCCGGCCGGCGAGATGCTGCTCGACCCCACATCGCGGCCCGGTCGCCTAACCGCGCATGCCGATACGCTTGCGATGACCGCACCAACCGACACAGACGAAACGATCGGCGCGCTGCCGGCGCCGGATGATGCGCAGCTCGGCGCGGAGCTGAGCACACCGCTGGCGCCAGCCGATGCAGCGCAATGCACGCCGCACAGCGGTCCGGTGTTGAGCCAAACGCGGATTTATCACGGCAACGACGCCGATTTGACCGAGGCGCTGGCAAGCTATGCGTTCTTTCGCAATGACGCACGCCTGGGAGGTTGGAAGGCGATCTTGCGGCGCGATGACGAGTTCCTCCGATTCTGCTGTCATCTGAACATTTGCGAGATGCTCTCGGCGCGCGGCGGCGCCGGTGAAAGCCAAGTGGTGTGGCAGTGGTCCGACAGCCGATAACACGCGTAGCAGCCGTGCGCCGCGTTTGTCTGGCTGCAGCATCACAAGGAAGTGATGCGCAGGCGGCGGCCCCCAGCCGCTGTTCTGCCCGCCGAGCGGAGCCGAGCTCCGGCACTTGGCGCGCGTTGAAGGTGGCCAGCAAGGGCGATGCTTCAACCGGCTGTTCGATCCACTCCCGCCACAAACCAACGGACTGCCCCCAGCATCGCCGCCACGCTCGCCGTGAAGGAGTATTCTGGCCGTGAGTCATGACATCAATGTGCTTGCCTTGGTGAAGGGCGACGAACGATACATCTTTCTGTATGACGACTCGAAGCGGGCCGAAACGCTGCGCACGTTCGGTCGCTACGCTTCGAACCCCGAGTTGAGCTTCAGTTGGTACGACGCCGCGGTGCTGAGCCAGCGGCTCCGCCGCGAACAGCGTGAGCTGAGCGAGGCGCGGCGATTTTCCCTGCCGCAACCCAGCGACCACGATGAGTGGCTTTAGACGCCGCAAATCCGAGGACAACGTGAAGGGCACTTCTTGACAAGCCCAATAGTGGCACCCAATCACCACCATGGTCCGCACAGTGGACCCTACGAAGGCACAGACAGGAATAACTGTGCCACCGGCACATGCAGAAAGAGATCGCTCAATTCCTGCGATACCTGCGCGTCGAGCGCAATGCGTCGCAGCACACGATCAAAAGCTATCGCGAAGATCTGACGGCCCTGGCCGACTATCTGAGCGATAGCACCGGCCAATCGCCCAGCCCCCGCGAGATCAGCATGCTCGATCTGCGGGGGTATGTGGCGGCGCTGCACGATGCGGGCTATGCCAAGACAACGATCTCACGGCACCTCGCCTCGTTGCGGAGCTTCTTCCGCTTCGGCCGGCGCGAAGAGTGGGTGACCACCAATCCCGCCACGGCATTGCGCACGCCGCGAAAGCCGCACCGGCTGCCGCATTTTCTCTCGACCGACGAGATCGGCCGATTGCTCCAGGCCCCGCCGGCGAATGACCCGCTCGGATTGCGCGACCGGGCGATGCTCGAGACGCTCTACTCCGCCGGACTGCGCGTGAGCGAATTGGTCGGCATCAACGATGGCGATGTGGATATGGACGAGGGTGTGGTCCGCGTGCGCGGCAAGGGCCGCAAGGAGCGGATCGCGCCGCTCGGTTCGTATGCCATTACCGCGCTCGAGAAGTGGCTCGCGGCGCGCAAGCTGGCGGCCGATCAGCCCAGCGGACGCGAGGCCCCGGTGTTTGTGAACAAGTTCGGCCGGCGGCTGACCACGCGGAGTGTCGCCCGCATGCTGGAGAAGTATCTGGGCGAGACGAGCCTCGACCGCCGCACCACGCCGCACACTCTGCGGCACAGTTTCGCCACGCATCTGCTCGACGGCGGCGCGGACATCCGTAGCGTGCAGGAGCTGTTGGGTCACAAAAGCCTGGTGACCACGCAGATCTACACGCACGTCAGCACGGCCAATCTTCGCGAGGCCTACCGACGGGCGCATCCCCGGGCGAGCTGATGCGGGATGCGGGATGCGGGATGCGGGGTGCGGGGTGCGGGGTGCGGGATGAGACCGCCGGGCGCATTCCCGCGCGAGTTGATGGGGCAGCTTCTTGTCTTTTTAACGCCGGGCCGCGTTCCTGCTCCCTCTCCCTCTGGGAGAGGGCCGGGGAGAGGGCTTCGATCCGGTGCTAAATCGGGCAGCCGCTCCATCTCGACTAATTCGCAACGTTGATCGTGACGGACTCACGGCTCCAAGGGCCAGAAGAGCACTGCTGGACACGCCAGCAGTGGCACCCTCGGGGCAACAGCTTAGAAACGGCAGTCGACCTACTCGATAATTCCCTGGCGGACCGCCCACACGGCGGCCTGCGTGCGATCGCTCACCGCGATCTTGCGCAGGATATTTTGCACGTGCTCTTTGACTGTCTCGATGCTGATCCCCAGCGACTGGCCGATCTCCTTGTTGCTCAGGCCGAGCGCCACGTGACGGAGCACCTGCGTCTCGCGCTTGGTGAGCGGCGGGTTGCCGTCGACCAGGGGGCTCTTGGTGCTCATCGTCCGGCTAACCTTCTTCCATGCGCCCGAGCCGCTGGGCGATTGGCCGCCGACAACCGATTGAATGGTGGAGATGATCTCTTCTCGGCTGGAACCCTTCAGGACATAGTCGCTCGCGCCGAGCGCTACGGCGCGGGCGATATACGTGGGATTGTCGTAGGTCGAAAGCATCACGACCTTGGTGTGGGGCGACTGCTCGACAATCGTCTCCAGCGCCGCCAGCCCGTCACCGTCGGCCATGCGAATGTCGAGCAGCACCACGTCCGGCCGGTGCTCGCGCACCTGTTGGACGGCCTCGTTTCCGCCTCCGGCCTCGGCGACGATTTCGATATCCGCACCGGCCAACAAGCTAGCCAGACCGGTGCGCACCACCTCGTGATCGTCGGCCACTACCACCCGAATGGTCATCGTTTTCTCCATAGCCCTCACCTGTGAGTCGCTTTTTCAATGTACATCCTCCTCGTTCCGGGCGTCCCACGATCGCGTGGGTCGTCCGCGGGACTAGGCCACGATGGCGGCCGACCAAAGTCACCGCACCGGCGACAAACGGCGGAGCGCAAAGCACGCCGGCCTTTCCAATCCCCCGCACCGGAATAATAGACTCGATCGGGCCGCCGGGTAACCCCTGCCGGGGGTGCCCTCATCGGCCGATGGCGATAGAAACCATAGCTCGCCCCGGCGGGTTTCGGCACTGGGGGAACGGCCACGGAAGCGGGTAAGTTTCTTCCGGTGGCTGCGGGCATTTCTTGCCAATGCCACAGACATTCTTTACCGGTGGCGCAGACATTCCCGTCTGTGCGCAATGCTCGTTTTGCGACATTTCGACCGGGATGTGGAAGGTTCTCGCCAACGCCGCAAGCCCTCTCCCCGGCCCTCTCCCGGAGGGAGAGGGAGTAAGGGGTCGCACCTTACCGGTGGCACAGACGTTCCATTGGGTGCTTCATTTCCGGCCTTTGCGTTCACGGGAAGTGGAAGCCGCCGTATCGCGGGTGCGTCGCGTTGACCGGACACAACCTGTGACGTAGATGATAGTGAACGACCGCTGCTGGTGATGCCGCCGCGGACGGTGCATGGCGCCGAAGCACGTGGACAGGTCCGCAAGTTCGGTCCAGTCTGCACAACAGGTACAAGGCGACGGTTTTCGGAACAGACACTCTCGAGCGACGCCGTCGAACAGACGGCCCGCAGGACCGTACTCGTATGAAGAAGACATCGCTGCTGTTGGTCGACGACGATCGGCAACTTCTCGAATCGATGAGCAGTTGGCTGCGCGAGTTGGACTACGACGTCACCCCGGCCACCGGGCAGCCGGGGGCGGTCGCCGCGATCGATCGCCGCGCTTTCGACCTGGTGCTGGTGGACATCCGCCTGCAGGACGGCGACGGCTTCGAGATCCTCGCCCACGCGCGAAAGAAGTGGCCCGACATGCCGGTCATCATGATCAGCGGCTACGGCTCTGTGGAGACTGCCATCGAGGCGATCCGCGCCGGCGCGTTCGACTTTCTCACCAAGCCGCTCATCGACGAAGAGCTGAAGATGGCCATTGATCGGGCCATCACGCAGCGGACGGTAATGGAGGAGAACCAACAGCTCAAAGCGCAGCTCGACATGCGATACGGCATGGAGAACATCATTGGCCAGGAACACCATATGCGGCGCATCTTCGACATGATCGATAGTGTCGCGGATACGCGGGCTACTGTCCTGGTCACCGGCGAAAGCGGCACCGGCAAGTCGCTGATCGCCCGGGCGCTGCACCGCCGCAGTAGCCGGCGCGACGGACCGTTCATCGAGGTGGCCTGCGGAGCGCTGCCCGAGACGCTGCTGGAAAGCGAACTTTTCGGGCACGCGGCGGGCGCATTCACCGGTGCGGTCGGCGAAAAGCTCGGCAAGTTCATGCAGGCCGACGGCGGTACGATCTTCCTCGACGAAATCAGCACGGCCAGCCCGGCTCTGCAGGTCAAGTTGCTCCGCGTCCTGCAAGAGTTGGAGTTCGAACAGGTCGGCGGCACGAAGACCTTCAAGGTCGATACTCGAATCATCCTGGCCACCAACGACGACCTGGCCCAATGCGTCAGCCGGGGAACATTTCGGCAAGACCTTTATTATCGGGTGAATGTCATCAACATCACGCTTCCGCCGCTGCGAGAGCGGCTGGGCGACATTCCACTTCTGGCTCAGACCTTTCTCGAAAAGGTGCGGGAGGAATCGGGCCGAGCCGCCAGCGGCTTTACCGAGGAGGCGATGTCGGCACTGCAGCGATATCGCTGGCCTGGCAACGTGCGCGAGTTGGAAAATGTCGTGGAACGGGCGGTCCTGTTGGGCAAAGGCGACCGAATCGACGTGCAGGATCTGCCGAGCGATATCTCCGGCGGCGCGGCCTACACCTCCTCGTCCAGTGGCACCGGCCGCAGTCTGAAGGAGGCGCTGGAAGCCCCCGAGCGGCGCATCATTCTCGACATGCTTGAATCCAACGGGTGGAACCGCAATGCCACGGCCGACGCCCTGGGCATTAACCGCACGACGCTTTACAAGAAGATGAAGCGGCTGGGCCTGGAAGAGATGGCGTCGCGATAAAGATCGCCGTACGTGGTACAGACATTCCTTGTCTGTGCCGGGTGGCACGGAGACGGGACACTCACTCTCCCCATGCGGAGAGGGCCGGGGGGAGTGGAGCGTCAGGGCATCGCTGGAGCGCCACTACTCACCGTGTCCAGCAGTGCCCTTTCGCAGCCGGCAATGCGCCGACCGCAACCAATCCTGCCGTCTTGCGGTGCGCGTGCGAATTCATGCGTACCACCGCCGGTAGCTACGCGAAGGCGGGTCGCCGCTTCTCTATTCGACGCCGACCTGTGTGGACCCCTTCTCGCTCAGATGCCCCTGGGGGTTTTCGCACGAACGTGCAAGGTACGAAGCTGTGTTGGCGACTCATTGTGCTACCGCCCGCCGCACCGTTGCCTGTTAGTGTACCGCGCCGGCGGTTGTGCATGAAACTTGGGGCGATTCTCAGAACCGCGGCCGGCGCGTAGAATTCGGCAGTTGCCACTGCGGATTCCGGATTTACCATCTGCTACGAATCGACTTGCAATTAATCAGCAACCGCCCGTGACCCAGCAGCTTACGCAACATGATCTGGAGTCGATCGAGCGACGGGCGCAGACGCTGGGCCGCGAGCTGTTCGTCCGTCTGCCCGAGGGCCACCCGCACGTCTGGCAACGGGCGTGGTGGGACGAGCGGATCATGAACTGGGCCGTGCGCGACCCGGCGCTCAAGGTGCAAATGTTCCGCCTGGTCGACGTGCTGCCGATGCTGCACACGCCCGAGGCGGTCGCCGGGCACGTGCAGGAGTACTTCGCCGACGTGAAGGACCGTCTGCCGCGCATTATGCAGATGGGCCTGTCCGTCGCGGAGCCCGATTCGCTGGCCGGCCGCGTGATGGCCCGCCTCGCCCGCGCCGGCGCACGGCGGCAGGCCCGCAACTTCATCGCCGGCACGAACGTCCGCGAGGTAATCCGTGCCGCCCGGCAACAGCGCGAACTGCGCCGCGGGTTCACGCTCGATATTCTCGGCGAGGCGGTCACCAGCGACAGCGAGGCGCAAGGCTACTTCGACGCCTACCTGGACCTGATCGAGAACGTCTCGCCTACCGTCAACTCCTGGCCCGAAATCCCGCAAATCGACCGCGATCCGCGCGGTGAGCTTCCGCGCTGCAACATCTCGATCAAGCTCTCGGCCCTCGATAGCCAGTTCGATCCGATCGATCCGGCCGGCAGCACCGAGCGCGTCGGCAGGCGGCTGCGCGAGCTGCTGCGGGCCGCCCGGCGACAGCGGGCGTTTCTGAACGTCGACATGGAGTCGTACCACACCAAGGACGTCACGCTGCACATCTTCCAGCAGGTGCTTGTCGAGGAGGAGTTCCGCGACACGAGCGACGTCGGCATCGTCATCCAGTGCTACTTGAAAGACGCCGAGCAGGATCTGGTCGCGCTGCGCGATTGGGCGGCCCAGCGCGGCACGCCCGTCTGGGTGCGCATCGTCAAAGGCGCCTATTGGGACTACGAGACGATTCACGCCACGGCCAACCGCTGGCCGGTGCCGGTGTACCAACAGAAGTGGCAGTCGGACGTGAACTTCGAGCGGCAGAGCCGCTTTCTGATGCAGAACCGCGACCTGCTGCGGCCCGCGATCGCCAGCCACAACATCCGCTCTCTGGCCTACGCGCTGGCCGCCGCCGAGCACCTGGGCGTCGACAAGCGAGACTTTGAGTTACAGATGCTCTACGGCATGGCAGACGACGAGAAGAACGCCCTGGTCGACTTGGGCTACCGCCTCCGGGTGTACATGCCGTACGGCGAGCTGATTCCCGGCATGGCCTACCTGGTGCGCCGCCTGCTGGAGAACACGTCCAACGAATCCTTTTTGCGCGCCACGCGCAGCGAACGCATTTCGCCGGAGACCTTGCTGATGAACCCGTTGGAACACCAGAACGATCGACAAGCCGGCGACGGTCATCCGCCGGCCGCTTCGACTGCCACACTGCCCGACCAATCGCCGTATTGGGAGCACTTCGAGAACGAGCCGCTACGCGATTTCGCCCGGGCCGAACAACGGGCGGCCTTTCAAAAGGCGCTTGACGGCGTACGCAGCCGGCTGGGCGACTATCATCCGCTGGTGATCGGCGGCGAGAAGGTCGACACGGCCGACCACATCGTCTCGCGCGATCCATCGCTCACCGATCGCATTGTCGGCGAAACCGCCAGCGCCACCGCCGAGGATGCCGCCGGCGCGGTGGCGGCCGCGCGCAAGGCCTGGCCGGCTTGGGCAGCCACCCCCGCGGCCGAGCGGGCGAAGTACGTCCGCCGGGCGGCGGACGCCATGCGCAAGCGCCGCAATGAGCTGTCCGCCTGGGAGGTGTTCGAGTGCGCCAAGGGCTGGCGCGAAGCGGACGGCGACGTCTGCGAGGCCATCGACTTCTGCGAGTACTATGCCGCCGGCGCGATTGAGATGAACCGCCCTCACGGGGTCGAAGTGCCCGGCGAGGAGAACCGCTTCGTCTACCTGCCGCGTGGCGTGGCGGCGGTGATCTCGCCGTGGAACTTTCCGCTGGCAATACTGACCGGCATGACGACCGCCGCCCTGGTCACCGGCAACACCGTTATTATGAAGCCGGCCGAGCAGTCGCCCATCATCGCCGCACTGCTCATGGAGATCTTTAGCGAAGTCGGCCTGCCGCCGGGCGTGCTCAACTATCTGCCGGGCGAGGGCGAAACGGCCGGCGCCGCGCTGGTCGAACATTCGGACGTCGATCTGATCGCCTTCACCGGTTCGCGGCCGGTCGGCCTGTCGATCAACGCCCGGGCGGCCGAGCTGTCGCGCGACAGCACGCGCGGCGTGAAGCGCGTCATCGCCGAGATGGGCGGCAAGAACGCCATCGTCATCGACGACGATGCCGACCTGGACGAGGCCGTGATGGGCGTCGTGAAAAGCGCGTTCGGCTATCAGGGGCAAAAGTGCTCGGCCTGTTCGCGGGTGATCGTCCTGGACCACGTGTACGATACATTTTTATCGCGGCTGATTGAAGCCGTCCGCAGTCTGAAGATCGGCCCGGCCGAAGATCCGTCCAACAGCGTTGGCCCGGTGATCGACGCGGATTCCTTAGCCAAGATCCGCGAGTACATCGAGATTGGCCGCCGAGAAGGGCGCGAGGTGCTGGCCGTCGACGCCGGCGCACTTGCGGAGCAAGGCCACTTCGTCGGGCCGCACATCTTCGCCGACGTCGATCCCGACGCCCGCATCGCGCAAGAAGAAATCTTCGGGCCGGTGCTCACCGTGATTCGCGCGGCCGACCTGACCGACGCGTTCCGCATCGCCAATGGTACGCAATACGGGCTCACCGCCGGCTTTTACTCGCGCAGTCCCGAACGGCTGGAACGCGCGTCGCGCGAAATCCTGGTCGGCAATCTCTATCTCAACCGCGGCTGCACCGGCGCGATCGTGGGCCGGCAACCGTTCGGCGGCTTCAAGATGTCCGGCATCGGCAGCAAGGCCGGCGGCCCGGACTATCTCTTGCAGTTCGTTGTGCCCAAGACGGTCACCGAGAACACGATGCGCCGCGGCTTCGCCCCGACATCGACCGAGTGAGTGGCGCTGTGCGAGTGGCCGCGCGCGTCTCCCTCTCCCTTTGGGAGAGGGCCTGGGAGAGGGCTTTGAGGCGCAAGTGTGATCGTTGCCGATTGTCTCCGGCCAATTTCTAGCGGCCGATCCATTGTAGAAGCCTGGGGCCGGGTCAATTCACACAACAGCGCGCGTGCTCGAAAGGACGACGCTTAGCGTGGTTTCAGCCGCTTGCCATTACCCCCCTCTCCCTGCCCTCTCCCCGGAGGGAAAGGGATTGATCGGCGTGTATCGATACACATGCATGGCCGCATTCCGCGTGGTATAAATGGCACTTCCTCTGTGAAAACTGCAATCCAAGGACCCGCGCCATGCCGCGAATTACAAGCTTCTCCCTCGGCGCCGCGGCATTGGTTCTCGCCGCGCTGTTGACCGCCTCGGCACATGCCCAGATCCGTGTGCCGGCGGCGACCGCTTATCTCGATCCTGATGTTCGTGCCGCACGCATCTCTGGCCGCTCGGGCGTGCGCGGCTGGGAAGGACCCGAGACGAAGGTAAGCTGGTTCGGCCAGATCAAGACGCCGGGCGAGATTAGCGGCTCCGTGCGAATGCGACTGGCGCAAGATGCCACCTCGAAGCTCCGCCTCACCGTGGCCGGACAGTCGCACGAAGTCACCGTCACCGGGGCCGGCCGCCGAGAGCCGGTGGTGACCGACTTCGGCACCTACGAGATCAAGGAGGCGGGCTTCCACCGCTTCCTGCTCGAGTCGCTCAACGAAGCCGGCGAGGCCAACGGCGACCTCGATGCGCTGCTGCTCGAAGGCCCCGCCACGACCGACGCGCATTTCAATCTCGAATCGCGACGCAACGCCGCGTCGGTGCATTTGATGTATCCGGTTCCGGAGGTCACAAACATCGCGGCGTTTTACTGCGAAGTGACTGCATGGGAGGACCCGCTCTGGTCGTTTTACATGGCTTGCGGCTGGCACCGCGGCTACTTTGGCATGCAGGTCAACAGTCCTGATGAGCGGCGGATCATCTTCAGCGTCTGGGATAGCGGCGGCGAACCGCGCGACCGCGACAACGTCGAGGACGAGAATCGCGTCAAGCTAGTCGCCAAGGGAGAAGACGTCCACACCAACGACTTCGGCAACGAAGGCACCGGCGGACACAGCCACCTCGTGTACTCTTGGAAGACTGGCGAGAAGCAGCGGTTCATCGTGACCGCCCAGCCGGTCGACGAGACACACACCGTTTATTCGGGATTCTACTTCCGACCGGACACCAACGAGTGGATGCTCATTTCCAGTTGGAACGCGCCCCAGGAGGGCGGCTATCTGCGCCGGCCGCACAGCTTCAGTGAGAACTTCGTCGGCAACAACGGACACGTAGTCCGCAAGGCCCTGTATGGCAACCAGTGGATTCGCGATGAAAACGGCAAGTGGACGGAACTGACGACGGCGCGATTCAGCCACGACGCCACCGGCCGCGGTGATCGCCTGGACCGCTTCATGGGCGTGGAGGACGGGCAGTTCTTCCTCTCGCACGGAGGGTTCGTGCCTGGATTTACCGAGTATGGCACGAGCTTCGATCGCCCGGCGACCGGCAAACCACCGGCCGACTTGGAGTTACCGGAGATCGATCTGGAGGCAGAACTGGAGTAAGCGGAGGATTCGCTGAGCGATATCCCACGAAGATGCCGCGACTGCGCTCCCACGCCAACCGAGTGAGCACGTAAAGACTCCCTCTCCCCACCGGGGAGAGGGCCGGGGAGAGGGGGCAGCGGAGCGACACATTCAACTTCAGCAAACGCACAGACAGGAATGTCTGTGCCACACACATCCATCGCTCAAAACACCGGCTTAATGCTCTTCAGCCGTGACTCCGTCTCGCGCATCAGTTCATCTTCGGCCGCTTCGCCCGCGGACTCATAGGTGACCGAAAACCGCAAGAACGCGCCGGCATCGTCCCACGGCACCGTGCAGATCGACTGCTGCGTGATCAGGTACTGGCTGGCCGCCTCGGCGTTTTCGAAGTTCGGCCCGCCTTCGAGCCCCTTCGGGCTGGACGTGTAGAGAAAATACGTGCCGCCGGGCATCCGGCACTGAAAGCCGCACCGGCCCAGCACGTCCACCAGCTTCTGCAGCCGCCGCTGGTACTTCGCCCGCACCGCGATGGGAATTGCCGCATCGTCCAGCGCCGCGGCGGCCGCCTTTTGGATGGCGATGAACTGGCCCGAGTCGCAGTTGTCCTTGATGTCGGCCAGCGCCCGCACGATTCGCTCGTGGCCGCACACCCAGCCGATGCGCCAGCCGATCATGTGGTAGCCCTTGGAAAGCGAATGGATCTCAACGCCGACGTCCTTCGCGCCCGGTATGGAAAGAAAACTCAGCGGCGGCCGGTCGTACGAGAGCAGCCCGTGCGCGGCGTCCTGAATCACGACCAGCTCGTTACGCCGGGCGAAGTCGACAACCTTCGCATAAAACGCCTCGGTGGCCGTCTTGCCGGTGGGGCTGTTGGGGTAACACAGTACCAGCAGCTTCGCCTTGGCCAGCACGTCCGCCGGGATGCCGTCCAGGTCGGGAAAGAAATTGTTCTGAGCGAGCAGCGGCAGCGCGTAGACCATGCCGCCGTAGTAGCGAGTATGGGTGCCCGCCACCGGATAGCCGGGCACCGTCATCAGCGTCACGTCGCCGGGATTGATAAACGCCGCCGGCAGCATGGCCAGCGCCGTTTTGGAGCCGATGCAGTGGTTCACTTCGGTGGCCGCGTCGAGTTGGACGCCGTATTCCCGCTGCATCAGCCGGGCGGCGGCCTCTTTGAACTCGCCGATGCCGTTGTCCGCGTAGCCGCGGTTTTCCGGCCGATTGATCTCGCGGCCCATCACCTGCCGCACCGGCTCGGGCGCCATCTCGTCGTTTTCGCCGATGCCAAAATCGATCAGCCGCCGCTCGGGATGGTCGGCCAGGGCCTTGCGCTTGGCCCGCTTGATCTTCTCGAACTTGTAGATCTCGGTGCCCTTGCCATACTGGGCCCCGCCGATGCGGTCCGCGAAGAGCTGTTGGAAGTAGGGGTCGCTCATGGAAAACGCCATGCGTGGAATGGTTGTCGTGGAAGAAAGCGGTAAGTTACCCGGCTGGCTGCGCGATCGCAACCCGGTGGGGAAGCGGCGGCTGTGATGGTAAGAAAGCGCGGAGCGCCAAACTCCCTCTCCCTCTGGGAGAGGGCCTTGGGTCCCATGTGTGATCGCTACCTATAGTCTGCGGCGCAAATTCCTGGTTGTCGATCCATTGAAGACGCCGGGGCCGGATGAGGTCACGTGACAGAGCGCGTGTATCGGTTTGAGAACGCTCGCTATTCACTCAGCCGTTTGCATTTACCCCCTCTCCCTGCCCTCTCCCCGCAGGGGAGAGGGATTTCTGCGCAACGTCCTGCCTTGGATTTGCGGCGCGCACCATCACCCCACCGCTGCGCCGTAAAAACTCGCGGCGTCCAATCCGGTACGCTTACGAACCAACTCGGCGATCGCGTCGACCTCGTCATCGCGAAGCGGCGCGACGAAACTCTCGGCCGGCTGCCGGGCGACCGTGTAAACTTGCACCAGCTTGATCTGCCCGCCGGCGGCGACGATCTCCACAAGCCGCTGGCAGAAGGCTTCCAGTTCTTCATGCGGCGGAGGTGCGCCATGGACCTGCATGAACAGCGCCTGGATCACGATCGGCCGCACGCGCGCGGCCGCGGTGATGTTGTCCAGCACCTGCCGAAACGGGATCGGCGTCCGCTCGATGAGTTGATAGTACGCGTCCGTGCCGGCTTCCAGCTTGGCCCAGACCTCACCCTGGTTGTTGTCCAGGATCTCCAGCCCGCGCGCTACGTGCGGACGGTGGAACATGCTGGCGTTGGTGATCAGCACCATCTTCACGTCGTCCAGGCCGTGCCGGGATTTTATGTCGGCACAGGCCTGGATGATCTGGTCGAAGTTGCGGTACGTCGTCGGCTCGCCGTCGCCGGAGAAGGCGATATCGTTCAGCCGCCGCAGCGGCTCAGGCGTGCCGGCGAACTGGGGCGACTCGTACAGCTTGCCGGAGCTGACCAGCTCCAGCATCGTATCCAGTTCTTCCAGCAACTGCTCCGTGCCCACGAACCGCGTCTCGCTCTGCCTTGTGCGATCGACCTGGCAGTAGATGCAGTCGAAGTTGCAGATTTTGTCCGGATTGAGATTCACCCCGATCGAGATGCCGCCCGACCGCCGACTGAGCACCGGATAGACGAACCGGTTCTGCTCATAGCTGCGTGAATGCCGGGTGTGTAACTCGTGGGATGTCATATCGCTGCCGCTGAGTATGGTGGCGTTCGCCGCCTTACTCCCTCTCCCCTGCGGGGAGAGGGCCGGGGAGAGGGGTTCACCGAATCGCTTTACCCTAGCTCTAACGTCTCACTTCAATCTTGAGACGTGACGCAAAGGCCTGCCTCGCGCGTGCGATCGACAACGGCCTCGCAACTACGGTTCGAGTTCAGCGAGCCAGAGCTGCTACTCAACCTTGATACCGCACGCCCGCAACACCGCTTCTAACACAGCGTCGATATCGTTCAATACATCATCGTTGCTGACGCGCAAAACCCGCAGCCCTAGTTCTTCCAAGTACCGCGTGCGCTCGTGATCAAAATCGGCGCGCCCCTGGTGACCGTCACCGTCGACTTCGATCACGAGACTATGTGCGGGACAGATGTAGTCGACTACGTAGGGACCGATCGGAAACTGACGCCGGAACTTCAGGCCGGCCAGCCGCTTCGCTCGCAGCCGCTCCCAAAGCACGCGCTCGGGAAAGGTCTGGCCGGTGCGAAGCTTCTTGGCTCGGGCGCGTGTTTCCGGGGAGACCCCTGGCAGGTAGTCGGGCATTTGCTCTTACTCCCTCTCCCTCTGGGAGAGGGCCTGGGAGAGGGCTTTGTGCTAGGTGTATGCTACCGATGAATTCTCCGGACCAGATCCTGGCCGTCGATCCATTGTAGACGCTGGGCCCTGATGAGGTCACGTGACGGAGCGCGTGTATCGGAAGGAGAGCGCTTGGTACGTACGCAGCCGTTTGCATTTACCCCCTTGTATCTTCCATTTTCTGTGAGTGTTGGTACCAAATGGATTCAGGCT
>JBBDJB010000021.1:0-143155 GCA_040880125.1 Pirellulales bacterium | reverse complement strand
GGGCGCACGAAACTTGAGGAGGTTCTTCTTTAGTACGAGAGGATTTAGAAGGACGTCCCTCTGGTGTTCCAGTTGTCGCGCTAGCGGCACGGCTGGATAGCTAAGGACGGAAAGGATAAACGCTGAAGGCATCTAAGCGTGAAGCCCGCTCCAAGATTAGGTTTCGTAGAGCCATTGGCTCGAGAGTCCCCTGGAAGACTACCAGGTTGATAGGCCGGATGTGTAAGCAACGACCGCAAGGACAGTTGTTCAGCTAACCGGTACTAACGGACGAACGCTTGACCACATAAATCGAACGCTCTTGATTCGTGGTCTAAGGGCATCAGGTACGGCGGCATTGCCGTCGCCACTCTTGCAAAACCAACCCAAGTGCCCGTGGTCGCTCCGCGGCCCGGGCACTTCTTTCCGGTGACCATATCTGAAAGGCCCCACCCGTTTCCATTCCGAACACGGTAGTTAAGCTTTCAGAGCCGATGATAGTACCACAAGTGCGAAAGTAGGTATCGCCGGATTTTGTTCATGCAAACCCTCGTGCGGCAAAGCGCCGCGCGAGGGTTTTGCTTTGCGCTGCTGTCACAAGTGGGCTGTCACAAGTGGCTCACCGCGTGACGCAGATCGTCGACCAGTTCCGCACGCTTCGCCCGCCGATCCTCCGGATCGGGGGTCCGCAGCACGGCCGACGGATGGTGCGTCGCCATCAACCAATCCGCCCACGGGCCTTCAATCATCTCGCCATGCTGCTTGGAGATGCGAAAGTCGCGGCCAATGATCGCTTGAGCGGCAGTCGCGCCCAGGCAAACCAAGACCTTCGGCCGCACGAGCAGTACCTCGGCCTGCAGCCACGGCTTGCAGGCTTCAATTTCGCGCCAGCCGGGCTTTTTGTGCAGGCGACGTTTGCCCCGTTTCCTCCCAGCGGAAGTGCTTCACGGCATTGGTGACATAGACCTCGCCCCGGGCAACTTCGGCCTTTTCCAACGCACCCTCCAACAGACGTCCGGCGGGGCCGACAAACGGTCGCCCCTGAAGGTCCTCCTGGTCCCCGGGCATCTCGCCCACCAGCATGATCTCGGCGCTGCGTCGTCCCTCGCCGAAGACAGTCTGCGTGGCGTTCTTGTAGAGTTCGCAGCCTTCGCATCGTTCATCCGCTCGGGAAGAAACTCGGCCGCGGAGCGTTTTGTGGCCATGGGGCACCTTCGATGTAGTGGGCGCAAAAGTGGGCTGCAACTGCGGTGCCAATGGCAGCATGCCGTTTGCCCCGACATTTGTTATGTTGCAGGTGAATTCCGGAAGAATCGCCCGCGAGCCGCTGGAGCAGATCGATGGACGATGCGCCACGTATGGAAGCCCCGATTGTCGTCGGCCTGGGGGAGCTGTTATGGGATTGCTTTCCCGATAAGAACCGGCCGGGAGGCGCGCCGGCCAACGTCGCCTTTCAGTCGCAGCAATTGGGGCTGCGCGGCGCAGTCTGTTCCCGCGTGGGACGAGACGAGCGCGGAGACGAACTGGTACGTTTTCTTGCAGCCCACGGCCTTGCGACGCTGTACGTGCAGCGGGACGAGGAGCACCAGACCAGCTACGTCACAATCGAGTTCGACGCCAGCGGTGAGCCGCAATACTCGATCCACGAGAACGTAGCGTGGGATTTTTTGCAGTTCGACGCCACCGCCGAGGAATTGATGCGGGGGGCTCGTGCTGTCTGCTTTGGGACCTTGGCGCAGCGCAACTCGGTGGCCTGCGACATGATTCACCAGTGTATCGCGGCCACGCGTCCCGATTGCAGGATTGTGTACGATGTGAACCTTCGCGAACCGTGGTACGACGTGCAGGTGATCGAGCGGTCGCTACGGGCGGCGCACGTGGTGAAGCTCAACGTTCGTGAGGTGGACGTTGTCTCCCACCTGTTGAAGCTCGATGCCCCGCGGCCGGAGCCGTTTGCCGAGAGGATGTTCGAGCACTTCGACGTCGATCTAGTGTGCGTCACGCGCAGCGCGGAGGGCTGCTGGTTGCGCGACCGGCAGCGGACGGCCCAGCAGCCGGGCATCTCGATCGAAAGGGCTGATCCAGTGGGTGCCGGCGACGCGTTCACCTCCGCGCTGATCTATACTCTGATTCAGCGCTGGCCGCTTCATACCGCTGCTGAATTCGCCAACCACGTGGCCGCCCGGGTGGCGTCCCGTGCCGGCGCGATGCCCGACCTTGGCAAAGAATTGATTGCGCTGGCCGAGCGCATGAAGCCAGAGTAGCGGCGGGCAATTCCTCGCGCAGCCCGGCACCGCCGCGAACCGCTTCATGCGAGCTCGCCAAAGGAGTTCTGCCGCAGGGCTTCATACGTGACGATCGCCACGCTGTTGGAGAGGTTCAAGCTGCGGGCTTCCTGCCGCACGGGGATCCGCAAAGTGCGGTCCGCGTGGGCCTCCAGCCGCTCCCGCGGCAGTCCCTGCGACTCGCATCCGAAGACGCACACGTCGCCTTGCTGAAATTGCACGGTGGTGTACGCCCGGCTGGCGGTCTTGGTTAGCAGCCACGCACGTTCGATCGGCAGGCGCGAAAATAGCGTCTCCCAATCGTCGACCGCTTCCCAGTCCAGGTGCTCCCAATAGTCGAGCCCGGCTCGCCGGAGGTAGTAGTCGTCTAGCCGAAAACCAAGGGGCCGCACCAGCCACAACTTGGCGCCGGCGGCGACGCACGTCCGGCCGACACTGCCCGTATTGTAGGGGATCTCCGGCTGGTAAAGCACAATGTGCAGCAGAGGCTCGTAAGCCATGGGAGCGGCTCCGGCGGCCAAAAGGCGGGTTTAGTTTGGCTCCGGAGGCGCTCCGTCGCCGGACGGCTTCTGATCGCGTGGTCGTGGTCCGCGCCCACGACCACGTCCGCCTGGCGGCCCCCATCCGCGTGGTCCAAAGGGAGCTTCAACGCGGAAGGACTCAGCCATTTCCTGGGCGGCATCGGCCTGGGCTTCTCGGCCCAGCCGGTTGCGAAGCAACCGAGCGAGTTGGTTGTAGCCAATCGTCAGGCCGAAGCGCAAGCCGCGTTCGTGCATAGGGCCAGCGTTACGCGGTTGCTTCAGCACGTCCTCCAAATCGGTCAGCGACGCTTGCAACTCGGTGGCGGCCTGTTCGTACTCCTGCCGCTCGCGCAGGATGTAAAACAACTCACGCCGGTGCATTGACCGGCCCAGCCTGTGGATTGGGACATCCGGATGGAGATCGACCAGGGCCGACTGGAAGCGCAGTGCCTCGCGGTATCGTTGTGTCGCTTCCTCCAGGGCGGCTTGACGCTCCTGCGGGTCGAGTTGGTTGAACGCCAACGAGGCATACCGGCAAAGCAGATTGGCTAGGCGGATGTGTCGAGCGATTTGCGCCAACTGATACTGTGCTTCCTGCGGATGCTCCTCCAAGAGTACATCAGTCAAGTCGATCGCCTTGCGAAGCCGATCCAGCGCCATCTGGCGACTATCCGCATTGAACGCGGACCGCATAGGATCAAGGTGGGCGTAGGCCACGCTCAAATCGAAACGGTAGTCATCGACTTCCGGATACTCTTCCGCCAGCTTCGTCAGGATTTCGACGGCCCGAGTCCAATCTTCCGAGGTGAGGTTATCGCTGCGCTCCAGATAACACATCGCAAGCATGCGCCGATAGCCGGGTACCTCCGGATATTCTTCGTGCAATTGCCTTAGCAGTTCGATGGCCGCATCGATGTAAAGCCGACTGCGCCCTCCGCCGGAGCTACCGAACATCTGGCCCGGACCGCCTGGCTCACTTGGGCCGGGTCCACCACGGCTCGGCCCGTTGGGGCTCCGGCGGTCGCTTGGAGTACCAAACGACCTATCATCATCCGAACCTGGGGCACGTCTTTCCGGACCGCCCGGACCGCCACCGGCTCTGCTGCTGAAGAGGTGGCTGGGGGGATCTCCAAATCCGACGAAGGCTTCCTTTCCGAGGTTGTAGTAGGTCCGCGCGAGCTCATAGTCCGCCTCGGGGGGGGAATCTTCCGAGCCGGCAACCGTGCGCAGTCGGCTCATGGCCTTGATAAAGGCTTCGTGTGCTGCCTCGAAGTTAAACTGAACGCTTTGCACGCTTCCCAATTCGTTGAGCGTGCGGGCGATCGCCAGTTCGACTTCGATCGGTTTGTCGACGCGGTCGAGTAGCTCTTCATACTTAGTGATCGCTCGTTCGTAGTTCTTTACCGCCTCGTCGTATTGACCGAGCCGCTGGTAGATGTCTCCCACTCGGCGGTTCGCACTGGCGGCATGTTCGCGAAGTTGCAGATTGTCGCTGTCTTGCGCGGCGAACCGATCGTAAAACGGCAGGATCTCTTCCAACATCGTGGCCGTTTCGCGCGAGAGTACCGGCTGGGCGGGCAGCGAAACCTCTTCACCTTCGGCGGCCTCGATCGTCAGCGGCGAGGTCTCGTAGACGCGGTCCGGCGCGAAGCGCTCGTAGATACGGTCAAGCACCTCCAGCGAGATCTCGAGTGTGGCTTCAGTTTTCCCGCGTTGTTCCGACTCCCGCGCGAGCGCACTGTTGGTCTTGAAATACGCCGTCGTGATGACGGTGCAGGCCAGGATCAATAACACGGCCGCAGAGGTAATCGATGAAGCGACGACAGGATTGCGCCGGCACCACCGCCAAAGCCGCTCAGCCGAACTGGCGCGGCGGGCACGGATCGGACAGTCGTCGAGAAAGGCCTCCAGATCGGCGGCCAATTCGCCCGCGGTCTGGTAGCGGTGCTGTGGGTCGACGGCGATTGCCTTGGCAACGACTGTCTCCAGATCGCGAGGGATGTCCGGACGCATCCGCCGTAGGGGCGTGGCCTCCCCCAGGCTCTGCGGCTGTAATAGTGCACCGCGGCGCTCCGAGTCCGCGTAGGCCGGCTGCAGGGCCAACAGTTCATAAAGCGTCAGGCCCAGACTGAAGACGTCGCTGCGAGCATCCGCATCGCCCCGCACCTGTTCGGGCGCCATGTAGCGCAGCGTGCCGACGACGTCGCCGGTGCGGCTCAGATCGTCGTGCTCGGCGGCCTTGGCCAGCCCGAAGTCGGCGACCCAAGCTACGCCCTGGCTGTCCAAGAGCAGGTTGGCTGGCTTTACATCGCGATGAAGCATGCCGTGCACGTGGGCGTAGTGCAGCGCCTGCGCGGCCTGGACACCGATGCGGGCGACTCCGTTCCAGTAGGCGTGGCGAATTTCCAGCGTACCCCTGGGCGCGTTTCGCTCGACTCCTGCTCGCTCTGCGACCTCGTCCACCGTGGACGGGTCGGAAGCGGTCACTTGGCGCGTATCGGCTGACATATCGACACGGGCGGCTTCGTGCAGCAGAGCTTCGGCGGCCAAAGAGGAACTTGAGGACGCCGAGGAGTCGGAGTCATCGCTGGCTGGCTCCGCGCCAGAGGCAGGTTCCAGCGCTTGGACACGAAAATCGCCGGTGAGCAGCGCCTGTGCATTGCGGACGATCTTGCTTGCCCGTTTGCTTTCTGCCCGTCCTGACGCACCCAGTGCTGCTTCGCCGGCGTCGCGGCGCTTCAGCTCGCGCAACACTTCGTCCAGTCCCACTCCGTCAATCAATTGCATGACGAAGAAGTGATAGCCGTCGTGCTCGCCCACGCCGAAGATCGGAACGATGTTCGTATGATGGAGAGCGGCGGCGGCGCGGGCTTCGCGCTGAAAACGCTTCAATTGCTTCGAGTCGAGCAGCACCTGTCGGGGCAGAACCTTGATGGCTACGCGGCGGCCCAGTGAGACCTGCTCCGCTTCATACACGATGCCCATCCCGCCGCGACCGATCTCGCTGAGTATGCGGAATTCGCCGAGCTGCTGCGGGCGACTGCCGCCGAGGGATGCGCGACCGTCGGGCGTACGGTCGCGGGCAAGCTTCGTCCGTTCGACTGCCGAGATCGCGGGAAACAAGTCGCGGATCTGGTCGGCGTACTGGGGATGACTTTCGGCGAACTGTTCGATGGAGGGACGCTCTCCGCGGCGATGACGCTGGATAAACTCGTCCGCCAGCACTTCCACCGGATCGCGTTGGTCGTCGATGTTCATGAGAGATTCGGGGGCGGCGTGCCAGCGGTCGAAACTTCCGAGTCGATGAAGCCGGGCATGTGGGCCAAAATCTCTTTCATGCGAGTCAGGGCCCGGATGTAACGAATGCTGGCGGCTTTCTGCGTTAACCCCAGCACTTCAGCGACCTCCGTGTTGGTGAGCTCTTCGAAGTGCCGCAGGGCTACTATCTCCTGATCGATCGGGTTAAGGTTTTCCAGCACGCTTTCAAGCTGTGCCGCGAGCTCGGCGCGGATGGCCGCCTGACTGGGCGAAGTGAATCGCCCCAGCAGTTGTGCCGCAAGCGATACGGACGTCGCCAGCGTAAACGGACTGTGGATCGAAATCTCCCGGCCGGCGTCGCGCATCTGTGCCCCGATGTGCCGGCGATGTACGTCAATTAGCGTTTGCATCACAATCGCGCGCAGCCAAACGAACATCGAAACTGCCGGATCCTCCAAGTAATGATGAATGCGCGCCGTAGCCGCCAGGAAGGCTTCCTGCAACACGTCGTCTGCATCCACTCGACCGGCCAGGCGGCGATCGAGCCGGAAGTGGACCGTCCTCCACAATCGGTCGCGCTGCAGCGAAAACAGCTCAGCCAGGGCATGCTGGTCGCCGCCGTGCAGCCGCAACCGCAATGCGCTTGAATCCGAGGCCATGCTTCTGTTCCATATCATATAACGCGTGGCGGGACCGAAATTCTACGCCCAGATCGGTTGCCTCCCTTCGCCTCTCTTCCTCATTATGGGCGACAAACCCCGGTGATGAAAGACATTGGGACGATTCTCTGGAGCTCGCAGGGCGGCCAGGAACGGGCAGAAAACGCCGTTCGAATCTTTGGCCGCTTTCCGGGGTTTGTAGAAAGGGGGCGTCACCGTGCGTTATTCCACTCCAGGCGGCGCGGCAGTTTGTGAAGTGAACTTCATGGACTGTCCGCCGACCGTACGGAGTGGAAGAGGCTCTTTAGGCAGGGCGCACGGGGCATGCTGAAGTTTCAGGAAAAGTTTCCTGCATCTTGCCGGCCGAGTTTCGTGACGCCTGCCGGCAAAAGTTGCCCTGTCACGTGAAAGAGACGAGGCTATGAACCGTAACAGGCTGTCGATGGGTTCCGCGTTGGCTGTGTGCGGATTGGCGCTGTTGCTCGCGCCGCTTTCGCACGCTCAGCCGCCGGAGGGACGGGCACCTCAAGGCGATCGTCCGGGGGGAGGGCCGAATCCTGAGCGTATCTTTGAACGACTGGACACGAACGACGACGGCGCGTTGAGTAAGGAAGAGTTTTCCGCGCTCGCCCAGCGGATGCGGTCCGGCGGCGGGCAGTTCTTAGGCGGACCGCGCGGTTTTCGTGGTGTTCCGCCACGCGATGGCGACCGTCGCGGCGCCGATCGCGGGCCCGAGCGGCGCGACCGAAACGGGGACGATGATGACCGCGACGATGGTGCTCGCGACGACGACGATGACCGCGACGATGATGACCGCGAAGATGGTGCTCGCGACGACGATGATGACCGCGACGATAGTGATCGCGGCTTCGCCCGACGCGGCGGAGGCGGACGTCGCGGTGGACCGGCCTTCGCGCAGCGGGGCCGCGGATTTGGCCCGGGACCTGGTTTCGGCGCTCCGCGTGGCGGTCGGCCGGGACCGGCGGGTCCTGGATTTGGCGGCCCCCGAGGCGGCGCAGGCACGCTTCCGCCGGCTCGCATCGCGATGGCGGTGGACGCCGACCGTAACGGTGAGATCTCCGCCGGAGAAATCGAAGGCGCTGCGGCGGCGCTCAAGCAACTGGACCGCAACGGTGACGGCAAACTAACCGCTCCGGAACTGCGTCCTGGCCCGCGTGTGGACCGTGACGGGCCGCCGCGACGCGACGGCAATTTCCGGCGAGGTCTCGGGGGACGGCCGGGCGATGGGCCTCCACGTCGCGGCCGCATCGACGGAGACGACCGCAACGGTCCGCCGCAGCCCGATCGAGATCGCGGCGACAGCGATGACGACGAAGAAGAAGACGTCGAAGTCGAAGACGACGACGAAGAGAACGACGACTAGCCGCCAATGGGCGGCGAGTCCCCGATGCCCCGATGGCGGGCAGCGCGTAAGAACAGGGGTCTGTCTTCGCGCTGCCTGCCTCTTTTTCTATCCACCACGTGGAAAAAAGGGCACGATTCTTCTGTGGACTACGCTTGGCGTAGCGCCGGCACGATTTGAACGCGTGCCGCGTGCCAGGCAGGGGCGAGCCCAGCAAACAGTCCCGCGGCGATGGCCACGGCCATACCTAGTGCGGCCAGTCGAAATGAAGGAGTAAAGGCGATCGTGACCGCCTCCGCACCGAGGGAGAGTCCGCTCAAGCTCAGCAGCAGCATCGCCGCGCCGACGCCCAGCAGTCCCCCCAACAGGCTCAGTATCGCGCTCTCGGTCAGGACCAGCCCGAACACGCGTAACGAGGAGAAGCCAAGCGTTTGCAATACGGCGTGCTCCTTCACGCGGTCCTGGACCGACATCAGCGTGGTAGTGGCGAGCAGCATGAGGACCAGACCCACGCACGCATAGCCGAGGTAATGTGACATGCCGATCAGTTGCGCCAAATCGCCAAGGCTCTCGGCTTGAAATACGCCCTTGGGACGCGTGTCGGTCTCGGTCGGGCCGGCGCGAAACAAGCCGTCGATGGCCTCACAGGCTTGTGTAGCGTCGGCGCCTGGCGAAAGCAGCACCTCGAACTGCGTGACGGTGCCGACGCGGTTCCAGCCTTTGCCGCGCTGTAGGAAGTCGAGGTGCGTATAAATGTAATTCTCCTCGGCCCGATCTTCCGCCGAGAAAATTCCGGCGACCGTTACAGTAAAACCGCCGAGTGAAAACCGCTCGCCGATCTGAATTCCGCGACGATCGGCCACGTTGCGGCCCACCAGCGCCGCATCTTGATGGCCGGTGAACTGCTGCCAGTCGCCCTGCACGAGCGTGAAGTCGCGTATCCGCTGCAGCTTCTCGGCTGGCACTCCGTAAAACACGACTACGTCCAAGCTGGCGCGGCAATTGTTCGTGAACACCTGAATCGGCACCACATCGCCCACGCCATCGACGCGTTCGATCTTCTGCTGGTAGTCTTGCGGCAGATGACTGGTGGCGGGACAGAACTTGTTCGCCTGAAAGGCAATCAGCGACTGTTCGTCCTGCTGCTGTGAATGGAGGCCGCTGAGGCCCTCCTGCACGGCACCGACGAAACAAAACACGAACAGGGCGATCGCCGCTCCGGCGACCGTCATCATCGTCCGCGCGCGGTGCCGCCAGAGTGTCTTGGCGAGGTAAGGAGCGAATTTTAACATGGCTCAGCCTTGGTGCTATTGAATTTTCTCATTCGGCCGTTTGCGTCGCCGCGGATGCAGCCGTCACCGGCTGCCGCGAGTCTGAAGTATCTTCGACCAGCTTCCCGTCCACGAGGCGGAGCTGCCGCCCGGCGATTTGTGCATCGTGAGCATCGTGCGTCACCATCAGCAAGGTGACCGCCAACTCTTCATTGAGCCGCTGCATCAGACGCAGAATCTGCTGCGAGGTCTCCGTATCGAGGTCGCCGGTCGGCTCATCGGCGACGACGACCTTTGGATGGGCGACGATCGCCCGGGCGATTCCCACCCGCTGCTCCTGGCCGCCGGAGAGTTGCCGCGGATAGTGGTTGGCCCGATCGAGCAAATCAACCGCCTCCAGTGCAACCAATGCCCGCTTGCGCCGTTCGGCGCGTGACAGGGGTAGCAGTAACAGCGGCAGTTCGATGTTCTCAAACGCGGTTAGCACCGGGATGAGGTTGTGCGTCTGGAAAATATACCCGATGTTGGCGACCCGCCAGTTTGCCAGGCGCGTCCTGGATAACCGGGTGATGTCCGTCCCGTCGACAAGGATACGGCCGGAGTCGGGCCGATCGATGCTGGCGATGAGGTTCAGCAGCGTCGATTTTCCGGTTCCGCTGGCCCCCATGAGCGAAACGAACTCGCCGGATTCGATGTCGAGCGACACTTCATCCAGCGGCGTAATGCTCTCGCCCCCTTTGTGATAGCGCTTCGTGAGATCCCGAATTTCAACCAAAGCCATTAGTCGGTTCCTCCGGAGGGAAGGCGATTTAAGGGGCGACCCTCGGAGCGGCCCCCCAAGTTGGCTGACGAGACCGCCAGGCCGTCCATTTCTCCGACGACACGGATGCGCTGCCCGGGGACCAGTTCGGCCGTGTCGGAGGCGATCAGTCGGCTGCCGGGATCAAGCCCGCTGGTGATCTCGCGCAGCCCTCCCGCGGCTTGCGCGCCGAGCTGCACCGTCGCCCGCCTGGCAATGCCGTCAGATTGATCGGCCACCCAAACGAAGGCGGCGTCGCCGTCGCGCCGAATAAGCGACTCCGGCACGAGCAGCCGCAGTTCTTGATGCGCCGCCGCTGGCTGGCTTGCCTGCGCGGGCGCTAAGAAGGTCACATCGACGAGCATCTCCGGCTTGAAGACCCCCGGCGGATCGTCGATGGCGACTTTCACCTCTAAAGTGTTTTTCTGGATGTCCGCCAGCGAACTTACCAGAAGCACTTTCCCGCGCAGCGGCGCGTCGAGGGCCGGGTTTTCAATCAGTACCGGCTGGCCGTCACTGACTCGCGGCAGGTCCTCGAAACGCACGTCAGCGCGCACCTGCAGCATGGAGGGGCGGTACATCGTAATGACAGTGCTGCTGTCATATGTGCTGTTGTCGCCCATGCCGCCGCTGAGCCGCGCGCCCGGCGTTGAAACCAGTTCGAATACGCGGCCATCCACCGGCGCGCGGATCGTCATGCGATCGAGCTGCAAGCGGGCAGTTTCGACGGCCACTTTCGCCTGTTCTACCCGAGCCTGGGCAGCGGCCAACTGTGCTTTCGCCTGATCGAGCGCTTGCCGCTCGTCGGCAAGCAGCTCGAGTTGCTTTCGTAGAGCATCGCGGCGCTGGGTCAGGGCTGACAACTGACTGGTGAGCGTAGACTCCCGGTCGCGAAGTTCCTCGACCAGGGCTTCCGCCGTGGCCAGTTCGCTCCGCGCCCGATCAATATCGAAGCTGCGGACGACTCCCTCGTCCGCCCCCGACTTCCGATCGTAGTCCTTCTGCGCCAGCACGTGGCGGGCGTCGGCCCGGCGGCGTTCGAAGGGCAGATTCGTCAGCTCCGTTTGCACCCGGGCCCGATTTGCTTCCGCCTCGCTCAATGCCGCCTGCAGATGCACCGGTTGCGTAAACCGCGTCCGCGCAGCCGCCAGCTGGGCATTGGCGTCGTCCAGCTCCGCCATGCGCAGCTTGTGTGCGGCCTTGGCCTCTTCAATCACCAAACGGGCGTCGTCCTTAACCAGTTCCGCCACCGGCTGGCCGGCCTCCAGGGGCTGATCCTCCACGACCAGCAATTCCTGGATGACGCCCGGCGCCAGCGCCGCAACTCGGATGGGAGTCGGGCGGGGCTCGACCCAACCGGCGGCATTGAACAGCGGCGTTCCCTCCTGCTGGATTGCCGAATGCGTTGCCAGCACGGGAACCACGCGAACCTCCCGCGGCGGGAACAGAAAGTCCCACGCCGCCCACAGTACCAGCGCGCAAAACCCCAGCAGCAGCGTGGCCGGCAGGACATAGCGCGTCAGGACGTGACGGCGCGTACGCAGCCGCCCGCTGTCCGGCGAAGTCCGGTCGATCGCCAGTTGAGAAAGGTCCACGTTGCCGCTCACGCCTTACTCTCCAAATCCAGTTCGTGGTGAAAGCGATAGGGGGCCGGTGCTCTACTCGCGCACGTAGACGTCGGAAGCCAGCACGGTAAGGTTCCCGGCTTCGTCCCGCTGCGCCTTGCCACGGACCACAACGGTTTGCAATTCCTTGAGGTTTAGCAGTTCGCGCGCATCCTGCTCCACCAATTGGCCCTGGTCGTCAACGATCTTGATCAGCGCGTTGGAGGTGGGAATCTTGTCGGTCACACAGCAGTAATCCCAGGGCGTGGGGCAAGCATCGCCTTCAATGTCGCTGCACGCCTGCAGCGAAGGATCGACGATTGAAAATGCCGCTCGGCCGTCGACCCAAGGCTCGGCGCTTCCGCCGATGCGGCCGGTGACGACGACCTCGTCATCGGAGGCGGCGGTCTCGCGAACCTCGATAACGGGACGCGCACCCTCGGGTTCGGATGAGAGCAAATACTGAGATCCGTCCACCTGCAGCGGAGCTTCAACGGTATTCGGAGCTTCGCTGCTGCAACCGAGCGCCGCAACGAGCACGGCCGCTACGATCCATCCGAAATTGTTGGCGAGCTTCATGACTGATTCTCCCGTGGTTACAACGAAGTTCTAGTAAGCTTCCCGTGTTAATTTGTCGTCAGACGCCCTTCAGTCCATCCACAATTGCAATTCGCAGCGCTCGAATGGCCGGCGGGATGGTGCCCACCAGCCCCAGCGACAGTCCGACGCAGCATCCGACGAGGATGGCCGTGCTGTCGATCCGCAGTGCGAAGGCCCCCATGGTAAATCGCACCGCCGCCCCGTTGAGGAAAGTCACGGCGATCAGAGTCGCCGTCAGACTGGCCGCGGCCGCCAGCACCACGCCTTCCTGGATCAGGCTCGCCACGATAGCGCGGCGAACAAAACCGATCGTCTGCAACGTCGACAGTTCGGCGAACCGGCCGATTACCGAACCGTACATCGTGTTCAAGCCCGCGAACACACCGGCTCCGGACACGAGCGCCACGACGAGCCACGCCAGATAGCGCACCGGGCGGTAATCGCGCTGCAGCGCGGCGTAGTATGCTGTTTCTCGGATGGTCTGCAACTCCAGATCGAGCCGCTCCTTGCAGAAAAGATCGAGATTCGCGAAGCCGCTTGCCCCATTGACGGTCACCGCGACGAGGCTGAGATCCTGCCGTTTCATGGCTTGTTGCAACTCGTCGAGCCGGCACCAGATTTCCGATTCAAAAGCCGCTCCCGCCGCGGAGAAGATGCCACTGATCCGCCACGTGCGGTTCTCGAACACGAGCCGCTGGCCGACACGAAGCCGATCGCGGGCAACTCCCAACTTGGTGGCAGCCATTCGCCCGACGAGAATCTCCCCGTCGCGCGGCCACTGGCCCTCCTCCAGTTCCACCTGTCGGCGGACGGGCAGCACTTGCGGAGTCACCCCTCGTACTAGTCCCATTGACGTACCCTGCGACTCCGGAAACGTGATCTGCGTCCCGAGGTACAGCTCGGGCGAGATATATTTCTCCCCGTAACGCTGCCGGATGCCTTCGACGCTGGCGGGCACAAGATCGCTGGTGCGCATCGGAATCGAGGAATACTCCATGTTCTCACCCATGCCCAAGGAAAACACGACGGCCACGTGCGGATCTCCGCTGACGGCCAGCGAGCGGTCCAGCCCTCGTACGAAGCCGACGACGACCAGCACAAGCACGACCACCGTCGTCAGCCCGGCGAACGTCAGACCCGTTCGTAGCGGACGACGGAAGAGGTTTCGGATTGCGTACTCCCAGGGGAGGAATCGAAACAGCACCGTGGACTCCTGCGCAGCGGTTCTCGCAACAGTTTGTCCGGTGAAGACCGGACGGTGAAGGTGACACATCGGCGAGAGCGAATTGCCGACCCGATCGCAAATCGATGAATCGGACTGGGCCTCGCCCAGCAGAAGCGCGCCGGCCGTTGTCACAATCGCGATAGACGATTGCGAAGCTCGGCGTGCGGGGCTATGCCTTTAGAGCAGCCAAGAAGCGAGAAGAATGCGCAGCATGTGGCCGCTGCGCGTGGGCTGCTCGTCCGTAAGTTTTGGGTGGGCAGCGCCGCAATGCACTGCCTGCGGCACGTGCGACTCAACCTGATCTCCCGGAACTGCGACCACCAGTTCGTCCGCACTCGTGTCGCCATCCGCGGCATGCGTGGCGACAGCTCCGCCACAGATGCAGTTGCAGGTGAGAGGCAGCGAAGAGGGCGAGTCGGGATCGCCCGATTCCTGCTCCGGTGACGAAGTGCCCGCCGGAGGCAATGCAGAGTGGCCGCAGCAATGGGAAACCGCAATAGCCGAACCGCCCGCGCCGGCGGGCGCAATTTCCGCCCCCCAACCCAACCCGCACAAAACGGGACAGGCGGTCAGAGATACGGCCATCGTGATGCAGACAAGCTGCTGAAGCACGGTTTTCTCCGGGACTCGCTCAAACGTCGGTGACATTGTGAACTGCCACAGTACCATTGTACCGCGAAAAGCGGAGCAAGGCCAAGGCGGATGCGACTGACCTTGCGGACGGGGTGGGGGGGCCTAGAATGCCAGTTCGCGAGAGAAAGCCCCCTTTTCCGTGCTGGTGGACCTGGGTGACATGAAACTTGCCTATCTGGACTGTGCCAGCGGAATCAGTGGCGACATGCTGCTCGGGGCCCTCATCGACGCCGGCGCCGATCTGGCCGAGATACAGCGCGGTATCGACTCGTTAGGCTTGAGTGGCTGTCGGCTGACGGTTCAAGAAGTCAAAAAGCGCGGCTTTCGTGCAACCCATCTTGTTGTGGAGCACGAGCCGGAGCATGCACACCGGCACCTGCACCATATCGTGGCGATGATCGACGGCAGCGATGCAATCGCACCGCCTGCGAAGCAGTTGGCCAAGCGTGTCTTCACGCGGCTCGGTGAAGCGGAAGCGAAGGTGCACGGCACGACCATCGAGAAGGTGCACTTTCACGAAGTCGGCGCCGTCGACTCGATTGCCGATATCGTCGGTGCCGCGATTGGCTGGACGCTGTTGGGCATCGAAGCGGCGCAGTCGTCGCCCGTTCCGACCGGGCATGGGTACATCCAGATCGCACATGGCCGCTGCGCAATTCCCGCTCCGGCCACGGGCGAGTTGCTGCGCGGCGTTCCGCTTGCAGAACTGGACGTGGAAGGCGAGTTAACCACGCCCACTGGTGCGGCGCTGGTGTCGACACTGGCCGGCAGCTTTGGGCCGCTACCCTCGATGCGGGTGGAGACGATCGGCTACGGTGCGGGAACCCGGGACTATCCGCAGGCAAACCTGTTGCGCTTGATGATCGGCGAGGCGGAGCCGGGGTTGCCCAGCGAGCAGATATGGGTCATCGAGACGAACCTGGACGATGCCAGCGGAGAGACCATCGGTTGGTGCATCGGCCGCTTGCGCGATGCCGGGGCGCTGGACGTGTTCAGTTCCGCGATCCAGATGAAGAAGGACCGGCCGGGCGTCAAGCTGACCGTGCTGTGCGAAGCGAGCCGCAAACAGCACGTCGAGCGAATCCTGTTTCAGGAGACGACGACGCTGGGCGTGCGAAGCTGGCCGGTGTGGCGCAGCACGCTGCCGCGCGAAAAGCACGTGGTCCGCACCGAGTGGGGCGACATCGACGGTGTGTTGTCGATCGTTGACGGCGAGAGGAAGCGCTTCTCTCCGGAATACGAATCTTGCCGCCGGGCGGCGACCGAGCACCGCGTGCCGCTACAGGTCGTTCAGGAAGCCGCCGTGCGCGCGTTCCGGCCTGAGGATGCGTAGTAGAAGTCGAGGCTAGCCCGACACGGCGCAGTTGCAAAACTGCGCCAGAATGAATGATCAGACAGAAATGTGCGTGCCATCGACCGGGAGCATGCGTTGTTTGCACAGACGGGAATATCTGTGCCACCAGTTTGAGGAGCCTTACGGATGGGGCCCTTCTCGGAGTTGACTTCGGCGCTTCCCTGGCTGTTGATCCTGGTGGGGGCGACCGCGTATCTGTTGCGGCGATCGTACCGCCGGTTCGGCCCGTCGCGCGACGCCTCGCCAATCGCCTACGTACCGCGGCCGGGCAAGGGCGCTGCCGCGCAGCCGTCGGATCCGCTCGCGGAGATCATTCGGCAGGAAGTCCACCTGCACGACGCGGCGCGTGAGCTAAACGCCCGGCTCGACAGCAAGACCAGCGTGCTGCTGCACCTGGTGGATCGTGCGGAGAAGCAGATCCAACGGCTGGAAGCGCTCGTGGGACAGTTGGAAGGCGGCAATCGATCCGCTGCCGACACTTCTCCTGAAGGCCCGACCGCAGAGAACGATTCACCCGGCAGCCGAACTACCCGATCATCCGGCGATCCGCTTCATTCCGAGATCTTCGAACTGGCCGACCAGGGCTACAGTGAAGTGACGATCGCCCATCGGGTGGGGCGACGACTTGGAGAAGTCCAGGACGTTCTCCGCGCGCGAGACGGTCAGTGACCGTGCGCGATCCGTCGTGCTTTACTGCGCCGCCGACTCATGGCGTGCGATTCGCCAGGTGGTCGATTTCCGCAGCGATCGCCTTTCGTCCGGTGACCGGCGCCTGGCAAGCGAAGTCCTCGCAAATGTAAACCGTAGGCGATTCGCTCGCCTCTTTTCCCGCGAAGAGTTCGGCCAGCGGGCCCGCGCTGTCTGCCGGTTCGTCCACCTGGCGAAACGCCACTACCTTTCTCGGTAGAAACGCGCCGCGCAGGTGCGCGAGCGCGCCCACGGTTTCGGCATCGTCGGCCTGACCCACCACCACGAACTGGTACATCGGCCCGAGATGCATATCTAGCGCAACGAGCAATTGTCCGGCGGCCGTGGGGGCTCGCTCCATGACGCCGGTGCCGGCTTGGAGCGTGTCGACGGCGGCATCGATATATTTTGTCGTGCCGGTCAGCTTGCCCAGCCGCAGCAGGGCAGTGGCGGCCATCGAGTTGCCGCCGGGGACGCTGCTGTCGGTGAAGTCCTTGCTGCGGGCGATCAGCGGTTCGTGGTCGCGGGCCGTATAGTAAAACCCGCCAACGTCGGGGTCGTGGAACTGCGCGAGCATCTGTTCTGCCAACTCAACGGCCGCCGCGATGTACTGCCGCTGAAAGCCGGATTCGTAGACGGAGACGAGACCGTTGATCAGGCAGGCGTAGTCGTCGAGGTAAGCATCGAGCTTGGCAACTCCGCCTCGCCAGGTGTGCAACAGCCGGCCGTCGTCGCGACGCAGGTTCGCCAACAGGAAGTCCGCTGCCCGGGTCGCGGCCTGCAGGTACGCAGCGTCGCCGAGCACTGTAGAGGCTCGGGCCAAGGCGTCGATCATCAATCCGTTCCAGCTCACAATGACTTTGTCGTCTCGGGCGGGACGAATCCGCTGCTCGCGAACGTCGAAAAGTTTTTTGCGGCACCGCGCAAGTTGTTGAGCCAGTTCCGTCGCGTCGCGATTGAGGATCTTTGCGTACTGTGGAACACTTTTAGGCAGGTTAAGGATGTTCTTGCCTTCGAAGTTGCCCTCCTCCGAGACGTCATACACCCGGGCGAAGACTTCCGCATCCTCTTCTGCCAGTACGTCGAGGATTTCCTGCCGCGTCCATGTGTAGAATTTGCCTTCTTCGCCTTCGCTGTCGGCGTCTTCGGTGCTGTAGAATCCGCCGGCCGGGTCGATCATATCGCGCAGCACGTAGCCGATCGTCTCCCGCACTACTCGGGCGTAGTATTCGTTATGCGTCGCCTGGTAGGCCTCGACATAGGCGGCCGTCAACAGGGCGTTGTCGTACAGCATCTTTTCGAAATGGGGTACCAGCCACCGATCGTCGACCGAATAGCGGGCGAAGCCGCCGCCGAGGTGATCGTAGATGCCGCCGGCGGCCATCTTGTCGAGCGTCAAGCAGACCATGTGCAGCACGTCGTCGCGGCGGTGGCGGCTCCAGATGCGCAGCAACAGTGATACGTCCATCGGGCGGGGAAACTTTGGCGCCTGGCCGATGCCGCCGTGCCGACTATCGAACTCTCGCCCAAGCGCCGCCTCCGCGTGGCGCAACAAGTCCGGCGAAAGTTCACCGCTGCCGCCACTTACCTGGCCAAGCCGTTGCAACTGTTCGGTGAGCTGTTCGGCGCCGGTCGTGGCCTGGTCGCGGCGATTGTGCCAGGCATCGTGTACGGCACGCAGCACGTCGTCGAAGCCCGGCATGCCCATCCGGCTGCGCGGCGGCCAATACGTCCCGCCGTAAAAGGGCTTCAGATCGGGCGTCAGGAATACTGACATCGGCCAGCCACCGCGACCGGTGATCATCTGCACCGCATTCATATAGATTTGATCGAGGTCGGGCCGCTCCTCGCGGTCAACCTTCACACAGACAAAGTCGTCGTTGAGCTGCCGCGAGATCGCTTCATCTTCGAAGCTTTCGTGCTCCATTACGTGGCACCAGTGACAGGCCGAGTAGCCTATCGACAGGAAGATCGGCTTCTCCTCCTGTTTCGCACGCTCCAGCGCCTCGCTTCCCCAGGGATACCAGTCCACGGGATTGTCTTTGTGCTGCAAGAGATAGGGGCTGGATTCGTTGGCCAGTCGATTTGGCATAAGGCACGTATTGGGGCATGAGTAGACGGGCAGGCGCGACAACTTGCATGATCTGCGATCGCGCACGACCATGCAACCGCGCGGGAATTCGCTGGAAAGCAAGCAGAAGCAGCGCTGCGTAAAGCTGATGTCCGCTTGAACGGCTCGCCCGCGACAGGATGTCACGGTGCCTAGCTCTGAAGGTGTTTTGTCCCGTCCGTCGATTACGGCTCGCTGGCAGCGAGCACCACCGGCACTTCCATCGTACGTTGCTGACGGATGATGGTAAGTACGACCTGTTCGCCTGGCTTGTGCTCCTCGACGTAGCTGAGAAAGTCGTCGAGCGTTTCCACGGGCTTGCCATTGACCGCGACGATCAGGTCCGCCGTGCTGCGGTCGATCGTCTCGGTGTCGAAGACCAGCGGGCCCTGGCGCTGCTTGCGGCGTACGATTCGGAAGCCGCGAAGCCCTGCGCGCTCCGACGGGCCGCCAGTCTCCAGCGTGGCCACCAGCAGGCCGTCTTCCGTCTGCAGAACCTGTGAGATGCCAACGTTGGGCCGCGTTACTTGGCCGAATTCGATCAACTCCGGCACCACTCGTTTGATGCGGTTGACGGGAATGGCGAAGCCGACTCCGGTGTTCTCGCCGGTGTTGCTGGCGATGGCCGTGTTCATGCCGATCACACGGCCGCTAGTGTCCAGTAACGGTCCGCCCGAGTTGCCGGGATTCATGGCCGCGTCGACCTGGATGATGGACTTCATCAGTCGCCGGCCGTGGCGGTTGGGGAGCGAGCGATTCAGGCTGGAGACGACGCCGGTGGTCAGCGTGCGCTCCAGGCCGAAGGGGTTCCCGATGGCATAGATTTGCTGCCCCACTTGGAGGCTGGCAGAATCGCCGAACACGATCGGATGCAGCTCCTCGGGCGGGGCATCGACCTTAAGCACCGCCACGTCATTCAAGCCGTCGACGCCGATCAACTCTGCCGGATAGGACTGGCCGTTGAACAGCGTGACGTCGATACGCCGGGCGCCGTCGATGACGTGCTGATTGGTAAGGATGTGTCCCTGGAGATCGATCACCGATCCGGAGCCGGCGCCTTCCGAGGGGACCTCAAACGAGAGAAACCCGAGGTTCCCCTGCCGGACGGATTTTGTGTCGATGTTAACGACACTGCGGTTGGTCGCCTCGTAGACCGCGATGTTGACGCGCTCCTGCGGCGTCAGCCGCCGCCCCTCGACTTGCTCAGCGACGTTCATGCCGGCGTCGCCGGACCCGGCCACAGGCTGCCGGGGAACAAAACGCGGCTCTTGGGCCGTCAGGGAGCGGCTTGCGTTTTCGCCCACCCAGCTCGCCACAGCCGCTCCTACCAGTGCGCTAATACAACAGGACAAAAGATATCGATTCATAGCTCGCCACCTATTTCGCAAGTTGAATGCTCGGAGCGGAAGGTTTACCAGCCAGCGGCGCTCTTCACCTGCAACGTCATGCCACAAGCCGCGGCAGTCCGGCGGCTTCCATTCGTCGGTCACATTCTAGCGCGCAATGGCGGCGCGCGGCCAGTCGAGGCGACTGAAAGGCACACGCCTTCAGACCGCTCCGGCGGGAACCCTTACAGCGCCAACAATTCAAGGTCCGTGTCAAATCGCACCGAGATCACGTTCCAAGCTTCGCTGGTACTGGGGCGATAGAAGGTGAAATACCACACCACCGGAGAGTCCGCACACTTGTAGAGGTACTTTACGACGGCAACGTCGCTGCCGACCTTTTTAGAGGTAATGCGTTCATGCGATTGGTACGCCCCATAGGTATCTTTCAGTTGCTGAGCGCGTTCGGCCAATCGTTGCACGTCGTTGCTGCGATCCTCCAACGGACTGCCGCGGAGCAGCGTATCGAAGGCAGACTCCGCGCGGCCTAGAGCCAGATCCTCGAACAGGTTGTGTATCCGCTGATGAAGTGTATCGGGGACCGTGTCCGTGGGCATCGTCTCCTGGCCAAAGCTGGGCCAGCCCAGCGACAGTGCAAAGATCAATAGCCCGATCGGCCAGGCGCGAAGCAGTTTCTTCTGTTTGATTAGCAGATTGGCTTTCATGGGGAAAAGTCCTTGCTCGATTGGAGAATAGCGAGACGGCGCGCAAGCGGATGCCGGCAGTGTTTAGTATATCAGCCGGCGTGCTGGGGCCGCGGCAGAAGCGATTTGCCGAGCCGGCTACACACGCGGAATGGCGGCGAGGATGTCAGACACTGATGACGGCAATGTTCGGCTTCGCTCCGCCGCCTCGGCGATGATCCGTTCGCGCAGTTCGGCGGCGAGAAAGAAAGATCCGGCCACGCACAACAAGTCATCGGGAGTCACCAGGGAGCGCGTCTGTTCCCAGGCCGCGATTGAGTCGACCACGCCCGTGCAGCGTCGCCCCAATACTTCCGTAGCCAGCTTCGTCAGCTTATCAACCGGAACGCCGCGCGGGTTGGAGTGGTATTGCGTCAGCACCACCTCGTCGAAATGACCTCTCACGGCGGCCAGCATGCCGCGAACGTCTTTGTCGCGCGTGGCCGCGAACAGCAGGATTCGCCGGGCCGGAGAAAAGCTCTCGCGGATCGTTTGTACCAGCGCCTCGACCGACGCCACATTGTGCGAGGTATCCAAAATGACCGTAGGCCGTGAGGCCAGCACTTCCACGCGAGCCGGCAGCCACGCACTTGCCAGGCCGCGGCGTATGGCCGCGGTATCCACCGAAATGCCCTGGCGGTTCAACTCGCCGACAGTGGCCAGGCTCAGGGCGGCATTCGCAGCCTGGTGACGGCCGAGCAGACCGAGCAACAGTCGCTGGTGCGACTGTTGCGCCCCGCTCGCGCGACTGGTGAAGTCGATTGCCGCCTGACCCCGTTGGGCGTCGAACTGAAGCGGCGGCTGATACGTAAAATCAAAATCGTGGCCCAAGCTTACCAGACGACAGCCGTGGGTCGCGGCCACCTGCTGCACGACGCTGGCAGCCTCGGGCTGCATGACTCCGCTAACGACCGGGATACCGGCTTTGATGATGCCAGCCTTTTCGCAGGCGATCGACTCCAGGGTATTGCCGAGCAAATTGGTGTGATCGAAGCTGATGTTCGTGATAACCGAAACCAGCGGCTCGCACACGTTCGTCGAATCGAGTCGTCCCCCGAGACCCACCTCCAACACCGCCATGTCCACTTCCTGCTCCGCAAAGTGCAGCAGGGCCAGCGCAGTGGTAATCTCAAAGTAGGTCGGGGAGCGGTAGTTCGTCGCGCCCGCTTCGATGTCCATTGCTTCGACGACGGGGCGGATGCGGTTCACCAAACGAGCCAACTCGTCGGACGAGCAGATCGCACCGTTCACGGCCATCCGCTCCTCGACCCGCTGAAAATGCGGGGAGCTGTATAGTCCCGTGCGGTAGCCGCCTGCCGAGAGGACCGAAGCGATCATTGCGGCGGTCGATCCCTTCCCCTTCGTCCCGGCCAGATGGACGATCCGCAGGTTGTGCTGCGGATTTTCCAGGCGGTCCAGCAGTCGTCGCATTCGGTCTAGCCGCAGGCTGGTAGCCGCATAGGGCATGGTCGTGGCCCGCTCGTAATTGATGCGGCCGACTAGGAAGGCCTCAGCGTCCTGTGCAGAGGAAGTCTGGGAGGGTGGCGGGGGGATCAAGGCGAGGCTTGTCCGTGAGGTCAGGGATCGGCGTCGGCAGCCCGGGCGTACGGACCGCGCGGGCCGGAAGATGTGCAATTTACCGCGCTTTCGCCAAGGTGTCTTGGGGGGCGGAATGGCGAACCGTACGTATTCCTGTGTCCGGCGGGGCATTACTGGCGGCATCGTCCCGGGGCCAAGGTCCGCGACGACGCTTGCGAAAGCTTTGCAAAAACGGCGGTTTCACCGGCGTTTATGGCCGCTGGGCCCATTTGCCAGTTTTTCTACAAAATCACTTGCGTTTCGTTGGACTGACAGCATAATAGCACCCTGTCAGAGGTTCGCCTCTGTCGACATGGCCCCTACAGGTACCTGCCCCACCTGTAGGGGCTATTTTCTTGCGCGGCCCCGCCTTCCGCTGTCGTCGGAACATCAAGCGTCGATTCCTGCTTCGCGTCGCAACTGTAGCTGGAACGACTTGAACTCCGCCGGGGCCGCGGCCCCCGGCTGGCGAATTCCCCCTCTTTTCCGCCTCGGATCCGGTTTGCGCCGCTGCTGGCGCCTTCCCGCTAGCGGTTGGTGGGCGGCCGACACTCCGGGGCGACTCGCCGCCGGTACGACCACGATTTTCGGCAGAGTTTGCCGTTCTTACTCAACCGGCATGAGCCGTGCGTCCGATACTACCGGCAAACGCATTCTGCGCTCGTTCCATTGTGGGATGAGCGTCCCTGACTCGATTCGTGCCAGATAGGTAGACGAACGTCATGTCGAGCCAACGCATCGCGGCACTTCTCTTCCTGGTGATGCTCCTCACTGGGGTTCCAGCGGCAGGCCAACACTACCAGCCGTTCGGTCCGGTGGAGCACGACCACGACTGGAAGCTGTTCGCCCCGGCAGACTTGGGGATGTACGGGGAGGACGCCCACGCTCCCGAGGGCTTCTATTTCACGTACGAACGAGTCCTCTGGAACTTTTCCCGACCCGTGATGCGACCCACCGGCTCGCGAGCCGGGGAGTTCTTCGCGATCCTCTTCACCGGGGATGAATTCGACGCCCCCGACCCGTATCAGCTCTCCAATGCCATTGGCACGAGCGTGCCGGAGGCCGATTTCGGCTGGGGAAATCGTTTCGAACTGGGTTACATGGTGGACGACCGCGGCTGGCTTTTGGGCGTGCTTGGCGATGTCAACACCGACTATACGATGCAGTTCGGGGAGTTCGGCGTAAATCCCGGCACGAATCCGGCCGGGACCGGCAGCGTGGCGATCCTCTTCGACGACCCCCTAAACACGATGCTCGGGTTCGTCGATTTCGAAGACCCATTTGCGGCCGGTGACGGACCCGACGGGTTCGCGGACGACTTGGACGACGATGGCATCCACGGCTGGGACGGTTTTGACGCAGACGGAAACGGTGTGCCCGATACGCTGGCTCCGACCGACTACGACGACCTGCGAACCTTACTCCCGACTTTTGAGGAGGTACTTGTTCGCAATCTGGCGGAGACGTCCGGAGTGGAATTGATGAGGGCTCACCGATTGGATCCGCTTCACTACGGTGGAGTCGTGGAGTTTTACTACGGTGCGAGATTCTTGCAGTTTGATGAAGATTATCTGGTCTCCGGTATCGGCGGCACACTATCCGACAGCAACTGGGATACTACCGCACAAAACAATATGGTCGGCCCGCAAGTGGCGACCCGGTACATCAATCGCCGTGGCCGCTGGACGCTCGATCTGGAAGGGCGATTCTTCGCCGCGTACAACATTCAGAACCTTGAACAAAAGGGCATCATTGGTTCACTGTTGGTGCCCTCGGGTCTCAATCAACCCCTTTTCTTGAACCCGACAACCTTCTTCCATACGCGGACCGATAAGCACTTCAGTCCCTTTGTCGAGTTGAGACTCGAGACCTCCTATCAACTGACCAAAGCGGTGGCGCTCACCGTCGGTTACACGGCGATGTATGCCGATAAGGTGGCCCGTGCGAGCGACTATGTGAAATACCGGCTGCCCGACATGGGGCTTCGCAGTGAACGTCCGCAGGACATGTTCACCAACGGCGTGAACTTCGGCATCGAAATCAATCGATAGGGTAACGCCGCGGTTGGGCTGGGCGACTTTCACGTCTGGCAGTGACGTCTCTCGCCGGTGGCGATTTGCAGGCGCGCCGGGAAATGGCCGCCGCCTGGCGATGCGGCCATTGGCTTTCAGCGGCCAGTCTACTGCTATCAGCGGCCAGTCTAACGATTCTGCGAAGCGGGTCCATCCGCGCTTCGCAAATCTGCTTGCGCTCGGCGCAGCAAAAAGCCTGCCTTGCAAAATGTTGCATCGTGGCAGGCTTTCGCCACGGCCGCTGATTTTCTGCTGGCAAGTAAGCGGGACTCGATCCCTATGCCCGCGCCTGCTGCGCGACATGGAGCTGCCGAATTTCTTCCAACTCCAAGGTCAACCGGTGCCGTAGTGGGCTTTCCGGTCGAAGCTCCTCCAGCAAGGTCTCGGCTCGAGCGACCGAGTCGCTGGAGATCTCACGGCCTGCAAACAGCTTACGCCAGCTTCGCGAGACTTCCTGTTCTGTAAGCAATCTACATCCCCTTTTTTGTGGTAAACTGCTCCCTGTCATTCAGAACAAGGTTGATTCTACTCGTCGCTTGTGGCATTGGCAACCAACAGCGATGATTTGCGTCAGGCGGCTGCAGATCCATGAATCCGAAGCGCCTACAAGCCGCCCGCGACCCCCACGGAATGCCATCGGCGACGGAGAGTTTCTTGGCTGGTCCACTGCGTCATCCCATCACAGTCGAAACCGCTCAGTCCCGACGCCAACGTGACAGCTTTGTGCGATTCCCCTGGCGAATCTATCGGCACGACCCGTGGTGGGTGCCGCCGCTGGTATGGGAACGCAAGCAGTTCATCCACCCCGCCAAGCATCCCTTTTATCGGCACGGATCGGCCGTCCAATTGCTTGCCACTCGCGATGGTGAGCCGGTCGGTCGCATCCAGGCCAGCGACGACCCGCATTACAACGCGGAGCATGGCACGAACCTCGGCTGTTTTGGGATGTTCGAGTGCATCGACGATCCACAGGTGGCCGGCGCGCTACTGGATGCGGCAGCCGCCTGGTTGGCCGCACGCGGACGCGATCGCATCATGGGGCCGATCGATTACTCCACCAACTATAGCTGCGGGCTTTTGATCGATGGATTCGATACGCCGCCGCGGGTGATGATGAACCACAATCCACCGTATTACGCGGGATTGCTCGGCGCTTGGGGGCTCGAAAAGGTCAAGGACCTGTACAGTTGGTGGTTCGATGATCCACACGACATGATCGAGCGTTGGAAATCCAAGTCGGAACGACTGGGGCAACGAAGCGGGATTTCAATCCGCTCGCTCGATCCTCGACGATTCGAGCAGGAGTTGGAAACCGTTAAAGCAATTTATAACGAGGCGTGGCAGCGCAATTGGGGCTTCGTCAAGATGACTGACGCGGAGATTCGGCATTTCGGCAAGCTGCTGCTGACGGTCGCCGTGCCGGAGATGTTATTGGTCGCGGAAGTCGACGGAAACCCGGCCGGTCTGTCGCTTTCGCTGCCCGACCTAAACGAGGCTCTCAAGCCGCTAAACGGGCGATTAACCCGCTTCGGATTGCCGCTGGGGCTGCTGCGGCTGCGTCGCGGGCTGAAGCAAGTCCGGTCGTGTCGGCTGTTTACGCTGGGGGTGATGGAAGCCTATCGTCGGCGGGGAGTCGCGGAGATGCTTATTTTAAAGAGCCTCGATTACGCCAAAAACTTCATCGGATTCACTGGCGCCGAATTGGGCTGGACGCTCGAAGATAACGACTTGATCAATCGCACGATCGAAGCGGTCGGCGGAGAGCACTACAAAACTTACCGAATCTACGAGCGGCCCATCGCCTGAGAACACGAGGCCAGTTCGGCGGCTGTGGGTCCGAGGCGCTCTCGGGGCGTATTGCGCCAGCGGTACTTTCAAGAATACGAGACCGGGCGGCCGCCGACCTTGCCGCTCGCAGAAAATCGACCAACGGCGCTTGTTTTACCGTCGAACGCGTCTGATTTGGCCCATTTCGTCGCTGAATCCACTGGGTTGGCCCTTGGATGGCCGTATTGGCGCGGTAGGTTGAGAGGCGACCAATTACCGAGCAGAGCCAAACCCCATCCTTGGGGGAGGGGGTGCCCAGCCATGCGCCGTCTTCTAGAATCGATGGTGGCTCGTTCGGGAGGTGCCAGTTATTCGGCGCGACGGCGACGACGGTACTCGAAGTTTGCTTCGCCTTGTGAAGTATCGTGCCGACGGTGGCGATACAGCTACGAGGTGCTACCGATCGCGCGCACTTGATGGTTCTCGTTTTCAGTGAGGTAAGCAAGCAGTGCATCTGGACCACCTCCCGGGCTCCTTCTTTGGTCCGTCCAACCTGGTCGATCTGTTGCGCCACCGAGCCCTACATCAGGGCCAGGACAAGGCCTTCACTTTTCTGACCGACGGCGAAACGGACGAGGAGACCCTTACTTACGCGCAATTGGACCACAGGGCCCGCGCGATCGGCGCCCGGCTTCAGGCGATGGGGCTGGAGGGCGAACGCGCACTTTTGCTTTACGCCGCCGGTTTGGATTTTGTCGCGGCCTTCTTCGGATGCCTTTACGCGGGCGTTGTCGCCGTACCCGCTTACCCGCCGCGCCGCAACCGTAACATGACGCGCGTCGAGGCCATCGCCGATGACGCCGACGCTCGCATCGCCCTGACTACACATAACGTCCTGGAGCGAATTCGCACGGTCGCCGAAGGGACCCGAGTGCTGCGGCACTTACAATGGTTGTCCACCGATCAGCTTGACGGCGAACAGGCCCGGCAGTGGAAGATTCCCGATGTACACGGCGATACGTTGGCATTTCTTCAATACACGTCCGGATCGACCGGCACTCCCAAGGGCGTCATGCTCACGCATGCCAACCTGATGCACAATTCGGCGATGATCGCCTATGCCTTCGAACATACCCGGTCGGGTCGCAGCGTATTCTGGCTGCCTTTGTATCACGACATGGGTCTGATTGGCGGGATCTTGCAGCCGCTTTACATCGGGCAAACCAACATTTTGTTTTCACCCACGGCGTTTTTGCAAAAGCCGTTTCGGTGGCTGCAGGCAATCTCCCATTTTCGAACGACCATCAGCGGCGGGCCCAATTTCGCCTTCGATCTGTGCGTCGAAAAGATCACTAAAGAGCAGCGAGACACGCTCGATCTGAGCTGCTGGTCCGTGGCGTTTAACGGCGCCGAGCCCGTTCGCGAAGATACCATGGAGCGCTTCTGTCAGGCATTCGGGCCCTGCGGGTTTCGCCGCGAGGCGTTCTATCCGTGTTACGGGCTGGCCGAGGCTACGCTGATCGTTACCGGCGGATTCAAGTCGAACCCGCCGGTGATCCGTTGTTTCGATAGCGAAGCACTGGAGAGTCATCAGGTAGTCGAGGCGCTGCCCGACGAGGAAGGTTCGCGGGAACTGGTCGGCAGCGGCGGCAACCTGCTCGATCAGCAGATCATCATTGTCGATCCGGACAAGATGACCCGTTGCCCCGATAACCAAGTAGGCGAGATTTGGGTTTCCGGGCCGAGCGTCGCCCAAGGGTATTGGAAGTGCCCCGAGGAAACCCGTTACACGTTTCAGGCTTTCTTGAAGGATACGGGGGAAGGACCGTACTTGCGCACGGGCGACCTGGGCTTTCTGCTCGATGGGGAACTATTCGTCACGGGGCGGCTCAAAGACCTGATCATCATCCGCGGTGTCAACTACTATCCGCAAGACATCGAGCGGACTGTCGAACGAAGCCATCAGCACCTTCGTTCGGGAGCGTGTGCCGCGTTCACTATCGAGAGTGGCGGCCAGGAAAAGCTGGTGATCGTGCAAGAGACCGAACGGCGACGTGACCTGCATTACGAGGAACTTATCGAGGCAATCCGCAGCAGCGTAGCGGCCGAGAACGAACTGGCGGTGGACGCCATCGTCCTGCTCAAAGCGGGCAGCATTCCGAAAACTTCCAGCGGGAAGATTCAGCGGCACGCTTGCCGGGCAGGCTATCTGCGCGGCACCCTCGCCGGAGTCGCGCAGTGGCCGTCGGCCATCGGTGCCGCTCGTATGCTGCGGCCGACGCAACCGGCGGAAGCCTCCACGTCGCAGCCGCAGTCCGCTTCGGATTCCGTACAACCGCCGGTGAACTTGATGCCCGTGGCTCCTGTGCAGAAGCCGGGCCTGAGCGACGCAGCCGCAACCTTGGGAACTTCGCCCCACATCGCCCAAATCATCTTCGAGGAAGTTCGCAAGGTCGCAAAGGAGCGGGCTGGCGAACTGACTCTCGATACTAACATCGTTCATCTCGGGCTGGACTCGCTGGAACGGATTCAGATCGTCGCCTCGATCGAGGAGATCTTCGGCGGTCGGATTCCCGAGGACGTGCTGGCGGAAATGGAAACCTGCGGCGAAGTCGTGCAGGCGGTCGAGCAATATCTGGGCACCCAGCCCCGGCAGCGGCCGGAGAAGCCCGCCCAATATCAGGTGCCCGAGGAAACCTACCGGATCGACCAATTCCCCGAATATCGCCAACTCCAGCAGAGCTTTCAGGCGGTCGAAGCCACCGGGCTGTCGAACCCCTACTTCAACGTCCATGAGCGCGTCACCAACGACACGACGCAAATCGCTGGGCGCGAGCTGGTGAACTTCTCGAGCTACAACTACCTGGGAATGTCAGGCGACCCAATCGTCAATCAGGCGGCCAAGGAGGCCATCTCACGTTACGGGACAAGCGTGTCGGCCAGTCGAGTGGTTTCCGGCGAGAAGCCCCTGCACCAGCAGTTGGAACGGGAGATCGCCGACTTCATCGGCACCGAGGACTCCGTGGTCTTCGTCGGCGGGCATTCCACGAACGAGACCGTCGTCGGCCATCTCATGGGCCCCGGCGATCTGATCCTGCACGACGCACTGGCCCATAACAGCATTATTCAAGGTTGTATTCTTTCGGGCGCCCGTCGTCGGCCGTTTCCGCACAATGACTGGCGCGAATGCGATCGGCTGCTCGAACAGTTGCGGCACGAATACCGCCGCGTGCTGATCGCGATCGAGGGCGTGTACAGCATGGACGGCGACTACCCGGACCTGCCGCGATTCGTCGAAGTCAAGAACAAGCACAAGGCCCTGTTGATGGTGGATGAAGCCCATTCAATCGGCACCATGGGCCTCCATGGCCGCGGCATGTCCGAGCATTTCGACATCGATCCGCGCCAGGTCGAAATTTGGATGGGGACGCTCAGCAAGTCGTTCGGAAGCTGCGGCGGTTACATCGCCGGATGCAAGGAGCTGGTGCTGTATCTGAAGTACACGGCGCCGGGCTTTGTGTACAGCGTGGGGATGCCACCTCCCAATGCGGCCGCCGCACTGGCTTCGCTGCGCCTGCTGGAAGAGGAGCCGGAGCGAGTGGCGAAGCTCAACGCCAACTCCGTGCTCTTTTTGCGGCTGGCCAAAGAGCGTGGACTGAACATTGGCATGAGCAACAACACGCCCGTAGTGCCGGTGATCGTCGGCAATTCACAGCATTGCCTGATACTGTCGAAACGGCTGTTCGACCGCGGCATCAATGTGCAGCCCATCCTTTACCCGGCCGTCGAGGAACGTGCTTCGCGGCTTCGCTTCTTTATCACCTCCAAGCACAGCGAAGCGCAGATTCGCACGACTGTCGACGCAGTGGCCGAGGAGATGGCCCGGCTCGATTCCAGTGCCCTCGAGCGTGCCGCAGTGGAAGCCCAGCAGACCAACGGCAGCGAAACGGCGCCAGGCCGGCTGCGCGCCAAGTAGCCGAAGTCGGCATCTTTCAAGACGCCGCAAGGCGAAGGCCGCCAATGGCGGCAATTGCCGCTGGGTTATGGGTGCAGACGTCGTCTCCCGGCGGCTTCTCCGCCAGGCGTGGACGGCGGATATAATGAAGCTTCCCCGCCCTTTGCCGTGAGGCCGCCCCATGTCGACTCGCGACCGCCGAGAGTTTCTCAAGCAGACCGCCGCCGGCGTTGCGGGAGCTTCGCTGCTTGGCGGGTGGCAGGGCGCGCCTGGAGCAGCGCAAGACGCTGAAACTATCCCTGCGAAGTCGCCGCTTCCGTCGCACCGCGCCGTCGAGCTACCCGGCGTGCACGCCTACGGTGAGAAGAGCATCGCGGCCGGCGAGACCATCCGCTTCCGCACGTCCAGCAGCGTGCCCTATAAGCTCGCCCTTTACCGGCTGGGCGACGTCGAAGATCGCGGCAGCGATTCGCTTGTGCACTCGTTCGATGCGTCGGAACCGCACTTGCAGCCGATTCATCCCGGCTCGTATGTTCACGTGGAGCAAAACCTGCCGCCACGTGACGCGCTTGGGGCAATCGCGCTGGAGTGCTGGGTGCGGCCGTGGCGGCTGGATGCCTACCAAGGCATCTTCACGCAGTACGACTATCCTGATGCATGCGGTTGGGGGCTGTTTCTCGACGCCCAGGGGCGCGTGCAATTCTATCTCGGCGACGGCGGCGAGTTCCAGCAACAGTGGCTTAGCGAGGGTCCGTCGCTCACGCACCGCCAGTGGCATCACCTTGTCGGTACCTGGGACGGTACTACCAAGTCGCTTTGGCTGGACGGCAACGAGGTCGGCAGTTGGCCGTACGACGGGCCACTTTGCTCCGGCAGTGCGCCGCTGCGATTGGGTGCCTATGGCGAGCGCGGTCTAGCCGATCACTTCCTCGACGGCGACCTGGCGATGCCAGTCGTTTATGCGAACGCTCTGAATTCGCAACAGATCGAAGCCCGCTGGCGTGACCGCGGGCTGCACCTGCCGGAGGCTGCACCGGAAGCGATTCTCGGTTGCTGGCCTTTGGATGAAGAGCAGGGCGACTCAGTCGCCGACGTCAGCACCCACCGCCGCCACGGCCGCATCATCAATCGCGGCACCTGGATGATTGGTGGGCCCAGTTTCGATGCCGACGCGGTGCCGCGATATGGCGAGTATCACCCGGCGCGGGACGAGCAACGCGGGCACGGGCTACGACTGGCGGCGGACGATCTGTACGACTGCCGCTGGGAGACGACTCACCAGTTCACCGTTCCGGAATCCGCACCGCAGGGCCTCTACTGCGGCCGCTATACGTTCGACCTGGCCGGGCAGCCCCAGCGATACGACGTGACGTTCATCGTACGGCGCGCGGCCTCCAAACCGGCCGCGCCGATTCTTGTGTTGTGCTCGACCAATACGTGGCTGGCGTACGGCGGCACCCCCTTCGCGAAGAATTCGCCTGAGACCTTTTGGGGCACGGGCGGGCAAGAAAACAGCGCCGCGGGTGCTCCGGCTTATTGCTGCTATCGCGACCACGAGGCCGGACAACCGACGTATCAACTGGGTCTGAATATGCCGTGGCCGGTGGCCGGACCCGATGTGCTCTACAGTCCGCCGGACGTGGGCTACAGCCATTTGATGCGCGGCGAGCGCTATCTGCACGTGTGGCTCGAGCAGAACGGATACGACTTCGACATCGCCACCGACCTGGACCTGCACCAGAAACCGGAGATGCTGGCCGACTACCGCGTCTTGATGATCAACGGCCACAGCGAGTACTGGTCGATTGACGCATATCGCGGTGTCGATCGATTCTTGCGAGATGGCGGCAGCGCCGTCGTGCTGTCGGGCAATACGATGTTTTGGCGAGTCAGCTTCGATCCTGATGCACAAGTGATGGAGTGCCGCAAGTTCGGTCCCGGCATCGGAGGCCGCGATGCCGCGGCCGTGGGCGAGCTTTACCACGCGCACGACAAGCTGCGCGGCAGCTTGATGCGGGCGTGCGGCTTTCCCGCCTGGCGGCTGGTTGGGCTGGAGTGCCTCGGCTGGTGGGGGACCGGCGCTGGCAGTTTTGGGACCTACGTGCCGGCCGATCGCCAGCACTTTCTCTTTCAGCAGCCCGTGCCGGTACCATTGGAGGAGGGGCAAACCTTCGGGCACGCACCCGGCGGCGGCGAGCCACGGGCCGTCGGGCACGAGGCCGACGTACGTATCGCCACACTGCGGAAGATGACCCACGTGCCGTATCCGGAAGGTGGTACACTTCCCGAGGAGCCTGCGGGGATCGTGACACTCGCCCGCGGCGTCCGTCAGCCTGCCAGCGGGACGATGCTCGACTACTTCACCCGTCCGACCGAAGCGATCGACGGTACGTGCGCGGAGATGATTTATTGGGCGCGTCCCGAGGGGGGCCGCGTGTTCAACGGCGGAGCCATTGCCGGGGCCTGGGCGTTATCGGCCGACCCAAAGCTGCAAGCGCTGATGAACAACGTACTCGCCCACTTCGGCGTAACGCCCCGCGAAACCGAATAAGAAACATCGCCAGCACCATGCGACGATTTTCAGTAACCCGTCCTGCCCTATTCTTCGTGGCATTGCTGCTGTGCGTGGCGGCGGTATGGCTGCCTTCCCGCGCTCGCACGGCTGGCTCCGAGAATACACCCCTCCGGCCGGCGGCCGATGGATCCATCACCTTGCCGGCGGACGAGGCGGAAGTGGTTGGCGAATCGCTTGAAGTGCAGCCGAAATCGCAGATCGCGACCGGGTGGGCCAATCCCGACGACCGGGCCACCTGGCACTTCGAAGCTGCCGAAGCGGGCGAGTACGACGTGATGCTGTCCGTTGCGGTAGCGCCACAAAGCGCCGAGCCGTCGCTGGTCGTCGAACTGGACCGCCAGCGGGTGCTGACGCAGCGAATCGCGGCCACCGATGGCATTGCGGACTTTCGCTACGCTACGGTCGGGCAGATCACGCTCAGCCCGGGCCAGCATAGCATCGCTATTCATCCTGCCGACTCGCTAGTGCCGGGGTCGGTGGCGGTGCGAGCGCTTTCGCTGGTGCCTGCCGGCCGCGAGGGCTTCGTGGCACCGCAGATCACCGCACCGGAAGGCTTTTCGATCGAATTGGCCGCGGCGCCGCCGCTGGTTCGCTATCCGATGATGGCCTGCTTCGACGACCGTGGGCGGTTGTTCGTTGCCGAGAGCGATGGCGAGAATCGCAAAGCGCCGAATTTGCTGGAAGAGAAGCCGCACGAGATTCTCATGCTGGAGGACACCGACGGCGACGGCCGCTTCGATCGCCGCACCGTTTTCGCGGACCAGATGGTGCTTCCCAACGGTGCTCACTGGCACGACGGGGCCCTGTATGTTTGTTCGCCGCCGTACCTGTGGCGGCTGGAAGATACCGACGGCGATGGACGCGCCGACCGCCGCGATCGAGTGCTGGGGCGCTTCAACTTCACCGGCATGTCTGACTCGTTGCACGGACCGGTGCTGGGGCCGGATGGGCGGATGTATTTCTGCGGCGGTCAGCATGGCTGGGTGTTGGGACCACCGGATGAGAATCTGCCGATCGAGTCCGATGTGCCGGGCGTGTTTTCCGCCTGGCCAGACGGCAGCGATCCGGAGAAGCTGGCCAGTGGTGGTATCTGCAATCCGGTGGAGGTCAGCTTCTCGCCCGAGGGAGAGGCATTCGGCAGCGTGGCGGTCTATGACGATTTCGACGGTCGCCACGACGCCTTTCTGCACTGGATCGACGGCGGCGTTTTTAACCTGTCGCCGCATCGCTACGAGAAGGTGGCGATGACCGGCGACGCGCTGCCGGCCATGAGCCGCCGCGGGCACGTGGCACCGTCCGGCAACATGCGGTATCGCGGCGATGCGTTCGGGCCGGAGTACCGCGACAGTTACTTCCTCTGCGAGTTCAACACGCACAAAGTATACCGACTGGCCGTCGAGCGGCAGGGAGCCACTTTCCGCAGTCGCGATGAGGTATTCCTCTCGACCGACCACCCGTACTCGCACTTCACCGACGTGCTACAGGACGCCGACGGCAGTCTGCTGGTCGTCGATACGGGCGGATGGTTTTTGTACGGTTGTCCGACGTCGCAGATCGCCCGGCCCGATGTGCGCGGGGCCATCTACCGCATCCGCAAGCGCGGCGCGACTGCGCCCGACGACCCGCGCGGAGTGCAAATTGCGTGGCCGGAAGCGTCGCCCTCGCGGCTGGTCGATCTGCTGGACGATCCACGGTACGCGGTGCGCGATCGCGCGATTGCGGAGCTAGCCCGTCGGGCAAGCGAAGCGATCCCCGGGCTGGAGGCGGCGCTTCAGTCCGACAGCGAGACAACCCGGCGGAACGCCGTGTGGGCACTGTGCCGGATGCGTATGCCTGACGCCATGCGGCTTGTGCGGTCGCGGCTGACCGACGATTCGGAGAGCGTGCAGATGGCGGCCCTCCACACGGTGAAGCTCGCGCGGGATCGCGAGGCGGTCGACGCGATCGTTCCGCTACTTTCGCGGGAGGAAGTATACCTGCGGCGAGCGGCAGCAGCGGCCATGGGCCGGATCGGCGATGCGCGGGCGGCGGAGCCGCTGATTTCCGCGTTGCGATCGGCCGACGATCGATTCCTGGAGCATGCGATTCTCTACGCCTTGATCGAAATCGGCGATCGCGGCGCGCTGCTGCCGGCCTTGTCGGATGCCAACCCGAACGTTCGCCGGGCCGCACTGATTGCCCTGGATCAAATGCCCGACGGAGAGCTGACGCGCGATCTGGTCGTCCCGTTGCTGGACACCGACGACGTGCCGCTGCAGACCGCGGCGCTCGGCGTGATCACCCGGCACAAAGGTTGGGCCGACGAGATTCTCGGCCGCCTCGACGCATGGCTTTCCGAGCCGCTCGGCATGGAGACCTGCCTGGCCTCGCTGCGCGGGGCGCTGTTGGCCTTTGTCGACGACGCTGGCGTGCAGACGCTCATCGCCGAGCATCTCGGGCGCAATCAGACCAGTCCGGCGACACGGCAGTTGCTCTTGGAAGTGATTGGCCGCAGCGGCGTGCAACAGTTACCGGAGGCGTGGCGGGCACAGCTCGATGCGGCGCTGCGCCGGGGCGATGAAGCCGAGGTGACCCAGGCGGTCGTGGTGATCGACCAGTTGGAGAGCCGGCAGTTCGATGGCCGACTGCTGGAAATCGCCCGGCAGCCGCGATACTCGACGCCAGTTCGGCTGGCGGCGCTGCGCGCGGCTGCGCGAGGTGGTACGGCTCTGCAAGACGCCGACGTTAACTATCTAATCGATCAGCTCGGGCCGCAGTCGGATCCAATCCAGCGACTGACCGCGGCCGATGCGCTGGGGCGGGCCACGCTCAGCGATGAGCAGCTTCTTTCGCTGTGCGATGCAGTGGCTCATGCCGGACCGCTGGAACTGCCGGCCTTGCTCAGTGCGTTCGAGCCGCCGCGCGGGGCGCAGATTGGGTTGAAACTGGTCGCGGCGCTGCAAACGGCGCCGGGACTGGTGAACGTACCGGCGGCGCGGCTGGCCAGGCTCATCGAGAGCTATCCGGCGGACGTTGCTTCCGCGGCCGAACCGCTCTGGGATCGTGTCGAGACGGACGTGTCGGCGATGTCCGCCAAGCTGGCGAAGCTTTCCGGCTCCACCCCCGGCGGAGACGCCCGGCGCGGCCGCGAGGTGTTCTTCGGACGTCGGGCCGCTTGTTCGGCCTGCCATCGAGTGGGCGACGAAGGCGGCAACGTGGGGCCAAACCTCTCAAAGATTGGCGAGATCCGCACTCACCGCGACCTGATCGAGGCGATCGCCTTTCCCAGTGCCTCGTTCGCCCGGGGGTATGAATCGATTCAGATCGCCACCCGAGACGGACGCATCCATTCTGGCGTGATCGCCCGAGAGACGGGCGAGGCGCTTTTCTTACGCACGGCCGAGCGAGCGGAGATCCGTATCGAGCGCGACCAGGTCGAGCAGTTGTCGCCCAGCAGCGTTTCGGTGATGCCCCAGGGGATGGACGAAGTGCTGACGCCGCAGGAGCTGGCCGACCTGCTGGCGTACCTCGAGTCGCTCCGCTAAGCGGCTTTTGCGAGTTGGATCGCGGCGAGCTGCCGGCCGCGCAGCTTGCCTGATCGTCACCGGCCGGCAAACCTCGCACATTGCCGGTTGGCCCAGTATCGTGCTTCGAACCTCGGGCTGTTTCCGCGGCTTGCAACCACGTAGCGTAGCAGTCATGATAGTCGCTGCCCGGCGGCCTCTGGAGTGCCGGCGGGCGGCTGATGGTGATCGCGAACGTGTGGTTCGGAGGCAACAGGCGCACGATGCTACTTCCCCCGCTTGCGATCCTCGCGATTGGCATCTGTACGGTCCTCGGATTGATTATCGCGCTGCGGGTGAACGCATTCATCGCGCTCATCACGGCCGCCATCGTGGTGAGTCTGCTGTCGGCCGGCAGCGTGGCCGACAAGATCAGCCGCGTGGCCGCCGCGTTCGGTGCCGCGGCCGGCGGGATCGGCATCGTCATCGCCATGGCGGCCATCATCGGCAAGTGCATGCTCGACAGCGGCGCGGCCGATCGCGTCGTCCGCGCCTTTCTGCGGGCATTGGGCGTCCAGCGCGCGCCGCTGGCCCTGATGGGGAGCGGCTTCGTGCTGGCGGTGCCGGTCTTCTTCGACACGGTCTTCTACTTGCTGGTCCCGCTTGCTCGATCGCTCTACCGTCAGACTTCACGCAACTACCTGAAGTACATTCTGGCGATCAGCGCCGGCGGCGCCATCACGCACACGCTCGTTCCGCCGACTCCCGGTCCGCTGCTGATGGCGTCGAACCTGAACATCGACGTCGGCATGATGATCCTCATCGGAAGTTTGGTAGCACTGCCGGCGGCATTTGCCGGGTTGATGGTCTCGTCGTACCTCGACCGCCGGATGCCGATTGCCATGCGGCAGATCGGCAGCGAGCCGGAGCCTGAGCCGCTGCCCGACGACCAGCTTCCGTCGCTGGCCTGGTCGCTGGCGCCGGTCCTTCTGCCGGTCGTGATGATCTCGACCAATACCGTGCTGACGACCATGGCCGACGCTCAACACGTAGCCCTGCTCTCAGTTGAAGACGTGACGGACTGGCCCGAGCTGCGAAGTCAATTCCGCCAGCAGGCCGCCCAGGAGGATCCGACGCCCGGCGGCCGTATCGTCGAAGCGATTGAGTCCGGTACGCGGAACGTTGACCGCCGGCAGGAGACGCTGGCGCTGATCAACCAGCAGGAAGAGCTTTCCGCCGAGCAGCGGGCTGAGCTTTCCGAGGGGCTCAACCGGTTTGTCATCGCCGACAAGAGCTTTCACCAGGAGCAGTCGTTCCTCGGCGTGTCATTGGACGACGAGACAAAGGAACTGCTGCGGCAGAACCGCCTGCGGATGAAGCAGGTTGAAGCTGAAAGGCTCAACCGCAAGTTGCTGGAGCTTTCGTATCCCGGACTGGTGGCCGAGCACGAGTGGTTCACGCCCGAGCGGCGCTGGGCCAACACGACTTCGCTGTTGGGAGATGCGAACCTGGCGCTGCTCATCTCGGCGGTGATCGCCATGTGGGTCCTCAAGCGGCAGCGAGGACTGACTCGCTACCAGCTTGCCCAAGCGGTAGAAGTTTCGTTGATGAGCGGCGGGGTGATCATTCTGATCACCGCCGGCGGCGGCGCGTTTGGCGCCATGCTGACCGTGGCGAACGTCGGAGAGGCGATCAACGACCTGTTCCAACTCGGCCCGGAGAGCCAGGGCAAGCTCTTGCTGCTGTTTGTCGGCTTTTTGATCTCGTCGGTGCTCAAAGTGGCGCAAGGCTCCAGCACAGTCGCGATGATCACCGGCTCGGCCATGCTGGCAGGCATCGCCGATCCGCAAACGCTGGGATTTCACCCGGTGTACCTCGCCACGTCGATCGGTGCCGGGTCGCTGGTTGGTTCCTGGATGAACGACAGCGGTTTTTGGATCTTCGCCAAGATGGGTGGTCTGACCGAAGTCGAAGCCCTGAAGTCGTGGACGCCCATGCTCGTGGTGCTGGGGGTGGTGGCATTTGGCGTGACGGTCATTCTCGCGATGCTGATGCCCTTGATCTGATCGACTCGACTTGCACGCCGGCCCATGTCCTCTTCCACGTCGGATTCTTCGAAAAAGCTTCCCCGCGTGATGGTCGATCTGCCGCTGGTGCCGGCCGTGGCCGAGTTGCTGGAAGGTCACGTCGAGCTGGTTGCGTGGCCAGGCGATGGCGAGACTCCGCCGCCGGCGATCGATGGCATCTACACGCAGGGACATCCGGCGGTCGACGCCGCCCTGCTGGATCAATTGCCGCAGGTGAAGGTCATCAGCAATTACGGCGTGGGCGTCGACCACATCCGCCTGGCGCACGCGGCGGCGCGGAACATCCCAGTGGGCAATACACCGGGCGTGCTGGACGAGGCCACCGCCGACATGGCGTTTGCATTGCTGCTGGCGGCGGGCCGCCGGCTGGCCGAGGGCGATCGACATGCCCGCAATCCGCAAGTGACGCGGTTCCGCTCCAGCGAGATGCTCGCGCGGGAGGTGCATCACCGCGTGCTCGGGATCGTCGGCTTGGGGCGGATTGGAGGGCAGATCGCCCGGCGTGCGGCCGGTTTCTCGATGGACGTTCTCTACCACAACCGCCGGCGGAACGAGCAGGCCGAACAAGAGCTTGGCGTCCGATACGCATCGCTGGATGATCTGCTCCGGCAGGCGGACTTCGTGGTGTTGGTGGTGCCGCTCACCGACCAGACGCGCGGACTGATCGGCCGCCGCGAGCTGGCGCTGATGAAGCCGACCGCCACGCTGGTCAATATCGCCCGGGGTGCGGTGGTCGACACCCACGCTCTGACCGACGCCCTGCAAGCGCGGCGGATCTTCGCGGCGGGGCTCGATGTGACCGAGCCGGAGCCGCTGCCGCGAAATCATCCGTTGCTGGCGCTCGATAACGTTGTGCTCACGCCGCACCTGGGCAGCGCAACGGTCGAAACGCGTCAGCGGATGGCGGAGCTTTCGGTTGAGAACCTGTTGGTCGGGCTGCGCGGCGAGCCGCTGCCGTGCGAAATCAAGTACGGCCCATAAACGCGGCGCGATCGACTCACGCATGCGATCGAACCGACGAGCATGGTGGGACTAGCCGCGGACAAGCCGCCAGTGGCACTCGAAGCTGGAACTCGGCCGCGGCAAGTTGGTCGCCGCCGCGGCGAGGCGGTATGATGGTGCTCGCGCCGGCTATGAGATTTGCCGTCGCCGCCGGTTTGCCGCACAGCGTACACACCCGCCCCGCAGCGATCTTCCCGCCCTGAAAGGAGCAGCCATGGCCGAAACCTATCGCGTCGGCGTCATTGGACGGACTGGCCACGGCGACTATGGACACGGTGTCGACGAGGTGTGGAAGGAGTTTCCCAACACGCCGATCGTGGCGGTGGCTGACGACAATAAGATGGGGCTCGCCGCGGCCGCCACTCGCTTGCAGGTCGATCGCACCTACCTCGACTACCGGAAGATGCTCGATGAAGTGAAGCCGGACATCGTCGCCATCTGCCCGCGCTGGCTCGATAAGCATCACGAGATGGCCATGGAAGCCGCACGCCGCGGGATGCACATCTTCATGGAGAAGCCGTTCTGCCCTACATTGGCCGAGGCGGATGACATCATTGCGACTTGCGAGCGAACGCACTCCCGGCTGGCCATTGCGCATCCCACCCGCTATAGCCCCCGCTTGCAGTCCGCGCGGCAGTTGATCGAGGACGGCAAGATCGGCAAAGTGCTGGAGTATCGTGGGCGGGGGAAGGAGGACCAGCGCGGCGGCGGCGAGGACCTGTGGGTGCTCGGCACGCACGTGATGGACATGATTCGCGCCCTGGCCGGGCACCCCGAGTGGTGCTTTGCCCTGGTGACGCAAGAGGGCGAGCCGGTCACCGCCAAGCACGTCGTGCAGGGGAACGAAGGCATCGGCCGTCTGGCGGGTGACGCGATCCGAGCATCGTACGGTCTGGCCAACGGAGCGACTGCCTACTTCAGCTCGTATCGTGGTGCGGCGGGACGGCCGTCGCGATATGCGCTGCAGATTTACGGTTCGCGCGGTGTGATTGAGATACTCGAAGGCACCATGCCCGAGGTCCGTTACTTGGGCGACCCTGGTTGGTCGCCGGGCCGCAGCGGCGCGAAGTGGCAGCCGGTGACCACCGGCGGGATCGATCAACCCGAACCACTGACCGACCCGATCTTCAACTCGCGGCACGGACTGGCGGTGCGCGACCTGCTGGAGGCGATCGAGCAGCAGCGCGAGCCGGCGTGCGGCATGTACGAGGCCCGGGGTGCGACGGAGATGATCGTGGCGGTGTTTGAGTCGCATCGGCAGCGCCGTCCGGTCCCGCTGCCGTTGGTGAACCGGCAGGACCCTCTGGCGATGCTCGGGTAGCGCCTCATCGGGCAAGCGGTGAAGCGCTTTCGCCGCTGTCCAGCGTCCGGTCGATGCTGTAATGCGCTCTGTAACGGCCGCGCGGCCGGTCCGCTTGGCGCGAATATGCCGGTTGAGCCGCCAGTTGGTGTTGTACTCGACATTCCGGCGGTACCTACCGGCGCGCTTGTAATGTCCGCCAGCAGGAAGCTGAGCGCGGCTCTGCCGATTGGTCGAAAGTCTCACTACGCTAAGAATCGCGGAGGGATGCCGCCGGTAGGTGCCCCTCCCGAACCATCGATTACCTCTTCACGGACGGTATTGCTCATGGCTATCTTTCGCCTTGCACTGGCTTGTTGCGTCTCTCTTTCGATCGTGCAATCAGTGGCGACGGCCCAGGTGTACTCGCCGTACAGCATTCCTGTCTCATACCACACGAAGTTCAACGTGTCCCCGCGGCATATGCGCCAGGCTGCCGCTCCGCACGTGCCTGGTATTCCGGTGAACGGAGTCGTCCAGCACGAGGGAATCGCCCCCGGCTGGCAATACGGCCCCACACCGCAGTACACCGGCGCAGTCGATTGCGAACACTGCTGCGATCACGTCTGGGACGGCTACTGCGCCGAATGGCACAGTTGGTGCGACGGTCCGCATCCCGGACTGGGCGGACACGGTGGCGCATGCGGACAACATGGCGCTTGCGGCAGCCACCACGGCGGCTGCGCGGAGCACGGCCACGGCTGCGATGGCGGGCATGAAAGTCACTGCCCCTTCCGCGGCTTGATCGGGGCCGGACACGGCGTACTGCGGACAGCCGTTTGTGGAAGCGCGGACGTGGTTCACGGACTGCTTGGCGGATCGCACCACCACGGCCACGGTCATCGTCGTGGTTGCCAATGCGGAGAGTGTGGGATTGACGTCTCCGCCCTGCCGGCGGATCGTGCGCCGCTACGCGACAGCACTGCACCACCGCAAGCGCCATCACTGCCGCGCAACGAACTGCCGACGAGCTCGACAACTCTCGAAGGTGAAGTCGCAAGCCCCGTCGTGCGATGCTCCACCGATTTCGCTGTCTCGGAAGGTGTGGCGGTCCAAGCCAGCACCGCCCCCACCTCTGGCGACTCCGCCTTGCTCCATATGCTCTACGGTGCCGCCAGCACTCGCGTGGCCGGCAAGGTCTGCGGAGACTGAAATCCGCGGCTGGTGAGAAGAGCCGGACCCGGAATTTGGCTGCCAATTGCTACGCGGGCGGTCATCCGCGGCCCTCAATGGACAGTGGGCGGCGACTACTCTTGGACGCCCGTTTCTTGGATGCCCATCGCGCCGTGATCAGTGAGCGGATCGCTCGCCACCAGGTTCCATCCATTCTTGCGAACTTCGAAGACGAACGCGCCCGGCTTTAACGCGTGGCTGGCGTTGCCGAAGTCACCGCCGCGATGAAACTCGACGGTAAGCGTCGCCGCCGGCGGGCCGGAGAACGTCTGCCCTGGCTGAAGCGTCACGGTTTTGCCGTCTACCAAAATCGAGATCCCCGCCCGGTTCGACGCCGAATTGGCGAGCGTGACGATCTGGGTTCGCAGCGGTGGTTCCACCGGCTCCTGCGGCGCGCCGGCAAACGACACATTGCCGTTCACAGTCACCTTCTCCGAGTCGACTTCGCCGGGCACCCGATCGCCCGGTTGCTCCGGCCCAAAGTTCTGGGCGAAGCTTACCAGCGGCGCTCCCAGCTTACGGCCGCTGTGAGCGATGCGCACGATCGACTCCCGCGTTGCGCCGACCACAACTTCGACGGTGCGGATCGTCCTCTGCGCGACCGCTTCCGGCGGAGTTGCCAACCAGGCCGTCTCGAGCACCGCCGGATCCAGCGGCTCTCGCGGTCCGGGCAGCGAGGCGACCAGCGCGGAGGCTGGATCGCCTTGGCTCTCGTCGGGAATTACTTGTCCGGCGAACTGATCCGCCCTGGCGATCGACACCTCTGGCGGCGCACCTTGTAGCGGAACGCGGACCGCTTTGACAGTTAATGTCGCCAACAGCGCCAACAGTGGAAGACGCATCCATCGAAGGATCAGGATGGGCAAGCGACTTTTCATTTTCATCGGGGCCGGTGACAGCCGCGGTAGGTTGTGCAGGGATCAATCTTCGCGGCGGATCGCGAGGCGGTTCGGGGCGGACAACTCAAGCCAGGGCCGCCGGCAATCGGCGGAGCCTACTGGCGCTCTAGGGGAATATAGGCCGCACTTTGGCCGCCGGCAGTCCGCCAATGCCGGAGCCGACCGAGCCGCTGCCGGTTCAACTCGCGCAATCCGCAGTTCCAGAGTGTCTGCGCGGTTTGACCGGCGACCGCCAGCGAGGTACGTAAGCGTAGGGTCGCGGCGGTTGTCGTTCATGCGATGACATTCAGGCTTTGCCGTCCCCTTTCCAGCTCGACGTCCCTCCGCATGCGGTTTCCGCAGGTTTGCTCCCATGACCGGAACTTTTAATCCGTCGCCCGGCACCACTGCCGAAGGGCCATCCGTGCAAAGCGCGGAAGGCCATTCGGACCGTGAGGTGTCCCGAGAAGAAACCGACGCTCTGTTGGAAGCGGTCGACCGCCTGATCGGTGACGCGAACCGTACAGTGGGCTCCGGCCCCCTGCTCCCAGCAGCGGACCCAACCAGCGGGGACGACGACCAGGAAGACTCGATCGAACAGTACATGGCCAAGCTGATGCAGCGTGTGGGCAGCCGCTCCGGCAGTGAACGCCCGGCTCCGCAATTCCCGAAGCCAGTGCATCGCCAGTCGCTGCCGACGGCTCCGTCCACGAAAACGCCGGTTCAACCCGAGCAGCCTGCCCCCGCTCGGCGCGAACCGATTCGCCGTGCTCCCGCCCCGGAGAAGACCCGCGATCTGTCGCGACTGCGGGAGGTTGCCAATCAGTCGGCCACCACGGCCGTCCGGACGCACTACCGTAACTCAATGCGGCGGACGGTCGGGCTATTGGCCATGACCTGCGGCTGCTTGTTAGCGGCATACGCACTTCTCACCTGGACGGTCGTCGCCCAGCCCTGGTCGAGCGCGGCGGCGGTGTTGATTCTGGGTGCGGCCGCCACGGCGCTGTGGCGATACCACAAGGCAGTCCGCCTCCTAACGGCCGCCTCTCCGCAGGATTCCTATCTGGCTTCGCCGAGGGACGTCCCTGCGGCTCGCCCGCTCAGGCCGTCGGACGTTACTCCGGTGGCCGAAACTTCGGCTGACCAACCTGCCGCGAAGGCGAATTAGCCGCCAGTTCCGCGCCGTCCCGCCTTCACGTGCCGCCGCGCAGCTCTTGTCTCCCTGTCGGCCGGCCGGAGCAAGCGCCGAGGTGCATCGTCTCGTCCGGCCCGGCGTGAGCGACCGGCTGTAGCGGTTGCAGCGATCTCGCCGATGCGAATTCGGTTTGTTGACGTTTGCCGGTTCGTCTGACTAATCTGGACAGTAGCGCCGTGAAGCTTCTGGGCACGGTGGATCTTTACTTCTGAGGGCTGCCACCGGTGCGACCACGAATGAAGCTTGCCTTGCGGCAATACACTTTCATGAGACGCTTGATATTGTCTGTCATCGTGCTGGGGCTGGCATGGCAGGCCCGACCGGCCGCGGCGGTGCCGTTGATCGAGGCCGGCGACCACGTGCTGTACGCCAACACGCCGGGCCAGCCGATTCACATCTTCGTCTCCCGCGGCGACGCCGTGCAGCGAGTGCTGTTGACCGTGCAGATCACCGACGGCGGCCCCGATGCCGGCGGCAACCCCGAGGCCCCGGCCATCGAAAGCGTCGACCTGTTGACCGGAACGATCTTTAGCGGCAACAACGTCGGTCAGCTCGATCAAAACGCCGGGCTGGGCACCTTCACCCAGTTCTGGCAGGCCACCACGCTGACCGACGAGGGCACCGTGACGGCCGACGGACTTTTGGCCACGATCTTGGTCGACACGACCGGCTTCGGCGTCGACGACGGGCCGTGGGAGTTGCGGCTTTCGGACATCGTCGCCGGGGATACCGAATTCGGCGAAATCAACGCCAGCATCACCAACGGTATGATTACGATCCATCCGGTGGCCTTGCCCTGGCACAATGCGGACTTCGCCGAAGACATCGATAACGACGGCGAGCTGATCCCGCGAGACGCGTTGAGGGTGATCTTTGCGCTGAACAACGGCATGGGCGGACTGCTGCCGTTTCCCGAGCCGGGCACGGAGCCGCCGCCGTTTCTTGACCCCAGCGGTGACAACTACCTCTCGCCGCGCGATGCGCTTTTGGTGATCACCGCGCTGAACGACCTGGTCGCCAATCCGCCGATGGCCGGTGTGAGTTCCGGCCTCAGCGACTCGTCCGTCGCTTCCGTTCCCGAGCCGGCGACGCTTCCGCTGGCCGTTCTCGCCATGCTGGCCGCCTGGCCGCTGGTGCGCCGCCGGCAATAGCTCGCGTCGAGTGGTGCCGCTTCGGGTTTGTGCCATTGAGTGGCACAGAAATTCTTGGCTGCATCGGCAGCCTCGGCCAGGTCTCCTGGCTGTGCCCGTTTCCCTCCGATAGTGAGAGGCCGAGGCCGAACTGCCCGGAGCGACCGCGAGCCGTGCTTGGTTGATCCACGGCCCAAAACCCTTCATCATGAGTATTCTTTCGCGGTGGTTTTCCTCCGTCCGATGTCGCGCTCCCGCAATCGAGGAACCGCTCCCATGCCAGCCCGGGCAATCGCACTGCTCTCCGGCGGATTGGACAGCATGCTGGCGATCCGTCTGTTGCAGGAGCAGGGGATCGAGGTCGAAGCGGTCAACTTCCAAACGATCTTCACGTGTTGCCGCGATGATGCGGCCCGGGCGGCCCGGGAACTGGGCGTGCGGTTGACCGTTCTGGGACAGGAGGACGACTACATTGAGCTGATCCGCCGGCCGCGATACGGTTACGGCAAAGGCGCCAATCCCTGCATCGACTGCCGAATCTACATGTTCCAGCGGGCCGGCGCGCTGATGGAGCAGCTCGACGCCCAAATGGTGGTCAGCGGCGAGGTCGTCGGCCAGCGGCCGAATAGCCAGAAGCGGCGGCATCTGGCGATCATCGCCCACGAGGCGGGGCTGGAAGACCGCCTGTTGCGGCCGCTTTCGGCGAAGCTGCTTCCGCCGACACTGCCGGAGCGCGAGGGAGTGGTGGACCGCCAGCGGCTCGGTGGCTACCACGGCCGCGGACGCAAAGGGTTGATCAAGCTGGCCCGGCGATTCGGCTTTGCGGATATCCCTTCGCCATCGACCGGTTGCTCGCTCACGGAAAAGTCGTTCGCCGGCCGCGTACACGATCTGATCCAGCTCGATCCGGGAAGCAACCGCTGGGACTTCGAACTGCTCAACACGGGCCGCCACCTGCGGCTGGACGGGCAGACGAAGGCCATCGTCGGGCGGAACGAGACGGAAAATGAAACGCTCACCCGGATGTATTTCGCGGCCGAGTCGCGGGCGGCGGCACTGTTGACTCCGCACAACTTCAAGGGCCCCAGTGTGATGGTGATCGGCGATTGGGACGAGCAGCGTGCCCGGCTGGGCGGCGGGTTGGTGCTGCGATACGCCAAACGGTTCGATCCGCAGGATGCCCTGATCCGCATCGACCGGCGCGGCGAGCAGACGATCCAGCAAATGCTGCCGGCCGAAGTCGATCGCGTGGCGGAACTGAGCACGCTGTAACCGGTGCTGTCGGCGGCCACACTGGGGCGTGCCCTCTGGTAGCGCAACGAGTGGTCCAGCCGCCGTGCCGTCGGATTGTCCGTAAACTGTCACTGGTGTGTTCAACCGGGGTAATGGATTGATGAATGGGCCTGCCGCGCGGCGGGTTATTGCAACGCGCCCTTAAGGGGGGGCCCCATGTTTGTTGAAAAAGTCAGTCTCCCTAGGCCGCGCCGCTCGTGCGCGGAGAGGGTTTCCCTTAGGTTTTTTCAACACGCTGTTTTTTGCTCCGTTGCAAAACGTCAGGTCGTCTGACGGCTCGCCCCGCTGCCCGCCGCGCAGCCGGCCACTTAAAGAGGCCAACGCGATGGACGATATTCTGGAGTATTTACACCAATATCGCCTACATTCCGAGGGACGTGATCCCGCTATATGCCATATAAAACAATGTATCTCGGTGGAATTGTACCGAGTTCATGTTTTGAAATCAAGTCTTTTTTTGCTTGGGGGAACAACCGTAAGATTCGTCGCCTTCGGGGCACCGTGGTGGCGTCGCGAACCGGCCCGTGTGCCGGTTGGTACAGAGGTCAGTAACGGTAGCCTTCGCTTACAAGCGGCTGAGAGCGGCAGCGGCGAAGGCCTATCCGCTCTTCATTGGCGGGTGGACTTCGAGTGCCGGGCCAGTACATTCGGGGCGGATGGAAAGCCGCTGTTACTTCAGCAATCGCGCGTGAGACCTATGATCCGGCTGAGCCAACTCAGCAAGACGTACAACGAGCACACGCAAGCGGTCCGCCAGGTCGATCTGGAGGTGGAGGACGGAGAATTGCTGGTCCTGCTGGGCGAGTCCGGCTGCGGCAAGACCACTACAATGAAAATGATCAACCGGCTCATCGAGCCCACCTCCGGCCGGGTGGAAATCGATGGAAGCGACACCGCCGCGCTCGATCCGGTCCAGCTTCGCCGCAGTATCGGCTATGTGTTTCAGGGGATCGGTCTGTTTCCCCATTTGACGGTGGCCCGAAACATCTCCATCGTGCCCCGCCTGCTCGGCTGGCCGAGCGAGCGCATCGAAAAGAAAACCGCCCAACTGCTCGACCTGGTCAAGCTGCCGGCGGCTGAATACGCTTCGCGGTTTCCCCGCGAGCTTTCCGGCGGTCAGCGGCAACGTGTAGGCCTGGGCCGCGCGCTGGCCGGCGAGCCGAAGATCATGCTCATGGACGAGCCGTTCGGCGCGCTCGATCCACTCAACCGCGATCTGCTCCAGGAGGAGTACCGCCGCATTCACGAGCAGCTCGAATTGACCACGGTCATGGTCACCCACGACATGACCGAAGCCCTGCTGATGGCCGACCGCATTGCGGTGATGCAGTCTGGCGAGATCTGCCAGGTTGGTACCCCCCGCGAGCTACTCAGCAAGCCGGTCAACGACTACGTCGGCCGGCTGATGGAAACCCCGAAGCGTCAAGCCGATCAGCTCGAAGCCCTGGCGGAACGGGGTGACGGCACATGAGCGAGAGCTTTCGCCAACAGCTCGAAGTGCTGCCGGGCAACCTGGCCAATCATCTGCTGATCACGATCCTGCCGCTGCTGTTGGGGCTGTCGATCAGCCTGCCGCTGGCGGTGCTGGCCGTGCGGCGGCGGTCGCTGCGCTATCCCACGCTCACGGCGGTCAGCATCATCCAGACGATTCCGAGCCTGGCGCTGCTGGCGTTGATGGTGCCGGTGCTGATCGCGCTGGGCGGATTCACTTCGCGGGTGATGGGCTTTGAGATCTCCGCACTGGGTTTCTATCCGACGGTGATTGCCCTGACGCTGTACAGCATGCTCCCCATGGTCCGAAACGCGGTAACGGGCATCCTGGACGTCGATCCCGCCCTGACCGAGGCCGCCCGCGGAATGGGCATGACATCCTGGCAGGTGCTGTGGAAGGTGGAACTTCCGCTGGCCCTGCCAGTGATCGTGGCCGGCATTCGCACGGCCACCGTGTGGACCGTCGGCATCGCCACGCTGGCTACGCCCGTCGGACAACGCTGCCTGGGCAACTACATTTTTCAGGGTCTGCAGACGCGGAACTGGACCGCCGTGCTTTTCGGCTGCGTGGCGGCGGCCGTGTTGGCCATCGGGCTCGATCTGCTGATCGGCGCGCTGCAGCGCGCGGCGGACGAGCGCCGCCCACGGCTGGCGATGGGAGCCGGTGCGACGTTGGCCGTGGTGGTCGTCGCTGGGCTGGTGGCGCCGCAGGCGCTCCAGTGGTATCGCTCCATTCAGCCGCGGGACCAGATCGCCGGCCGGCAACGCGCAGCGGCCCCCGAACAAGAAGCCGCCGATCGGCGGCCGATCGTCGTCGGCGCCAAGACGTTCACTGAGCAGTACATCCTGGCGGAGTTGATTGCCAATCGGCTGCAAGATGCCGGCGTCGAGGTCAGCAAGACCGAGAGCCTCGGCTCGACGGTGGTTTTCGACGGCCTGGTCAGCGGCGAGATCGACTGCTATGTCGATTACACCGGAACGATCTGGGCGAACTACATGGACCGCGAGGGTTCGGCCGCCGGATGGAAGGTGCTGGCCGAGGTGGCCGGCTGGCTCGCCGGCGAGCACGACGTCCGCTCGCTGGGGTCGCTCGGCTTTGAAAACGCCTACGCCCTGGCCATGCGGCGCGAGCGCGCCGATCAGCTCGACATCCGTACAATCGGCGATCTGGCGGAGCACGACGGCGAGATGATGATCGGCAGCGACTACGAGTTCTTCGGCCGGCCGGAGTGGGACAGCCTTCGCCGGGCGTACGGACTGCAATTCGCCGACCGCACGAGCTACGACTCGACCTTCATGTACGACGCGATCGCCAATGGAGAAGTCGACGTGATTTCGGCCTTCTCCAGCGACGGCCGCATCAAGGCATACGACCTGGTGCTGCTGGAGGATCCGGCCCAGGCGATTCCGCCCTATGACGCGGTGTTGCTGCTCTCGCCCTCGGCTGCCGGGCGAGAGGACGTCGTCGAGGCTTTGCGGCCGTTGATCGGCGAGATACGCCAGCAGGCGATGCAAAACGCGAACTATCTGGTCGACCGTGACGAAAATCGCCAGACTGTCGACGAGGCCGCGGCCTGGCTCAGCCAGACCATCGACACTGCCGATGCAGACCCGGCTCAAGCGGCCACGCAGGACGCAGAGGAGCCTGACGTGCAGGAGGCAGAAGCAGGGGCGGCCGGCGGATAAAGCCGCGGCATGGCCCGGCTGGCCACGTGGCTACCGTGGCATAGACATTCCTGACTGAGCCCTTCTAAATCGTCGCCAACGAGCGTCGTTGGCACGCAGGTTGCGGGTTCCTATTGTCTCGCTTCCCTCAAGGCAAGGCCGGAGAGGGGGTAAGATCGTAGGGTCGGCTGTGCGAGTATCGTTCGGCTGAAGGGCCACCACGCCGATCGAGCACAGGCAGGAATGTCTGTGTCACGGGTAGCTGGACTCGTGAGAGTTCAGCCGAGGCCGGGAACAGACTGAAATTCTCACGAATTCAGCGACCACAGTTCGAAGCATCACACCAAAAAATGGGCGGCACATGCGGGGAATCAATCCCACCACCGAACAGCCGCTGACGGATTATCCCGAGCTCGATGACGCCCAGGTGGAACAGCGGCTCGAGCAGGCCGAGGCGGCATTTCGCCAGTGGCGAGACGTTGCTTTCGCCGAACGGGCCGAGAAGATGCGCACGTTGGCGGCCGCTCTGCGCGACCAGAAGCCGCGGCTGGCCGGCGTAATGACCGACGAGATGGGCAAGCCCATCACCCAGGCGGAAGGCGAGATCGAAAAGTGCGCTTGGGTCTGCGAGCATTACGCCGAGCACGCCGAAAGCTACCTGGCCGAGCGGATGATCGAGACGGACGCCACACGCAGCTACGTCCGCCACGATCCGATCGGCCCGGTCCTGGCGATCATGCCGTGGAACTTTCCGTACTGGCAGGTGTTCCGCTTCGCGGCCCCGGGGGTGATGGCCGGTAACGTGGGCCTGCTCAAGCACGCTTCGAACGTGCCGGGCTGCGCGACGGCCATCGAAGAGCTGTTTCACCAGTCCGGCTTTCCGCCGGGCGTGTTTACGGCGCTGATGATTCCGACCTCGAAGGTGGACGACGTGATCGCCCACTCGGCCGTGCGGGCGGTGACGCTCACCGGCAGCGAACGGGCCGGCAAGTCCGTCGCCGCGCAGGCCGGCAAGCACATCAAAAAGAGCGTGCTGGAACTGGGCGGCTCCGATCCGATGCTTGTCCTGGCCGACGCCGATCCGCAGCAGGCAGCCGAGCTGGCGTGTAAGTCGCGCACCATCAACGCGGGCCAGAGCTGCATCGCCGCCAAGCGGTTTCTGGTCGAGGAGCCGATTGCCGATCGCTTCGAAGAGGCACTCATCGCCCAGATGGAATCGCTCAAGATCGGTGACCCGCGGGATCGCGAGACGCAAATCGGTCCGCTCGCCCGCGAGGATCTGCTGATCGACCTGCACGACCAGGTTCAAAAGAGCATCCACGACGGCGCAGAGCTACGGCTGGGCGGGCAGCGAATCAATCGGGACGGGTACTTTTACGCCCCCACCGTATTGACCGGCGTGCGGCCCGGCATGGTCGCCTTCGAGGAAGAGACGTTCGGCCCGTTGGCGGCCGTAACACGTGGCGGCAGCGCCGAGGAGCTGGTCGAGTTAGCCAACCGCAGCACGTTCGGGCTGGGGGCGTGCATTGTAACGCCGGACACGGATAGGGCCGCCAAGCTGGCCGCGAAGATCGAGTCCGGCTGCGTCTTCGTCAACGAGATGGTCAAGTCCGATCCGCGGGTTCCCTTCGGCGGCGTGAAACGCTCCGGCTATGGCCGGGAACTCGCCGGGGTCGGCATTCGAGAGTTTGTCAACATCAAGACCGTTTGGATCCAGTAGAGGTGGCACAAACATTCCTGTCTGTGCGCTTATTCCATGAGGTGTCAGCGCAACGGAATTCGCAAGATCAAGGAGATTGTCATGCCAGTCGAAAAGCTTAAGCAGTTCCTCGATCAGCAAGGGGTCCGCTACGTCACCATTCACCACTCGCCGGCGTACACGGCGCAAGAGATCGCGGCTTCGGCGCACGTGCCCGGCAAGGAGTTGGCCAAGACCGTGGTGGTCAATGTCGACGGCCGCTTGTCGATGGCCGTGCTGCCGGCGTCGTATCAGGTCGACCTGGAGAAGCTGAAGCAAGAGTTGGGAGCCGGCGAGGTTTCGCTGGCCAGCGAGCAGGAGTTTTGCGACCTGTTCCCCGGCTGTGAGGTCGGCGCGATGCCGCCGTTCGGCAACCTGTACGACATGGACGTTTACGCCGCCGCGCAACTGGCCGAGGACGATCAGATCGCGTTTAACGCCGGCACGCACAGCGAACTGATTCGCTTGTCATACGCCGACTTCGAGCGGCTTGTGCAGCCGAAGGTGATCGAGTTCTCCGCGCCGGAGCACGCCGGGGCGTAGCGTGGGGGGTGGGCTCACTCGCCATATGGATCCCTCTCCACTGGATCCCTCTCCACTGGGAGAAGCTGGAAGAGGAGGCAAAAACCTGGCCGACTGCTAACGAGGGGCCAGACAGAGTGAGATTCAGCTACGAAATGGCTAGCCGGGGAGAGAGCCATTCGCGTTGTTCGGCACACTCGGGTATGTCTGTGCCATCCGCGATTGAAAACCCGTCCTGTAAATCGATGAGACGAAGCATGAAGCGACCCGTGCTGCTGACCCTCGTGTTGACGATTCTCCTGACTTCACTTCTCAGCGGAAAAGCATCGGCTCAGCCAGCAGCCACCGAACGCGTCTTCCGTGCAGGCGCGGCGACCGCCGACATCACTCCGCCGCTGGGCGAGACCGTCGTCGGTGGGTTCGCACCTTTTCCCGCCACTGCGATTCACGACAAGCTGCACGCGCGTTGCCTGGTGCTCGACGACGGCCAGACACGGATCGGCGTTGTCATTTGCGACAACCTGGGCATCGTGCGGCAGGTGTACGAGCGTGCCCGGGAGACGATCGCCGAGGAGACCGACTTGCCGCCGGAGAATATCCTGATGGCGGCCACGCATACTCACTCCGCGACACAGGCGGAAAGCGAACGCTACGCTCCAATACTGGCCCGGGGAATCACGGACGCCGTGCGGCGTGCGGTGGAGAATCTCACGCCGGCCCGCATCGGCTGGGGCGCGGTCGACGAGCCGTCACAGGTGTTCAACCGCCGCTGGTACGTCAGTGATCCGGAGCTGCGGCACAACCCGTTCGGCGGAGTCGACCAGGTGCGGATGAATCCGCCGCGGGGCAGTGCCGCGCTGGTTCGCCCGGCCGGGCCGGTGGATCCGGAGGTTTCCTTCATCAGCGTACAGTCCATCAACGGAAAGCCGCTGGCGCTGCTGGCCAACTACTCGCTGCACTACGTCGGTGGCGTGAACGGCGGCGACGTCTCCGCCGACTACTTCGGCATCTTCTCGCGGCGAATCGGAGAGCTGCTGGAGGCCGAGTCGAGCGATCCGCCGTTTGTCGGGATGCTTTCCAACGGGACCAGCGGCGATGTGAACAACATTAACTTCCGGGCGCGCGACAGCAAACGCTACGAGAGCTACGAGAAGATGGCCGAAGTCGCCGAACTGATCGCTCGCCGGGTAACCGAAGCGCACGCGGAGGTTGAATATCACGCCTGGGTGCCGCTCGGTTCGGCCCGTCGAGAACTGACGCTGAAGTTCCGCAAACCGGACGAAGCGATGCAGAAGTACTTCGCCGAACGGTTGGCCCAGCCGGAGGACGCGCCGCAGCACCACCCCTACGAGCGGATTTACGCCCAGCGGGTCCAGAGGCTGCTGGACGGGCCGGACGAGGTTTCCATCCCGCTGCAGGTCGTGCGGATCGGCGAACTGGCAATCGCCGCCATTCCGTTCGAGGTCTTTACCGATATCGGCCTGGAGATTAAGGAAGAATCGCCCTTTGCATCGACCTTTACGATCGAGCTGGCCAACGACTATCACGGCTACCTGCCCACGCCCGAGCAGCATGAGCTGGGCGGCTATGAGACGTGGATGGGGACCAACCGCGTGCAGAAGGACGCCTCGGAACGGATCACCGAGACCATTCTCGACCTGATGCGCGAGTTGAAGCAGGGGCCGGGAAAAGCGAGCGACTAGGTGCCCCAATCGCGGGCGTAGCGGAAGTCGCGGTCCATGGTGCGATGCGAGAGCTTCGCGATCACCGGCGGCTGGCGCTTGTACTGATTGCGGCGGACCATCTCCATGACGCGGTCGACGAAGTCGGCCTTGAACCCGCGCCGCAAGAGGGCATCGCGCCCCATGCGGCGGTCGACGGCCAGCACCAGCAACTGATCTACCTCGTCGTACGAGAATCCCAATTCGCCTTCGTCGGTCTGACCAACCCACAGGTCGCCGGTAGGGGTCTTGTCGAGAATCGGCCGCGGGACGCCGAGGTGTTCCGCGAGCACGCGAAGCTGCGTCTTGTACAGATCGCCCACAGGGTTGATCGCCGAGGCCAGGTCGCCGAACTGCGTGCTGTAGCCCAACAGCAGCTCGCTCTTGTTACTGGTGCCGATCACCAGGCCTTCAAATGCTGCACTTTGGTCGTACAGCACCGTCATCCGCTCCCGGGCGCACTTGTTGGCCAGGCGAAGCTTCGGGGCCTCCGGGAAACGGGCGAAGTAGGCGTCGATCTGTTCGCTGATCGGCACGTCGAGCGTCTGGACGCCGAGCGCCTCGACCACGCGGCGGCTGTCGTGGACGGTCGCTTCGCTCGACGTTTTGTATGGCATCGTCACCGCCAGGACATTCTTCGGCCCCAGCGCCCGGGCCGCCAAGACGGCGACCGTGCTGGAGTCGACTCCGCCGGAGAGCCCTAATACGCCGCGGCGAAAGCCCGTGCGATGGATCTCCGCCCGAATGAACCGGGTGAGGATCTGCTCCACCAGGTGCGGGTTGATGGCAAGCACGTCGGCGTTGGCGTCACTGTTCATAGCGGGCACGCCGGATGCGGTTGAGTTCTTCGGTCGTCAGCAGCAGCCGCTCGTCGCGCGACAGTGGCGTGGCGATCCGCTGGCGGCGGATTTCATCGGTATCGATCGTCGCCACCAGCAGGGCTTCGTCCAGCAGCGCGGCCTCGGCGACGATGCTACCGGCCGGGTCGACCACCCGACTGCCGCCCCAAAAGCAAAGCCCGTCTTCGAAGCCCACGCGATTCACGAAGATGACCGCGGCGCCCAACAGCCGGGCGAAGGTGCGCGTGAACAGGTCATATGTCTCGGCCGTACCTATCGTTTCGCCGGCCATGCCGCGGGCGGGCGAGTTGGCGATGCAGATCAGTACGTCGACGCCTTCGGCCTGCATGATCGTGGCCACCGACAGATGCCAGAAGTCCTCGCACACGACCAACCCCACTCGCCCAAAGCGGGCCGTGTCGAAGGCACGCACTCGCTCACCCCGCGCAAAATAGCGTCCCTCGCCGAACAAGCCGTACGTCGGCAGGTAGACCTTGCGATGCACGTGCAGGATCTCGCCGCCGGAGGCATACAGCGCCGCGTTGTAAAATCGGTGCCCAGCCGACTCCTCGACGAAGCCCAGCACCAGGTCCGCGTTGCCCGCCGCTTCGATCAGTCTGCGGATGGCGGGCGCATCGGCCGGCAGTGCCACGTCCGGCACCATGTCCCGGATGAAGTATCCGGTCAGGGCGAGCTCGGGAAAGACGATCAGGTCGACGCCTTCCGCTCGGGCAGCCTCGATGTGCTCCAGGTGCAACTGGCAGTTGCGCTCGATATCTCCGAGATAGCAGGCGGTCTGAACCAGTGCGGCGCGGAACACGCGGCCTTCGCCTCCGGCCGGCGGTTCGCGGTGCGACTTCGGATCGCCGGCGGCTCGGCTTTGCTTTTCAGCAGGTGTGACCAAAACGGCGGCTCGTGGGGGAGATGATGAACGCGAGGCCGATACGGCTATCTCCAGCTTCGAACGGGGCTGGAGCGATGTCAAGCGAGCGCAATCGCTGGTGCGATGACCAGCCGCTGTGCGTCTTGGGCGGCCGAAGTGCCGCTTGCGTGCCAATGCTGGCTTCAGTCCGGCGCGAAGTACTACTCGCCGCCGGAGACCGGCCCGACCATCGCATCGAGCGCTTCGGACAGGTCGCGGCGCGTGCTGCGGGAATACTCGACGTCGAACCATAGGATTTTGCCGGTCGGGTCGAGCAGGTAGGTCCGCGGCATCAACTTTTCCGTGCCGACTTTGGCTAGCGCCATGCCGTCCGAATCGAGCAGCACGGGAAATCCGGGCTGGACCTCATCGACGACCGGCTGCACCACCTCGGCCGGGTCCTCCGCGATGCCGATCACCTGAACCTGCTGTTCCGCGCGGGGTCGGGCGATCTCCGGGCCCATGTCGTCGAACAGCGACCGTGCAAAGGGATGGTCGGCCCGCCAGAAAAAGACCACCGTCGCCTGCTCGCCGTACAGATCCTGCAGCTTCTGCGTCTGGCCGTCCAGCGTGGTCAGTTCCATCTCGGGCATCATGTCGCTCACCTTCACAAAGCACTCCTGCTCGACCTTCTCGGTCAGTTGCACTTCGGGGATCTGCGGCTCGGCAGGCGGTTCAGGCTCGGGTTCGGGCTCTACGTCCGCGCGGGGCCGCGGCCGGCCGACGTCTTCGGCCGGGTCCGCCAGTGGCCGGTTCGTATCGACCGATGCCTCGTCGGTGGTCGCGTCATTGCAGCCTGCCGTGCAAAGGGAGAGGGCGAGACAGCCGACACCGGCGATCCAAGTAACGTGCGTCTTCATGTGCGATTCTCTAGCAGTGCGGCCGGAACCCCAGCACCTCCGTCGCTCGATCGGCGATCCTCGCCTCTTCGCACTGCGTCGTGCGAAGAATCGTGTGGGGGAAAACCGGCACAAGTTCCCCGTGATTTTCCCGGCGTTCCGCTCCGCCGTCAAGCCGCCGCGCTGCGGGCGACGACCGTGAATCCACGGCGTTTCCCGCTCTCGGCGGACGATTATTGGCAAATGACAACCCAGCCATTGGCGCGAATTCGGCCCAGTAGCCATGGCTGCGGCAGTGAATGCCGCCGGGCCGTGTCGAGCGGAATGAAGCGAGTGCTCGTAAAACCGGCCCGGCGCAGCTCGCGCCGCAGTTCGCCACGCCGGAACACGTGCAGGAACATGTTGGGGATCCCGCGATAAGGAAAGTGCTTGTCGCCCACCTCGAAGTCGCGCCGCCCGAGGCCCATCAATAAGCTTTTAAGCACCCACCACGGCCCGTCGGCATCGAGCAGATTGTGCCAGAAATTGTGCGCGTGCACGATGAACGTGCCGCCGGGCTTGAGAATCCTCCTCACGGATCGGAGCACTTTGGCCCGATTCGCACGGCCGCGAACCATGCCGAGCGTGCTGAACATGCACATGCAGTAATCCGCGAAGCCATCCCGCAGGGCGTCCATCTCGACCAGGTTCAACAGGACGCAGTCGACCGGCAGCCCCTCGAGACGCGACTTCTCTCGCACGATGCCGAGCATGTGCCGCGACAGGTCGACCGCCAGGCCTCGGTGTCCGCGGCGCACCAGCGGCAGCAGCGCTCGACCGGTTCCGCACCCCAAATCGACGACCAGCCCCGGCGGCTGGAAGTAGCGCGCCGCCACCTGCTGGTCGAATTCGAACAGGCTGTTTAGCGCGAAATAGTCATCGTATTGAGTGGCGATATCCGGCGACTGGGCGTATTCCCACATTCCCCGTTCCACGCCCGGCGGCAGTTGCCAATAAGGTCGAGTTGTATGGCTCAAGGTGCTCAACTGCCGCTGCGCGGGAGAGTTGCCCGTCGGTTTGGCGACCATTATAATCCCGGATTCACTTGAGCGTAATTTTGCGCGGCTGGCCACGAGAGCCAATTAGCGGCGCCGCGGGTTTTTGACTAGGAGAACTGTCGTGTCCATTCGCGTAGCAATCAACGGTTTCGGCCGCATCGGCCGGCTGACGTTTCGCAATTTCATTTCCCGGCCCAATGAGTTCGAGGTCGTGGCGATCAACGACCTGACCGATAACCGTACGCTGGCCACGCTCCTGAAATACGACAGCATCCACCGGCGATTCGACAAGTCGGTCGAGTACGACGACGAGAACCTGATCGTGGACGGGAAGAAGATCCGCGCCATGGCCGAGCGGAACCCGGCGGAGTTGCCCTGGGGCGACCTGGGCGTGGACGTCGTTGTGGAGAGCACGGGCATCTTCACCGCCCGGGCCGCGGACGGCAAGCCCGGCTACGACACGCATCTGAAGGCCGGCGCCAAGAAAGTGGTTCTCAGCGCTCCAGCCAAGGACGGTGCGGATCTGACCTGCGTGCTGGGCGTGAACGACGATCGCCTTACCGCCGATCTGAAGTGCATCTCCAACGCAAGCTGCACGACCAACTGCCTGGCACCCGTCGCCAAGGTTTTGCACGAGACGTTCGGCATCGAAAAGGGCCTGATGACGACGGTCCACGCCTACACAAACGACCAGAACGTGCAGGACATGCCGCACAAGGATCTCTACCGGGCCCGGGCCGCGGCGCAGAACATCATTCCGACCAGTACCGGCGCCGCCAGCGCCGTGGGGTTGGTGATCCCGGAGCTGAAAGGCCGGCTGACCGGCATCGCGCTGCGGGTGCCGGTTCCGACCGGCAGCGTGGTGGACCTGACCGCGGTGATGAAGAAGAAGGTCAGCGAGAAAGAGGTCAACGCGGCCATGAAAGCCGCCGCCGAAGGGCCGCTTGCTGGCATCCTGGCGTACACGGAGGATCCGATCGTCTCGAGCGACATCATCGGCGATTCGCACAGCTCGATCTTCGCCGCCGACTTCACGCAAGTGCTCGACGACAACATGGTCAAGGTCGTGAGCTGGTACGACAACGAGTGGGGGTACAGTTGCCGCACAGCCGACTTGGTCGCCAAGGTCGCCGCGCTGTAACGAGCTCGACGAGTTTGACAGTTTAGGGATCATGGGTCATTGTTCATTCCAGGAGCCGTTAGCCGATGCAAGTGAATTGGCAAGGCGTATTTCCCGCCGCGACGACTCATTTCCATGAGGATCAGTCGCTCGATCTGGAAGGCACACTGCGGCATAACGAGGCCATGCTCCAGGCTGGCATTGATGGCTTGGTGATGCTCGGCACGGTCGGCGAGAATTGCTCGCTGGAGTATCAAGAAAAGCTTGACGTGCTGAAGGCGACGGTCGAACAAGTCGCCGGCCGCGTGCCGGTGCTGACGGGGGTGGCGGAGTACACCACCGCAATGGCCGCGCGGTTCGTCCGGGACTCCGAAAAGGCAGGGATCGACGGCTTGATGGTGCTGCCGGCGATGGTCTACAAGTCCGATGCGCGGGAGACGATCGCCCACTTCCGCGCAGTGGCCGCCGCCAGTGGGCTGCCGGTAATGTGCTACAACAATCCGGTCTCCTACGGCGTCGACATCACGCCGGAGATGTTCGGCGGGCTCGTCGACGTGCCGAACATCGTGGCAATCAAGGAGTCGTCCGAGAACGTCCGACGCATCACCGACCTGATCAACGCCGTGGGCGACCGCTTCATCCTGTTTTGCGGCGTCGATGACCTGGTGCTCGAGAGCCTGGTGCTGGGCGCCACCGGATGGATCTCCGGTCTGGTCAATGCATTTCCGCAGGAGAACCGCGCGCTGTGGGACATGGCTACACAGGGCCGCTACGACGAGGCGCTCGCACTGTATCGCTGGTACACGCCGCTGTTGCACCTGGACACTCGCGTGAAGCTGGTGCAATGCATCAAGCTGGCGATGTCCGAATGCGGGATGGGTTCGGAGATGGTTCGTGCCCCGCGGCTGCCGTTGGCCGGCGAGGAGCGCGAAGAAGTGTTGGCCGTCATCCACCAGGCCCTGGCGACACGCCCGCAGTTGCAGCCAGCGAGCTAGCGGGCGGTCTGAATACTTGCGCTACATTTCGGCGAAGATTTTCTCGGCGGCGGCGATCGTCGTGTCGATGTCCTGTTCCGTCTGCGCGGCGGAGAGAAACGCCGCCTCGTATTGGCTGCACGGCATGTAGATGCCGCGCTCGATCAATGCCCAGAACCAGCGGGCGAAGCGGTGGGTGTCGCAGCGGCTCGCCGAGGGCCAATCCACCACCGGCGCATCGTTGAAAAACAGCGTGAACATGCTGCCCATGCGGGCGACCTGGTGCACCACGCCGTGCCGATCGGCCGCCGCCCGCAGGCCCGACTCCAGCCGCTGGCCGAGTCGCTCCAATTGTTCGTACGGCGGGTCGTCGCTCAGCGCGCGAAGCGTCGCGATGCCGGCGGCCGTAGCCAGCGGATTGCCGCTGAGAGTGCCCGCCTGAAACACCTTGCCGGCCGGCAGCACGTGCTGCATGATCTCGCGCCGCCCTCCGTACGCGCCGACCGGAAGTCCCCCGCCGACGATCTTCCCGAGCGTGGCCAGGTCCGGCTCAATTCCCAAGCGATGTGCCGCACCGCGCCAGTCGACGCGAAAGCCGGTCATCACTTCGTCGCAAACAAGCAAGCTGCCGTGGCGCCGCGTCAGGTCGCGCAGCGCGGTGAGAAACGCCTGTGTCGGCACCACCACGCCCATGTTGCCGACGACCGGCTCGAAGATCACCCCCGCGATCCGATCGCCGTGCTGAGAAAAGGCCTCGGCCAGGCCGGCCACGTCGTTGTACTGAAGAATCAGCGTATCGCGAGTCGTGCCGGCGGTGACGCCTGGCGAGTCGGGCACCGCCAACGTGGCCGCCGAGCTGCCGGCCGCCACCAGCAGGCTATCGACGTGCCCGTGATAGTTGCCCGCGAATTTGACGATGACATCCCGCCCGGTGTAGCCCCGAGCCAGGCGGATGACGCTAGCGGTGGCTTCCGTTCCAGAATTGACCAGTCGAACCATTTCGATCGCAGGAACTGCCTCGACGATCAGTTCCGCCAGTTCGCTTTCCGCCTCGGTCGGCGCGCCGAAGCTCGTGCCGCGCAAGATCGCCTCCTGGAGCGCTTCGACAACCCGCGGATGGGCGTGCCCCAAAATCATCGGTCCCCAGGAGGCCACAAAGTCCAGGTAGCGATTCCCGTCGACGTCGACCAGGAACGCACCCTCGCCGCGCTCGAAAAAGAGAGGCTCTCCCCCGACCGCGCCGAACGCCCGGGCAGGGCTGTTCACACCGCCGGGCATCAACTGCACCGCTCGTGCAAAGGCGGCATGGCTCTTCTCGCGTGGCATGATCCTCATCCAAACGTGTTGTGGCGGAGCGAAGCTTACGGCGGGAGGGACATTCACCTGAGTGTCGCGTGGCAAAGCTCGAAAAAAGCTCGTGGCACAGACATTCCTGTCTGTGAGATGCCAGCACGGCTGGACAAGCCAGCCGTGGCACCCCGTGAACTCGCGACGTCCATCCGCGACTTCCCTTCCATAACTACTCAGCGAGCCAGCGTGCGGCGTCCTTCGCCCAATAGGTGAGGATCACGTCGGCGCCGGCCCGGCGAATCGCCAGTAGCGACTCCAGGGCGGCCGCCCGTTCATCGATCCAGCCCTTGGCGGCGGCGGCCTTCACCATGCTGTACTCGCCGGAGACATTGTAAGCCGCCAGCGGAACACCGGGAAAACGGTCGCGAGCAGCGCGAAGTATATCCAGGTAAGCCATCGCCGGCTTGACCATCACCAGGTCTGCGCCTTCGGCCAGGTCGAGTTCGATCTCGCGCATCGCCTGGCCCGGGTCCGAGGCAGGATCCATCTGGTAGGACCGGCGATCGCCAAACTGCGGCGCGCTTTCCGCCGCGTCGCGAAACGGGCCGTAAAAGGCGCTGGCGTACTTGGCCGAATAGCTCATGATCGGCAGATGCGAAAAACCACGATCTTCGAGCGCCGCCCGGATCGCCCCCACCATGCCGTCCATCATGCCGCTGGGCGCGAGCATGTCGGCCCCCGCCTGGGCGTGGCTGACCGCCTGCCGTGCGAGCATCTCCAGCGTGGCGTCGTTATCGATCTCCGCGCCGCGCGGCGTTTCTCGCACTGCGCCGCAGTGGCCGTGATCGGTGTATTCGCAGAAGCATACATCGGTGATGACGAGCATCTCCGGCGCCGCCTGCTTGGCCATCCGGACCGCCTTCTGAATGATGCCTTCCTCGTGCCAACTGCTGGCCCCCTGCGCATCCTTGTGCTCCGGAATGCCGAACAGAATCACGCCACCCAGTTTTGCTTCGGCTGCGGCCTGGACCTCCTCGGACAGCGCCTGCAGCGAGAGCTGGTGCTGGCCCGGCATGGCAGGAATCTCGCGGCGCCCGGTGAGGCCTTCGCGCACGAACAGCGGCAGGATCAGATTCCGCGGGCTGAGCGTTACGTGCTGGGTCAACGCGCGGACGGCCGGATGGTAGCGCAATCGCCGCATCCGCCTGGTCGGGAAGGATTCACCAGAAGTGTGTTCCATTCCTTTTTTATAGTCCAAACGATCGGCCGGCGAAACGGCCGGCGCGGCCGGTTGGTGCGGCATTCGTCCGGCAGACGCCCCTTCGCCGCGTCAGGGAGTGCCCAGTTCCGCCAGCATCCGTCGCGCCCTGTCGACCTGTTCGCTCGCCCAGGGCTTTTCGCCGTACAGCGTGACGATCGCGTCCAGCAACTGCCGCGCACGGGCCGGGTCGCTCTGGCGAACGCTTTCCGCCTGGGTCATATGCTGCGTGATCAAATCCCGGTGCAAATTTGCCGTCTCGTCGATGCGCGCCTGTAGTTGGTCCCGCTTGCGCCGAGCCAGTTCTAAGCCCAACCTCTCGCGCCGAGAGAGCTGCTCGCTGTCGCCGTCGTAGAGCGCCAACATGGCCCCAAGTTTTTCGACGGCCTGCTGGGGCTGACTCTCCGCCGAGTCGATCGCCTCGACGTAAATCCGCTCGATGGGTCCGAGGTCGTTGTCGTCGGTCGGGCGCAGGCCGCGAACTCGCAGCCGGCGCTCGATCCGTTCCAGGTCAATCGCATCGCGATACGCAACCAGTTCCTCCGCACGCGGATCGTTTGGATATCGGGTGAGAAAGTCGCGAATTGCTGGCTCTGCCGCCGAAAGGCTCTCCGCCTGATCGTCTTTGGCCACCTCCTGGATATCCGCATACAGCGCGTCGGCCGACGGAGGTTGCAGCATGTACCACAGCAGCGCGGCCAGCCCGATCAGGGAAGCCGCCAGTGCGGCCAGTTGCAGGTACCGCACCAGCGGCGACACTTCCGGCTCGGCGGCACTTCTGCGGCGCGCCTCCTCCTCCACGGTGGTAAAGCTGACTGCCGGGGAAGCATCGCTGGATTCCGCCGCGGCGGCCGCTCTGGAAACTTCCTTCGACTCGCGAAAGGTGGTCCGCGCCGACGAGCGATCCAGCGGCTCCAGTTCCAGATCGTCCACTTCGAAATGGTCGATCCCGGCGTTGGAGGGGCTTACCCGCGTCTCGGCCAGATGCACGGCCGCGGCGCTGCCTCCCTCCGCGACGGGCATCTTCGGTTCGCCCTCGCCCGAATCGTGCAGCGTGATCGGCCGCGTCAGGCCCTTGATCATGGCCTCCATGTGGCGAGACAGGATTTGGGCGTTGGGGAAGCGCTTCTCCGGCTCCTTTTCCAGCAGTTGCATCACGATCCGTTCCAGCTCAACCGGCGCATCCGGGGCGAACCGCCGCACCGGTTCCGGCTCGGCAAAACGCTGCAATTGAAGCAACTCCGGCATCGTCTTGGCGCGGAACGGCGGCCGTCCGGCCAAAAGCGTGTACATAACGCCGCCCAAGCTGTACTGGTCGCAGCGTGTCGTCACCGTGCGACCGTCGGCTTGCTCGGGCGACATGTACTCGGCGGTGCCGAGCACGCCTCCGGCGCTGGTCAATTGCACGCCGCCAAACAGCCGCGCAATGCCGAAATCCGACAGCTTGATGTTGCCGTCGCTGTCGTACAGCAGGTTGGCCGGCTTGATGTCGCGGTGAATGACGCCGTGGTCGTGCGCGTGCTTTAGGGCCTTGCAGACCTGAATGCCGATCGTGGTCGCTTCGCGCCAATTGAACCGCCGGCCGCTTCGAATCTCTTCTTCCAGGCTGCTCCCTTCGACGAGTTCCATGGCATAGAACAGGTAGCCTTCCTGCTCGCCATAGCCGTACAGGCGGACGATGTGCGGATGCCGCAGCTTCTTGAGCGAATCGATCTCGGCTTCGAACCGCTCGCGAAAGCCCTCGGCCACGGCCAACTGCGGAGTCAGCACCTTGATCGCCGCCCGCTGGCCGGTCTCTGCATCGGTCCCTTCGTAGACGGTGCCCATCCCGCCGCGTCCCAGCACCTTGCCGATGCGATACGGTCCGAGCTGTTCAAAGCGCAGGGTCATGGAAAGCCGGAAGATTGGCGGAAGTGGGAAACGAGAAGCTGGCACAACCGGCGCGCCTCGCCCACCGGGATCGACCGATGAGCATCAGCGCGAGAGTTCATGCTAACACGAGCAATTTGCGGTGGCCAGCGCGGCAAAGGCGCACGCCTGTTGTGCTAACAAAACCCTACGGGCACTACGGCACCGTCGGATTCTCATACCAGATGACGCCGAGATTCGTTCGCTCTTCGCAAGTCATGGCGTCCATGTCGCCGTCGCCATCCAGGTCGATCAGCTCGACACGATCGAACTTGATGCCCTCAGGCCCGCTGATCGGGTGAGCGTCCCACTCCGGATCGGTTGGTGAGTCTCGGAAGGACATCCACACCAGACCTTGCTTGGGCGGATCGGCCACCGCGGTCACCAGCACCAGGTCGCGCGCACCATCACGGTCAACGTCGCCCACGCCCACGGCTTTGCCCAACCCGGTGCCCGGCGGGAATGCGATCTCGTGCGGCTGCCAGCGTGGCTTGTCCCCGGCCAGCCGCCGAAAATAGATCAGTCCGTTGTTGCGAGTCGCGGCCACAATGTCCCGCCGGCCGTCGCCGTCCAGATCGGAGACGGACAAGAACATGACTTCCAGCCGGTCGCCGCCAATGCGATGAATTGGCCAGGACTTGGTGACGCGATCGGCCCCGGGATTCTCCAGCCACAGCACGCCGCGGGTCGGGCCCTTTCGGTCGGAAGCCACCACGTCGGTGTCGCCATCGCCGTCGACATCTTCCGCTTCCAGTGACATGATCCAGCCGGCGTCGTACAGGCGATGCCACCGCCAGGCATCCAGCCGCCGCGGCTCGGCCGGAGATTCCAGCCAGCCGATCGAGCCGCCCTGACCCTTGGACCCTACGACCAGGTCGATCCCGCTATGGCCGCCCACTTGCAGGGGTAGCGTATACATCCACATCTGGCGATCGGGCCCGGCGGGGATCGGCTCGGTGGTCCACGCCGTTTCATCGAGAAGGCGTTGATGATCCGCCGGCGCCCAATGGACGAACAGACTGCGCGTGCTGCCTTCGCACGCGCTGACGATATCCAGCGTGCCGTCGCCGTCGAGATCTACCGGAACGGCATCCTCCGGCGATGCGACGCGGCCCACGGTCACCGCCGGCCAAGGCAGCGATGCCCTCTCGTGGCCGGGGTGGAAATACACCCGCACGCGGCCACCTTCTTCCCAGCCGGTTGCCACGTCCAGCAGCCCGTCTCCGTTGATGTCCGCCAGGCGAACGCCATCGGCCCCGCGCGACGTATTGTCGATCGTGTGCCTGCGCCACGGCTGGCCCGCCGGTGCGATCGCACTTGATGCGACGGTCAAGGACACCGCCAGGACCGCACAGGAAACCGCAGCGCGGGCGCTTTGCAGTGACGGAAAAGTCATCGTGGCTCACCCTGGAAATGGAAGCGGTGGGGGCTTCATCGAAGGCGCGTGCGTAGGGTCATGTCACACCACCACCTGGAAGCATGTCCTCCGCGTGCGGTATTATAGTCGGTCTTGCGTCCGCGCCGCCAAGCGAGCGAGCGGTCCAAGGCTGCGGCCGTTTTGCCCTCCGTCCTCGGGAAATGAGAAGCGCGAAGAGCCTTGCCAGAACTTCCAGAAGTCGAAACGATGTGCCGCGGCCTGGCACCGATTGTGGGGCGCCACGTGGTCAGCCTGGCCAAGGCGCGCTGCCGGTGTCGGCCCATCCAGCTCGATCCTTCGCCCGTGGCCATGCGGCGGCGACTCATCGGGCAGAGCGTCTCGGAGATAGGCCGTGCCGGCAAGCGCGTGGCCATCCACTTCACCAGCGGCGACGTGCTGGTCATCGAGCCACGCATGACAGGGCTGGTGCTGCTATGCGATCGGCCCGGCCGCCAGCACCTGCGTTTCCAGATGGGACTAGCCGCGCACAACGGCGACGGGCCCGTGGACCTGCTCTATTGGGATCGCCGCGGATTGGGCTCGGTGCGGCTGTTCGAGCGCGACCAGTTCAAGCGCCAGTTCAGTCTCGAGCGGCTCGGCCCGGATGCCATGTTGATCACGGTCGACCAGTTGCGAGACCGGCTCGCCGGCAGCCGCCGTGAGATCAAGGTAGCGCTGCTCGATCAGCGGGCCGTGGCGGGGATCGGAAATCTATATGCCTCGGAAATCCTCCACGTCGCCCGGCTGCACCCGCAGGCACCCTGCAATCGGCTCCGCCCACGCGATTGGCGGAATCTGCACGCCGCGATGCGCCAGGTTCTGGCCGAAGCCATTCACTATGAAGGCTCGACCCTCAGCGACGGTACCTACCGAAATGCCCTGAACCGCCAGGGGCAGTACCAGAACCACCATCGCGTATACAACCTGCAGGGAAAACCGTGTCGCCGCTGCGGGCGCGGTAGCATCGTGCGTCTCGTGCAGGCCCAGCGCTCCACGTATTATTGCGCAAGCTGCCAGCGAACCCGCGCCCCCCTGCGGGAGGATCGCACGGAGCGAAAAATTTGCATCGCGACGCGCGTTCCATTCTAATGGGCACCGCTAGCGAGGCACTCGCACGGGCGGCATGCCCCGCATCCGACCAAGTCGCACAATTTCTTGCAACACTTTTGCCTGACCGGGAGGAACTCATGTCTGCTGAACATTCCCACTGTCCAGATTGCGGCGACAGTGTGCAGCGCGTCGACCGGCGTCACTTCATGAAGGCGGCAGGAACCGCCGCGGTCGTGGCGGGCACGTCCCCACTGTGGGCCCAGGCGAAGCAGGCCTCCGCGGCCAGCGCCACCCCCGAGACCATCGTCAAGCAACTGTACGGCTCCCTCAACGAAAACCAGCGCAAGGTCGTCTGCTTTGCCTGGGATCACATGGATTCCGAGCGTGGCCTGTTGCGGACCCGCGTGGCCAACAACTGGAATATCACCAACGAGTTCATCAACACCGACTTCTTCAACGACGATCAGCGGGACATGGTCCGCACGATCTACGAGGGCATCATCCAGCCCGACTGGCAGCCACGCGTCGACAAGCAGCTCGAGGACGATGCCGGCGGTTTCGGCGAAAGCCAAAGCATCGCCATCTTCGGCAAGCCCGACGACGGCAAGTTCGAGTTCGTCATGACCGGTCGGCACATGACGCTCCGCTGCGACGGCAACTCGACCGATCACGTCGCCTTCGGCGGACCGATCTTCTACGGCCACGCCGCCGATAGCTTCGACGAAAAGCCCGACCACCCGGGCAACGTCTACTGGCCGCAGGCGGTCATGGCCAATCAGCTCTATCCGATGCTCGATGGCCGCCAGCAGAAATTGGCGCTGGTCGCCAACCAGCCGCGCGAGCAGGACTCGGGCTTCCGCGGAAAGGACGGGGACTTCGAAGGTATTCCCCTTACCGAACTGTCCTCCGATCAGAAGGAACACGTGCAGAAGGTGCTCCAGAAGCTGATCGAACCGTACCGCCAGAGCGACCGCGACGAAGTCGTGCAGTGCCTGAAGGCCCAGGGCGGCTTGGACGCGTGCCACCTGGCGTTCTATCAGTCGAACGACATCGGCAACGACGGCGTGTGGGACAACTGGCGTCTGGAAGGTCCGTCGTTCGTGTGGTACTTCCGCGGGGCGCCACACGTGCACGTTTGGGTGAACGTGGCCGACGACCCGTCGGTGAAGTTGAACGCGTAGAGTATCTTGGTAGTTTCGCAAGCCGGTGGAAGCTCCCTTCCGCCGGCTTGCTTACTGCGCACGCGCACTGCGGCACCTATTTGACCGGCGGCGCGCCAGCGGCGAAGCTGAAAGGTGCAGTTCGCCAAATACGCTTCGCCACCGGCTGCTGGCCGCAAATGAATCGCCTTCGTTTCAAACGACTCGCCATCGCCGCCTTGCTGTTCGGCACTCTTGTCGACCAGTCGGGCATCGCCCAACCGCCGCCGGACCGCCTGCTGGTTGAATCGGCGGACTGGCCGACTGACCAGGTGGCGCTTGCCAGCGGCGAAGTTTTGCTTGGATTGATCACCGACGAAAGTGACGCAACGATCGAGCTGATGGAGATCCGCCGCCCGCCGGGCCGGCCTCTCTACCTGGTCGTACGGCCGCTACGCCGTGCCGACGTGGTTCAGATCAAGCGGCTTGCGAACGAGCAGCGGCGGCGCACCGCCCAGCGCATCGCCCAATTCAAGAACCGGGCGCAGATTGACGCCGAGCGCATCAGCAGCGTCAACTTGCAGGGCGGGCAAGATGGTCCCTTGATCTATAGCGGAGACTGGTTCCGCCTGGAAAGCACACTCGGCGAGCCGACGACGAGGCTCCTCGTCGTGCGGCTCAATCAGCGGTTTCGCGCCTACCGGCAGGTGCTTCCGCCGCGTGAGCAGCACACGCAGAAGCCAGTCGGCGTCTTTGTCTTCGGCAGCAAGGAGCGATACCGCCAGTTTCTTGAGGGCCTCAACCTGCAGGTCGACAACGCCGCCGTCTACCTTGCCGACCGCCGCTTCGTTGTCGCGGGTAGCAAATTGGACGCCACCAACGCACAGCTTGCCCAACTGGCGCACCGTCACCGCCAGTTGCACGACGATCTCGCCCGCTTGGATCGCGAGCTTCCGCAACGGGTGGCGGAGCTTGAGGCGGCGCTCGCGGAAGACGGCAGCTCGCCGCAACAGATCCGCAGCATTGTGCTGGCGACGCGCCAGAAGTGGGAATCGCAGCGCAATGCCAGGGCAGCGGCGATTGCCGAAGCGGATACCGCGAATGGCCAGGCATATAACCGCGCCGTCGAGTCGCTCTGCCGCCGGCTGTACCACGAGGCATTCCACGCCTACCTCGACAACTACGTGTTCGATCCCGAAAAGTACGACGTTCCGACTTGGCTGAACGAAGGCTGGGCCCAACTGTTTGAAGGCGGCCAATTGGAGGCCGACACGCTGCGGATCGAGGCGCCCGCCCCGGAGTGTTTGCAGCGTTTACAGGAAGTGCTGGCCGCCGACCGGAGGCTGTCGCTGGAGGCTGTGCTTTCGGCCGATCAGTCGGCATTTCTGTTGGCCCATGGCGAGGGTGAGCGCAGCGCGTCGCGGCACTACGCTTGCGCATGGGGGCTGGCGTATTACCTCACGTTTGTCGAGCCGGTTTCGGCCGAGGCGCTCCAGCGGTACGTCGAACCGTTACAAGGCGAAACGCCGCAAGACCGCTTCGAAACGCTAGTCGGTCAGCCGCTCGGGGTGTTCGAAGAACGTTGGACTCGTGCAATTCTTTCGCTGAGCGCCCCGTCGGACTCGGCCGATTAGCCGAGGGCAGCCGTAGCGCCACGCGCTCGGTCGTCGGGCAAATCCGATCAGCCGACGAGCGGATGCGTTCGTCCGCCGGCTCTACGCTAGTAAGCTAGAGTTGCCAGTGCCGCTTAGCCCGCCGGCGGCTCAACCGCCGGAAACTGGCGCAGGCGATTCTGCCGAGCCTGGCGGTTTTAACGTCTATACCAGCCGCGATCTCCGTGAGCCCCGCAGCCATGATCCGCAGCATTTGTATCGCCGTCTGCTCATTCGCCGTCGCCATTCCAACCGCAGTTTCGCATGCCTCCGAAGCGGGCGCCGCTCTGGAGACCGCCCGGGATTCGATTTCCGCCGGCGAATTACACGATTACGTCGAAGATCTCGCCGACGACATCTTCGAAGGCCGCGAGGCAGGCAGCCGGGGAGGCCGAGCGGCGGCGGCGCTCATCCGCAAGCGATTGGCGGAACTTGGCCTTGCGCCGGCGGGCAGCGACGGCGATTATTACCAGCCCTTTGGCAACGGATATCGCAACATCATCGCCAAACTGGAGGGCAGCGATCCGGAGTTGAAGGGCCAGCACATTCTGCTCGGGGCGCATTACGACCACGTCGGCTACGGCGCGCCGAGCAACAGCTACGGCCCCTTTGGGTACATCCACAACGGCGCGGACGACAACGCCAGCGGCATCGCCAGCCTGCTCGAAGTGGCCGAAGCCCTGACGCAGTTGGAGACGCCGCCAAAGCGATCGATACTGATCGCGTTTTGGGACGCCGAAGAAAAGGGGCTGCTGGGCTCCGAGCATTGGATCGACCGCCCGACGGTGCCGCGGGGAAGTCTCCGCTTCGCCATGAACGCCGACATGGTCGGACGACTGCGCGATAACCGCCTGGAGATTTACGGCGTCCGCACCGGCCATGGCATTCGCCGGCTGTTGGCGGCGCACAACGAGAGCATCGGCCTGCGGCTCGACTTCACCTGGGAGCTCAAGCCCAACAGCGACCACTGGACCTTTCTTTCGCACAACGTGCCCGTGGTGATGTTTCACACCGGCCTGCACGACAACTACCACCGCCCAAGCGACGATGCCCACCTGGTCAACGATGACGGCATGCAAACGGTGGCCCGCTTCATGTTGCAAAACGTCGTCGGTCTGGCCAGTGCCCCTTCGCTGCCGACCTTCCGGCGCGAGGGCCGCGGCGAGACCGAAGGGACGCGCCGCAATCTGGAGCGGCGTTCCCCGCCATCGCCGCCACGGCTCGGGGTCACCTGGGCGCCGGAGAGCGAACGCGCGCAGGCCAGTGATGAGAGCGTCGTGGTCACGCAAGTGCGCCCTGGTTCGCCCGCCGATCGGGCAGGATTGAGGCCGGGCGACCGCATCATCCGCCTGGCGGGGCAGCCCACGCCCGACGGCGATGCACTGCTCGCGGCGACGCTGGCCGCTCCCGTCCAGCCGGTGACGATTGCGTTTGAACGAACTGGCGAATCGGAACCGCTGGAGCGCACGCTCTCACTCGCCGGCGGCCCCGTTCGAGTGGGGATTTCGTGGCGAGCCGACCCCGCGGAGCCGGCGATGATGTTGATCACCAGCGTAGTTCCGGGTTCGCCCGCGGCACGCGCGGGTCTGGCGGCGCTGGACCGCATTTATGCAGTGAATGGCGTCGATGTGGCCGGCAGCGATCAGCTTCGCGACGCGCTGCTGGGCGGCGCCTCGCCCGTGACCTTGCACGTCGAGCGGCACGGGCAACTGCGAACCGTCGAAGTCGAAGCCTTGCCGCAGGCCGCGCCGGCCGCCGCGCCCGATGAATCCCGCCCGAGCGGCGAGTGACGGGACCCTTGACGGAACCCTCTCTGTGCTGAATTCTCACGAATACAGCTACCCTCGTCGGCCGGAGTTCTCACCGGTTCAGCTACCTAGCGACACCATGCCGGTCCGCTTGCCGGCGCGGGGTGCGTCCACTACAACCGAGCCATGCGAAAAGCGATGCGAGATTACCGCCTTTTCCTGGGCGAGTTCTGGCGGACCTACCATACAACCGGTGCCGTGCTGCCCAGCAGCGCCGGCCTGGCGCGTGCATTGACGCAGTACGTGGGCGAACCCGCCACTTCCTCCGCCGCATCCAATGGCTCTGCACAAGGAGGCTCTGCACAAGGGCGGCACCCGCCTCGCAGGATTCTCGAGGTCGGACCCGGCACTGGCTCGGTCACGCGGTTCATTATCCGCGAGCTGCCAGCGGAAGACCGGCTTGACTTGGCGGAGTTGAATGACCGCTTCGTGGCAAGGCTCCGCGAGCGATTCGAGAAGGACGAGCCTTTCCGCCAAGTCGCCGGTCGCGCGGAGATCCTCCACCAGCCGGTCGAAGAGATCGCCGACCGCGGCCCTTACGACCTGATCATCTCCGGGCTGCCGCTGAACAACTTCTCCGCCGATTCGGTCGAGCGGATCCTGAGCGTGCTGATGCAACTCTTGAAGCCCGGCGGGACGCTGTCATTTTTCGAGTACATCGCCATCCGCCGAATCCGCGCCGTCGTGGGCGGGCGCGATCAGCGGGCACGGTTGCGGGGCATTGGCCGGCTGATGCACGACCTTTTAGAGCGGCACGAGATCCGCCGCGATAGCGTGTGGCTGAACGTCCCCCCGGCCTGGGTGCATCACGTGCAGCGCCCGGCGGATACGTCTACGTCAGCCGGCTGATCGGGCGTCCGCCAACACGTCGGCCAACGCGACACGGCCGCCGTGCCGCTGCTTGCTCATATCCGCCGCCTGCATAAAGGCGAAGATCTCCAGCGTCTCTTCGTGCGAAACCGGTAACCGGCCCGTCTTGAAGAAGCGGGCGATCTCGACCAGCAGCGGTTGATATCCGCCGGAGCCGCCGGCCGAGGCGATTGCCTTGCTGCCGAAGACCGTGGCGCCGTAGCCGCTCTTGCCCTGGCGAATGCCGCGGAAGGTGCCGATCCGCCCGTCGCTCCACGTGCCGACGACCAGCTCCGTGCCCTCGGTCTGCACGCGGTTCACCGCCTCGCAGCCGGTGCCCATGATGGTGAAGAGTGTCTCAACCCCGTGTATGCCGTACCAGAACAGGTCGGGATGATGCGGTTCCAGGCTGCACGGACCGTAGGCGTCGCAGCCGACGACCTGGCCGACTTCCTCATTGTCCCGCATCTTCTGAACGTCCGCGCTGAAGCGCAGCGAGGAGCTGGAAAAGCAGGGCACCTCGTGCTGCTCGGCCAGGCGGAAGATCTCGACGGCGTCTGCCAGCGAGCCGGCCAGCGGCTTGTCGATGAAGACGGGCTTACCCGCCTCGAACACCGGCCGGGCTTGTTCTAAATGCGGCCGCCCGTCGACGCTCTCCAGCAGCACCACGTCCACTTGTTCGAGCAGGGCTGGAATCGAGTCGACAATCGCCAGACCCATCTCGCGAAGCTGCTCGGTAAAGCCCTTGACGCGGTCGCGGCTGGCGGCGACGTCTTGGCTACCGCCCGGATAGGCCGCCACGACCTGGATATCCGCCAGTTCGCCCGCCGCGGCCGGGTCGTTGAACGCGCGGGTGAAGGCGATCACGTGCGAGGTATCGCAGCCGATGATGCCGGCCTTCAGTTTGCGGGGCTGTTGTTCCGACGGCTGTTGAGACCGGGCCAAGCTGGCGGCACCGGCGGCGGCCAGTCCTCCCAGTAGAAACGATCTGCGGCGCATGCGAGTCTCCTCAACGTTACTGAAATGCGTTGTTTCATTGCCGTCGGGATGCGATGCGGCGAGACAGACGATTCTGCGTCTGCCGCGGCGTTACCCTTCGCCCATCAGCCGAGCCACGGTGGGCTCGACCGACTCGGCCCAGATCGTGTAACCCTGTGGGCTGAGATGCAACAGGTCGGGCATGATCTCGCGGGGCAGCGTTCGCTGCTGGTCGTCTTGGACGAACTTCTCGCCGATGTCCAGGTAGTACACGTGCTCGTCGTCGGCCAGTTTGGCGACCATTTCATTCGTTTTGGCGTTCATCTGGCGTCGCTGGTCCTGCTCGTTCGCACCCCGAGGGAAGATCCCCAGCAAGAGGATTTTCGTCTCCGGCAGCTTTTCGCGGATCTTTTTGACGATGGCGGTCACGCCGTCGGCGATCTCTTGCGGGGTGTTATCCCCGGAGTTGTTCGTGCCGATCATCAGCACGGCCAGCTTCGGCGAGATGCCCTCGATGTTGCCGTTTTCCAGCCGCCACAGTACGTGCTGGGTGCGGTCGCCGCTGATTCCCAGATTCACGGCGCTGCGCTCGCTGTAGTGTTTCTCCCAGACCTCGCGTCCGGCGCCTTCCCAACCCTCGGTGATGGAGTCGCCGATCATTACCAGATCGACGTTCCCCTGCTTCACGCGCTCGTTCATCCGCTCGTGCCGCTGCATCCATCCGCCCTCGCGGGGCACCGGCGTCACGGCGTCGTGCGACGGTGCTTCCTCCTGATATGCAATCGCCGCTGAAGGCAGTGCGACGAGCGAGATCGTCAGGACCGCAAGCCGCAGACCAAGAAGGCGAGATCGGGCGCATCGATGCATAGGAAGTGTCTCCTGGTGGGAAGTTCGCCAAAGCGGGGTGGACATCAAGCGAGCGAAGCAGGTCCGTGTGAGCGTGCCGGAGCAGCCCCGGCGGTGCTTATCGTAGTGAGCCGCGCGGGGAGGTGCAAACGATAGCGATTGACGGCCGGAACGGCGACCCCCCGTCGCGCCTGCGCGAAAATGCGCTCGAAGGTCGGGTTGTATCGATCGTGCGGACCGTTTCGTTGACAGGCGGCCGGATGGCACTTAGGCTGAAATCTCCCGAGTTTTCCTATCCCCTTCAAACCGCGCCACGCACATTCGCCGCTGGGCGAATCTTGTCGTCGCAGGCGCCCCCGACGGGACCGCATGAGTTCTCTCGTTCCAATTTGTGCCCGAAGCTGCGCACTGGTGGTCGTGCTATGCCTGCTGGCGGGCATGGTGCAGCCGGCCGCGGCGGTAATCGTCTCCACCACGACCGGCAATACGACGGCCCCCGGCGACGACCCCGGCTGGGCGAACGTCGGCGTTATCGGGACGTCCAGTGGCGTGTACCTCGGCAACGGCTGGGTGATCACGGTCGACCATGTGGGGGCAGCGGACATCGACCTTGCCGGCCAGAACTACGACTACGTGCCGGGTACGAGCGTGCGATTGAGAAACCCCACCGGTCAGGGGCTGACGCAGTTTACGGACCTGGAGATGTTCCGTATCGAGGGCGATCCGGGCCTGCCGTCGCTGCCTCTGGCCAGAGAATCGGTACCGATTAACGGTGCGGTGATGATGATCGGCCACGGCCGCAATCGCGAGGCAGAACCGACCCACTGGTCGCTGTTTCCCAGCGGCGGCAATACATTCTGGTTCGAGACCGGCCCGCCCGGGGATCGAAGCGGATTCACAACGACTTCCTCGCAGACGATGCGGTGGGGGACCAATCGCGTCGAGAATGATGAAGCTCGCTTTGGCGAGAACGACTTCGGTCATCAGGTCGAGGTTAACATCGATAACAACGGCGATGTGCTTTCGCTGTTCACGGACTTCGATGCCATGGGCGGGGACATTTACGAAGCACAGGGAGCGGTAAACGACTCCGGCGGAGCCGTATTCTTCAAGCGGTCCGGCCGCTGGGAATTGGCAGGCATTATTCATGGTATCGGGACGTCGGACGATCAGCCGTCCAGTGCCATCGCCTTCGGCAACGTCACGTACTTTGCCGACCTGCCGGAGTATCGCGACCAGCTCGAATTCTGGATGAGCCTCGATATCAACGCGCCCTGGCAGCATCCGCTCAACCCGTTCGACGTCGATAACAACGGCCAACTCACGCCCAACGATGCGCTGCTGCTGATCGACGAACTGGAGGACGAAGCGGGAGCACTACCGGCACCTACGGAAGACATGTTGCTGGGCAGCCGGCCCTTCGTCGACGTCAATGGCGACAATTTCCTGACCCCGGCTGACCTGCTGACGGTCTATCAGGAATTGAACGCCATGGCCGCAGCGAGCAACCTGAGTGCGGCTTCCGGGATGTGGTCGACCGGTGGCCTGGCGGGCGATCTAGAGGCGACCGTCGTCCCGGAGCCCAGCACGGTTGTACTGGCAATTGGTGGGGCATTGTTGCTGGCCGTGGGCGTTTACAGCCGCCGCCGGGCGCGAACCGTCGCGTCCGGCTGGGTTTGAACCGGCAAGGGCACATGGGACACGTAAACTACCAGAGTGTAATCGGTTATGGCGCATGGGCCGGTTCTGCGGGGCCAGTCGTGGCAGCCGTCGTCTTACAGGGGCACGCGACAGGGGGCGTGAAAAAAATTGAAATCCGCAAAAATGCCAGAAAATCCTTGACGCGGCATAGTGGGGGCGGTACAAGTAATAGAACACGGCGGGGATAAACCCTCGCCTGGGCAACGCTGGAACACGTTGACGAGCAGCTAATGATTTCGTGAGAGCCCTTTTGACGCCGCAAGGCTGATGTAGCTCTGCGCGTCGATCTAGCTTTTTCTAAAGCCGGCTCTCCTCCCCCCGATTCGCTTGGGATGGCTTCGCGCACGTCGTGTGATTTACGCGTGCGGCTGGGTCGTAGGGGGAGCATGCTTTTTTAAGAAAACATCAACCGATACAAATTGCGCGCGATAAACAACTTTGGAGAGGGACACATGCGTCTATTCACAGGACAAGTGCCGACGAACTACAGGCCACACACGTCGCGTACGCGGCGTGCATTGGTAGTCGCCGGCCTCATGGTGGCGGTGGCCGTCTTGGCTATCGCAACTCCGGCCAGTGCCGACCCGGTGCCGATCGGGACTTTTGCTTATGAATCCAACTTTGCCGACGTCCGCACCCCGATCTCGGGCATGGCGGGTTTCGACGGAATCGCCTTTTTCACTCCAGGCGCAGGGACGCCGATCGATCTGTTCGAATTGGCCGTCAGCCCCGGGATTGAAGTGGTCTATCCGGGCGTGGTCTTCTCGATCGACAGCGGCTTCGTGGCACTGAGCACACTGGTCGTGGACTCGAACGCCAGCGGCGGTGCGGACTTCGGAGACGATGTCTTCACCAGCCTGGGTGGCGGCAGCTTCAGCTTCACCCAGGGCGGAGACTTGCTCCTGGGCGGCACCTTTGACAGCGCCACCTTCACCGCGAAGTGGGGTGGCCGTAGCGGTGGCGTGATCACTTCGGATCCCGGTGGGCTCGATCTGTTTCCGGGATCGGCGTTCATATTCGAGGGCGGAACCCACGTCGATGCGATCCTCGATCCTGAAGGTTTCTCGCTCGGCCTTGCCAGCATTCCGCTGCCGGGTGTTACGACCACCGCCGGTGTGATGCTCGCCCCGACCATCTTCGCCGCTGACATGCTCCCCTTTGGAGTTGCCAACGGTTCAGTCAACACCTCCGGCGAGCTGACCGTGATTCCTGAGCCGTCCACCATGGCGATGACCGTGCTGGGCGTGGTCGGATTGGCACTGGGTGCCTGGCGCAAGCGGAAGTCGACCGTCTGACGCAGTTCCCTCGTCGACCTGCCTCTCGCTGCTATCGTTTGATGTTTCAAAAGGCCGCCCGAAAAGGGCGGCCTTTTTTTTGGTAACTGGGCGAGTACACCCACAGTTTCGCCTGCTTGCCTTTGGCGCGAAGGTCGGTAGTCCATCGAGCTGGGCGAGTATGATAGCGAGCCAGGTCGATAGCCGGAGATCCGACCTGGATCGCGTTCGATTCGAAAAATGCAACAGTGTGAGGTTTCGCCGTGAGCTCGACTCCGTTCTGCCGGTTCATCTGCGTTCTGTTGACCCTGTCTGGCTTTGGAAAAGCGGCTCATAGTGCCGGTCCTCCCAACGTGGTCATGATTATTTCGGACGATCAGGCGTGGACAGACTTCGGGTTCATGGGCCATCCGGTGATTGAGACCCCGCATCTCGACCGGCTCGCCCGCCAGAGCGTCGTCTTCCCTCGCGGCTACGTCCCGTCCAGCCTGTGCCGGCCGAGCCTGGCGACAATCATCACCGGTCTCTACCCTCACCGGCACGGCATCACCGGCAACGATCCGCCCCAGGGCGTCGACCGAGGCGAGATGCTCAAGCATATCCGTGCCGCCGATACACTCCCGGGGCTGCTGGGGCAAAAGGGGCTTCGCAGCTTTCAGGCGGGCAAATGGTGGGAGGGGCATCACTCCCTGGGGGGCTTCACCGCGGGCATGACGCACGGCGACGTGGCGCGCGGCGGTCGGCATGGCGACGTCGGACTGTCCATCGGCCGCGAAGGCCTAGTGCCGATCCGCCAGTTCGTGCGAGCCGATCGCGAAAAGCCATTCTTCTTGTGGTACGCGCCGTTCCTGCCGCACGATCCTCACAATCCGCCAGAGCGGATTCTGGCCAAGTACCTGCAGCCGGACCGTCCTCCCCGGCTGGCCCGTTACTACGCAATGTGCGAGTGGTTCGATGAGACGTGCGGCGAATTGCTGACGTTTCTCGATGACGAGGGCTTGCGCGATGATACCCTGGTCGCCTTCGTGGTCGATAACGGCTGGATTCAGCAGACCGGCCCGCGCCGCACCACCGAAGGCTGGTACGCTCCGCGCAGCAAGCGTTCGCCTTACGAAGGAGGCGCGCGGACACCGATCCTGCTGCGGTGGCCCGGGCACATCGAGCCGGGGCGGAATGAAGCGCTGGTCAGTTCGATCGACCTGGCGCCGACGATTCTCACCGCCTGTGAAGCGGAAGTGCCCCGCCGGCTGCCTGGCGTGAACCTGCTGGAGGTGGCGGCCGGCCAGCCGCCCGATCGCGACGCGATCTTCGGAGAGATCTTTGCCCACGACGTGGCGGACATTGATGATCCCGCAGCCAGCCTGCTCTACCGGATGTGCTGGACCGGCCATTGGAAGCTGATCTTGTCGCACCCGCGAGGCGATCCGGTGGAGCTATTCAACCTGGCAGTCGATCCGCACGAAGTGCGGAACCTGGCCGACCAGCACCCCGAACAGGTCGACCAGATGGTCGCGATGATCCGGCAGTGGTGGCAAGCGGATGCGGACCAGTCGCAGTAGGTGATATTCGCCAACGGACGTTGCTCGGCACTATGCCGCGTAACGAAGCGGGCGAGTGTTCCGCTCGGATTCGGCCGCATTCCACCGGCGCAGTGCGATGGCGACCATGTGTCCGCCGAACGCCACCGATAATTTCAGGGCATGCTCGAATCGCTGCTGCCGGCCGACCAGCGGAATGCAGTCCAGATCACAATCGGGATCCGGATGCGTCAAATTCACAGTCGGCGGCGCGAATCCGTCTCGCAGTGCCAAGGTAGTGATCGCCAGTTCGACGCTGCCCGACGCAACCACGAGGTGGCCCAGCATCGATTTGGTCGAACTGACGCATACCCTCTCGGCGGCGGCGCCCATTGCCTTACGGATACCGCGAGTTTCCATCACGTCGTTCTGCTGCGTGCCCGTGCCGTGGGCGTTGATGTAGCCGATGTCGCTGGGGCGGAGCTTCGCTCGCTGCAGCGTGGCGGAGATCAACGTCGCCAGTGCGTCGCTCTCCACGTCCAGCCCCGTCACGTGATGGGCGTCGCACATCACCTTGCCGCTGACCACCTCGGCATAAATCGGGGCGCATCGCTGCTGGGCGTGCGACAGCCGCTCCAGCACGAACATGGCGGCCCCCTCGCCCATCACGAAGCCGCGCCGCCCGGCGTCGAACGGGCGACAGGCCTGTTGCGGATCGTGATGATGCGCGAGCACCTTCATTTTTTGAAAGCCGGCCGCAAACAGCGGGTGGATCGCTTCGGCGCTGCCGGCCAGCGCCAGATCGCACTGGCCGTCCTGGATGCTTCGCACTGCCGCCAGGATGTCGATCATTCCGCTGGCGCAGGCAGTGGAATGACAAAGCCGCGGCCCGTGCAGTCCGTACTGGTTGGCCACGATCGAACAGGCCGTATTTGGCAGCCACTGCGTCGCCCACGGCGGCTTGCCCGGCTCCTGTAGATCGTGTCGGCCCAGCCGCTCGGCGACGAAGTCGGTATCGCCGACGTGTCCGCTGATCGCGCAACCGAACCGCTCGTGATCCACCTTACTCCAGTCGAGTTGGGCATCGTGGAGCGCTTCTTGGGCAGCGTGCTGGCATAGCGGAATGACCTTGAGTTGCCCCGGCACGTCCGGCTCGATGTCAACCGGTGCGCCGATCAACAGTCCGTCCGGGATGCCTTTGATCCCGACCAGCGATCGGACTCCGCTTCGACCCCGGCGGACAGCTCGCCACACGCTTTCGCGGTCGCGGCCGACGGAGGCGATGGCCCCGATTCCGGTAATGACGACGCGGTCGGTTTGGTCCAATCGTCCCAACGAAGTCCACCTGCCGAAGGATCCCTCGATGTCGAAGCCCTAGGTGCGCAACGTAGCTGGCCACGGCGCATTGCTAGCCTCCGTGCCTGGAGGCCTGGCATCTTCTTATCGGTACGACAGGCACAGGTACTTCAATACGCAAAACCGCTAATTCTTACACCGCGCTGAACAAAGCTTCATTTTTCGGCCCGCCCCTCGGGCAAGCATTGCTAGCTGGTGGAGCTCAAGGCGGCTGGAAAAATCTTCCGGCCGGCTGGTTGCAATCAAAGGCGAAGCTGATAGACTTCCTGAAGTTGTGGGTTTTTTACCCACTCATGCTCGAAAGAGCAGAGTTTTTGAGGGAAATTTGCCAATCCTGGAATCTGCGATCGCCGGACGCAGCTAAATCCAGGCACGCTCAGTTAATGCCAGCACGTCACGCCTCCGGCACTGCCAATGACCGATGTCCGCGAGTTCATCCTGGGGGAATTCACTCGCTCACTGGACGAGCGATTCCGGCTTTCGGTGCCCGCCGAATTGGTCGAGCCGCTGATCGCCGCTGGCAGTGACTGCATACTCGCCAAGGAGCGGCCCGGCTGCCTGAGCCTGTGGGACCATGCGGCGTGGCAGTCAAAACTGGAAGAAGGCGTCGAGTTGCTAAAAGGGAAAATGCGGGCAGGACGGCTGGAGGGACGCATCGAAGAGGTGCAACTGCTCGGCCGGCTGCTTTCCACTCGTCACAAGGAGGTTCAGCTCGCCGGTCGCGGTCGTTTGTCGATCCCCGAGGGCTTCCGCGAGTTTCTCGGCGTCGAGCCGGGAGGCGAAGTGACGATTGTCGGCGCGGCGGTGTGCGTCGAGATTTGGCACCCCCAGCGGTGGCTGGAATATCTGCAAGAGCGGATGCCCGACTTCCGGCAATTGTTTGACAACTTAACTCGCTAGTGCGTCAGACCTCGTGAGAGTCCGGCCTGCTGCGAGGCGCGTCTGAATCCTTGCGATTCAGCTACTGAATTAGCCTCCGACTACCAACAAGCGCCCACGCCCGATACGGAGGGAAATCGAGTTCCCCCTTCGGTTGTCACCCGACATGGGAAATGCAAGTCCTCACGGATTGGTTCGTGCTGGCAAGGATGCCAGACTTTTTCCTCCGCCGGGCATGGCGCTTGTTTTTCATGGCTGCTAGGCACTGCCGGGCCCACGATCGCGCACGGCAACGTAAGCCAGCCGCAGTTGATAGAGCAGATCGGTGAGCGACTGCGACTCTTCGGTCGTCAGATTGCCGCGAGTCTTCTCTTCGAGCACTTCGAGGGTGTCGATAAAGTACTTCGCTTGCGCAAGGTTCACCGTCGGCTCGCTCAGGCCCGGCAGCGGGATTTGTCCCAGCCCGACCATCGCTTCGGTGGCCAGCGTGGTGACGAGCATCTGAAAAGTTGCCGGCGGCATCTGCCCCGCCGTCGGATCGGCCGGCTTCGCCCTTTCGACAGTGTCGGATGCCTCGGACGAAGGGTCTGATGCCTCGGACGAAGGTTGCTTCTGCTGTCGGGCTGCTTCGCGTTCGGCCTCGACCTGGCTCTTCCAGTCCTCGTCGATGAAGATCTTCTTTTTGCCTTGCTGTTCTGCCACTTGCGAATTCTCCTCTCGCGCTGCGCTGCACAGACAGGAATGTCTGTGCCACCAGCGGAATTAAACGGTGTCGCCGGTGGGCGACTCGACCTCGGTACTTTTCTTCGCCCGGGCGGCGTGCTTTTCCACGGCCGCCGCGATAAACCCGGCGAACAGCGGGTGCGCCGCGGTGGGCTTCGATTTGAACTCCGGGTGGTACTGCACCGCCACGAACCACGGGTGCGACGGGATTTCCACGATCTCCACCAGTGTCCCGTCCGGGCTGCTGCCGGCGATCTCCATCCCGTGCGCCTCGAACTGCTGGCGGTACACGTTGTTGAATTCGTACCGGTGGCGGTGCCGCTCGGCGATCTGGTCGCGGCGATAAGCGGCCCGCGCCCGGCTCTTGGCTTCCAACCGGGCCGGCTGCGCGCCCAGACGCATCGTGCCGCCCTTGTCCGTAATCGTCCTCTGCTCGTCGAGTAGGCAGATCACCGGGTGTGGGGTGTTCTTGTCGAACTCGGTCGAATGCGCGCCGGTAAGTTCGCAGATGTTGCGGGCGAATTCGATCACCGCGCATTGCATGCCCAGGCAAATCCCGAAAAACGGGATGCTCCGCTGCCGGGCGAACTGGATCGCCTCGACCTTGCCTTCGATGCCGCGCTCGCCAAACCCGCCCGGCACCAACAGCCCGTCGTAGCCGGACAGCAGCCGCTCGGGCCCTTCGCGCTCGATTTCCTCGCTCTGAATCCGCTGGATGCGTATCTGCGCCCGATTGGCGATGCCGGCATGATCGAGGGCTTCGTAGATCGACTTGTACGCGTCGCGATGCTCGGCGTACTTGCCGACCACGGCGATGCCGATCTCGTGCTGAGGATTGCGCAGACGGCGGAGCAGTTCATGCCAGTCCTGCATGTCCAGCTCGCCGGCCGCCAGCTTCAACTGGTTCACGATCAGCCGGTCCAACTGATGCTCTTCCAGGCTCAGCGGCACCTCATAGATCGAAAAGTCCTTGTCCTTTTCCTCGATTACCGCCTCGATCGGCATGTTGCAGAACAGCGCGATCTTCTCGCGGTCGTCGCGGCTGAGCGACCGCTCCGTACGGCAGATGAGGATGTCCGGCTGAATACCGATCTCCCGCAACTGCCCGACCGAGTGCTGTGTCGGCTTGGTCTTCAGTTCGCCGGCCGCTTTCAAATACGGCACCAGCGTCAGATGAATGTACAGGCAGTTGCTCTTGCCCACATCGAGCGAGAACTGGCGGATGGCCTCCAGAAACGGCCGGCTCTCGATGTCGCCCACCGTGCCGCCGATCTCGGTGATGACCACGTCCACGCCCGGCTCGGCCAGCTTATGGATTACGCCCTTGATCTCATTGGTGATGTGCGGAATCACCTGCACCGTCTTTCCGAGAAACTCGCCCCGCCGCTCCTTATTGATGACCGACAGGTAGATCTGGCCCGTGGTGTAATTTGAGTCCCGTGTGAGTGGGCTGTGCGTGAACCGCTCGTAGTGGCCCAGGTCCAGATCGGTTTCGCTGCCGTCGTCCAGGACGTAGACCTCCCCGTGTTGATAGGGACTCATGGTGCCGGGATCGACGTTGATATACGGGTCGAGCTTCTGCATCCGTACCCGCAGGCCCCGCCGCTCCAGCAGCATGCCGATCGACGCACTGGTCAGCCCCTTGCCCAGCGAGCTGACAACGCCGCCTGTGACGAAGATGTGTTTGGCCATGGATCTCCCTATCTGGTTTCAAGTTGCGTCGATCTGCGGCGGTTAACGCCGATCGCAGTCGGCCAATGTATCGCCCGTCCCGGATGCCCCATTCTAGATTTCCTGCCCCCGCCCTGACAGTAGCGAAAGCCATCGTCAGATCAGCGCCCAACGGGATATCCACAGATAACGTGTATCTACAGCAAAATTTAGGTATCCCGAACGGGCGAAGTCGGTGAGTCGGGATGCCCCAGCAGGCGCAAAGAAAAATGTTTCGGAAAGTTGACCGCGCTGGCGGGGGCAACTCACGGAGGGCTGTTCGTGGAACTGCCCAGGGGCACGGTCGGAAGCTTCAGCGGGCTGATCACGTTGAACCCACGGAGCGAGATCGTCAGCGGCTTCAGCGGCGCCCTGTCCGACGTAACGATCAACATCACCGGCACTGTGTGCGCCCATCCCCGCGCCGTCGACCTTCGTCCTTGCGATCCTGGGCATGGCCGGACTGCTCGCCGTGGGCTACCGCCGCCGTTCGGACCGCGGCTAAAGGGGAGCGTGCGGAGGCGCGGAGGGTCTGTTGTTACGCGGGGAAGGAAGCGGCCGCGTTGACGCCCTGAAGTGGAGTTGCTAGAAACAAAGACTTGCCGCGCCCGGCAAATCTTCGCAGGACGCCGCATTCCACTTTCCAGGCTTAAGTCGAGGAGACCTTTGTGGCCGGAATCGAACGTTTTCGGGAAATCAAGCGACGCCGCCATCGTCGTAAGAAGCTCAGCCAGCTTCAAAAGCGGCTCGCCAAGGCCACAGTCTCGGAGCGGGCTGAAATCGTCCGCAAACTCCGCGCACTCACGCCCGGTGCCGACGTCATCATCGAGCGCTGGGAACTGGTCGAGGCCGACCGCTAAGCCCGTGGCTGTTTGCGATGAGCCCTTCACGCTCCCTCTCCCAACCGGGAAGAGGGGCATTCATCCTCACGACGGTACGGCATAGACAGGAATGTCTGTGCCGCCATTCCCGCTTCGCATGGCTGAGTTCTCACGAATCCAGCTACGTCTGAAGTCTCCCGAATTCGGCTACCACTACGCCTTCGCCAACTCCGGCTGATCGACCCGCTCAAACGTGAACTCGCCGTCGGCCCAGTCGATCTTCACTACCGCGCCCTCGGGATACTCTCCCCGCAACAGCTCGGTTGCCAGCGGGTTTTGGATCTTCTGCTGGATGATCCGCCGTAGCGGACGCGCTCCATAGGTCGGGTCGTAGCCTTGCGCGGCAATCTGATCGAGTGCCGCGGTCGTCACTTCCAGTTCGAGCCCCTGCCGCACGAGTAGCTTGTGCAGATGCTCGACCTGCAGCTCCACGATCCGCCGGATCTGATCGCGGGAGAGCGGATGGAACACGATCGTCTCGTCGATGCGGTTGAGAAACTCCGGCAGGAAACGGGCCTGCAAGGCCTCGGTGACCGCCTGGCGCATCTCGTCCTCGCTGTCGCCCGCCTCGGTGATTTCCTGGATCATCTGGCTGCCGACGTTCGAGGTCATCACCACGATCGTGTTGGTGAAGTTGACGGTATGGCCGTGGTTATCGGTCAACCGGCCGTCGTCCAGCACCTGCAACAGGATGTTGAAGACGTCGCGGTGGGCCTTCTCGATCTCATCGAGCAGCACCACGCAGTACGGCCGGCGGCGAACCGCCTCGGTCAGCTTGCCGCCCTCCTCATAGCCGATGTAGCCGGGCGGAGCGCCGATCAAGCGGCTGACCGTGTGCTTTTCCATGAACTCGCTCATGTCGAGCCGCACCATGGCGGTATCGTCGTCGAAGAGCGTCTCGGCCAGGGCCTTGCACAGCTCGGTTTTGCCGACGCCGGTCGGCCCGCAGAAGATGAACGAGCCGATCGGCCGGTTCGGGTCCTGCAGTCCGCTGCGATTGCGTCGCACGGCATTGGCGACCGCCTCGACGGCTTCGTCCTGGCCCACCACGCGCTGGTGCAGCCGCTCCTCCAGGACCAGCAGCTTCGCCCGCTCGGTCTCCAGCATGCTGCTGACCGGGATGCCGGTCCAGGCGCTGACCACCTCGGCGATCTCCTCGGGCCCCACCTGCTGGCGCAACAGTCGGCGGCCCTTGGTGGCGGTGGCCGCCTTGGTGTCTTCCTCAGGCGTTTCCGTATCGAGCCGCTGCTGCAGATTCTTCTGCTGCACGTCCAACTCGTACAGCTTCTGATACTCTTCTTCGCCGACCGGCTGGCCGGTGGCCTGCTTTTCGCGGATGGCGGCGAATAGTTGATCGTACTCGTGCTTGACCGATTCGAGTTGGCGGCGGATGTCCTGCACGTCGCCCAGGCCCATCTTTTCGGCATTCCACTGCTCGCGCAGGCTGGCCAGCTTCTGCTTGAGCTGTTCCATCTCCGCTTCGATCTCTTCCAATCGCGCCTTGGCGTGCTCCTCGGTCTCGTCGGCGAGCTGCCGGGCGGCCAGCTCGAGTTGCATCAGCCGCCGCTGAACTTCGTCGATCTCCGTCGGCACGCTCTCCAGCTCCATCGCCAGCCGGCTGGTGGCCTCGTCCATCAGGTCAATGGCCTTGTCCGGCAGGAAACGGTCGGTGATGTAGCGCTCCGAAAGCTCGGCGGCGGCCACCAACGCGGAGTCCTTGATCTTCACGCCGCGGTGGTGCGCTTCGTAACGGGGCTTGAGCCCACGCAAGATGGCGATCGTGTCCTCGACCGACGGCTCGCCGACGTAGACCGGCTGAAATCGCCGCTCCAGCGCAGCGTCTTTTTCGATGTGCTTGCGGTACTCGTCGAGCGTTGTCGCGCCGACGCAGCGCAGTTCGCCGCGAGCCAGCGCCGGCTTGAGCAGGTTGGCCGCGTCGCTGCCGCCTTCGGCCGCTCCGGCGCCGACCACTGTGTGCAGTTCGTCGATGAACAGGATGACGTTCCCCTCGGCCGATTGCACTTCCCGCAGCACGGCCTTGAGCCGCTCCTCGAATTCGCCGCGGTACTTGGTGCCGGCGATCAACGCCCCCAGGTCCAGCGCGATGACGCGCTTGCTCTTGAGGCTTTCGGGCACGTCGCCCTGCACAATCCGCAGCGCGAGGCCTTCGGCGATAGCTGTCTTGCCGACGCCCGGCTCGCCGATCAGCACCGGGTTGTTCTTCGTGCGCCGCAAGAGCACCTGGATCACGCGGCGGATCTCCTGGTCGCGGCCGATGACCGGGTCGAGCTTGCCCTGCGTCGCCCGTTCGACCAGGTCGATGCCGTACTTCTCCAGCGCCTGAAACTTCTCCTCCGGGCTGGGATCGGTCACTCGGGCGCTGCCGCGGACCGACTGCAGTGCCCCGAGGATGTCCTTCTCGGCGACCGCGTTGAGCGACAGAGTGTCCTTGGCCTTCGATGCGACCTTCGTCAGAGCGAGCAGCAGGTGTTCGGTCGAGACGTACTCGTCGCGCATCGAACGGGCGGCCTCATGCGCCGCCTCGAATACTTCGTTCAGTTTGCTGGAGAGTTGCGGTGGCGCGCCGCCGGCGACCTTCGGCAGGTGCCCCAGTTCGGACTGGGTCATCGTTTCAAGCTGTCCGCGGTTGGCGCCGATCTTGTCGAGGATCGGCTTGACGACGCCTCCGCCTTCGACCAACAGCGCCGCCAAGAGGTGCAGCGGCTCCATCTGGGGATGACCGTGCTCGGCGGCAATCTCCTGCGCGCGTTGCACGGCCTCCTGCGCCTTGATCGTGAATCGGTCGAAGCGAACAGCCATGGTGGCTTCTCCTAGCTACTCTCTCCTATAAAGGTCGCCGCGTCGGGATTCGGGGGACGGGATTCGTCCGAGCACCCCGCACCCCGAAATCCGCTGCCCGGACCCCGATTAGCTGCTACGGTCCGCACAGCGGACCCTACAATTACTGCGAGTCCTTCACCTCGAACTCCGCGTCGATCGTGTCGTCCTCGCCGCTCTTTTCGCTCTCGCCCTCGGGGCTTTCGCCGGAGGCTGCTTCTTGAGCCGCCGCGCCTTCGCCCGCCTGATAGAGCGACTTGCTGAACGCCTGTGACGCGGCTTCCAATTCGCTCACGGCGTTGCGGATCGCCTGCACGTCCTCGCCGGCGGCCACCTCGCGAGTCTTCTTGATCGCCGACTCCAGCGGCTGCTTGTCGGCGTCGCTCAGTTTCTCCGAGTGCTCCTTCATGAGCTTCTCGAGCTGGTAGCAGCGCGACTCGGCCTCGTTGCGAGCCTCGATCAGTTCCCGCTTCTTCTTGTCCTCCTGGGCGTGCGTCTCGGCGTCCTTCCGCATGCGGTCGATCTCGTCCTCGGTCAGGCCGCTGGACTGCTCGATCCGCACCGTCTGCTCCTTGCCCGTGCCCAGGTCCTTCGCGGCGACGTTCAAGATGCCGTTGGCGTCGATGTCGAATTTCACTTCGATCTGCGGTACCCCACGCGGCGCTGGCGGGATGCCCTCCAGGTTGAACTGCCCGAGCAGCCGGTTGTCGGCCGCCATCTCGCGATCGCCCTGGAACACTCGCACGGTCACCGCGGTCTGATTATCCTCGGCGGTGCTGAAGACCTGCTTCCGCTCGGCCGGCACGGTCGTGTTGCGCTCGACGAGCTTGGTCATCACGCCGCCCAGGGTTTCGATGCCCAGCGACAGCGGCGTCACGTCCAGCAGCAGGATGTCCTGCACGTCGCCCGCCAGCACGCCACCCTGAATCGCGGCCCCGATGGCCACCACTTCATCCGGGTTCACGCCCTTGTGCGGATCCTTGCCGAACAGCTCCTTTACCAGGGCCTGCACCTTCGGGATGCGGGTCGAACCGCCGACGAGCACCACTTCGTCGATCTCCTCGGGCTTGAGCTTCGCGTCCTGCATCGCCTGCAGCACCGGCTTGCGGCACCGCTCGATCAGGCCGTCGACCAGCTTCTCGAACTGCGCCCGGGTAATGCTGATCTGCAAGTGCTTGGGCCCTTGCGCATCGGCCGTGATGAACGGCAGATTGATATCGGTCGACTGCGCCGAACTGAGCTCCTTCTTGGCTTTTTCGCAGGCCTCCTGCAGACGCTGCAGCGCCATCGTGTCCTTGCGGAGGTCGATGCCCTGCTCTTTCTTGAACTCGTCGGCGACGTAGTTGATCAACTCCTCGTCGAAGTCGTCGCCGCCCAGGTGCGTATCGCCGTTGGTCGAGATAACACGGAACACGCCATCGGCCACCTCCAGCACGGAGACGTCGAACGTGCCGCCGCCCAGGTCGAACACGACGATCTTTTCATGGCCCTTCCTATCCAGTCCGTATGCCAGCGAGGCCGCAGTCGGCTCGTTGATGATCCGCGCCACTTCCAGCCCGGCGATCTGACCGGCGTCCTTGGTGGCCTGGCGCTGCGAGTCGTTGAAGTACGCCGGGACGGTGATCACAGCCTTATTCACTTTGTGACCCAGGTACGCCTCGGCGGCTTCTTTCAGCTTGCGGAGGGTAAACGCGGAAACCTCCGGCGGCGTGTACTCTTTGTCGCCGACCTTGACCTTCACATAGTCCTCTGCGCCGCCGGTCACCTCATAGGGGACCATCTTCTCTTCCGAGGCGACTTCGTTGTGACGGCGGCCCATGAACCGCTTGATCGAGTACACCGTCTTGGTCGGATTGGTGACTGCCTGGCGTCGGGCGGGCTCACCAACCAGCACGTCGCCCTTGTCGGTGAACGCCACCACGCTGGGGGTCAGCCGGTTGCCCTCGGCGTTAGGGATTACCTTGGCCTCCTTCCCCTCCATGATCGCGACCACCGAGTTGGTCGTGCCCAGGTCGATGCCAATGATTTTTTCGCCTTCAGCCATTGGATGCTCCTCTAAGCCAATCGGGTCGGCCGCCGCGCAAGTCTTGCGGGAGGTTCGCCCTCGTCGTTGGTCAAAATTCCGTTTGCGGTCGCAGCCCGGATCGATACCTTAAATGCTTGTCATTCTGGGATTTCCGATTCCCTGATCGCGCCGTGAATCGACCGTCGTGCAAAGCACGTGCCAGCCTCTCGCAGCCGGACCTAGTATGATGTAATCGTTTACTAAACAAAGGTTTACGGAAGATCACCCGTCATCGGGGCCGCCCGCTTTCGGCAGTCGGCCACGGTCTGCTGCCATAATGGCATTTTTCGTGGAGCACCCCGACCACGATGGGCAAAATATCCTCCTGCCAAAATGACAGCACCTATTGTACGGTTGGCTGCCCTCCCCGGTTCCACGCGACCGCTCGGAAGTGGTCTCGGGTGTATCTTTTAGGGCAGCCCCTGCGGCGGAGCCAGTCTTTCGGAAAGTCGGTTGCATGGCGAAAAAGAAGCGATCCAGCGGCAGCTCCCAGGCCCCAGTTTCGCGGTCCGCGCTGCGCCGCAAGATCGATCAGCTAGATCGGCAAATCGTTGACCAGCTCAACGAGCGGGCGGATCTCGCCCGGCAGTGGGCCGCCATGGCATCCGGCGCGGAGCCAGCCGCATCGGCGATCAACCTATCGCAGGACTTGGTTGACCAGGCGGCCAATCCAAAGCGAGTCACTAATCCTGGCCCGCTTTCGGATACGGCCGTCCAGGCCGTGCTGCGCGAATTGGCCAGCGGTACCCGGGCGCTGCTGACCACCACGCGGGTTGCCTTCCTGGGGCCAGAGTACACCTACAGCCACCTGGCCGCCCTGCACCGCTTCGGCCAGAGCGTCGAGCTGGTGCCGGTCGGCAGCATCGCCGCAGTGTTCGAGGAGGTCTATACGCGGCAGGCGGACTTCGGCCTGGTGCCGGTCGAGAACTCGACCGACGGACGCGTGGCCGACACGCTCGACATGTTCGCGAAGCTGTCGGTCAAAATCTGCGGTGAAGTCCCGCTGCGGATCCATCACAACCTGCTCGGCCGCGGACCGCGCACGGCGGTCCAAACGGTTTATAGCAAGCCGCAGGCCCTCTCGCAGTGCCGCAACTGGATCGCCAAGCATCTACCGGCCGCCACCACGTCTGAGGTGGCCAGTACCGCCGATGCCGCCCGAATGGCGCAGCAAAACCCGGCCGTGGCGGCCATCGCCAGTGCCGAGGCCGGCGTGCAGTACGGACTGGAAGTGCTGGCTGCCAACATCGAGGATAACCCCGGCAACTTGACCCGCTTTGCCGTCATCAGCGGCGTCGACGCGTCCGCCACGGGCGACGACAAAACCGCCCTGATGCTGGAACTGGAACATCGCCCGGGCGCACTGGCCGACGCAATGGCCATCTTCAAGCGGAACCGGCTCAACATGACCTGGATCGAATCGTTTCCGATCCCGGGCCATGCCGGGCGGTATTTGTTTTTTGTGGAGTGCGAGGGCCATCGGGCCGACTTGCGCGTGCGTCGGGCCCTCTCCTCGCTCGAAAAAAAGGCTACGCGTCTGGAGATCCTCGGCTCCTATGCGCGGAGCGAGCCGATCGGGTAAACTGCGGCCGTAGCAGGGCGTAGGGGCCGCTGTTCGGACCAATCCCCCGGTAGGCATGAATTCGAGCCCCCGGTAATGGAGTTTGCCGAACAGCCCGACGAGTTGGATAGCCAAAAAGGCAGTCCATTTGGTCCCTGCCGAAGCGGCAGGGCGTAGTGTGGGCGTAGCCCAGATGGTCAATCCTGGCCCCCCCGCAAGCTCTGTCCAATTGAACAGGTCCAGACGGCTGCCTGAGCCCCGAGCCATCCGCCACTGCCGACGATTCGTCCAAATGCGAAAGATATTTAGGGATCGGGGACTGCGGTGATCATCATTCTCAAGCCGGGTGCCAGCGAGGATCAGATCTCGCATGTGATCGAGCGCGTCGAGTCGCTGGGCCTGCGAGCGCACCTCAGCCGCGGCACCTTTCGCACCGTCATTGGCGTAATCGGCGATGAAGACAAGATCCGCTCGGCCCCGCTGGCGGCGATTCCCGGCGTGGCCGAAGTCGTTCCGGTGCAGCCGCCGTACAAGCTGGCCAGCCTCGACGCTCACCCGCAGCCCACCGTCGTTGACGTGGGAGGCGTCAAGATCGGCGGAGGCTACCTCGCTCTGATTGCTGGTCCTTGCGCCGTGGAAAGTCCCCAGCGGATGGACTCGATCGCCGGCGCCATTCGCAAGGCCGGCGCAAACATCCTCCGCGGCGGCGCGTACAAGCCGCGCACCAGCCCCTATTCCTTTCAGGGTCTCGGCGAGGAAGGCCTGAAGATTTTGCGCGACACGGGCGACAAGCACGGCCTGCCCGTCGTCACGGAAGTCACGGACCCCCGCTGCGTCGACATCGTCTGCAAGTATGCCGACATGGTGCAGATCGGCGCCCGCAACATGCAGAACTTCGTCCTGCTCACCGAGGTGGGCAAATGCGAGAAGCCGGTCCTGCTGAAGCGCGGCATGAGCGCCACGGTGCAAGACCTGCTGATGAGTGCCGAATACATCGTCTCCGAAGGCAACGGGCAGGTGGTTTTGTGCGAGCGAGGCATAAGGGGCTTCGACAATCAAACCCGCAACCTGTTCGACGTCGCCGCGGTGCCGGTGTGTAAGCGGCTTACCCATCTGCCGATCATCGTCGACCCCAGCCATGCCACCGGCCGGCCGGATGTAATTCCGGCGTGTGCCCTGGCTGGCGTGGCCGCGGGCGCCGACGGCGTCCACATTGAGGTGCACGACAACCCGGAGGAGGCCCTCTCCGACGGCGCCCAGGCGCTGCTGCCGGAACAGTATGCCGAATTGACCGATCAAATACGTCGCCTGGCCGAAGTGCTGGGTAAAGAAATTTCACGGCCCGCAGGAGCTGCCACATGACCCGTCCGCTGATCGCCGGCAACTGGAAGATGAACACCGACCGCCGTGCGGCAGTCGACCTGGCGAAGGCCATCGTCGACCGCGCGAGCAAAGTCGGTGCCGCGGACCTGGCGGTCTGCCCGCCGCTGGTCTATCTGGACGCCGTGAGCCAGATCGTGGCCGGTTCGCCCGTCGCACTCGGCGCACAGAACGTGTACCACGAGCCGAAGGGGGCCTTCACCGGCGAAGTCAGCGCCGCCATGCTCCGCGACCTGGGCGTCTCGATGGTAATTCTCGGCCACAGCGAGCGGCGGCACGTGCTGGGCGAAACGGACCAGGACGTGAACCGCAAACTGTTCGCCGTGCTCGTCGCGGACCTGATTCCCATCGTCTGTGTCGGCGAACTGTTAGAAGAGCGCGAGGCCGGGCGGACGGGCGAGGTGATCCGCCGCCAATTCGAGGGATCGCTGGCCGAGCTCTCCGCCGAGCAGTTCGGCCGGATCGTGCTGGCCTACGAGCCGGTTTGGGCCATCGGCACGGGCAAAGTCGCCACGCCGGAGCAGGCCGAAGAGGTTCACGCCGACCTTCGCAAGATGATGGCCGCCCGCTACAATGACGCGATGGCTCGCCAGGTCCGGATTCTCTACGGGGGAAGCGTCAAACCGGACAACGCCGCTTCGCTATTGGCCCAGCCGAATGTCGATGGCGCACTGGTCGGCGGGGCAAGTCTTCAGGCAGACGACTTCCTGTCGATCGCGGCCGGCGTTTCATCGGGTTAGTGGCGGAGCAAAGTGGTGGCACAGACATTCGTGTCTGTGCGGCACAACCAAGACTTAAAACATACTTGACAGAGAGAGGTCCGGACGTCGGTAGCCCCTCTCCCCGGCCCTCTCCCAAAGGGAGAGGGAGTTTGTGGTGGCACAGACATTCCGGTCTGTGCGATTCAGATACGAGAAGTTATCTCTGAACTGAGTGTGACATGCAGACGTTACTCGGACTGTTGCTTGCATTTGTTTCGATCTTTCTCATCCTGCTCGTCCTCGTCCAGCGCGGACGCGGCGGCGGATTGACCGGTGCCCTGGGGGGCATGGGTGGCCAGAGCGCGTTCGGCGCCAAAGCCGGCGACATGTTCACGTACATTACTATCTGGACCGTCGTCATCTGGATTCTGTTGTGCGTGGTCACACTACAATGGGTGGGCTGCCAGACCGATGACAGTCTGCGGCAGGGGCTTGGTGGAGCCGCCGCCACGGGAACGGACGATCTGACAACTGGTGGCGGCCTGACGACCGAGTCGCTGCCGGGTGGTGCGGGAGTCGATGCCGATACGCCCGACGCAGACGCACCCGCCGCTGGAGAAACTCCGTCGGACGCGGCCCCGGCCGATGCGACGTCCCCAGTGACTCCGCCGGAAGCAGCGACCGAAGGCGCCGCGCGAGCGCCGGCCGATGAACCGGTTCCCGTCGACGAGGACAATTAGCAAGTACACTCGCTGCTGGCCCTTGCGGGTGTTCCTTCGTGCGGGGGCGAAGACAAACCCGGCCGTGCTGTACTTGGCGGCCTCTACGCGACGGAGTCACTTCCCACCTTTCGGACGACAGGAGACTGAATAGTTTGCTGGTCAGCATGACGGGTTTTGGCGAAGCACGTCGCCAACAGCAGGACCTGACCGTCTCATTCGAGGTGCGCGCCATTAACGGCCGCTACTTCAAGCTCGGCTTGCGCGCGAGCGATGGATACAGCTCGCTGGAGCCGCTGGTGGAAGGCGTCGTGCGGCGGCACGTCAAGCGAGGCAACGTGCAGGTGCAGCTTCGAGTGGAGCGCGCGCTTAGGCCCGACGACTACCGCATCAACGGCCAGGTGCTGCAGGCTTATCACCAGCAGTTGGAAGTGCTCTGCCGCACGTGGCAAGTTGCGGAAATGCCGCGGCTGGAGTCGCTGCTGCTGCTGCCGGGCGTCGTGAGCGAAGCGTCGGCTGAGATGCGCGAGGTCTCGCAGGATTGGCCCGTGATTGAGAAAGTATTGATCGAGGCGCTGGAGAAGCTCACCCAGATGCGCACCGACGAAGGGGCCGCCTTGCTGACCGATCTGGCGGAGAACTGCCGCTCGATCGCCGAGCATCTCGATCGCGTGCACCAGCGGGCGCCGCAGGTGGCGGAAGACTATCGCGAGCGGCTCAGCGACCGGGTGAGCAAGGCCCTGGGGACGCTGGAGGTGACGCTCAACCCGGCCGACCTGTTGCGTGAGGTAAGCTTGTTCGGAGAGCGCAGCGACGTCTCGGAGGAGGTCGTGCGGCTGCGGAGCCACCTGGAGCAGTTCGAGCAGTTGCTCGCCGAGAAGGAGAGTTCCGGCCGAAAGCTGGAGTTCCTCACCCAGGAGATGTTCCGCGAAGCCAACACGATCGGCTCCAAGTCGAACGACGTGGAAATCTCCCGTGAGGTGATCGACATCAAAGCCTCGATCGAACGGATGCGCGAGCAGATTCAGAACGTAGAATGAACAGCCCACTCCATTGCCAGACCCCGCCGCACGGGGCATCACGTGCCATGGCCGAGCCCAGCGCCGGAAAACTGATCGTGCTGTCGGGCCCCTCGGGCGTGGGTAAGTCGACGCTGATTAAGCGGCTCTTGGACCGGTTTCCCGGTCGGCTCCGCCTGAGCGTCTCGGCCACAACCCGCGATCCGCGCCCGGGCGAGATCGAAGGAGCCGATTACTATTTCCTCACTCCCGAGGAATTTCAGCGGCGGCGCACCGCCGGCGAGTTTCTGGAATGCTGCCAGGTTTTCTCCCAGGGTCACTGGTACGGGACGCTGCTCTCGGAGGTCAGCCCTAGCCTGGACGCGGGAAAATGGGTACTCTTAGAGATTGACGTCGAAGGGACCCGCGCGGTGCTGGAGCACTACCCCGACGCGGTCACGCTGTTTGTCGAACCGGGCTCGGAGGAAGAGCTGGAGCGGCGGCTCCGTGACCGGGCTACCGAGTCGGAAGAGGCCATTCGTCGCCGTCTGGAAGTCGCCCGCGCCGAGTTGGCGCGCGCCGACGGGTACGCCTACCGCGTCGTCAACGACCACGTCGAAGAGGCCGTCGAGCAAATCGCTCAAATCTTGACCTCCTGCAGGAGCCATTCTGAATGATCGACGCGCTGAAAGAAGAGGAAATCGTCAACAAGGTGGGCGGCCGATTCAAGCTCTCCACGCTGATTCAAAAGCGTCTGGTGGCACTGAATGCCGGTGCGCGCCCGCTGGTCAACATGGACACGCACGACAAGATGGAGATCGTCATCCAGGAGATTCTCCAGGATAAGATCTATCTGGACATGTCGGCCCAGGTCCGCAGGACCGACCGGTCCGAGGGTGGCGGTCCGCCTGAACTGGACCTGGCAAACCTCTGATGTCCCGGGAGCTGATCATCGGCGTCTCCGGCGGAGTGGCCGCCTACAAGACAGCGGCCTTGGTCAGCCAGCTCGTTCAGGAGGGCCACGGCGTTACCGTGGTGATGACCAAGGCGGCCCGGCGCTTCGTCGGCCCGGCCACATTCGAGGCCCTTTCGGGACGCCGCGTCGTGCGGGGCATGTTCTCCGAGGCGGCGCATCCGCTCGGTGCGCACATCGATCTGGCCGATCGAGGTGAATTGCTGTGTATCGCCCCGGCCACCGCGAACGTCATGGCCAAGGCGGCCCATGGCCTGGCGGACGATCTGCTCAGCACGCTGTTGCTCTCGTTCGATGGCCCGATCCTGCTCGCCCCCGCGATGAACACCCAGATGTGGGAGAAGCCCGCCGTGCAGCGCAATCTTCAGCAGTTGCGCGACGACGGTGTGAACATTGTCGATCCGGAGTCGGGCTGGCTGAGCTGCCGCCGCCAAGGTGCCGGCCGCATGGCCGATCCCGAAGCTATCCGCCGGCGGATCAACCAACTGCTGGATCAGGTGAAGAAGTAGCTGAAACTCCAGCGAGATCCGAAGCACAGCCGTGGCTCGAATCCTCATCACCTCCGGACCGACGCGGCAGTATCTTGACCCGGTCCGCTATTTGACCAATGCCTCCAGCGGCCGCATGGGCCGGGCGCTCTGCCAGGCCGCGCTGGAGCTAGGGCACGAGGTCGTTGTCGTCAGCGGCCCGGTCGACCTGACGTATCCGGACGCAGCGGAGGTGCTGAAGGTCGTCTCCACTGAAGAGATGCTCGAGGTGTGCTGCAACCAGTTCCCGACTTGCGACGGCCTGATCGGCGCCGCCGCGCCGTGCGATTACCGACCGCGGCAGGTGGAAGCCAGCAAGATCGCCAAGACCGGTCAGCCGCTGCTCTTGGAGCTGATTGAAACCGACGACGTCGTTGCCACGCTGGGAGCCGAGAAGCGGCACCAGTGGATGGTCGGGTTCGCCCTGGAGACGGATGATCGCCGCCTGCGGGCGCTGGCCAAGTTGGAGAAAAAGAGTTGCGATCTGATGGTGCTCAACGGACCGGAGGCGATGGACGCAGCCGATAACAGCGTCGAAATCCTCGACGGGCAAGGCACGGCGATCGAGACGTACGCAGGGTCGAAAGAGCATGTGGCCCGCAACATCCTGCAAGTGATTCAGAGTCGCCTTATCGAACGCGTGGGCACGCACTAGCCGCCGATGCAGCAGCCATTACAGCGAGAAGCGGTGACACGCACCGCGAACCGGCCAGTGCCGGCGGTGTCATGCCCTTGGCGGTGGCTCGCCGCGGGCCTTATAATCGCTCCGTCGGCGCCGCGGTTCGGACCGATTTTGCCCCTCATTTTATATGTCACAAGTCATGATCCGCGTCGCCATTCTCGGTGCCACCGGTTATACGGCCCTGGAGCTGCTCCGCCTGTTGTTGCGGCATCCGGAGGTGGAGATCACCGTATTGACCAGCCGGCAGGAAGGCGCGCCGCCGATCGGGTCGGTGCACCCCTCGTTGAGTGGCCGCCTGGAGCGAAATCTGCGGAACCTCGCCCCGGCGGAGGTCGCCGAGCAGGCCGATTGCGTGTTTAGCTGCTTGCCGCACGGAGCCAGCGCCGACGCCGTCCGCGAAGTGCTGGCCGCCGGCAGCAAGGTCGTCGACTTCAGCGCCGACTATCGGCTCACCGATGCGCAAGTCTATGCCGCCTGGTACGGGCACCCGCACACGGACGTGGAGAACATCGAGCAAGCCGTCTACGGGCTTCCGGAGTTGTATCGTGAGCGAATCAAGCAGGCGCGGCTGGTGGCCAATCCCGGCTGCTATCCGACCAGTGCGATTCTGCCGCTGGCGCCGCTGTTGCGAGCGGGTTTGATCGAGCCCGGCGAGATCATCGTCGATTCGAAAAGCGGCGTTTCCGGCGCCGGCCGCACGCCGAGCGACACCACGCACTTTCCCGAGTGCAACGAGAGCGTCGCGGCGTACAACGTCGGCAAGCATCGCCACACGCCCGAGATCGACCAGGTGCTCACCGATGCGGCCGGCCGTGAAGTGTCAGTCATCTTCGCGCCGCACTTGATTCCGATGGACCGCGGCATCCTCTCCACCATTTATGCTCGTCCCAGCCGCGGAGCCACAGAGAATGACCTGCGCGCCGTACTGAGGGAGTTTTACGCGGCGGAGCCGTTTGTTCGCATCGTTGATGATCTACCGGCGACCAAGCATACGCTGGGATCGAATTCCTGCCATATCGCCCTGCGCGTGGTGAAAGGTCGCGTAGTGTTGGTCAGTTGTCTGGATAACCTGGTGAAAGGGGCCTCCGGCGCGGCGGTGCAAAACTTCAACCTCCTATTCGGACTGCCGGAGACGACGGCCCTGTGACGCCGCCCGCCGGCGAACTCCCGCTTCGTAACTCAATTTACTGCTCCACGTACTGAAGGTTGGCCGGATTGATGGCGTTCTGCATCCCCCGGGGTTTTCGCGCGGCCGGCGTCCACTGTGGGCTGAAGCGCAATCCGAACAAGCCGGACGTCGCATTGATTGTTTCCGACCGGCCGTCGACCGCCGCCGGCGTCTACACGCAGAATGTCGTCTGCGCCGCTCCGGTGCGGCTCGATCGCCAGCGTACGCCGTCCGACTCGATCCGCGCCGTCGTGGTCAACTCCGGCAATGCCAATGCCTGCACGGGAGAGCAGGGCGACCGCGACGCGCTGCAGATGGCCGAGTGGGCGGCCCAGGCCTGCGGAGCGGATGGTTCGCAGGTGCTCGTGCTGTCCACCGGCATCATCGGCGAACTGTTGCCGATGGATCGTATCCAGCGGGGGATTGAAGCCGCCAGCAGCCGCCTGGGCTCCGACGAGGAGACGTTCGAGACGGCAGCGCGCGGCCTGCTCACCACCGACTCGACGCACAAAATTGCCAGCGACGAAGTGCCGCTGGATGCCGGGCCGGTGCGCATCCTCGGCATCGCCAAAGGCGCCGCCATGATCGGCCCGAACATGGCCACCATGCTGGCGGTGATCCTCACCGACGCGGTGATTGATCCGCAAACTGCCCAGCAGTTGCTCGCTACGGCTACCGATGACACATTCAATTGCATCAGCGTAGAAGGACACGTCAGCACGAACGACAGCGTCGTGCTGCTGGCGAACGGGGCTTCGGGCACCGACGTCTCGGCTGGCCGCGAGAAGGACCTGTTCACGACGGGCCTCTGTCACGTGTGCGAGGACCTGGCCCGGGCGATCCCCTCCGACGGCGAAGGGGCGACGCACCTGATCACCATCGAGATCCACGGCTGCGCGAACCGCGAGAACGCCCGCCGCATCGCCAAGACGGTCGCCAACAGTCCACTGGTGAAGACGGCCATCGCCGGAGCGGATCCCAATTGGGGACGCATCGTCTCGGCGGCCGGTTACGCGGGCGTGCAGTTCGACCCGATGATGGTCAGCCTGCACGTCAACGGACTGCTGCTGTACGAACGGGGCGTTCCGGTGCCATTTGACGGCGCAAAGGTGTCGCAGTCGATCCGCGATCACCGCGATACCAGTATCGTGCTGCTCTTTTCCGAAGGCAGCAGCTCGGCCCGGTTCTGGACGAGCGACTTGACGGCCGAATACGTGCGGCTGAATGCCGACTATCACACCTGAAACGGGCTCGGGCACACCTGAAACGGCCGCCGGCGGCCGCGGTACGAGCAGCTTGCCGCGGTGTGCCTCACCAATGGCCTAAACTTGGTTTAACCCCGCCGCTGGCCGGGCGGACCGCGCAAAAACTTCAGTCGCTGTCACCGCCACGCATGCACCCAAGTCCGGCAGGCGAATCAAGTTGCACGCCGCCTTCGCGGTCCGGTAGAGTGTATCGATCCGGTCGCGGCACAGACAATCCTGTCTGCGATGTAGCTGAAGAGACTGATTAATTATCCCCCGCGCCGTCCGCGCGTTCCAAAGGAATCTGGAGGAGCAGCATGACACGTTCAACTCATACTTCATTGGCGCTGGCGGCGCTGGTTGCCCTCGCCTGTTTCTTCACCGTCGGTGCACGCAGCGCGATCGCGGATGAAAACTGGCCACAGTGGCGCGGGCCCAACGGCAACGGCATCAGCAACTCCACGAACCTCCCGGCCGAGTGGGGGCCGGAGCAGAACATCGCCTGGAAGACAGAGCTGCCCTCGTGGAGCGGCGGCACGCCGATCATCTGGGGTGATCGCATCTTCATTACCTCGCCATCGGCCAAAGCGGAGGAAGAACCGCAGCAGCAAGCCGCCGCGCAACAAGAAGACGAGAATGATCAACAGCCTGGCCAGCGACGCGGCCGTGGCCGGCGCGGTGTTGGTGGACGGGGATTTGGCGGACGGGGCTTTGGAGATGGCGGACGTGATCCCGGGGGCAACGACCTGCTTTTGCTCTGTATCTCCAAGTCGGACGGCGAAGTCCTCTGGACGCAAAAGCTCGACGACGGCAATCGCCTCTATCGCAAGCAAAACCTTTCCTCGCCATCGCCGGTCACCGACGGCAACCACGTCTGGGTCGTCACCGGCACCGGCGCCGTGACCGCCTTCGACATTGAGGGCAACCAGGTCTGGCAGAATAACTTGCAGCAGCAGTACGGCGATTTCGGACTCAACTGGGGCTATGCCTCTTCACCGCTATTGCACGACGGTAAGCTCATCATTGAGGTGTTGCACGGTCAGCACACCGACGAACCGTCGTACATCGTCGCGCTCGACGCACAGACCGGCCAGCAGGTGTGGCGGCAAGAACGTCCCACCGATGCGCTGTTTGAGTCGCCCGATGCCTACACCACTCCGGTCGTGCTGGAGCACGAGGGACAAACGCAGATTGTCGTCTCCGGTGGTGACTACGTGACTGGCCACGACCCACAGACCGGCAAGGAGCTGTGGCGTGCGGCGGGGCTCAATCCCGAGCGGCAGCGCAATTACCGCATCATCGCTTCGCCTACGGTGGCCGACGGGATGATTTACGCGCCTACGCGGCAGCGGCCGCTGATCGCGCTGCGTGCCGGCGGCTCGGGCGACGTGACCGAGAGCCACCTCGCCTGGCGCTGGACACAAGGCGGCGGCCCCGACGTGCCCACGCCCATCTCCGACGGAGAGCGCTTCTACATGGTCGACGACCGCGGCCTGGTCAATTGCCTGGACGCCAAAACCGGCGAACGAGTATGGGGCCCGCTCCGCACGGCCCAGGGCACGGTCAGTGCGTCGCCGCTATTGGCCGACGGCAAGCTCTACGTCATCAACGAGTCGGCCGTCACCACGGTGATCGACGTGAGCGGTGACGAGCCGCAGGTGACCGCCACCAACGAGCTGGACGGCGGCTACACGCTCTCGTCCATCGCGGTCTCCGGTTCGCAACTGTTCATCCGCACGCAGTCGCATTTGTACTGCATCGGGGCGGAGCAGTAGGCCACGAGGGCAGCCCGCAGGCCGAGTCAACATTCGGTCCGACAAAGTAACGGCAAGGCAACTACAACAATGACGTTTCCCTTGGAGATGGTTAGATGGTTCGCACGATCGCCGCATCGCTGGCCGCATGCCTTCTGAGTTCGACCTTCGCGTTCGCTTCCGATTTCGACTCGGCCAAAATGAGCTCCTGGCATCAATGGCGGGGGCCGCTGGCCACCGGCGTAGCGCCACAGGCAAATCCGCCGACCAAGTGGGACGAGCAGACGAACATCAAATGGAAGGTGGAAATCCCGGGCCGCGGCAGCGCTTCTCCGATCGTCTGGCAGGACAAGATCTTCCTGCTCACCGCCGTGGATGCCCCCGAGCAGGAAGCAGCTCCCGATAATGCGGCCGCGGAGAACACCGACACAACGGTAGCCGACCCGCAGCAATCCGCTCAAGACGAGCGGCCGGGCCGCGGTCGCGGGGGACGCGGCGGCTTTGGCCGCGGTGCCGCGCCCAGCACACCGCAGGAGTTCGTCGTGATCTGCATGAATCGCAACACCGGCGAAACCATCTGGCAGAAGACGGCCGCCCGGCTGGTGCCGCACGAGGGGCACCACGATACCAACACCTACGCCTCCGCCTCGGCCCTGACCGACGGGCAGCACGTCTATGCGTCGTTCGGGTCGCGCGGCCTGTATTGCTACGACATGGACGGCAATCTCGTCTGGGAGCGCGACCTGGGCGACATGGAAACCCGCCTCGGATTCGGCGAAGGATCCACGCCCACGCTGCACGGCGACACGCTGGTGGTCAACTGGGATCACGAAGGCCAGTCGTTCATCGTCGCCCTGGACGCCCGCAACGGCGAGACGCGGTGGCAGACGCAGCGCGACGAGAGCACCACTTGGGCTACGCCGCTGGTCATCGAGCGCGACGGCCGCACGCAAGTGGTGACCAACGGTGAAAACCGCGTGCGCAGCTATGATCTGACCAGCGGCGAGCTGCTGTGGGAGTGCGGCGGGCAGGCCGCCAATCCCATACCCTCGCCCGTGCAGTTGGACGACCTGGTCATCTGCATGACCGGCTATCGCGGCTACGCGGCGTACGCGATTCCGCTGGACTCCTCGGGTGACATCACCGGCACGGATAAGGTCGCCTGGAACATCGACGATCACACGCCGTACATCTCTTCGCCGCTGTTGTACGAGGGCAAGCTCTACTTCACCAAGGGCCGCAATGCCATCGCCAGTTGCGTGGACGCGGCAACGGGCGAAGTGCACTACAGCAACGAGAGGCTGCCGGAAAGCGGCACCATGTACGCCTCGCCAGTCGGAGCCGCCGGCAAGGTGTACTACAGCGATCGCGAAGGTACCACCACCGTCATCGAGCACGGCCCCGAATTCGACGTCCTCTCGATCAACAAGCTGGACGAAGGGATCGACGCCTCGCCGGCGATTGTCGGCGATACCATGTACATCCGCGGCGAGAAGCACTTGTACGCGATCCGTGAAGCGCAATAGGGAGTGGCACAGGCATCCATTCGTGGCTGAAGTCACAGGATCTATCCGTAACTGAATTCGCAAGAATCCAGGCCAGCGCCGCACTTCGGCTGAATTCATTCTGCTGCAAGGTGGCACAGACATTCCTGTCTGTGCAAAAGCGGCGTGACGCGCTCGACCAGAGGGAGATCTCTGATGCAAGGCACATTCCAGTTCACCGTCAACGGCAAGCCGGTGCAGGTCGTCACCGACGGCGAACGGCCGCTCTTGGACGTGATCCGGGAGGATCTGGCGCTCACCGGCACGAAGTACGGCTGCGGCGAAGGCGAGTGCGGCGCCTGCACGGTGCTCACCGACGGGCTGGCGATCCGCTCCTGCATCACTACCGTGGCCGACGCCCAGGGGCTGAACCTGCAGACGATCGAAGGGCTCGCGCCGGAAGATCAGCTTCATGCCGTGCAGCAGGCGTTCGTCGAAAAGGACGCCATGCAGTGCGGCTACTGCGTGCCGGGGCAGATCATGAATGCCGTGGGGCTATTGCAGAAGAACGGCAGCCCGACGCGGGACGAGATCGTCCGTGGCATGAGCGGCAACATCTGCCGGTGCTGCAATTACGTGAACATCCTTGCCGCCATCGAGCGCGCCGCCGAATTGGGCAGCTCTCGCACCGAGTCTTCCAGGGATCAATAGTACGCGGCCATTGAGTGGCCCCTGTTGGCACAGACATTCCTGTCTGTGCGTCTCATAGCTTTCTACCACCAACCGTCGAACCCAACCTGCCCGGATGGAGAGGAACCAGACCATGCGAACCGACCCTCTTACCCAGGAACTGGTGGAAGACGAACGCTACGAGCTGCAACAGCGGCCCGCGTACTACTTTCAGGCCAACCGCCGCCAGTTCGTGCAGGTTCTAGGGGCGGGCCTGATGATCGCCGCCACAACGTCCGGCAACGTGACCGCACAGCAGCGCGGCGGCCGTGGCCGGGGAGGACGCGGAGGCAGCCCCGAGCCGCTCTCCCATCGATTGCACATCGGCACCGATGGAATCGTCACCGTGCTGACCGGTAAGGTCGAAGTCGGGCAGGGTTCGCGTACGCAGGTGATTCAGGCGGCGGCCGAAGAGCTTTCGCTGCCCATCGACCAGGTAAAGGCGGTGCTAGGCGATACCGAACTATGCCCCAACGACGGCGGCACCTCCGGCAGCCGGACCACGCCGTCGACGATCCCACAAGTCCGCGCTGCCGCGGCGGCCGCCCGGGAACTGCTGGCGGATATGGCCGCCGAGAAGCTCTCGGTCGAGCGTTCGGCACTGGAATTGCGCGAGGGGAAGTTCGTCCACCCGGCCTCGCAGCGGGAAGTCACTTTCGCCGACCTGGCCGCGGACGAGAGTCTCGCCGAGCAATGGAGAACCACCTCTGCCGGCGATGCGACGCTGACCCGTGTCGAGCGGTGGAGCATCTTGGGCAAGCCGACCGGCAAGGTCGACGGCGCCGACGTCGTGCGCGGCGTGCACCAGTACCCGTCGGACATCCGCCGCCCGAACATGCTGTATGGAAAAGTGCTGCGGCCACCGGCCTACGGCGCGGAGCTTCAGTCGGTGGATACGAGCGTGGGCGAGGCGATCGAAGGCGCGGTCGTCGTGCGCGACGGCGACTTCGTCGGTTGCGCCGGGCCCACGTCCTGGGCCGCCGATCAGGCGCTGCAGCGCATTGCCGAAACGGCTGAGTGGTCCACGCCGGGCGATCAGCCCACGAGCGAGACGCTCTACCAGCATCTCAAGCGGACGGCCGATGGTGGCGGCGGCCGGCGCGGCGGCGACGGCGCATCGGACGCAGAAATTCAGGCGGCGCTGGATGCGGCCGCGAAGTCGCACGAGGCCGCCTACGAGATCGCTTACATCCAGCACGCACCCATGGAGCCTCGGGCGGCGGTGGCCGAGTGGGAAGACGGTAAGCTGACCGTCTGGACCGCCACGCAAAACCCGCTGCGGGTCCGAGGTGAGTTGATGGGCGTGTTCCGCCTCGAAGCCGACCAGGTGCGGGTGATCGTGCCCGACTCCGGCGGCGCATTTGGTGGCAAACACACCGGCGAGACGGCCATCGAAGCGGCGCGACTGGCGCAAGCCGCCCGGCGGCCGGTGTCGCTCCGCTGGACGCGCGAGGAAGAGTTCACTTGGGCCTATTTCCGGCCGGCGGGGCTGATCGAAGTCCGCGCCGGGCTCGATGGGGACGGCAAGCTGGCCGCCTGGGAACACACCAACTACAACTCCGGCGGCTCGGCCATCGAGACGCCTTACACGGTGGGCGTTCACCACGAGCAGTCGGTGCGGACCGATTCGCCGCTGCGGCAGGGTTCGTATCGCGCGCTGGCTTCCACGGCCAACGTCTTCGCGCGGGAGTCGTCGATGGACGACCTGGCGGCTATGACGGACGACGATCCGCTGGCGTTTCGCCTGGCCCACCTGCCGCAGGGGCGCCTGCGGACGGTACTGGAGACCGCGGCGATGCGCTTCGAGTGGGACCGCCGCCGCGCGGAACGTCAGCCCGGTCGCGGAGTCGGTCTGGCGTGCGGCATCGAAAAGGCCTCGTACACCGCCGCCTGCGTGGAGGTGGCCATCGAGGACGGCCGCATCAAGGTGCTCGACATCTGCCAGGCCTACGAGTGCGGAGCCATTCAGAATCCGATCAACTTGCGGGCCCAGGTCGAAGGGTGCATCGTGATGGGTTTGGGCGGGGCGCTGAGCGAAGCCATCCAGTTCGCCGAGGGCCGCGTCACCAACCCGGCCTTTTCCAGCTATGCCGTCCCGCGGATGCGGGACGTGCCGCCGATCGACGTGGTGTTGGTCAATCGGCCCGATCTGGAATCGGTCGGCGCGGGCGAAACGCCGATCATCGCCGTCGCCCCGGCGATCGCCAACGCGGTGTTCCACGCGACCGGCAAGCGGCTGCGCTCGATGCCGCTGCGCGGTGACTTCGCGTGAAAGCCTAGCAAATTGGCCGGCTTTAGACCTGCTCGTTATTACTTCTCCGCCAGCAGCTTCCGCAGCACGGTTTGCAGAATGCCGCCGTTGCGGTAGTAGTCGAGTTCGACTGGCGTATCGATGCGGACTTTCGCGGAGAACTGCACGCGGCGGCCCGCCTCGCCGTTTGCGGTGACCGTGAGCGTGGCGCCCGGCCGGAGCGATTCGTCCAGGCCGTTGATGTCGAACGTCTCTTCGCCGGTCAGGCCGAGCGACGACCACGATTGCCCTTCGACGAACTGCAGCGGCAGCACGCCCATGCCGACCAGGTTGCTACGGTGGATGCGCTCGTAGCTGGCGGCGATCACCGCCCGCACGCCCAATAGCAGCGTCCCCTTGGCGGCCCAGTCGCGGCTGCTGCCGGTTCCGTACTCGGCACCGGCCAGCACGATCAGCGGCACGCCCTGTTCGGCGTAGCGCATCGCGGCGTCGTAGACCGCCATCGTTTCGCCATCGGGCAATTGCCGGGTGACGCCGCCCTCGGTACCGGGGGTAAGCTGATTGCGGATGCGGATGTTGGCGAAGGTGCCGCGGGTCATGACGCGGTCGTTGCCGCGGCGCGAGCCGTAGCTGTTAAAGTCGCGCTGCTCGACACCGTGCTCGCGGAGGTAGCGTCCGGCCGGGCTGTCCAGGGCGATCGAGCCGGCCGGCGAAATATGATCGGTCGTCACCGAATCGCCCAAGGCCAACAGCACCCGGGCACCGCGGATCGGCTGGATCGGTCCCGGCTCAGGGGCCAGGTCGATCAGAAACGGCGGCTCCTGAATGTACGTGCTCGACTCGTCCCAGTCGTACAATTCACTCTCGGATGTGGCGATGGCGTTCCACTGCGGGTTCTTTTCCCAGACGTTGTCGTACTGGTTGCGGAACATCTCCGGCTGCACGGCCGTCTCGACGACGCTCCGCACCTCGGCCTGGCTGGGCCAGATGTCCGCCAGCCGCACCGGATTGCCATCGCTCCCGCTGCCCAGCGGCTCGTTGACCAGGTCGATATCCGTGGTGCCGGCCAACGCGTAGGCCACCACCAGCGGTGGACTGGCCAGATAGTTCGCCTTCACATCCGCGTTCACGCGGCCTTCGAAGTTGCGGTTGCCGCTGAGCACCGCCGAAGCAATCAGGTCCTTCTCGTGCACCGCCCGAGAGACCGGCTCGGGCAGCGGACCGCTGTTGCCGATGCATGTCGTACAGCCGTAACCGACCGTGTAAAAGCCGAGCGCTTCCAGGTCGTCGTCCAAGCCGGCCTTCTGCAGGTAATCGGTAACGACACGGGAGCCCGGTGCGAGGCTCGTCTTCACGTACGGCTTGACCTTGAGCCCTTTGGCGACGGCGTTCCGGGCGAGCAGCCCTGCCGCCACCATCACCGAAGGATTGCTCGTGTTCGTGCAGCTCGTGATGGCCGCGATCACCACGCTGCCGTGTCCAATGGTCGACGCGTGGCCGTTGTCGATAACCTCGGCCGTCGTCCGCATCGCGGCATCGTCGAGCGCAAAGCCGCGTTCGGAGACCGGTGCCTGCAGCGACCGGCGGAACTCCTGCTTCATGGCCGAGAGCGGCACGCGGTCTTGGGGGCGTTTAGGTCCGGCCAGGCTGGGTTCGACCGCCCCTAAATCGAGCGACAGCGTCTTCGTGTAGACCGGCACCGGTCCGTTGTCCGTGCGGAAGAGGCCCTGCTCCTTGGTGTAGCGCTCCACCAGTTCAACTTCTTCGTCGGTGCGGCCGGTGCGGCGCAGATAGTTGAGCGACTCGGCATCGATCGGGAAGAAACCCATGGTAGCACCGTACTCCGGTGCCATGTTGGCGATCGTGGCCCGATCGGCCAAGGTCATGGCCGAAACGCCCGGCCCGACGAACTCGACGAACTTGCCGACCACGCCTTCGCGGCGGAGGATCTGCGTGACGGTGAGGACCAGGTCCGTGGCAGTGGCGCCGGGCGACAGCTCGCCCGTCAGCTCGAAGCCCACCACCTCCGGCATCAACATGTACAGCGGTTGTCCAAGCATGGCGGCCTCGGCCTCGATGCCACCCACGCCCCAGCCGACTACGCCCAGGCCGTTGATCATGGTCGTGTGGCTGTCGGTCCCGACGAGCGTGTCCGGCACGGCGAGGGGGCCCTGCGAATCGCTGCGCAGAAACACGCACTTGGCCAGATACTCCAGGTTCACCTGGTGAACGATGCCAGTGTTTGGTGGCACCACGCGGAAGTTGTTGAACGCCTTCTGGCCCCAGCGGAGCAGGGCGTAGCGCTCGGCGTTGCGTTGAAACTCCAGGTCGACGTTGAATTGCAGGGCGTCGGGTGAGTTGAAGCGGTCGACCTGCACGGAGTGGTCAACGACCAGGTCGGCCGGAATGAGCGGGTTGATCTTGTTCGGATCGCCACCGAGCCGCTGCATGGTGCTGCGCATCGCCGCCAGATCGACGATCGCCGGCACGCCGGTGAAGTCCTGCAGGACCACCCGGGCGGGCATGAAAGGGATCTCCACCTGCTGCGGCGACGGCGCGTTCCACTGGGCCAGGTTCCGCACATCGTCCTCGGTCACCACGTACCCGTCGCAGTTGCGCAGCACCGATTCCAGCAGAATGCGAATCGAAAACGGCAGCCGGGCCATCTCACCCAGGCCCTGTTCCTCGAGGCGGGAAAGGCGATAGATCCCCATCTTACTGGACCCGGAATCGAACAGATCGCGGGCACCAAGCGGATCGGTCTTTCGGCTGGCGGCCATGGCGTCACCTTTCTTGCGTCTATCCCGATTCGTCTCGCTCGCCGGCAAGTGCCGTGCGGCGGGCGATTGCGGAAGGCACTTGACGCTCGAATTCTACCGCAAGTTTTCCGGCCTGTCTGCCGCAACAGACAGGTGGCAGAGGGGATGCTCTGGTAGCGGAGACGTACCAGCGCGGTGGCACAGATATTCCTGTCTGTGCAGCGATGTGGCAAGCGCACAGGAACGTCAACAGCTACCGCTGCTGGACGGGCTTGTGCGACGTGACGATCTTTTCAACCGTTTCGAGCAACTGGTCGAGGCGGAACGGCTTGTACAGCACCGCCTGAAGCCCGGCGCGGCGGGCTTGGACGATCGAATGCCCCGGGTCGTAGCCGAAACCGGTCATCAACACCAGCGGCACGACGTCCATCATCTGCTGAAGCTTCAGCATCAGATCGTAGCCGGACATGTCCGGCAGCCGGATGTCGGCGATGATCACATCGTAGGCGACGTCCGGATCGAGATTGCGATTCATGAAGATCGCTTCGTTGCCGTCGTGTGCCGTTTCGACAACGCATCCATAGCGCTCCAGCAGGGCATGCGCGGCGCTGCGAACGCTTTCGTCGTCATCCACCACCAGCACCCGCTTGCCGACCAGCAGCGGGCGGCGGTCCGCCTTGTGCGAAGCCGGCTTCGCCTGCGCCGGCGCCATCTTCTGCCCGACCTTGTGGATCACCTGTTTGATGTCGCGGGCGTTCCTCAAAATCCGCTGCAACCGCTCGACGACGTCCGGCTCATGACCGATGTAGCGCTCCATCACGTTGACCGCGTCGTTGAGGATGTCGTCCACCGGCAGGGCCACGGCACTGTGGATCGCCTCGACACTCTCGGCGGCCGTGCTGGCCTTCTCAGCCGCCAGCAGTTCCAGCGTGTTCAGCGCGGCGGCCACGTCGCGGCTGAAGATCTCCAAAAACTGCAGATCGCTCTCGGTGAACGCCCGGGCTTCCGGGCTCTCGACGTTAAAGGTACCGATCACCTGGTCGTGCAGCACGAGCGGCACAGTCAGCGAGCTGCGGGCGTCTTTGGCGCCTTCCAGGTAAAGCGGGTCTTCCGACGTGTCCTCGCACAGGTAGCTCTTGCCGGTGGCGGCGACAAAGCCGGTCACGCCGTTGCCGGTCGGCTCGGCATTCAAAGGTCGCTGGGCCGCTTCGGGCTCGATGCCCACGGCCAGAAGCGGTAAGAGCCGGCCGGTCTCCTGGTCGAGCATGCGAACTTCGACGACGTCGAAGTGCAGCAGGTCCTTCGTGTAGTGCAGGATGTTCGCCTTAAGCAGCTCGATCCGCTCCTCGACGGTCATGTGCGCCACTTCGTCGGGCGTCAGGTCGGCCAGCTCGATGCCGGCCTGATGAATGGCCGCCAGCTTCTGCTGCTGAAGCATTTCCTGCGTGACGTCGCGTATCGTTACGATCAAGTGCTGCGGCGGGCCTTCCGACTCCAACACCGGCGCCGCGTGCGCGTGCAGGTACTGCGACTCGCCGCATCGCAAGGTGGAGCTGCTTGGCTCGCCGGTGGTCAGGGCCGTCTGGAAGGGGCAGAAGTCAGGACCGAGTATCTCAGGGCTGCCCAGCACGGAATAGAAATTCTCGCCGACCACGGTTTCCCGCCCGCTCCATCCCCGCAGGCGGCCGTTGCCCCAGATGATCGTGTTATCCGCGTCGAGCAACACGACGCCGTCGGGCATTCCCTCCAGAATGCGCTCATTCTGAAAGAGCTTGCCGATCTGAAAGGCTTCGTTCAGGTGATCGGAGGCGACGTAGACACCGGCGAAGTTGTCCTTCGCCAGATGGGCCAGCGCGCGAAACGTACTGCCGACTTCGACCGCCTCATAGTCTTCCGCCAGCCGGGCGCACCATTCGGCCTGGGTGCCCTGATCGTCGCGAATAATCAGGATTTTCGGTTTGTCCGCCAATCCTCTCTCCCGGTTGAAGCCTCGTCCGTAGGCATTATAGGAGTGGCCCAGGACCGGAACAACAGTCCCATCCTGCGCCGGCTCCTCATCTAGAAGCATCGGCCACAATCGCCACGGTCATTGACTGCGACCCGAGCGCAGCACTCGCTTTTGCAGCATCGCTCACCACAATCTCGGCATGTCCGCTACAGCCCCCAGTCCAAAAGGCGAACAGCAGGCAGTCCAGCTAGACCAGCAAGAGCGGCACACCACCACTGGCGGCAATCGGGCGCAGAGCGGATTTGGTTAGGGCGCCAATCGGGTTGACAGCCGCAACAGCAGACCCGGGCCATCCAGTTCCACCCGATAGTGTTCGAAGGCCGACCCGCCCAACCGCGCCCCCAGATCTTCCCCTTCCGGGCCGACGGCCAGCGCCGGCACGTCGCGCAGCTCATGCGTGCCGACGCGCACCGAGTCGAGCGTGATCCGCTGCGCGGGAATCCGCCGCTCGTCGATGTGCACGGTTACTTGCTCTGCACCGTCCGGCACGCCGATTCCGGCGGACTTGAGCAGGCTTGGGGTGACGACCGACTCGCCGTCGGGTCCGGAATAGCTGAAGGTCGCGGCCACATCGCCCAGCCGTGCGGCGAAGCTGTACTGCGTCCCCCGCTGGATGAGCGGAACCGCGCCTGTCAGCACTTCCTCCTCGAAACGAGCCAACCGCCGGCCGACTATGTCAAGCGGCTCGATCGGCCCCAGGCGAGCCTCGCCGCCCAATCTATCGATCGCCTGCATTACCTGCGGGTCATTGCGCAACGCCTCATAGCGAGTGCCAATCGCCGCGTGCAGCCGCCGGCACCAAAGGAGCTGATTCATCAATTCCAGCCGGGCCTTGTGCAATCGCAGGGCCGCCTTTGCAAGCTCGGACGTCTCGTCCGCCGCATCGAGTCGCTCGAGCTTTCCCGCCTGTTCGGAGGCCTGCCGTCGAAGCTGCTCCAGCCGCTTTTCGATTGTCTGTACCGCCAGCGCACCCAGTCCGTTGCGCAGCCGCTGCCGCTCCCCCTGGTCGATGGCGGCGCGCGTTTGCTGCGACTGCGAACGAAGCGCGGTGAGAGTCTCCCGCAACTGACGCATGCTGCGCCGAGCGGCGAAGTACTCCCGCCGTGCGCCGGGGAGCGACTCCATCCGCCGCCGCAGTTGTGTCTCCTCCGGCACGATCCAGATGTCGCCCGTCTGGATTAATTCCTTCATGCGGAGCAGCTCGCGGGCCGCGGATTCGTCCGCGCGGGCGTGCGCCACCGCCAGTGCGCAGCTCGCCCACGCGAAAACCGCTACGATCGGCACCGCACTAGTCCAAGGGGTTCGCATCGATTGCTCCAGGCAGGGTCCGCTGTCGAGACCATCAGGTGTGCCACGACCTGTTGGCTGCGCACAGGTCCATGATAGACGTCGCCGGCACAAACCGCCAAAGCGAGCCTGTGGCCAAGCGATCGCCCCGCTAATCAGACTGCGGTCGGTACCTGGCGTCGCTACCGTTTTGATCCGCTTAACCGGCCGGGGACAGGGCTTCGCCCGGCCGCACCTGGGGGCGCGACGCTTCAGTCAGGCCCGTCGAGAGGTCGATGAACGAAGTAGCCAATGAAGTGAAACCCTCAATGCAGCGCGGCGCCTCGCGTCCGCAACTTGTGCGTCCGCCAGCCGGCGGCACCGTGACGAAAGGAGCCTGCGATGTGGCGTGCCCTGTTTCTAGCCGTGGGCATCACGTGCTGCCTGCTTGGCGTGGAGGCCATGGCGATTGACAAGGCAGTGCTGAAGATGGAGAGCGGATCGCAGTCGAATCCTTTCGCCATTGCCGAGGCAGCCGTCTCCGGCTCGCGGGAGATCGTGCCGCCGAAGTGGGCCCCCTGGAGCCTGATCTCCGCCGGCGCCGTCGTGATCCTCTATTCGTTCTCGATCCCCAAGCGGGTCCACGCGTAGCGTCCATGGTGCGGACCGATCTGCTGCGCCGTGGAGCCAAAGAAACTGGCTCCGAGCTGTTCGACTTTCGCTTTGCCACGCAATCGATTTGCGAGGTGCCGGCTCCCCTACTTCACAGCACCTTGCGACGGGTCGTCTCAGCGGACTCAACACCCAAGTAGGTCCGCACAACGGACCCTACAAATCTCAGCGAACGCGACCGCGTCACAACTGCTCGATCCGCTCGACAATTCCTGCGTGGTCGAGCGGCTCATCCAGCGGCAACACCACGTAGCTGGCCGGCCGCGCACAGCAGTCCAGAATCACCTGCACTGCGTTGGGCGTCTTGTAGCCTTGCGGGCAGGGGTCGTGTCCGTGGATGAGCACGCTGGCGCCGATCTGTTCGGCGAACCGCCGGGCGTTCTCCTCGCGATAGTCGCGCCCCCACACCATGTTGAAGAGTGATCCGTTCGGCTCGAAATCTTCCATGCCCAGTTCGCGCTGAAGGATGCTCTTGTCGAACGCGACGCGCTCCAGGTTCTCCGGCAGGCTATGGCTCACCACGACGTCGCCCGGCAAACGGACCGCCAGCGGACAGGTTCGCAAAAACCCCCGGTACGCCTCGCGGACCTTTTCGGTCGCCGGGCCGTACATCTCCTGCAGTCCGTAACGGAACAGCAGGTTGAGCATCTTCTGGCCTTTGACGATTGGATAGTCGGTCAGTTCGGCCATCTCGTGGTTGCTGAGCAGAAAGTGAACCCGATCCGGATAACGGACCTTCAGCTTGGCCACGTCCTCCAACAGGGTGTAGGACATGCAGCCGCCGTTGGAGGCGTAGACCGGCCCGCCGTGGCAGACCTCCTGCATCACTAGATGCCGCCGAGGATGTTCCTCGAGTGCGGCCCGCTTGACGATGGCGTTGAAGTTCTGGCGGTGCCCGTGCACGTCGGCGGTGATCATCACGTCGTCGCCGACATCGTCGGTAAGAACGATGACGTTGCCCTGCCGCGAGGGCGTTTGGCGGTTCGCCTCGGCCGCCTGGCCGTACACGGCGATCACGCGTTCGATGTATTCAATACTGGCCACCATAGTCGAAAACCGTAACAGCTTTGCCGCTGGCCGTCCAGAATCGCGGCTCGGTAGTAAAGGTGCGCGGCTCGCGCGCCACAGGATACGCGGTGCGAAACATTTACTCCCTCTCCCCCGCGGGGAGAGGGCTGGGGAGAGGGGATATACAATCACGCACAGACAGGGATGTCTGGCAACGTCCCCGAATCAATCTGCGTGGTCGGCCGCTGTCCGCAGTTTGGCAGAACCACGAGCGACCGCCCGGCCTTCCTCGGAGGCGAGCGGCCGACGCGCCTCCACCTCCGGCGAGGGTTCCATCGCCGCGATCCATTCGCGCACCAGCGCGACTCCTTCTTCATGGATCAGTCGCTTGCCCAATTCCGGCATCATGATATCCGGGTCGGTGGACTCGATCCGCAGCATCAGGATCGATGCATCCGGCTTACCCGGCACGATGTCGTACAGCAGCCCGCCGGAGCCGCGGCCGGCCGCCACCGGCGATTTCAAAACGCCGAACTCGGTCGGATTAGTCTGGCTCGCCATCAGATCGAGACCGGAGTTGGCAGCGGGACCGTCGGGGTGATGGCAATGGGCACAGTTGATCTCTAGCCACGCACGGGCGCGCTCGTCCAGTGTGCCGCTTTCCGGGTCGTCCCAAACGGCCAGCCGCGGCGCATCGGCCGGCGCCGGTGCTCTGGCCAGTACTCCGGCCTTCTCCCAATGCTGGAACTGGTTTTCTATGCCGCCGGCGTACGCAAAGTCGCGGTTGAGATGCCGCGCCTTGGGGCCGATAGGAATCATGCGATCGCCCGACTTATGACAGCCCTTGCACTGGTTCGCGTTGGGGACGATGTAGTTGTTCGTGAGGCGCTGACCGTCGTCGTGGATCCACTCGACATCGACCGTGCCGCCGGCCAGTTCCAGCTTGGCGTCGGTCCGATTTTCGTTCCACACGTAGGGAAGGCCAACCCAGCCGTCCTCGCGATGCATGAGGATGCGGGTTTCGATGAGTCGCTCCCCCTGTTTAAGATCGCGGCGATCGTGCGGGATGGCGAACGTCTTGGCGAGGATCGTGCCCACGGGCAGATCGAACACTTCGTCGGGATGGTAGACCGCTTGGCCGCCGGGCGGGAGCTTGATGAAGCGGTACTTTTCGGCGTAGTCCGAGAAGAGCTCCGAATTGACGTCGTACGGAATGACGCCCTCGGTCGGCTGCTGCGTGCTGCCGTTTCCGACGAACAGCCCGTACTCCGCCAGGCTCGTCGGCGGCGGGCCTTCCCACACCGGTTGCTCTTGCCGACATCCGGCGGCAACGAGAACCACCGCCGCAAGGGCTGCGCATACTGCCGCTCGACTGCGTGGCATCATTGCGCGAGCCCCTCCCAAATCACAGGCGCGAGCGGCTCCAACGGGCTCGCATAGGGGTCGGCATCGCGGCTGACCGTCGGCCACTTCAGCGGCGGCTCGAAGTTCTCCAGATCGAGATTCGCAAAGTCCGCGTCGCCATTGTCGTGAATCGAGATTCGCAGCGACTCGGACAATTGTCCATCGGTGACCTTGGCCGGGTCGTTCAGGCCGTCGTAGGCGATGTCGGGAAATTGACCGCCCAGCAGCGCCCCCAACACGGTGCCGAGTTTACCCTGCGGCTCGTCGCCGCCGCCCTCAAAGCGGTTGTCGTGAACGTGGATCGCTTCGCAATACGGATCGTAATCGGAATCATCGAACTGCTTTTCCGTGACGAGATAGCTGAGAATCGCCAGGTTCACCGTCTGGTTATTGGCGATGGTGTTGTCGAAGACCTCGACCTGGTCGTAGGCCATGATCATGATGCCAGTCCCTGGCGGGACCATGCCGACGATATTGCCCTGGGGAGCGAAGTTGCGATGGTTGTTGTCCGAGACGCGGTTGTCGAACACGCGGCAGACGCTGCCGTTGCCGGCCGGCAAATTGGGCAGCGAAAAAACCAGGATGCCGCCGGTGTTTCCCGTTATGTCGTTGTCGTAGACGTCGGCCCGGGTGCAGTTCTCGATCTCGATGCCGGCGACATTCTCCTTGGCCGAGTTCCGCCGGACGACGACGTCTTCCGACTGACCGACATAGATCCCGGCGTCGGAGGCACCCCGCGCGATGCACCCTTCGACCAGCACGCGGCGGCACATCACTGGATAGATACCGTAAGCGCCGTTGGTCTCCTGTGGCTCGCCGGTCCATTCGGTGCGCACATTGCGGACGACGATGTCCTCGGCGCCGTTGATCTTCAGCGCGTCTCCCTGCGTGTCTTCGATCGCGAGGTCACGTATCTCGACGCCGTCGGACGTGATAGAGACACCTTCGCCGCCAGTCCCCTGCCGCTGTCCCGTGAAAGTAAGGAGGGTCTTGTCATGCCCCTGGCCGCGGACGGTCACGTCGCGCACGTCGAGCGACAGCGTGGAGGTGAAGTCGTAGCGGCCGGCGGCCAGTTCGATGGTGTCGCCCGGCTGCGCCTGGATCAGGGCCTCTTGAATCCGCCGGGCCGCATCGGCGCCGGGCTCGATCCGCACGAGGGACGGCGCCGCACCGGAAGAGGTCTCCTCTTGCTGGCAGCCGACGGAAATCGCCGCGATAAGAACGATGGCAGCCAGGACATCGGCGCGGAAGTTGTTCATGATAGAGTTCCAGAAAAATTCGACAGCCTGTGCTGGTACGCACGCCACACTCAACGCCAGCGTATCGATCACCGCTAGCATGCCGACAGGGAAACGCGACTGGCCTGTCCCATCTCCCATACATACCTGGGTCGCCACCGGGGGCGGTGGCTGGTTATGTGCGTTCTAGCGATTCTTTCAATTCTACGGGTCATGCGGCCGATACCCAAGAACAGGTGGCGAAGCAATCCGGCGGTGTGCGCTTCTAGTCGCGACGCCGGCGGGGCAGTATGCCACCAACTTTGAGCACAATGCAGCCCGCCGGCTTGTCGAGCTGCGACGGGCTGTCGCGGATATGGAGAGTGAAATCCTATGAGACGCGCGAGCTATGCGATGGCCGTTCTGGTGGCCATGATCGGCGGAACTGGCTGCTGCCCTCTTAAGCACTACTTGGTGCACGGCGGCGACTGCGGCGCCTGCGTCGACTGCGGCGGCGGAGCCCATCTGGGCGGGGCCGGATGTACCGAGTGCGCCGGCGGCCTGGCCGGCGCCCACGGCGACGGCTCGGGCGGTCACCCATTGCTTCACCATCACGGTCCGCCCGCGACACTCGGGCAGCAGGGCGGTCCTCCGTCCGGCACGGTCAGCTATCCCTATTATACGACGCGCGGGCCGCGGGACTTCCTGCAGAAAAATCCGCCCGGCCTCGGCCGCTAGGCCTAAAGCGCAGAGTCGCACGGGCGAGAAAAGGAAACTGGCTCGATGCTGGCAGCGGCGACAAGATGCCCGTCCCATTTTCCCTGGACGGCGTAGTAATAAGCTCACCCGCGAAAGCGGCTCAGAATCAAGCACACATTCTGGCCGCCGAAACCGAAGCTATTGCTCAGCGCATGTTCGCAACGGGTTTCGCGGGCCGTGTTGGGGATGTAATCCAGATCGCAGTCAGGATCAGGGTTCTCGTAGTTGATCGTCGGCGGCAGCACGCCATCGCGGATGGCCATCAGGCAGACGATCAGTTCCGTCGCACCGGCGGCGGCGATCAGGTGCCCCATCATGCTCTTGGTGCTGGAGACCGGCACGCGATAGGCCACTTCCTCTCCTAGCCCTTTTTTGATGGCCAGCGACTCGACCTTATCGTTCACCGACGTGCTGGTGCCGTGTGCGTTGATGTAATCGATCTGTTCCGGATTCAGCCCGGCATCCTTCAGGGCCATCCGAATGCAACTGATCGCGCCGCGTCCTTCGGGGTGCGTATCGGTGATGCGGAAGGCGTCCGCCGTCGAGCCGTAGCCGAGGACTTCGCCGTAGATCTGCGCGCCACGGGCCTTGGCGTGCTCCAGCTCTTCCAGGATCAACATCGAAGCGCCTTCGCCCAGCACAAAGCCGTCGCGCTGGCGGTCGAACGGCCGGGAAGCCCGCTCCGGCTCGTCGTTGCGCGTGGAGAGTGCCGTGAGCAGGTTGAAGCCCGTGACGCCGAACGGGTGGATCATGCTGTGCGTTCCGCCGGAGAGCATCACGTCGGCATCGCCGCGGCGGATCAGTTCGGCCGCTTCGCCAACGGCCTGACTGCTGGCGGCGCAGGCGGTTAAGCAGTTGGTGTTGGGGCCCTGGGCGTTGAACATGCTCGCCAGGTGCCCTGCCGGCATGTTGGGTTCCTGCTCCAGCTCTGCCATTGGATGGAGCGATTCGAGGCCTGCCTTGGTAAAGGCGGCAATATCGAGATCGCCGCCGGCCAAGGCTTCGGTCATCATCCGCGTGAAGTTGTCGAAGTCCTGCTGGCCCTCGCCGCTGCCCAGGTAGACGCCGAACCGCAGCGGGTCGAGATCGCCGTTGATGCCGGCGTCGCGCACGGCCTTGGTCGCCGCGCCGGCGGCAAACCGCGTGTGCCGGCCGCGATACTTCCACCGCTCAGGGTCTTCACCCAGCTCGGTGATGTCCCAGTTGCGGACCTCGGCCGAGATTTTGGTGGGAAAGTTACTGGCGTCGAAGATAGTCGTGGGTCCTACGCCGGAGTGGCCCTCTTGGAGATGATTCCACATCTCCTCCACGTCGGCCCCCAGCGGTGTAACGCATCCGACACCGGTGACGACAACGCGACGTCTCATGGCTTGCTTCCCCTGTTGGCGGCGAATTCCGCCCCCTTCGCATTGCCGCCCGCCGCCGTTTCGGAGGAGGCCAGGTGAGGCGGGATCTTAATTGGGGATCCATCCTCTTTACGTCCGACCTCGAACACCTTGAGGATCTTCAGCCAGTTGAGAAAATCCTCCGGCTCGAAAAGCGACTCTCCCGCACGGTGATCAACGTCCAGATGGGCAAAGAACATATCGGCATCCGCCTGCAGTCGCTCGCCCACGTGACTGGTGGCCGACACCATTGCCCCGTCTTGTCCCAACTGGATGATCTCCGAACGATATGTCAGCGTATCGCCCGGCGCGGCCGGAAAATGGAAGCGGCTGCGGGCCAGCTTCGCCAGCACCACGCGTTCGCGGAAGTCACTCCACTCGTTGACCAAGATGCCTCCGGTTTGGGCCATGCCCTCGACGATCAGCGAGTTGGGCATGATTGGGCAACCCTTGAAATGATCGTGCAGGTGATCCTCGGCCAACGACACGTTCTTGACGGACGTTGCCCGCACCCCACTGACCAGTTCGGTAAACCGATCGATCCAGAACCAACGCATCCGGTTTTGCCCCTACGGCTGAATTTTTCTAGCGCGGCGCGTCAGCCGGCCGTTTGGACTTTACCTTCGACGTAACGGCACATGTCCTGAACGGTGAGCAGTTGGCCAAAGTCCTGCACGGCCGGGTTCTCCTCGAATGAGGAAAGGTCCGCAAACGGCATCCGCTCCTTCAGCTTGGCGACGCCCGCCTCGGTCACCTTGCCGTCTTTGACGTACTCGGTATTGGTGAGGATGTCTTCGGGAAATAGCTCATCCCGCGGAATCTTGATGTTGAACGCCTTTTCCAGCCGAAAGACAATGTCCAAAAAGTCGATCGACTCGGCCCCTAGGTCGCCCACCAGAGTGGCTTCCGGCGTGACCTCGTCTTCGTCGACACCCAACGCCTCGACCAGTGCTTCCTGCACCTTGGAAAAAACTTCGTCGCTTGAAGGCATCTCTCTCAGTCTCCTATACCGAATTCACATCCGTCGTCGGATGATTCTCAACCGCCGGGCGACACGGCGCCCTGGCGCATGTTGTTCGATTGCAGTCGCCGCGGATGCTCGCCGGGAAGCCGCAACTAAACTAGCAGCACCGTGCGAGCGCCTGCGGCAGGAAAGGCCGCTACGCCCCTCCCAGGCTGACTCCCCCGTCGACTCGCACCACTTGCCCCGTTACATAACTCGCCCGGTCGCTGGCCAGGAACGCCACCACCTGGGCAATTTCCTCCGGCTGCCCGACCCGCCGCAGGGGGATCATCTGCTTGATCCGATCGCCGGCGACGCTTCGCACCGCTTCGCTCATATCGGTCTCGATCATCCCAGGCGCCACGGCATTTACGCGAATTTTACGGGCGGCAAGCTCCTTGGCCAAGCAACGGGTCAGTCCGTCGATCCCCCCCTTACTGGCGGCATAGTTCACCTGCCCCCGCGAGCCGAACTCCGCAGCCACGCTCGAAATGTTGACGATGCTGCCCGATCGCCGCGATATCATCGGCTGAGCCACGGCGCGGCAATAGTTGTACGTGCCAAGCAGGTTCGTCTGGATCACCTCCGAAAAGGCCTCGCTGCTCATGCTGGCAAACAGCCCGTCGCGAATGATCCCTGCAGAGTTCACCAGAATGTCGATCTTTTCCCAGCGGGCCAACAACTCGTCGACAACCTGCTGGGCTCGCGCTCCATCGGCGGCGTCCGCCTGCACGGCTACGACTTTGCCGCCGCTTTCGGACAACTCGGCGGCGAGTTTTTCGGCGGCCTCCGCGCTGCGGTGGTAGACCAGCGCCACGCGCGCCCCCTCGGCCACCAGCGCCTGGACGCAGGCCCGACCGATGCCGCGGCTTCCGCCGGTGACCAGTGCTGTCTTATCTTCCAACCGCATTTGTCTCGGCTTGGTGGTCGGCGGGAGCTTCCTTGCCGGGCATAACACCGACTGGCCGGGCACTGGCCGCCGGCCACAAATTCGCCAGCATGTTCCGCAATTCCCGTTTGATGTACACGTCGGAGGATGCCCCTTCCGGCGAGGAATCCGCCAGGTTGTATCGCTCCAGAATCAGCCGAGCACTGACCGTCGGTTTGTTTTCTACCCAGCCCTGCACGTCGAAACGCGTCTCGCGGCCTTCTTCTCTCTTCAGCCGCGAGGTGACCGTCAATGTGTGGCCCGGGGCGACGAAGTCGTTGTATTTGACGTTGCGGGCTTCTTTGAGCAAAACGACGCTGTGGGCGAAATCCTCGCTGATGCGGATCAGCCAGGCGGAAGCCTGAGTCATCGCCTCGAGCATCAAAACGCCCGGCAGCACCGGAAACCGCGGAAAGTGGTCCGCCAAGTACTCCTCGCACAGCGAAACGCTCTTGACCGCGGTGAGTTCCACGCCCGGACTCACCGAGATAATCTGGTCGATCAGCGAAAAACGCATAGCGGGGCGTCTCGCAATTTGTCGGTCAGCGAGTCAGGGGCGGATCGGCTAATTAAACGAATCACACAGTATACAGCCTACCCTCCCCCCTCACAACACGTAATGCGGCACGCCGCAGCCGAGCGCAACTTGCCGCCCAGCAACGGCTTGGACGGAATTACACACCAACCCGCAGCGCCTGCGGAGCACCCACCGCTATGCACACCTGATGAAGTTCCTGCGGCAGGGTCGTAGGGTCTGCTTTGAGACCGGGGAGGGGCCGCCCCGCCGAACTGCCACTGCGTGGCACAGACGTTCGTATTCATGTCCTATCGAGGGCGCTCGCCCATCCGAGCCGACTGCCAGGCCCGCGGAGCGGATCCTCCATCCGGCGTGTTTCGGCGAGGCCACTTCGGCCCTCGCTCTGCGGAAGGCAGTCGGCATACAATATGGTGGCACGGCCTGCTGCCGGTGCCGTCCCCTCTGGAGCCGGCTTCGCCACGCGTGCTGGGTCGTCGCGGATCAATTGCGAAGCGGCACCCTTGCCACGGTTGTCGATCCCGTCTTCTCCGCTGAGTCGCGTGCGACGACCGCCGCCGTCGTCGAGGCTGTCTCGATACGAGCGGCGGCGCGCCCTCGGCGGCCTGCCTAGTACATTTCGCTCTCCCAACAGACGGTCCCTCATGCGTAAAGGACTGGCAGTATCTCCGGGAGTCGCCGTGGGTGTGGCCTACTGCATCGACGATGTCTTCGTCAGTCCGGGCCGCGAGCAGCTCCAGCCCGACCAGGTCCAAACTGAGCTGCAGCGATTCAGCCGCGCCTGTCGCCTTACCACCGGCGATCTGCAGGCCCTGCAGCGCAAAGTGTCCAGCCAGTTCGGCGAGGAAGAGGCGGCCATCTTCCGCGTTCACGAGGCGATCGTCCATGACGCGGCGTTCTCTTCCAAGATTCGCGACTGCATCCTCCGCGAGCGGCTCTCCGCCGATGCGGCGCTGCACCGAGTGCTCGGGGAGTACACCACGCTCTTTTCCCGCACCAGGGACAGCTACATCAAAGAGCGCGTGTCCGATGTCCGCGACGTGGTGCTGCGGCTTAGCGCCCATCTGAGCGAAGTACTCCAGCCAGAGTCCCCGGCCCTCCCCGGCCCGCTCGTGCTGGTGGCGAAGGAGCTGTTGCCCTCGCAAGTGGTCGTGCTCGGCAAGCGGGAAATGATCGGCATCGTCACCCAGTCGGGCGGCCAGACCAGCCACGCCGCCATTCTCGCCCGCAGCCGCGGCATTCCCGCCGTCTCCGGAGTCAGCGGTATCCTGAACCAGGTCCGCACGGGTGACACGGTGGTAGTCGATGGCCGCGAAGGCCTCGTGCTGGTGAATCCCGACCCGGAAACGGAGAGCGCCTACCGCAAGCTGCAGCGGGAGTTCTTCCTGCTAAAGGACGAACTTGCAGCCAATCGCGACGTGCAGCCGGTATCGGCCGATGGCCAACCGGTGGAGCTATTCGCCAACGTGAATAATCTGGCCGATCTGAAGACGGCCGCGGCCATGGGGGCGTCCGGGGTTGGCCTCTACCGCACCGAATACCTGTTCCTCACGCATCGCGATGTCCCGGACGAGCAGGAGCAATACCAGAACTACCAGAAGATGATCCAGAGGAGCCCAGGCGGGCAAATTACCATCCGCACGCTCGACTTGGGCGGCGACAAGACCGTGCCTTATTTCGGCCGTCGCCGCGAGGCGAACCCCTTCATGGGCTGGCGGTCGATCCGGCTTTCCTTCGAGCATCCGGAATTCTTCGCCGCCCAAATACGAGCCATCCTGCGGGCGGCTGGCGAAACGGATGATCCCTCGCGGGTGCGCATCATGTTTCCGATGATCACCACGCTGGAAGAAATCCGCCGCGTGCGTTCTATGGTGCGGCGCATCCAGCGAGAGCTGGCCCAGCAGGGAATTGATTCACACCGCGTGCCCCTGGGATTGATGCTGGAGGTTCCAGCCGCGGCGATCTCTATCGACACGCTGCTCAGCTCGGTCGACTTCGTCTCCATCGGATCGAACGATCTGGTGCAATACCTGATGGCGGCCGATCGTGACAATCCGAAGGTCAGCCATCTTTGCCAGCCGCTCAGCCCACCGGTCTTGCGACTGCTCAACAGCGTCATTCACACCTGCAATCACTACCGCAAGCCGGTCACGCTGTGCGGTGAAATGGCCGGCGCACCGCGGGCATTCGTGCTGCTGTTCGCGATGGGCCTGCGGAGCTTCAGCATGAGCCCGGCCTTTATTCCAACCATCAAAGAGCTGACCAGCCATCTCACGCGGCAGCGTGCGGCTGAAGTATTGCAGCACGCGCTGTCGCTGAAGACGACGCGCCAGGTCAACCGCTATATGGCGGATCAGATCGCCCAGATCGCACCCAACCTGCGTCTTCTCGATACCGCCTGAGCGACAGCCGGATATGCGGGTTATAACGAGGACTCCCTCGAGGCCGGCGGTTTTAAGCACCAGTCTGGAACGGATTCGCAGAATTCATTTCCACCGCTGTGCGGCGCATGACATAGTTTCTAATAGAGAGGCCATTTCATTCTCTCGGCCATTCGGCTACTGAGTTCGGAACATTTCAAGGGGCTTGCCGATGCGAATGCTACGCTGCGCATCACCGCGACATCGCACAGCGCCGGCGGCGCGCCGTGGAGTCGCCGCGGCAGAAGCCGCGATCACATTGCCGCTGTTGATCACGCTCGTGTTCGGCTCGATTGAAATCGCCAACGGCGTATTCCTGCGGCAGTCGCTTACGGTTGCCGCATATGAAGGCGCGCGAGCCGTCAGCCGCTCCGGCGCCACCAACGACGACGGCGAAGCCCGGGTGCAAGAGGCGCTCGCGGCTCGCGGCATCACCGACTACACGCTCAGCTTCTCCCCCACGGTCACGGAAGATACCGTGCGGGGGACGCAACTCACCGTCACCGTCACCGCCCCGGCCTCGGCCTACAGCTTCGGCCTGGTGCGGTTCATGGAGGGCCGGACGCTCACTCGCCAGTTTCGCATGGTCCGTTTGTAATTGCAGGGCTCACGGCATAATTTTGTGTCGCCACGTTGTCGCATGCTCCGTTGAAGGTGCCACCATGAATATCGCACAACTTTTCCGAGCTCGTTCACAAGAGCGCCGCGGAGCAGCGCTGATCTTGATCGTGATCATGTTGGTTGCCTTCGTCGTCCTGGCGGCCATCACGATCGACTTCGCTTACGTGCAACTGGTACGCACCGAGATGCGGGCCGTTACGGACGCCGCGGCAAAAGCCGGCGCCGAAGCGCTCGCCCGCACCGAAAGTATCGACCAGGCCCGCGCGGCAGCGGTCGCCTACGCCGCGGCAAACACCGTGGCGGGCGATTCCTACCTGTTGCAAACCTCGGACGTGAAGGTCGGGCGGCTCAACCTGGACGGCGAGGATAACTGGGAGTTCACCGAGAACGCCTCGCCTCCCAACGCGGTGCAGATCGACGCCCGCACCGGCGGCGCCGCGTTGCATCCGGCGATTCCGCTGATGTTTGCCGGCGTCCACGGGCGGCCTACGTTCGCACCTGCCTACACGGCCACCGCCGGTCAGCAGGAAGTCGAGGTCTGCCTGTGCCTGGACCGGTCCGGCTCGATGCTGTTCGACATGTCGGGAACGGAATACGCTTACCCGCTGCCCAATCCGAATCAGTTGATGATCTATGCAGGCTTGTCCTTCCCGTGGCCGTATCACCTTTCGCCTCCGCACCCGACGGCCAGCCGCTGGGCGGTGCTGGCCGGGGCGATCGACTTGTTCCTGGAGGAAGCCGGCAACTTCAATCCCCCGCCACGCACGGCGCTGGTAACCTGGTCGTCCACCTACCAAATGCCGTATTGGCCGTACACGCAATACCAGGCCTCAACGACGGACCATCCGCTGCCTGACCCGGTCGGCCATACCTGGTCGGCAAATAGTACGGCCCTTCAGAACGACGTCAGCGCACTGGGCGGGGTATCGATGATGGGAGCGACGAACCTCTCCGCCGGGCTCGACCGCGCGGTGTCCGTCCTCACGACCGGTCCCAATTCCAAGGCGTTTGCCAACAAGATTGTGATCTTGCTGACCGACGGCCAGTGGAACGACGGACGCGATCCGGTGGCGGCCGCCATCGACGCCAGAAACGCCGGCGTGACGGTCCACTGCGTCTTGATGTTGACGGCCGACCAGCCGGACATCCAGCAGGTGGCAACCATCACCGGCGGGCGTTACTACCTGACGCAAAACGAAGCGGAACTGCGGGCGGCCTTTCAGGAGCTCGCCCGGTCGCTTCCGGTGGTGTTGACCCAGTAGCCTCCAGACCCGAGGTGTACCACCTCCAACCAGACAAGGTCCGATTATGGTCCGCCTCAAACCCAAACGCTTGCGAAAGCGGTCCGATAGAACCGGCGCTACGTGCGTCGAATTCGCAGTCGTGGCACCGGTGATCTTTCTGCTGTTTATGGGCGCGATCGAGATGACGCGGTTGAATTTCCTCGTTCACACCGCCGGCAACGCGGCCTACGAGGGAGCGCGGCAGGCGATCGTGCCTGGTGGCACCGAAGGCGACGCCGTAACCGAGTCTATGCGGCTGCTGACGATCGTTCACGCGAACCAGGGATCGGAAGTGGACTTCGAGGAATTTCCCGACCGAGTGACCGTCACGGTGCGCATCCCCGTGAATCTGAATTCTTGGGGGATCAGCCGGTTCGCGACCGACTCGATCATCACGCAGTCCTGCACACTCCGGCGGGAAAAACTGCAGGGGTCGTCGTAACGGTATAAGTTGGCCCCTCGTGGCGGCACGGTCCAGCGATTCGCTGACTTCGCGTGAATTCAGGCACCAGCGCGCCACTCGCGTCCGCGCCAAGCGGACAGCGCTTGCCGATCTTTCGCGTCATCACTACCGCGCCGGCGCAATCGGTCCCACCTTTGCGACAGGCAACGCTGAAAGCTCCGGCACGACTCCGTCGGCCGGTTGGTGATTTTTCCCCAGCGACGCAAAAAATAACGTATTAGTTTCATATACACGCTGTGCGCTATTGCGGAGTTTTGCACCACAGCGCTGGGACGAACTGGCACCGCGGCGCGCAAGCGCAATAACTGCAAGAACCACGCCTGGTCGGCGGGACGAGAACGGCTCGCGAAGACTTTCATCCACCGGCCCAAGAAGAGAGAGCTCAGCAATGATTCACCGTTTTGGAGCACGTAGCCACCGGAAGGACCGGCGGGGAACGGCCGCCGTTGAGTTCGCCGTCATGGCTCCTTTCTTGATCCTGCTCGTGTTCGGCATGCTTGAGGTGGGCCGGGCGCTGATGGTGCAGCATCTGTTGACCAACGCGGTTCGCGACGGCGCACGCTCCGCCACCCTGGAAAGCGCCACCGCCGGGGAAGTCGAAGCCCAGGTCGCCAGTTACCTGGCGGCTTCGTCCGTACCGGGCGCAACGGTGACCGTTGATCCGATGGACTTGACTACCGCCGCTCCCGGCGACCCCGTGACGGTGACGGCCAGCGTGCCGTTTGACACGGTCAACTGGCTCCCTTCGAGTTTCTTTCTCGAAGGCGCCACGCTCGACGCCACGATGGTGATGCGCCGCGAGACGTCCACGTCGACCTATACAGAACCTTAGTTCGAGTCGGTCCCCCTGTTTCTTACTGAAGGACACTATAACAATGGTTGCAGCAGTATCGCGTCGCAGTGCCACTCCCGCCCAGCGCCGTGGGGCGATGGTCATCCTGGTGGCCGTATTGTTGATTGTCATTTTTGGAATGGTCGCCTTCGCGGTCGACACCGGTTCGATCAGCGCCACCAAGAGCAAGATGCGCGCGGCCGCCGACGCCTCGGCCCTGGCCGCCGCGGCGGAGATGCTCACCACGACGGACGTCGCCCTGATCCAGCAGGAAGCACTGGATTATGCGAACATCAATGTACCCGGCGATTACGGCAATGTTTTGGACGCCGACAATGTAACGGTGGGCATTTGGGATCCCGATACGGGAGAGTTTAGTCCCGACACGATGGCGCCCAACGCCGTGCGCGTATTGCTGCAACGGACGGAGGCCCGGGGAAATGCGGTGCCGTACTTGTTCGGCCGTGTATTTGGCGTCCAGCAGACGGACATGACCGTCGAGGCGATTGCCGTCGGGGCGGTCCCCAACACCGGCGTCACGACCGAGACAACTCTATCCGTCTATGTAACCTCGACGAAGGATCTCTCCAACGTTGTGCTGAAGTTCGTCGACGGCACGCACCAGAAGTTCGACGGCCTCAACGATTATACGGGCACGTTCGAGGGAACCGGCGAACATGCCGGCAAGGAGATCATCGGTGTCTGGATCAAGTCCGGATGCAACTCCAGTGGCGAAGGCCCCGGCTACGGCGAATTGCTCTTAAACCCTGGCGACGGCTCGACCAAATATGGCGAGGCCGGCCAGGGCTGCAGGCCGAGGGTGTCCGCGACCTTTGAAGCCACCGGCGCCACGTTTACCGAGTCCGGATCGGACGGCCCGGTGCGGCTCGTGAAGTAAAACCGTCTCAAGGTCCGCGCGTGGTGCCTTCCGCGCCACGCGTGGCGTTATAAAATCGCAGTCAGGCCGCGCGTCCGCCACTGGCGACGTGCGGCCTGTTGCATGCGCGGAGCGAAGACGCCGACATTCGCCGAAGTTTCGCTCTCGATCTCGGCCCGTGCATCGGCAAAAATGAGCGGCGGAACGTCCAGCCGCGGGAGGAGACCATGCGCATCGCCGTGTTCAGCAGTAAGAGGTACGACCGGGAGTTTCTCCAGGCCCAAGCCGAGCGATTCGGCCACGAGTTGACCTTCTTCGAAGCCCGACTCAACGGGGAGACCCATCGCCTGGCGGCCGGCTTTCAGGCGGTGTGCGTGTTTGTGAACGACCGGCTCGATGCCGACGTGCTGGAGAAGCTGCACGCCGGCGACACCCGCGTGGTGGCCTTGCGCTGTGCTGGATTCAATAACGTCGACGTGGCTGCGGCCACGCGATTGGGCATGAAGGTCGTCCGCGTGCCGGCCTATTCGCCGCACTCCGTGGCGGAGCACACCGTGGGGCTGATCCTCACGCTCAATCGCAAGATTCATCGGGCGTACGCCCGCGTGCGGGACGGCAACTTCGCGCTGGAGGGGTTGCTGGGATTCGACATACACGGTCGCACGGTCGGCATCGTCGGCACGGGCCAGATCGGGCAGGTTGTCGCGCAAATCATGGCCGGCTTCGGGTGCCGGTTGGTCGGCTACGATCCCTACCCGAACGAGGCCTGTAAGGGGCTCGGCATGCAGTACATGTCGGTCGATGCGTTGTTGGCCGAGTCCGACATCGTCACGCTGCACTGTCCCTTGACGCCCGAAACGCATCATCTCATCAATGCGGCCGCCATCGACAAGATGAAGCCCGGCGCGATGCTCATCAACACCAGCCGCGGCGCGGTGGTCGACACGCGCGCGGTCATCGCCGGGCTGAAATCACGTCAAATCGGCTATCTCGGACTGGACGTCTACGAGGAGGAGGCCGACTACTTCTTCGAAGATCTTTCGCAGCGGGTTATCGCCGATGACGTACTCGCTCGCCTGTTAACCTTCCCGAACGTGGTTATCACCGGCCACCAGGCCTTCTTTACGCGCGAAGCACTTCAGGCGATCGCCGAGACGACGCTGGGGAATGTGCGCGATATCGAACGGTCCGGACGGTCCGACAACGAGGTCACCCCGCCGGCTGAGGCGGACGCCAGGAGTTAGGCTGCTAAACTATCGACGTTATGCGATCATGTGCGGCCGGCTCACTGCGGCTCGTCGACGCGCTTCGCCGTCCAAGGGAAGCTCTGCGAACGGCCGATTGCGTCGACTTTGAAGGTCGCCTCTCCGGTGAGCGAATCGTTCTTGACGGTGCCGCGGAAGTCGATCGTCACTTCCGTGGCAAAGCCGGTGAGTGCGACGTGGAAGGTCAATTCGTCGTCCTTCATCACCGCCTGTTCAATTTCCATTTCGCGATCGGGCGTCTTCAGCACGCCGCTGAGCCGGCCACCCTCCAGATCGATGGTAAGCGTCTCGGTGGCGCCGTCCCGCTTCCATTGCCACGTGCCGGACGGATCGATGCTTACGTCCGTACTCAGCGGAGCAGCACTCGTCTGTCGGTCGGGGCTGATAGTGTTGAAAAATCCGATCATCATCTCTTCCCAGCTTTGGTCGCCCCATCGGATCTCTTTACTGGGGTCGGGATTGACCGGGTTGTACTTCGAGTTGTCGAACCACGCGGTGCAAACGATGCGCGTCCCCGCGGGCAGCAGCTTCGGCTCGGCAAGCTTGTAGCTGAGCTGCCAGTTAAAGTCGTACCGCGGCACGTCCAGCAGAATCTCCTGCCGGCCGTCAGGGTAGAAGGCTTCGTAGCGGAAGGCTTTCCCCCGCAGGTGCATGTGCGGCGTCATGCTCATCAGCAACTCGTCGCGGCTGGTGCGGTAGTCGGCCGTGACCTCGTGGTTTTCCGCACCGGGCGGGATGCGGAAGCTGCGGTTGATCGCCAGCCGGCCCCGCAGCTCTTTCTTCACATCCTTCCCGTCGACGAACTTGAATCCCACGTAACTGCGGTCGGGCTGCTCGACGCCATTGGGAGTATAGTGCACCTCGAACATGAGTTGGCTGCCGGCCGGCACGTGCATCGCCATGCCCTCGGCCAGCACGATCGGATCGGAGCCGGGTGCATATCCGACCAGCATCGCCCGATTGCGAAAATTGCCCGACGCTCCCGGCGGAACGACGTAGACAATGATGTGATGTACCACGCGGGTGTTGTCCGGGCGGGCTTCCGCCGCGGAGATGTACTTGTCCTCGGTCCACTTCGGATCGGCGCGGAAGTACTGATAGTCCACCACGCCCTCGGCCGGCACCGTGAATGGCTCCTCGCCCATCGCGACCACCTGGTCCGGCTTGGGCATCCGCCAGCCTTTGACGAAGCTGGGCGGTTCGGGAAGCTCGGCCGGGTCGCCCTCGGGCATGCCATTCTCCACCCAGCGGTGGATCAACGCTTTCTCCTCACCGCTCAGCCGGGCGTCGTTGCGGAAGGTGCCGTGCTCGGGATTGGCAAACCACGGCGGCATGCGTCCCTCGTCGACCACCTCCAGGATGGTATCTTCCCAGCCGATCGTATCCTCGTACTTGCCCAGGGCAAACGGGGCGATCTCGCCCTCGCGGTGGCACTCGACGCAGCTCTTGTTGAAGATCCGCGAGATCTGGTTGGAGTAAGTCACCTCTCCCTGCGGCTCGAGCCGTTTGACCCGCCCGATGTGGCAGCCGAACGCCTCGGTTTCAGGCACGGAGACCGGCTTTTCGGCCAGCAGTTCCTCGAGGGCGACGGCCAGGTCGCGGCGCTGCACTTCGTCGCGCGAGTAGCCGACGCCGTATTGGTCGTCGATGCGTCCGCGATAGCGAATCTTCCGCGCGCGATCGAGCACGAACGCTTCCGGCGTGCGCCGGGCACCAAACTGGTCCGCGACGCGATTGCCGACGTCTTTGAGCAGCGGAAACGGCAGCTTGTGCCGGTTCGCATAAGCCGTCAGTTCCGTCATGCTGTCCTGGGTATTGGAGTTGATACCGAGAAAGGCGACACCCTGGTCGGCAAACTCTTCCTGCAACTTTGCCAGCCGCGGAGCGTATAGCTGCGCCAGGGGGCATTCGGTCCCGAGAAAGACCACCACGACCAGGCGGTTGTCCTCGAAGTCGCCAAGCGACCACTCCGTGCCGCGATGGCTGGCCAGGGTGAAGCTCTCCACCGCGGCGCCCAGCGGCGGGCGCGTCACCTCTCCGCTTGCCGGACCGACCAGAACGATGCTTGTTAAGGCGATTACACCTGCGATCCACGTTGTACGTCCGTGCCTCATCTGCTGTCCTTCCGTAGGTTGTTGTCGCGCAGAGATGCGCTTCTCCATCGCGCAGCGCGCTAGACTTGCCCGCTGCCTGAATTATTGCCGATTTCACCGTTCAGACGAGTCGCTTGAGCTTCGAAACTCGCCCCGTAGCGACCCATTCGGCCACGAAGATGTTGCCCTCTTGATCGAAGCAGGCGTCGTGTGGGTGGACAAACTTGCCCGCGATCCACCGGCCTGCCTCGTTGCGAATGCCCTCCTGCGTCGTGACCCGTTCGACATCCGCTCCCAGCCGAGCTACGACTTGATTGCGCTCGTCCAGGATGGTCACCCGGGCGTGCAGTTCCGGTACCAGCAGCAGCCCCTGGTGCGTATCCACGTTCGCCGGCAGGCCGTAGCCGGTGAGCGTCTCCAGATGCTTTCCGTCGAGCGAAAGATATTGGAGCGTGTGATGCGCTCGATCACAGACGACCACGGCCGGTTCGCGTGCGGGCCGGTCGTCGATCCAGATGCCGTGCGGTGTATTGAATTTGCCTTCGCCCTGGCCAGGCCCGCCGAACATGCTCTTCCAGTTACCTTCTCGATCGTAGCGGTGGATGTAATAGGAGCCGTAACCGTCGGCCAGCAGGAAGTCGCCGCCGGGAAGAAAGGCAAAGTTGGTCGGCATGAAGCGGTCGCGCCCCCATACCTTGCGGGGCTCGGTGTCCTCCTTGGGAGCGTACACCTCGGATTCCATCGGCGCGTGCTTGTGCCAGACGACCTCGCCCTTCAGATCCAACTTCGAGAAAGCCTTCACTTGCTGGTAGGCACAGACGTACAGGAACTCCTGGCCGTCCTCTTCGCGCACCTCGATGCCGTGCCCCCCGCCCTGGTACCCGTTGCCAAAGGATCGTACGTAGCGACCTTCCGGATCGAAGACGAAGATGGCCGGGTGGTCCGGAGCGTTCTCGCGCCCCTCGTGGATAACGTAAAGATTGCCGCTCTTGTCGACCGCCACGTTGTGCGTGGTCTGCCACGTGAACCGGTCGGGCAGTTGCGGCCAGTCGTGGATGACTTCGTAGCGGTAATCGCCTTCGCCCAGCACGATTTGTGAATCGGTCTTACTGGCGGTCAGTACGGCGGGTGCTGCCAGCGTGGCGACGGCGCCAGTGGCGGTGGCTTGTAAGAACTGGCGGCGCGTGACGCGGCCGTTGTCAGGGCGAGTCATGGTGCGATTCTCGGAAGGTGAAAGCGGAGTCGAGCTGCGCGCTGCTCGGTCGGCTGCATTGTAGCCGCCGACGGCGCGGCGAGCGAATACCACAATCGGCGGATGCCGCCGGCGACTCGCATCGCATGGAGCAAGGCGATTCAATTGCCCGTGTGCTTGCACGGAGCAGTTGACTTGGAGGCGCTCGATCAGGCATTGCCGGTGTCTTTGCCCAAGCGGGCGTCCGACTGCCGGCGGACGACGGATATCGACCGCCCCATGCTACGAAAGCGAGCCGCTCCGATAAGGCCGACGACGATGCCGACCGGCATGCTCAGCAGCCCAAGCCACCAGAACCACGCTTCGCCGGCGAAGTGCAGGATCGAAGCCCCGGCGAGCAGCAGCGCCACGCCCAGCCGCAGGTAGGCCAGAAATGTCCGCTCGTTGGCCAGCAGCGTGCGGTCGATCGCCAACTCGTCCCGGAGAATCAGGTCCGTCCCGCCGAATTTCGAATAAAGTGAAGCCATAAAGATCCCTATCCCACCGTCCATGGGGCTCCACGAAGGTGGTATTCTGTCGTTGTGTTACTCCCAGCCGGGATTGTACTCGAAGTGTTTCGAGGCAACTCCCGTCCGCTTCACATGTATCGCAAGTCGAGCACGCAAGCTGGATGTCGAAGTTGATTCAATCGCCGGGCGTGATCATGGTCGCGGCCGTACGCCCCTGCAAGCGGCGAAAACGGGTCGTTCGGACTCACGTAGCCTTGTGCCGTGGAACCCGCAATAATAGAGGTAGCCACCGCCGGGCGATGCACCGTAAGCGTGATCAGACCATCCAGCGACTTTCGGCGGCGCATCGCAGATGCAAACCCGGCTAACGTACGCTCCCCGCCTCGTTTCCAACTTGAATCCATATCCGACCCACTTTTTGGAGTTCACCCCATGCCACGTCCACGAATTGCCGTCGTGCTATTGGGCACAGTGCTGGCGGTATTGGCTCCTACCACGACGTACGCGCAGAACGAGGGCCAGGCCGAGCTCGACAAGGCCACCGAGACGAAGCTCACGGCCGGCAGTTACGGCGAGCTCTCGGTGGTGATCGACCTGTTAGATACCGCGCTGGCCAGAGGCCTGGACGAGGGCAACACCGAGTTCGCCAACCAGATGCTGATTTCTACACTGATCGAGCGCGCGAACTTGCTTTCGTCCGTCATCTTTCAGCCGCGGCAGCGGAATCCGCAAATCGCTCAGATGATGCAAGTCGCCCTGTCCGATCTGCAGCGGGCGACGAAGCTTGATCCGACGCAGGCGGATGCCCAATACCTGTTGGCTCGGCTCTATGCCGTGACCGGGCAAAACCGCGAGGCCGCCAGCAAGGCGCTGGAGGCGGTGATCGGTGCCGAGGATGCGGAGGCGGAGCTGCGTGCCAAAGCGCTCGTGCTGCGCGGCTCCATGCAGGAAGACGAAGCCAAGCGGCTTGCGGACTACGAAGAAGCGGTGAAGATCGCACCGAACGAGGCGGAAGTGATTCGGGCCCGGGCCCTCTACTACCTGATGAAAGAAGATCCCGACAACGCCCTGGCCGATCTGAAAAAGGCCGCCGAACTGGAACCGGACCACGCTGCGACCTACGAAGCGATGGGGCTGGCCTATCTGCTCAAGCAGGACTTCGACGCGTCGCTGAACAGTTTCACCGAGGCCATCGAGCGCGATGAGGAGCTCGTCAGCGCGTACGCCAACCGCGCCCGGATTCATGCCCTGCAGGATAACGATGAAAAGGCGCTGGAGGATCTGGCGAAGGCCGTCGAGATCGATCCACAGTCGATCACCAGTCTTTTGCTCCGAGCGCAGTTCCACTATCAGGCCGGTCGCACCGAGGACGCGATGAAGGACGTCGAGCGGGCGCTCGAGATTCGCCCCGGACTGGTGCAAGGGCTGCGTCTGAAGGCGGAGCTGCTGGTGGGCCAGGAGAAGCTCGACGAGGCGATCAAGGTCATGGAGCAGCTTGCTGAGGCGATGCCGGGAAATCCGGAAGTGATGCTGCAGTTGGGGATCTACTACATGGCCGATACCCAGCCGCGCAAGGCCATCGCCAACTTCGACCGTTTGCTCGAGAGCGACCCGAAGGACGCCCGAGCATTGCGCAACCGCGGCGATGCCAAGCTCAGCCTGGGCCTGCACGCCGAGGCGATCGAGGACTATCAGGCTGCCCTGGAGGTCGCGCCGGACAACAGCGGTCTCTTGAACAACCTGGCCTGGGTGCTGGCGACCTCGCCCAAGGACGAGCTCCGCGACGGCAAGCGGGCCATCGAATTGGCTACCAAAGCAAGCGAAGTGACCGACCACAAGGAAGGCCACATCCTCAGTACGCTGGCCGCCGCCTATGCGGAGTCGGGCGACTTCGAAAAGGCGATCGAGTGGTCCACCAAGGCGGTCGAGATCGGCGAAGAGTCACAGAAGGAGCAGTTAAAGTCCGAGCTGGAGAGCTACCACGCCGGCAAGCCCTGGCGGGAGCTGCAAAATGTCGAAGAGGAGACCTCGGAAGCTCGTAAACCCGACCAACCGGCTCCGGCCAGAACCTCCGACTTCTGACGCGGCTCACTCGGAGCAATCCCGCCCGTGCAGGCGGCGGTAGTCGTCCGGCGTGTCCACATCGGGGGCCAGCGCCGCGGCCGGGCAGAAAATCTCTTGGACTGCGTGATCGTCGAAAAGGCGGTTGACGCCGTCGCTCGAGGCCAGCGACTCGACACGCGCCGCCAGCGTCCAGGAAAACAGCGCTGGATGACCTCGCCGGCCGGCGTGGACCGGGACCAGGATCCGCGGATCCTCGGGAACATGCGCCGCCAGCAGGCGGTCGATCACGGCAGGGCTCAAGTCCGGCATGTCGGCCGGTGCCAAAAGCCAAGCGTCTCGGTCCGCCGGGTTGAACCGCACGCGGATCGCCTGCAGCCCGAGCACGACAGACGCCTTCATGTCCGGCGGCGGCTGTTCCGCCACGATGAGCAGCGCGCCCGCGGCGCGGCAGGTATCCGCCAGAAGCTCGTCCTCCGGATGGACAATCACCAGGACGTGCTGGACGCCGCTGGCGTGCCAGGCGGACAGCACCTGCTCGACGACAGTGCCGTCTCGCCAGGGGAGCAGAAGCTTCGGCCGGCCCATACGTGTGCTTCGTCCGGCGGCCGGCACGATCGCAAAGCTCTGAAACATGCGCACCTTTGGCTATCGCCCAAATCGGATGCTCCGCGGCGGGAATGTCTCCGTGAGACGCGCGCGGCGGAACGTCAGGACGACTCGGCCGCTTCGCGCTGCAGCGTACGGCCGATCCGCTCGGCGGCCGGCAGATTGCGGTGAGCCACCAGTTCGGCGGCGATGCTCACGGCGATCTCCGGAACCGTCTGTGAACCGATGTCCAGCCCCACCGGGGCGTGCACGCGGCGCAGCGACTCGGCCGAAACACCTTCGTTCAGCAGGTCATCAAAGATCAAGCGGATCTTGCGGCGGCTGCCGATCATGCCGACGTATGCGGCCCCGCGGTCGATCAGATGAAACAGCGCCTCTTCGTCGTGATTGTGTCCGCGGGTGACGATCAGACAGTACGTGCTGGGCGATATTTCCAACTCGGGTAGCACCGTGGCAATTTCGCCGGCGAGACGCCGCTCCGCCCGCGGAAAGCGCTCCTCGCTGACAATGGACTCGCGGTCGTCGACCACCCAGACGTCGAAGTCCAAATCCGCCGCCAGGCCTGCCACCGCCTGACCGACGTGTCCTCCGCCGACAATCACCAGCCGGCAGCGCGGCAACAGCGGCAGGTACGCGACGCCACCTTGAATGTAGGGCTGCGGCCGCTGGCCGAGCGGTCGCAATTGCTCGCGCACGGCGACCGGCGCGTCGGTGCCTTCGAGCGGTCCCCGCAGATTGGCGACCAAATCGCCTTGAGAACCGAATAGATACCCCGAGGGACACGGCAGCCCGCTGGCCTGGCCGTCGAACACGATCGCCTCGGTCAGCCCCTGGCCACCATCGGCGAGCTCGACGACCTTGCCTGCGTAATCCCGGGCGGCCTGGTCGCCCAGCGGCTCGATGAGCACCTGCATGCGGCCGCCGCAAATCAGACCATCGTCCCAGCCGTAATCGCTATCGAGCTGGAATCGACAGACTTCCGCCTCCCCGGCCAAGAGGACGGCCATGGCGCGGCGTTTCACCTCCGCCTCAACACAGCCGCCGCCGAGCGTGCCTAGTTGACTCCCTTCGCCGAAGACGAGCATCATCGCTCCGGCCTTCTGCGGTGTGGATCCGCGTGTTTCCACCAGGCGGCAGCAGGCGACCTGTCGACCTTGAGCAAGCGACTGACGTAATTGAATCAGCAGATCTCGCATCGCGGTGCTTTGCGCTGAGGCGTCAAATACGGGAAATTGAGCTACCGAGTAGCTTAACCGCCACGTGCGGCAGCGACAACGCGCCCCTTGGGCGAGGGGCCCGCGCCGGGTACCATTGTACAAGTGCCAAACTAGCCTCGAATTTCCCACCGTCTCCCGATACACCGGATGAGCAAAGCCGACCTGTGCCATACTTCTCGGTCCGAGCCGCTGCCGCTGCCGGACAACCTGCGCAGCGTGCAGCCGGGTGGCGGTCGCTGCTACCGCCTGGAGTTGGGCTGGGGATGGTTGCGCCGCTGGTACTTGCGTCGCTTTCGCGCTGGCTACGTGCGCCGGATGGCCGAATTGCGGCGAGGAGACGCGACCGGGGCCCCTCACGAGATTCTCGATCCGCGGGATCTGAAGTACTGCGCGAACCAGTGCACCGCACACTGGGCCGCCGAGCATGACCCCTTCCGCTGGCGAGAGCGGCTGCCGCTTGCCCGCTGGGGGCTGGCGGAGCTTTTCATCATGGGCGTGCCACTGGCGGCGCTGACTGCCTTGCTGCTGGCCGCTCCCGGGCTGGTTCGCATTGCGGCGGTCGTGCCGGCAACGCTGCTAGCGCTGGTGGCCTACTTCTTTCGCGACCCGTCTCGCCGCGTCCCGAGCGAAGCCGGCTTCCTGGTGGCGCCGGCCGACGGCAAACTCGTGGAGATCGCGCAACTCGACGACGACCCCTTCATCGGCGGGCCGGCCGTGCGGTTTGGCGTGTTCCTGTCGATCTTCAACGTTCACATCAATCGGGCGCCCGAGCGGGCGAGAGTATTGGAGCTGCGCTATCGTCCGGGCGAGTTTCTCAACGCGCTCGATCCGCAAAGCGCACTGCGCAACGAAGCGCTGTGGATCGGCCTGGAAGCAGACGTGCCGCCGCATCGGCGGATGGTCGTCCGCCAGATCTCGGGCCTGATCGCACGGCGGATTGTTTGCGCATTGCGGCCGGGCCAAGTGGTCGAGCGCGGCGAGAAGTTTGGCATGATCAAGCTGGGGTCGCGAACCGAACTGATCGTGCCGGCCGAAGGACTCCAGGTGCGGGCGAAACTGGGCGATCGGCTGAAAGCCGGCAGCACCGTGCTGGCGCAGTACCCAATCAATACCGAATCCACGGGCAACGGAGCTTCCGCTTGATGAGACGTATTCGCACCATCGCAGTTCTGCCGACGCTGTTCACCGTCGGGAACCTGGTATGCGGGTTCTTCGCGATCGTGGTCGCTTCCCGGATTCCGGCGCCGGAGTCGGCCCAGATCCCGGTGGCCGCCGCGATCGAGTATCGTGCGGCACCGGTGCGGGTGCCGGATCTGAACCGCGAGGATCCGACGCACAACCTGATGTTTGCCGGTTGGCTGATCTTTCTGGCGATGGTCTTCGACGCCTTGGACGGTCAGGTCGCCCGGCTCAGCCGCACGAATACCGATTTCGGCGCGCAACTGGACAGCCTGTGCGACGTCGTCACTTTCGGCGTGGCCCCGGCGATTCTATTGGTGAAGATGTGTCCGACGTTCTCGTACCTGCACCCAAAGGCAATCTGGATCATCGCGGCATTCTTCGCCGCTTGCGCTGCCATGCGCCTGGCACGCTATAACGTCGAAAGCGGCGATCACGACGACCACTTGAACTTCTGCGGGCTGCCGACTCCGGCGGCCGCAGCGGTCATCGCGGGTTTCGCGATCCTTACCTATACGCTGCGTCTGGAAGACAATACCTTCGCCCTGTACGACCGCTGGATGCAGTACACGCTGCCGATCTTTTCGGTGCCGGTGGCCCTGCTGATGGTCTCGCGCATCCCGTATCCGCACCTGGTCAATCAGATGCTGCACGGGCAGCGCAGCTTCGACCACGTGGTGAAGTTGCTGGTTGCGCTGGTCGCGATCATGCTGGTGCGCGGCTATGCGGTGCCGATCTTGTGCGTCGTTTTTGTCTTGGGCCCTCCGCTGCGATACTTCTGGCTGCAGGCGCGAGGTTACGCGCCGAAGCGGGCCGGGCGTTGGTAGAAGCCGCCATGTTTACCGGACTGGTCGAGTCGTTCGCCGAAGTGACGGCCGTGGTCGCCGAGCCGCCCGGCCTGCGGCTGACAGTGCGCGATCCGGCGATCGCCGCCGAGGCCCGGCAGGGCGAAAGCATCGCAGTAAGCGGCTGCTGCTTGACAGCCGTTGAGATACGCGACGGACAGGTCGCCTTCCAGGCCGGTCCGGAGACGCTGGCGCGTACGACGCTGGGGCAATTGAAAGCCGGCTCGAAGGTGAATCTGGAGCGATCCCTGCGGGTCGGTGATCGACTCGGCGGCCATTTCGTCACCGGGCACGTCGACGCTGTCGGAAAGCTGCTGGACCGCATGGATGAGCAAGATTGGTCAACTTTCTGGTTCGGCGTTCCCGCCGGTTTGACGCGGCAGATGGCAAGCAAAGGATCGATCGCCGTGGACGGCGTCAGCCTGACACTTGTCGAGGTGCACGACAATCGATTCAGCGTGGCGCTGATTCCACACACGCTCCACGTGACCACGCTGGGAACCCTTCGCGTCGGCGATGCGGTGAATCTGGAAACGGACCTGCTTGCCAAATACGTGCAGCAACATCTCCAGGGCGACCGTTGAGCGAAGCCCCCCATGCTCCCCCGCGTACGCGTAAGCAATTGATCTGACACCACAAAGATTGGACCCCGCCGTGGGCTCGCGCAACCAGACGATCTCCTATCTCACGCAACGATTTCGTGAAATCGGCATCCGCCCCGACACTCGGCACGGTCAGAACTTTCTGATCGATCTGAACCTATTACAGTTGCTGGTCGATGCGGCCGACATCGGACCGAACGACGTCGTGCTGGAGGTCGGCACCGGCACGGGCGGGCTGACCGGCCGGTTGGCGGAACGCGCCGCCCAGGTGGTCACGGTCGAGATCGACCCCCACGTGTTCGAGTTGGCCAGTGAAGAACTGATCGACCTACCGAACGTCCAAATGCTGCGGACCGACGCCCTGAAAAACAAGAACCGCTTCAATCCCGAGTTGATCCACGCGGTGCGCGAGGCGGTCGAGGCCGAGCCGGGCCGCCGGCTGAAGCTGGCCGCCAATCTGCCGTACAACATTGCCACGCCCGTGCTCTCTAATCTGCTCTCGTGCGAAGTGCTGCCGGTAACGATGACCGCCACGATCCAAAAGGAACTGGCCGACCGCATCGTTGCCTCGCCTCGCACGAAGGACTATAGCGCCCTGAGCATCTGGATGCAGGCCCAGTGCCAGATCGAGATCGTCCGAACGTTGCCTCCCAGCGTATTCTGGCCGCGGCCCAAGGTCGAATCGGCCATTATTCACTTTACCATCGATCACGCCCGGCGCGAGGCGATCGCGGACCTCGCCTACCTCCACGGTTTCGTGCGGGCGCTGTTTCTTCACCGCCGCAAGTTCCTGCGCAGCGTGGTACTGGCCGCCTTCAAGCACCAGCTTAGCAAGCCGGAGGTGGATCAACTGATGAGCGAGATGGGATTCCAACCTGACACACGCGCCGAACAGCTCGACGTGCCGACGATGCTCGCGTTTTGCGAAGCGGTCCGCGCAAAGGCTCCGGACTGGAAGCTGTCAGCATAGCGGCGAGAAGCCGCCTTGCTTGCGCCGCGCATCTTGCTGGCGTCCGGTGAACCTTGTTGCCATAATGGGTGATTATCATCGCACCGCGAGAGGGTTTCGGCCGTGACGCGCAGCCTTTTTATCGAGATGTCTGGCAAGACGCTGTCGCGAGTCGTTAAAGACGACGAGCTGCACGTCGACGATCTCAAGGAGGCCGGCGTCGGCGATGACACGATCGTCCGCGTCAATCAGCAGGGCGATATCGAAATCCGCCGCGCGGACGGCTGGGACGTGGTGGGCGGACTGTTGGGAGAATTCGAGCACCGGGTTAAGGACGCCACGGGGCTCGATTGGGCCTAACAGCGTGTTGATTTTTGAGGGCAGGCTGCTGCATCACATGGAGGTGATGCCAAAATGACGACGCTAGTCGTTATTTTGCGAGCCGTGAGGAGCTTTGCTCCGAGCTTGGCGAGGTTGAAAAACGTCACGACGGCGTTTTTCAACAGGCTGCGAAGTCGCCGATCCTACTTCCTCAGCTTATCCCTCCGGTAAGACACGCTGCCGCTCGAGCCGCTTCACCTCGTCCAGCGGTACTCGCAAGCTGCCATCGATCTGCTCGAAGCCCAGCACTCCCTGCCGTAACAACCGCCGAACGGCCTTCGGCGAGGTACTCCACCGCCGTGCCAGGTGGGCAATGGAGATCGTCCGGTCAAGGACTTGCAGACGCCGCGGCGGCGTTTTCATGGTCATCTCTGGCGACCCTTATAACCCGACCTGCCCGCTCCCAAACTCGCATCGCACCGGCTTTTGGCAGCTATAGACGGTACTGCGCCGGCCCGGCAGGATCAATAACCGCCTTTCCATCAAGGGTGCTCGCGTGGCCGAAAATCTGCCGCCGGAGCGTTGCGCCCGGCGAGGTCGTCGTGAGGCGAGTTTACCAGTTACGTAGGTTATTACGGCCTGCCGATTCCAATCTTAGCGGTCGTGTTTAGGGGCATTCTGCAACTCGCTTCAAAGAGACCTTCCAAACTCTTGAACGCGCCGCGATTGTTGTTAGAGTCAAAGTTCTAGGGCAAGCATCTTGTACTTTTGCAGCGAACGACGCGAGGTTTCTCGTCCATGGCCAGGTCGGAGCCACCAAGGTCTGAAGAAGTCGAGCACCTGTTGCGCAACGCCCAGTTGCGCGACGAGTTGGAACCGCTCTACGACGAGTCGATCGGGCGGGTCAACATTGAGCTGATGCCGACTCCGGACGAGAACGCATTTCTCGAATCGATGCTGGAATGGGAACGCGCTCCCACGCTGCCGATCAGCCAGTGGTTTCAGCCGGAGTTGAAGCTGCCCGAGCCGGACTCGATCGATCAGCAGCGGCTGCACGACCTGCTGTGGGAGACGATCGGCCGGCTGTTCGACGCCAAGATCGTGCTGGAGTTCACCGACCACCTCTCCGATGCACAGCTCTATCGACTGATCTACCGCGATATTTTGCCGTCGTACGAGAAGAAGATCGCCCGGTCATCGAACTATCTGCACTGGGATTGCGCGAACATCAGCGACGATCCGGAGATCTGGCTGCGCTACTACGCCAGTGAGCGCGAGCGACGGATGTGGAGCACGGAGACCGGCCGCCGGGCGCCCCCGCAAGAGAATCCGCCGTATCCTCGCAACCTGCCCCAGGCACCGCTCTAAGTGCCCAGCGGCACGAGGTGAAGCGTGTGTCGTGGCACAGATCTTCCTGTCTGTGCATTCGCCTTTTGATACCGGCGGTCTCTGGCCGAGCAGGGTCCGCGGAGGTCCATCTGCCTGGCTGGAGGAGCTCTTTGTCGCCCCATTGATGCTGCGAGGTCACTCCCCTGCACGTTTCCCATTGAATCGCGTGGAAATCGGTCGGGCCAGCGGACCGTATGAATTACCCGTTGCGCTACCGACCGACGTGCGGTTAGTGCGGCGGAGGTGGCATTTATGAGAATCAAGTCGCGTGCGGCAGGGTTGCCCCATGCACGGGCTTTCTTGACGGCTCAGTGGCGCAACTTGGTGCTGCTAAACTTCAAAGTCGATCCGGCCGTACTGGCGCCGTACACTCCGCCGCAAGTCTCGCTGGACGTGTATCGCGGCCACGCCTTGATGAGCATCGTGGGTTTTTCCTTCCTCGATGCGCGGCTGTGGGGGCTGGCCATTCCGCACTACGGCAGCTTTCCGGAAGTGAATCTGCGGTTTTATGTCACGCGGCGGACCGGCGGCGACGTGCGTCGAGGTGTGGTGTTCATCAAGGAGATCGCCCCGCACTGGCCAGTGGCCGCCATCGCCCGGTCGTTGTACCACGAAGAGTACGTGGTGATGCCGATGCGCAGCCGTATCGAGCTGCCCGATGGGGAACGAGCGATCGGCGGCCATCTCGAGTACGCGTGGCGGCATCGCTCGAGGTGGAATCGCGTCGCGGCGCGTCCGGTACGGCCGGCGACACTTCCCGCGGCCGGATCGCTGAGCGAGTTTATTGTCGACCATCACTGGGGCTACAGCCGCACGCGTGACGGCGGATGTTTGGAATACCGCATCGCTCGTGAGCCGTGGCGCGTGGCTCCGGGGAGCGACGTCCACTGGGACTGCGATGCGACTGCGATCTACGGTGCCCGTTTGGGGGAGTACCTCCAGCACTCGCCGGTCAGCGCCATACTCTGCCCCGGCTCGCCGATCACGGTCTTCCGGCCTCAGCGGATTGCGTGAAGCGGCGCCGTGACACTACCGCGAGGCCAACTGCTGCCGCGCCGCCTGCACGCCGGCATCGAGCACGGCGTCGTCGGCCTCGTCGAGCGGTTGATCGTTTCCGTCGCCGATCTTCGCCACACGCCGCACCACCACGTTCGGAGCGACGCCGACGTCGCTGATCGGGCGGCCGCTGGGCGAGTAGAACTTGGCGGTGGTCAAGCGAATTCCGGCCCCCGCCACGCCCAGGGGGAATATCCCCTGTACGGAACCCTTCCCATAGGAACGGTCGCCGACGATCGTTCCGCGGCGATGATCGCGCATGGCACCGGCGAAGATCTCGCTGGCGCTGGCGCTGTCGCCGTCGATCAGCACGACCAGCGGCACCCGCCATGTTCCGGACTGATGGGCCGTGTAGTTGTAGTCCTCCTGCGGGCTGCGACCGCGGGTGGAGACGATCCCGCCCTGGGCGATGAACTTGTCCGCCACTTCGACGGCCGCGGTAAGCAATCCGCCCGGGTTGCCACGCAGGTCCACAATCAGGCTTTTCATGCCCTCGCGGTGCAATTGCCACAGTGCAGCGTCCAGGTCGCGATTGGTCGTCTTCTGAAAAGACGGCAGCCGCACGTAGGCCACGCCGAAGTCGCGGTCGATAATCCGGGCATCCTCAATGCTGGGGACCTCGATCTGCTCGCGGCGCACTTGAAGTTCCCGAGGTAACTGGCCCTCGGTCTGCACGGTCACGTGGGCGTAGGAGCCGACTTCGCCCTGTAGCAGGTTGGCCGCCTGATCGCTGGACATTTCGGAGGTGGAAGTGCCGCCGACGGCAACGATTCGATCGTCGGCGAGGATTCCGGCCCGTTCGGCCGGACTGCCGGGAATGACATTTACGATCAATAGCGAGCCGCTATCGGCTTTCAATTCGATGCCCAGCCCGACGAAATTGCCTTCGATCTGCGCGAAGACGTCCCGCAACTGGCCGCCTGTCAGGTAGGCGGAATAGGTATCGAGCCCGCCGGCCGCACCCACCGTGTATTCGAGCACGGTCGCACTGGTCGGCAAGCCCAGTCGCTGCTCGGCCAGGCTGGCCACCGAGGCCACGACCTGTGCCGCGTCGTGCCGGGTTCGCACGGCCCGCTGGGAGACGAAGTCGTACAGCTCGCTACGGAAACGCTCGATGGCTGCCTGGGGCCTGCCGGGCAGGTTCATGGCGACGAATGCCTCCTCGCCGATCGCCACGTCCAGCGCCCGCGTTCCCCGCATCACCATTCTGCGCCACTCCGGACTGTGTACGTAGTGTGTGTTGATCTTCAGCAGCACTTCATTATAGAGATCCAGCGCCCGGCTACCGTCGATCGTGCGGAGCGATTCCTTAAAGCTCGCGTCGTCATAGCGACGCGAAAGGCTGTAGTGGATCTGCGCCAGGTCGAGCCGATCCGTGAGAAGCTGGTGGCCGGGATGTTCGCGCAGCGCCTCTTCGTAGTGCGAAAGGGCATCGCTCCACCGCCGTTGGGTTTCGAGTTGCCGACCTTGCGCGATGACCTCGCTGACCGGATCGGCAATTGCTTCCGGAGCAATCTGCACCTGCCCGGCGGAAACGCTGGGAAACCACACCAGCGAGAGGGAGAGAAAGACGAGGAGTGCCCGGGAAGGCGAGACCCTGATATGCATTCGCTCAATCCGTCTGAGGATGGCTGGCGCGCCGTGATCGACATCGCGCTGACACGTAAGTCGTGCATCCCGGCGAATGGAGCTTTGCAGCTCCAAGCGACTCGCTAGTCTCACACGCCGCACTGGAGGGGAGATCCGTGGACACTGGCCGAGAAGCGGGTCTAGTTTCTCTGCCGAAGTTGAATATAGGCCACGATTCGCCCTCGGTCAAAAATCTTGCGAGACCTTTTTCGGGGGTCCGCCCGCGTTACCGCTACAAGTGCTTTCAGGGGGTGCGCAACGCGACGGATACCAGCCTGACAACGCAAAAAAGAGGTGCGCCGATTATACGCAGTGGCTCGAACAATCGGCGTGAAACGATGCCGCGACCGCTGCGTCCCCGGTCCGTCGCGTGCCGCGACGGGCGACCTTTCGCGACGTGCGAGGCCTGAACTGGGCCGGCCGGGTTGACGCCCCAGGGGGAAGCTATAGACTCAATTACGCCAATGACTCAGTTGCGGCGGCAGGCAGCGGTTCGGGCTGTCACGCGGGGCTTTGCACCCGTCGAACGGTGGTCGATGTGACGGCGAGGTTTGCCTCATCGGCCCGGCGTCGGTAGCCGTCTTCTTTTCACATGCGGATGTGGCGGAATTGGCAGACGCGCTAGGTTGAGGGCCTAGTGGGAGTTAATCCCGTGGAGGTTCGAGTCCTCTCATCCGCA
>JBBDJB010000020.1:0-34648 GCA_040880125.1 Pirellulales bacterium | reverse complement strand
GATGGGCATCTGTTACAGGCCGCCCGGAGAAATCTTGGAATCGCGGCTATCAAGGGGTCCCCAAAGCGGGTAGCACCGGTTGTCCCAACCGGTGCTACCCGCTTTGCTAATAGCTTCGGTGGGAGCCCTCGCGATGAATGGCGAACGACGCGTCGGCAGACACGTTTGTGGTAAAATGCCTTCTGAGGATGCTACTTCTCTGGAACCGTGGTTTGATACGGATTGGCTATGGCAAGGAGAATCCGTGAGCTTGTCCGGGATCTGGAGAGGGCAGGGTTTATCAATCGAGGTGGAAAGGGAAGTCACCGCAATTTCGTACACCCGAAAATCTCGCGGCCAGTTACCATTTCCGGCGACGACGGCGACACCGCAAAGCATTATCAGGAGCGTGCGGTTCAGCGTGCGATCGAGGAGTCAAAACAATGAAAGAAAGCGCTCGCTACGTGAAAATTGTGGAATGGTCCGAGGAGGATCAGTGCTACGTCGGCAGTTCGCCGGGCCTCGTGCTGGGCGGCTGCCACGGGGACGACGAACAGCGAGTATTCCAGGAGCTTTGCGAGATCGTCGACGAGGTCATTGAGCTGTACCACCAGGACAGCAAGCCACTTCCTCCGCCGACCTCCGGCCGCGACTATGCCAATAAAATGCAAGACGTGGCGTAGTCGGGTGCCACTGCTGGCTTGTCCAGCAGTGCCGTTTGCCGCCAGCCGTTCAGGCGGACCTTTCTCGCACTTAGCGTTTTGCGGTGTGCGCGCGCATTCCAGGGGCACCTGCTTGATCACCCAAGCCGCGCCTGTTGTGCGGAGCCACCCACGTACTCGCTCTTTACGTGGTTTTTCTGGAACGGCGCACGCTCGCTTGTTAGAATAGCGTCCCACGTCCCGGAGCTGGAAGCGGCGCTGCATAAGCTCTGCCTGGAATTGCTTTGCGATTCCAGGCCACGAGTTCAGTTCAATCAACTCATCTGAAGCCGTCGCAAGCGCACCACCCGCAGGCAAATTCCATGGCCATGAAGCGTGCAGAAATGGAATTCCATGCTTCCGAATACCGAATGCTCGCCGCCAAGGCAAGCAAAGCCCACGCCGACCGTGAGTATCTTGAAACACTCACATATGCAAAGGCGTCTTGGAAGCACATTGACGGCATGATGCGCTACGAGCGCAAGTATGAAAACAGGGAGTTTGCTTCCGTCGAGACGATCGATCTGGCGGTAGCTTTGTGCCCTGTTGTATTCGACGTAAGCGCGCTCGACGAGCTAGAGGTTCTCCTGAAAGGCCAACGGCAGATCGAGCGGAACACGGCTCATCAACTATCCGAGAAGATCACGGAGTCCCGGTCCATCGTGAATCTTGCCTGGCAGCTTTGGTCGGACATCGAGCGAGATGGGCGAGTTCAGCTTGCGTGTAAGCCGCCGAAGCGAAAGCAACTAGCTCCACTGCGAGCATGGATCCTCGAAGCGTGGGAGGCACTGGGCGTGATCCAGCGGATGGAAGATGACGGTGAAGTCTACTTGCGCTTTTCGACAAACACCGAGGATGTCGCGCTTGCGAAGTGCCCTGCGTGCGGCGCGAGGGCGAAGGCAGCCAAGTACAAGTTCCTGGAAATGCAATCCTGTCCAAAATGCAAGAATGCGGTCTCGTTCGTCCTGCTGAAGTCCAATTAGCCATGCGGAGAGTGAAAGATGGACTACGTGATCGTCGCGCTTCTGTCCATGATGTTCGGTGCGTTCTGCGCGTTTCTGGCGCTAGAGGCCAAGCGCAAGCACATCGAGTCACTGCGTCGGAGCCAGGATGAGCAGGCTCAACAGAACGACAGGGCGCTGCTGTCGATAATTGAAAATCGGAAATCGCTCGACGAACAGCAGGAGGAGTTTGAACGTGAAAAGATCGAGTCAATGAGTCGAATGCAGGAGGAGCAGGCTCAACAACGCGACAAGATGCTGCTATCGATATTAGAAAAGCAGAAAGCTCTAGACGGGCAGCACAAGGAATTCGAGAGTGCGAGGGAACAATTTAACAAGCGAGCCGTCTCTTACCAGGAATTGCAGGATGAAAACGCGATTATCAAGCGCGATCTGCGAAGCCTGGACATCCATGTCCGCAAACTCCGGCTTGACGGAGCCAGGAATAGGGAGTCACAGACGGCTGTCGATAAGAAGGTACAGGACGTGGGAACCGCCTACCTCAAGGACAACGTCAAGTGGATCGGCTCATCATTGACTCCCAATAACTTCGCGAATGCGAAGCAGCGGCTAGAAAAAGTGATCGCGCAGTGCCGTGGCATGGGGCTTAATGTTCCCGCGTCCGAAGAGGAACAGGTTATTGCAGAGCTACGGAAGGAGTATGAACGAGTCGTTCGCGCCGCTTTCGAGCGTGAAGAGCAAGCTCGCATTCGCGCACAGATTCGTGAAGAACAAAAGCTTGAACGAGAGCGCGAAAGAGAGATCACGCACCTGGAAACGCAGCGTGAGGCGATCCGCGCTGCACTGGAAATGGCACTTCGCGACGCTACGGACAAACACAGCGCCGAGATTCAGGAACTCGAAAGACGCTTGTCCGAGGCAGAAGTGCAGACGCAGCGCGCCATCTCTCAGGCACAACTCACCAAGGCCGGGTACGTCTATGTTATCTCGAATATTGGATCGTTTGGGGACGACGTCTTTAAGATAGGAATGACGCGTCGCCTTGAGCCGCTCGTCCGCATCAAAGAACTCGGAGATGCCTCGGTACCGTTTCCGTTCGACGTGCACATGATGATCTCCTCGGACGACGCGCCGACGCTGGAGAACGAGCTGCACCGGGCGCTTCATAAATCTCGGCTAAACAAAACGAATCCTCGGAAGGAATTCTTTCGCGCGGACGTCGAGGCCATTTTGCAGCTTGTTCACGATCACCACGGCGAGGTCGAGTACGTCGCGGACGCTGACGCGCTGGAGTACCGGCTGAGTCTGGAGATGTCCGACGAGGACGAGGAATTCATCGAAAACGTGTACGGCAGGGTATATGCCGATGGATCGACTGGCGTGGCTGATGAGGAATAGGTGGCGTTCTACTTTTCCTCGCCCCCTTTTCCGCGCCAACCGGCAATTGCGCCAACCGGCAATTGCGCCCGATTCAATCGGCGCGGCCCGGTGGTTACACTAGATGCCTGTCAAGGTATTTGTACCACTTCCGGGACGGCGGCATGGGCTTAAAGCAGACCATAGAGCGGAGCGACACAAGGGCGGGCCGTGCGTTCGACCTGTCGATTCAAGCGCTGATCGTTGTGTCGCTGGTTAGCTTCACCATCGAAACGCTCCCGAACCTATCTCAGGCGGCGCGTTACTGGCTCTACGTGGTGGAGGTTGTCACGGTGGCAATCTTCACTGCCGAGTACGTGCTTCGCTTACTGGTTGCTGACAACCGGTTGCGATTCATCTTCAGTTTCTACGGGCTGGTCGATCTGGCGGCAATCGTGCCATTCTACATTGCAACCGGCGTCGATCTTCGCTCAGCACGGGTGCTACGATTGATCCGCGTGTTTCGAGTGTTCAAGGTTGTGCGGTATACGGATGCGATGGATCGGTTCAAGGCTGCGTTCAGAGATGTGAAACAGGAACTAATTCTGTTCCTGATTGTTGCGGCGATGCTGTTATACCTCACTGCTGTTGGAATCTACTATTTCGAGAGCGATGCCCAGCCGGAACAATTCGGTTCGGTGCCTCAGTCGCTATGGTGGTCAATTGTGACGTTGACCACGGTGGGATACGGCGACGTTTACCCGGTGACGGTGGGAGGAAGGATATTCACGTCGGTTGTGCTAATCCTGGGGCTTGGAATCGTAGCGGTGCCGACGGGCTTGTTAGCGTCAGCATTCAATAAGCGATAAGCCAAGTCAGCGCCGCCCCGCCCCCACCCAGCACTATGAGCGGGATGCAGCAACCGGCCATGCGGCCGAGCTTTCGCTGCCGCCCGGACCGTGACAGCGGGATTCCGATCTGACGTGACAACCGCCCCTTAGCTGCTGATAAGCCGCTGGCGCGCTTCCACGACCATGAGAAGCCGAATTTGTTGCGCCTACGTCCCATGATATTGCCCCCTTTCTTGAAAAGCTGGCAAACATTCTAGCTGCCCAGCGTCCGGTGTCGGCGAGGAAAAAGGGCGAGGAAAAGGGGGCGAGGAAAACCATGCTCCGTCTCCTGCTTGGTCCGCAAAGAGACCCTATCGTGAAATCTCCACAGTTTTTTTCCAACAAGTCTTGATTTTACGTGTTCTGTGCTGTACAATTGTGTATGAAAAACAGACTTCAATTCCAAGCGTGTCGTATCAAAATGCCGAGTATTCTGCTTTCCGTGCCTGCAAACAGCCCGCAAAAACGAACTAGTGTAATTGAACTAAATATGGGCACTTACCCTACCCGGCAGATTACGCCATCCGTAACGCCACAGGAGTTTTTGAACACAGCTCAAAACCGGGGAGGTCAACAAACACCGTCAAAAACAGCGCCGCACCGCGGTGGCGCGGCCTTTCGCCCCGCCTTTTTTTGATGGTAAACGGGTTCCCCGTCAAAGGGGCGGTCAAAAACCGGCCGCCAGAGTTCGGGGCCGAACCGATCACGTCACCCTTATGAGGCGTGCGCGTCGGATGGGAAATCGGAAGCGATGCGCTGAACCGACGGACTGCCGCGGCGATGCGTGCTACGCAATAGCCCGCCGGCAGGCTGTGCCACCGGATAAGCGATCGATTCTGGCGATTGCACCAGTCGTACCGGTCGCGCCGCCGGATGCGTTTTGACCGATGCGCGTGCGTGAGCTACGGTCCCAATAGAAAGACGCGCGGGTGGCGATTTGCCCCCCCAAGCCTCGTCGCCTTTTTGAAAATCTCAATAGTCATCGAAGACCAACGGCCGTGCACTGCCGCGCGGAACGGATACCGGATACCGCTGATAAGGAGGTACGCCGCAATGTTGCCGGAACCAACAGATGCCCTGGCTGGCGTGATCGACGTCAATGAACTGTTGACGCGCTGCCTGGGCAACGTCGAGTTTGCTGGACGGATCCTGGCGATGTTTCAAGACCGCTGCGCGGCCGACGTTGCCGAACTCCAGCGAGCGCTGGACATCGACGACGCGGAAACGGTCGCCCGCGTCGCACATCGGCTCAAGGGCGCTTGCGCGAATGCCGCGGCTTTGGGGCTGAAAACGAAAGCCTCGCGGCTGGAACAGGCCGCCCGGGAACTGCCGCTGCCGGAAATTGCAGCACAATTCCACGAACTTCGCAGCGAGTGGCTGCGCTTCAAAGAGGCGCTGGCTCCGCTGGACATTGCCGCGGGAGCCGCGTCCGGTTGAGTGAGAATCTGGTGCAACTTCGCAGATCCTTCTATCGCGTTCGTATTTCGCAACTCTTGGCACGGCGGGGAAAGCCCGCTGTGTCCCCGCCAGAGATAGAACGTCATCGGTCCACGAGCAATGGGGATTATCCGTGCGAGTCTTAGTGGTTGAAGACGATTGTGTCTCGGCGGAAATCGTGGCGAACTCGCTCCGCTGTTTCGGGTATGACGTCACCGTGGCCGTCAACGGACGCGAGGCGTTCGAATTGATCCGCACCGGCCGCTACCGGATGGTGGTCTCCGATTGGGAGATGCCGGAGATGAGCGGCGCGGAGCTCTGCCGGCAGGTGCGGGCCCGCAATTGGAGCAGCTATATCTACTTCGTGCTGGTTACTTCGTACGAGGGCCTGGATCACGTTGTCGAGGGGCTGCGGGCCGGGGCGGACGACTTCTTATCCAAGCCGTACCACCCGGACGAGCTGCGCGTGCGGCTGCGCACGGGCGAGCGGATCCTCGCGCTGGAGAGCCGCGACGTGATGCTCTTCACGCTGGCCAAGCTGACCGAATCGCGCGACATCGAAACAGGCATGCACCTGGAGCGTATGCGGGAGTACTGCCGGATTCTTGCCGAGGAGCTTTCCGAGTGGGGCGAGTACCGAGATGAGATCGACGGCGAATACGTCCAGCTCTTGTACCTGACCACGCCGCTGCACGATATCGGCAAGATCGGCATTCCCGACCGCGTGCTGCTCAAGCCCGGCAAGCTGACGCCGGAAGAGTTCGACATCATGAAGCAGCACACCACGATCGGAGGCGAAACGCTGGCGGCCGCCACTCGGGCGCATCCCGAAGCGCGGTTCTTGACCATGGCTCGGGACATCGCCATTTCGCACCACGAGCGATTCGACGGCACGGGCTATCCCTATGGGCTTCGCGGGCGGGAGATCCCGCTGTGCGGCAGGCTCACCGCGCTGCCGGACGTGTACGACGCGCTGACTTCGCAGCGGGTGTACAAGCCGAAGTACAGCCACGAGACGGCGCGACGCATCATCCTGGAAGGCACCGGCACGCAGTTCGACCCGGATGTGGTGGAGGCCTTCCTGCGCCGGGAGGATGAGGTCATCGACATCGCGCGCAAGCTGAGTGCCGGCGATGCGGTGCCGGGGGTCGAGTTGCCGACACTGCCGACCGAACCGGCTCTTGTCTGACAGCCCGCCCCGGGATCGCCACGGGATGCCGGACCGTCAGATCAAGTCAGCAGCGGGCACCATTTTGCCCCGCTTAACTAATCGCTACCACCGGCGCTTTCGTCACCATGAGCAGCGCGCAATCGCAGGTTGCGTTCACGACAATTCTGTCGGCAAGCCGATCGCAGTAAATACGACTCGTTAGCGACGGCAATCGTCCCTAGGGCTGAGGTGGAAAGGATTCTCACCATGCGGCAAGGATCGCAGTTGGTGGCCTGGGCAGGCGTCTGGCTTCTTCTAGGCCGGGCGGCACTGGGCGACGGCATCATCCTCAACGGCGTTTCGGCGCGCACCATCGGCCGAGGCGGTGCCAATATCGGGCACTTCGATAACGCCGCGGTGCTGTACGACAATCCGGCCGCGATGAGCCAGTTACCGACCGAGACGACTTTCGAGCTCGGCGCGACGCTGCTGCTGACCGACTTCCGTTACGCCGATGCCCAGAACGACGCCACCGCACAGCACACGCTGTACGGACTGCCGGAGTTCTCCATCGTGCGAAGCCCGTACGACAGCTCCTGGTCGTTTGGGTTGGGGGCGTTTGCACCCGCGGGCTTCGGTGCGATCTACAACCTCGAAGGGCCGGCGCCGTTTTCCGGTACGCGCCAGTACAAGTCGTTCGGCACGCTCGCCAAGCTGTTGCCGGGCGTCTCGTACCGCGTCAACGATCGGCTCTCCATCGGCGGCACCTTGGGCCTGGGCATTACGGTGGCCGACCTGGAAGGGCCCTACACACTGCAAGGGCCGACACTGCCCGGCACGCCGACACTGATGAATTTGGACGTCGATGGCGCTGCCCTGTGCTGGTCGGTCGGCATGATGTACCAATTAACCGAGAGCACGACCGTCGGCTTGGCGTATCAGAGCGAGTCCCGGTTCGAGGCCGAGGGAACCACTCACGTAACGACGCCGTTCGGAGAAAGCACGTACGACACGCAGCTCGATATCACGTGGCCGCGGTCGGTCGGGCTGGGCGTTCGCCACGAGCTTTGCCCGCACCGCATCCTTTCGACGGACATCATCTGGTTCGACTGGTCCAGCGCATTCGACGACTTCGGCTTGCACTTGAACTCGCCCAGCAACGGGCTCTTTCCGGAGGCATACGAGCAGTTTCCACTCGACTGGCGCGATACGGTGTCGATCCGCGTCGGCTACGAGCAATTGCTCGCCTGCGATCAGACGATGCGCTTCGGCTACGTCTACCACCGCGTACCCATTCCGAACGACACGATCACCCCGTTCATTCCCGCGGCGCTGGAGCACGCGTTCTCGCTCGGCTACGGCTGGATGTGGCGGGGCTGGAACGTGGACGCGGCGTATATGTACACGTTCGGCCCGACTGTCACGGTGGAGACGAGCGACTTTCTGGGAGGCGATTTCGACGACGCCCGGCACCGCGCGGAGACGCACGCCATCGGCCTCGGCTTGATGCGGCAGTATTGAGGGCGACAAGCGATCGTCGCCGGATGACGTGAAAGCCGATGTAATCCCGGCTGAAGTGTAGCCGCACTGAATTACTTCGCGTGCTTTCGTCCGTCTAACGGATCGCCGACTACGTCGGGCAACTGCGCGCCAGGTGCCGAATGCGCCGCAGGAGGCGTCGACGTCTTGCCGTCCAGCCTGGTTGGGCGAAACGTCTTCGGCTGGCTGCCGACGCGGCTCACTTGCAGCGACGCCAGACAGAAGCGGTAGATCGCATACACCGGGTCGTCGTTCTCGGTGATGCACACGTCCGAAGGCACGACCTCCAAGCAGTCAAAGCCGGCGGACTGGAGCAGCGCCGCGGGCGATTCCGTGCCGAATGTGAACGGCTCGCCAAGGATCTGCATGCCGCGCATGAACTTCTGCACCGAGTCGGGAAACCGCTCGGGCGATTCCACGGCTTCGCGGTCCACCACGTCGACCCACAGCAAGCTGTCGCGGTGCCGCATCAGCGGAGCAATGCCGTCGAGAATCCGCAGTACTTCCGCTTCGTTGAAGTACATGCTCATCCCTTCCCAGGCGATGAAGACCGGCACATCGCCGTCAATGTGCTCCTGCAGCACGGGAGCCAGCGGCATGGTCCGCACGTCGATCGGCACGTCGATACGGGTTACGCCGAGCGGATTGTCGATTCCGAGCGCCGCCAGCCGCCGCCGCCGTTCGGCCAGCGTGGTGGGAAAATCGAGTTCATAGATGCGCACGCCCGGGGGCAGATTCAAGCGAAACGGCCGCATATCCCAGCCTACGCCGACGATAACGATGTCTCGGCCGCCGGCCTCGATAAACTGCATCATCGCACGATCGAGGTGCCAGGTGCGCGCGGCGACCATGCCACCGAGCTGCGGCGAACGCTCGCAGAACCGTGTCGCCAGCGCGATGCCGTGTTGCCCCGCCATGTCGGCGGCGTAAGGATCGTTCACTCTGCGGCCGTGCTCCCGGGCACGGACGCCGGCGATCATTTCCGCCGACGAAGTTAACTTCAACTCGTAGAGCGTGTTGACCCTTTGGTTGGAGATCCCTTCGCACCGCAAGCGATCCGATTGCCGTGCGAAATAGGTCAGCGTCGCTTCGGCGACTGGCACGTCATCATTGCGGAACTCAATGTCGATCGACTCGATGACCGCCTTGCCTTCGAGAAACCGCTTTTGAATGCGCGCGTGCCGAGCGAGGTCGATGCGGGCGGAGACGGTCAAATCGCTGACGCTGGGACGCGAGTAGCGAATGTCGGCCTTGAGGAGCCACATCGAAACCGACTGTGGCGACTTGACCGGATGCACTCCGACTACCGGCCAACCGTGCATTAGCGAGGCCAGTGCCGTTCCGCCGGTGTAGTCCGCAGCGAGAAGGAAGAGCGCCGCCTGATGCGTAAAGTGTTGGTTAGTCGATTGCGGGTTTAGCGGCACGACCGATTCGGTGACGCCCGGCTCGATGGTGGTGATATTCCACTGCACGAAGTCCAGCACCGGCACCTGTTCTCGGAGCAAGGACGTCACGACATAGGGATCCATGCGGAAGATTTGGTCTTGCTCCCACGAGATCTCGAAGAGGGGGACAGGCATCCCACGGTCGAATCGCAACTTCTTCATGACACCCTTTCGGCTTTCCCTGCGGCCTAAGCCGCCAACGTGCTGGTGACCACGATGGGCGACACCCGGTGTGGGGACATTCCCCAGGGTATCCCCGCAGTCTCGATTGTCCAGCATTTCGATAGCGCTTCAATAGAAAGGTGCCGTGTTTCCGGCAATTATCCGGCAACTCGGTGCTGTAATCGTCACACTCAGATCAATCGCTAAAGCACAAAAAATGGCACTTGTGCAGAGTGCTAGACTAGCTTTGCGCAGACGTTCCAAGTCGAACACCAACCGCTGCCGAAGGGCGATGTCGAGGAGGCGCGCGCCATCACCACCCGCCTGAAACCCTACCAGTACGTCGCTGGTGCCGACGCGCCATCGACCACGAGCGATCTTGCCGGCGAAAGCTTTGCAGTTGGAGGCGAGCCTCGGTCATCGTTGCCCGTGTTATCAAGTGTCATCATGAACGACGATCCCGCCATCACCGCATCGGACAGCTTTCTGGGAAAGGTTGTTCGTGGCCGCTTTCGATTGCAGCGGCTGCTCGGGCAGACGCGAGGTGCGCAAACGTTCTTCGGCACGGACATCGAAACCGGTCAAGACGTCGTGATCAAGGTCATTCCTGCCGGCAGGTTTTCCCCCGGCGCGCTGATGCGGCTCGAATACGAGTCGACCCGGCTGACGCGCGTGGAAAGCTCCTGGTTTGGTCATGTTATCCATGCGGGCCGCGAAGACGATCACTTCTGGCTTGTGTCGAGTTTCGTCGATGGCGTATCTCTTCGGGAGCGGTTTCGCAACGGCGCGTTGAGCCTGACGGATACCCTGACCGTCGGGGCAGGACTGTTGTCCGCGCTGTGCGATCTCCATAGCCATCAGATCCTGCACCGCAGCATCCGGCCGTCGAACGTCATTCTCGACAACATTCAGAATCCGACCCGGGCGACACTGGTCGACTTCGGACCGACGCAAGCCATTCAGCCCGACGCGCCACTGCGAGAGCACCCGCTGGAGTTCGCGTTGTACGCATCTCCCGAACAGGCGGGTTCCATCGACCACGATGTGACGGGGGCGTCGGATCTGTACTCTGTCGGGGTGTTGCTGTTTCACTGCCTGACCGGACGCCCGCCCTTTTCCGGTGACCATGTCGGCACGATTCTGTTCGAGCACATGACCAGTCCGGTGCCTGCGCTGCGTACGGCGGGGACATCGGTACCACGAGCGCTTGAAGAACTGATCAACCGGTTACTCCGCAAGGATCCTCGCGACCGCTATCAGTCACCGGAGGCAGCGCTGGCCGATTTACGGGCTATCGCTGAAAAGCTTGCCGCGGGAGATGATGACCCTGCGGTGGTGATCGGGGCCAGCGACAAACGGTGCACGTTGACCGAGCCGTCGTTTGTGGCCCGCAGCCAACAAGTCGGCACGCTTGACGAGCAAATAGGTCGTGTCAGCCTGGGCGACGGCCGTTTGGTGTTGCTAGAAGGCGAGTCGGGAGGCGGCAAGACTCGGCTCTTGGAAGAGACTGCCCGCCGGGCAGCCCGACGTGGTCTGTGGGTGCTGCGGGGGCAAGGCACAAACGACGTCGCGCAGCAGCCATTCCGGCTGCTGGACGGTATCGTTGAGGCCTTCCTCGCGGCAGTTCGGTCGCGGCCGGATTTGGCCCCTGCGATGCGCGAGCGGCTGGGCGTGTATTGCGGAGCGGTGGCCGCGGCGCTGCCGGCACTTTCCAGTGTCTTAAGCACGGATGAATCGCAGCTTCTCGCTCCCGAGGGAACAGGCGAAACCCGTACCATCCAGGCACTGATGTGCTTTCTCGATGCGCTGGGAAGCGCGGCGCATCCGGCGCTGATCATCCTGGATGACTGCCAGTGGGCCGACGAGTTGACGTACAAGCTGATTCGGCGGTGGCACGGGGAACGACCGGCCAATGCGCAGTCGAGCCGGTACGTGCTGCTGGTGGCGGCCTTTCGCTCCGAAGAAGTCGCTCCCGACAACCTCTTGCGGAGGACCGATCCGGTCGCCCATTTGCGACTGCCGCCCTTGGAGAACGACGAGGTTCGGCAGCTTGTTGAGTCCATGGCTGGTCCGCTGCCCGACGACGCGGTCGAGGTGATCAATCGTCTGGCCGAAGGCAGCCCGTTTATGGCCTCGGCCGTGTTGCGTGGGCTGGTCGAAAGCGGAGCCTTGGTGCCGGATGCCGATGGCTGGCGGGTCGAAGCTCTGGCCATGGACGATGTAAGCTCGTCGAGCCGAGCGGCCTCTTTCCTCGCCTGTCGGCTGGAACTTTTGCCAGAGTTGACGATCCACTTTCTGTGTACCGGCGCCGTGCTGGGCAAGGAGTTCGAACTGGAGATGGCGTCGCGGCTGGCCGGGCAGGCGGCTTCCGATGCCATCGTCGCCCTCGACGAAGCGCGGCAGCGGCAGCTGGTGTGGCTGCGGCCCGACGGAGCGCATTGCGTCTTCATCCACGATAAGATCCGCTCGGCGCTGCTGGAGCGGCTTTCCGACGAGCGGCGGAAAGAGCTCCATCAAAGCGCCGCGACGTACCTCCTTGAGCAGGCGCCCGGCAGCGTCTCGGAGTTGGCGTACCACTTCGATGCAGCCGGGAAGAGCGAAGCGGCGCTGCCGTTTGCACTAAAGGCCGCCGACCAGGCACGGGGCCAACATGCGCTGGAGATCGCCGAACAGCAGTACCGAATCGCGCTGCGCGGCGCGAGTGACGACAAAATGCGGTTCCGCATCGTGGAAGGGCTCGGCGAGATTCTGATGCTCCGCGGCCGGTACGATTCGGCGGGCGAGCTGTTCGAGTCGGCGGCGGCATTGGCCGAAGGACCACTGGCCCGAGCGGAGATTCGCTGCAAGCTGGGGGAACTGGCCTTCAAGCGTGGCAACATGGAGCATGCCATCGAGGATTTCGAAGCCGCCTTGCGACTGCTGGGGCGATTCGTTCCCCGTTCGCGGTGGACTGCATGTCTCCCGTTTGCGTGGGAAGGGTTCGTACAACTCCTGCACACGGCGGCCCCGAAGCTTTTTCTGCACCGCGTCCGGCGAATGCCCAACGAGTCCGAGCGGTTGGCGCTGCGTCTGTTGAGCAACTTGGCCCAAGGCTGTTGGTACTCGCGGAGCAAGATACTCGCCCTGTGGGCCCACCTGCGCGGCCTGAATCTGGGCGAGCGTTATCAGCCCAGCCGCGAACTGGCGCAGGCGTACTCGGAACATGCGCCCGGGATGACGTTGTTCGGGGCGTTTGGGCGAGCCGTCGCGTATTCCGAACGCTCGCTACAGCTTCGTCGCGAGCTGGGCGATCTCTGGGGGCAAGGACAGTCGCTCGTCTTCTACAGCGTGACTCTTTATGCGGCATCGCGGTTCGACGAGTGCGTCGAGAAGGGCCGCGAGGCGGTGCGGCTGCTGGAGCGGATGGGCGACTATTGGCAGGTTCACATGGCCCGTTACCAGCTTGCCGCCTCGCTCTATCATCTGGGCGACCTGCGGGGAGCGGTCCAAGAGGCCCAGGTGAACTACAAGTCCGGCGTGGAATTGGGCGACGAGCAGGCCTCGGGCATTATCCTGGACGTCTGGGCTCGTGCCACCGCCGGCAAGCTTCCGCCGGGCATTTTGGAAACGGAACTGGCCCGCACGCGAACCGATGCCCAAGGTACGACGGAAGTCTCAGTGGCACAGGGAGTCTGCCGGATGGGAGCCGGCGATCTGGAAGGAGCCGCCGAGGTCTTCGAACGCGGGGTCCGCACGGCGACCGAGGCCGGCGTGAAGAACGCCTACACGCTGCCCGCGCTGGCCTGGGCGGCGACGGCCCGACGACTGCAAGCCGAAGAGGCGCGGGACTACACGCCGCTGCGACGCCACCAGTCGCTGCAGCGCGCCGAGCGTGCCGCACGACGTGCGATTCGGCAATCCCGGCTGTGCCGCAACGACTTGGCCCAGGCGCTGCGCGAGTACGCCCTGGTACTCGCCATGCGTGGAAAGCTGCGAAGGGCCCGGCGCCAGTTCGCAATTAGCCTGCGAACGTCCGAGCGGCTCCATCAGCGGTACCAATACGCACAAACGCTGCAAGCGATGGGTCAGGTCGGCCGTGAAGCGCGTTGGGCCGACGCGGACGATAACTACAACCGCTCCCAGGAACTGTTGGCCGAACTGCAGGCGTCGGGCGAACAGGCATCCAGCGCGAATCAATCCGATCGGCAGACTGCCAATCTTTCGCTAGCCGATCGCTTCGATACCGTACTGGATTCCGGTCGCCGGATCGCCTCCGGCCTGGCTATCGAGACGATTCACGAGGCTGCACGGGACGCCGCGTTGCGCCTGCTTCGCGGTGAGCGCAGTCTGGTGTTGCAGGTCGAAGAGAACAGCGATGGCGGACGGACGATCGTCGCTCCGGCGGAGGCAGGCGTCGCGGTGAACGCAGCCCTCGTTCAGCAAGCGCTGGACGCCGGGCGCGCGATCGCCTGCGTCGAAGAGGAAACCAATACGCTCAGCGACGACGTCGCCGAGTCGGGCGAGTGTTCTGTGCTGTGCGTGCCGGTCTTCGTCCGCGGACGTGTGGGGGCGTGTCTGTATGTGACGCACGAGCACGTGCGCGGGCTGTTCGGCCCCGACGAGGAACGGCTGGGAGACTTCATCGCCACGATTGCCGGCGCCGCGCTGGAGAATGCGGAGAACTTCGGCGAATTGCAGCAATTGAACGCTTCGCTGGAACAGCGGGTCGCCGAGCGAACCGCAGCGGCGGAGACGCGGGCGCAGGAACTTGCGATCTCGAACCACGAACTCGAGCGCGTCGCCAACGAGCTGCGACAGGCCGAAGAGGAACTGCTTGCCGCCAAGCAGGCGGCCGAGTCGGCAAACCACGCCAAGAGCCGCTTTCTGGCCACGATGAGCCATGAGATCCGCACGCCCATGAACGGTGTGTTGGGCATGACTGAACTGGTTCTCCACACGCCGCTAAGCGATCAACAGCGCAACTACGTGCGGATCGTGAAGGATTCGGGCAACGCGCTGTTGATGTTGCTCAACGATATCCTCGATCTATCGAAAATCGAGGCGGGCCGCATGGAACTCGAAGCGATCCCTTTCCAACTGCACGACGTCGTGGCCGAAGCTGTCCGACTGCTGGCAGTGGCCGCCGCCAATAAGGGGCTGGAACTCGTCTGCCGCGTGGCTCCAGACGTGCCCGAGGAGGTCCTCGGCGATCCCAACCGCGTCCGTCAGGTGGTCGTCAACCTGGTAAGCAATGCAATCAAGTTCACCTCCGAAGGCGAGGTGCTTGTCGAGGTGCTGTGCGAGAGCGTCGATCAGGAGCAAGCGTTCCTTCACTTCATGGTGCACGACACGGGCATCGGCATCCCGGCGGACAAGATCGACGCGGTCTTCGAAGCCTTCCGCCAGACGGACAGCTCGACCACCCGCCGCTTCGGCGGCACCGGCTTGGGCCTCACCATCTCGTCGCAACTGGTCGAGATGATGGGCGGCAAAATTTGGCTGGAGAGCGAAGTGGGGCAGGGCACAACGTTCCACTTCACCGTGTCGCTCCCGGTCCATGAGCTGCGTCTCGGGCCTCCGGCCGTGGAGCCGATTGAGCCGCCGGGAAGCGCCCTTCTGGTCAGCCGCAACGCCAGCAATCGCCGCGTGTACGCCGAAATGCTGGAGAGCTGTGGCTTGGCGGTTCAGTCTGTAGAAAATGTTGCTGAAGCACTGGCACTGCTCGAAGGGCCGGCCGAACAGCCAGCTACTCCCACGGTTACTGTAATCGACCTGGTCGCCGGCGATACGACAGGACTTGAACTAGCGGAGGCGCTGCGGACGCACTCCGACTGCGCCGATTTGCCGATTGTGTTGTTGACTTCCGCCAACGACGTGGATGCGGCCGAACGGTCCCGCATGCTCGGCCGCGCGCAGACCGTGATCAAACCCGCCAAGCTGACGGAATTGCACTCGGCGCTGCGCAGTGTGTTGAGCGGCGAGGACGAGAGCCCGTCCAGTACCGATGCAAGTCAGCTCGCCCTGCAGCAGCGGCCTTTGCGGATCCTGGTTGCCGACGACAGCCCTGTGAATCAGGAAGTAGCGGCGGGACTTCTCGGGCTAGGCGGGCACTCCGTGAAACTGGTCGATGACGGCCGACAGGCAGTCGAAGCGATTCAGGCGGAACGTTTCGATTTGGTCTTCATGGATATCGAGATGCCGGAGATGGATGGCCTGGCCGCCACCGCGGCGATTCGCGGGCAAGAACCGGCAGAGGGACCACGAACGCCGATCGTCGCCATGACGGCCCACGCGCTGGTCGGGTTTCAAGAGCGATGCCTTGCCGCTGGGATGGACGGCTACATCACCAAGCCGATCCGGCCCGATGAGCTATTCGATGCGCTAAAGATCGCGGCCGCGCCTGCCGAAGCAAGCGACAGGCTGTCGTAGCGTGGCGTTCCGCCTGCGAGTGGCGACTTTCCACGCCGCTTGTCGGCATCGCTATTCCTGCTGGAGAATCCACCGGGTTGCCCGTTGGACCAATTCCGTGGCGGAGCTCAGGTGTAGCTTTTCTTTCAGATTTTCCTTGTATCGCTCGATCGTCTTGGGGCTCAGGTGCATGTGTGAAGCGATTTGCCGCGTTGCCATTCCTTGCCCGATGAGTTGGAACACCTCGAACTCGCGATTAGAGAGCGATTCCAGCAATGATCCCGGCTCGCTGTCTTTTCCGTGCAGACGGCGGCGGATCAGTCGCCGCGTCATTCCCTCGCTAACATAGATTTCGTTTTTCAACACGCTGCGAATGCCCTGGATCAGCCGGTCGGTTGCCTCCTGCTTATTGATATACCCCAATGCGCCGGCCTCCAGCACGCGCTCGGCGAACAGGTTTTCGTCATGGGCGGAGACCACGAGCATGCGTACGTCCGAGGACAGCGTGTGAATCCGCTGAATGAGGCTGATACCGTAGCTGTCCTTCAGCGTGATGTCGATCACCGCCAGATCGGGCGGCGTCTGTTTCACTTGTAAGAGCGCCTCGTTCTCGGTAGCCGCAAAGCCGCAGACTTCCATATCCGGCTGATTGCCGATCAACTGGGCGTACCCTTGCCTCACGATCGGGTGATCGTCGACGATCAACACCCGTGCGGGGCGCTGCAAAGGTGCGCTGGTTGAAGTTTCCACTGCACTGGTCATGTTTGACAACAGAAGCTTCTGCGAAGTTCCCCAAGTGGAGATCCCCGCTTACTTCCGTTTCCCTGTCTCCCGGGGGACCGTGCAAACGATGCACGTTCCGCCTCCCGGTTCGGTTTGGATTTCCAAAATTCCGCCGATCACCTCGGCGCGGGACTGCATAATTCGCAGTCCCCGCTTGGAGCCAGACTTTTCCTGAACGTACATACCCTCGCCATCGTCCCGAACACTAAGGCGGATGGCCTCGTCCTCTTGGAGTTGAATGACGATGCGTCCCGCGCCAGCGTGTTTGACCGCGTTGTGCGTTGCCTCCTGGGCGATCCGAAATAGGTGCGTTGCTACAACGGTGTCGCGAACCTCGATTTCCTGTTCGAATTCGAAGGAACATTCTACTCCGTGAAGCTGGCTGGTTCGCTCGACCAACTCGTCCAGTTCGTCGATCAGGTTTTCTGGAGGAACCTCAACGGGCAGTAGGCCACGCATGAGGTTGCGAACCTGGTGTTGCGCATCTTTTAGGATCTCGACAAGGTTTGCCGCCTGCACAGCGTGCCGCGACTGGTCGTTCTCAAGCTGTTGGCGTAGCGCGGCGGCGACCATCGTGCCGCCGGTGAGCTGCTGCGTCACGGTATCGTGCAAGTCCTGCCCGATGCGCAACTGCTCATCGCGGGCGATCTCGGCGATGCGCCGCTTCAGCCGCCTTCGCTCCACGACTAAAGCAATTTGCGTGCCAACGTTCGCCATGGCGTCCCTTACCCGATTATCCAACTCTGCGTGGCTATCGGAAAAGAATTCTAGCACGGCGACGACTTCTCCCCGAATGACGACGGGAAAGGCAGCCGCGGCGCGGACTCCCAATTCCTCGCCCAGGTCGACTCGCCGGTCCACCATCTCGGCGGATAAGTCGGTCACGATTTTAGGGTCACCCTGCTCCCACACGCGCCCTGGCAGCCCCTGCCCTCGACGTAGGCGTATCCGTCGCGTCAACTCGCGAAAGCGTTCGAAGCGCCCCGGCGCCTGTTCGTAGTACGCCATGAAGGGCACCAGCTCGTCCGGGTTGTCGTTCGCTCTTTGGAAGGCGTGGCCGAAGCACCAGCCGTTGAACCTGGAGAATGCCCGTAGCACAAAGCCGATCGCTTCCTCAACGCTATCGGCCTCGTGGCACGCCGAGGCCACATCATGCAGCAGCCGGATGACGCCGGCCCGCTCCTCGACGCGGTGCTCCAGCGTGGCGTTGAGTTGCCGGAGCTCGTCCTCGGCAGTCCTTTGTGCGGTGATGTCCACGATCACGCCGGACTGCCACGCCGCTCGTCCCTGTTCGTCGCGCTGTAGCTCGCCCAGATCCCGCACGTAGATGTAGTCGCCGCCGGCGTGTCGTACACGGTATTCCAGATCGAACCCACTGGACCCCTGCGCGTCCTCCGCGACGAACTGGCTTTGGTACGAGGGCAGATCATCGGGATGAACCCGGTCCAACCACCACGAGCGCGACATCGGCTCGGGCGTCGATTCCCCCAGCAGTTGCGGCATGCCGTACACCGAGGAGACATGCCCGTCGTTGAACGAAACCTCGTATGCCACCGCGTGGGCCGCGTCCACCGACCGTCGAAACCGTTCTTCACTCTTTGTCAGTGCCGCTTCGGCCGCCTTGCGCTCGCTGATGTCCCGCACGATGCCGACGAATACCCGCCGATTGCCAATCGACGTCTCGCCCACGGAAAGTTCAATGGGAAACACGCTTCCATCCTTGCGCTGGGCGGGCACTTCGCGTCCAATCCCGATGGCGCTCTTTTCACTGGTTCGCAGATAGTTGTCAAAGAATCCGCCGTGCTGCTCGCGGTGGGAATCCGGCATCAGCATATCTACGTATTGCCCGACGAGTTCGGCAGCCGTATAGCCGAAGATCCGCTCGGTGGCCGGATTGACCGACTCGATGACACCCCGGTCGTCGACCGTGATAATGCCGTTGACGGCGGTTTCGACGACGGCTTGCAGACGGTTGAGCGATTCTTGCAGTTGTTGTTCGATATGCTTACGGTCGGTGATGTCGTAGTTTACGCCGATCATCCGTAGCGGTTTCCCGTGCTCGTCGCGGATAACGTTGCCCCGGCCCGCCAGCCACCGCAATTGACCGTCTGCGCGAAGGATGCGGAACTCGTGCTCGTAGCTTTCGCCGGAATGGACGGCTCCGTCGACGGCCTGATTCAAGCCCGGCAGGTCGTCAGGGTGAACGTGCTTGAAGAAATCGTCCACGGTCGTGCCGCCGTCCACGGGCGGAAGCCCCAGCAACTGGTACTCGCGTTTGCTCCACACGTTTTCGCCGGTGGCAAAATCCCACTGCCATGTTCCCATCCGGCCGGCCTCGAGCGCCAGCCGCAACCGCTGTTCCCAATCCCGCACGCGCCGGTCAGTATCGGCATGTGTGATTGCCGTAGACAGCACGTTAGCCACACCCTGCAGAAAGTTCACGTCGTCGGCGGTGAAGCGAATGCGACGGCGGGAGTGAGTTCCTAGCACTCCCCACGGCTGCGCGGCAGCGCCGATGATCACGCTCATCCCGCTCACTACACCGTGTTCGGTCAAAAGCGCCGGCCCCCGAAAGCGGCTTTCCGTCGGAAGATCCTCGACCACGACCGGGCTCGCGCTGCGCAGCATATAGCCGGCCTGCGAATTCCAACCGGTGTCAACCGTAGCGCTGCCGACCAGCCCCTCTTTCCAGCCCACGCCCGCAACCAGCAACACGTCCTTGCCCCCGGGGAGCAGCTCGAGCACCTCGCAATATTCATTGTCCAATGTGGCGGCCACTACTGCGACCGTGTCTTCAAACAAGCGTTGAAGATCCAGTCCGGCCAGGGCGGCGCAGCCCAACTGCGCAACGGCCGCCTGTTGCCGTTCGCGGCGTTCCAACTGCAGCCGCGCGTCCTCCAGCAGGCTCACCTCCCAGTAGGTGACGACGACGCCTTCGATCCTGCTCTCGCTCGATCGATAGGGCGATACGCGCCGCAAGTACGACCGCCCCTCATCAGTAGCACTCCGGCGCTCGGCCGGGAGTTCGATCTTGCGCTCAATCGGCACCAGCTTGTCCAGCACCTGCTGCGCGTCGTCCAAAAGCTGCCCATCGTGAAGCCGCGCGACGATCTCACGCAGCGGTTGTCCCAGGTCGTCCGACGCCAATTCGAACACCTCCGTTACCACGGGCGTGTAGCGGCGGACCTTCAATTGTGGGTCGAGATAGATCACGGCGATGTCGGAGCTGGAGAGCAGGTTGGACAGGTCGCTGTTGGCGTCCTCTAGCAACTCGACCTTTTCTTCCAGTTGCGTGTTGACCGTCCGCAACTCCTCGTTGAGCGATTGCAGCTCTTGCTGCGACGATTCCAGTTCGGTGGTGGCCGACTGCAGTTCCTCGTTCATTGAGGTGACTTCTTCATTGGAGGCCCGCAGATCCTCGTTGGATGTCTCCAACCTTTCGATCGAGCTTTGCAAATCCTCGCGCGTGACCTTCAACTGTGCGGCTCGGTCGCCTTGGTGCACGCGCGTTTGCGTGGTGGAGGCAGCCTGTAGTTTCTCGGACGCCCCCGCGACCGGTTTCTTCTTTGCGAGTTCCTTCTTTTTCGCCATCAAGGGCCGCCCGACGGTTAAGGGAACGAATGCCAAGCGGTCGCTGGTGGCGCAGCAGTGCGGCCGTGAGAACGGGACGAAAGCGAAAGCCCGTCCCCGCGATGTCGCCGACCCTTCCGCGGCCACCACCGGAAAATGGCCCTTCATCTTAACGCAGTGGCAGGCCACTGTTTAGCGGCACGAGGATCGCCGACTGGGGGAAACACCCACGTCAAATCGGTGGGTTTCGCCCGTTGAAGTCACTGCTACTGTCACGCAACAATGTTGAAACGATCGAGACGCAGGCTCCCGCAGGATGAGGGAGCGGCTTCGCGACATTGCTTGTCACCTGGCAGAAATGCCTCTGGCCCTCGAATGGACGCCGGCGCCGGAGCCTCCGTGGACGCAATCCACGAGGAGCGGAAACGGACGCCGTGTAGATATTTGCCGCGTTGGCAGTGCTTCACTCTGGCACTGCCAACGGCGGCTGGTTCGAGGAAGCAGAAACCAACTTGTCAGGAAAGGCATCAGGTGAACCCGCGGGCGCAAATTCGCGCCCCCCGACCGGACTCCGCTGCGCAGGCGGACTGCAGAGAATAGGCATTCGATGGTCATCAAGTCTCGGGCTCTAGGCAAGAAAGTCGGCACATGAAGGTACGGTTGGTCACGATTGACCTCTGGGCACCCAGCGTCGAATTGACGTTAAGCGGATCCCCCTTGATCATCGGCAGCGGTGACAAGGCCGACCTGCGGTTGGAAGACCGCTGGACGAGTGCCTGGCACTGCGAAATCGCTCATGCGGACAATGTTCTGACGGTCCGCGATCTCGGTTCTGAGCACGGAACGTACGTCAATGGCAAGCTCGTCGAAAGTGCGCCCCTGGAAACCGGCGATTCGCTCACCGTGGGCATTCGCACCTTCCGGGTGACCTATCGCCGCGCTCGCCGCGCCGTTCCGCGGTCGGAGCCACACTTCAATCATGTGGCTTCCTCGGGAAGTCTCGGTTCGACGAATCCGGCCAGTCAGGTGGTTTAGCCCGTGCGGCGGAAATTCTTCACCGATCTTTTCATTTCGGCACGGAAACAGCCTTAGCGAGGCCCTGTTTTCATGATCATCTACAAAGGGCGGTAGCCATGGATTTCAAGACTTGCCAAACCGCCGACTGGTTCGAATTGGACGGCGGCACCGAAGTTCATGTGCTGGACGTGCTTCCCAATGAAGTGAAGCTGGGGCTCCGCATGCAGCCGGGTAGCTTCAATCACCGTGTTGGCCTTCGCCGGCGAGCCGGAACTCCCTTCACTCGATCGGGCTACTTTCTCTTCGCGCCGGGTCAGCAAAACCTGTTCGTTCTCACCCCCAAGCGCGGTCAAAGCGTGCAACTGAACGACGGCAGCGAGCTGTCCGTGCTGGACATCCAGCGCGGCAGGGCGATTCTGGCCTGCCGTCAACGTATGCGGGCCGCCCATCGGCTTCCCGCGTAGCGATTGGCCTTCCCGCGTAGCGACGGGCACGTCGTGACTGGGCCCCGGCGGGGCGAATTGGCCGCAAAGCTTACGGTGTGGCCAGCCTCGGCTTGGTGCAAGCCGTTCTTCTGGCGGTAAGCGCTTGTACGACAGTCCGTGATAAGCGCTTGACACAGCGGCCCGCAAACCTAGAATGACGCCTTGTTGAGATGCTTTCTCAACAAGATCCCAGCGAGAGCAGCCAGCCTTTTTATACGTCACGCTCGCCACTCTGCGGCCCAACCGGGCATCTGGGCGACATCTTAGACCGATTCCGCCGCTCGACGCGCGGAACGTCTCGTGACGCGCCGGCTATTGCCACCTTCACTTCCGCGTGGCGGTCCGGCTTCTGGTAAATCCATCTTCAGCAGGAGAGTGCGCTGTGAGCTTTCGCAACTGGAAGATCTTGCCGCCGGCGGCGGTGCTACTGTTCGGTCTGGCAATGACGGCCCCGGCCCGAGCGGAATTCGTCATTCCGGATGGTTCGACCGCCCCCTTTGCGGAATGGAGCCGCGGAGACGCCAATTCGGTCTACGCCGAGTGGGATGTCTTCACCGTGCCATACGGCGAACCGGGCAATGCGCCCGACGTCGGCAGCTCTCCTACCGGCGGATCGCCCAGCGGCGAGGCCGCGCGACTGATCGGCCACGAAGAAACGGCATTTCTAAGTGGTGGCGGGAACATCTACTCCTTCGCCGCTCCCACGGACTTCACGGCAAATGTGTCGGGCCACAACAACGGCGCGAACTGGGACACACGGGTGGTTGCGCAGGTGCGCACGCTGGGGTCACCGCTCGATCTGAACTCGGTGCAGCTTACCTACAACGACGGCTCCAACGACATTCCGCTTATGGCGGCGCAGTATGCGGAACTTTCTCGCGTGCCGCTGGGAGGTTTTGGCGGCGATCTGGTCGATCATATGTTCGTGTTCGACATCGGCGGCTTTAACCCGAGTTCGGTCCAGTTCGATTTCACCGCTGAATCCAGTTCGATGAGTCTCGATCGCCTGGCCGTTGACACGTACGCGTTTGCCGCCCCGGTAGACGATCCGGCGACGATCGAAGGCCGCTTTATCTACTACCGAAACTCGGTTTTCGACACCTCGCCCACCGTTATTGACGGGGCAATTGCCCCGGACAAGGTGGCGCTGTTGCCGGGCGAGATGGCCTCGTCGGCGAACTACACGAACTACACTCGCGGCATCAACGGACTGGCGATCGACGTGAGCGGGCTGGCCGGTACGCCTACGCTGGAAGACTTCGTCTTCAAAGTCGGGAACGATAACCTTGTGGACGCGTGGGAAGATGCAGCCCCGCCGGAGAGTCTGACGGTCCTCGACGGTGCCGGCGTCGACGGCGCCGACCGAATTCTGCTGACCTGGGCGGACGAAGCGGTGTACGATACCTGGCTGCAAGTCTCCATGCTGGCCAGCGAAAACACCGGCTTGTCGGAGCCTGACGTGTTCTACTTCGGCAATGCACCGGGCGACGGTTCCGGCGGGTCCGACGCAGCAGTCGGCCCGGCGGACGAACTCGGTGCCCGCAACAACATCCACGGGTTTGGCAATCGGGCCTTGATCGACGATCCGTGGGACTACAACCGCGATCGGCTGGTGGACGTGGTTGACCAGCTTTTTGCACGGAACAACCCGACCGGATTCCTGGACCGATTGCGGCTCATTGCTCCGCCAGGACCTGTGTCAGCACTCCGCTCCGGTGATCTGCACGCAGTGCCGGAGCCCAACGGACCGGCGATGCTCATTTCCGCCGGCATGGCGATCGCCGGTGCGCTTGGTTGGCGTCGTTACAAACTTTCGGCGGGCGTTGTTAGCTGAGTCGCGGCGCAACATCGCGCTTACGCTGTTGTTCGCATTGACTCCATCCGGCGCGACAACTTGTCGGGGTGCCAGCGGGCGCACGAAGCGAAGTGCGCAATCTCTCCCTCTGGGCTTCGCCCACGCGCGTGAGCGTGCGCGGTGAAATTTGACGAACTCCGCGGGCGCCGTCATCATGCAGGGCGATAGCGGACGAAGTTCTCGCACTGGCACGTGGCGTGCAATAGCAACATGGCTGTCCAGTCGCCGGAAGTTTGTCTGGCACGCTTAAGTTGACACGCCTGCCCGACCAGGGAGCCCGTTGTGAGCACATCCGACCGTCGAGACTTCTTGAAGAGTGCTACCGCCGGCATCGCCGCGGGCGCCATGGCCAATTCGCTCCTCGCCGCCCAGCAGGACAGCCCCGACGGTCTGCCCAAGCGGCCGCTAGGCCGCACCGGGGAGATGGTCTCGATCCTGTGCCTGGGCGGGTGGCACGTCGGAGCCATGGAGGAGACCGCGGCCATTGAATTGATGCACACCGCCATCGACGAGGGCGTCACCTTCTTCGACAACGCCTGGGATTACCACGATGGCGGCAGCGAAGAGGTGATGGGCAAGGCGCTGGCCAGCGGCGGCCGGCGCGAAAAGGTCTTCCTGATGACCAAGAATTGCGGCCGCGATCGCGACCACACGATGCGCTGCCTGGAAGATAGCCTGCGCCGCCTGCAGACCGACCACATCGATCTTTGGCAGTTTCACGAAATCAACTACGACAACGACCCGGAATGGATCTTCGAACGCGGCGCGATCGAGGCCGCGATCGAAGCGCGCAAACAGGGAAAGGTCCGCTATATCGGCTTTACCGGGCACAAGCACCCGGACATCCTGCTGGACATGCTCAACAAGCCGTTTGAATGGGAGACGGTTCAGATGCCGATCAACATCCTCGACGCGCAGTACCGCAGCTTCCAGCATCAGGTGTTGCCCGAGTGCGCTCGGCGGGGAATCGGCGTGCTGGGGATGAAGGCCCTCGGCGGCGGCCATCCGGGCGGCACCATCCTAAACGGCACGGAGTTGACCGCCGAGCAGTGCCGTCGCTTCGCCCTTTCACAGCCGATCAGTTCGCTGGTCTGCGGAATGACTTCGATGGAGAACCTGCGGCAGGACGTAGGGGTCGCACGCGATTTTCAGCCGATGCCGCAAGAACAGCAGGAGGCACTGCTCCGCGATACGCAAACCATCGCCACCGACGGCCGCTTCGAGCTGTTCAAGTCGGCCCAGAACTTCGACGGGCCGTACCACAAGGAGCAACACGGCTTCGGCACGTGACTGCGCTCGCAGCGCACCCCCTGACGGCTTGTTGTTCGCGGGCTACAATGGCCGCCGATCACCGGCACAAAGTCGCACACGCTAGCTCAAAGGGAGACAAGGAAATGGTTGCAACCAACAGCACCATGCTGCCGCTGGGGACGGCTGCCCCCGACTTTTCACTTCCCGATCCATCCGGAAAGACGATGTCGCTTTCCGATTTTCAGGGCGCACCGGCCCTGCTGGTGGTCTTCATGTGCAACCACTGCCCCTTCGTGAAGCACTTGGCCGATCCGCTGGCCAAGTTGGCGAAGGACTACCAGGACAAGGACGTTGCCGTCGTGGGAATCAACTCCAACGACGTGGCAAACCACCCGGACGATTCGCCGGAAAAGATGGCCGAAGAAGCCAAGCGCCGCGGCTACACTTTCCCTTACTTGTACGACGAAACGCAAAAGGTCGCCCAGGCGTACCACGCGGCCTGTACGCCGGATTTCTTTGTCTTCGACAAGGATCAAAAGCTGGTTTACCGCGGGCAGTTCGACTCGACGCGGCCCGACTCCGGGCGTGCGGCCACGGGCGAAGATCTTCGCCGCGCGCTGGACGCCGTCGTGGCCGGCAAGACCCCGGCGGAAGATCAGACGCCGAGCATCGGCTGCAATATCAAGTGGAAGCCCGGCAACGCGCCGGACTATTTTAAATAGGTGCTTCCGACGGTGATGGTTTCACTTCCAGCTCGACACTGCTAGCTCGACACTGCCAACTTGCCACTGAGCAATGAGCGAATTCTCCCACGAGGCGAAACCACGGCGGTCCTGGCTGCGCTTCAGCCTTCGATCGCTAATGCTGCTGATGCTGTTGGTGGCCGTCTATCTGGCCGGAGTGCTGACTTCCAATCCGCGCCGGTGGTCGACGAGCCCTGAAGGAGAGTGGCAAGCGCACCTGCCAGCGGGATTCAAGCGGCCGGTTACGGTGCAGCGGCTCGAGAGCGATCGATATCTATTCTCCTCCGGCGGGTCCGTCTTCAACGGCGTCTATCGATGGAAGGACGGGAAATTAACCGTTGTTGAACCAGACGACGCGCGGATGGTGGGTCTGATCTGGAGTTGGGACGGCGAGCGATTCATGCTAATCGCCGAACCGAAGGATGAGCCGACCGGACAGAGTTACCTGGGGACGCGCCTGACCCCAGTCGCGAACTAGTCGGTAGCGACTTCGCCGCCGTAGGGCGTGATCCGCGATTTCGCCGCCAGTTGCTTAACCACTTCGTGCGCGTCGCCGGTCTGCTTGAGGATCTCGATCTGTTGTTCCGCCTGGCTCGGCCCTTCGGCCAACTGCAGGCAGTGCTCCAGGTAGTGGGCGCAGCCTAGGTCCTTGGCGATCGGTTGGAGCAGGTGGACGAGTTGCTCCAGCACCGCCGGGACCGGCAGCACCTTCAGCGTATTCGCCTCGACAAGCTCCGCACGCGGCCCGAAGCGCGTAGCGCGCCACTTGTTCTGCCGCACCATCATCGGGTGGCAGTCGTGCTGGTAGGCTCCTTCGTCGATCTCATCGGAGAGCGCCTTCACCAGGCACTGCACCAGCGCGGTAATCGCCATGGTGTCCGTCAGGTTTCCCGGCATGTCGCACACCCGCACTTCAACCGTGCCGAAATTGTGATGCGGGCGGACATCCCACCAGATCTCGCGGATGGTGTTAATAAAGCCGGTGTCGACCATATGGTTGACCAGCCACACGTACTCGCTCCAGTTGCGCATCAGCGTTGGCAGCCCGGCGGTGGGCAGCCCTTCCATGATCTTGGAGCGCATCGACTGCAGTCCGGTGTTGCGCCCTTCCCAGAGCGGACTGCTGCTGGTGATGGCCAGCAGCGTAGGCAAGTGGCGCATGATGCGGTCGCAGATCATCACCGCCTTGTCGCCGGAGTCGACGCCGACGTGGACGTGCAGTCCGAAGGTAACCAGCCGCCGCGCCAGCTCCTGCAGCACTTCGACAAGTTGTGCGTAGCGCTCGGTGGGCGTGATCAACTGATCGCACCAGCGCGAGAACGGGTGCGTAGCTCCCCACCACAGCCCCAGGCCCAGCTCGTCTCCGATTTGCTCGACGAGCTGAAGTTTCGCCCGCAGATCGGCTTCCGCTTCGGCGACCGTGTCGCAGACACCGGTGTTGATCTCGATGCAGCACTGCATCAACTCTGGTTTGAAGTTGCCGTCGTGCTCCTCGGGGATTCGCTCCAGCAGTTGGTGAATTGAATTCGAAAGCGCCTGGGTGCGAGCGTCGATCAACCCCAGCTCCAACTCGACACCCAACGTGGGGGAGTCGTTGGAGTGAAACTCAATCTTACTCATCCACGCTTCCTTCAGTAAGAATTCAGTTCTGGGGATGACCAGGCCACGACCGCGCGGGCGAAGATGCGAGCGCCGATCTTCATTGCTCGTTCGTCGATGTCGAAGTTCGACGTGTGTAGCGACGTCGACTCACCGGCGGCGTATCCGCTCCCCAGGCGAAACATGGCGCCCGGCACATGGCCCAGATAGGCCGCGAAGTCCTCGCTGCCCATGCTGGGCCGCAGGATCTCCTCCAGATTGTCCTCTCCCACCACGTCGACCGCGGTGTCACCGATCAGGCGCGTCAGCAGCGGGTCGTTCTCGACGCTGCCCACGCCCGATTCGAAACTGACCTCGATCTTTGTGCCGGAGACTTCGCTAATGCCCCGTGCAAGCTGGCGCACGTGCTCGACCGTTGCCTGTCGCACGCGCTGGTCGAGCGTCCTCAGCGTCCCCCGCAGTTCGATGTGCTCGGGAATGACGTTGGGATTCTCGCCGCCGATCACCTGGCCGATGGTCACGACGACGGCGTCCTGGCTATCGGTGGCCCGCGGCACGAACTGATAAAGCGTGCTGATCAACTGGGCCGCTGCGGCGATCGGGTCCTTCGACTCGTGCGGCCGCGCGGCGTGTCCGCCCTGCCCCGAGATGGCCAGGCACATGGCGTCGCAGTTGGCCGTCAACACGCCCGGCCGAATGGCGATGCGTCCGACCGGCCGCGTAGGATCGACGTGCGCGGCCAAAATCGCTTCGACTCCGGCCAGCGCGCCGTAGGCGATCATTTCCAGCGCTCCGGTGGCGGTCTCCTCGGAGGGTTGGAAGATACCCCGCACGGTGACCGGCCACGGCAACCGGCCCTCGCTGCCCACCGACTTCAGCGCCAGCAGCGCGCCGAACAGCGTCGCACTGTGGGCGTCATGCCCACAGGCGTGCATCACCCCTGGCCGCTGGCTGCGGTACGGAACTGTCTTGCGATCCTGGATTTTCAGCGCGTCGATGTCAGCCCGGACGCCGATACGCCGGCCGTTCTCCGGACCGCAATCCACTACGACGCCACGTCCCTCGGGCCCGATGCGTGCATTGAATCCCTCGTCGCTCAGCAGACCGTAAAGGTGCTGGCTGGTCTCCTGCTCTTCACCGCTCGGTTCGGGATGCGCATGGATATGCCGGCGCAGCTCGACCATACGGTCGAACAGGCGATCGATCGCCTCGTCGACGTGCTGGGTCCACGTCGGGCTCAGGGCGCGAGGTGCGGCGGTGTTTTGATGGTGAGAAGCATCCACCCTTGCCAATGTACCAAAGAACGTGGGCGCGGGTAATCGCCGCCGGATGGGGAGTTGGTGAGTCGAAGTTGCGCAAAGTGCGGCGTTTCGCCGCTTATGCGGAGTCCGTGACGAACTCCGGCTCGATCCGCTGCGGGATGATGCCTGCCGCGTGGCCACGACCCAAGAGTTCTGTCACCGCCCGGCGGCCACGATCGCCGAAATCGAGGGTCCAATCATTGACGTACATTCCCACGAATCGATCGGCCCGATTGCGGTCCAGATCGCGCCCATACTGCAGCGCATAGTCCAGCGCTTCCTGGCGATTGGCCAGCCCGTATTCGATGCTCGCGCGCAGATGCCGCTGGACGTCGCGCATGACGGACTGGCCGAGGTCCTTGCGAATCGCGTTCGCACCCAGTGGCAGCGGCAGATCGGTCTGGCCGTGCCACCACTGGCCCAAGTCGACGAGCATCCGCAGTCCTTGGTCGGCATAGGTGAGCTGCCCTTCGTGGATGATCAGGCCGGCATCGACAGCTTGCCCCTGATAGCTTCCCTCCACCACGGCGCTGATGATCTGGTCGAAGGGAACTACGACGTACGGAAAATCGACGCCCAGGCAAAGCCGCAGGGCGAGGTAGGCCGTGGTCAGGGTGCCGGGCACGGCGGTCCGCTTCTCTTTCAGTTGGTCGAGCGTGTAATCCCGTTGGACCACGACCATCGGTCCATAGCGATCGCCCATGCTGGCACCGCACGAACACAATGCGTAGCGCTCGCTCAGGTGTGCGTACGCGTGCAAGCTAACGGCGGTCAACTCCAGATCCCCGTCGAACGCCCGGCGGTTGAGCGTCTCGATGTCCACCAGCTCGTGTTCGAAACGGTATGGGCGCGTGTCGATTTTCCCATTGGCCAGGGCATGAAACATGAATGCGTCGTCGGGATCGGGGCTATGGCCGACTCGGATGAGGATTGCTTCGCTCGTCACGCGTTGGTTCCTGCTGGTAAAAGAGCCATTCTGAAATCCTGCGGTGTCGCACGGCCAGCAGTTTTCCTGCTTTGCACTGAGTAGGCGGCGGTCGTGCCGGCGAGTGCCCATCATAGCGCGTTCGATTGAAGATGGTCAATTCGCAGCCGTGCGGCGGAATGTCCCTCTAACCAAATACCCGTTGAGCCTGCGTCTGGATTAACGCGACCAGGATTTGGTGGGTCGCAGTTGCCCCTGTCATACCGCGAGCGGATGCTCGCTGCCGGCGGCGACCTTGTCGCTTTCCGCCGCCGGCGGCTATGATTCCCCTATGCCCGATGCTTCGTCCCCTTCCGACCGACTGGCCGCGGAATCGTCCCCTGCGGCGGAGGCTACGGCCCCCCACGAAGCGATTTCGGTCGAGAAGCTCAACGAAGCCTTCGCCGAGATGATGTCCGTCTCTTCAGGACGGGACCAGTCGGTTTCCGCCGATCCAGGCGCTCCGCAGCAGGGGCAATCGCCGCGCCCGGACTCCAGCCAGCCGGACGCACACCCGGTGACGCCGCAGAGTATTGTCGAGGCGGTGCTGTTCGTGGGGCGGCCCAGCCACCGCCCGCTGCCCTCCCGAGAGATGGCTGCGATCATTCGCGGCGTTTCGCCGCGAGAAATTGACGCGATCGTGGCCAACTTGAACTCGCAATATGACGAAGACGGCAGCGCCTATGCTATCGTCAGCGAGGGGAACGGATACCGAATGGCGCTGCGCGAATCGATGCATCATGTTCGAGACAAGTTCTTCGGGCGTAATCGTGCGACGCGGCTCTCGCAGGCGGCCATTGAGGTGCTGTCGATCGTGGCCTACAACCAGCCGGTCAGCGGCGACGAGGTGAACGAGCTCCGCGGTAAGAGCAGCAGCGGCATCCTGACGCAGCTCGTGCGGCGGCAGTTGGCCAAAATCGAACGTCCGGCCGAGCAACCCCGTAAGCCAATCTATCGCACGACGGATCGCTTCTTGCGGTTGTTCGGGCTGGACAGCCTGGACGACCTGCCTCGGAGCGAGGACTTGGACAAGCAGTAGAGCTGGTCCCCAAATGTGGGGGGATTCGCCATCTGACGGTAGGCGCCAAAACGCTTGTCGTGGCACCAGTTAGAACTTTTTCTCCGAAATTGCGCAGACGCTCTGGTGGGGCGTTGTTAGAATCTGCGCTTTGCTTGTGCCCGACCATCGGGTGGCCGTGGCGTACAATTGAGATATCCTCCTGGCTCCGACTCCAAAAGTTCCGCTCATTGGTAGAGCGGCGGCCGTAGCCCACCGGTAGGCGAACTCGCCCCGGCACTTTCTTCACGGGCAAACCTTCTAAGCTCGCTGACGGCCACTTGATTTCACCTGCTTCCGCTGGTTGTATGTCCGCACGAGAGCGATTCTCCGAATTGCGTGCCTCCGCGCCCGCAATCTTGCCGTCGCTGTTGTTGTGCGACTTCGGACGGCTGGCCGACGAGGTGGCCGCACTCGAGGCCGCCGGCGTCAAGGCGCTGCACCTGGACGTGATGGACGGACATTTTGTTCCGAATTTGTCCTACGGACTGCCATTGGTGGAGACCTTTCGGCGATTGACTAGGATGCCCTTGGATGTTCATCTGATGATGGATAACCCCGTGCCGTTTCTGCGGAGTTTTTCAGAAGCGGGCGCCGACGGGTTGACGATTCATGTCGAGGCGGTGCCCGACGCGTCAGATGCCCTGGGCCAAATTCGTGACCTGGGCGCAGCCGCCGGGATCGCCCTGAACCCGCCCACCCCGCTGGCGGAGGTCGAGCCGTTCCTGGACGCCTGTGACCTGGTGCTGGTGATGAGCGTGATGCCGGGCTTTGGCGGGCAATCATTCCAGCCCGTGGCCCTGGAGAAACTGCAGGCACTGCGGCAGCGACCCAACTTGAAGGCTCTACTGGAGGTGGATGGCGGCGTGAATGCCGACACCGCGGGCCAGTGCGCCAGGGCCGGAGCCGATCTGCTGGTGGTCGGTTCGGCCATATTTCGTACCGACGATTACACGCAAAGCGTCGCTCAATTGACCCAACTGGCGACGTCTGCTCAATAGGAATAGAAAACTTCCCATGCTTGAGATCTACATTATTCGGCCGGGTTCGACGGAGTTCGATCGGCAGGGCCGCATTCAGGGAAACCTCGATGTTCCCCTCAACGTGGAGGGCCGCAAGGAGGTTGGCCGCGTGATCGACCAACTCCGGGAACGGCGCTTCCATGCCCTTTACTGCGCACCGTGTGAGGCGGCCGAGCAGACAGCCCAGGCCATCGCCGATGCACTGGGCACCAAGAGCAAAGTGATTGAAAAGCTGCAAAACATCGACCACGGACTGTGGCAGGGTATGTTGATCGACGACGTGAAAACGAAGCAGCCCAAGGTGTACCGCAAATGGCAGGAGCAGCCGGAGAGCATCTGCCCCCCGCAAGGGGAGATGCTCAGCGCCGCCCGTCAGCGCGTGCAACAAGCCATGGCGAAACTGCTGAAAAAGCATCGGGAAGGAGCAATCGGGCTGGTGGTTCCCGGCCCAATTGCTACGCTGGTGCGACTGGAGTTGCGTGGGGGAAAATCCCTGGGCGACTTGTGGAAGTCGGAAGAATGCGGAAAATGGGAGGTTGTCGTAATTGAGCCGTCGCCTCCCGTTGCTACCGGTTAGCAATGCTGTGACGCCCGTCGCCCACTGCTTGGGCGCAGCGTTTCGGCAGAAAACCTGCTGCACTGCCCGGTTTACGGTTCTCCGCAGCGTGCGGTGTATTTGCTTGACGTTGTTGGCGGCCGCGGGACGATGGTATACAAGTCGGGTCGGTTGGCAGTGGAATGCCGACGTCGCCCGATTTGAAATTCCCGTTGTGCTGCCGTCCGGCGGCCCCAATCTTTGGACGCACGTAAATGGCCAGCGGAAAACTCGATGTCAGTGCATGGCAGGCGACTGCCCGGCGGCCAAAGCGGGGAGTACCCGAGGGGCTATGGCGCCGCTGTCCCGGATGCCAGCAGACGATCTTTCGCAAGGAAGCGGAGAAGCGACTGGGCGTCTGTCCGGAGTGCGATTACCACTGGTACGTCTCCGCCGAGCAGCGGGTCCAGCAGGTGCTTGACGAAGGCACCTTCGAAGAGTGGGACGGCGACCTTGAGCCGACCGATCCGCTCGGCTTCATCGATAAAAAGCGCTACCGCGACCGACTGGTCAGCGAACAGCAGCGGACAGGCCTGCGTGACGCAGCCCTCACCGGCATCGGCATGATCCGCGCACGGCGAGTCGCCTTCGGCGTTACCGACTCGGCCTTCATCATGGGCAGCATGGGCTCGGTCGTGGGAGAGCGACTCACCCGGTTAGTCGAGCGGGCGACCGAACAGAACCTGCCGCTGATCATCATCAGCGGGTCAGGCGGCGGCGCGCGGATGCACGAAGGCATCCTCTCGCTCATGCAGATGGCCAAAGTGTCCTCGGCCTTGGGCCGCTACGACGCCGCCGGCGGACTGTTCATTTCAGTGCTCACCAACCCGACGATGGGTGGTGTGGCCGCCAGCTTCGCATCGCTCGGCGATCTAGTCTTTGCTGAACCGAAGGCCCTGATCGGCTTCGCCGGTCCACGGACGATACAAGCCACCATTCACCTGCAACTGCCCAAGGGCTTTCAGACAAGCGAATTCTTGCAGGAGCACGGCTACATCGACCGCATCGTGCGTCGCTCGGATCTGAAGAGCGAGATCGCCAAAGCGATCGACTTCTGCGGCAAATGATCCTTTGCTGCCCCTCGATAGGCACCGCCGCCGTTGCCGTTTAAGGTGGCGTGAACCGGCCCCGCTGCGGCGCTCTTGCGGCAATTCTAGCGGCATCGTAGGCTGAATTCGTATCCACTCTTCTCGTTAGCACCTCTGGGTTTGCGCCTCCATGGGCTTTAGCGGACTCTTCAAGTCGATTTTCCAAAGCAGCAAGGTCGATATCCTGGCGCGGTACGAGCTGCTGCGCGCCGCCGTTTCCGGCACGATGTCGAAGTTTTACAAGGCCCGCGACCGCGAGACGAATCAGGTGGTCGGCCTGAAGATCCTGGACATCGCCAAGACCGAAGCGCTGGAGTCCCGCTTCCGCGGTCTGAAGAAGCCCAGCGAGGGCGAGATCGCCAGCCAGGTCCAACACCCGTACGTCGTGCAGACCCACCAGTACGGCATCACGACCAACAATGAGCCGTTTCTGGTGATGGAGTTTCTCGACGGGCCGGGGCTCAACTCCTTGATTATCGGCCGCGATCCCCGCCTGGAGGGCAACCGCCTGCTCCTGCTGCGGCAGGCGGCCGAAGCGCTGCAGGCAGTACACGCCGCCGGCTTCATTCACCGTGACATCTGCCCGCGCAACTTCGTCTGCACGCCCCACGGCAAATCGCTTAAGCTGATCGATTTCGGCCTGACAGTCCCGGCGACGCCCGAGTTCATGCAGCCTGGCAACCGCACGGGATCGCCGAACTATATGGCGCCGGAGGTCGTGCGTCGGAAGGCCACCGACGCGCGGCTTGATATCTTTGCTTTCGGCGTCACGGCATATGAGCTGATGACTTTCGAGCTTCCCTGGCAACGTGGCCACGACGGTCAGGCCGCCATGAGCCACGGCGTACAGAGGCCGACTCCGATGGAAAACTTTCGGCCGTCGATCCATCCCCTCCTGAAGTCAGCCATCATGCAATGCTTGGCGGCCGAGCCGGGGAAACGCTTCGAAAAGGTTGACCACTTCCTGCACGCCATCCGCGAGGTCAACAGTATCGACGTCGAGCAGCGACACACCGGTGCTTAACGTCCTCCCGCCGTGCGAGTGCCAACGCGTTCTCGCGCTTCTTTGACTTCGCCCTTCGCTGCCGATTATCAACGAGTCACAAGCTCAGGCTGCGGGCGCTGGACCCGTGCTGCGAGCACAGTGACGCCCCGGCTGGCAATGTGGATTTGATCTTCCGGTTCGCCTCACCTCGCTGCCGCTCATCCGGCACGGTCACGTAAGTCGCGGATCTCTCTGCGGTTACGCCTGACTTAGCAGCCTGTTGAAAAACGCCGTCGTGGCGTTTTTCAACCTCGCCAAGTTCGGA
>JBBDJB010000019.1:0-35896 GCA_040880125.1 Pirellulales bacterium | reverse complement strand
TCCTTGGAAAACTGCTATCGTTCCTACTTGATTCGAAAGACAGTCGCTCTCCCTGGCCCTCTCCCCGCGGGGGAGAGGGAGTGTTGGGACGGCAAACGATCCGGTACACTGCCGAGCACGCGGTGCTGCAGGCGCGCGGAGATTCACAAAACGCACTTGAACGGATCGGTAATGGACGGACTGTTTGACAAAGTCGAAGCCGCACGCGAGCGGATCCGGAGTCAGTGGCCGCACGAAGCGCGGGTGGGGATCGTGCTGGGCACCGGGCTGGGAAGCTTGGCCGAGCAAATCGAGGTCGAGGCGAGCATCGACTACCAGGAGATCCCGCACTTTCCGCGCTCGACGGTCGTGAGCCATCGCGGGACACTGGTGTGTGGGCGGCTGGCCGGGCTGCCGGTAGTGGCGATGGAGGGACGCTTCCACCAGTACGAAGGTTATTCGCTCCAGCAGGTGACGCTGCCGGTCCGCGTGATGAGGTCGCTGGGCGCCGATCTGCTGATGGTCTCGCAGGCGGTCGGCGGCATGAATCCTTACTATCGCCTGGGCGAGGTAATGATCATCGACGATCACATCAACTTGATGGGCGACAACCCGTTGATCGGAGTGAACGACGATCGGCTCGGCCCACGATTTCCGGACATGTCCGCGCCGTACACGCCGGAGCTGATCGACGTGGGGCTGGAGGTGGCCCGGCGTGAAAACTTCGTGTGCCACCGCGGCGTGACTGTGGCCGTAACGGGACCGAACCTGGAGACGCGGGCCGAGTACCGCTTTCTGCGGACGATCGGGGCCGACGTGGTCGGGATGTCGACCGTGCCGGAGGTGATCGTGGCCGTACACGGTGGCATGCGGGTGTTCGGCGTATCCGTGGTGACGGACATGTGCCTGCCCGATGCGCTCAAGCCGGCCAGTGTCGAGGAGATCATCCGCGTAGCGAACTCGGCCGAGCCCAAGCTGCGGGCGCTGATGCTGGGGGTGCTCGTCCACGAGGCGGCGAAAGGGTGATGCGACAGCCGGCGGAAATCGACGAAGTGGAACATGATCAATCGTTGCAACGAGCGTCCGCGGCTGTGCGTCAGGTGTGGAACATCACGCCGCGCGTGGCGGTTGTGCTCGGTTCCGGATTGGGCGGCGTGGCCGATCGTATCGACGTCGAAGCGGTGCTGGACTTTGACGAATTGCCCGGCTTGGCGACGACGACGGCGCCTGGACATTGCGGACGGCTGGTATGCGGCCGCTGGGCGGGTGTTCCGGTCGCGGCGTTTCAGGGGCGGCTGCATTTGTATGAAGGGCATCAGTTGAGTGATGCAGCGGCACCGGCGCGGCTGGCGCATGCACTCGGCGCGGAGACGCTGGTCGTGCTCAGCGCGGCGGGGGGACTGCACCCGCGGCTGCGGCCGGGCGACGTGATGCTGATCGAGGACCACATCGACCTGATGTTCGCCGGCCCGATGGCTGGCCGACGCGAAGAGACGCCGCGGCGGCGAGCTTGGCGACGGTCGCCTTACGATGGAAAGCTGGGAGAGATTGTTGCGACCGCCGCGCGGCGCGAGGGGTTCGACCTCGCTCGGGGTGTGTACGTGGGAGTGCTCGGCCCGAACTACGAGACGCGGGCGGAGTACCGCATGCTGCGACGGATCGGCGGTGATGCCGTCGGCATGTCGACCGTGCCGGAGGTGGTGGTGGCGGCGGAGGCGGGCATGCGGGTGCTGGGACTGTGCGCGATCACCAACAGCGGTCTACCGGATGCTCCGCAGAAGACGTCAGCACACGATGTGTTGACTGTGGCGGAGGCAACCGAACAGAGATTAGGGGTACTGGTACGTGCTTTGGTCGAGTCGCTGAGTGGAGTAAATGGGCACGGTTAGTGGTCGAATATGAGCACCGCGCGGATTGTCTACGCCGCTGTGGTCTCAGTCTCGGTCACGGCCACCGCCGCGGTTGCGGGACGACTCGCCGCGCGACCGGCCGCCGCCGCGGCTAGACGCCGATGGTCCTGAGCTGCGCGAGGGGCGCGAAACGCTCGGCCGTGGACGCGACTCGGACCGGTTGATCGACGGCGTGGAGCGCGACGGCGAAGGCCGCTGGATCGACGGCCGGGAGCGTGGTGCCGGACGTTCAATGCTCCGCCGCTCGGCGCTGGGCCGAGAGAACGATGGTCGCGACGACGGGCGGCTCACGCTGGGGGCCGGGCGAGAGCGGGTCACCCCGGCTCGGGCCGACTGTTGAGGCGAGCGCTGCGGCTGACGCGTTACGCTCGGGCGCGAGTCCAGACGCGGCCGGGCGACCGTGTTCCCGCCGCGGAACGATCCGGGCGGTCGGGCTGATGCCCGCGGACCGCGATCCGAGTTGCCGCGCTCGACGGAGGGCCGACCTTGCTGAACGTTCGGCCGCGACGCCCTCTCTGGCCGAGGTTGCTCGACGCGACGCTGCACATCGGGTCGCTGGACGCTGGGCTGGCGCACCTGCGGGCCGCGGTCCGGCGTTGGCCTGCGGCTGGCTGCATCTGGACGTTGCACCCCGTCCCCGCGTCCGGTCGTCTCCGGCCGGCGCTCAAAGCCGGGCCGCTGCACGTTGCCTCGGACTTCCGGCCTCTGTACAGCCCGGCCCTGGTTATCCGGACGGCGCTGGGGGTCGCTCCGTCGCTGTTCGGCCGCGCGACGCTGTAGGTCGCTGGGCCGTCCCGACTCGGCCGCTCTACGCTGGGCGTCGGGGCCGGCTTCGGCAGCGCGGCGCTGAACGTCTCCAGGGCCACGGCCTCGCGATTCGACTGCCCGTCGTTGGGCGTTGCGGCGCTCTTCGGCAGCACGCTCTACGCCGGAACGGCCTTGCGCGTCTGCGGGCCGCCTGGTTTCTACTGAGCGACCTTGCAAGTCGGAGCGGCGGGCTTCCGCAGCACGTCGCCGCGCATCCGCCGGTCGGCCGTCTCGGTCAGCGATATCGGGCCGGCCTTGACCGTCCTCGCGCCGTACGCCCTGTGGACGTTCGATCTGAGGACGGTTTCCGGGGCGGCGCTGGCGAGCTTCGCCCGCATCCGGCAGCGGCAGCCTCGCCGCTACGCGATCGCGGTCGCGATCTCCCGGCCCACGACCGGCACCACCGCGACCTCGTGTACCCTCAACCGACCGACGACTTTGTGACAGCTCTCGCCAACGATCCGACTGCGCGATCTCGCGACGCTGCTGGTCGCTGAGCCTGCGGAAGCGATCCGACGATCCGGCTTCCCGCGCCACCTGGTGAACGGACCGACCGAGCACGGAGTGGCGGCCGTGCGAGTCCCGGTCGACGCGCTGGGCGAAGCGGTCGTGGTCGCGCCAGGAGCGAGGCGGCCGGCGATCTTCATGTCTTGCATAATAGTCGTGCCAACCGCGCATCCGGTGCGAGAAGTCGATGTTGCGATGCCGATAGTGGACGTCGTAGTACTTGTAAAGCGAGTCGCGGCGGAACCGCTGGTTGTAGTCGTACCAGGGATAAAACCCCGCCGTGCGATAACGATTGCCGTAGTAATTACCCCAGTAGTAAAAGTTGCGGCGCGGGTGGACGAACAAATGGAGAAAGATGTTTCCGACGTCGATGTGCACGCTGGGCGAATAATAGTAGCCGGGCCTGGTGTAAACGTGACGGTGGAAGTACACCGGTGCATACAACTGCCCGCGGCTGGCCCAGGGGTAGTCCCAGTAGCCGCTGGTGTAGATGTATCCGACCGGTGTCCGGTTATAGTGGGCAGGCATCCAGACCCAGCCGGGGTAGTACTGAGCCCAATAGCCAGGCCGCCATGCGTAGCGATTGGCCTGGTAGATCCAGCAGCCGTCGATCCAATAATAGTCGTCCGCCGGCGCCACGCTCGTCGGGCCGGTTTCCAGCGTGGCCGGTGGCTGAGGAAGGTACTCCACCTCTTGCACTTCGAGCGGCGCCCAAAAACCGGAAACCCACTGATAGCCGCCATCGACCTGGTCCCAATAGCCAGGCACCCAGCGCCGATCCGGCGGCATCACACGCCAGGCTCCGCTGACCCAAAGGTAATCGTCGAGTTCTTCGTCCCAGTGCCAGTAGCCGGAGACCCACTCGACATTCTCGCCCTCGGGCTGAATCTCCGGAGGTATCTCCTCAATGGGTTCGGGGGGCTGCGCAGTCACAAGCAAGCCCGGTTCTGCCTCGGACCCGGTCGGTTGCGCGAATGCCTCGTGAAGTGGGCCGCGGAGCATCGGCTCGACGTCTGCGTCAGTCGGCGCCTGCAACTCCGGTGACGGTTCGATCAATTCCTGGGCGGGAGCAATTCCAATTGCGACGACCCCGCCAAGCGCGGTCGCCAGGATGCCAGTCCGCCAGGCACGCGATTTATTTATATGCATCGTTAATTCCCCCCCGGTCGGATGCCGCACATCGTCGCGTCGCGACGTCTTCGCCGCCGAATGGAAAGGCGGGCGATATGCGCTTCCTCCATCACTACGGGCAAACTGCATGCCAGTGTTCGGGCGAAGCTGCGGAGTATCGCGAAAAGCCGGAGTTTTGCTCGAGGCGGCCGTAAATGCCCGGGCGAGAATAGCCGAGGAGTGTCGTCAGATTGATTTGTATTGCGACACGTTTGATGTCACGCAACCCGGACCCTAGCGGCCCCTCACGGACACGTCTGGACGAGCCGCCTGTGCGATGGCCGCGGCTCAATGTTGTGACGCCGGCTGATGCTGCCGAAAATCGCAGGTGGCGGCGAGAATCATGATCGAGAGCGTCCCGGCCGGCACTACCCACGATCCGTTGTCGGCTATGACCGACGCCATGGTCGTGATGGCGACCATCGAGAGGGCTACCAAAAAGGCCCACTGACAGCACGACTGACAGCTTTGCCCCTGACTGAGCCGCGTCAGCCACGCAGCCACTAGCCCCCCAATCTGCACGGCCCCGAACGTCCACCAAAGGGGCGAACCCACTAACTCCATCATAACTTTTCTCCCGGAATCCTTTCCTGGGTCGAAACCTCTGGACGCATCTGCCGGTGCGACCCGCATGCCAAGGCAGTTGGCGGGCCGGCTGCGGCTCGCGCCTTTCAGGGGTTAAGGCGTGCCATTGAAAACCTTTAGAGGATTTTCGCAAAGAGCAAAAAAATCCGCCGCCCGTGCGAAAAGCTGAACCATGGCGTCGTAGGTGTTGCAGGATTTACAATCATGCAGCGTAAAGCGGCGGATCTTCGCGACCGCGTGGACCGGACTGGTAAGGGCAAACTGAAGGACACAGACAGGTCTGTGTCACGTTTGGAACAGAGGCACGACACACACACGCGTGCCGGTGCCATCATGAGTTAGTCTCAAAGATGGCGTACGCGGAGCAAGCATTTGTGCTGCTGGTGGCGTCTGTGCTGCTGGTGGTCAAACGCTGAACTTGATGTTGAGCGTGTCGCCGTCCTGGATGACGTAGTCCTTCGGCTCTTGGCGGGCCAGTCCGGCGGCCTTCACGTCGCGTTCGCTGCCCAGCCGAGTGAGATCCACGCAGGACATGATTTCCGCACGAATGAAGCCGCGTGCCAGGTCGGTATGGATCGTGCCCGCGGCTTCCACGGCGGTGCCCCCCTGCGGCAGCAGCCAGGTGCGTACCTCCTTCTCGCCGGCGGTAAAAAAGAGCATCTGCCCGGAAGCGCGGAGGATCGCCCGAAGGATATCCTGCCGGTCGTATAGTGTAAGATCCATCTCCTGGATCATTTCCGCCCGGTCGTCGTCCGAGAGCCGGGCCAACTCGAGTTGCAATCCAACGGGCGCGGCGATCACTTCAGTGGCCCATTCGGACGCGGCCGCGGCGTGCCGCTCGGGCTCGCTTTCGTCGTCGGCGACGTTGACCACCACCAGCCGCGGCTTTTCGGTGAGCAGACGAAAGCTGCGCGTGGCACGCTGCTGTTCGTCCGCAAGGGTAAGCTCGGTCAGCGGTCTGCCCGACTCCAGCGCCGTCACCAACGGCTCCAGCGCGGCGAGCTCGGCCATCTCGGCTTCTCGGGTGGGGCGGGGCTTTTTAACCGACTCCCGCAACCGCTCGACCCGGCCGCTGACGATCTCTAGGTCGGCCAGCAGCAGGTCTTCCTGAAAGCGGGATAGCTCGGCCGCCGGATTGGATCCGTCGAACGCCGCCACGACCACGACCAGGCATCCGGCCTCGCGTATCAACCCCAGCCTCGCCGGGTTCCCCTCGTGCGAGTGCGACAAGCCGGGCGTATCGACCAACTCCAGCGACGCGTGCGAGACCTTTTTCGGATCGTAAATCTCGCAGAGGTCGGCGACCCGCGGATCGATGACCGGCGCCATGGCGACCTGGCTTTGGTGCGCCTTGGCCGGATCGGCCGCCACGCCGGTGAGCCACTCAAACAACGAACTCTTCCCCGAGCCTTGATAGCCGACGATGCCAATCTTCATGAAGGAGTGTCGCGCGCGAAATGGAGTTGGAAGCGGGGATAGCCAAGCGTGCAAGCTTGGAAACAGCGGAGTGCTTTCCGGCCAGGTACACCGACACGCGTAAATTTTTAGCGGGCCGCTGCCGGCCGGCGCGAACGCGACGTCAGTGCCGCTTCAAGTTCGCTTAGCGCTTGTTCTACCGCCTGGGCTTCCTGCTTGTCCAGGGGCCGGCCGCCGTAGCGAACGCGGTAGAACGCCTCGACCAACTGCCGCGGAAGGGGCGCGGCGGCGCGCAGCTCGGGCGAAGCGGCGAACTGTCCGCTGACCGCCATCGCAAACTCGAGCGGCGTCTGGCCAGCCGGTCGCTTCAATCCGTGACGCTCAAGAAGTCGCAGCATGCGGCGATTAAACGCCACCTGTACGACGGCCCGCGCGGCGATACGATCGCCGGTCCGCGACAGCAGCCGCCCGAGAAGCCGACCAATCCAGCGGATCGACTTGTACATGCCCACCAGCATCAGGCACAACAGCATCGCGACCAGCCCGCCGCGCCAACTAAACCAGTTGCCCTGCATCCAGCCCGAGAAGGCGGAGCCCACGATGCGGGCGATGCGGCGAAGCTTGGCCGCCGGCGGCTCGTCGCCGAAGGTCACCCCGACGATCGCTCGATAGGCGTCGACCAGCGGCGCGTAGATCGCCTGCTGCTGGCGCTCGGCGTCGAGCCCCAGCACCCAGTTCGACCAGGCGACTTCCATATAGCTGGCCATCTCACGGAACCGGGCCATCAAGCCGACTTCGGTGATGGCAGCGCCGTCCGTCTCCGTCGCGGTGGGGTCGAGAAGAAGCCAGCCGCCGCGGGTGATTGAGCCGCTGTCGCCGCCTTCGCTTACCCAGGGGAGTTGCTTCATCCGCAGATCGTGACGAGTGATGACCTCCGGCGGAAGGTATGCTTCCACCCAAGTGTGGGCGTGCAATTGACGGACGACGTATGCCTCTAAGAGCGAGTTCCATTCGCTCGCTCGAAAGCCGATCACCATCCGCGACGAAATCCCCACACTGCGGAGCATCAGCGTCATTGCGCTGGCGAAGTACTCGCAGTGTCCGCTGGGATTGTTGACGATAAAGTCTTCCACTGGATCGATCGTGGGATCCCGCTGCGGAGGCGCGAGGGAGTAGACAAATCGGCCGCTGTCGCGGAGGTATGCCTCTAAAGCGCGGGAGGCGAGAAATGGATCGTACTGAGGTTCGCCCTCGCCGGCATCGGGCAGCCGCGGGACACCAGCCTGCTCGAGGGCCTGCTCGGCGGCTTCGGCCAACCCGGTGAAGCGCGACCGGTCGGTCGGTGCAATGCTACGGCACTCCTCGAGATAAAGGCGGAGCTGCCGCTCGCCGTAGCCCAGTTCCGAGGGTAGCACTTCCGTCTGCGGCGAAACCGCCGCCTGTTGGGTGCCTTGAAATCCTAGCGTGACGAGCGAGATCTGCATTTGCCGGCGTGCATGCCCGCGGCGGACGATCTGCTGGTCCTTTGCGTCGTATTGGATGCGTCTGTCGTCCATGTTCAGCGGCGGAAAGACGCTAAAGACCACTCGTTGGTTCAGCGGTTCGAGCAGAATCTCCTGCCGTACCCCGCCCGTCCTCAGGGCTGCTTCCAGCCCGAACTGTTCGCCGTGCTCCAAACCTGGTTCGGCCCCGGACGGCCGCCAGCCGGTCTGCTGCCACTCGCGGTTTTCGGCGTCATACTGAGTTACGACGGAGCCGCGCATCAGCGGACCGCTTTGCGGCCGGAAGGGCTCGCCGCTGATCGAATCCAGAAACTGAACGCTCATCACGCGTTCCGGATTCTGGGCAATCGAGTCGAGCTCGCCCAGGCGCACCGTCTCGGAAAAGCCGACGACGCTTTGCCGATCGACGAGCGTTTCGCCCGGCGATCCGCGGCGCGGAGTGACATAAAACACCGCCACGGTCACCAGCAGCGTGGTCATGACCACGCTTGCCGTCATCCGCGGCAGGCCCCATACCGAAACCCGCTGGACGACGTGTTCCGGCTCACTGGCGGTGAAGTGCAACGTGGCGGCCCTTGCCGGCGGCTGGCTGTCGGTCGACTTCGGTAAGTAGCGGCTGGTTTCGCGATAGACGAACAGCAGCGTCAACGTCACAAGTGCCAAGGCGAGATAGACGATCAGCAGCATGCCGCACCAGACGGACAAGTCCAGCGCTGCCGCCACCACCGCTTGCAGCATGCTGAGCATGATCAGGTGACCGTAGACACGGACGTTCTTCTCCTGAAACAGTAGCACGATCTGCAGGTACACGAGCAGATTTGCGATGGCCAAAAGCTGGCTGCCCTGGCTCTGGTCAACGAACTGCACCAGGGCAATCGAGGCGGCGATCAGCGCGGCCCCATTGGCAAGATTGCGGTTCAAGCGGAAGACCCGTTTGATATCCGTGAAGTAGACCGAGGTGATGACCACGGCCACCATCAAGATGGGCAGAACCATATTTCCCTCGCCCACGCCCAGCAGAAATGTGCCGAGCATGGCCAGGGCCGCCATCGTGATCGGAAGCACTTGGTGAATCATCATCTTGCGGCGACCTCCGGCGGACTCCAGTGGAAGTACTGCCGCAGAGAGTCGGTGTCGCACTGGGCCACCACCATCCGGCGCGTGGCCACCGCGCCGTTGCCGCTGGAAATGGCCGAGGCCAGGCGCGGCTCGGAAAGGTCGACTTCACGAGTGGTGACCAACACGGCGGCTGTCGATGGTGCGGCCCTCGCGCAGCCGCCGGCGATCAGGTCGGCAAGTTGCTCGGACGCTCCGGACTCCACGATCGCCAGTCGCCGCAGGGCATCATCGAGAAAGCCCGCGGACGCGGTGCCCCCCAGCAGCGATAGATCCCGGCCGGCGATGCCCAGATCAAGACGGCTGCCCCCGCTTCGACACATATCCGCGGCCACGGTGGCGGCAAAGCCCACGGCCATCTCGACGCGGCGCAGGTCGTCCTCATTGGGACGTACGGGCCGCCAAAGATCGACCAAGAGCAGCAGGTCCTGCTGCTGCTTCTGCTCAAATTGCCGCACCACGAGTGAACCCCGTCGGGCGGAAGTGCGCCAGTGAATCCAGCGCTGGCTGTCGCCCGTCTGCCAGTCGCGCAGCGAATAGAAATCGGCTTCGGTCATACCCTGCCGCGGCTGGTACTGCCGGCTGCCGACGTGCGCCATCTGGTGCAGCTTGCGCCATGCCGGGGTTAGCGTCCCCAGCCGGGGAAAGACGGTGAGCGTGGCTCTGTCGCTAATGGCGGCGGTGGACCGCACCAGCCCCAGGGGAAATCGCGTGGACACCCGTAGCGGACCGAAGCGGTACACTCCACGCTGCGGCACGTGGCCGTGGTAATTGAGGTGTGATGTCTCGTCCGGGGCGACGCGAGGGAACAGCACGCTGGCGGTAGCCTGCGATCCGCGGCCGGAGCCGGCTTCGCTGCGGATGCGGTCATCGACGACAATGGCACGGCTGGTAAAACGCGCCCGCGTGTTCTGAATGGCGACTCCCACCACCAGCAGGTCACCCGCACAGATGCTCTCGGGCAGCGTGCGTCGCACCTGCAGCCCGCGCAGCGAGACGACGGCGGCATGGGCATCGTACAGCAGCGGACCAAGCATCATCCCGCCGACAATGAACAGCAGATTGATGTCGCGGATCATGGCGCCGAGGATGACGAAGGTCAGGACAAACAGCAGGTACCAGCCCTCGCGGCACAAGCGTGTCTGACTTCGCGAGCGCATTGGTGTCACTTTCATCGGTCCGGCGAACGGAATCACTCGCCGCAGGTCAATTGGGGACGGGTCAATTGGGGACGGGGGTTTCGTCGACCAGCCGCTGGATCAAGGCCTCGACCGCGTCGCGCTGGCCGCCGTGCAGATAACCCTTGGCGATCACTCGGTGCGACAGGACCGGCACGGTCAGCCGCTTGACGTCGTCCGGCACGACGAACTCGCGTCCCTCGACCAGCGCCAGCGCCTGGGCGGCACGATACAGACACAGAGCGCCGCGGGTGCTGGTGCCGACGTGCAGTTCCTCGCATCGCCGCGTGGCGTCGACAATATCCAGGATGTACTCGTTGATGCTCTCATCGACTGACACCCGGCGGACAGCCTGTTGCAGCGAGATGATCTCCTCGCAGTCCAACACCGGGGCCAGGCGCTCGATAGGCTCGCCTTCGCGGTGGTTGGCCAACACTTCCAACTCGTCCTGGCGGCTCGGATAGCCCATCGAGATTCGCAGCAGGAAGCGGTCGAGCTGGCTTTCCGGCAAAGGATACGTGCCTTCGAACTCGAAGGGGTTCTGCGTGGCAATTACCATGAACGGCCGCGGCAGAATGTGAGTCTGGCTGTCGTTGGAGACCTGCCCCTCGCTCATCGCCTCGAGCAGTGCGCTTTGAGTGCGGGGCGTGGTGCGGTTGATCTCGTCGGCCAGCACGATGTTGGCGAAGATCGGCCCCTTCATATAGTTGAACCGGCTGTTGTTGGCATCGTAGACGCTTGTCCCCAGGATATCGCTGGGAAGAAGGTCGGGCGTGAACTGAATGCGGAAAAACGTCCCGGAGACACTCTTGGCCAGCGCCTTGGCGACCAGTGTCTTGCCCACCCCCGGCACGTCTTCCAGCAGGACGTGCTCTCCGGCGAGCAGCGCGACGACGCACAGCCGAACCACATCGGCCTTGCCCAGAACGACCTCGCCCATATTCGCTTCAAGCCGGCCGATAAGGCTGCGTAAATCGGTCGCCATGGGGAGCTTTTCGCCCTCGCAGGAAATAGTCGAAGTTTGCGAACCGCGGGAGCGGCGATGCCAGAAAAGGTTAATATCGCCCGACAGGCCGGGTCGTCTCGGGTGGAGGGAACGGCGTAATTCCGGCCGGCCGGTCGGAAGAGTCCCCCCCATCGTATCGCCTAGCCGGCGCAGTGGTCCAGTCCCCGGACTAGGCTTCGCAGTCGCGCGTCACTGGCCGCTCGGCCTGACCGGCCTCACCGCTGGCCGTGCAGCGCGTGCTGTGCCGCTCGTTGCTTTTGGCCATGCCGACCGGTACTGTAACAAAGTAGCAGGCAGTCGCTTGTGAATCGACGCAAAGCCGCCGGCGATGCGGCATGGGCGGTCTGGGCGATTCGAGGCGGGCTGTCACGAGGGCTCGGGTTTCGATGCGATCGCGTCCGGCCCGCGCCGGCTTTCTCTTCCCCAGAGGCATGACTCGCCGGATCGGTGATGGACGTTCCTCGATCAACGCTGTCCGAATCGCAAGGGAGCGGGCTGCCTTCGAAGGCCCGGCCGTCGATCTGGCTCAACGGCAGCGTAGTCGCCTGCGCCTGTCCAGACTGCTCGGCACCGATGACAGTGCGGCTGTGGCTGATGACCGCCGACTGCTGGCGGTGCGGAGCGAGCATCGCGCTGTCCGTTGAGCAGGAGCGGGAAGTTCAGCGCCTGTTGGCCGAGCGTGACCGTCGAGAAAACGCATCCGCGCCCGAGAAGACGCCCGCTCCGGCCGCCGCGCCGGCCAGGTCGACCAAGGCCGTTCCGCCGCCAGCGCCCCACTTCTCGGGGTCGACCGCGCCGGCTCCACCTTCGGAAGCACCCTCCCCGAAAATACCGTCCCCGAAAACACCGTCGCTAAAACCCGCCGCGCCACAGCGAGCGAAGAGCAAGCGAAATTGGGATAATTCGACCGTAGCGTCGCCCGACGCCGCGCGCAACGGCGAGACAACAAAACGCGCCGCCGATCCCGTTCCTGCCAGGTGGCTCCGCTGGCGCGATCTGACCGCGTGGCTGGCGAGCCTGGTGTTTCACTTGATCTTGATCTTGCTGCTGGGGCTGTGGACGCTGTCCGCCGAGCAGGAGAATCCGCGGATCGTGTTGAGTACGGCCGTCGGCCCGCAGCATCGCCAAGGCGGCGAAATGGTCAGCGAGCGGCAGCAGAACGAAACCGAGCTTGATCTGCCGTTCGAGCCGGAACCGCCGCCGGAGGAGCCGCCCGAGGTGGCCGCAGCCCGCAATGATGCCCAAGAGCTGCGCGTCGACCCGACCGACGATTCGGCGGAGCTGCCGCAAATGGAGCGAGTTCGCAGCGATTTGATCTCGTCCGACCCTTACCGGCGGATGCTCGCCACGCGCGACCCGCGATTCCGGGCGGAGATTGTCGAAGCCGAAGGCGGGACGACGCTCACCGAGGCGGCCGTTGCGCGGGCGCTTCGCTGGATGTCAAATCACCAGAACGACGACGGCAGTTGGTGCCTGCACGGGTTCCCCAACTCGCCTGGCTGCCAGGGCCAGTGTGGCGGCCGCGGCCAGATCCGCTCATGCGCAGGCGGAACGGCCTTGGCGCTGCTGGCTTACCTTGGAGCCGGGCAAACGCACAAGTTCGGCATACATCGCCAGGAAGTACGGTCGGGGTTGAAATGGTTGATCTCCCATCAGCGGCCGGACGGCGACCTGCGGGCAGACAGCGACGGCAATGCGGGCATGTATGTCCACGCCCAGGCGGCCATCGTGTTGTGCGACGCTTACAAGCTGACCGGCGACGAGGCCCTCCGGAGATCGGCGCAGCGGGCGATCGACTTTATCTGCGACGCGCAGCACTCGGCCGGGGGTTGGCGTTATCGGCCTGGCCAGGCGGGCGATATGAGCGTCGTCGGCTGGCAACTTATGGCAATGCACAGCGCGAAGTCGGCCTACCTGTACGTGCCCAGTGACGTGCTCGATCTGGCCGGCGAGTTTCTTGACAGCGTTCAAAAGGATCCATACGGGGCCTTCTATGCTTACCAGCCACGTCGCCCCGCCACCGCCACGATGACGGCCGAAGCACTGCTCAGCCGCATGTACCTGGGGTGGAACCGTAACGACCGCGGCCTGGTGATCGGCGTCTATCATCTTGCCGAGGAATACCCGCCGTCGGTCGAGAACCCCAACATCTACTACTGGTACTACGCGACGCAGGTGATGCACCACTGGGGCGGTGCACCGTGGGAATCGTGGAACCGGCAGATGCGTGAGGTGTTGCTAAAGACACAGGTCACCTCGGGGCATGAGGCGGGTAGCTGGGATCCCCGCTCGCCATACGCTCCGCAGGGTGGGCGGCTCTACATGACCAGCCTGGCCGCCTGCACGCTGGAGGTCTATTACCGGCATGCGCCGCTGTTTCGCCGGATCGATTTGAGGTAGTGCTTCGCCAACGCGATGTTGGCTTTTCGCAACGTCGCTGGTGGCCGTGGCTTGTAGCGGCCGTCGTTATTCGGGTGCCTGTAAGATCAACGCAAGCTTCAGCTTGAGGCGACGGCTGGACGCGCAAGGCGAACCGGCCGTCACGTGCGGCATAAGGTTTGCCCGTGCTGTGCCGCGGAGAATTCCGTCCGCCGCCCGTCAGGGGAAGTGTCATGAGCGCAATCGTGGAAGTCAACGACATTGAGTCGCTTCAAGATTTCCGGTTGTTATGGCAGGCATTGCTGCCGGAGACACCTGGTGGGTCGTTTTTCCACACGCTTGATTGGCTGACCGTCTATTGGCGGCACCTCGGGCAGCGGCAGCGGCTCCGCGTCTTGGTGGCCTACGCGGGCAGCCGCCCCATCGGCATTCTGCCATTGTGTGTGCGGACCGAGGAACATCGATTTGGTCCGCTCCGAGTGCTTGGCTATCCGGCCGACGGCTGGGCGAACTGTTGCGGTCCTATCGGCGGCAACGCGACGGCGACCCTGTTGGCGGCCATGCGCTATCTTCGCTCCATTTCGCCCGACTGGGACATGGTGGATCTGCGGGGCGTCGCCACCCTCGGCTGGGATCGTTGGCGAACCCAGCGGGCGATGCGTTCGGTCGGCTTTCCAACGGCACGCGCCGCGTGGCGCGAGTTTGCCGTGGTGGACCATTCCGATGCTTCCCCCTCTAGACAAGTGAGCACGTGTCAGCCCGACGATATGTGCCGCCAGGACGAATCCTGTTTTATGCACCGCGGCCGTTGGCAGTACGTCCGCTACCGTCCTCTAGGTGCAGCACATGACCAATCCGACCCTCGGTGGGACCTGCTCGAGCAGTGCGGCGTCGTTGCCGAGCGATCCCGACGTCAGCGGCCGGAGGAGGCGGGCGCGCAGAAGCAGATCGATATCACGGACAGCTTCTTTCGCGAAACCCACGAGGCAGCCGCCAAGCTGGGAATGCTCGACGTCAACCTGCTCTATGCCGATGGCCTTCCCGTGGCGTTCTCCTACAACTTTCACACCGGCGGACGCGTCGTCAGCCTGTGGGCGGGAGCCGATTGTAAATCGCGATCGGATGCCGCACGCCTTCTCACCGCGAGGATGTTCGAAAACAGCCGCCAGCGCGGCGATACGCGAACCGAACTCCAGTGCGGGTTAGACGTGACGGAGGACTGGAGCGTTCGACATGAGCAGGTGGACCGTATCACGCACTATCGGCCGACGATTCTTCGCGCTCAAGCCGTGCGACTGGAGCGTTGGTGGCAAGAACACCGGGCAAGGCGACCGGAAACGGCAGTTCTACCTACCAATTCGAGTCGCGAGCGGCCCGGCGCGTTGATCGCTCCGGAGAGGCCGCGGCTTCGTCTCGTCGGCGCTGCTCAAGCGGGAGAACTAGCCTGACGCGAAGGTCCATTCACTCGAGTTGCGCATGGGAATAACCTTCGGGCTCCGACGTCCGAGGCACGAGCCGCATCCAAGGCGAACTGCGTCTCGAACGTCAGGCGCGAAGGCGCCGGCCCCCCCGATACGTCGACGGCGGCATGGCTCGCCCGGCTGCCGATAGCAGCCCCGCAAGGGCAAGGTTCCACCCGTCGACGTGCGGCATGACTGCACGCAAGTGAAGCGTTAATATCGGCGGACGGTGCAGCCGCTGCTTGCGCTATTATGGTTGCGGCGGCGGGGCCGGAGCCAAATTCTCGGCCGCGGCGGCTTCAATCGCGGCTGCCTCGCGCGAGAGCTTGAACTCAGTGCCTGGCGCATAGTACTGAATATCGTCCTGCAGGTAATACCCGCTGGGAAGCGTCTGCCCGCCGACATCTACTTGGCAACCAACGCTGGCCATCAGCATCGCAGCGGCCGTGAGTGTCGCCAGCGTTCGATATCGAGGGCTGGTGGTTTCCATCCGCCAATTCTCCGGTATCTGGAAGTTATCCGCGGCCGGCAGCCGAGATTGGGCTCGCCGCAGTTCCCTAGGGCGGCTCCGCTCCGCGCCGCAGGTCCTACAATGCGTACAATGGTTATCGTCGGTAATGTCCGCCGACTTCGGCCTGTTTCTCGAAAAACCGCCACTTCTCATCCGCACGGCATTTCGGAGCGCAAAACTCGCCGCTAGCACGGCCATCGAGTAAGATGGAGAAGTAGGCCTTCGCATGATAGCAGTCGATTCCACATCGCAAACGCTCGCTCCCCGCACCTTGGCTAGCTGGGCTGGATGCCTGGCGATTGTCTTGGCGCTTGTCTTCCCCTCCGCAGCCCGAGCGCAGACCGGTCGCAGTGCGCCGCCGCTGTCGTACTATGTCTCGTCGTACAACATTTATGCTGGCGAATATAAGGATGCGCTCAAGGGCTTTCGCTCGACCAGCCGCATCAAATCGCCGCAGAGCCTGTGGATCGATTCGATCTGCATTGAGGCGATGATCGGCGAGCTGTACTACCAGATGGGCGAGTATCGGCTTGCACTGGAGCACTACGATGCGGCCCTGGATCTGTTCGTGAGCTATTCGGACTGGATGATCCGTGTCCAGTTTCCGCCAGTCATTCCGCTCGATACGTCGCTCGCGCGCAAAGTTCCTCCCTGGGGCGTCAGCAGCCGCAATTCGGCGCTGGGCAAGTTCCCCGAAACGATGTTGATCTCCCAGGGACGCGTCAATAACAACGCCATCATCGAGTACGGCGGCGTCGTTCAACCGGCCATGCTATATCCGATTGCCGTGCAAGAAATCGTCCGCTGCACGGCACTCGCGCTGCGTCGTCGCGCGGAACTGCTCGGGCCCGTCGCCATACACTCCCGGATGACCGACAAGGTGCTCGCCGCACTGGCGCGCCGGCCGGGGCCACCGAACCACTGGTCCGGTGCCTGGCTCGATCTGCAACTTGGGCTGGCGCACCTGTCGTCGGGCGAAGTTGCGCAGGCGGAGAGCTACCTGAAGGCGTCGCTGGTGGTCGGAGGTCAATTCGATCATCCGCTCACCTGCGTGGCTTTGTTAGAGCTTGGCAAGTTGGCGATGCGCAGCGGCGACTTCGCCGCGGCGGCCAACTACTTCGCCGAAGCCAGCTACTCTGCGTACTACTACGATGACGCCGGCGTCGTCGAGGAGGCGCTGTCGTACGGCCAGCGGAATCATCTCATGTCCGGCGCGGGCGGAATGTACGCACCGTTGGTGACGGCTGCTGCCTGGGCGAACCAGGAAGACTTGCGGCAGATCCAGACTCGCATGCTGATCTTGGCCGCCGAGAATCAGGCGGAGCTGGGGCAGCCGCAACTGGCGGAGGCGTTTTTGCGAGACGCCCGAACCGCTGCCGCGCGCACCGACATCTCCGGCGGTCCTTTAGGTGGACGGATGAGCTACGTTACCGCGCTTGCCCAACTACAACAGGGGCAAACGAATCCGGCCGCCACAGCGCTGCAGGCGGCGTTGGCGTCCAAGCGGACTAGTTCCGTGCGGCTGTTTCAACTCGCCCTCGCCGACGATTTATTTCTCAAGGGCGGCATCACGTCCCGAGTGGCTATCGAACTCTACGAGCAGATGCTGAGTGATCCGCTGGCGGCCCATTGGGCCGAGGATCCTTACGAAACGTTCGGCATGCTGCTCACTCCGCATCGTTCGGCCTACGATCACTGGTTTATGGCCGCCCTTGATCGCCAGGAGTACGAGACAGCGCTGTGGATCTCGGACCTGGCGAAGCGGCGCCGCTTCTTCGGTTCGCTTCCCCTGGGAGGCAGGCTGCTGTCGCTGCGGTGGATTCTCGAAGCGCCTGAGCAGCGGTTGCCTCAAACCGCGGCGCTGCAGCGTCAGGCGCTGCTGGTGCGGTATCCCAGCTACGCTCACCTTGCTCAACAGTCGGCCGCCATCGCCGCTGAGCTTGCCGGCCAGCCTCTGGAACCGGACGCGGCGGATGTCCGACGGCAGCAGATCCAGGGGTGGAATCAACTGGCCAAGCTCGGCAGCTCGCGCGAGACGATGCTGCGCGAGATGTCACTGCGCCGCGCGCCGAGCGAAATGGTCTTCCCGCCCGCCACACGCACCGAGCAGCTTCGCGAACAGCTTGCCGACGGGCAGGCGGTACTGGCGTTCCACGTCGCCTCGCCGCGGCTGTTCGCCCTGATGGTCTCCAACCGGGACTTGGCGGTCTGGGAAGTCGCCTCGCCGGTGGCAGTGCGCGATGCGATCGTCAACTTGCTAACCGAGCTGGGTAATCGTGAATCCAGCGGACAACTCGAGCTGGAAGACGTCACCAGCGACAACTGGAAGGTAGCCTCGCGGCAGGTATTCGACGTGCTGTTCACCGGCTCGGACGTCGACCCCACGCGCGGCATCGAGGAATTGATCGTCGTGCCCGACAATTTTCTCTGGTATCTGCCGTTCGAGGCGCTGGTGCATAATGACGTGGGCGAGACGCTCATCGCGCAGATGCGAGTACGGTACGCGCCGACTGCTTCGCTTTCCGTGCCGGTCGGCGGCGGCGTGGGAGAGGTAAAATCGACGGGCGTCGTGCTGGGCGAATTGTATCCCCGCGATGATGGGGCGATCGCACAATTGGCGTTTGAGAGGATCAGGGGGGCGGTGCCCGGCGCGCGGGCGATTCCGACGCCGCTGAGCGCGCCCGTGGGGTTGTACGGTCTGTTGTCTGATCGTCTGATCGTGCTGGATACGATCGAAACCAGCACGTCCGATGCCTACGGCTTCTCTCCGATCGGGCAATCCCGCGGCGACTCGCTGCAGCAGTGGATGTCGCTCCCCTGGGGCAGCCCTCGTCAGTTATTGCTGCCCGGCTTCATTACGGCCGCCGAGAGCGGCCTGCGCTCGCGGAGTAATCTTACGCCCGGCGACGAGCTGTTTTTTGCCGCCTGTGGCATGATGGCCACCGGAACGCGGACGGCGCTAGTCAGCCGCTGGCGCGTCGGCGGGCGGTCCAGCATCGATCTAGTGCAAGAGTTCGTGCAGGAGTTGCCGTTCGCTCCGGCGTCGGAGGCTTGGCAGCGCAGTGTTCAGCTTTCGAGCGAGCGACCGCTGGACAGCCAGTCCGAGCCGCGGCTGGCGCGCTTCGACGTCCCCGATCCGCCGACGGCCGCACACCCGCTCTTTTGGTCCGGCTACATGCTCATTGACATGGGAGATGTTCCGCAGCAGCAGGACGGGCAGGCTGCCCCCGCCGATCCGCAGCCGATTATACGTCTGAATTAGCTGCTTTGCGCCGCCGGTCGGCACACGTCTTCGGTACATTAGCGGCGCCTTTTATTCTGGCCCACATTCGCTGCACCTGGCGCTGCCGCACCCGGCGCAACTCACCGGCCGGTGCGGAATCCGTCTTTTGCTGGCGCTGCCGGTTGTGGTACCAATAGTCCGTTCTGCAATGCGCTATGGTATTCGCCGAGGGGGGCGCACCGTTTGCGTAGCGAATTGTCTCGCCGCACACGCGGTGCGTGCTCAGCCGGGCTTTCTCCACTGTTAACCAAGCCGTTTTCAAAATGACTCCGATGCCAACTGCACCCTTCGAACTACGGAAATACGGCATCCACGTCGCGCACATTTCACGCAACGCCGCGCCTGCGAGTCTTTGCGAAGACGCGGTGCGCAGCGACCAGGGGCTGCTCACTTCCACAGGCGCGCTCGCGACGACCTCGGGCGAAAAGACTGGTCGCAGCCCAAACGACAAGCGGGTGGTGGCCAACCCGACGACGCGGGACCACATTTGGTGGGGGCCGGTGAATCAGGAGATCAGTTCCGAGGGATTTCAATTCAATCGGCGCCGGGCCATCGACTATTTGAATACCTGCAAACATCTCTACGTAGTCGATGGCTTTGCAGGATGGAATCCGACGCGCCGCATCAAGGTCCGTGTCGTCTGCACCCTGCCCTACCACGCACTATTCATGCACAACATGCTGATCCGCCCCAGCGACGAGGGACTTCAAGCATTCGGCGAACCAGATTATGTCGTGTTTAACGCCGGCGCGTTCCCGGCCGATCCGGAGACGCGTTCGTTGACGTCTACTACCAGCGTGTGCTTGGACTTCGAAGCGGGCGAGTTTGTCATACTGGGTACGTTGTACGCCGGCGAGATGAAAAAGGGCGTGTTCACAATCATGAACTACCTTTTGCCGCGAGATGGTGTGATGTCGATGCACTGCTCGGCGAACGAGGGGACGGAAGAGGGCGACGTCTCGCTCTTCTTTGGCCTGTCCGGCACGGGCAAGACCACTCTCTCGGCCGATCCGCGCCGCCGCCTGATCGGCGATGACGAACACGGCTGGAGCGACGAAGGCGTATTCAACATCGAGGGCGGATGCTACGCCAAGTGCGTCAACCTCTCCGCAGAGACCGAGCCGGAGATCTACTCGTCGATCCGCTTCGGCACCGTGCTGGAGAACGTCGTGCTCGATCCCGACACGCGGAAGGTCGACTTCGCCGACACCTCGATTACCGAAAACACCCGGGCGTCGTACCCTATCGACTTCATTCCCAACGCCAAGATCCCCTGCGTCGGTGGTCATCCGCGGAATATCACTCTGCTCACCTGCGACGCTTTCGGCGTGCTGCCGCCGGTGAGCAAGCTTTCACCCGCGCAGGCGATGTATCACTTCATCAGCGGGTACACCGCCAAGGTGGCCGGCACGGAGATGGGCGTCAGCGAACCAAAGGCTACCTTCTCCGCCTGTTATGGCGCGGCATTTCTCGTGTGGCACCCTGCACGATACGCCGAGCTGCTCGCTGAGTTGATCCGCAAGCACCACGTGAATACCTGGCTGGTGAACACCGGCTGGTCGGGCGGGGCCTATGGAGAAGGCAAGCGGATTAAGCTGGCCTACACCCGCGCGATTATTGACGCCATCCATGACGGTTCGCTGGCGGAGGCCGAGACCGCGGCCGATCCGATCTTCGGGCTTGGCGTTCCGCAGCACTGCGCCGGCGTGCCGAACGAAATCCTTGCGCCGGAGAACACCTGGAAGAACAAGAAGAAATATCACCAGACGGCGAAGAAGCTCGCGCGGCTGTTCAGCGAGAACTTCGACGCCTTCGCCGACCAAGCCAGTGAAGGAGTGCTCTCGGCTGGTCCGAAATTGGAAGCGGCGCGTTTATAAATCGGCTCCCACGCAAAGGAACGCGGCCGGAGCACCGGTCGCACCGCGGCCAGTGGAATGAGCACCGCGGCTACGCCTTGAGTAACTCGTGCAATTGGAAGTGAAACTTGCCGAGCTTACCGCCGTAATTGCCAGCGCTGATCGCAATTACGCCCTCGCCCGCGGCGGCGCGAGCCGCGGCTGTCATGGCGGTAGCCACCGACTGCTGGTCGATGCCGTCGATCACTATCTCATAAACGCAGTTTACGCCGTCGTGCAGCTTGGTATCCACGCGGCCCCGCAACGTCGGACAGTGGGGATCAGACGTCGAGGCCACCAAGCCCTTGTAGACCGAGCCGACTTTGCTTCCGCTGCGGACCACTCCGCCGGGAAAAGGCGCGATCACACCGGGCGTCTCGGCGACCGCGGCACTGGACCGGCGGGCGGCGGCCAGCCCCGCGGCTTGCGTCGCGGACTGGATGAGAATATTTCCGCCGGCGACCCCTTTGGCGACTCCAGCCTTGTCCTCGACGAGAAACTCGCCGTCCATCACCGGTATGCGCCAATAGCGCCGCCCTTCGAGCAGTTTGCTCTTTTGAAAGCCGTCGCCGAAAAAGCGGAGGTGCTTCCCCAATGCGATCCGCTCGGCAGCGTCGGTCAGACCGTTGAACAGCGCGGTCGTCGGGCAGGTCATCACGCACTGACCCGCACGGTTGGGGACCGACTTCGCCAGCGCGTCGGTCGAAAAGCCGAACAACAGCACCGCGGCCCCCGGCCGGCCGTCGGGCGTTTCTTCCGGTGCGAGCATTCGCTCGACGCCCGTCTCGGCATCGCACGCGATCACCGATGCGCTATAGCCGGTCAGTTCGCGTAACGCGGCGTCGAGCCAGTAATCATCCGCGGCCGTGACGATCAGGCGAGTAAAGCGCATGCCGAAAGCTTCGGCGAAGGTATCGTCGACGATCGTGTTGCCGATCTTCAACGGAGCGAGGTCTCCTGTTGTCGTTCAATCGTACGGCCGCGGACAAACGAAAATGACTGTGCCGCCGACGTTACTCCGTCGACGCGGGCTTCATGATGACATGCCGCGCGTCCAATGCAAGGCCCCGCGCTGCGGCCCCGTTTCTTAGGAACACGTAATCCGCAGAAAGCTCGGCCGCCATCACTACTCCGGCCAGGTCGACTGGCGCGGCCCTTCGGCGGCAAGTGCCCAGTCGAAGAAGCCGATCGACTCGAGCTCTCCGCGAAGCCGCTGCTGGTCCGCATCCGAAAGGCAAACCAGCGGCAGTCGCACCGGCCCACAGTCGACGCCCACCATCTTCATCACGGACTTGAACACTTGGTTCGGAAAAGCCTGCACGGTGCGAATCATCTGCACAGCGGTTGCCTGCCACCGGCGTGCGGTCGCCAGGTCTCCGCTGGCGAAGGCGTTGACGACGCGGTGGTAGAGAGGCGCTGCGAAGCTGTACGTCGTGCCGACTGCACCGCAGGCTCCCACGGCCAGACCCGCCAGCAGCATCTCGTCCATGCCGAAGAGCATATCGAATCGCCCGTCGTCGAGCTGGACACATGCCTGCAACATGTCGATCTGCGGAGCGGTGAACTTGGCGCCGACCAGGTTCTCGATCCGCTCGGCCGCAAGCGGTAGAAAGCGAGCCATATCGATCCCAAGTCCCGTCATCACGGGAATATGATAGTAATAAAACGGCAGTTTTGGCGCGCCGCCGGCAACCTCCGCCATGCAGTCGGCTAAACTCTCCAGGGAGGAGAGTTTGAAATACGATGGCGCTACCGCCGAGAACGCATCGGCGCCGATCTGCTGCGCGTGAGCGGCCAAAGCCCGCGCTTCGCGCAGGCTGTTGTGCCCGACTTGGATGGCCACCGCTATTCGATGGTCCGCGGCAGCAACAAACGCCTCGGCGGTCTGGCGTCGCTCCTGGCTGGTAAGCGACACGCCTTCGCCGGTGCTTCCCAGAACGTACAGTCCGGACAGCCCACACTGGAGCATGTGATTGATCAGCGGCGGCACCTGAGCCAGATTCAGTGATCCGTCTTCGTGCATGGGCGTATGCACTGCGGCGATGAGTCCTCTCAGCGGACGATTCAAAGTGAGTCACTTTCTAAACGAGCAATTCCAAAGGGACCCGTGCGGAGCGACGGCCGTTTACAGCACACCGTACTTCCGGTACGCCTCGCCGGCCTTCATGCCTTGTGCAATCGCCTCGCGTACGGTGTCTTCGGCATGAACCTTTTCCCAAGCCCTGGCCACGGCCTGCTGCTCGACCTGCCGCGGGACGACGACGACACCGTCGACATCCGCGATTACCAGATCACCGGGTGTGAAGGCGACTCCGTCGATCTCGACCGCGACATCAATCGCCACGACCCGCTGCCGGTGCGCGCTGTCGTAGACGCACGTGGAGCGGGCGAACACCGGAAAGTCCATGCGGCGCATTTTCACCACGTCTCGGACGGCGCCGTCGACGATCGCCCCGACACAGCCGCGGTTGCGGGCGGCCGTTGAAAGGAGCTCGCCCCACACCCCGGAGCGCCGCGAACCGCCGGCGGCGCAGATCAACACGTCGTCCGACATGCAGCCGTCGACCGCCTTCAGTTCCAGCTCGTACGGGTTCTCCTCGGTGTGAAATACCTCGCCCCACAGCGTGGTCTTGCAGCGGCCCACGAGCACACGGTCGCTGGTCAATGCCGCCAGCGGCACCCGCGGTGACTGATTGCGATAGCCCAGCCCATCCAGCGCGTCACAGACCACGGCGCTGTACAGCGAGGTCCGCATCATTTCCAGGGTAAACTCGCCAGGCTGTTTTTCGACCATTCAATGAGCCGCCAACGAAAGGAGTGGGGAGCAAGCGGACTGGCACATGGAGCCGGGTCGAGCGACAATTTAGCATCCGAAGCGCCGGCGGAGCAACCGCACTGCCGCACGCGCCAGCGGGAGAGACCGGCCGCGGCAGTACAACCGAGCGAAGCGAACCAACATGAGAGTCGGCATCGTGGCCTTGCTGCACGAGTCCAACACGTTCATCTCCGAGCGAACTACGCTCGCCGACTTCGAGCGCGACCTGCTCGCCGCTGGGAGCGACATCCGCCGCCGCATGGCCGCCGCGCACCACGAACTGGGCGGCTTTTTCGAAGGCCTTGATTCCGAAAAAATCAACGCGGTCGGACTGTTGGCCGCCCGGGCGCTTCCTTATGGCGTGATCGATGCCCAAACGCACGCGGCCTTGTGGGAGGAGACGGCCCGGCAGTTCGAGCGAGCGGCACCGCTGGACGGGCTGCTGGTGGCGCTGCACGGGGCCACCGTCAGCGAGGCGGTCGCGGACGTTGACGGCGACTGGCTCGCCCGGCTGCGACAGTTGGTGCGGCCGCACACACCAATCATTGTCACGCTGGACGCTCATGCGAATCTCTCTCCAGCCATGGTGGCGGCGAGCGACGCCCTGCTGGCGTATCGCACGAATCCGCACCTCGATCAGCGCCGGCGCGGCCGCGATGCGGCGCGGCTGATGGCCCGGGCACTCCGCGGCGAAGTGCGGCTCGCGCAGGCGGCCGCCTTTCCGCCGATGGCGATCGACATCAGCAGGCAGCGGACCGACGAGCCGCCGTGTCACGACCATTTCGACCGCCTGCCGGAGCTCAGCGCGTCACCCGGCGTCTTGGACGCCAGCATCCTGCTTAGCTTTCCTTATGCCGACGTGCCGGAAATGGGCAGCGCAGTGGTGGTCGTTACCGACGGTTATCCAGCCCGTGCTCAGGAACTGGCCAACGAACTGGCCGGGGGATTGTGGCGCGATCGCGAGCGCTTTGTCGGCAGTTACGTCGGCGTCGATCAGGCGGTGGAAAAGGCGGCTGGGCAAGAAGGCTCGACGCTGCTCTTGGACATGGGCGACAACGTCGGAGGCGGCTCGCCCGGCGACGGCACTTTGCTGGCCGCGGCGCTGTTGGCGCGAGGTGTCGGTCCCTCGCTGGCCTGCCTGGCCGATCCGGAGACCGTGGAGTCGCTTCATGGCGTCACGCTAGGCGAGAGTATCGACCTGCGGATCGGCGGCAAGTGCGATCGGCTTCACGGCGAACCGATCGTGGGCCGGTTCGAACTGGTGGGCAGTTACGACGGCCGGTTTGAGGAGGACCAGCCACGGCACGGTGGATTTACCACGATGGACCAGGGCCGCAGCGCCGTTGTGCGAAGCGGCGTTTTGACGCTACTCGTCACGTCACGGCGGGTGCCGCCGTTCAGTCTGCGCCAACTTACCAGTTGCGGCCTCGATCCGACGGCGTTCCGTTGCCTGGTTGCCAAGGGCGTCAATGCGCCGCTGGCGGCCTATGCCCCGATCTGCCGCTACATCGTTCAGGTCGACACACCTGGCGTGACACGGGCGGACATGCGGGAACTGGAGTATCGGCGTCGTCGTCGGCCGATGTTTCCGTTCGAACCGGATACGCAGTGGACTCCGGAGGCGTGAAGAAAAAAGTTGCCACCAGCACGCTGTACGGCGAGACGTATATCCGGGGCGATTGCGAACCGCCCAGCGTTGAATTAGCCTAGCGGGGGCAAGAAGTCTTTTGATGTGCTGCGAGTCGGCACGGCGAGATCAAAGGCGCGAACATTCTCTTCACCGTGAGTGGGCAATGAGGCGCAAATAAATGTCACTTCGCGGTTACGGATGCGACGTACCTATCGCCATCGCGACGTTGACCGCTTGTGGTCTGCTCGTTGCGATCTTCGCACACCCCACTGCTGCCCAGCAAACCGATTACAGCGAGGCCATTGCGCAGGTTGAAGAAGTCGCCAACCGCGAAGTCGAAGCGGGGCACATCACCGGCGTGTCGATCGCCCTGGTCGACGACCAGCGGATCGTCCACAGCGGCGGCTTCGGCATGGCTCATAAAGAGCGAGGGGTAACGGCCGGCCCGGAGACAGTGTACCGCGTCGGCTCGATCTCCAAACTGTTCACCGCGATCGGCGCGATGCGGCTCGTGGAACAGCGCCAACTGGACCTGGACGCTCCGATCACCGATTACGACCCGGCCCTCGCCCCGGTCAAACCCTTCGACGCCGGCCTGCCGATCACGCTGCGGCGGCTGATGTCGCACCGCTCTGGCATGTTTCGGGAATCGCCCGTGGGCGGATACTTCGACGACAGCGAGCCGTCGCCGGAGGCGGTGGTCCGCAGCATCCAGCCGTGCGTGCTGACGTATCGGCCGGGCGACCGCACCAAGTACTCGAATATCGGCGTCTCGCTGGTCGGCCACATCACGGCTCGCCGCGCCGATCAGCCGTTCGTCGATTATCAGCAGCGCCAGGTCCTCGCCCCGCTCGGGATGAACCGCTCGGCCTTCCTCCCCGATGACACGATTCGCGAGCACCTGGCCACCGGCTATCTTTACGTGGCCCAGCCTGAGGGCGGCTTTCGCGAAATTGAGTCACCGCGCTTCGAACTGGGAACCATTCCCGCCGGCAACTTGTACTCCACCGCCGAAGACCTTGGCCGCTTCGTCAGCATGCTCTTTGCCGATGGCCGGGCGGGCGACACGCAGATGATTCGCCACGCCACGCTGCAGGAGATGTTCACGCCGCAACAGGCCGATGCGGACACCGGATTCGGGCTGGGCTTCCTCGTCGGCACATTTCGAGGGCACAAGACCGTCCAGCACAGCGGCGCCGTCTACGGCTTCACCTCCTCGCTGGTCGCTTTGCCGGAGGAGAAGCTGGCCGTGATCGTACTGGCCAACGACGACATCACCACCGGCCCGGTCGACCGCATCAGCGACGCGGCGCTCGGTGCGTTGCTCCAGGCGAAGCTCGATGAACAACCGCCCGTCCCGCCGCAGACCGTCGAGTTGCCGCAGCAGCGGCTGGCCGCCATGGCCGGCCAATACGAATCTGAAAGCTATTGGGCAGAGCTTACTCTGCATAACGGGCAGTTGAGCGGCATCGTTTCCGGCCAGCCGTTGGAACTTCAGGCTACCAGCGAGAACACCTTTCGCGCCAGCGGACGGCTGTGGGACGGCTCCGAGTTGGCGTTCGAGCGAGATGCCGAGCAGCCAGACCGCTTTCGTTTCATGGATCAGATCTTTCGCCGCGTCCGCCAGGACCAGTCGATGAACCCGCCGGAGCGCTGGCAGCAGTATGTCGGCAGCTACGGTCCGGACTTTATTCCGCTAATCGTCTCCATCCGGCACGGGCATCTCTATATGATGACCGAAAACTTGTATGACTACCGGCTGCGTCCGGTCAACACCGAGGTCTTCGCCTGCCCGCCCGGTTTGTACGAGGGTGAAGAGATCGTCTTCCAGCGCAACGCGGGCGGCGAGGTCTACGGCGTCATCCTGGCCAACATGCCGCTCGCGCGGCGGCCCGCCGCGGAAAGAGACGCAGACTAGAAGCCCATGGACGGCACGCTGATCTCCCCTGACGATGCATGGCTGCTGTGGACGGTAATCCTGGCGGCCGTCGCCGTCAGCTTCGTGCTGGAGCAGCGATTCGGCTGGGCCCGTCGCATCAGCGGCCCGTTGCTTCTGCTGATCGGCGGGATGCTGCTCTCCACCGCTCGGGTGATGCCGCCGGCCTCGCCCTCCTACGATCTGGTGTGGAACTACCTGGTGCCAGTGGCGCTGCCGCTGCTGTTGTTTCGCGCCAACGTCCTGCAGATCGTCCGCACCAGCCGCTCGATGTTCCTCGCGTTTCACTGTAGCGCTTTGGGCACACTGCTGGGGGCGGCGCTTGCCGTGGTGGTCGTGAACTATGTGATTACGCATTTTCCCGCTTCGGCCGCCTCGCTGCCCGACGTCGAAGAGAATCTGCCCAAGATCGCGGGCGTCATGACCGGCAGCTACACCGGCGGTGCGGTGAATTTTTTCGCGGTCAAGGCGTCGCTAGACATCGACGAAAACCTCGTGAATCCGCTGTTCATTGCTGACAACTTCATCATGGCCGGGATGTTCGCGGTGCTGTTGATCCTGGCCGGCGGAATCCGCGCGCGCGAGCCTCGACAAGAATCGGACGAGCCTGAATCGGCAGCCACTGCTTCACAATCCGCCGACGGCCAGCCGGGCCAGCGGCCGATCACGCCGCGCGATCTGGCCCTGGCCCTGGCGATCGCCACCACCATTGCCGCGGTCAGTCACAAGCTAGCGGTCCTGGTCGATCCGACAACCACCGACGTCGCATGGCTTCAGCAGGTGTTCGGCAACGACCTGGTCCGTGCGATCCTCGGCAATCCGTATTTCTTGATCGCCGTGCTGAGCATGTCGGCCGCGACACTCTTCCACGGCACGCTCAGCGTCATTCGCGGCGCCGACGAGCTCGGTGTCTTCCTGCTGTACGCGTTCTTCTTCGTGATCGGTTTGCCGGCCGATCTCTTGACCGTTTTGGCAGAAGTGCCGCTGATGTTCTTGTTCTGCCTGGTGATCTCGCTCACCAATCTCGCTTGCACGTTGGGATTAGGGCGACTGCTGCGCCTCGAGCGTGCGGAGCTGCTGCTGTGTGTGAACGCTACCCTCGGTGGACCCGCCACCGCGGCGGCCATGGCCGTCACCAAAGGCTGGTCGCACCTGGTGCTCCCCTCGCTGCTGGTCGGCATCTGGGGCTACGTTATCGGCACGTTCCTCGGCGTGCTGGTCGCCCAGTTCGCCGGGCGGCTGATGTAGCGAAAGAGAAAAAGGGACGTATGAGTTCGGCGGCGGCGCTCCTCACTGTCACTCCGGAATCAGCTTGATCCCCCGCAGGTCGATCAAAGCGTTCTCGACCGCGCCGGCCGAACGAAAGACGATTTCCTGCGGGCCGGGCGCTAGCTGCAGCCGGCCGATCGTCTGCTCGCGATAATCGTCCCACGTGCCGGTGCTCTCCACCACGCCGGTGAGCTGGTGGTCTGCCGCCTCCAGCACGAATGCGTTGCCGGCTGCTGACCCGTGGCACGCGAAATCCAGCACGACACGGTAGCTCGCCGGCGCCGTCACCTGAATCGACCAGGCCGCGCGGTCATCCGCACTGCTCCAATACCCGAGGTTCTCGTACTGCGGCTCGAAGATCACCGTGCTGCCATAAACCCGGGCGTCACTGGCCGGCAGCGTCAGCACGCCCGATTCGTCCGGCTCAATCGTCCGCGGGCGATTGCCGTCGAACGATTTGGGCGGCGGCCCAACCTGCCGCACGTAGCCGATCACGTCCGCCAGATCCGCGTGTGCCAGGTCCTTCTCCAGCCCCTCCGGCATCAGCGACTGGCCCGTGCTGCGCAGTTCGAGCAGGTCCTGCCGAAGGATCGTCTGCGGCTCGCCCTGCTGATCGACCAGCGTCACCGCGGCGCTAGACTCCTCGGAAAGCATGCCGGTGAGCGTGCGGCCGTCGACGGTGGCGACGATGTAACTGACGAACTTGTCCTCGATCGCGCGGTTTGGGTCGAGCATCGCCGTGAGCAGCGCCTGGGGCGAATGATCGGTCAGCGCCGTCAGGTCCGGCCCGTGTGGCCGACCGACGCCCTCGAGCTGATGGCATGCCGAGCAATGCTTTTGAAACAATGTGCGGCCCCGTTCTCGATCGCCGGGCAAGTTCAACACCGGCGCATGAGCGGCGATCACCTCATCCCGTGAGCGAGGCGCTTGGGCCGCCAGCAGCCGCTCCGCGCGACGGCGCCGCTCCGCGTCATCGTGTGACAGCAGCATTGCCCGACGGGCGGCGCTGAGCTGCGTCGCCTGTACGTCGCCCTGCTCGATCGCATCCAACAGCTTGTCGGTCCAGCTTTCGCGCTCTAGCACGGCGTCGAGAACACGATTGCGCAGCGACGGCGTGTAACCCGCCCAGCCGGACAGCAGCGCCGCGGCGGCCTCTGGCCTGCCGAGCGCAGCCAAGGCTTCGATTGCCGCCGACTGAAGTTCCGGCGGATGCGACGGTGTGACGAGCTCGACCAGCGCCTGCTGCACGGCCAGACGCGTCGCCGCGTCGTCGCGAGAGTCCTGCCCGAGCAGTGCGGCGGCCGCAATGCGGCGTTCGACGTCCGCCTCGCCGCGGTTCTTTACCAATTGAAGCGCGTTGTCCAGCAGCGCATCGAGGCGCACACGCGTGGCCTCATCAAATCGCCGGTTGTCCGCGTTCCGGTCCCGGCGGGCCGCCCGCACAATGGCGGCCACCGCGCGAAGCTTCCAAGCGGGCAATTCCGCCTCGCCGGCGTCGGTCGCCTGCGTCAGCGCGGCTCGCAACGTGTCGGCGTCGCCTAGCGCAGCGGCCTGCGTGAGCAGGGTTTCCAATACCGCGACGGGCGCGTCGGTTGCGCCGGCGCCAGCCAGCACGTCGGTGAGTATGCCGTCGATGTTCTCGCGATTGAGAGAGCTAACCGCCGCAGCCGTCAGGTATTGGTCGTCCGCATCACGAAGCAGCAGTTTCGCCAGCGCGGCGGCGGCACGTGCGTCGTCCCATTCGCCCAGCGAGTAGGCGAGTTGTAGACGCACGTGTGGGTCCGGATCGTCGCTTAGCGAGAGCACAGCCTCTTGCAGCTTGGCGCTTGTGCCCAGCCGGGTCTCCGCCAACCGCACCGCGTGACGACGAACGCCGGCGTGCTTGTCGACGAGACACGCCACAAGAACGCTCTCCGAAAGCGTGGAGAATCCCTCCAGGGTACACATCGCGTGGAGGCGCGCCAGCGGCTGCTCGCTACTGGTCGCCCGCCGCTCCAGCGGCGCCACGGCACGGCGGTCGTCGCGCCACAAAAGCGTGCGACTGACCAGGTCGCGCACCGTGCCGTTGGGGCTCTCCAACCGGGCGACTAGTTGTTCGGTCGTCAGGCGATCGAGCCGCTCGATCGGTCGCGGCCGGCTTCCCACCGGAAGAACGCGGTAGATGCGGCCCTGCTCATGCCCGGCGCGCAAGTCGAGCCGGGCCTGCCAGTCGTCGGGAATCCACTCCGGGTGTTCAATCACGGCGCGATACATGTCCGCCACCCACAGCGCCCCGTCCGGGCCGGTGCGGCACATCACCGGCCGGAACCAGTTGTCCGACGAGGAGAGAAACTCCCGCTCCTGTTCACTGGCCGCACGTCGAGCGGTGAACGTGACTCCCCGCGGTTCGACGACTTCCCGATGCACGAGATTGTGGACCGGCTCGCAGACGAACACATTCCCCACCAGCGGCTCCCCCAGCAATGTATCGCGATAAATCGCAGGACTGCACGCCGAGGTAAAGCGATCGGCGGTGTGCAGATCGTTAAACCGGGCCAGCGTGCGGCTGATCGGAAAGACCGGCGCCGCCCCGGGCTGCTCAGAAATATGCATGCGCAGGCTCGGTGGTGCGAAGTGTGGGTTTCGGCCCAGGTAGGTATCGTCGAGCGCATAGTGCCAGACCGGATTGCTGTTGTTGCCGCCGAACCAGTTGCCCCAGTCGTCGCGACTGCGGCCGAACTGCGTCTGACCCTCGATCGCTTCGACGTCACCGTGGTCGGGACGGATCCGCAGGTCGCGGCCGCGGATGTCGACTGCCTCGCCCGTCCTTACGGAGCGTACGCGGCCGCCGCTGTCTCCATTGGCCAGGTACACCCAATTGTCCAGGCCCCACCGCAGTCCGTTTACGCGATGTTGCTGATTGCCTTCGGAGAAGCCCTCGTACAGCGTCTTCCGCTCGTCGGCACGGCCGTCGCCGTCGGTATCCCGGGCGAAGAGAATCTCCGGTGCGGCGACCACCAGCACCCCGTCTCGCCAGGCCATCACCCCGGTGGGATAGGGGAGCCCCTCGAGGAAAACGCTCGACTCGTCATAGCGGCCGTCGCCATTGCTATCGGTCAGCACCCGCACCCGCCCGCCGGGCGTGCCTTCACCATCAATGCCCAGCGGGTAGTCCGCCATCTCCGCCACCCAGAGCCGCCCGTCCGGGCCCCAATCCAGCGCCACCGGGTCGGCCACCAGCGGCTCGGCGGCGACCAATTCCACGCGAAAGCCGACCGGGACGCGAAGCGATCGAAGCGCCGCGGCAGCGTTCCGCGCACGCGGCGGCGTGTCGCCCAAAAGATCGTTGAACGAGCGTCGGTCGACTCCGTCGGGCAGGCGGTTGGTGTCTTCGTTTTGAATCCACAGGTGCCGGTCCGCAAACCAGGCGCCGTTGTTCGTGCCGGCGCGGACTATCATCGGGATCGCGTCGGCATCGGTCCGCTCGCCAGCTCGCGCCTCGATGCTCCAGCCCCGCTCCATCGACTCGAACAGGTGCAGTCCGTACCGCAGATGATCGCTGAATAGCACGTCGTCGTGCCCGTCCTCGTCGATGTCGACCAGCCGCAATCCGGCGTCGCGGCCGTCGGCATCGACGAACACGGCTCCCTCCGGCAGCGCAAACGGCAGACGGTTCCACATCCGGGCCTGCTTGTCCCACGCCAGTGCGGCGCTCTGTTGAGGATTTGCAACCAATAGCTCGCACGCGCCGTCGCCGTCGAGGTCGTGCAAGCGCACGCCGCGATCGAGGCCATTGCTTGAAGTCAGGATCGCTTCGCCATCGATATCGAGACCCTTCAGCAACTCCGGCGATTCGACCCACTGCCGGCCGCCGAAGCGCCAGGCACCCTGCTGGCGGCCGTTGCTCAGGAGCATCGTCGCCATGCCATCTTCGCTCATGATGCCAAACCGGACGCCAGTTGGCTGCCGATTGCCCTCGGCATCGAGCTGCACGATCCGGCAAGGCAGCGACGTCTCCTGCCAGCTTTGCTCGTCGGGCGTCCAGACCCGTGTGAGTTGCGCCTGATCGTTCCCGATCACCACGTCGAGATAGCCGTCGTTGTTCAGGTCGAGCAGCCGCACACCGTTGTCGCTGCCGTCGGCGGCTCGTAGCGGATGGCCCGCCAACAGGTGCTCGGTCAGCCGCGCGACGCACTCGCCGAAGTTGAGGAACTTTACCTTCCGCCCGTGCTTGCTGGCGACGTGGTCGATCACTTCGACCATTTGGTCGTTCCGCAGCCAATCGTAGGGATGGAAGACGATGTTCGTCATCCCCTGCTTGATAACAGCCGCGTCGATCACCGCTTGTAGATCGCTCACCGTGCGAGGATTGGCCGGCTGTTGCAGGTTTTGAGCCTGCCAGTCATCGGGCACCGCGCAGGGAAACTCCCACAGCTTGCGCGAGATCACAAAGGGGTATGGATAGTTGTGGATCTTGTTGACGTACGAGCGAAACGGGGCATAGCGGGAAAATCGCCCTTGTCCATCGCCCGTCAGCACCAACTCGCGTGGCAGCGCAGGATCGTCCGCGTCGAGTATCACCGAGACCGACGAGCTGGCTTGCAGAAAGTTCCCCTGCGGCGTCTTGCGATTCAGAATCTCCACGAACGCCCGAGGGCTGGGCGTGTTGAGCGAATCCATGCAGGGGAAGCGAAACGCGACCGGGCGGTGGCCGGGGATGGCATGGATCTGGTCGACGCAGCGATCGTATGTGCTTTTGGCCTGGTTGATGTCGCCTCCTTGCAGGCAAGGGCAAGGATGGTCCGCCGTGTGCGTTTCAATCGAGACGCCCTCGGCCAGCCACTTCTGCAAGTGCTCGGTCTGCGGATCGATCTGGCACGTCATGATGCTGAGCGGCGCCCGGCCGTCGATCTTCTTGAGACGCTCCAGGATCGGCCGCAGATAGGTCTCGTATGGGGCGATCTCCCGCATGTCGTCGATGCCGAGCGTCACCACCGCCTCGACACCCGGGTCGCCCACCCACTGCGGAGTTACGAGCTTCGGGAAATCGACTCCCGCGTAATAGGGATCGCAGGCAGCGTCCAGATACGTGAGCCGATTGCCGTCCGCCGCGGGTGCGGCCGTCGACGGTGCGAAGGCGGTCGCCGCAAAGACCAAAGCCGCGATCGGCAGCGCTTTTCCGTGCATGCGAAGAGACCTTTTCATCATGGGCAGGGGTGCCGTGGGAAAGTTGAAAGGCGGCGGGCGACCCCTAGGATAATGCCCCACCGCCGGGATCGCCAAGTTTTTCATCGGTCGTAACGCGCGGGGTGCCACGGCTGGCTCGTTCGGCATTGCTCGGCCCGCGAAAGTGGCAGTCTTTAATCCGCTTACTGTTTCAACGGAAACCGACCCCGATCCTGTCGGAACCGTTCGCCATCCGCACATCTATCGCACCCGTTCCGGTGTGATATCCTGCTGTGCGGCAAAAAGCTGCCGTGTGTACCCTCAACCTGCTCCGCAATCAATCGCTCGTCACCCATGCCGCACCAGATGCAAAGCCCGCCGGGCGCCACAGTGGCGATCGACGGGCGAGAATACCTCTACTTCGCCGGCACCGGCTATCTGGGACTGCATGGCCACCCGGACGTGATCGAAGCAGCATGCGCAGCGGCACGAACATACGGCCTCGGCTGCGCCACCTCGCGCACGGCGTTCGGCAATCAGCCCCCGACGCTCGACGTTGAGCGGCAGGCGGCGGATTGGCTCGGTGCGAAGCAGGCTCTGTACCTGCCCAGCGGGTACCTGAGCAGCCAGGCACTGCTCGGCACCGTCGGCAGTCAGTACGACGTGATCTACATCGATGAGTTGGCACATTATAGCCTTCGCGACGCGGTGCGTATGGCGAATCGTCGCGTGCACGCCTTCGCGCACCGTGATCCCGATCAACTGGCCGAGCAGCTCGCCGCGTCGATCAAGCCCGTCCGGCGCGTGTTGGTCGTCAGCGATGGCGTCTTTCCGGTGCTGGGAACGGTGGCGCCGGTGGGGGAGTATATGGACGTGCTCGTTCGATACCCCGGTTCAGCCATTTTTCTCGACGACGCTCACGCCATCGGTGTGCTCGGCGCCAATGGGCGTGGCACATGGGAGTGGGCCGGCCACCCGCCATCGCACGTGAACGTGGCAGGCGTATCGCACGTCAAGATAGCGCTGTACGCCTGTGCCACCCTCAGCAAGGCGTGCGGCGGGTACGGCGGCATCGTGGCCGGCAAAGGCTCGCTCATCGAGCGGTTACAGTCCGGTAAAACCTGCTACGGCGGGGCAACGCCGCTGCCCGCTCCCGTAGCCGCGGCGACGGCAAAGGCGATCGAGATCGTTGCTACCCAGCCGGAGCTGCGCGAACGGCTGCATGCCAACGCACGGCGTCTGCGAGGCGGCTTGCGATCACTGGGTTTCGACGTAGACGACGCACCGACGCCGATCGTCTGCCTGCAGTTAGGCGACGCCCGGCAAATGCAAAACCTGCAGCAGGAACTGATGCGCGCCGGCATCGTGATCGCGTACTTCGCGTCGTACTCAGGTGTGGGACCGGCCGGGGCGCTGCGCATCGCCGTGTTCGCTACGCACACCAGCGAGATGATCGACCGCCTGGTCGAACAGATGGGGCGGCTCGCGTGATGCTCGACTATCATACTGTCGAAAAATGCCATCGTGGCATTTTTCAACCCTCGCCAAGTGCGGAGCCAAGTTCCGCACGGCTCGCGAACTAGTGACGTGCGCGTCACCAGTTTGTTCATCGCATCATGCGATGAACGCAGGCGGTCGAATACTTCAATGCGCCTGCTATTTCGCCTTCAGGCTTTCGAGCATCGTGTCGAAGGCCTTCTCTTGCTCGCCGACAGTTTCCTTCGGCCCGTAAAACTTGATGAAGTAGTTGCCGTGCTGCGGCGTTTGGATGATCGCCGCCAGCATTCGATAGTCGGGCCTTGTCACGGCAGGAGCGAACGGCCCGCGCTGGTCCTTGTACGTGCCGGTCACGTCGACGCGGTGGACGTTCAAGTCGTCGATCTTCTTCTCCTCGATTTTCGCCTTTTCCTTAACATTGCCCCCCTCGGGAAGCTCGAACTGGCCGAGCCAGCGATCGACGTTCGCCTCAACGCTGCCGCCGGCGACCATGACGGTCACGCGGCCCGGCTCGTCGTCGCCTTCGGCGGTCGGCACGGCGAACTCGTGCTCAATGATCCGCACGCGCGGCTGCACCGTCTTCCAGGCTTCGCTGATTTGGAGGGAGAGCGCTCCCTCGGCCAACTCGATGCCGCGCGTCTCGATTTCGGCGTCCTCGGGCTTGGCGGCCTCGGCACTCTTCGATGCGGCGTTGTCCTTCGAGGTATCCAATTCATCCGCGTGCGCGACGTCGCCCCCCAAGGCTACCGTCAGGGCCACACAAGCGGTGGTATTCAGTGTCCAAACAAAAAGAGTTGTTCTCATTCTATGCGCTCCTGGTATGCTGCCTCGCTCAATTTGCGCATACAGGTTGTGAATCTATGCGGCTTTCGTTCGTTGCGGCGCGGAGCGGGGGCGAAG
>JBBDJB010000018.1:222008-432092 GCA_040880125.1 Pirellulales bacterium | reverse complement strand
GATCTACCTAAGAACGGGAGAGGAGAGTGTCTTCGGTTTTGTAAATCGGGGCGACTGTCCTTCGTTTGAACCGTGGATCACCGCCCTGGTCGATACGGCGCTCTCTCCAAGCGCCGAAGCCGTTGTGGCGACGCGGGTTGTGCGACTTTCGGCGTGATCATCCGGTGGTCCGCGGCGGCGAGCAAAGGCGGTAGTAGCCGGTTCGCGAAGCGCCTTCGTACTCGATCAGCCCATCTCCTTTGAGCGCGGTGAGGTCCCGCTGGGCGGTCTTCGCGGAGCAACCGAACCGTTCGGCCACCATCGGTGCTTTTAACTGAACCCCGGCGCTCAATTGCTGGAGAATCCAGTTCCGCCGGCCGCCAGAGGTGTCATCTCGGACATTGAAGACATCACGGACATCGTCATTAGAGACATCGCTCTCGTCATCCATGTCCGTAGTGTCCGTAATCGCGGAGTCGTCAACGTACTGGACACTTATGTGATGGGACAATCGATAGCCAGGGCCACCGCTGAGAATGACATCCTCACGGCCGCATATGCAATTCGCCTTGTTCAGGAGCGTGGCGCTGATTTCGGTACGCAGATCTCGAATTGCTCCCACCACTGTCCCGTTGCCGCCTGGTGCTTGTATTAGGATGGCAAGTTCTTGTCCGCTGTAGGCAATGAAATTGCCTTTGCCGTCTTTCTTTGCCAGTAACGCGAGAAGCCTGCGTTTCGTCATGGACCGTTGACCAATGCAAATTTCGACTTCGCAGAACAGAATCCGATCCGGTAGAAATACCATCTCACCAGTGCAGAAGGATGTCGGCGACGCGCATTGCTGGCCATCGCTCGTGGAGGCAGGCGAACTCGACGGTTGGAGGTCTTCGCCGTCTTCAGCGGCAACAGTAGGTGCTTTGTTCATTCGTTCGAACATTGGTCCAAGCACATTGTCGAAAGCATCGGCAAAAGCAGAGGCGCCTTCATCCCAGTTCGTCAACTGTACGGCTTGCGGCTCACCAGAAGGATCGACCTTTCGAATCTCCAGAAGTTGGCCCGAACCACCAACCGGGGGACGGGGCAACTGAGCGAGGTCATGCCCAGCGGCCAACAAATTCTCAACGGACCGTTGCTCCTCGACACTAGGCGGTCGGCCGACCGTCATACCTCGCCGCATCCAGTATCCCGGGCCAAAAAACCCTCGTTTGAGCACGAAGTCAAACACCAGATTCGGGTCCGCCTCGGGGTTGGCCGGATTCAGTCCACTACGCGCGGATTCGCCGTGGTCCGTCATTCGCCATTCTTGCGGTTCCATAGCCTGTGCATGGAACGGTGATCGATCTTTCAACTCTCCCTCGCGCCATTTGCGCCAAGCATCACCCCATGCTTGAAATTGCAGAATCGTTGCGGATTCCATCGCCTTACAGAATCCCCCTTCGCCGGTTGCCTGGAATCGCACTTCGAAGCAAGTCGGGTAATTTGCAATCGTCGCGCGAATCCAGCCTCTGCGTTCCACCATGCCCGCGGCCGTCAGCAAGAATAGGGCCTTGGATTGAAGTGCGGTCAGTTTGTCGAAGTCAAATTCCGCCCATGTTGCTGGGATCGACTGAAGTAAATCGCTGATGACTGGCCTGAGGGCAGCGGCCTCGATTTTCGTTGTCGGCAATCGTGCGGACACGCTTTCGCCTTCATCGAAAGAATCACGATCCGATTCGCTCATGTTCGCATCTTTCGCTTTCCGGTCCGGCTTAGCCCAATCCCAAGAATAAGAAAACTTGCTGCCTTGAGCTATAGTGCGACGCGGCGCTGGTGGCCGCCTCGTTGGCCAACATGCGGCGCCAGGCCGCGGGCGGGATCACAGCGATAGAGCTCCTGGATCCGCCAACGTCGTGACGACTGGGCAGAACGACGGCGGCGGGTGCGTAGGACGACCGACCGACCGGCTCGCTGAAATTCTGGAACGAATGGGCGCTTCCGGGCGCCGGCTGACGGAGATAGCCGACGAGCTGGCTGCGCTGTCGGACACGGTAATCGACGACGAGGCCACCGCACTGGCCAAACGAAAGGAGGAAGCGGCATGATCACCATCGAACGAAAGGTGCATTTTGGGCAGGGGCGACACACTCGAAAAGAGCTGCGGGAGGGCGAGGCGACGCCGCCAATCCCCGCCGGCCGCGTGCCCCGTGTGTCGCGGCTGATGGCGCTGGCAATTCGATTTGACCAGCTCATCGGCGACGGCCTCGTGGCCGACCAAGCGGAACTGGCTCGCCATGGCCACGTCACGCGGGCTCGATTGTCGCAGATCATGAATCTGCTGTGTCTGGCGCCGGGCATCCAGGAGGAGATTCTCGATCTCCCGCCGATTGAAAAGGTCCGGGCGACATTGATCGAGCCCGAACTGCGGCCAATCGCAGCGGAGCCAGACTGGGAGACGCAGCGGTGGATGTGGACCTCTTTCCAAATTGCTTGCAGGCGCACGCTTTCATCGTGAAGCAGGGATAAAATGGGACGATAAAACTCCTGGACGATCACCTCTGCATCGCGGATAATATACTGTTGTTCACTGGCGGTGACGAAATGAGCGAAAAATCAAAAATTGAGTGGACTGATGCCACTTGGAACCCAGTGCGTGGGTGTACAAAGATCAGTCCAGGCTGCGCCCATTGCTATGCCGAAGTGTTCGCTGAGCGCTTTCGTGGCGTACCAGGACATCCGTACGAGCACGGCTTCGATCTTCGTCTCGTATCCCACAAGCTGTCAGAGCCCCTGAAGTGGAGACGACCGCGCATGGTATTCGTGAATTCCATGAGCGATCTTTTCCATCGAGATGTACCCGATGACTACGTCGAAGAGGTTGTTAAAGTGATGTGTCTGGCAAACTGGCACACTTTCCAAGTGCTCACGAAGCGTTCGGACCGTCTACGTGATTTGCTGAATACAAAGCTTCGCTTCGCAGCTGAGCAAGAACACATCTGGTGGGGTGTGAGTGTTGAAAACCGCAGGCATGGCATCCCACGAATTAAGCATCTTCAACAGTCGGCTGCTGTGATGAAATTCCTTTCGGTAGAGCCGCTCCTCGAGCACATCGGACGGATCTGCCTCCGCAATATCAGTTGGGTGATCGTGGGTGGCGAGAGCGGGCATGGTGCGCGTCCGATGAAGGAATCGTGGGTCAGGTCGATTCGTGATCAATGCCAGGCTCAGAATGTTCCGTTTTTCTTCAAGCAGTGGGGCGGCGTCCGCAAAGCCGAAACAGGACGGTTGCTTGACGGACGCACTTACGACGAATTTCCAGTTGAGAATGCGGACCGCGTGCCATTAACCGAAGAGTCGCGTAAGCAACTCGTAGCGGATTTCAACGGCACACACGCAGAAGCGCGGCTTGGATGAGTGATGACCTGTATGAGGGACGTGAACAGTCACTGATCAAGCATCTAATACTACGCCGTTACCTACAACGGTTTGCGTTCATCATTGGATCGCATTGGAACTCGATCACGTACGTTGATTGTTTTTCCGGGCCGTGGAATTCGAGATCGAACGAGTTTGCGGATACGTCGTTCGGGATCGCACTCGGCGAACTTCGTAGTGCACGTGACGCGTTGCTTCAAAACCAGGGCAGACAAGTCAAGCTGCGATGTTTCTTTCTTGAAAAGTCGCCGCCTGCCTATGATCAATTGAGAAAATTTCTCGACAGGATTGACGACGTCGAAATCGAAACTCGAAACGCTACCTTGGAAGACTCCGTTGACGAGATAGTGGCATTCACTCGCCACGACCGGCCGCAGTCATTCCCCTTCGTTTTCATTGATCCGACTGGTTGGACGGGATTTGCCTTGGATGTAATCCGGCCTTTGCTAGCGTTAAACCCGGGTGAAGTGCTCGTCAACTTTATGACCGGGCACATTCGGCGGTTTATCGAGGCTCCTGACGCGGAAACTCAGCAGAGTTTTAATCGGCTTTTTGGATCAACGCGATTTCGAGATGACCTAAAGGGGCTTGAAGGGAGAAATCGCGACGACGCGGCAGTCTTTCGCTACATGTCGACTGTGAAACAGGCAGGTGGATACGCGCATGCAAGCCCTGCAGTCGTGCTACACCCTGAGAAAAACCGAAGTCATTTCCACTTGATCTACCTCACCCGTAGTCCCAAAGGAATCGAAGTATTCAAGGACGCTGAACGTAAGGCAATGCGGGCCATGACAGATGCTCGTGCAAGAGCACAGCAATTACAGCGTCAGCGACAAAGCGGTGGGCAGAAGGAGCTTTTCACTGCAGAAGAGTTGCACGACCCAACTTACTTTGACGAATTGCGGAATCGGTATCTCGATCTAGCAATGAAAAGGGTGTTGCTTGCGATGGAAGCGAAGCGTCGAATCAGTTACGACGAATTGTGGGCGATAGCGCTGTCTGTTCCTCTAGTTTGGGAGGCAGACCTCAAAGCTTGGATCATAGCCTGGGCCGCAACGAAGAAGTTGACCATCGAAGGAATGAAACCGCGTCAACGCGTTCCAAAGCGCAAAGAAGGGATTTTCATTGCTCGAAAGAATGCCGAGTCGAGTTGACTTGCTTTTGATCATCAGGTCCATGATCGTTTAAGGAGTGGCCTTTTGAGGCACAGAGACTTCGACGACAAACGCAGGAAGCGACACCATTTGTAGCAGATCAAGACGAAGCCTGGCGACGCCCACTATCTAATGGCATGCTCACTACTCAACTCAACTCCACGTCATCCGCCAGCCCCAACTCCTTAAGCCCGCTGCGGGCCTCGTCGGCCATCGCATTTCCGCGGTCGCCTTCGGCAGGAACCTCGAAGCTAACCTTGAGCTTGAGGTCGGGGGTCGATGCAAACCTGCTGAGGACACGAGTATAGAAGTTCATCCATTTCTGCGGCGGCACCTCTCCCTGCCAGCGGATCATGTGGCCGCGATGCTCGCGATCATCGTCGTCGTCTTCCCTGGGCTGTCTGGGCGGCCTAACGCGCACTTCGGCAATGGCTTCGAAGCCGTCTAAATCGGCGCGGACCGTGAAGAGGCCGGTAGCTCCGTCCTTCTCAGGAACATACATCCCATTATCGATCGTGCCGCCCGTCGCTGACCATTTTGGTGATTCCACGGCGAAGGGCTGTCCATACTGATCGATACCGCTGCATGTGAACGAGGCCTGTTGCCCCTGTTCGATCGTGGCGTCATTGGGTCGAATCGTTAGACCGGCAAGGCGCGGCGGCTCCCGCAGCCTTTCCGCGTCTTCCCGCTTCACGATGTAGAAATCCTCCGAAACCTCCACTTCCGAATCAGTCAGGCTGTCTTCGAACTTCAGGAGCTCGAGCCGGCCGCCGTCGTCTTTCGTCACGTAGCCGAGCGTCCCTTCGCTTACGCCGGCCACGATCGCACGCTTAATGGCGTCGGCATTCTGCAACCGCGGGAGTTGCGGCGAGGAATAGAAGGCGTCGCGCACGCCCTTCGTCGACCACTCCGTCAGTGCCGGCGGCCAATATTTGATCAGCTTGTTTGCACTGATCCCCGACGTGATCTCATCAAAGCTGCCTAACTGGTTCAAAAACAGCTCGACGATGCTGTCAGCCATGCTCGACGTGATCTGGCCCAATTCGATCTGTCGCAGCTTGTTGTCCTTTCCGAGCAAGTACAAGTACCGATACGCCCGCCAGATGGCCTCCTTCATGTCGTTCCTGGCGCGCCCGAGATTTCGGGCTAGCGATTGCTTCTGTGCAGCGTCCAGTCGCTGCTTCGTGTCGGTGTCGTCGTCGATGGCCTCCCACGCCAGCACATCGCGCGTGGCATCGACAATTGCTTGCGAAGAGTCAGACACGGCGAAGATCAGAGCCGACTTGTACGTCCGGCCCGAACTACCGCACTCCCGCACGATCGATTCCATGAGCTTTTCGGTCGACTTCTCACCCGCCGGATGCTCCAGCCCCAACACAACGAGTGTCAACACCGGCCGGCTGGGCACGTCGTTGCTGCGCTCGGGAAAGTATTTGCGGTCGATCTGCTGCCGGCTGGGCCCCGCGTCGAACAGCTCCTGCGTCTGCTGCTTGATACGGTCGGTCATCTCCTTCGGCTGGACCGCCCCGCGGCGCGTCACCAGGATCTGGTTCAGGTTGGGCGTTAATCCGAATCGATAGCGGTTGTGGTCCCCGTTTAGGTAATAACACGTGCTAATGAGACCCTCCAGCACGTTTTCGACATCGACGAGATTGAGGTCTGGGCCACCAACGCCCATGCGTATCTCCGGCAGCGCCGCCTCAGCCTTCGACTGACTCATTCCGCCGTTCGACTCGAAAAAAATCGTCGACGCCACCTTCCGATGCAGTTGGGCTTTCTTAATAGCCTCGGGAGCTTCACGGTCCAGTCGGATGGCGTGGGCATTCTGCTTTCCAGCGATATCCGTCGTGACCGGCACTTCCAGTTCGTTCGAGCCGAGCTGCTCGAACATCGCGGATCGGAACACCGGGTCTTCCAATGGAGCCGAGCCTAACGTGATCAGCGGCTCGCGCATCGCCTTGCGATGTTCCTCCTGGTAAGCATGCGAAACCCAAAGGGCCAGGAGCCGCAGAATGCCTCTGGTTCGCTGGAACCGGGGGAGGCTCTGCCATTTCCGCTCGAAGACGGAAAGCACGGAGGGGTGGAAAGGGTAACACGCCTGGAACGTTTCGTAGGCAGTATCCGGGTCGATCCCGCTTAACTCCTGTGCGTGATCAACGGCCCATTCGGCGTAGGAGGCGACCGTTTTGCGGGCGTCGTCCGTAAGCCCGCCCCACTCGAACAGGCGTCGCCGGATGATTTCGGCGATTTCCACATCGGCCGACATCATGATGGCCTTGCCCAGCCGATCCAGCAGCTTCTTGAGCGACTGGAAATCCCGTACGTCTTCCGGCGACATCTCCAGATCTTCGGATGCCGGAATCGATACGCAGACAACAACATTCTTGTGCGCCCGCGCCTCTTCGCACAGGCTCTGTAGGAATGCAAAGAACTGGTCGCGCGATCCCAGCTTCCGTGCCTTGGTGACGTAGTTCATCAGTTCGTCCACGAGGATCAGTGCGGGTTCATTGCCCAGTAGGCGATGAAGCACGTCGCCCGCAGGCGCAATTCCCCTCGTGTCGTGTTCGGCGACCAGGTCAAACCCCCGCCGCCCTCCGAGCTGCCAGGCGATCTCGCCCCACGGCGTTTTGCGGTGCGGCTCGCCCTGTTCGCCTCGGCCAGCCAGAGCGTCGAACTCCGTGCCGACAAATACTGCCACGTTCGACGTCGGCACCTTGGCGACTTCGGACTTCTGCAAGATACGGTCAACGCCTTGCCAGGCCTTGGCCTTTTCACCGCTGGTGGCGAGGTGATACAGCGTCGTCAACGAGTGCGTTTTACCGCCGCCGAACTGCGTCGACATGTTGAATATAGCCGACGTCTCGACCTGAATTCCCGACAGCCGTCGGACGACCTGCGCCGCCAGATCTAACAGGCTGCCTGTCAGGTACGTACGCTCGAAGAATCGGACCGGGACGAGATAGTCCGGCGAGACGTTATCCCGCTTCTCCCGAATGTGATCCAGGTGGACCGCGAACTCCGACGCGTCCATAGGACGGTTCTCGCGGAGGTCTTCACGTGGCGTAATGGCCTGATACCAGGGCTTTAGCTTTGACACAGCATCGATCCCACTTTTACGCGACGAGGCCTTGCAAAATCTTGTTCACGAATGTGACCGACTGGGCCAAGAGGTTCATGTGCAGTAATCGGAAGTCCTCGGCGCTCACCGGCAAATGCGTCAGCCCAAGCCACTGAAACTTCGAGGATAGCTCCGCCCACGATTTCTTGATTGCCGATTCGTCGCCGTGGTCTGCATCGTGGCGGATCCACTTGTTTCGAAGGTGCTTAATGCAGAGGATGAAATCAAAGTCAGCGTCATCGATCGGCCCACCGTTCGTCTTCAAAAAGCGAAGATTGTCTTTGCCAGCCCCTTCGTAGAACAGGAAGTAGAGGCAATCCACAAAACAAGCAAAGGACTCCTTGTCAGTGGGTATCAGCCACGGCACGTCGGCAAACACTTCGAGCAACCGAGTCGTAGGCTTGAATATTTCCACTTGGCCGGCGACCTTCCGGATTTCATTACACGTAGCGATCGTCTTCAGCATTTGTCGCGACAGATTAACTTCGTATGCAGCTGGCGAGGCCTGCACGATCCTGGTTGAATCCTCATCACCGCCCTCCTCGGCAGCGGAAAGCATCTCTTCTTGTTGAATGTACGGAGCGTTTAAGGGGCGCGAGGCAGATACAGAATCTCCGTCATCAGGCACGACAATGATTGCGCCTAGCATACCAGAGGTGGCGATCAGCTGCTCTTCGGCAACTTCCAAGGAGGCCCGGAGCACCCATGCTTGCGGGCCGTCGGCGGCGCGTTCCAGCAGCGAGACAGTATCTCTAGCGAAATCGGTGAATTGCTGACTCGGAGCAAACAGCCGCTCGGCCAGCGCCACGTTTCGCGAAAAAAATTCTACGTCAAGAAAGTCACGAGCAAGCTTTGTGGTCGCTGATTCCCAAACCGTGAAACTGTCGGCCAATCCTGCCATTTGATCATTGACGGATCTAAGCTCTTCCAGTTGCTGGATTGCTGGCTCCACCAGCGCGCGCCATTGCTCTGCTTGTGAGTTGATCGTTTCAATCGACGATCCAAATTCACGCTGGAGGCGCTCGGCCATCGTTTGTGCAGTATGCACCTGGGCGGCCATCCGCTGGAAATTCAACGTAGTTTCATGCAACTCGCGTTGGTGTTGCAAGGCCCAAGCTGACTCGGCGAGGGCTAATCGGTTGATCGCCGAGAATGAAGATGACTTCTCAAGCTGCTCGATAAACTGTTGTGTCGGCGCCAGCATGCGCTGGATATACTGTGCCTCTCGCATCAAAGAACGGTATTGTTTCAGGGGATCACGCATTACAATCCAAGTCCCTTCTTGCGGGCCAGCACGCCATCGACCCAGCGCTTTTCGTCCGTCTCCTTCGGATAGAGGGCCGAGAGCGACTGGGCGAGCTTCCAGAAGCGGCCGTCGTTGCCGGCTCCGTCGTCCACCAAGAACCGTCGCAGAGCCTCACCTCGCCCGGCGGCGAACAGGATCATCGACTGATGGACGCGGTCGAGGACCGTTTCACCGGGTGACGCTTTCAGTCCGAGGCCGGCGGAGTCGTCCGCGTCGAGTGCGTCCACTTCCTGAAACAGCGACTGTTGTTGCGGCTTTTTCTTCTTGCGGCCGCGTGAGCTGACGGCCGATTCACCGTCTTTGCCGAACAGATAGCGGGTCCGCTCGCTTACGGATAGCAGTCGGGCCTTGTCCCCTTTGACCTCCACGATCCACTCGCTCTTTTCCAGGTTGATGCCCAGGCCCTGGGCAATCTTGCGTGCGGCATCGAACTCCAGCGTGTAGCCGGTGCTTTCGACAGTTTTACCTGCTGGTGCGTCGTCAGCTTCGTTGTCGGAGCCAAATCCGGCGATCACCGGCTTGGGTTTGCCGTTGCCGGCGGTCTTGCCCGTTCCCGCACCGAGCGTCCAGAGCCACATTGCCGTCATCCGCGCGTCGGGTTCCAGCCCTGCGGCGTCGGCGTCGTGGAAGATCAACGAAAGTGCTTCGGTCGAGACTGCCCCCCAAACGTGCTCCAGATACTCCCGCAACGGAACTGCTTCGCCGCTCGCCTTCTCCACGCGACTGTAGCGACTGAAGATTTCCAGAGCCGGCCCCAGACAGGCAAAGATCGCATCCGCCCCGACGACACCCTCGGACGCGAGACGGGGCATCCACTCGTGGATGCGTTTAGGAAGCTCCGAGAGGACGTCACGCCATTCGCCGATTTCTTCGCGAAGTGTGCCATCGGGGTTCTGGCGCGGTCGGGTAACGAGGTGGACCGATGACGCCAACCGCGATTGTCCCTGTGCGGAGACTCGCGTTTCCATCTCGGTATCGATGGGCCACGATCCAGTGATGACCCAGCCGGCATCGACCACCGCCTTGAGAATCGCCTCCCAGGACGCAGTGGTTTTGCTGGCAAAGACGATTGCGCCCACGCCGTCGGTCTGGGTTATGCGGCGGCCCTCGGCAAACGCCTTCGTCAATTCGCGCTCGTAAAAGGCAATGTCCTTGTTGCTCTGGCTGAGCTGGTGCGGCCGATCGACGACAATCTCGGCATCCTTGGGAACGCCCCCCTCACGGAAGAGCGCGGGGTGAACGTCGGCCAGCGTGCGGCGCATCCAGACGTAGAAGAAGTCGGAGAGGTAAGCGTAGGGGACGGCGTCATAGTAAGGCGGATCGGTGACGAACGCCGCCGCAGAGTCGTCGGGAAGCGGGTGATGCGTCGCGGAGGCTTGCTCGATGTGACCGGGCGACCAAGGATCGTCACCAATGGAACTCAAAAGCTGCGACGACCGCTCGATATGTATGCCGAACCCTCCGCTTGCTTCGCCGATTGGGACACCTTCGCTGAAGTCCCAGCACATTCCGACAGCTTGGCGAGCGAAAAGCTGACGCGGACATTGCGCGACTGGTTCCCATCGACATAGAGTGTTACTAAGGTCTGCTTGCTTCCCAACTTGCATAGCAAGAATAACCTGCACCGCTTGCGCCAGTCCGCCGTTATCCGTCGACGATAGTTGCTTCCCCACTTCGCGGACAAGACGAGCGAGTGTCGTCAGCGCCAGCGCCTGACGGGGCGAAAACAGATCGCCCCAACGCTCCAGACCATAGATCATGGCCCACGTGTGGCGGATGCCTCGCATGTCGAGCGGCTCGTCCGGGACCAGACTTCGGCGGCTTCCCTGACTCGCCTCGATTCCTTCACTCTCCCGCCGTCCCTTCCGCGCCCGCGACGTTCCATCCTGCTTCTCCCGCCGCTCCAGTTCCGTCGCGGCGGCGGTGAACGCCTTTTGGTCGGCCAGGGTGGGCAGACGATAGAAGCGGCCCTGCTCGTGGTCGCGGGTGGTAACGACTGCGAAGAGCCGGGCATCGGCGGCACCGCCTCGTCGGAGTTTGAGCTGCGCACGGACGGAATCAACTTTTGTCGTGTATCCCGTCACCGGGCAGGTCGCGCTGCCGCGGGCGACCGTGCCGCCCTCGACGTCCGACTCCCGGGCCGGTTCGAAGATTTCCAGGAGCGGACGGCGGACACACTTGACGACGGGCTGAGCGTCTTCAACGTAGGCGACTTCGACGGTTTCGGTCTGGACTTGCCCCTTGTCATTCCGCACCCAGCGCAGCGCCCGCCGCCGCGAGGTTTTCTTCGCCAGCCAGAGCGAACGCATAAGCGGCACTTCGACGGGGACGTCTCCTTGCCCCGGTGCTTCCGAAAGAATCGTCCGCGCCCACAGATAAGCAATCGGAGTGCTGCCGTCGGGGTCTTTGGGATAGAACTCGGCCAATTCCTTCTCGGCCTCTTCCTTGATCCACTGGCCCCATTTGCGGACTTCATCCGCCAGCTTCTGTCCGTACTCGGGGATGTATTCCAGCACGACTTTGTTGAGCAGAACGGGGATCGGATTCAGGTCGCTGGCGAAGGCATCGGCGCCAACCCGCAGGGCTTCCAGCGGAATGGAACCACCGCCCGCAAACGGATCAACGACCAGCGGGCGAGTTCCCGGAGCGCCGCCGAGTGCCTCGTGCGCCGCCTGCGTCAGTGCCCGGCTCGTCTCCAGATACGCCGGAACCGTGCTATTGTCCCAGTTGGCAAAATCCGCGATGAAATCGAGCAGCGCAAACCGCAGGATGTTTTGATGGTCGGCGTCCTTCGGGTCCAGCTCGATGCCCGACTTCACGAAGGACTCACAACGAGCAAGACTCTCAGGCGAAGCCGTCTTCTGAAGCTGATCACTCTCGGCCCCGATCTTCTCGGTAACGACTCGCTTGGCGAACACCGTCAACTGCTCGGCCGCCGCGTCGCGAAACGACTGCGGGCACAGTGGATCAGCCGGGTCGGGCCACAGCGAAGCGCAGATCACCGCCCGGCACGCCGCCAACGGCCGCCGCGCCCACCAGATGTGCAGCGTCGAGATATGCCCGTGCCGAATCGACTTCTCCCGCCGCGCATGCGCCGAAATCCGGGCGATAGGCAGATCGACTTCGATTAGACGCTTCGGATAAGATGTACTCATGGTTGACTACGAATTCCCTGACAGAATCTCGGCCATTGAAACAAACACCCTCCGCCTATGCACCGCCGCATCTTTCAATCGGTCAAGGAGATCTGCCAGGTCCATTCGATCTTCAAGCACATGAATCAGGTGTGATGCATCCATGCAAATCAACCGAGGCCGATGTCCTTGCAAATAGCCTCGCAATCCTTCGTCACTAAATCCGTTAATGGAGAGGAAGAGCCCGAGAGTGTTATCGAGACTGCTGCCGACCGCCCCGTCGAGATCCCGGAGATCATTCAGATTGCAGGGCTGCTTCTGCCACTTCGCTTCCAAAAGGAAGTGCTCATTCCGATGGGTGAAAGCACCGTCGATTTGCTCTCCCGTTCGGCGAAATGCCCCACGGAGTGTCAGTTCAAACAAGCTGAAAAGATCGTAAAGAATGTCTTCCAGCCCATAACCTCTGCTCTGCGCATCATCGTCAGCGCAATAGGCGTAAAACCTATTCTGGATCGCATCAAGCCTTTTGCGAAATGCTGCTCCCCGCTTTTGCTCCTCAAGGTTTCTTAGCCGAGCCAGCCGTTCCTCTTCCGCCGTTCGAAGAGCGGCATCATGGTCCTTCACGAGCAATCGCAGATGTTCGAGGCATCGCTCCGCCTCTCTTTTCCTCTTTGCGCCGTCGCTCATCCAGAGCAGATGCTCGCCGTCGTTGTACGCGAGACACTCTTGCAATATGCGTCGCATCGGTCCGAGACCGTGGCCAGTTTCATTCAATACATCAAGAACTGGGGACACGATATGATATTTGTAGGCGCTCCAGTCCTGCTGATGCACCAGTGGCTCCGGGACATCGCAACGACGGAACAGGGCTCGCACGTCCTTCTTCGTCCAAAAGACGTTGACCACCGTCTCCTTCAATGCAGTCAGGATGTTGTCTTGGAAGTGCGGCATGCTCAATTCGCTCCACGAATCTCCTCCGGGGATGCACGATAGTGTTCCACTGCCATCACCGGCTGCCAGCCGAGGCGAGCCGGATCCTGGACGGTGTGCAGTTCCGGCGTCCCAGCGCAGTTGAAAACCGCGTACAGCCAGTAGTCGTTCTTCATCCGCTCGGCGGTGCGGTACTCGTTCTCGCTGAGGGCGATGATGCCGACGCCGGCACGGCCCTTGACTTCGATAAACCGGACCTCGATGAACGTCTTCGGGTCTTCGGCGTGCGGCCGCCGGGAGATGAGGTCGAAGCCGCGGTTCTCATCCTCGACACTCTCGACGACCCAGCCGCGCTCTTCCTCATGCCGGCGGGCGATCTCGACTGCGAGCCGCTCGATTTCATCATCGCGAACCATCGGAGCGAGCTGCGGGCTTGTGCGCTCGGGGTGGGGCACAACCCAGGCGCGGCCGAGATGCGCGATATCAGAGACCGCGGAGTGCCGTTCCAGTTCCAGCTCGCGTCGCCGGGATTCCAGACGGTTGTTAAGTTCGTCGAGATGCTGCTCCGCCTGGGCGATTAGCCCGTCCAAGCCCTGTACGGTCTGGCCTTCCACCTTGCGGTTCAGGAACTCCGCGCATTGGTGCTGGCCACGGTCGATGAGCGAATTCAGGCTGATCTCGACGTGCCGCCGGACGCGCTGGACTTCGTCCAGCCGCTCGGCGGATACGCGCTCGCCCCAAGGCTGCAGCGCCCGCTCGTAAAGGAATTGCTCAACGCACTGGCGATCCGGCAGGCTCACGCCGGCATGAGGGCCCGGAGTGCCGGCCGGCGCGGGAGCGATATCGAGCAGGACGGTCGGCTCATGCAGCTTCATTTCGCCCGAGAAGGCTGTCTCGACGGCGAACAACCGCCGGTGCAGGGTACGTCCGCGACCGTCCTTGATCGACGCGGCAAACAAATCAAGCAGCGCCGGCTCGCTGCGATGTAGGTCGAAGAAAACGGCGCCTTTCTCCAAGTGGTCGCGTGTCCGGCGGACGATGTCGCTACGGACACTCTCGAACAGCGGATGACCCGGCGTGACCCATTCGAGCGTGGGATCGTCGCGCAAAAACGCCTTATCGAAAACGATCTGCTTGTACTCCCGACCGAGACGGCCGAAGCGATCCTCCTGGGCGTCGCCGATCGGCAACAGGTTTCGGGCAACTTTGCCGATGCGGTAGACGTGGCTGTCCTTGGCAACCGCCTTCGCGCGCAGGCCGCATTCGGGGGCCGCTTCGACGAAGAACTGCTCGATGACCTCCGGGACGAGTCGCCGCTCTTTCGCTTCGGCGCTCTTGCCGATCATGGCCGAGAGGTTGAGCTCCTTCTTCGCTAAGCCCTCCAGTGCCGATTCGGTGATTGCGCGAAAGCGTTCGGGGCTGACATCGCGGACGATGCGGTCTTCGATCTTGTGGACGTCCGTCTGCCGGGCGTACATCTCTCGCAAGAGCCGCTCAAGCTGGTTGGCCGGGAATACTTCGCCCACGACGTCGAACACCTGGTCGGAGCCGAGATCGTTGCGGATCTCGGCTAGCCGATCGAGGAGCTTACGCAGTACGCGGCCCTCTCGCGTGTTCTGGGCCACGAAGTTGAATACCAGGCAGTCCTTCTCCTGGCCGTAGCGATGGATGCGACCGACGCGCTGCTCCAGCCGGACCGGATTCCAGGGGATGTCGAAATTGATCATCAGCCAGCAGAACTGCAGGTTGATGCCCTCGCCGGCGGCTTCCGTCGCGACGAGCACCTGGCAGCTCTCCTTGAACTCCCGCTCCGCATTGATGCGGGTGCCCGGCATATCGCGGTCGCCGATCTTCATCCCGCCATGGATCTGGGTGACCGTCAGCCCCCACTCGATGAGCTTGCCCAGAGGGCGCCCGTCCTTGCCGTCGCCGGCCAGGAAATCGAGTGTGTCCTTGTGCTCGGTGAAGATGAGGAGCTTCATCGTCGGGTCGTCGAAGATGCCCTCTTCCGTGAGTACCGACCGCAGCTTGACCAGCTTGGTGTGGTCGTCACGGGCTTCAAGCGGGCCGGCTTGGGCGATGAGTTTAGTCAGCTGAGAGATTTCTTCTCGGAGAACCGTCGGATCAACCGAAAGAACCTGGCTTTCCAGTTGATCAATGATCTGCTGCTGCTCCTCGGCATCTAGGTCCTCGAAATCCTCGGGGATCCGCCGCTGAATCTGCTCCTGTCGGTAGGCCTCGGGATCAGCAAGAATCTTCTCTCGGCGGGTTCGCATTCGCTCCAGACTGCGCCGCACGGCGTAGACGGAAGACGCCATCCGCCGCTGGAGCATGGCCATCGTGAATCCGACCGCGCGGCCGCGGGCGGAGCCGTCTTGCGCGGCCAAAATCGACTGGTCCTCGACGAAGCGGGTCAACTCATCGTAGAACTCAAGCTCCGGGCCGTTGAGATCGAATGCGGCGCTGCGGACCTCGCGTTTCGTGAACAGCTTGCGAACCTCACCCGTGTCAGGGTCGGGGAAGGCGACCAAGGCCTCCTTTGTCCGCCGTAGATAGAACGGTGCTTCCTGATCGCGCATCGCCTGTTCGAGGCTCTGGATGCTGCCGTAAACGTCGGCGTCGAGCAGTGCGAGGAAGCGGCGGAAGTGTTCGGGATCGCCTTTGTGCGGAGTCGCGGTCATGAGCAGGTAGTGATCGGTCATCTTCGACAGCGACTCACCGAGCCGATAGGCGTAGGTCTTATGATCATCCGACCGGGCGCTCATCTTGTGGGCTTCGTCGACAATCACGAGATCCCAGCGGGATCGCAAAAGGCTCTCCCGCGCATCCTCGACGATCGAAACCCATGACACCGAGGTCACGACCTGGTCCCGCTCCTGCCACGGATTCTGACCGTAGTTGGCGCGGAGGACATCGCCCCGGATGACTTCGAACTTCTCGCGGAACTTGTCCGCCATTTCACGCTGCCACTGGAACGTCAGGTTGGCTGGCGTGACGATCAACACGCGCCGGACGAGCCCACGTGCTTTCAGTTCCTTCAAGAGCAGTCCAGCCATGATCGTTTTGCCGGCGCCGGGATCGTCGGCCAACAGGAATCGGATGCGTGGCAGGCGCGTGAAGTATCCGTAAACGGCTTCGAGCTGATGGGGCAGGGGATCGACGCGGGCGATCGACAGCGAAAAGAACGGGTCGTATTCGTAGGCGAGGCCCAGCCGTTGGGCCTCGATGCCGAGGCGGAACATTCGGGCGTCGCCGTCGAAGGGCTCGCGGTCGGCTGAGATGACGAGTTGAGCAATCTGGCCCGGCGTCAGCACCGTATCGTGCGTGGTGCCGGAAGTCCGCCCCCGTCCGATCACTTTGAGCGACGTGCCCATCTGAACCGTCGCGAGTACTTCGACCGGCTCCGGCAGCGTCGGCCCGCTGATTATTGCGCCCGGTTTGATCTCGCCGTTAGAGGTGCTCGTCACGATTTTACTTGCCCCGAAAGGTCTGTATGTCGCTAGGCCAGAATCGCCGAGGGGCGCTACAGATTCCTAGGAAGCGATCAAATTCGTCCGCACCGAAGCAGACGACGCAGCTTTACTTGGCTGCCATAAGACTTCGCCGGCGTGGCCCAAATTTCTCAAGGTGTCGCGGTCGACGCCAAGAGACTCAGCCGCCCCAGCAACCTCACCGATCCGATTCCGGCTAGCCTGTCGTCGGCGAAGAGCGCATAAGTCTACCAGACGCAGCGTGGCTGTTGTAGCGATGAGTTTGAGGCCACGGGCCGTGCTACTCGCCGTGCTCGATCGGCCGCTGTGCGATGTCGATTACCAGATCGACCACCTCGCGCTGAACCATCGCTGGAAGAGTGTAAACGTGCGCCGCAACGGCCAGTCATCCTCGTTGAGATGCCAGCTGGTCAGTTGCTCTTCAAAGATTGCCGCGAAGTTCCGCCGCAGGATTTGATCGGGCGATTCGCTTTCATCGGCTTCGACGAGATAGACCGAGTACAAGTCGTCCGATCGGCAAGCGGCCCATCGTCGAGAGAATGCTGCCCAGTCGAACCAGGGTGACTGCGGCCGAACGACGATGGCGGCGCGGTTGATCGAGCGCGTTGTCGATTGAAACTCGCCTGCTTTGATGGGCATAATGATTAACAGACACATTCTCGGGAATGTTTTGGCGATCGGCAAGAGCGATAAACTGCCCTACGCCTTGCCCGAAGAGGATGATCGCAGCCACCTTGCGACGAAGTAATTCTAGCGGGTACGCCCGGTGACGTTGATAGGTTCGTGTGATCAGGACGAGTTGAGCGAATCCTAACGGCAATGGCCTTTGACTGACGTGACAACTTACCCGTTTCCACTCCCTGAACGTCTCTGTCAGAGGCTCCCGTCGCCGTCGCGGGACGGAAACCACTACTTGGATGTCCGAGTCGCGGGAAAATGGGATGGCATTTTGGTCGTCGATACCGCCGGGATGTGCGTCGGCATTTATATTCGCCGCCGTGTCGAGGAGTGTTTCCTGGGCTTTTCGGCAGAACAGATTGAGGACATCCGCCGAGCCTCGTTTTTGAATCGCTTACTCGCAGCGTTGCCATTTGATCTCTGCCGTGGGGCGGTATTGACAATCCTCGTATTCTCACCGAGTGCCTTACTGCTCGGTGTATTTGTTTCGCCGTTCTTCGCAACGTTTTCGGTGGTGGCATGTGCCGCGGCGATTTACTTGATGAGCGTTGTGGGCGGGTTCATATTTTTGCGGCTCCCGGTTATTCTCTTAGGTCTGGGCCAGATCGTATCCGCGGGCATACTTTTGCTTAGTTTTCTTTTGTAAACGGGCAGGCAGCCGGACAAGCCATCGCGCTTGATGTGGGCGTCGTCTCGCCAGCGCCGCCGTTGGTGAACAGTGACGTCAGGAACTACAGATGCAAAGTTTGCTGATCATGCTTCTCTTCGGTCTTTCGCTATCCTATTTCGGGGACGAAATGCCCATCGCAGACGAGGCGCACTTGATCCCGATCCCAGATCTTCGCGAGTGGTAGATTGAGGCTCGATAACAGCGTGGCGAAGACGATGCGCATTGAACCAGAGCAGACAATCGCTGGCTTTCCCGCAATCCGTGTCAGGGAACTGATGCGCAAACTGGGACACGACGGTATGGGCTCAGAATTCGTAGAGCATTGTTTGGGGGCAACCCCAGGGCAGTCGGAGGCCGTCCTTAACGAACTCGAGCAACTGGGCTTTTTAGAGCGGACTCATGAATGGTGGAGTGCAACTCTCAAAGGAAGAGCACTTGCGTTGGCAACGGCGGCAAAGCCTATACGGCGGAGTTCAGCAGAGAAAATACTGGAAAGGTTTCTCGAGCGAGTCGAAAAGATTCGCCTCGATCCGGTGTTCCTGCTGCGGGTTGAACGTGTGGACCTTTTCGGAAGCATGACAACCGAGCAACTCATGGTGAACGATGTCGATCTGGGTGTGTCGCTTCAGCGAAAGGAGCAGGATGCAGAGCGCTACGAAGAACTGGCCAACAAACTTCGGCGCTCGGCTGCAGCCAAGGGTCGAAGCTTCCCGCGAGACGCAGATTGGTTCTCATGGCCAACTACTCATGTGATGCTGTTTCTCAAGTCCCGCTCGCGTGCGTTGAGCATCCACCCTCTCGACGATTGGGTACTGGACCAGCCGGGGCGTCGGACTATCTATTTGCACCACTACGATGCGCCTGGGCAAAACGTCATGTTCGACACAGACGGGCTTTAGATGCAGCGTTTCCACGACGCCTCTATTGGTTAACCTACTGGGTTCCGGTTCGAGATGACGAACTGGTTTGCGAGAAGAACCGGCCTGCTAACTCCGGCGGGTCTGTTAATCAGAGAGTCCGAGAGTTCTTCTCTCGATTCTCTGAGGCACGATGGCAACTAGTGGGGTTGCGTTCGAACCCCGAACGTTCTCTTCCGAAATCGAGAGCGCCGTGAGCGCGTCCAAATCTGCGAAAACCCTTGCGACAAAGCCGCAGAAACGCAAAAACGCCGAGAGCGGAAACTCTCGGCGCTGTGCGTTAACCCGTCTGTCGGCAGAGTTTCCGTAAACGGAAAGAACTCCCCGTGCAGAACCCTCTTCGTAACCATTCTCTGTTTTTCGATCTGCGGAAGTCGAATCAGCGCAGGGACTTGACGATTCGGAGTTGCTTTCGGTCGCATCAAGCGGATGCAACGCTTTCCTGAATTTGGGCAGGGGTTGCGAGCGGACCCCGAAGACAACGCTTTCAAAACAGAGAGCGCTAGAAGTGATTGGCCAGCCGTCAGTGGCCACCGGGAGCGCATGAGCGCCATCACCCGGCGGCGGTTCACAGACAAGTTGGTGCGAGGACCGGATTGGGCCCCTACGCACCGTCTAGGCGGGGTGCAAAAATGAAGTTTTCCCTGATATTCCCGAGGCACCGGCCATTCTACCGCCATGAAGAATCTCTACCACTCCCTCCTGCTGGTGATCGCCGGGGCGACCCAAAAGGAGCTGGCAGCCCAGATCCGCTATCTGAAGATCGAGAACCAGATTCTCCGGTCAAAACTCCCCTCGAAGGTAATGGTGACCGATCGCGAGCGGACACGCCGGTGTCAGTAGTTGGATTGATCGCGCCTCTTGCCTAAGACGGCCTCGATCTCACGCAACGTCCGCGCGGTGGTGATCTACTACGGACTGGTCAAGGGCCTCCTTCAGGAAACGTGAAGGCGTGTGACTATACGTGATACACAGCCTGTGCATCGCGCGGGTGCATCCGACGTAAAGCATGTGCCGATCGATGATGGCGTGATACTGCTTGTCGCTGCAGAAGGGCAGAATAACCTGATCGAACTCCAGTCCCTTTGCCAGAAAGGCCGTCACGACCATCCCTCCGCCACTGAAGACCGTGCTATCGGAATCGAGGAGGCGCACTGCTTCGTGCAGGTCGGCCATGCTGTCGTAGAGTTTGTTCGCCTGATCCTGAGTCTTGCAGATGATCCCCAACGAGTTGTGATCGGACTCCTGGAACTCGCGCACCGCCCGGCGGACTTCCTCTACTTCCTGCTCGAAATCGGTACACGCTACTACACTCGGCATCACACCGTGGCGCTCGATGGGGACGAGGTCAGCGTTATGCTGAATGGACTGCGCCAATCGAGTAATCTGAAGCGTCGATCGATAGCTCTTGTGCATGTACATGCACTCGGACCCGGGAAGAGTCCTTTGGATCGCTTCCGCAGACGATGAACTGAGGGGACTGACCGATTGATTGTGATCGCCCAGGATCGTCTTCTTGCAGGAGAAGAGCCTGCCGATTACTTCATACTGAACCGGCGTGTAATCCTGCATCTCGTCGATGACGACGTGTTTGGCACGGCGAATCGCAGGTACGCCGTCGAGCATTATTTTGAGGTAGATCAGCGGGAAGATGTCCGAGTACTCGTACGTGCCGCCCCGAGAGAGCTTGAACATCTGCGGCTCCCCCAACCACGCGTAGAACTCCTTGTATAGCGTCTTAAGCGTCGTGTTTGCGATCATGCGTTTGAGTTCGGCCCGCAGCCTGGTTCGATCTTCGCCAACGACATCCTTCCGATGACTGTCTCGCATGTGTTCGACGATGGCGTTCAGTACCGAGGTTACTTGTTCGTTGGCGGTGCGCTTGGTGCTCCTGCGGAATTGGTCCTCGATCCACTTGGCTTCGATCGTGATCAGTCCGATTTGGAGGTCGGCCGCATTGATTTGGCTCCCCGTGACGCGGCGCCCGTACTCATCGAGCTTCCTCAGGAACTCAGGCGTGGACTTGAAAGCGACCCTCTGGCCGAGCCGTTCATCCCGGCAGTTGAGCAGATCGGAGACTTGCTCGGCAAAGGATTGAAACTTGATCTTGTGGTCCACAAGTTCGGACGCGAGCTGCTCCATCGTCGTCTCTTGAATCATCTCTTCGCCCAACTCCGGCAGAACCTGAGAGATGTAGTGGGCAAACACTTTGTTGGGGGAGACGATGAGGATTTCGTCGGAGCGGACGGAATCGCGATACTTGTACAGTAAGAATGCGATTCGGTGGAGCGCGATAGAGGTTTTGCCGGAACCCGCCGCTCCCTGGATGATGAGCGTATGTGCCTGATCATTGCGGATGATGGCATTTTGGTCGCGTTGGATGGTCGCGACGATATTCTTCATCTTGTCATCAGAAGCCCTGCTCAGCTCTTCCTGGAGCACGTCATCCTGGATGTTCAGGGATGACTCGAGCATAAACTTGAGTTCACGATCTTCAATGCGATACTGCCGTTTGAGCAGGAGCTGACACTCGATGCGCCCCTCAGGAGCGTCGTAGTGGGCGTCGCCGAGTTCGAATTCGTAGAACATGCTCGCGATGGGCGCCCGCCAGTCGTGCACGAGCTGTGTCTCGGTATCTCCATCGTATAGCGAGTGTATGCCGATGTAGGTGGGGCGAGTTTCCTCGGCGTCCGGCGCGTCGACGTCGATCCTTCCGAAGTACGGCGACGACAGGAGCTTCGCCAGGCGTGTCCTTTGTCCGAGTGCTTCCTCACCGATGGTCGTCATCGTATTGACCGACTGCCGGGTCGAAGCCTTCTCGGCATGGTCCATATCCGCCTTGTTCTCCTGCAAGTATTTCTGAAGGTCCTGCATTTCCGCGTGCCGCGTGCGGATGCGTCGATTGACGGCATCCAGCTCAGAAGTGATTCGGCCTTTCACGTGTTCCAAGTAGTTGCGTTCGTCGGCTTCAGTTGCGTTGATTCGATTCTCAGCCATCTTCTCATTCATCGAGCAGGGATTGATTGCGGGCACGGGTACAGAAGGAGCCCGTGCAGATTGAGAAGGACGCCCAGTCAGGGACGCCTGAGGACGAAGGGCCGTGCCCAGTACCGGCCTTACTTCGTGGCGGCCATATTGTCGCTCATTGTGGCTGACCTGTCACCCCTCGTTCGGCTTTGAATGCCGGTCGTTCGAAGAGTGTCGGCCGCGTTAGTCGCATTAGAGGCGCGCCCCAGTCGGCTGCTCACTGGCACTGGCTTGGGCTTCGCTCGCGCCAAAAAGGTCGCGCCACCGCGAATGTGTGGCAGCGAGCCAGACAGCTTCTCAGGTTACGCGGTCACTTCAGGGAGTCCTTATTGAACGAGTCGATCATCGTGAAAGGATGAATTCGTCGTCAGTTCGTCGCTTCGAACGATCTGAAAGTAGGTGAAGCGTTGCGCCAGGTAAGGCGGCCTAGCTACCTTTGCACCTTGGTCACCTGGAATTGGACTGGACAACCATGTGCGCCCTATGCCGTCAGATTGTCGGGCCCGTCCACCTTTTGTCGCCCGGTCCCGCCGGCGGGCCCCACGGTTGACCTAGGTTCTGGACGCCTCCTGCGTCGGCTGAGAAACTTTCTTTACGACTTCCGACGTCATACGGTCGGACCCTTTCCTCGCTACATCGGCTTGCGAGACGACGCCGCAGCAGATGCCCTTATCGTCGACCACCGGGATGCGCCGTATCTGATGCTCTTCCATCAAGTCGCTGCACTCCTCCAGAGAAGCGTCGGGCGCCGCGGAGACGACGGACGTGGACATGCAACTTTCGGCGGTCATTTCGAGCGGATTCTTTCCCTCCGCTACGGTCCGCCGCACAATATCCCGATCTGTCACAATTCCCACAAGCTTCTTGCTCGATTGGCTTTCGACCACCGGAATTGCACCACAGTCGTGGTCGACCATCAAGCGGGCGACCTCCGTGAGCTTCGCGTCGGGTGGGCAGCAGGCGATTTCTCGGGTCATCACTTCTTGAACGGACATCTGAACACTCCTCTCAATGAACCCAATTTCGTAATTCTTGGAGAAGGTTATGCAACTAGCGTTCCCGCTCGCAGCTAATCGGAGGGTTCTCCATCGTCCACCAACTGCAGCAATCCGTCGGCGAAGCGCCGAAGTTGCTCAGCGTTTTCGAGTTTCGTCTGCCAGCTCTCATGAATCGCCTCCTCCCCGAGCCACGCCCCGCTCAACGCCCCGGCCATGCTCGCAATGGTATCGGTGTCACCCCCCATCGCAATCGCACCGCAAACGGCATTTGGCAGCGATTTACGGGAACTCAAGAACCAATAGAGCGCTGCCGGCACCGATCGATGAGCTTCGACACCGTTCCCCAGGGCGTTCGCCACGATCGCGGGATGGGCATTCGGCGAAAGCGATCCGACGCGTTCGATGGCAAATCGAAATGCGTCCGACCGTGCCCTGAGGATCAATTCGCTCAAAAACTCGTGCGGATCCAGCTCCTCTTCGACGGGTGTCGCAACCAATCTGGCAATGGCACAGGCCTGGATTGCTGCGCCGTCGGTACCCAATTCATGGGCGTGGGTGATTCGTGCCGTCTGTCGGGCCAACCATTCGACGCAGTCCAGATCGGCAAACGCGTAGAGTGCGGCGGGCGCGACGCGCATCGCCGCTCCGTTTCCAAAGGAACCACTCCCGCCGAAAAGCATGGGGCCAGCCTCGTCCCACGCCACTCCCTGTCGCAGCGCCCGAAAAACCAGCGGAGGGCCCGGTCCATAACCCCGCCATGGCTCCGCGTCGAAGTTGCGCGCAAAGGTTTCCGCCATGTGAGCGCCGTCGAAGCCCCGCCGGCTCAAGAGCGACTCGGCCATTCCGATCGTCATGTGTGTGTCGTCGGTGTATCGCAAGTCGTGTGGTTGAGTCGTCAGCAGGTTTACCGAGTTCGGCGATACGTGGGCATTGCCTTCGAAGGGCGCTCCAAGTGCATCGCCAACAGCTACGCCAAGGAGCACTCCGCGAAAGCGGGACCGGAGCGACGTGGTGTTCATTTGAATTCGCCGTTGCTAAATATTCGTGCATGGGCTGCGTGCGGCATGCGCTCGAAAGCCGGGGATATTTAGTTCCCGGCTTTTCTTGCCACGAGCCACATGTTGTCGCTCGTCGGCGAGCGATCTCGCAAGCCAAACCGCGCAATCGCCAATCCCGACTTGGTGACAAGTCGCGCCAGCGTTTCCGGTGTAAAGTAGTTGACGTGATCCGGAAAGCGAAAGCCAGGCCACTCGCGGCCACGGAAGTGCCGATTCCAGCAGTCGAGATTTGGAACCTTGATAATGACGGCGCCCTTGGGGACGAGCAAACGCTCGGCGATCCGCAACACCGTTAGCGGCGCGACTTCGTGCTCAAGGTAGGAGTGCATCACAATCACGGACACTCCACCCAGCCCAAGCGACTGCTCTAGTTCCTGCAGTCCACCGATCGCGTCCGCGTGGACAACTTCTCCGCCACGTGCGGTGGCTCGATGCTGCGCCACCTTAAGCGCGAGCGAATCGATCTCAATGCCGTATGGGACAAGGTTCGAGGAAAGTCGAGAGAACAACGAACCACGCCCGCAACCGATATCGACCAAGTTGCCCGTTGGGGCATAGCGGGCGATTAATCGTTCCAACTTGCGGTGCCGTAGCCATCGACGGCGCAAGTGCTTCCAGTGGGTTTTGATGCGTCCGGTTACCGGCCGCTCATTGAGGCGACGCTGGTTTTCCGCATGGGAGGAGGCGGACCATCCGTACACATCGGCTAGCGAATCGACCGGCGGGGCGTTCTCAAGGTACAACAGCTCGCAATGCCAGCAAGCCTTGAGACGCCACGGCTCTCTGGAGTATCGAGACCGGGGCAGGTGAAGATTGCTGCGATCGCACAACGGGCACTTCCGATGCGTCGTGTCCACTTGTCGGATTACCTCTTTGGGGACAGTTGCTACTGGAGCTCCTACCTCGCGGCTGTTACACACTGGCGAGATCGCCGTACAACCTTGGAGTAGATGGTAGAACGAGTGTGTGCGAAGACTACCGAATCTCGTAAAACGCTTGTAGGTCAATCCGACGTTCGGTCATCAGCCGGCGCAGGAGCAGTTCGGACGCATGGCGAAACGGTGTCCGCAGTCAGGGGCGGTTCGAAGCACAACCTCCGGCGATAGCTTTAGGAATAGGCCCAGCATCAAACAAGCCTGTCAGGTGCGCCACCTGCCACGAGCCTCTGGTCTACTATAGAAGGTGCATTGGTTCAGAGAGATGCATCCGTGGACGTTAGCCCGGGCAAAATCAGATGAGGGCGAAATGCATGCTCGGCAAGCGCGCACACTGAGGCGGAATCTCGATCACACCTCACGAGGCGCGCTTACCACATTTCCTTTTGTCCGTCGATGCGGCCGATTCCGGTTGGCGGAACGTCACCTTGAATGTGCGGATTCCGACGGTGAGATCGTCACCTGGTTTTAAATGTGCGTGCTTGATTCGGCGACCGTTGATGAATGTCCCCCTTTCGGACCCCAAATCGTGAACGACGAGGGAACCTGCAGACGCCAGGATTGTGCAGTGCTTGCGGCTCGTCCAACGGTCTCGCAGTCGCAGATCCGATTCCTCGCCGCTACCGACGACCAATGCGTTTCCAGCCAAGGACAGCTCCAGTTCGGGCTGCCATGGATCGATTGACGTAAAGCGGATTTTCATAGCCGCACCTTCCAACTGCGAGGTATTAAGACCGGGATTTTGGCCCGGCCGTACGCGCTCATTTGCGGGAACCCGAACGATTGTTCGGCCGTTTCTTTTCGTTTTCCGGCAATACAACGGTATCGCTCAAAGAACAAATCTCTTCAAGTTCCTGGGTCAGCCGTTGCCGTAGCGGGCTGCAATCCGGCAATTCCTCGAGTAGCTGTTCGGCCGTGTATACGTCCTGGTCGCGTGTTAACTGGTCACGAAACAGCTTCTGCCAGCGATCCAAAACCTGTTGTTCGCTCGCCATAGTATTGGGGTTCCCTGCGGTAGTGCATGAGTTACGAGTTCACACCGTCGACGCAAACGAACTGGTGGATGGAAGACACACCAGAGTAAAATCGGGACCTCATTCTTCCCGGTAATGTTTATCCGTACTCGGCATTTGGACTCTGCAGCGGCTGTTTTCGAGAAGTAGCCGCTGGAGTTGATCGACCACTTCGGAGACACGGTCCATCGAAGGAACCAAGATTTGAAACTCTGACCTTTCGGGCTGGCTGCCCAGCGCACCGTTGTCCGACTCCATCGCGTATTCAGCGTGGATCGTCTGCATGAGGACGGGGCCTGTGGCTGTCTGCGCCAGTACGCGCCAACTGACCGGAATCGTTTCCATATGGGGATCCTTGTCCTCGAGTTTCACGTGGGGTGCGGCGATGCCCGCTGGCACCAGTCTCCAAAAACCTGGCTAACCGGAAAAAATCTCCGTTGGTGTCGATCGAACGTGTCTTGGTAACTAAAGAATCCGGGTCCACGAGTTCTTCGAACGGAACGTATCTCAGTTCCAGCTGCCCTGACACGGAAACCATCACTCCGTCGGCGCCTTCCTCAGTCAAGGCACGGCATGCTCCGACCCCTAATTGACTCCCCAGTAGGACATCAAACGCATGTGGCAGGGCACACCGCGCCTCGAAGCCGAGTTGCAACCCCGTCGTCTTTCGTCGATGTCCGGTAGCCTGCTCAAATCGGTCGGCAACCATCTCGGCGAAGAGGCGAGCTAAGTGCACTTCGTCCATCGGAATCTCGTCGTGATCACCTCGGCCGGCGTCTCCCAACATCTCCAACGGCAGTAAAGTGACGAGCCCTTCTGCGAGGACGATAACCCCGTAGGCCTTGCCCTCACGCTCCCGCGCTCGCATGAGTTCGACAATGTCGTTCACGACCTGTTCCACGTCCAAAACCGGCCGGCCGCCTGCCTCGCCCGTCTTAGGATCTCCGAACCTTTCCGTGGAGCGCCAATCGCCGGTGATGTCCTCGACTCCGATCACCAACGTCGCTTCTCCAGCGATGGAGGCACCGTAGGCCAACCAGCCGGCGCTGCGGCCCATGGTTTCAACAAAGAAATATGCGCTGCCGGCCTGCGCATCGTAGATGAGGTTGCGGATTTCTCCCGCAAGTGCATCGACGGCGGTGAAGTATCCAAACGCGAAATCGATTCCGGTGTAATCGTTGTTGATCGTTTTCGGCACGTGCACAACGCGGACCCGGCGCACCTCGGGCCCAAGCTGGTCCTGGTATATTTTGAGTTTGCAAGCCGTTTCCAGTGTGCCGTCGCCACCGATGGAGATGAGCGCATCGGCATCAAGGGAACAAAGCGCTTCGTAAGTGCGGCGTAACGGCATGGCAAGCCGGGCGTCGGCCAAATCGGCTCGACACTTTACTTGCCCACCGGGCTGGCTTCGAGCTGTTCCTAAGAGAACACCTTGTGCGTTGCGACATCGGCGGAGGTTGGACGGATTCAGTGTGAAGTAGTCTTCGTCGGGTCGCAGGGGACACTGCGGGTCGAACCCTTCTAGCCGAGAGAATCCGTGACGGAGTCCCAACACATCGACCTCGGACCTCATCAGCGCGGTCGCAGCCGCGGAGATCACCGCATTGGCGGCCGGCGCTGCACCGCCTGCGAATAGGATGGCGACGCGTTGTATGGTCGAAGTCATGCGGTGTGTAGCCGGGTCGAGCTTTCGAGTCTGCGTTCGGATCCTAGTTCGACCGCGCACGCGGCGAGCTTGAACATCAATAATGGTCGCGCTCTGTGACCAGCATCGCTACGGCGATCTGGATGTCGCGGACTCGCTGCTAGTCGATCGCTTCAGCGCAGCCTGCACTGCGTGAACTGTCACGGAGGCATCGTCACGGAATCGCTGAAAGCGTCGATCCGTTACGCGGCAGCCGAATCGCGGAGAGAAGGGGCCGAGTCGTTCGCTCGTGATCAGTGCGGCCGATAGACCCGAAGCAATCGGCACCGCGCTCCGCGACAAAGAAATCGTATCTGATCAGGGCGGACTCATGGTCTGGATTCTACGGAATACACTCTAGCTTATCAACCGCGTACAGCGGGCACATGCCGATTTTGCTGTCGCGAAGTCTGCAGTTTGTTTGAAGGGAGCCCTCTGTCACCCGGAGCCGCCTAATTCCAGCTCGAACGGTTGCCTCGGGTCAAGGTGGTCGGCCAAGTCTCGATCACGACACTCTGGGAAGCCAATTTGAAGCCTTTCCAAAAGTGTGCATTGCTCTTCCAGGCTTGAGCACCCCCGCGAGACCAGAACACCCTGAATGAAGCCAAGCGCTCGGTGAAGCCGGGTGGCTGGCCATTGCAGAACGTACTGCTCGACTTGATGACTTAACAGGAGCGCATGCTCCAATGCTGCGTCCCGTTCCGGTATGTCGTCTCCATCCTCTACGAGCTTCGCTCGACAAAGTTGCACTGCCTCCAAGGCCAGGAGCCGATGTGTCGCCATAATTTCCCTTCAATCGAATCGTCAAACTCACCATCGAAATGCCGACTGCTCTCGCTTTGCGATTCCCGCCCCGTCGACGGATTCCGCAATCACCGCGTCACTCGTGAGTAACGTTGCGGATAAGCTTCCGGCGTTTTCGAGTGCCTGGGTCACGACTTTGCTGGCATCGACGATCCCGGCTTCCATAAGATCTTGAAATACATCGAGACTGGCATCGTATCCGTAGCCTGTGCTGTGCTCTGCCACATGCTCACAGACTGCAGTTCCGCTTCGGCCAGCGTTATCGGCGATCGCCGTTAATGGAGTTCGGCAGGCTTTCAGCACGGCTTGGTAACCGATCTTTAGTTCGCCATCCACTCCAGAGTTCTCCAGTGATTGGGCGGCTCGAAGTAACGCGACGCCTCCACCTGGCACGATCCCCTCTTCCCGCGCCGCTTGCGCGGCATGCAGCGCGTCGTCCAGTCGCGCTTTTTTCTCCAGCAATTCGCTCTCTGTTCTGGCCCCCACAAGAATCTTTGCGACCCGCCCGCCGAGTTGCGCTATCCGACGATCTACCCATTCCGCATCTGCGGCCTCGGCCGAACAGCGGATCGTGCGAAGGTATTGCAAGCGGGTCTCGACAAGTTTTCCGCGACCGGCGCCGCCGACAATGAGCGTGTCGTCTCGGGTAACCACGACCCGCTTCGCCATCCCTAGGTTCTCCAACTGCACGTCTTTAAGGTCCTGGCCGGCCTCGGCCGATACCGTCTGGCCGCCCGTGAAGACGGCCAGGTCGTCCAGGAAGTCCCGAGCCCTATCGCCGAATTCTGGTGCTTTCACGGCACAACAACTTACGGTCTTTTGAGTGGCGTTCAGCACCAGTCCGGCCAATGCCTCGCCCTGGACGTCGCGGGCAATGATCAATAGCGGACGATCGGAATTGGCGGCGGCTTCCAGAAGTGGTATCAGCGGTTGAATTGATGCCAAACTGCCATCGGTGGCCAAAATGCGTGGATTCTCCAACACAACCTGTCCGGTTTCCGGATGAGTGACGAAGTAGGGTGACAGAAAGCCCCGACCGAACTTCAGCCCATCCACCCATTCAACCTCTGTTGCGGCTCCACGCCCGTCCTCGATAGTTACCATGTCCTCGCCGGCTGCAGAAAGCACGTCAGCGAGCAGCTGCCCGATTTCCGTATCGCCGTTGCTGGCCACTGTGGCTACCTGCCGCAGCCGCGCTACATCGGTGACTGGTACTGCAAAATCTTGAACTTTCCTGACGACGTCACGCACGGCCAATTCGATGCCCTGCTTCAGCCCAATCGGATTGATACCAGCGGCAACCGCTTTAAGCCCTTCGATGAAGATCGATTCGGCAAGCAGCGTCGCGGTTGTTGTCCCGTCACCGGCTCGCCTGCTAGTGACGTCCGCCGTTTGTCGGATGAGACGTGCCCCAAGGTTTTCGAACGGGTCTTCCAGTTCAATCTGCTGCACAACCGTCACCCCATCCTTGGTAACCAGCATCGAACCGTCCGACTGCTGAACGATGACATGACGGCCGCGCGGCCCAAGGGTAGTCCGTCCGGCGCGGGCCACCTGAGAGACACCGCGGCGGATCGCTTCTCTCGCGTCTTGCCCATAGAGAATCTGTTTGGCCATCGTATTCTCCTTTCACAGGTTTCCCGCCAGCGGCAAACTCAGACGACATAGTCAGTCGCGGCCAATGGCGAAGGTAGCGATTGCACGGCCAAGCAGTCTTCCGCGGACAGCGTTCCGGGGAAGTCGGTGAGAAGGCGGACGGGGCCGCCCCTGAGTGCAGGGGGCGTACACGTCATCCCGCTGCGGGGCCGTGTAGCTCATTCCGTCTCGTGGCCAGCTCTCCAGCACATTGCCGGCATTGCGCGGCGGTCGGCCGGGCATCGAGCAGTGCCGAATGGTTCCCGGCGCGAAGGCAAAGCGGACCGAGGACTACCGTGGGAGGTGGACCAATAGCGGTGGCCGGCCGCGCCAGTGAGGCAGACAACAGAATCGATGGTCCACCAGCAAGCGTCGATGTCTTGCTTTGAGTTCAGGCTATCAGTCTGGAATACCGAAATCAAGAGGGGCAATTCCGCAGGAGCACGGCGAACCTCGCGGACACAGCGTATGTAAGTATCGAGCTTGTGGCCCTGCCGCCGCGCGAAGCACCCCAGTGCTTCAAGTCCTCGTCGATCATGCAGCTCTGGAATCAGCAGACTTGTCAACAAGACCGTGCCATCGATGCACATCGTTAGTTCGGTAGAATCTGTCAACGGAGTAACTTCGATTTGTACTTGTTCGTTCCATGGTTGCTCTCCAACCAGGCGAATGCAGCGCCCCTCCGGCGATCTGCCTGCCCGCGCCTGCCAATCGCTGCCCGCGTTCAGGCCAGATTGGGACACCGTGCGAATTGTTGTGAAGGCTGCGTCAGCCGAGATGCAGCAGCTGGTGAATCGCCCTCTCTTCATAGCGTCTCCGATCGAGTGAATCCCGCTCGAAAGATGATGATCGTTACTGGAGCTTCGCATCTGCACGCCTCACGCGACCGAAGCTGTTGACAATAGAGGATCACTTGCCTCCACGGCGACTCGCTTCGGAGGCGCCGCCAACAGAGACAGGGTCGCAATCGGCAGTGGTGCCAGGGCGAACGCCGTCAGTACCCCGCCGAAATCGCCCGAGTAGTCTCGCGCGAGGCCTGCCATCAGCGGCCCGAAGCTGGAGGCTCCGATCTGGAGGGTTATCAATGCGCCACGAATCTTCCCCAAATGCCTTCTCCCGAAGTAGCGTGCCCACAGTGGATTGGCCGTGCCGAAATACAGGCCCTGCGAGATTCCGAGCACTGCCCCGGAGAGATAGGCCGCGGCGGGTGTCGTGGACCACAGCAGCAGAAACATGCTCAGCCCCAGTCCCAATGAACCGAGAAAAAGCAGTGGCTGGGCCCGAACCCGGTCGGCTAACATACCTCCCACCACCTGTGCTATCGCCATAAAAATCGCGAATATCGTCAATAGGGTCGCTGCATCTCGCCCCGACAAACCTCGTTCCTGAAGGATGGGCACCAGGCAAAAGAAGACGGCTGTGTGGATCAAGGCGAACATCGACGTACCGGCAGTGACGATCCAGAAGGACCGGGTGTGCATCGACTCCTTGAGGCTCAGTCCCCAAGATAGCGTTCCTTCCTTGGATGGCTTGATAAGTGGCGATTCCAGCTCAGGCTTTCGGCCGTCCAGTACCTGTCCAACTTCGTCCGGATGGTTGCGGAAGAATATCGCGAAAACCGGAAATAGAAGGCACCAGATTGCGCCTCCCAATATCGCGTAGCCGACGCGCCAGCCAAAGCTCGCAACCAGGAAGAGGTTTAGCGCGGGCACGATCGCCATGGCGGCGGCCATGCCGACCTGGCGAAATCCCTCCACGGTCCCTAAGCGTCGTTCGAACCAAAATGGCAAGGTGTTCCCGCTTAGAAAAGCCAATGCTCCCGGACCAAGCATTCGAAGCAGGCCGAAAGCCACAATGAGCGTCAACAAGCCCTGCGTAAACGCAGTGAGCAGGCAAGCAGCACTGAAGAGGCTTACGACCACGAGCATCGTAGTTCGAAGCCCACGGCGATCCATAGTCGCCCCGATAAATGTTATGGGCACTGCTCCGACGATGGTTCCAACCGCGTAGGCAAAGGCCAGTTGGCCGTGCGTGAGCCCCAGGGATAGCCGCATCGGCTCATTGAATATCGACACGCCGAAGGTTTGGCCCGGCGAACTGGCGATAAGCGCAGCCATCGATAGTGGAAGCATCACCCAGCCGTAGTAGACGCTGGTGGGGCGGGCCGCTTCCTCCGCAGTGATCAGGTCCTCGCTGGACGCTTGTAAATCGGGGTGACGCATTCGTTGTCATTCCATGCTACTTGGAAGCGATCGAAGACCAGGGGAGGGCATCCTGCCGCTCCCCCGGCAACACAGCAGCCACTGGCGGTGCTATCCTTTCACCGCATCGGGATTGGCTGCCGGCGATCAATGTCCTGGGTGGATTGCTGGCGGACCTCGCAGAGTTCGATTCCGGGATGTTCTCGAGCGCAGTACTCGGCGTCCCACTTCGACGTAAAAAGAATCGCCATACCCTTGTTTTGGTCGAGCACCATTTTCGCGGAATACGGAAGTTTAATCGTCGTGGATGTTCCCTCGATCGAGCGGGGCCAGCGCGCCAGCTTGTAGGGCAACCACTCGATCTGAGTCCGCGTGTTGTACTCCGTTTCCAGACGAAAGCGCACCACGTCGAACTGCAGCTCGCCAACGGCCGCCAGGATCGGCTCGGCACGCGCCGCTGAGGAATCGGTGAACTGCTGAATCGCCCCCTCCTCGATCAACTGGGCCAGTCCCCGGGCGAACTGCTTGCGCCGAGCTGTGTCCGTACAACGCAGAATCGCAAAATATTCTGGTGAAAACTGCGGCAGAGGCTCGAAACTGAACGGTTGCCCCTCGCAGATCGTATCGCCCAATTGGAACTCGCCCGGATTCACCAGGCCGATGATGTCCCCTGCAAAGGCCTCATCCATGGTCTCGCGTTCCTGACCGAAGACCCGGTGTGAGCGCGTCAGTCGCAGCTTCTTGCCGCTTCGTACATGAAGCACCTCCATCTCGCGGCGAAACCTGCCGGAGCAGACCCGCACGAACGCCACTCGGTCCCGGTGTCGCGGGTCGAGATTCGCCTGGATCTTAAAGATGAAGCCTGAAAAGTGTGGATGTTCCGCCGGAATGCGGCCGCGGTCGCAGGCATGCGCTCCCGGTGATGGGCAATGGCAGAGAAAGCGTTCCAGAAAGTGTTCGACCCCGAAGTTCGTTAGCGCACTGCCGAAGAACACCGGCGTCAAATCCCCAGCCAGAAATCGGGAGCGGTCGAACGGCTCGCCAGCCGACGCCACAAGCTCAACTTCGTCGGATGTGCGCTCCGCAACTCCCGGGGCCGACGTGCTTGGGGCGAGCATGTTTGGCACGAGTGATGGCAGCGGAACCGACTGAAACGGAATTCGATGTCCGCCGCTGCCTTTCTCGAAGAGATGCACCATCTGCGAAGGAAGTTCAACAATTCCCCTAAAATCAAAGCCGGTGCCCAGCGGCCAGTTTTGTGCCGTGGCTGCGATTCCCAGCTTCGCCTCGATCTCAGCCAAGATCTCCAACGGCTCGCGTCCGGGTCGATCAACCTTATTGACGAAGGTGACGACAGGAATTCGGCGCAGCGCACAAACGCGAAACAGCTTCTCTGTCTGCTCTTCAATTCCTTTGGCAAGATCGATCACCATGATGGCACACTCGGCCGCCATCAATGTGCGATAGGTATCCTCGCTGAAGTCGTGGTGGCCGGGCGTATCGAGCAGGTTTAATTGCAGACCCCGGTATTCGAAGGGTAGCACCGTCGAACTGACTGATATGCCTCGCTGCCGTTCAAGTTCCATCCAGTCGGATGTCGCTGCCCGCTGAGTCTTCCTCCCGCGAACCGCGCCAGCCACGTCGACGCGACCTCCGTACAAGAGCAACTTTTCGGTGAGGGTCGTCTTACCCGCATCCGGATGCGAAATAATGGCGAAAGTCCGTCGCCGTGCCGCCTCTCGCTGGACGATAGGGTTCGACTCACACATCACGTTTTGACACTCCTTAAAAAAAATACCCTGTCGACCCTCGAGGGGCGAATAGATGCCGAGATTCGGCGACGCCTACAGCAGCCATCGCCGCCGCTGTCCCTGTACTTGGAAGCGCCGTCGGCCCAAGGTGAATCACCAGGGCGGACTGTGCGAGGGTCGCCCTGGCAGCCAAACGACGGCAGTGCCTTGATCGGCAGACCGGTGAACTCGCCGGCTGATATGCCGGCAATTACCGACTAGGGCGGGGTGGCACTTGAAGGAGCAACAGCAGCCGCGACAGAGGTCGGCCAGTGCGGCCAACGGCGTGGGCACACGCCGTCAAAAAGGGCGTGTGCATGTTCTGGGATCGGAAAAAATCGGCTGCCCGTATGAGGATTCATGCTTCAAATTTACCGGTCGGCCGGGGCTGGGGCAACCCGAGATTCTCCGTCGCTGACCACAGATCAGCGTCGCTTGGGCGCGCCCCACATCCGGAATGTCGATTGACCCAGGAACTGGCCCCTTCTATCCTGAAGGTATGAGTCCGCCGTGATATCACCCTCGGCCTTCTAATGCGGAGCTCACTGCCTCGCCGATGTCGCCCGCGCGTCGGCCGCTTCTCTCCGCAGCTACGGACGTCCATCGACTACCTCTTGCCGTGCGTCGTGCCGAATGGGGATCGACCGAACGTATGCTTGTCCACTTGGATGGGTGGCGATCCGTTTCAGCTACCAACGTTCCCTTTTCGGCCGCCGACAAAAACCGTGTTCCTAAGCGTGTACAGATGAACGACACCTCCTCCCGCTCGGACCGGTTCCCGGAGCCACAGCCGGGCCTTTCGGTCACCTCGATGATCCGACGCTATTTGGCAGCGCGACCTGACGCCACGCCCACTGAAGTGAGCGCGTGGCTGGCGAAGTCGGATATCGATCTTTCACCGCAGGCCGTCGATTCACTCATTGCCGCGATCAAAACGGGATGAAGCCGATGGCGGCACTGGCATGCCCGCTCTGCGGGGATTTCTCGCGGCCGTTTTCCAACGACGCGGATCGATCGTACTTTCGCTGCCGCACATGTGAACTCGTGTTCGCTGATCCGGAAAGTCACTTGGACGGCCGTCACGAGAAGGCCGTGTACGACCAACATGAGAATGACCCGAGAGATCTCCGCTACCGCCAATTTCTCAATCAACTTGCGGAGCCGCTAATTTCGCGACTGGAGCCGGGAATGGAAGGACTCGACTACGGCTGCGGACCTGGGCCGGCGTTGTCGGTGATGCTCGAGGAATCGGGGATGGCAGTTAAGCTTTACGACCCATACTTCGCCCCGGATAACGGCGTACTGGCCCGGACGTACGACTTCGTCACATGCAGCGAAGTCGCCGAACACTTCTATCAGCCGGCGAAGGACTGGTGCCGACTTGTCAGCCTCTTGAGTCGCGGAAGTTGGCTTGGGGTTATGACCCGGCTCCGAGACGATTGTGGAGCGTTCGAAGCGTGGTACTACAAAAAGGATCCGACGCATGTGAGCTTCTACCATTCGACAACGATCGATTGGCTCGCCGATCATTACGGGCTGACGGTCGCTTACCGGACTCACAATGTAAGTTTGTTTCTAAAGTCGTGACTTCCCCGCACGCCGCTGTGCGGACTCCCTATAATGCTGGTGGATATTTGAGTGCTGCGCAGCACACATGGGTGCAGTGTCGCTTCCGGCATCGAGTGCGTTGCGTCGGCTAATCGTGACGAATGGAGACGTCGACAGGAGAAAAGCTATGCCCCAAGGGCCGCCCTACGCGGAAGCCGAACGCATCCTTAGAGAGCTTGAGGAGGAAACACTTGACCGAATCAAGACTGCGGAGTTTTCTGCCAATGCACCTGTGATGGACTCATCCGTCGGGCGCCTAACGTACATCGACGCCTATCAACAACAACAAGTCGCACTGCATGCGAAGCGGCAGTTGGAATCGCAACTCGCAGCAGTTCGCGCCGCCCTCGAGCGGATCAAGGCGGGAACCTACGGAGCGTGTGTGGAGTGCGGCAATCGCATTCCACCCGAGCGACTCGAGTTCGTCCCCGAATCCCCCTTTTGCGTGGCGTGCAAGGAACGCAGCGGACGCTAGGTGGGCGGCGCTTTCGGCGGCTCTGGCTGAACTGGCGAGTTGCCGCCTCCGTTAACCACCGTATGACAGGGCTCGCGTCCGCAAGTTCGGACACATCCAACCAGACGACATTGCTTCCCGCAGTGGCAGATTTCGCCATGAGTTGATCATCGCCGCGCATCTCACGGTCCGCTCGTCTCCGGCCCAGGCGCGGCGCGGCTCGCGTCTTGCCGGAGACTCTTCATGCACGATTGAGAATATGGACATGAGGGCTTGCTCGATCATTGGCACCGGCAAGTTGGAAGCGAAACCGTCGAATAGGAGTGTACACAATGACTGAGGAGGAGGCTGCGAAGACTGCGTTGCGCATCCTGCACGACTCGGATACCAAGTTCGGCCGGATGATGCTTCGTAAGCGATGGTCGCTTGCCCTCGATCGTCACGTCTTCGAAATGCTCGTGTCGGGCAAGCTCATGATGTCAAGCGCCGTTACCACGTCGGAAGAGGCGCTTGCACAAATGGCGTTGGCGCTATTGCCGGAGCGTCGCCTAGCCGTGCTAGTTGGCGGCCTTGGGTTCGGTTTCACAACAATGGCGACCCTTGCGGATCGGCGCGTTAGTGAAGTGACCGTCGTTGAGAAACTGGAGGACGTTGTCGGTTGGCACTACGAAGGCATCCTGCCGTGGTCGGACGAGTTCGTTCGCGACCCCAGGCTTCAAATTATTAGGGGCGACTTTTTTGAACGCATCGCCCGCAATGAAATTGGATTATTCGACGCGATCCTGATTGACATCGATGACTCCCCCTCACTCCTCTGGCACCACCAGCATGCGGCGGCGTACCGAAATGCGGGGCTCAGCGCGCTTGAGGCGCACGTGAGGCCATCGGGCGTGGTCGCGTTCTGGTTCGCGGAGCACCCGTCCGAGTGCTTCATCAATTCGATGCGCGCTGTGTTTGCTGACGCAGTAATCATGGATATTCCTTTCGAAGATCCGTGCCACCGGCGAGCCGAGGTGAATTACATCGTCCTTGCCAGGCGTGCGGACGATGGCGCTCCGCGTTAGTCCGCCAAGAGGCAGGCGGAAGCCCTCAATACCCATACCGCCCAGTCATCTCCCTCCACCGATCCATATCCACCCACGGTCGTCCATCCGGTTGTCGAATGCTCGAGATCATGCCCGGCCGGGCATGATCTGATTCCTGCCGCGGCTCTTCCACCAGCCGCACGCCGCACAGGTGACTCGCAGCACAAGCGCTGTACAGCGCGTCCAGCCAGTGATTCTGCCGGCGCAGGTGTTCCCATTTAATCCACCGCGCCGCGTCCGGCGACGAACTCCTCGACCTTGCGTTCGGCCGTCAGATGCTCGACCAGCGTGTTCCTGGGGCAGAGCGCCATAGAGCGTCGGCGAGCCCGGATGGGCGATCGGCGTTCCCAACTTTTGAGATCGTCTCTTTCTGCGGCACGCAGCTTTCGGCTGCCCTAAAAGTGCGTAGTCGATTTCATTGAATTCTCGCCCGTCGCCACCACAGCGCTTGATCTGTCTCGCATTTCATGGCTCTGTTTGACTGTCCCACCGAGGGCAGATTCACACAAACGCCAAGGAGCCACAGATGAACGCGAGACAGAAGCAGCCGACCAGCGCGGATGACCTTGCCAAGTCGATCCGCGACAACCTTTCGCCCGACGGTGTGGCCATGGCCATCGCCTACCTGCGGTCGGCCGAGTTCGACAACCGGCCAAACAGCGAACGGGCGCTCGCCGCGCTGCGCCAGGTCGAGTGGCTGGCAGATGTGCTCACCGAATTGCTCGGCACCGATGAGCATAACCGTCTGATGGACGAGCTCGGGCTGTGAGCCGAAACGCCGGCCACGCCATGGGCCGGCGTCGTCCGCGGGCAGCTCCGCGGGCCTGATGATGGCAGCCACACCATCGACCCGAGTTCGAGGAGACAAAAAATGTCGAAGACGAAGAAGAAGTCCGGTGCCCGTAAGACGGCGAAGGCGGCCGCGAAAAAAGGTTCACCGAAGAAGGCCAAACCGGCCGCCGACGGTAAGGCCAAGGCGAAAAGGCTCAGCGCCATCGACGCGGCGGCCAAGGTGCTCGCCGAGAGCAAGCAGCCGATGAGCTGCAAGGAGATGATCGAGGCGATGGCCGAAAAGGGCTACTGGACCAGCCCCGGCGGCAAGACGCCTCACGCGACACTTTACAGCGCCATACTTCGACTGATCGCCAAGAAGGGGAAAGAGGCCCGGTTCGTGAAGGTCGAGCGCGGCAAGTTCGCCATCCGTGGCTAACCGCCGCACTTCGCCCAGAACGCCCCACGTTCGCTCGTGTGGGCGTTTTCTCGTGGCTGGCCGTGGGGAGCTAGACGTCTCGCCTGACGCGACACGGGCCACCGTAGCGTTTTATGGCCGGCAGGTGTCGGTGAGGCCGTTCTGCCGCGGTCAAACATTGCGTCCTGCGACTATTCGATCACGACGAGTTGGTCGGGAAGTTCGTTGACGTCGTCGTGCGCACGCGGCATCACCGACGCGAGGCGCTGACCGACCGATCGGACCGTGTCGCATATTGCATCGGCGGGCGTACCTTCATGTAACCGCTGCGTGAATTCCCCGCAGATGTGGACGTTAATCCTCCGCGCTCCGCTGAGGCGGCCATTTGTCGGATCCGACACACCGGCGCCTCCTTCTCGATCATTCGGACTGCCTCACCTTAGGTCACGCGATGCTCGAAGTCCAATCCGACTCGGATGAGCCAAACTAACGTCTCTAAGGCTGCTAAACTTCCGCGCCGTTTGGTTGGTGACAAGATACAACTGCGGTAGCTCGCCAATACAGAGGTCTCGGATTGGTCCAGCATGGCGACGGGAGTTGGCGTGCTTGAAGAGTGATCCGTGTGAGGCCGATTTCGTCGATTGCGTGCTTTACAGCGGTGCAGTTTCAGTCCCCCGTTAGTCCTTTATCCCAATGTGTTCGTGCAGTAGCCACCACCGGGAGTTTCGTTTTGGAAGATTGGCGGGATGCAACCTACGTCTTTACTTCTTTTGAATCCGCGGTGGTGCGATTGGCAATTAGCGTATCCTCGGTGTAGTTGCCGGGACTTATTCTCTTTCTCCGTTGGGAATAAATCCGTACCTACCAGTATTTGTCTTCGTGAACTGAATTAAGACCAGTGCACCGCTTTGCACAAGATCGTCAGGAGGCTGCTCGTTCTCCAGCACGATCGCTTGGCAGTTAGCAAACGTAGTAGCGAGATCTCGGAAGAACGAGTTTTTCACATCCGACGCAAGCTCTGGATCATCGGCATCGGGCTCCCTGTAGACGACGAGCGGAGAATCCAAGACAACGAAGCCGGGGTGGGGTAGGCTCCGTTCGTCGCAATAGGCGAGCAAAGCGGTTGAAAATGCGGCATGAGTGACAGCTCGGACACCCTTACCGTGGCTTGTACGACGCTGCCCCGAGATCACGATGTCCCAGCCCTCCTCGCTGAATGTGACTCGGTCGAGGCTGGGAAGGTTCCATGCCCGAAGCCGCTGTTCAACTTCTTGAGCAAATGCTTCTAAATCTCTGGCAGAGATCTCCGGTGACGATGGCGGACGGGACCCGGTGCTCTCAACATCCAGACCCTCCGCTATCGCCTCTACCTCCGCAAGTTGTTGGATTAGGTCTAGTGCCCGACTAACGCGATCTCGCTCCCTACGCATAGTACGAAGCATCTCCGTGAGCTCGGCAGCTTGTGGCCTCAAGCTTGCCGCAAGCGTCGAGCCCAAGTCAGCAAACTCACCTTGCAACGTCGAGCGTTCTGCGCCGAGAGTCGACCTCTCTTCTGAGACTTCGCGGCGGGTCGCGTCGAGATCAGACATTAGCGAGCGAATTCGATGTGCCTCACTTGCCGATGCGTTAGCCACTCTAGCAGTGTCCACTTGGTCTGCCCGATGCTCCTCGTCATGATGCTCTGGAAGAGCGCCACACACAGGACAGCGCTCGACGCCAAGATCGCTAAGTCGAGCACACGCTTCAGTAATCGCATTCAGTCGCTGCAGATCTGACGTGTACTGAACTCGAAGAAGTGTGAATCGCTCCGAAAGGCCTCGCAATACCTCTAGGCGCGACTCAATCTTCCGAAGTCGGGTCCATGAGCTGCGTCGGCGAACCTCGACCTCTGAGACAGACGCGCCCAGTTCAGAAAGCCGCGACTCGGTATCTTCATATGCTGCCTCAATTCGAGCGTGTTGCTCCCTAAGCTCAGACGTGTCGGTGCCAATAGCTAATTCCGCGAGCTGGTTGCGTGCACGTTGCGCCAGTTCCTGAAGAACTTCCTCCTTCGCATCTACTCTCGCCCGTGAGACACGCGGCTCCTCGCTGGCGACGACTGACGAATCATCTATCCCCGAAAGCAGCAGGCGAAACACCGATTTCTCGGCTGTCCGCGTGGTGTACTGCCCGGACAGCAACGGTGAGCGAGCCCGAATAATGTCTTCTTCGGAGATTATGACTAGGTGCGCGAGGTTTCTGAAGCTCAACGACAGCGTTTCACCCCGCGCGTTCCTGCGGATGCGCTTCCCCGCAAGCCCTATCATATCGAGCAGGAAATGCGATACCGTGTCCTCCCGTTCCGCTTCATGTCGTTCCGCCAACACTGTTTCAGACCCATCCTGGCGGCGAAGCTGGAATGCGCCGCCGCGCAATGAACGTGACAGCGTGTAGGTAGCGTTGTCAGCTAGCGCCACAATATCGAGGATCGCTGTCTCGTAGTTGCTCGCCTCGGGTATCTCTTCGGGAGTGCCTCGCGCCCCGAGTAAGAAGTCGATGCATTGCAGAATAAACGTCTTTCCTGTATCGGACGGCCCAGAGATGACGTTAAGCCCCACGCCAAAGCGCAACTCCGCATCCTCAACGTCTGGTCCCGTGAGAGCAAGCCTCGCGAGATGGAATCCGAGTTCTCTCATGGCGCATCCGACCACAGCACAGAGTCCATTTCAAACTCGGCGCCCCATTCACCAAGGTGCTCTTTGACCAACAAATCCAGGTCCTGGTCTGAGTAGCTATCAAATCGTTCAGCGACCCATTCGGCTCTTTTGCGTAACGCGCAAGTGTATTCTGACGCTAAGGCATCCAGAAAGGCACCGGTGCGCTCAGTGGCGCTATACGCGATCCCGGACTCACGATAGTGATTACCGATTAAACCACGGCTCATATAGAGCAGTATGCCTCGACGAAGGGTGTCTCGCCTTACGAGCAACTCTCCGCTGCGATACGGCGTCTTCGGGTGCAAACCTGGTGGACCATCGGGAATATCGTCCGAATGGATGAGCAAATAGTCGAAGATAACCAGCCGCTGCAGCGAAGCGTACTCCGGGTGAATTGCGTAAAGGAGCACAGCAGCCCGGAGCCCACTTTCAACAGGGCCGTTGAACGGCGAAGGACTGCGTGATTCGTCCCTAGTCACGGTGTTACCCATGTCACGTCCTCACAATCGTTGGCGAGTTGGTGGCACATGCCACCGCGGTCCCTTGTGTGCAACCGGGGGACAAGCGGATGGGCAGTGAGTTGTTGCGCTCGGGCCGTTTGTACGACTGCAAGCAACCGGTGAAAGCCGTTTTCATGGTTACCCCGTAGAATGTCGCGGATGCCGGAGTGGATCTCATCCTGCAGCGCCTCAAAAGAGTCTTGGGGCAGGATGTCCCGAGAAAAACTACGTAGCGACTCCGCGCTGTAGAACTCGAACCGGGAGTCGCCGTAGTGCCCAGTGAGTTCCAGATCTTCTCGTATGTCATCGAAGCTGGCTATTGGGCGTCCGCGAGCGTCCGCGTAGGCATGGAAGAGCTTCCGCAAATAGACAGTCTCAAGGTCAGTTGGGGTGTCAGGGGGCTCCGGCGTCCCAGGGCGCGGCGGCAAGCCGCCACCAAATCGGGCGATATGCCATGGCGTCGTGCGGTGCTGCTCCAAGAGCGTCAGCGGCGGGACGTAGCCGATGATCGAGAAATCCAGGGCGTCCAAGTGCTTTCGCGACGCACCGTCGAGTGGTATTTCGGCGGTGCTTGTGACGGACGACCGGCACTTGTCGTCCCATTGCACGATCAGGCCGGCCTTTAGCTCTTCCGGCTTGCCTAGCAGTTTACTGAGCTTGGTTCCTACCCCTTGCGGAGCAACGAACTTGTACTCTCGCGGGTACGTGAACTCTTCCTTATGCGTGTAGTACACGAGCTTCCCCAGCTCTAGCCAGATGTCTGAAGGGGTCAACGGATGGTCATAATGCTTGCACTGGTAGTTGTCCCAGATCGTCGGGTCCGCCGCGTTGGGTATAGCGATGACGTCTCGGCCCATGTCACCTGCGCCGCCACATCGATCGACGCGGTCATACCGTTTTCGTAGCGAGTGTGCCCATTCCAGAACGAAGTCCTCCCATACCGACGGACTGAAGAGGCGGATGCGGTCGATTGGAGCAATTGTCGGGCCGCCAACGACGGAGTCGACGGACGGTGAAGGAGGCTCGAGTGGGGAGGGAAGCGGCCGTGTGCTTGTCATATCGCGAGCTCCCGCATCAGGATCGGCGAACGCAGGCAGCCTATTTGCTTGGATTGAATTGCTCCGCCCCGATGGTTGACCGAACCCTCAGTTCAGGTTGTGCCACGCTGGTCTCCGTCCAAGCTTATTCAAGTTGGGACTAACGCTCTGAGATAACTGCCGAGTTACCAGTATTTGAGTCAATGCATTGCCAATTTCCTATTTCATCACACTCGACGATAGCGACAAGAAACTTCAGGATTCTAACGCTCAAAGGAGGCCGTCGCAAATTTGTCGAAAGCCTCACTTCGCATGAAACACCACATTACTTGTTCATCATCACCTCGGGGTATTCCTTGGAGCAGGCGATACGCTGCAGGAGGCGGTGATGATTAGTCATTCGGCTGACGATGATTTCTTCAGGGACACCCAAATACCGGAGGAGGACGATCCGCAAAAGAAAGGAGAGCTTTTCTGCCGCCCAGTACATGGGAACGGGGGGCAGCGCTTTGAGGCGCAGCTCGTCTGTGAAATGCGTGTAGTAATTCCGCGTGTCCGCGATACCACGCGAAAACTCTCGAGGATTCTTGCAGACGATTTTCCGCCCCTCCTCGGAGAGAGATTCAAGCAGCACGTTGATTCTCTTGTAGTACGAGAATTCGTTACCATACTTGATCTTGTTCTTGAGACTGGCTCGATGGTCGCTCTCAACTTCCTTTGGAATGGCCTCGTTCAAGACGCGGATGACCTTCTCGTAGTTCTCAGCCGCCATGTACTCGGAAAAGGTTGTCGCGCGGCTAGCAACTTCGACGGCATGGGCAAGCAAGAGAAAGCGGCCGTGAGTAGTGTGGTCCTGGTTTCGTTGAGCATCCATCAGCAAGTGAATCGCATCGGATAGCATCTCGCTTGCCGAAAACCACCTTTTGAGTATCGGCTCGAAGCTGTCGACCAGATGTGCCAGACGAAATAGCAACATTGGTGCCGCCTCATCCGACTCGCGCTCTTTTCCGGCCCGGTACAGATACCAACTTGGATAGTCATCGTTTGGGAAAAAGATTCTGATCCCAGTCGGCGAAACGGTCTCATCCGTAACCAGTGTGAGGAAATGGCAAAACCACCAGATTTGATGAATGTACCAGTCAATTTCCTGTGGCGAGTCCGGAGTGATTGTCACGAAGGACTGAGCTCGCAGTACGTGCTGCTGCTCGATTGGACGAGCCTCCCACTTCAGCGCAGTCTGAAAACTGAATGTGGCGCCGATCTCATCAATGCGCCATGTTAGTGCCTTCGGCTGGACGTATTTGACTGTGCAGCTTGTGAATTCACCATCCGTGCGATCCCTCTCCACTGCGAATGCGTCACGGGCGATGAACGTATGCAGATTATGGCAATAGAAGGAGACACGTCGCAGCTTCAGTTCAGTAAGTGGAGGGACGTGCTTGCCTGTGATAACGTGTAGCACGTCATGTTTGGTTGTGTTGCCAAGTGAAGTGGCGTAAGCGCGGAGCACTGTGTACTTTTGCCGATCTTGGCTCAAACCGTGGATACACGAGTGGTACTCGAACTCCGGTGCCCCGGGCGTCAGGTCCGCAGACGCAACATTTCCGAAAGTCCCGTCTAATTCCAACTCGATAAGTGGCGGGCGATAGCGAAGCGTTCCATAGAGCGGCTCGTCGGGCTTTTCCGGCAGCCACCATGTGCCGGTAACCTCGAACGCATCGGCCAACATAAACTCGGTTCGAAGCAACATTGCACTCCACTAATAGACAACTCAAGGACGAGATCTCGCCCGTCGCGCCAATTCCGCCAGTGATGGCCGCTCCTGTATCTGCCCGACCGTCTCCTCCACAAGCCGCACACCGCTGTGATGCCCCGCCGCACATGCATTGTACAGCGCATCGAACCAGTGATTGTTCTTGCGCACCCGCTCCCACTTGTCGACCACGCCTTTGCCGGCGACGAACTGGGTGAGTTTCTGCTCAGCCGTGAGGTGCTTGGCCAGTGACAGATGCTCCTCCGGGCTGGCGTGATACAGCGTCATCGCACCGGCCTTGTCTAGCGGCGTCGAGAGGCGCTGGTGAACCCACGACTTCCAGTAGTCGGCATTAACAAACGCCAATCGCAGCTGCTGATCCTTTAGCCAACCGAAGTGGAACTCCTCTCCGATGCCTTTCACAGTTGTACTTCTTTTCGTCGGGTGAGTGTACCGTTGCATTTCGTGCTGCCCCGCTCCGCGACCGACCGCCGGCATGAACGATCCTTTCGCCTCGCGGCAAAAAGTGTAAACGACCGGCGCCTGATATCCCGCATCGATCCAAGCTTGATCCGGCGATTTCTTGTGTCCGTCAGCCGTGCCAATCGGCCAGCCTTCGCTGACGACGTCCTGAAACTCCCGCAGCGCCAGCAGGATGGCCTTCTCAACACCCAGTTCCGCACTGGCTATTTCGATACGACCGTAGTCGACGATATGGCAGGTCGCTCCCGGTGACCACGCCACTAGAATCCAGTGGGCCAGGTATTTGCCGAGGTCAATTGCAGCGGTCAGGCGCTCGGCCGTGCCGGGGACGATTCCCTTGGGCAGATCGATCATGCGCGCCGCCAACTGGTGCTCCTCCAGCGGCGTATCCTGCCACTCGGAGAGCGCGGCCGGCAGGCACCACACGAACTGCCGCATCTCCCGTTCGGCGTTGTCCTCGTCGGCCGCTCGGCTGGCCCGCCATTCGTCGGCGGCCAAATCGCCCGGCTCGAGGAACAGGTTGTTCACGGCCGACCAGCGAAAGCCCAGCGTGTCGGTGGCCGGAGGATCGCCCACGACGCGGCCGTCCTCGTCGATCGCCTGATCGCCGTGCAGCAGCCGGCCGTGCTGATTGGCCTCACGGAGCTGGTCCACACCCCAGACGATGCCGCATGCCGGACAGCAGAATTCGCCATCGGCGCGGGCCGCCGCCTGATGCTCCGCGCCCTGCCAACCCACCAGATGCTCACGTTCCGGAGTGACCCAGGCCTTGCAGTCGGGGCAAGGCAGTGCGATGCGGCTGCGCGTTCCTTGCTGGTATTCCTGCCACGTCCGTCCGTGTTCGGTGCTGACCGTGCATTCCATATAGATACGCTTGCGGCTGCCGTAGGCACGGGCGCGGGCCTCCAGCTGCGTGATCTTGTCGCTCTCCCGGCTGGTCATGCCAGGCTGGTCCATGCCATCGGTCTCGGTGATCACGACCACCCGCGAGGTGAAGCCGGCTCGGCTCTTGTCGCCGCCGCCGCCCGACATGAACTTCAGCGTGGCTCCGTTGCCGAACTGCAGCGACTCGACGCGACCGCCCCGGCTGCCGCCGCCGCGCCTAGGCAAGAGGTCCCGAAACCGCGACTGCTCGATGGCCGGCAGAATGTCCTCGCGCCACTTGTCGCCGGCCATATCCATGTCGGGCAAACCGCAGATCACCGTCTCGGCCTGCTCAAACAAGTGATACAAGAGCGGGATCACGAAGCAGGAGAGCGTCTTGCCGGATTGCGTAGGCCCGGTGGCCACACAGCGTGGCCAGCAATTCGTGTCTACCGCGTCGAACCACAGACCCGAATACGGCTGACGATGGCAGCGGAAATGCCGGCCCGCGTGAGGGCCGTCCGGGATGACGATCTCCTCTTCGGCGAACCGGCGCATGGAGCGCAGCTGCCGCGGTCGGGCCTGGGCGAGGAACCAGTCGAGCTCATGTTTCGTGGGATGCGGAGAGGTGAGCATTGTCCTCGTCGGCCGGGCCGAAGAAACGGTCGATCTCGCGCTGCGCGTCGTCCAGCGCTTCGTAAAGCGTTTCTGCCGCCGCCGCGCCGAATTGCCGCTGGATTGCGTCGCCAGCCCCACGCACGATCGACGCGATCCGCCCCAGCGCCTCGCGCACGTCGCTGCGAGGAATCAGCTGGCCCTCGCGCTCCTGCCGGTCGAGCCGGGCCAAAGCCGCACGCTCCTCGCGGTACCGCTCCAGCGCCGGACTGCCGCCGCCTTGCATCAGCGGGTCGTCGTCGCGGGATAGCCGGATCGCGTTCTCGGCCAGGAAGTCGTGCATCGCTCGCACGACGTCCGGCAGGTTAATGTTGGCACCGCCGAAGGGGATGCCGTAGCGCTTCGCCTGCTCATTGATCACCTTGGTCTGGCGGCCAGACATTTGCCGCCAGTGCTTCTGCGGGATCGACTCGTAGTATTCCCAGCGGAGCCGCTCCTCCTTCTCCTTCTCGTGGCGCTTCAGCGCGGCCCGTTCCTGCGCCGTCAGCTCCTGCCGATTCACAACCTTGCGGTACGCGCTGGCTACCAGATCGGAGTCGATGCGTTGGGCGGCGGTGGGGGCGGTTTGATCCGGCATCGTTTAATTCCGCTTACTTGGAAGGCGGCGAAATCGCTCCGATTCGCGCGCCGAGTCGGTCGATCGCGTAAAGCCCCTCAATCGGCCAAACCCTTGAATTCCCGAGGAAAACGTGAGATCGCAACTTTAGTCGTGGCAAGCCAGGTAGCCTAGGTCGAGTTCATTCATCGCCGCTTACTTACTTACCGGAAACAACGCGCTGTTTGTAAAAATGGCGCGGCGGGGGGGAACCGAGCGGGACATATCGCGGGGAAGTACCTATGAAAAATCCTGGCGTACGCGGCCCTGTGTTGCCGCGTGTCGCGCGCTCTTGTTTCGCGCGATCACGGGATCGCGCAATGCACGGAACGCCACACGGCGCAAATGTCGCGTTCACGTGGCGTCCTCCGTTTTCGCGATTTCGCATGTCGCGTGCTCTGGCGCGACGTAGCGCACCGGTTTGCCGTACTCATGTGCGATCCGTATCTCAGCCTGCACGCCGACGCTTGTCGTCCAGCCATCGAGCGTGAGCACCGCGAGCTCATCGCAGTGCGATAAGTGACGACGGTCGATCGATTCCCAAAACTTCCAGTCGGTCGGCAGACCGTACGCGGCCAAGGGATGGCTGTGCACGATCGGGGAGTAGGCGAAGCAACCTGATCGCAGCAGACTTGCCACTGCGCGACACGCCGCTTCGTAGCGGGCCTCACGTACGTTCGCGTCGTCGTGCGAATACGGGCTGGCCAGGTAGATCATGCCACCACCTTCTCGACCGCGACGCGCTGGGCCTTGTTGCCGGTGAACTTTTCCCACCGCTCGACGATCACATCGCAGTAGGGCGCGTCTAGTTCCATCAGGAATGCTTTACGTCCGGTCTGCTCGCAGCCTACGAGCGTGCTGCCGCTGCCACCGAACAGGTCCAGTACGTTCTCACCGGTGTGAGTCGAATACTGGATGGCACGCGTGGCCAGCTCCACCGGCTTCTCGGTGAGGTGGACCATCGACTGCGGGTTGATCTTTTTGACGTGCCATAGGTCGGTGGCGTTGTTGGGCCCGAAGAACTTGTGGCCCGCTCCCTCACGCCAGCCGTAGAAGCAGATTTCGAACGCGCCCATGAAATCTTTGCGGGTGAGCACCGGGTGCTGCTTGTCCCACACGATCCCCTGGCTGAAGTAGAGGCCGTGCTTCTTGAGGAACGGCGGATAGTTGCCCAGGTTGGCGTAACCGCCCCAGATGTAAAAGCTACGTCCTGGCGCGAGTACACGCGCCATATTGCCGAACCAGGCGTCGAGCAGGATGTCGAACGCCTCGTCGGTCACAAAGTCGTTCGCCAGCGGCCGGTCCTTGGCCCGCATCTTCTTCTGCGTGGGCTTGGCCTTCTCTGGATGGCGAGCCAGGTCGAACTGCTGGTGATGCTGGCCTGGCATCTTGGTCTTGCCGCGAGCGATGTCAAACGCGGCATTTCCCTGGCCCGACTTGAGTTTTTTGGCGGCCGCGTCGTTGGAGAAGGAACTCAGCCCCGCGGCGATCGCGTTGTTGCTGCGCGGCTCAACCTTCACGTTGTAAGGCGGGTCGGTGTTGACCAGGTGGATCGTCGCACCTTCGAGCAGCCGGTCCACGTCCTGCGGACTGCTGCTGTCGCCGCACAGCAGCCGGTGGTTGCCGAGGATCCACAGGTCGCCAAGCTGCGTCGTCGCTTCGTCGGGCGGCTCGGGCACGTCGTCCGGATCGCACTCGCCCTCCTTGACTTCCGAGCCGAAGAAGCGGTCCATCTCGTCGGGCGTAAACCCGATCAGGTCCAGGTCGAAGTCGAGCTCACGCAACTCGAGCAGTTCGGCGGTCAGCAGGTCGAAGTTCCAATCGGAGAGGTTCGACGACTGGTTGTCCGCGATGCGGTACGCCTTGGCCTTCTCGGCACTCAGGCCTGTAGCCACGTGGACCGGCACAGTGTCGAGGTCCAGCTTCTGCGCAGCCTTCCACCGCGTATGGCCGACGATGATCACGCCCTGCTCGTCAACCACGATCGGCTGCCGAAAGCCGAACTCGCGGATGCTGGCCGCCACGGCGTCGACGGCCTGGTCGTTCTGACGTGGGTTGTTGTCGTAAGGCAGGATTCGGTCAATCGCCCAAGATTCGACTTCCATGGAGCGCACCTCGGCACAAAGTTGTGCTGGTGGCTCCGAGTCGCGGAGCGCGGCCCCGGCAATCCAGGGCGGCGGGCAGGCGGACCAGAAACGACCTGCCGCTGAGTCATAGATTCAATTTATTATATCCGATTCAGGTCCACACGTTCAATCAACGGCGACTCAAAAAGTCACCAGCGACCAATCCAGCTAATACTCCCCGTGCGATTCCAAATCCGAAAACCTAGCGTTGGGTGGCGCGGAAATCGCGATCCGCGCCTTTCGTCCCTTGCGACTGACCAACCGCACTTTTATCCGAACGCCAGCCACTTCAACGATTCGTCCTTGTCCTTCGGAGTACCAGTCGATGCTCTGGCTGATCGCCGGCGATATCGCTTCGAGTGGAGGATTAGTCGGTTTTTCAATGTCCATCTTGCTCATCTCTCGGATCCTCAGTCCGCACCCCGGGCTTCCCCAGTGACTTAAGGGTTAGCCGCGTTTTCTGTTTTTGGTTGTCCCGACCGTACTTGGCTATGCGTGGCGCTGAGAAACTGTCACTCGACGGTTTTTTGAACTGTCACTTATCGACCTGGACGGAGCCCGGAGTGCTGGATCAAGTACCAGCCCGTTGCCAGGAAAACCGCTCGCAAGCGGAACCATCGTTTCGTGCTTCTCTTTCATGTTGCCAGTTACGGCCTCGCGGCCGCGTCCCAACATTACGCCAACAGCGGGAGGTTTTAACCGCTGCCCGTTTTTCTTGACCGATTCTTTTTTGTGGCGGGGAAAAAGTACCGGCTCACCGTAACCCCGGACCGTGAAAAAAACCACGGGCGACAACCAACCTCTCCAAATCCATTTGTGTTACTTACGAGTCCAGTGTGTCCTTAACTAACTTGTAGAGCGCCCCGTCCCACGCGATGGCTGGCGATTCTGCCATCGCCTTTCGCAATTGGCGGCGCAGTGTTTTGGGAACCCTTGTTTGTTCAGCATCATTCGTGGCTTGTTCCACGGCGTCCTCCAGGGCGGAATTGATCTTCGCCAAGGCGATCGCGCGGCGGTAAGCGACTTTCAGCACGTTGTCGCGGGGGACGAGCCTCTTATTCAAACCTTGCTCGGTCAGTTTCCCTTCGAGCCATTCGACGAATTGCGGCGAAGAAAAGGCGTTGAGCTCGACGCGAGTGCCGCTTTTGAGGAAGGTTTTTTCGTCGTCGGTGCAAATCAAGTCCTTGGCAAATTTGCGAGCAGGCTTGCAGGTCTCGGATTGCAATTCGTATTTGTGAACGTCGTCAAGTCGCAAACCCAGGTCGGTGACATTGATCTCGTTTTCAAAATAGTATGCGACGCGATCGTTGTCGTCCGCCCAATCGGAGATGCTCGTCAGCCGTTGCGAAATCTCGAAACCATGCTTGTCGAAATCATGCACGACGAGTAGCGGGACGCCGCCATCGACGCGGCAGGCGTGATCGACAAACTGCCGGGCGGCAACCACGGACTGCCCCTTGCAGGACATAATCGCTAAATCGAACTGCTCAGCGATCCGGGCTTCTTTCAGCAGCGGCTCGAAGCCCTCTTTCTCGATGTAGAGGACCGCTTGGTAGCGCTGGCCCTCCGCCTTGGACGGCCACTCTATGGGAAGCGAATCGCCGATGTCGTCGTCGAACGCGATCTCTCCGGCGGCCTCACGGAGGTGTCGTTCTATCGCCAGCGTGCCGCAGGGGACACGAATCTCGGAGTGGGAATTAGGGATCGTCAGGTTGCCGCGCGGATCGGCTGTTACCTTCCAGGCGCCTGTAACCGGCGTCCGGTTCAAATACTGGACCAGCAACGTCTGAGCGAAATAGGGATATTCGATCGGCCGTCCCGTCGCCTCTTTGAACGCCTCGCGCGACGCATAATAAAGCTGGCGTTTACTGACGGAATATTTCCCGCCACCGCTGGCTTTCTCATACGCCTTCGGCAAAATATGCGCCGCCACGTCGGAGAAGTTCACTCGATCAGAGTAGGCGTACATTCGTGGCGTCCGCGATCCGCGTTCCTCGGCCTTGCGCTGCTTGGTCCATTTTTTTGTGACGCTCTGAGTGACTTTGAGAATGTCTTCGCCCGTGATACTCATTCGTCGTCCTCCCATCCTTGGTTGTCGTCGTTGCTGTCTTGTTCGTTGTGCTCCTGTTCGTCCATGAGCAGCGCCGATTTTCCGCGATCGGTGAATTCGATTCGTGGGTGAGCCAGATGGAGCACGAACACGATCGGCTCATTACTGGTCGCTCGCATTTCGGCCAACGTTCTTTCCAGTCCTTCGCCGGTTCCACCGAATGAACGAAACGGATTCTTGATCGCGGCGGACCAATTCGCGCCCGTGTAGATGCGGCGCGAATCGTTGGCGTCTTCGCCAAGCCACCCGAAAGCCGATTCGAGCACGCCGGGCAGCCCGTCCTTGGAGAGCTGCTTGCGATACTGAAACGACGGGGGATGAATCCCCATCGCCAACAGCCGTTCGCGCAGGTGATCCTCGCCAATGATTCCCAGCCGCTTCGACTTCACGGGCCTGCTATGCTTTTGCATCGCTCCCAGCAGGGCGGCAATGCGAGCCGCGTCGAAGCGGTTGTCATCAACAAGCGATGACAGAGGGGCGCGATGCAGATCGGTATCGGTCAGAACCTTGGACCGCTTTTGAGATCCAGCCAGCCCGTCAAACTCGGCGATAAAGTCCGAAACCAGCCGGTCCTGACCGTGCTCCCGGTCATGCGTGACATAGGCGCCGATCAGCCGCTCAAGATGTCGCTGCTCGTACCAGTGCGGCGACGTGGGCTTGCTGGGCTTCCATTTTTCCCAGGTCGTATCGGTTGCCTGCCAGGCGAACGAGTTGCCGAACCAATTCAGCGTGATCGCGGCGTGTGGGTTGAGCATCGCGAATCCCTCGACCAGTTGCCGTAACTGGTCGGCGAAGCTCCAGCCATGTCCACGAGTGCCCAGCGGGCAGAGTCCGAATGGCCATTCGACCGTGCGCACTTCCTCGGCCACCCAATTCCCGTTGGCTTTACGACGATGAATCCGGCGAACCGTTGTCCGCTCGCCCCACTCGATCCTGATCTCTGTCCCGCACGACGATAAACCTTGCTTTCTCTTGCCGCCCGCTAATGTGCGTTTTTTACATTTTGGGGCATCGGTCACGTCATCGTGAACGACGGCACGTTGGGAGATGGGGTCGCACCCGCAGGTGATGACGTGCCGCTTGCCGCCAGTGACGACGATCATGCGGCCTTGCTCCGGGTCGACCACCCACGGCATGGGAAATAGGGTCTTGAGGGCGTTTCCCTGGGCACCGCGAGTCGGAGAAACGTAGGCTTCTCGACTGCTGGCCCTGATCGTGAAGTCGAGCGCCGAGGCGAGTGTCTCCTTCGGCAAGCCGGGTCCGTTGTCGCGTACCGTGATGCCGGTTCGGTCAGCGGTCACGTCGATGATCGGCGCGATGTCCGCCTCTTCGCAGGCGTCCAGCGCGTTGTCGATCAGTTCCTTGGCAATGACCAGCGGCCATTCGGCGACGGCATGGCCGGTCTGCGTGATAAGCTCCCTCGCCGAGAAGAAGTCCATCTCGCGAGAGGTCTTGAACGTCGTTCGGGTCAGTTTCGGCCGCGGCGATAAACCACGGTTTTTCGGCTTTTGCGAATCGCCACTTTTTACATTTTCAGTGGCCGGCCGTGGAATGACGGCGTCCTTGCCTTTACACTTCATTGCAATTCCTTCCCGCCCGGATTGGCCTGCCAGCCACCGGGCTTTTTTACTTTGGGGAGCGGTAATTAGCCGGACGTTCGGTCGATCCGCTTCATCGCGGCCACGAAAATCGATCACGGTCGGCGACACCAATCACGATCATGTGTGAAACCACTATTTGAGTTTAAAGCGATCGAGCAGCACGGGAATACGGACACCTGAAGTCATATGCGCAGCGTATGCGCGGGACATGCGCGAGCGACCAGGGACATGCGCCGCATATGAGTTTCGTCGCGCATGCGTTTGTCCGCAGACGTGTCCGTAATCGGCGCGGATAATTTCAACCAGAGATCGCGGCCCGGGAACGGCCACTGTTTCCAGGCCCGTATTTTTGGGGAGCTTTCCGTGCCTGCTTCGCCGCAACTAGCTGGACTTCGGGAGCGAACCGGGCATCATGGACCCGAGCACGGTTCGGTCGCCGCACGCCCGCTTTCCACGCAATGGCTTTCCGACGAACGGATCGCCGAGGCCCGCCGCGTCTGGTCGAAGGCTTACGGCCGAGTGATCAGCGAGGAAGAGGCCATTGAAATATTGATGAACGTCCGTCGGCTCGCGGAAGTTCTGTTGCGTGCCAAAGAGGAGAAGGAGAAATGAATGTTGTCATCTGGGCGCGGGTGTCGTCCCGCGAGCAGCGAGAGGGATATTCAATCGATGCCCAGCTTCGCGTCAACCGCGACCGGGCCCAGGCCAACGGCTGGCACGTCGTTCGCGAGTTCGTCGTGGCCGAGTCGGCGAAGCGCGGTGCCGAACGACGCGCCTTCAATGAGATGTTCGCCTGGGTGAAGGCCAACGCCAAGAAGGAAAAGATCAAAGCGATCTTGAGTCACAAGCTCGACCGCGTCTGCCGAAACATGAGGGACGCGGTTCGCCTGCAAGAACTCGAAGACGCCTGCGGGGTGCAACTGGCCTTCGTCGACAACCAATTCGGCCCCGGTGCCGCTGGGGCACTATCATTCAACGTTATGGCGGCGGTCGCCCAGTATTACAGCGACAACCTTCGGTCGGAAGTGCTGAAGGGGATGGATGAGAAGGTGCGCCAAGGCTGGCCGACCGGGCATGCACCGTTCGGATACATAAACGTTGAGGACCGCGACGAGCCAGTCCAGCCGCATCCAGAGAAGTCGCGGACGTTGGTTCGCATGTTTGAACTTTATGCCACCGGCGGCCACACCTTCCAATCGCTGGCGGACCAACTCCAACGCGAGGGGCACGTCTACCGCAATAGCCAGCCCAAATTCCACCGCACGGCGCTTTCGTACATTCTCAATAATCGCTTCTACATCGGTGAGTTGCACCGCAACGGGCAGATATTCGAGGGAAAGTATCGCCGGCTCATCGACCGCAATACCTTCGACCTCTGCCAGGACTTGCTGCATGGCCGGAACCGGCGAACAGGGTCGCCCGACCTGCCGCTGGCCGGCGGCGTGTTCCGCTGTGTGTATTGCGGTCAATCCATCACCGGCGAACGCATCCGCCGCAAACTTAAAGGCGGCGGCATACGCGAGCACATCTACTATCGCTGCGCGAACAACCGCCCTGGCGAGGACCATCCGCGGGTTCGTTGGAAGGCAGACGAGCTTGAGCGGGCGGTCGTAGAGGACTTGGCCACGATGCGTCTGGCGACGCCCGATCTCGCCGCGTGGTTCCGCACCGAGCTACATGCGGCCGTGGCCGATCTAACGGTCTATCGACGGCAACAGTCGAAGTCGCTGGCCAAACGGAAGACGGAGTTGGCGACCATGCAGGATCGGCTATTGAACGCCTACCTCGCGGGCACGGTTGAAGAGGTCATCTACAAGGCGAAGTCAAACGAACTCAAGGCCGAAGCGGCCAGGGCGGAGGAGACGATGGCCCAGTTTGGCGACATCGATCCGGCCGGTGCCGAAACGGCCGTGGCGCTCTTCGACTGGACGCAGAACGCGGCGGAAATCTGGCGCGGTTCAAACAATCGCGTTCGGCGCGAGATACTCGACGCGGTTTGTTTGAACCGTACTTTGGGAGACGTAAAACTAGACGCCACAAAGAGAAAGCCCTTCGACGTTTTCGCCAAAGGGCTCGATTTTAACGATAGTCGGGGCGACAGGATTTGAACCTGCGACCTTTTGACCCCCAGTCAAACGCGCTACCAGGCTGCGCCACGCCCCGAGAAGTCCGCCTGCGCCGCACAGAACCCGACTGATTGGCGAGGGACGGCCAAGGTCTGAGAGTATCGCAGATTGGATGGGTTGGTTCAATGCTCCCACGGTAAACAGCCAATGCGCGAGAATGGCGGCTGGTCGTGCAGCGTGAATCGAACGGTGCTAATCGCTGGCCGCTTCAGCAGCCGCCAATGGCAGACCGCCGCTGGCGCTAACCGACGGCCCACGAAGCCGAATAGGTCACGTCGTAACCATTGCCGCCGGGAGAGCCGTCGCACTCGATCTCGTAAAAGCCAGTTGCTGGCACCTTCAATTGAAAGTGGCCCGGCCCTTCGCGGTTGATCGTCAGTCGGCGAAGCACAATCGGAATATCGGCCAAACGGTTTTGCAGGACGCGAATCTGGAGCCGGCCGCGCTGAAGCTCCGTCACATCGTAGTTGACCGTGATTGTTTGGCCTTCGAGGCCGAATAAGGTATTCCCGCCCAAGCTGCCGCCGGTACTGCTGTGGGAAAAGCCCTGGAACTGAATCCGGCAGCTCTCCGAGCCCCGGGTGAGACACACGTATCCCAGGCCGACCACCGCAATGACCAGCAGCGGGGTGGCCCAGCGGCGGACGCGGCTGTGCCAAAAGCTCGCCCATACGATCTGTTGCTGTTCAAACTCAAACTGCACAGCGACCTCCGACAACACGAGAAACAGGCTCGGCGCAGCATCGCAACCGTCTGCGGCACCCGTCTGAGAAACCGTAGCTCACCCATTTGTCAGGGGCGGCACAAGTTGGTCCGTTTCGTACAGTCCGTATAACCGGATCGAGAGAAGGCAGCAGACTAAGCGCCAGGCATCCACCGCTGACAAGATCACACGACTACTGCGGCTGGCTGCCAAGCGAGTCGTGAGCGGGATCGTCGGACTCGGAGGCAAGTTCGTTCAGTCGATGCACCTGGAGCTTGGCCCGCAGCGTCGTGCGGGAGATGCCCAGTCGGCGGCTCGCTTCGAGTTGGTTCCCGTTGACGCTTCTCATCACCTCGTCGAGCAGCACGTGATCGACGGCAAAGGCGATCTTTCGGTAGATGTCGTCCTCGCCTTGCTGGAAAAGCGTGCGGATCAAGTTGGTCAGCTTGAAGTCCTGTGGTGGGCCACTCGCGAGATTCTTCGCCAGGTCTGCTCCCTGCCGCACGAACACCGGCAGGCAGTCCGGCGTGAGAACATGCGTGGTGGCGTTCACCAAAGCGTTTTTGACCGTGGCTTGCAGTTCCCGAACGTTGCCCGGCCAGAGATACCGCTGCAGGATCTCGGTCGTCTCGGGTGAGGCGAATCGGACACTCTTGCCGACCTCCTCGTTAAACTGGCGAATGAAGTATTCGACCAGCAGCTGCACGTCCTCAATACGCTCTCTGAGCGGCGGCAGCTTAATGGTGTAGACGTTCAATCGGTAGAACAGATCGCTGCGAAAGCGGCCCGCGGCAACCAACTCTTCCAGCGCTTGATTGGTGGCTGCGATCACGCGAATATCCGTCTGGACAGTCTCGCTCCCGCCGACGCGCTCGAACCGCTGATCCTGCAGCACGCGCAGCACCTTGGCCTGGGTGGCGCTGCTCATGTCGCCGATCTCATCCAAAAAGATCGTACCGCCGCCCGCCTGTTCGAACTTTCCGATACGCCGCCGATCGGCGCCGGTGAACGATCCCCGCTCGTGGCCGAACAACTCGCTTTCCAGTAGGCTCTCGGGCAGGGCCGCGCAATTGATGGCTACGAACGGCTTGCTGCTACGGCTACCGTGTTGATAGATGGCCCGGGCGACGACCTCTTTGCCTGTCCCGCTCTCCCCCAGCAGAAGCACGTTCACGTTGGAAACCGCTACTCGGCCGATTGCCTTATACACATCCTGCATCGCAGGGCTGCGACCGATAATCAAGTCACTCGATTCGAACTGCGTCGCCGGCGCGTCCGTGTCGGCTGGCAGCCGAGACATCCGACTGGCGTCGACCGCCCGCGACACGATCTCCCGAAGCCGCTGCAGATCGAAGGGCTTCAGCAAGTAATCGAAGGCACCGCGCTTCATGGCCTCGATGGCCGTATCTGTCGTGCCGTGCGCGGTGATGATAATCACCGGCAGTCGCGGCTCGACGCGGTGCATCTCCTGAAACGCGTCCAGCCCTGACATGTCCGGCAACCGGACGTCCATCAGCACGGCGTCCGGCGCGCGGCGCCGGACCATCTCGATGGCCTGACGGGCGGTCTGGCTTGTGGAAATGTCGAGCGACGCCGACCGTAGGCTCTTCTCCAGGGAGTAGAGCACGTTCGGCTCGTCGTCGACGATCAACAGCGTGGCCATAGAACTCTAGCGGTTGGGGAACGTGCGATCGGGGGATCCGGATGGGCTGATGGTAGTTTTGGTCCGTGGCAAGGGGGGAGGCGAACCCGCGAAATCACTCTACGCCAGCCGATCCACGTCGCTCGACGGCGCGACCGGCAATTGCACGGTAAATGTCGCACCTCCGTGGGGACCGCTGGCGGCGCCGATCTGGCCGCCATGTTGCTCGACGATCCTTGAGCAAACTGCCAAACCCAGACCGATGCCGGTCTCCTTCGTGCTGACAAACGGCTCAAAGATCCTGCCGTCGAGCTCGTCGGGCAATCCCGGCCCTTGGTCGGACACGGTGAGAATGGCTTCGTTGCACTGATCGTTCACGCTTGTCAGTCCGATCGTCACTCTACCACCGTCGGGCGAAAAGTCGATGGCGTTCAGCAGCAGATTGAGCAGCACCTGTCGCAACTGCTGAGCGTCAGCATGCACGGTCGTCGCACTGCTACTGACATCGGGGACGACTTGTAGCCCCTTCTGAGCGGCGCGGGGCGCGGTCAGCTCAACTACGTGTGAAATCAACTGCCGAAGATCCGTCGGCGACTTTTGCAGTCCGGGAGGTCGAGCAAAATCGAGCAGTGATTGCAGTAGCCCGTCCAGGCGGGCGATCTCTTCGTCAAGAATCTCCAATCCTCGACCGGTGAGACCTTCCTCTTGATCGGCGGCGGACTGCACGAGTAGCTTCATCGACGTAAGCGGGTTGCGCAGTTCGTGGGCAAGCCCCGCCGCCAACTGGCCGACGGCCGCCAACTGCTCGGATCGCTCCGCCTGAGCTCGCGAGTCGTGAAGCTGCTGGACAACCGCTGTCGTCTTGGCGGCGATGTCTCGAATGGCCGTGTGCAGCTCCGGCAGATCCGTGCGAGTGATATCGCCCGGGTCGCTGTGGCCGTTGAGCCTGCCGGCGATCTCCTGAACGTGCCCGCCGAGTTGCTCAATCGACCGGCTCACGCTACGGGCGATTCCATAACCCGCCAACAGTCCGGCCGTGGCGCCGCACAAGCCCAGCACCATGAGGCCGATCCCGATGCGCTCGGCCATTACCTGGTTGCGGCGGCTCTGTCTTTCGGCGGCATCGCGGTTCCGCTCCAGCAGTTGTTGGGCGGGCGTCAGCATCTGGTCGGTCAGCGCTGCGCGGAGCGCCGACAACGACGGCGCGGCGTCCGCCTGGCGTTCGGCAGCCGTGAACTGTCCGACGAACCGCTCGTGCCGGCGGCCGAGCTGGGCGACCGCCTCGAATTCCGCGTCCGGCGCCGTTTGGGACAAGTTCTCCAATAGTCGGCCAACCTGTTCCTCCCGCGCACTGGCGGCAACGAGAAATGCAGCGTCACCCGTGCTCAGATACCGGTCCAGTTCGGCGCGGGTGTCTCGAATGGCCAGTACGAGGTTCTGCGCGGCGATCGCACCGGCGAGATTGCGATCCAACTCGTCCGACACGCGGGAGTTGAGGCGATGGGCGTACCACGCGGAGGTCACGCCCACCAGCAAAAGCAAGACGCTGACGACCAACACCGGCGCCAGCATCCGCCACATCAAACGTGACCGCATCTGTCGATCCCGCCAGGGAAGACGGGCACCTATAACAGCCAGCGGCAACCGCCCGCCGACACCGGGTAAGGCTTCGATCCGCCGCGGTCGATTATGGCATGGAGCTTCGCCGGTGGGAATCGGCATTGGCCGCTGGCAAGTTCGTGCCCGCTCGTCGAGGTTGACGCCGGAGGCCCTTCAGAACCGACCGCGGGTATTCCGCATGGCTTTGCCAGAATCTGTCCTTCGCTGGCCAGAAAGTGGACAAGCGGCGGCCACGGCGACCGGCAAAACGCCGTCGCGCCCGATCCGCCGTGCTGGGAAGGCAGGCGGCACGTTCTTTGCAAAAAGGCCCCTTCCCACCGATTGCAGGGAGGTAAGCCGTTGCGCGAATTAACTCATCCGGCCAAAACGGAACCGTCGTTTTTCGGCCGCTGGGCGCTGTGGATTTTGATATTCTTCGCATTAATCGTGCCGTCCCTGGGGTACGGCGCGCACCGGGCGATCAAAAGCAACAGCAACAAGATGGAGGACTGGCTCCCCTCCAGCTTCGCCGAAACTCATCAGTTCGCATGGTTCCGCGAGCACTTCGCCGACGACCAGTTCGTACTGATCAGTTGGGACGGGTGCCGTTTGGGCGACAATCCGGCCCGTAGCAGCGCCCGGCCGGACGATCCCCGCATCGAGCGATTGGCCGCCGCCCTGGTTCCCGATACCTCTGGCACGACTTCGCCAACAGCCGGCGGTACGCCAAACGGCTATTTCAAGACGGCGACAACCGGCCGGCGGATGCTAAACCAGTTGACCGGCCCGCCGCTGAGCATCCCCTACGCGACAGCGGTGGATCGCCTCTCCGGATCGCTGATCGGTCCCGACGGCCGCCAAACCTGTGTCGTGGTGACGCTCAGCGACAAGGCGGTCGACGATCTGCGGGCGGCGATCGGCCGCGGGCAGACGGAGCGGTTTCGCATTCAGCGTCCACCCGGGCTGCTGTTCGAAACCCTGGAAAAGTGCGGCATTCCGGCCGACTCAGTACACCTGGGCGGCCCGCCTGTCGACAACGTGGCGATTGACGAGGAGGGCGAACGGACGCTGCTGCGATTGGTCGGCCTGTCGGGCATTGTCGGTATAGGCCTGGCGTGGTGGTCCTTCCGCAGTATTCGGCTCACGGTGTTCGTCTTCGCCACGGGCGTGCTCAGCGCCATCTCCGCGCTGGCGGTGATCGCATTTAGCGGTGGCACCATGGACGCCATCCTGATGTCGATGCCGGCGGTCGTCTACGTCGCCGGCATCTCCGGGGCCATTCACATCATCAACTACTTTCACGACGCCTTTGAAGAAGCGCTGCCGGAGTACGATGGCGATCGCCGAGAGCCACCTGCCGCGCTGTTTGCCTCGGCCGCCGATCGGGCGATTGCCGATGCGTGGGTGCCGTGCTTGCTATGCTCGCTGACAACCGCCATCGGCTTTTTCTCGTTGTGTACCAGCAATCTGGTGCCAATTCGGAAGTTCGGCATCTATTCCGGAATCGGCGTGCTGCTGACGTTGGCGATCCTGTTTACGGCGCTACCTGCGGCCCTGACGCTGTGGCCAGTGCGACGCAGGATGCCGTCCTCAGGAGGTTTTCCTCTGGCGATACCGGCTCGTTGGCGATCGTCGGGCCATTCCGTGTTCCGGTGGCCTGCCGTGGCAGGCGGAATTTTACGGAATCACGGCTGGGTGGTGGCCGGATGCACGGCCGTGATGCTCCTGATGGCGGCGGGACTGCAGCGGATCGAAACCTCCGTGGAAATCATGAAGCTGTTCAGCCCTCGGGCGAGGATTATCGCCGACTACCAGTGGCTGGAGCGGAACCTCGGCAACCTGGTCCCGATCGAGGTCGTGCTGAAGCTGGACCGCTCGATCCGGCAAGAGGACGTCGGCACCGCCGATCAGAACACGGCGTATTTCGATCCGGCGGGCTACTTTCGGCTGGGGTTTGCCGACCGGATGCAACTGGTCGAACGGGTTCAGCAACAGATTGAGAGCTTGCCGGAAGTCGACCGCGCGATGTCGGCGGCGACTTTCGGACCGGCGCCGCCCCAGCGCCGGCCGGGCGGACTGGGCGGTGTGTTGTTTCGTCCCGATCTACAGTATCAGCTCATTCGCCGCCAACTCGGCAAGAGCCTCAGCGAAAGCCGCGACAGCTACATCGCGTCCGGTTTTCTTCGAGAGGACGAGCATCAGACGGAGTTGTGGCGGGTCACCGCCCGCGTTGAGGCGCTCAGCGGCGTCGACTACGCGCACTTTGTCACGCAGATCGAGCAGCAGGTCAAGCAAGTGATCGCGGCCTATGCGCTGCGCGACCAGATAGGCCGCCAGTTGGCGGCTTCGCGCAAATCACTCGAAGGGAGCCGCGTCTGCGTGGTCGGCATCTCCCGGAAAGGTGGAGGGCGAATCGTCCCCGATGAAAGGGCACTGATGCTGCTGGATCTCTTGCGCTCCGCGGGCGCGACGATTTCGTACTCGGACGATCGCCTTCCGCGCCTGCCCGCCCCGCGGCCCTACTTACTTCCAGAATTGTTGAGCCAGGCACCCAGCGGCGAGTTCGTCCGCCGGCAGGATTGCATCGTCTCGTTCGGAGAACAGAAGCCTGCCGATTGGAACCGCTTCGTCAGTGCCGCCAAACGCGGCGCCCTGTTGCTCGACGGCGGGCACTTTCTCACGAGCCATACCGCACAATCCAATAGTCCCGAGGCGAAGGGCGCCATGGAAACTAACGCCGCGGGATCGCACGAGCCGCAGACAATCTCCGCGGTGTACACCGGCGTCGTGCCGCTCGTCTATCGGGCAGAGCACGCCCTGTTGCAGAGCCTGTTCCAAAGCGTAGCTTGGGCATTCGTCACCATCTCGGCCGTGATGATGCTGCAACTGCGCAGTATCACCGGGGGCTTGGTTTCTATGCTGCCCAACATGTTTCCTATTGTGATCGTGTTCGGGGCGTTGGGATGGAGCGGGATCGTCGTCGACATCGGCACCGTCATGGCCGCCAGCGTGGGGCTCGGCATCGCCGTCGACGATACGATTCATTACCTCACCTGGTTCCGCCGGGGCCGCTTGCAGGGGCTGCGGCGCGACGAGTCCGCCATGTTCGCCTACCGGCGGTGCGCCCGGGCCATGTTTCAGACGTCGGTCATCGGCGGACTGGGACTGGCTGTGTTCGCCTTCAGCACGTTTACGCCGACCGAGCGGTTCGGCTACATGATGCTCGTGCTGCTTGCGGCAGCCTTCGTCGGCGATATCCTGTTCCTGCCGGCTTTGGTCGCGGGACCGCTGGGAGCGGCGTTCCGCGGACGTTCCGCAGTGCGCGAGGCACCGCATTTTGCCGGCGAAATAACCCGGGCCGCCCGTCGCACCGCACGGCATGGCGTGTATGACGACGCATGACCAAATGGCCGCTGGCGGCATCTTCTGCTACTGGAATTCGTTCTGATTTCTTCCGATACCGATATCCTGGAGAACCCCGTCCCATGACGAGAGCCACCGACACTACAGAGCTCGTTAACGTGAAACTGGCGCTGGCTGAGAAATACGAGCACCTGGCCGCCGTACGAAGAAGCGTTCCGCTGAAAGCGAAGCTTCTCCGCAGGGCGCGCAGCTATCGCCAGCAGGCTGAATCGGCGCGCCGAAGTCGCGCATAAAGGCGACTGCGTAGCCAAGCCGACCCGGACCGAGGATCGACGCTCGCAATTCGGTTTCTGAAAACGCGCGCCAGCTTTTGCAATATCAGCCCAGCAGATGGCTGCACTTCTTGCAGCGCTTGCGCTGCTTATTCACGAGGCAGCCGCAGGTGGCGCAGCGGCGCTGCTTGCCTGCTTTGACTCGGGCCGTGCGGGGGCGAAGTCCCATGATACGGATTCCTTTCGGTGAAAGCGCCGCCTGCGGCGACAGAGAACTACGGAGAGGATGAAAAAGAAGGTTAGACGGCTTCGGCGGACGCGGTCGGCAGACCGTTCGCTACCGCCGACACTTCCGCCGGCCGCAGCAATTCACCCGGCTCGAACTCCAGTGGCACCGGGCGCCCCGATGGCTCGACGCGGGCGATCCACCAATTGAGCCGTTGAAAGACGCTCAACTCCGACTCCCACTTGCGGATCGCCGCCCGCAGCCGCTGCACCTGAGCATCCTGTTCGTCGCGCACTTCCGCGAGAATCTCGACGCAGCCCGACGGGTGACCGGCCAGCAACAGCGCGGTGGCAAAGTTCGTCTTGTAGACGTTGGGCAGATTCGGGCGAGGCCAGGTACAGCCCGGCGCGAGCACCAGCGTGCGAAACAGCCGCACCGCCTCCTCGATCCGTCCCAGCCGCATCAGGCAGACGCCCATCGCGTTGGCCAGCTCCTGATCCTGACCGGCGGCCGGACCGAGCACGCCCAGGGCCTTGTCGTACTGCTTTTGGCCAATCAACGGAACGACCTTTTGCAAAAGATTATCGTGCCGCGAACTCGCAGCGGCCGGGACGGGTTTGTCCGCAGGCTGCCCTTGCGCGCCCACCCCGGCCTGTGGTTTTGCGACGGCCTCGTGTCGGGCGTCGTGAGATTTGTAGTAACCCATGTTCGTCTCCCGAAGCAATCAGCCGCGCAGACATGAAAATTGATCCAGCGTCGACTCGATCGCACCTCAAACGCGCCCCGGAAGCAAACGTTGTGCCGGGGCCAGCGTGCCGGAGAATCTGCCGGTCGGCCGGGTCTGCCTTGCTCATTTTCTGATCAGCCGTAACGAAATCTGACCACGCCCCACAGTACGAACTTGCTCGCGTTCAAGCGCCGGGCGACCAGCACTCGACTCTCGACCGAGGGCGCCTGTCATCGACCCCGTTCATGGCATTATTGAGAGGGCCACCGCAAAATGGTCCACCGTTTGCTAAGGGCAGTGCCACTCGGCGCAGTACGAATCTGAATACCGGCGCCATGCGTTTTGTTTTGCCCGCCGCCACTCCCTGGAACGCCTCTCCCCTGATGCCATCTCCCTCTCGCTTGACGCCTGTCCAATGGGCGGTCTGTGTCGTCGCCGCTCTGGGCTTTGCGTTCGATATCTACGAACTGCTGATGCTCCCGCTCATTCTGCGGCCGGCCCTGCTGGAACTGGTGGGCGCCCGGCCCGGCACCCCCGAGTTCGAGTTTTGGGTCGGGATGCTCTTTTTCGTGCCCGCGATCGCCGGTGGATTGTTCGGGCTGTTGGGCGGCTATCTCACCGACCTGTGGGGCCGCCGGCGCGTCTTGGTGGGCAGCATTCTGCTGTACGCGTTCTCGGCACTGGCGGCGGGCTTCAGTACTTCGCCCGAGATGCTCCTGTTTTTTCGCTGCACGACGTTCATCGGCGTCTGCGTCGAGTTCGTGGCGGCAGTGGCCTGGCTAGCCGAGCTATTCCCCGACCCGCGCCGCCGCGAGGCCGTGCTCGGTTACACACAGGCCTTCTCCTCCGTCGGCGGACTTATGGTCACCGGCATGAACCTCCTTGCCCTCAAGTACGGCTACCTGCTTCCGGAGATCGCCGGCGGGCACGAGGCCTGGCGATATACGCTGATCTCCGGAGTGATTCCGGCTCTGCCGCTGATTATCATTCGGCCGTTCCTGCCCGAGTCGCCGGAATGGGCGCAAAAGAAAGCCGCCGGAACGCTGCGGCGGCCGAGCATCGCCGAGCTGTTCGCTCCGGAGCTTCGTCGCACCACGATCGTGACGACGATCATGTTCGCGTGCAGTTACGGGGCCGCCTTCGGCGCGCTGCAGCACACACCGCGAATTGTGCCCGGCCTGCCGCAGGTGGTCGAGCGCACCACCGGCAAGCCGATTCCCGAGCAGAGGCAAATCGAGCAGGCGGTGGCGGCCGAGGTCAACGGCTATCAGGAGTTCGGTGGTCTGGCTGGGCGGTTCCTATTGGCCTTTCTGGCGATCCGCATTGTCAGCCGGCGGTGGCTGCTGCGGGTGTTCCAGTGGCCGGGCTTGATTATCATTCCGCTGGTTTACTTTTTCCCCGCGCGGAGCGACCTGGATCTATTGAAGTGGGGCATCTTCGTCGCCGGGCTGCTCACCGTGGCGCAGTTCAGCTTTTGGGGTAACTATTTGCCACGCGTCTACCCGCTGCATCTTCGGGGGACGGGAGAGAGTTTTGCCGCGAACATCGGCGGCCGCATGTTCGGTACCTCCGCTGCGCTGTTGACAACCTGGCTGACCACTCTGCTGCCGAGCCGCTCAACAGCGCTGGCGGCGGCGATCGTGGCACTGCTGACGTACGCCATCGGGGCGATCGCCTGCTTCTGGCTCCCCGAGCCGGAACGTCACGGCGAGCCGTCCCTGGAGCCGGTCGGCGATGTCACTTCTCCTAAGAATGACCGCCCGAAGAAGCATTTCATCCCCGAGTCGCCATAGGCTCGCTTTGGCCAGCGACTGCCCACCAGCAGCCCCACTCCCCGCTCCGCGATCTGTCCGATGCACATCCACGACGTCCCGATCGGCGACAGCGGCGCTTCCCCGGGCGGCGCCTGGTACAAGGAACTGACTCGCTATCACTGGTTCGTACTGATCGTGGCGGCGCTGGGTTGGCTGTTCGATACGATGGACCAGCAGCTCTTTAACCTCGCCCGGGTGCCGGCGATGACAGAACTGTTGGCTCCGTCGCCCGGAGTGGCGCCGCCGCCGGGCAGCGTCGAGCGCTTCGGCGGAATCACCACTGCGATCTTTCTGATCGGCTGGGCAACCGGCGGCTTGCTGTTCGGTGTGCTCGGAGATCGCATCGGCCGCGCGAAGACGATGATGCTGACGATTCTCGTGTACTCACTCTGCACGGGACTCAGCGCCCTGTCGCGCAACGTATGGGACTTCTCGCTGTATCGCTTTTTGACGGGCTTGGGCGTCGGCGGTGAGTTCGCCGTCGGCGTCGCACTGGTTGCCGAAGCAATGCCGCCGAGGAGCCGGCCCTTCGCCCTGGGGCTCTTGCAGGCGCTTTCCGCGGTGGGTAATATCGGCGCGGCACTGATCAGCATTGGCCTGGGGCACCTGGAACAGACCGGCGTACTGGGACAGTACGACCTGTTCGGCATCACGATCACTGCGTGGCGGGCCATGTTCCTGGTCGGCGCGCTGCCGGCCCTCTTGGCGATCGTCATCCGCCGCCGATTGAAAGAACCGCAGCGGTGGCAAGCCGCGGCGCACGGCACCGACGGCGTACGCCTCGGATCGTACGCTGAGCTGTTCGGTGATCCCCGCTGGAGAAAACGCGCCATTGTCGGGCTGCTGCTGGCCACCAGCGGCGTGATCGGCGTGTGGGGAATCGGTTTTTTCAGCATCGATCTGAACCGCAGCGTCTTTCGCAAGGTGTTCGCGGAGGAAGCCCGCGCGGCCGGCGAGGCCGATCAGGACCGGCAGTTCCTGCAACTCCTGGTCGCGAACCCGGAACTGATCGACACGGCCGTCGATCGCGTCCGCCTCGATGCGCTGCTGAGCCCCAGCGCTGCGGACGACGACGCACCAGCGATCTATGAAGCGATCCTCGAGCTGCACCGGCGCTCGCAAACCGTCTCGGCCGAAGCAATCTTGGCAGAGCTCGATGCCCGCGGCCAAAGTGCGGAGCAGCGCACTCGACGTGCGGCTTACCTAACAGACAGCGACAACGGCGCCACTGCAACGCCGACGGTCATCGACGGCCAGACAGCCGCGTTGCAGCACGTTGAGCGGATCGGCGCCCGGCAGCGAGAGACCGCCGGCCGCTTGACCCGCTGGGCCGGGTATACCTCCATGATGCTCAACGTGGGAGCGTTTTTCGGCATCTACGGATTCGGCATATTGACGCAGCGCATCGGCCGCCGCCCGGCCTTTGCGCTCGCCTTCATCGCGGCCGGGCTCAGCACGGCGCTGGTGTTCTGGAAGCTCAATGACGTGACCGACGTGTTTTGGATGATGCCGCTGATGGGCTTTTGTCTACTCTCGCTCTTTGGCGGATACGCCATCTATTTCCCGGAGCTGTTTCCCACGCGGCTGCGGAGCACTGGCACGTCGTTCTGCTACAACGTGGGGCGGTTTGCCGCCGCGCTGGGGCCCTTTACGCTCGGCACGCTCACCAGCGGCGTCTTCCAGCATTACGACGAGCCTATGCGATACGCCGGCATGACGATGTGCCTGGTGTTTGTCATCGGGCTGGCCGCGGTGCCGTTCGCGCCGGAAACGCGGAACCAACCTTTGCCCGAGTGATCGAGGCGGAAGTGCCATCGCGCGGCAGGGAGCGAAACCGAGTTTCATCGTCTCGCCGTGAACTTCGAGTTCACCGTATCGGGTCGTCGAGCGACTTCAGATACGCCGCGACGGCTTCGGCATCTTGCTGCGTCATCTGAAACGGCGGCATGGGAGGCCGGATTGGGTGCCCGCCGGGGCGCTCCCCGGTCGAGAGAAACGTCACAAACTCCGCTTCGCTCCATCCACCGGGTAGGCCAGCCAGCGCCGGCGCGCGGAACGCCCACTCTTGCGCGGGAAAGGGAGAACTGACCGGCATCGGCGCTCCGGTCAACAGTCGCTGGCGATCGAGCGTTCCATCCGGCTGGCGCGGCGAGTGGCAGTAGATGCACATGGCCACGTTGTGGACGATGTATCGGCCGCGCTTTACTCCGGACAGTTCGGCCGTCTGTTGAGCCCCCTCGCTCCTGTCGCCGATTTGCTCAACCGATTCGGTACGCTCATTCTGCTCCTGGGCAACCACGGTGATCGCCACCGGCACCGCCAGGATCACCAGCACGGTTAGGAATTGCCGGCCCATCGTGTTTACTCCTCGCTGAACAACGTCGAACCTACGGGAAAGTACGAGCTACTCGATCTCGCTCGATGCAATCCTTTCAGCGGCAATACGCATGCCGCCCGCCGGAATCCTGGTCCGATCAGAATGAGCGGAGAGCAGTCGAGCCACACCTGACAGATTGTCGCGTACCGATTTCGAGACCGAGCTTGTGCCGTGCCGGCCCCCTGCGATTGGTGGTATGTTCTTTGCACAAATTCAGCGTTTTTCCAGCCGACCGTAATCTGTGGAGATCTCAGCATGGCGACCACCGAGCGATACGACGCCATCGTGATCGGCAGCGGCCAGGGCGGCAAACCGCTGGCCATGGCATTGGCCGCCGCCGGCCGTAAGACGGCCGTCATTGAACGGGCCCACGTTGGCGGCACTTGTGTCAACTACGGCTGCACGCCCACCAAGACCATGGTCGCTAGCGCCAACGTCGCCCATCTGGTCCGACGTTCAGCCGACTACGGCGTCCACACCGCCGAAATCGCAATCGACATGAAGAAGATTCGCGAACGAAAACGAGCGATCGTCAAGCAGTTCCGCTCCAGTTCCGAAAGCTCGCTCGAAGATGCGGACAAGCTCACACTCGTGCGCGGCGAAGCTTCTTTCGAAAGTGCGCACCGCGTGCGCGTGCGGGGCGCCGAGGGCGATCAAATCGCGGAGGCACCGCAGATCTTTATCAACACGGGCCTCAGCCCAGTCCAGCCGCCGATTGACGGGCTCGACCAAGTGGCCTCTCTGGACAACGCCTCCGTCATGGAACTGGATCGCGTGCCCGACCATTTGCTGGTGCTCGGCGGCGGTTACGTCGGGCTGGAGTTCGCACAAATGTTTCGCCAGTTCGGCAGCCAGGTGACCGTCATCGACCGCGGCGAGCACGTGCTGAGCCAGGAAGATACGGACATCTCCCAGGAGGTGGAGAAAGTGTTGCGCGCCGACGGTCTGACGCTTCTACAAAGCTCGACAGTCCGCCGGGCTCATCAAGACGGCGATCGCATCGCCCTTTCCGTTGTAGGACCTCAGGGCGAGAAGTCAGTCCAGGGATCGCATCTGCTGGTCGCGGCCGGTCGCCGGCCGAACATCAAGGCGCTGAACCTCGCCGCAGCCGGTATTAAGACGGACGACTCCGGCTTCATTCAGGTGAACGATCGGCTCGAAACCGGAGTCGATGGGGTTTATGCGCTAGGAGACGTTAAAGGCGGACCGGCCTTCACCCACGTCTCTTATCACGACTATCAGGTATTGAAGACGAACCTACTGGACGGCGGCCGGGCGTCGATTGCTGACCGTCCGCTCTTGTACACTGTGTTCATCGATCCTCAACTGGGGCGGCTCGGTCTCAATCAGCGGCAAGCGAGAGAGCAGGGCCGCGAGGTCCGCGTTGCCAAGATGCCCATGAGCAAAGTGGCCCGGGCGATGGAGACCGACGACACTCGCGGAGTGGTCAAAGCAATCGTGGACGCCCAAAGCGAGCAAATCCTGGGCTGCACCGTGTTCGGGCAGCAGGGCGGCGAAGTGATGTCGATGCTGCAGATCGCCATGATGGGCCGGCTGCCCTACACGCGCCTGCGCGACGGCATGTTTGCGCATCCCTTGTTTGCCGAGTCGCTCAACACGCTGTTCGGTTCGTTTGAAGATTAGGCTTGCCGCGCTCGACGCATCCCTGGCGAGCGCCGCCGGTGCGGATTGACGGAACTGGCTCGCTTCCATACGCTGCCAATGCGGCCGAGTGGCGGAATTGGCAGACGCAGAGGACTTAAAATCCTCTGGGGGGAAACCCCCGTGCGGGTTCGAGTCCCGCCTCGGCCACTGGGAACGCCGAAACTTCCGACGGCCAATGACCAACTTGCGAAAGGCAGGTTGAAAGTTGCCGGCAGGTCTTACGTAGGCGCCGCTGCCTCGCTGCAGTCTCCTCCAGCCCGCCAGTCCCACCGGTGAACACTTCCGAAACCAAGAGCGTGGTTTGCCTCGTAGTCGACCGGCTGCGCGCCTCCGCTTTGGGCGCGTACGGCAACACGTGGAGCGAAACTCCGGAGATGGATCGGCTGGCGGCGGAGAGCTTTCTCCTCGACACGGCTCTCGTCGATTGCCCGACGATCGAGGCGTTTTATCGAGGAGCCTGGCAGGGACAACACGCTCTGCAAGAGAGCGATCCGCCCGGCCCTGGCTTTCCGGCCCAATGCCGTGACCGGGGGATGCGTACTGTGCTGGTGACCGACGAGCCGCTCGTGGCGGAGCATCCACTAACCGACGCGTTCGACCAAACACTGTTCCTCCCGCCGCCATCGGAGATTGCCGTCGCGAATGCCGCCTCTATCGAAGACACGCAGATCGCGCAGTTAATGGCCGTGGCCATGGATCAGTTGGATCACCTGACGTCTCGTGGGGATGATCCCTTCTGTCTGTGGATCCACAGCCGCGGAATGGCTGGCCCGTGGGACGCCCCGCTGGCTCTGCGCGAGCGGCTCCTCGACGAGGACGATCCTACGCCGATGACCGGCAGCGAAGTCCCTCACGAGCGGTTACCGCCGGACGTCGATCCCGACGTCGTGTTCAGCGCAAACTGCGCCTACGCGGGTCAGGTGGCAGCACTGGACACCTGCCTTGGACTGTTGGCCGAGTCCCTGCGCGATGCGCCAGTCGGCCACCAGACGCTGTTCACGCTGATGGGTGCACGCGGTATGCCGCTGGGCGAGCACGGCCTGCTGGGCCCGGTCGCCGACCGACTCTTTGGCGAGACGCTGCACGTGCCGTGGTTGATCCGCCTGCCCTCGGGCACCGGAGCTACTCAGCGCAGCGATGCGCTCGTCGGCCCCGGCGACATGGCCGCCACGCTTGCCGACTGGCTGGGCGACCAGCTCGATCGTTCCAATTTCACGTCCCATAGCCTGCTGCCACTTCTTCGCGATGACGTGCAGTCATTGCACGACCGCCTCTGCATGGCCATCGACGGGGAGCGGGCGATTCGAACGCCGGGGTGGTTTCTGCGAATGCCTGAGAATGCGCTGCCGGAACTTTATGTGAAGCCCGACGATCGCTGGGAGATGAACGAGGTCGCCAACCGCTGTGAGCCGGTCGTGGAGGAACTGGTGGCGGCGTGGGACCAGTTCGCCACGATCTGCCGATCCGGCGAGGACCGCCAGCCTTCGCCACTCTCGTCTGTGGCGGAAAGCGGTTTCGAATAACCGCCGTTTTTGTGCAGTTTCTGCCATCAGTGCTGTCGCGCCGGTTCTGGCAGGGCTTGCCCGCCCAGCATCGCAGCCTTGCCCGTTCGTTCGTGAAAAGGCGATTTTTGCGGTACAGCGGCCCGAACCGCCCGGCGGAAAGCCGGGGTAGTTTGGATCAAGGCCTCTCGATATAATCCCGCCGCCTTTTTTGCGGGAAATCCTTGCGGCAGAAATGCTTATCACCCCTCCGGACCGGCCATGATCGAGCAGGGAAGCTCGAGACGGGGGCACCCGACTCCGTACGCAGCGCAGTGCGCCTGTTGGCGTGCGCTGTTGCTGGCGCTGGTGCTATGTCCCGGCCTCAGCGCGGCGGAGACTTCCATTCGCCTGCGATTCGAGTGGGGTGGCGGGCAAGTCGAGCGGCAGTGGAACGGCCGAATTACGCTGGACGCGGGCGAACTATCCGAGCTGCGCACATTGGGTATCGAAGCGGACGAGCCCGGCTCGATCTGGATCGACGGGCAGCGAGAGTTGGTTATCCGCCAGCGCAGCGGCCGTCGCTACGACGGTTTCGACGTGGCAATCACGGCCGATGAGACCGCACTTCTGTCGATCGAGATCGAACCGACGGATCGCGAACCGGGAGGAGCGGTGTTCGAGGTCCCCCTCTCGTCTCTCACACAGCAATACGACCGCCGCAAGCTGGACGATCGCGGCAACTTCATTCTGATTCACCGTTCGCCGGGCGATCTGCTTCCGATTGAGCTGGAGCGCGATCGGCTCGTGTTCGGCCCGGGTGAGGCGATTCGCTTTCAACTGTCGCACCGTCTGTCCGACGTAAGCGCGGGCGAGCAGTTGCAGTATCAGATCGAGCTCACGCCGGCCCGCGGCTCGCAAAACCTGTGGTCGCAGGAGTACACGGTCAACAGCCGCGATGCGCAGGGCAGAGCGTTGGCGATAGATGTCGAAGTTCCGGCTCCCGTGACAGAAGGTGCCTACGACGTCAATATCCGCGTTATCGAGTGGGGTTTGCGGCAGCGGTTCGTCGGGGCGCGGCCGCTGGCGACGCGGAAGCTGCAGTTCGTTGTCGTCTCGCCGCGATCCCCGCCGGCACCGCTTCTTCATCCCGACCGCTGGCACACCGAGGTCGAAATCGACCCGGCGGAGCAGCGCTGGTGGGAGCGGCTCCCCCGCTGGTCGCCGCTGGAGCGACTGCCCGGCTTTCCGCAGGGGCCCCTGGGTAGCGGACATCTGACTCGCTGGTCGGAGTCGGCCGGGGCGCTGATGCAGCTCACACCGGCACCAGACCAGGAAGCAAGTTGGCAGGCCTACCCGCTGCCGATTGCGCAGCCGGGAATGCCGCACATTCTCGAGATCGAATTCTCCGCCGACGTCGCCCAGCACCTGGGAATCAGTATCGTCGAGCCCAACTCGCTGGGCACCGTATGGCCGATCGGAGTCGACTCTGGCGTCTACACATCGCGCGCGGTGGCGTCGCCACCTACTGGGGGCGTGCATCGACTGCACTTCTGGCCCAAGACCAAGAACCCGCTGCTGCTGCTGTCAAACTTCTCCGACGACGCACCGGTGGCATTCGGAAAGATCCGAGTCCTGGCGGGTCCCAATCGCATCGCCCGCGCCGTACCGGCGGAACCTACAGCGGATGGCCGTCTGCTGGCCGGGTACATGGCCCGGCCGCTGTTCCCGGAAAACTTCTCCGCCACGGACGTGGCCGACCAGTGGAGCCAGCGACGGATCGCCGACTGGGTGACGTTCTACCAGGGGGCGACGCGTCTGGTCGATTATCTCAACAATGTCGGCTACAACGGGCTGATGCTGGGGGTGTTGGCCGACGGAAGCACCATCTACCCCAGCGAACTCGTTGAATCGACCCCGCAGTACGACTCCGGCGCCTTTGCTGCGACTGCGCAGGATCCGCTGCGCAAGGATGTGCTGGAGATGCTGTTTCGGTTGTTCGACCGTGAATCGCTGCGGTTGATTCCGAGCCTGCACTTCGACGCGCCGCTACCCCGGCTCGAACAGTTGCTCCGGGAGGGCGGCTCTGACGCCGTGGGGATTGAACCGGTGCGGGGCGACGGCACCACCTGGAGCCAGCGGTACGCGGCCAACCAGGGCCTCGCCCCCTACTACAACCCGCTCAACCCTCGCGTACAGGAGGCGATGCTGGCAGTCGTCGGCGAACTGGTCGCGCGGTACCGGCAACATTCCTCGCTCGGCGGCATCGCGATCGAGCTCTCCGGACACGGCTATGCGCAACTGCCGGGCGCCCAGTGGTGCCTGGACGACCAGACGGTGGCGAGCTTCGAGCGCGAAACCGGTATCGACGTGCCGGGCGAGGGTGCCGATCGCTTCTCGGCTCGAGAGCGGTTTCTGCTTGCCCAGCCCAACCGCGACGCGTGGTTGAATTGGCGCGCTGAAAAGATGGCCTCGTTCTATCAACGCGTGGCGCAGGTGGTCACCTCCGCGCGGCCCGGGGCAAAGCTTTACCTGGCCACGTCGGAGACCTTCGATGCACCGTCACTCCAGTCGCGGCTATGGCCCAACTTTGCGCGGCGCGTCGACCTCGACGAGGTCCTGCTTGAAATGGGCTTGGACGAAAAGCGACTGACCAGAGACGGTGATGTCGTCTTTCTGCCGCCGCAGTATGTGGCCCCGTCCACGCCGCTGGACGATCAGGCGGTGAGGATGGTCATCAACGACGCCGTGCAACAGCGTGGGCAGGTGTCAGACGAGAATTCCGCGGCGCCTGGGGCCATGCTGCTGTATCATCCGCCACAGCGCCACAAGCTCCCGTCATTCGATGCAAAAAGTCCCTTTGGCCGCGAGAACACTTATACCTCGCTGGTCGCCCAACCGCTGCCGGGAGACGCGGCCAACCGCCGCCGTTTCGTGCAGAGCCTGGCGCACAATGACGCCCGGCAGGTTTTCGACGGCGGCTGGCTGTTGCCGCTAGGGCAACAGGATAGTCTCCGCCCGTTGATCGAGGTGTTTCGACGACTGCCGGCCGACGCCACGGTCGTGCAAACGATCGTCCGGCAACCGGTGACCATCCGCACGCTGAAGTCCGACGATCAGACCACCGTCTACATGGTGAACGATTCGCCATGGACAGTGCGCGTGAAGGCGACGATCGAAGCGCCCCCCAACGTCGTGGTGACCGACTTGGGCAGTCAGACGCCCAATCGCTCACTCGCCGCCTCAGGAGAAAATCGAGTCTGGACGGTGAATCTCGAACCGTACGGGCTGGTCGCCGCCCGCTTTGCCGACTCGAGCGTCCGCGTTCGGCAGGCGCAGGTCGATATCCCGGAGGCGGCGCTGCAGGCGCTGAACCTCCGGCTCGACCAATGGACCATGCGGATTGGCAACCTCGCCACGCTCAGTACGACGCCCGGCCCAGCCAACCTCGACTTCGAGGAGTCGAGCTTTGGGATGGGGATGGGCACAGAGATCTCGGGCTGGTACATCGCCGAAGAAGTCCCCGGTGTCACCGCTGAATTGGATACGGTGAATCCCAAATCGGGCGAGCGATCGCTGCGGCTCAGTAGCACTGGACCGGTGGCGACGGTCTTGAGCGATCCCTTCCCGTCCCCCACCACTGGGCGAATGTGGGTGACCGTTTCGTTACGCACCACCAACGGAACCAAACATCCGACAGTACGGATGAGCGTCGAACGGGCGGACGAAGGAGAACCGTACACGCGATCCGCGTCGATCGGTCCGGCAACACCGGCTCCGCAGCGGCTAGAGACGACATGGAAGCCGTACATCTTTCCGGTCGACGACCTGGCAACCGCCGGCCCACAGCAGATCCGGCTGCGATTCGACCTGGTCGGCGAAGGGACCGTCTGGATCGACGAGGTACAACTGACCGACTTCGCCCATAACGAGCGCGTCGACCTGGTCTCCTTGAATTTCAACGCCCGGGCCGGGCTTAAAACGGAAGCGTACAGCGATTGCCTGCGGATCCTGGAAGGCTACTGGCCACGCTTTCTGGAAGAGCACGTTCCGCTGCCCGAAGGCACTCTTCCCACCTCGGCGCCGGCGCCGAGCCCCGCCGTCCGGGCACCGCAACCGGCGCCCGAAAAGCCCGGCGTCGCAGAGCGCATCCGAGGCTATCTGCCTGGCTTCCTCCGATTTTGACGGCCAGAAGTAGCGTCCGCGAACTCCGGTTGCTGCACTACCCGGGCGGCCACTTCATGGCCCGACCGCCCAGCAGGTGGTAGTGCAAGTGATCGACCGACTGGCCGGCCTCGTGGCCGCAATTGACCACCACGCGGTAGCTCTTCACCCCCAACTGCCGGGCGACGTTGCGTATCACGATCCACAGGTGCCCGATCAGTGCTGCATCTTCATCGTCCAGGTCCGCGACCGAAGCGATTTCCTTCTTCGGGATGATCAGCACGTGCGTCGGTGCCTGCGGCGAGACATCCTTGAATGCCAGACATCGGTCGTCCTCGTAGACAATGTCCGCCGGGATCTCGCGGTCGATGATCTTCTTGAAGATGGACTTTTCCGCCATGATGCACCCGGAGTTGGACTCGTTGCAAAAGTCAATTGTCTATTTGGATGCGAACGGTGCGAGACGCACGCCGTGCTGCTTGAACCGCGTCACGGAACCTCATCGAGCTGTACCAGCGGGATGGCTTCCTCGATGAGCATGACCGGAATGCCGTCGATCACGGGATAGGCCAGATCGCCCTCGTCTCGCACCAACGCGGCGTCGAGCACGGCCTCCAACTTTTCACCGCCGCGATTGGTCAGCCGTCCGGCACGGATCGCTGCGTTGAGCGACGCTACCAGCGACTCGTCGGCCACTGTCAGCCTGGCGTGCGTCTCCGGACAGACAAGGATGTCCAACAGTTGCTTGTTGATCACTGCTAGCTACCTCCTTCAACGCATCGGGGCAGGGCGAAGCCGTCCGGTGGTACGCGAGCACACCGTCGCCCCCCCAAGGTGCCCCATCGCTGGCGGCTTTTCAAGTGGCCACTCTGCGGAACGTGCGTCGGCTTTTAGTTCCCCCACCCCCGCGACGGAGGGAACAGCAGGGATGAAATCGGACTGCCGCCGATTCGCCATCGGGCATCCCGGCTAATGCTGCTGCTGGCGCCCGACCGATACAAGGCGTAGAACCGGATTAGGTAGTATGCCGGCGTACAGCCGCCACTGAAGGTGGCCCGGAGCGATGGCTCGCGTCGGCTCGTTCACACATCCTGATTCCCAGGGGCGCTTTTTCCAACGGAATGGGAGTAAGACGATGGGTCGACGAACGGTCTTGATGCTGCTCACGATGTTGCCCCTGCTGGTCGCATCGGCCCCGGCCGATGAGGTCCGCTACTTTGAACAAAACGGACAGACGATTCGCGAGACGCGACGCGTCGTGCAGCGGCCGGTCGTTTCGACGAGCACCGAGCAGCGCGAGCAACTCGTCTACCGGCAGCAGATCACATCGGAAACGCGCGACCAGGTCCGCACGGTTCAGACACCCGTCGTCGAGTACCAATGGGTGCCGCGGATGTACGGGCGCTGGAATCCCTTCTCCCAGCCTTACATTGTGCACGAGCAAGTGCCGATCACGCGCTGGGAAACGCGCACCGAAATCGTCGAGACTCCCGTTACTCGCAGCGAATGGGTGCCCGAGCGGCGCGTCGTCGATGTGCCGGTCACCATGCAGCGGTTGGCCAACACCGAGGTCATCGAGCGCGTCGCCGTCGGTCCGGCCACCAGCGGCACGGCCGTCGCCAGCCGCCAGGCAGTCGGCGGAGTCGCACGACTGGAGAGCGACCCTCCTCGCGAAGCCAGCGGGTGGCGCTCCGCCGATGGAACCGTGCGGCGCTAACTGGCTATTGCCCGAATCGTACGCGCCACCCCGCGACGTTACGTCAAACTGCGACGTGGGCGGCGGCCCGTCTTCGCCGTGCTCCATTCCTTGGTGAGCGTCTCGAAGACGTCCGGCGACTCGTAGCGAACGACATTCTTTGCCTCAGGCATGGGGCCAATCAAACCGCGAAAGATCGGCAAGCCCCGCAGGCTCAGATCGGTGCTGCAATCGTCCACGCCGATTTGCGTGTGCTTCTTGATCAGCGTGTCGGGCCTGAGGTAATCCTTGGTGCGGAGCTCGCCGTCGGCGCCTCGCGTCACAATCCGAAACGTCGTTTCCATCCTGCATATCCTTGTATTCGGTTTGGGACTTGCCCCCGCGAACGACTCGCCCGTTCTTTTCTACGGCGTTCCAGCGCGGAGGGTCGCTGCTCATCCGGCCGAGCCTTCCCCGCCCGATTGGCAGTATCGGCGTGGCAAAGCGTGGTGGCGCAGAGATTTCTCGCCGCACGACAGGGTGCGAACAGCCGCGAGATCCCTCAAATCACGCGCCGCGAAACCCGTCGTTACGAGCGGCGCGCATCCGCTCGGTTTGCAGCGGTCCTAGTGACGGCACCGGCGGAAAGTCGGCCGGAGAATCCGCGAAGGCAAGATGCCTGCTGAAAAGGGAACAGGCTCCCTGAAGCGCATCGCACACGTGAAGGGACAATGTTGATTTGGGAGGGAGCCATTCCCCTTTCCAGATCGTCCTCCGCGCACAGACCGTAATGTCTGTGCTACATCTACGCCACTACCGTGCCAGGTTCTGTACCGGGCGCGAGCGCTGATGAAAGGCCCGGCGCTGGTCGTATCGCCCATCGCCGTCGCGGTCTTCCTCCAGCAGAAACACAGCGTGGGCGCGATCGTACGACAAGCGGAATCGCGCACCGCCCGCGGCCGGTTCGCTCACCAGCGGAGTTTCGATCTGTCGGACCGCGTCCCAAAGCGACGCGCGGGAGTCGTTTTGCGGCACCTGCCCCTCGTGCCGCGGTACGTTCTGCCCGGCCAGATACGCTAGACTTCCGGCAAATAGCATCAATGCGACCGGCTTCCAGGCCACCGCGGCGCCGACCGTCTCGGGCTTGAATGTCGTGCCAAGCTCTTCGACGCCGCCGCTGGATAGTTCCTGGCGGATCCGCTCCGTCGCCCGCTGCGCGTCGGCTTGAGGAACCTGCATTACATAGACACTCGACCACGAGCCATCCAGCGCGCTGAAATCATCATGCTGGCGGATCTGCGACTCGATGCCTTCATCGGCCAGCATCTGAGAGAAGAATCCGGCCTCGGCCAAGTTGGACAGCCGGGCCACGCTCGTCCATTGGACTTCCGACTCCGCCGCGAGCACCCGTCCACAGTAGGGACACATCCCGTCCGCCGAGTTGCGTACTTCACGGTGACAAAACTGGCAGCGTCGCATGAAGTGGATCCTTATGGTGAAGGCGGCCGCTTCGAATCAACGGCCGGTGCGGGCAGAGTCTGCCGCGACCGCCCCTACAAGCCTGCTCGTTGGTAGCACCTGCATCGTCTGCCTGCAACTTTCAAGCCGGAACATTCGTGCGCGTGGCGTTACTCCTATTATGCCGGCTATCAGCCGCCGCGGCCAGCAATCGGGGTGACGGGCAGTTGGTCCCAATCTTGCTGCAAACGGTGATGTCGCCGAACCCACGATGCAGTGACCTACACTTGGGCTGGAAATCAGCGCTCCCCCGGCGGAAGCCGCTTGGCGCGACACTTCCGCAGTGTCCCGCAGAAGGGGGCGACGCTGCAATCACACACTGCTGATACGAACCGACTTCCATCCGCTCCGATTCCACGACGATTTCGCGCCTCCTTGACGTTGCCACCAACGCGGAACCGAGCCATGAACCTGAAGGAACTCGTTCGTCGGGTTGAACAGCTTCAACCCGACGCGAATCCCCACGAGATTGCCCGCGCCTGCCTTCTGCTCGTCAACTCGTTCGACGACTTGAATGCGTTGGAAGACGAAGCGGTCCTGGCCACTGCCTGGACGGAGTCGGGACTGCGCGTGCAGGCGGCCACCGATCAGCACTCCGCCATGACCGAAGAGTTGGAGGCGCTTGCCAACTCCGATCCTCGCAAGTTCTCGCCCGATCAGATCTGGGTGCTGGTCCGCGCCATCAAAGTGCAAAGCCAGATCCTGCAAATGTACGTCGGCCACCCGGTGCTGGACGTATAGCGATGCGGTTCACTGCAACTGCGACCGAGCGTCAATTGCCGGTTGACTCTCGCAGTTCTTGCAACATCAACATCGACACCTGCATGTAGATAATGATGCCCGCGATGTCGATCAGGCCCGCGACGAACGGGTTGCTCATCAGTGCGGGGTCGAGCCCCAGCCGGCGGAACAGCATCGGCAGGATCGAGCCGCACAGCGTGCCGCAGATGACGACGAGAGTTATCGTCACCGGGATCACCAGCGCCGAGAATGGGTCGGGCGTGAGCAGATAGGCGATTCCGTAGCCGAGCAGCCCGAGGAATGCGCCCAAACAGAGTCCGGTGATCAGCTCTCGCTTCACCACCCGGGCCCAGTCGCGCAGCTTCACGTCTCCCGAGGTCATAGCCGTGATTACGAGCGTCGCCGACTGGCTGCCGGAATTGCCGCCGCTGGAGATCACCAGCGGAATAAACAGCACCAGCCAGCTCACCTGCTGCAGCGCATCCTCGAACGATCGCAGCGAATAGGCCGTGATCATCGCCGCAAAGAACAGGATGATCAACCAGATCCCGCGCTTCCAGGTGATCGTGAACCAGTGCGTGTTCAGATAGCTCGCCTCTAGCGGATCGACGGCCGATAGCCGCAATGCGTCTTCAGTGGCCTCTTCCCGCATCACGTCAATGATGTCATCGTGCGTGATGATCCCCAGCAAATGGTGCTCGTGATCCACTACGGGAATCGCCAAGAGGTCGAAGTGCGCCACCTTTTCAGCAACCTTCTCCTGATCGTCCGTCACGTTCACGGCGACCAGCTCGGTCTCCATCAGCTCCCCAATCTTCATCTCGGGATGGCCCAGGTTCGAAACGAGCTGTCGGGCCGAGACAAGGCCGCGAAGATGGCCGCCTTCGTCCACGATGTACACGTAGTAGATTGTTTCGAGTCGTTCGGCCTGACGGCCAATCTCTCCCAGTGCGGCGGCGACGCTCAGATTCTCGTCCAGCCGCGCAAAGCCGGTCGTCATCAGCGCGCCGGCCGTCCCCTCGGGATACGAGCTCAACCGCAGAATGTCGCGCCGCGCCTTCAGCGGAATGAGCGGGAACAGCTCGTCGACGATGCGCGGATCGACCTTGTTGAGCAGGTCGACGCGGTCGTCCGGTGGCAGGTGGGCGATGAGCTGGCCGATCGCGCGGCGGTCGGCGGTTTCGAGAATCGACAACTGCATGGATTCTTCGAAGTAGCTGAAGATCTCGACGCGCTGCGGCATGTCGGCGAACGTGAGCACCCGCCAGGCGGACTCCGGATCGAGCCCCTCCATGAACTCGGCGGTCCGCGCCGGGTGCAGCGCGGTGCAGAACTCGCGCAGATCGTCGGCATCGTTCTCCGCGAGCATTTCCCGCAGTTCAGGCAGATAGAGCGGATTGATCATCGGCCTGTTTCCTCGATGCTTCTGCGGTGTGTCGGCGGTCGCATGCCAGGCGTTTCGGCATTCGCCGGAAGAATCCCGGACGCGGCCGTTGTGATTCCCCGGCGGTCGTGGTGAGCGCGGATGCCGTCGGGTCGGTTCGGCCTCGGGAGGAGAGGAGATCGCCGCCCCGCGCGAAGCGCAGGTCCACGATCTCCTCACGGTCGGCGACGCCGGCAAGGAGCGATCGCGCCGCGACTGAGTATCGGTTAGCCGCCGAGTTGTGTCAAAGCCACACGCAGCGCGATGCGAGTCGCAATCCTATGGAAACACGGCCAGAATGACACGATCAACGCCCCGCACTCAGCGCACCGGAATCGTGTCGACGTGCGGCCGACGGCCCGAGGCGAATCGCTGAAGAAACTGCGGCTGGGCGGCAAAATTGAGGGCAAGCCGCGAACCGGCCGCGTTGTGATAGCCCACCAGGTCGAGAGAGCGATCGCGTTCGGCGACAAAGCTGGCCAGGCTGGCAAGCCGCCGAATGTCCCACTCGCCCGTTCGATAGCCGCGGAGCTTCGATCCTCCGCTACCCAGCCAGTGATGTTGCGCCAGCGTGATTTCCACCGGTTCAGGCGGCGACAGGTCTTGTTGGGCAACCGCCACCGCCGGCAGGACACCCGCCATGGCGTAAGCCGCGCCGGACAGTTGTACTTGTTGGCACAGATATGCCAGGCCGTCGCCTTCGGCGTATATCCGCTTGCCTTGACGGACGTGATCCCGCAGAGCGACCGGCAAACAGGAATTGCGTGCCAAATCCGGTGCGAAGGCGGCAAGCCGGCCACCGCCCAAATAAATCACGTCGCAGGCGTCGGGCAGCTTGTCGTCATGCAGGGGCGAAAAGTCCTGCACTTCGGCGCCTTGCAGCTCCAGCACGTCGAGCACGTCGGGGAAGTAATGGTTGAAGGCTTCATCGTACGCCACGGCGACCCGCAACCCGTCGAGCTTATTCCCGGCCCGAAACAACCAGGACGCACGCCTCGTCAGCGCCGGCCGACCAGCCAACTGCAGCAACCGGTCAACGCGAAGTGAGGCCGCCAGATGATCGCCCAGTTGTTCGCACAGGGCGCAAGGCGTGGTGACCCTCGCCTTGCAGTCGTGCAACTTCGCCTTCAGACCTGGCCCAGGCGGCAGTGCGCCCAGCACGGGAATTCCCCACAGCGATTCCAGCATGGTCGCCCAATGGGCCAGCTCATCCGGGGCAACTCCGTCGAGCAACAGCCCCGATGCTGTCGCCGGCAGCACCGGTAGTCGACACGGCGTGAGCTGTGCGACATCGACGACCACCAATGCGGCGAGGTCGAGCCAATCGCACACGTCCACCAGGCTGCCGCCGGAAGGCTTTGTGCCGGAGCCGCCCCCGGCCGCCACGGCCGATGGATACCGTCCGGCCACAATCGCCAGATCGCTCCCCTGTGCACCGTGCATGAAGCTTTCGCCGCACAGTTCCGGTGACATCAGCCAGCTATCGAGGTAGCGGGCGCGAACGCCGCAGATGACGTCGCCCCCCACTGCGTCCCGAAAGTTTGACTGCGAATGGAAGACCTGAGGTTGTATTCCACGGCGCCGGATGACTTCGCACAGCGCCCAGAGCATCGGCAGATGGTCGGCGGTCGGCTGAACCGTTCCAACCGCAAGACGTGGCCAATTCGACATACGACTTTACCTTCGGGGCAGCGCGTTTCTCGCACGGCGTAACAGTGTCACAGGGCGAGTGAATGCGGAAAGAAGGCTGGAAACCCGCGGGGGAGGGAGAACTGGGCGACGACCGCACTTCTCTGATACTTATTGGTGCCTCGTTCGGGCGAGATCCTCTCGGGCGAAACTACAAGGCGATTGCCACGGGCGACTCAATGCATTCTTAGTATGCCGCTACGGCCGGTCAAGCTGCGCGGCGGGACAAGTCGTTGCCCTCGCGCGGCACGGGGCCGACTGGCCCGTTCACCGCAGCGACGCGGCCGACCCCCGGGGGCTGGCCGCCTTCTCGGCATTATCCTTACCCGCCACACCCGGCCTCAGCAGCCGCCCCCTTCCTCAGCGTTGACAAAAGGCTATACCGTGATTAGAGTTAAGTAGCCGGTATGTGACTTGCGCCAACGTCGCGTGAAGGGTGATTCATGGCAGATGCGCCCCCGGAGGGCTTGAGCGACTCGCTCGCGGAGAAGCTATCAGGCTGCCAGGAGCGGATCGATTACCGATTTAACGATCTTTCGCTCCTGGAGGCGGCACTGACACATGCCTCGGGAGCGGAGCATCGGCTCGCCTCGAATGAACGGCTCGAGTTCCTGGGCGACGCCATCCTGGGCGTTGTCGTGTGCGAGTTTCTCTACGCCAAATACCCCGAGTTTCTCGAAGGCGATCTGACCCGGCTGAAGTCAATCGTGGTCAGCCGGCAAACCTGTGCCGAGATCAGCCAGGCGCTGAACCTGGAAGAATTCCTGATCCTCGGCAAGGGGATGACCACCGATCCGCACGTGCCGATGTCCGTGCTCGCCGACGTCTTTGAAGCGCTGATCGCGGCGCTCTATCTGGACGGGGGCGCGTCCGCCTCGCGAAAGTTCATTCACCGGTACGTTGCCCCGGAGATCGAACGGGCTGCCTCGGGCGAATCCGGCAATAACTATAAGTCGATGCTGCAACAGTTCGTGCAGCGCGAGCAGGGCACCACGCCCAGCTATGAACTGCTCGACGAAAAGGGGCCCGATCACAGCAAGTGCTTCCAGATGTCGGCCCAGATCGGACAGACTCGCTTCCCGCCCGCCTGGGGACGCAGCAAGAAGGAGGCCGAGCAGCGCGCCGCGCACAACGCCCTCAACGAGCTGTGCGGCGAGGACCTCCCCTATCCGTCGGACTGACTCCCCTCGCGTTGAGCATGAGCGGATCGCGGCCGGGTGGCCCCACCGTGCGGACCAGTACTAGGAACACCCCAGCCCGTGCGGTACGATAAGTCCCATTGTACTAGTCCTGTTTTCCTGCCCGCGCGAAATTTGTTTCCCGTGGATTCGAGCCGACCGCGGCGCCCGCTGATGGCGGCGCGCGTCGAACGCGTTGGCGGCTCAACCCGGCGGCCGGAGGGCAAACCGTGAAGCATTTCACCACTGCATTGGCACTTCTGGCAGTCACACTCGCTGGCTGCGGCTCCGGATCGAATGCCAGCGGCACGGCCGAGCCCGGCGTCGTGCTGCTGCGCTACACGCAGGGAAGTGAAAGCACCGAGCAGCGCGAGCAAGGCTTCCTCGAAACGCTCGATAAAGAATCGCCCGAGATCCACGTCCTCTCCTCGAACCAATACTCCGGCACCACGCCGGAGTCGTCGCTCGACAAGTCGCAGAGCATCCTCCGCCGGTTCGGCCAGCGGGTGCAGGGCGTGTTCTGCGTATGCGAGCCCAACGCCACCGGCATGCTCCGCGCGCTGGAGGATGAAGGGCTCGCCGGTAAGGTGCACTTCATCGGCTTCGATCCGACCCCGCGCATGGTCGACGCCATGGCCGAAGGACACATGGACGGCATCGTGCTGCAGGACCCGGTGAAGATGGGTTACCTGGCCGTCACGACCATGGTCCGTCACCTCGAGGGCGAACAGGTCGAAAAGCGGATCACGACCGGCGAATACATCGCCACTCCGGAAAACATGCACACGCCCGAGATGAAGCAACTGCTCAAGCCGGAACAGTTCTCCGGCGAGGAGTTCCAACCGGAAGAAACGAAGTACGTGATCGCGGTCATCCCCAAGGGAACCACGCACGAGTTCTGGAAGTCGGTCCACGCCGGCGCGCGCAATGCCGCCCGTGAGCTGGGCAATGTCGAAATCCGCTGGAAGGGTCCGCTGCTGGAAAACGACCGTGAGGGCCAGATCAACGTCGTGCAGGGCTTCACCTCCGCAAGGGTGGATGGCATCTGCCTCGCCCCGCTCGATGCTCAAGCGCTGATCCAGGTGGTCGAGGAAGCCAAGTCCGAAGGCATCCCCACGGTGATCTACGATAGTGACCTGGACGACGACGGCGAACTGAAAGTCAGCTATGTCGCCACCGACAACTACCAGGGCGGCGCGCTGGCTGCCCGGCGCATGGCGGAGGTCATCGCCGCACAGCAGCCGCAGGGCCCGAAGAATCCCGCGCCCGCCCCCCAAGCCGCTGCTCGCTGAACTTCCAACTTCCACGCACGTCGCGCCCTCCAGATTCGCTGAAATGACCGCTCCCCTGTTGCGAATGGAAGGCATTTCGAAGCGATTCGGCGCGACGCACGCCTTGCGCGACGTGACCTTCGAGGCGCGAGCCGGCCAGGTGCTTGCCCTGGTCGGCGAGAACGGCGCCGGCAAGAGCACGCTGATGAAGGTGCTCAGCGGCGCTTGCACTGCCGACTCCGGCACGATGCTGCTCGAAGGGCAGCCCTACCGTCCTCGCGGCCCGCAAGACGCTCGCGCCGCCGGCGTGGCCATGATCTACCAGGAGCTTAACCTGGCCCCTGACCTGTCGGTCGAGGATAACCTCATGCTCGGCCAAGAGGACCGCCGCTGGGGCTTGGTGCGGCGATCCGTGCAGCGCACTCGCGTGCGTGACGCCCTGGCCCTGTTGGGCCACCCGGACTTAAAGCCCGACGTGCCGGTCCGGCGGCTTTCGGTAGGCGCGCAGCAGTTGGTCGAGATCGCCCGGGCGCTGATCCAGGACGCGAAGCTGATCGTCTTCGACGAGCCGACCAGTTCCCTCACCCTGCACGACGCCGAGCGTCTGTTCGAGGTGATCGTCCGACTTAAGCAGTCCGGCCGCGGCGTCATCTATATCAGTCACTTTCTCGAAGAGATTCGCCGCGTCGCCGACCACTTCACCGTCCTGCGCGACGGGCAGGTCGCCGGCAGCGGCGAGCTGGCCGGAACGAGCGAAGAGCAGTTGGTCTCGCTGATGGTCGGCCGCAGCGTCCAGCAGCTCTTCCCCAGCGTGCCGCACGAGCCGGGCGAGGTCATCCTCACGATCGAAGGACTCTCCGGCCGCCGCATGCCCCGCGACGTTTCGCTCCAGGTCCGCCGCGGCGAAATCCTCGGCATCGCGGGCCTGGTCGGTTCCGGGCGGACGGAGCTGTTGCGTTCGATCTTCGCGCTCGATGCGGTGCGCAGCGGTCACGTGCGGATTGCCGGCCACGCACCGGGCAGCTCGCCCAAGTCCCGCATCCGCGCGGGGTTGGGGCTGGTCTCCGAGGATCGCAAGTCGGAGGGACTCGCCCAAACCCGCTCCATCGCGGACAATACCACGCTCAGCCATCTGTCGCCCTACAGCCGCGCCGGATGGCTGAACCTGGGCCGCCGCCGCCGCGCGGTGCGCACGTGGATGGACCGCCTGCAAGTCAAAGCGCGTTCGCCCGAGCAGTCGATCGAAGAGCTTTCCGGCGGCAACCAGCAGAAGGTGGCGATCGCCCGCGTGCTGCACCAGAATGCCGACGTGCTGCTCTTGGACGAGCCCACCCGCGGCATCGACGTCGGCACGAAATCGGAGATCTATCGCCTGATCGGCCAATCGGCGGCGGGCGGCAAGGCGGTGATCTTCGTCAGTTCGTACCTGCCGGAGCTGTTGGCCGTCTGCGATCGCGTGGCGGTGATGGCCCGGGGCCGGCTGCGCGACGTGCGGCCCGCGCAGGAGTGGACTGAGGAGTCGATCATGGTGTGCGCCGTCAGCAGTGCGGAACCATCGACATGAGCGACAAACCCCCCCGCACGCTGAAGAAGTTCTTGCGGCGCCACGAGTGGATCGTCCACCAGCTAGGGCCGCTGCTCGCGCTGGTGCTGGTCATCGCCGGTTTCGGCGTCGCAGACAGCATGCAGCCCGGCGGCGGCAATTTCCTCACCGTCGATAACATGCGGATCATCCTCGTGCAGACCTCCATCGTGGCGGTCGCCGCGCTCGGCATGACGATGGTCATCATCTCCGGCGGCATCGATCTTTCCGCCGGCACCGCGCTGGCGCTGGCCGCCACCGTGCTCGCGCACTTCCTGCTCGCAAGCACGTACACCGCCGAAGAAGGTTCGCTGCTGGCCGCGGTCTTTGCGCCCGACTCGCAGTTCTTGCAAGCGCTGCGCGGCGGCTGGTGTGTGCCGGTGGCCATTGTCGCCGCCATGCTGGCCGGCTGCCTGGCCGGCCTGGTCAACGGCCTTTTGATCAGCCTGCTGCGGATTGTGCCGTTTATCGTCACGCTCGGCACGATGACTATATATCTCGGCGTCGCCAAGTACCTGGCCGACGAGAGCACCGTCCGCCCGGACCGCGAGCGCATTCCCCAGTGGCTGTCCGGGCTGGTGAGCACCAGCGCCGATTCGCTCTGGCTCGGCTTGCCGCTGGGCGTATGGATCGCGTTCGCCCTGGCCGCCGCGCTGGCCGCGGTGTTGCGATACACCGTCTTCGGTCGCTATGTCTTCGCACTGGGCTCCAATGAATCGACCGCCCGGCTGTGCGGCATCAACGTGCCGCTCACCAAGGTGATCGTTTATTCGCTCTCGGGCCTGTTCATCGGCATCGCCGGCATCTTTCAGTTCTCGCGCCTGGCCGTAGGCAACCCGACCTCCGGCATCGGGCTGGAGCTGAAGATCATCGCCGCGGTTGTCATCGGCGGCGGCAGTCTCAGCGGTGGACAGGGCTCGGTGCTCGGCACGCTGGCCGGTGCGGCCATCATCTTCGTCATCGCCAACGGCTGCACGCTGCTGGGCTATCGCAATCCCAGCCAGGACATCATCATCGGCGCCATCATCGTCGCCGCCGTTACGATCGACCGCCTTCGCCAGCGCCGGCTGGCTACGTAACCGTAGCTGAATTGGTGACAATTCAGCCGCCCTTTGCGCAATCTGAATTCTCACGAATTCAGCCACCACTAATACTCCCTCGCGCCCGCGAGGAGAGGGCCGAGGTGCGGGGGTAAACAAGACGCACAGACAGGAATGTCTGTGCCACCTCTTCGCATCACATCGGATCCACTACCGCCACGCTCACTAACCAAAATTTGACGCCCTCCGCTGGCCGCGAGTAGACTATCGGCCGATTCTCTCTCCATCCGATCCCGCATTGCACGAGGCCGAAATGCCCACTCGCCTGCCCGATGGACGACGGAAACTTTCCGTGATTCACCTCGTCACCGTGCTGACGACTTCGTTCATCTTCATAGGCGAGTCCCCAGCCGCACAGACAGTCACTGCCAGCGAACTTCCCGGTGTCGTCGTTGACGACCGCCACGCGGAGACCATCGGCGAGTGGAAACACTCCGTCCACACGCGGCCGTTTGTCGACGAAGGCTACCTGCACGACGACAACAACACCAAAGGCGAAAAGTCGGTCCGGTTCACGGCCAACCTGCCGGAGAGCGGCGACTACCAGGTACTTGTCTCCTACACGCCCGGCAAGAGCCGCGCTCAGAACGTCCGCGTCGCCATCACCGCCGCCGACGGCCAGCACACTAGGGCGCTCGACCAGCGCCAGACGCCGGTGCACGCCTCCGCCTTCGTGCCGCTGGGCCAGTTTGCGTTCGAACACGGCACGCCCGCGGTCGTAGAGATTTCCAATCGCGACACCACCGGCCACGTGATCGCCGACGCCGTGCAGTTTCTCCCGGCCGACCAGTTCGACGCCGCCGCCTACGATGAGTCGGCTGCCGAGCGCGCCGCGGACGAAGCCGCTCAAGCCGCCGCCGCCGCCCTACGCCGGGCCCAGCGCGACGCCGCACTGCGTGCTGCTCAGGCGGGCGCCCGCCGCCTCACTCCGACGGACTTGGACCAAGAACTTCGCTCCGCGCTGGGCGAAGACCTCCATACCCGGCCGCTCGATGACGAGGGCTTTCTGCGCCGGGCGACACTCGATTTGATCGGCCGACAACCGACCATCGACGAGCGCGAGCAGTTTCTCGCCGACACGTCGCCCGACCGCCGGGAGCAATTGATCGAGCGTCTGCTCGCCTCGCCGCAGTTCGGCGACAACTGGGCGAAGTACTGGACCGACGTGGTCCGCTACCGCGTGCCCGAGCCGGAGTTGACTTTTCTCAACTACGAGCCGTTTCAAGCGTGGCTGGCCGAGCAGTTCAACCGGGGCACGCCGTGGGATCAGATCGCGCGAGAGATGTTGACGGCCGAAGGCAAGGTCGCCGACAGGCCGGCTGCCACGTTCGTCGGCTTTCATCAGGCAAACGCCCCGCGGCTGGCCGCCGAAACCACGCGCATCTTTTTGGGCGTGCAAATCCAATGCGCGCAGTGCCACGACCATCCCTTCGTCGACATGCCCCGGGCGACCTTCCACCAGATGGCTGCCTTCTTCGCCCGTAGCGAGGCCAAGCTCCCCTGGAACGACAGCTCCGGCATCGAAGTGAAGTCGAAGGCCGAGGGCGAATGGAAAATGCCGGACATGCACGATCCCGGCAAGCCAGGCACAGAAATGACGCCCGTCTTCCTCACGAGCGTTCCGCTGGAGGAGGGACTCACCGACGCGCAGCGCCGCGCCGAGTTGGCCGACCGCATCACCGCGCCGGACAATCCGCTGTTCGCGCGCACGCTGGTCAACCATCTTTGGGCCCGGTTGATGGGCCGCGGCTTTTGCGAACCGGTCGATCAGCTCGACGAGATGGCCGACGCGGTGTTGCCGGAGGTCCACGACGCGCTGGCCGAGCATTTCGTCGCCACCGGCTATGACGTCAAAGACGTCTTCCGCCTGGTGATGAACTCCGCCAGCTATCAGCAGAGCCTGGTCGCGTCGCCGGAGGAAGCGCCGCTGGGAGCGGGCCCGCTGGCCCGGCGGATTCGCGGCGACGAGGTCTTCCGCTCGTTGGCCGCGGCGATCGAACTGGAGGACGCAGCGGCTTCGCAGGCGGCGGCGACCGATGCCTTCCGCTTTCCGCCTCCGCCCAAGAGCACCAGCGACCGGGTGGACGAGGCTTTCGGCTACGATCCTGCGCTGGCCGCGGAGTACCGCCCCCGCACGATGGACCAGGCGATGTTCATGATGAACAACGACCAATTGCACCGCCAGATCAACGCGGAGAGAGGCGCAGACACGGTGCTTGCGAAGCTGCTCACCGAGGAAACCGACGACGCCCGGGCAATCGAGCGGCTGTTCGAGCGAGTGCTGGGCCGGGCCCCCAGCCAGCCGGAACTGGAGTTTTTCACCCAATATGTAGAGAAGCACCAGGATCGGGCCACTGCTTACGAAGACCTGCTTTGGTCGCTTCTGAACTCGACCGAGTTCACAACCAAGCGGTGACAGGCGAGGTCGATTGCCATATTCCGATCAAAAATAGAGTTGACTTTTTGCATCGAGCCCTATAGAATCCACAACCAGTTCGTCCGATGGTGCGCACCAAGCTGGAGCCACCGAGAACCAGTCACAAACTTCAACTGAACACCCGCGGACCCGCCGGGACTTTTTCAACACGCAGAAAAACCCCCCGTTGCAAAACTCCGAGTTTTACACTGCTATACAAGAGCGAGAGCCACTATTTATTCAACACTTACTGGGGCCCCCCCTTAAGGGCGCGTTGAATAAAGCCCCCGTCGAAGCCGTAAAACCTTTCCGCCGCCCGCGGGAGATTCCAATGATCCAATCGCTCCTCGACGTCGACACCACCGGCCAGGGCGTCGTCGATCGTCGCGGCTTCTTGCGGCGTCTGGTCGCCACCGGCGCCGCGGCCGGCGCCGTCAGCATGAGCTGGCGCGACCTGATGATCGCCCAGGCCGCCGAGCTGCGCAAGCGCGGCAAGTCGATGATCCTGTTGTGGATGGACGGCGGCCCCAGCCAGTTCGATACATTCACCCCTAAGATCGGCTCGGAATTTCAAGGGCCCGCCGGCGAGATCGGCACCAACCTGACCGGGGTGAAAATCGCCCAGTATTGGCCGCAGACCGCCCGCGTGATGGACAAGATCGCGCTGATCCGGTCCATGCAAAGCAACGAGCTGGACCACTTCCGCGCGATCAAACTGGTGCGGACCGGCTACCCGCTCACGCCGACTATCGCCTATCCCACCTGGGGCTCGGTGGTCGCCCGCGAGCGACACGACGGGGCCTTCGACCTGCCGGCCTTTGTGCGCATCGGCCAGCCACGGATCAAAACCCGGGACGTGAACTCCGGCGTGCTCGGCCCGCGGTTCGATTCATTCAAGATCGACCAGCCACGCAAGCTGCCGGAGAACGTGCGCAGCGCCGTTCCGGAAGAAGTCCTCCAGCGCCGCAACAAGCTGACCGCTTTCCTCGACGACCAGTTCGCTCAATCCGGCGGCGCGGCCAGCGTGGCCGAAAAGCGCGAAGTCTACCGCCGCGCGCAGCAGCTTTCGCTCAGCCCCCGGCTCGATGCGTTCGAGCTCGACCAGGAACCGGACCAGCTCCGCGACGCCTACGGCCGGACCGCCTTCGGCCAAGGGTGCCTCCTGGCGCGGCGGCTGGTGGAGCAGGGGGTCAGCTTCATCGAGGTGATCAGCACCGGCAGTCTCAACGACCAGGGCTGGGACACGCACAACAAGGGCTTCGACGAAAACCCGATCCTCTGCAACGAGACCGATCCGGCCTATGCCACGCTGCTGCGCGACCTGGAAGACCGCGGCCTCTTGGAAAACACGCTGGTCGTGTGGATGGGCGAGTTCGGCCGCACGCCGAAGTTCAAGCCCGACGGCGGACGCGAGCATTACGCGGAAGGCTGGATCACGTGCCTTTCCGGCGGCGGCGTGAAGACCGGGCAGGTGATCGGCGCTACGGATAAAGACGGTGCCCAGATCACCGACCGTCCGGTCGGCGTGCAGGATTTGTTCGTCACGTTCTGCCGCGTGCTGGGTCTCGACCCGCACACCGAATATATGACGCCGCTGAACCAGCCGATCAAGCTGGTCGACGGAGGCGAGTTGATTCACGAGCTTTTCTAGCGCATTACGGGCGATTCACCGGGGCGCGCTTGCATCGATGGCCGCCGGTGTCGGGAAGTCTGGCCATCGCCATGCCGGCGCCCTATATATAGTTGGCCTGCCGGTCTCGCTGTCCCTTGCACGGGTGGCCGGCTTTGCAAGAATACACCCGCGATCTTTCTGATTCGACATCTCGAACCACCACGTTGACGGTCCGGACATCGGACCCTACGTGATACGGAGATACAATGACTCGATCCACTGCTCGCACACTCGCCCGCCTTCTGCTGGTCGGCATGATCAGCTCCGGGACCGCCTTCGCCCGCGCGGACGAATCGGCCCTCGATTATCCCAACACGCGGCGAACCGAGCACGTCGACATCTACCACGGCACGCAGGTGCCCGACCCTTATCGCTGGCTGGAAGACGACGTCCGCGTTTCCGAAGACGTCGCCGATTGGGTCGACCGCCAGCGCAGCTTCACGCGCGAATATCTCGACGCCCTGCCGGGCCGCGAGGCACTTACGAAGCGCTTGACCCAGCTATGGGACTACGAAAAGTACTCCACGCCGTTCAAGGACGGCGGACGCTACTACTACGCCAAGAACGACGGCCTGCAGAATCAGTCGGTCTACTACCGGCTCGATACGCTTGACGCCGAGCCGCAGGTGCTGCTCGACCCCAACACCTGGTCGGACGACGGCACCGTCGCGCTGGCCGGGCTGGCCTTCAGCGATGACGGCAAGTACATCGCCTACGGCATCGCCGAGTCCGGCTCCGACTGGCGGACGTGGCACATCATGGAGATCGAATCCGGCCGCAAGCTGGAGGACGAGATTCAGAACGTCAAGTTCAGCAGCGTCGAGTGGACGGCCGATGGGAAGGGCTTCTTCTACGGCCGCTACGAGCGGCCCGACGAGGGCGAGGCGTATCAGGCTCTGAACCTCAACCAGAAGGTCTACTACCACCGCGTCGGTACTTCGCAGGATAGCGACGTTCTGGCCTATCACCGGCCCGAGCATCCCGAGTGGACCTTCGGACTGGAAGTCACAGAGGACGGCCGCTACCTCGTCATCAGCATCCGCAAGGGGACCGACGACAAGCACCGCATCGTCTACAAGGATCTCGAGGAGCCGTACGGGCTGCCCATCGAGCTGATCGACAATTTCGATAACGAGTACAACTTCGTCGCCAACGAGGGGCCGGTGTTTTACTTCCAGACCGATCTGGAGGCGCCGCGCAAGCGTCTGATCGCCATCGACATCCGCGAGCCGCAGCGTGACGCCTGGCGAGAGATCATCCCGCAGGCGGACGAGACCACCACGTCGATCAACATGGTGGGCAACATGCTGGTCGCCCGGCGGCTGAAGGACGCCCAGACGCAGGTAGTGATGTACAGCCCCGACGGCGAGCAGGTGCGCGAGGTCGAGTTTCCCGGCATCGGCTCCGCGTCCGGCTTCTCCGGCCGCCGCACGGACACGGAGACGTTTTACACGTTCTCCAGCTTCGCCACGCCGCCGAGCAACTACCGCTACGACATGATCACCGGCGAAAGCACGCGGGTGCACGAGGCCGAGGTCGATTTCAACCCGGAAGACTACGTCGTCAAACAGGTGTTCTACGAGAGCGCCGACGGCACGCGGATTCCGATGTTCATCGCCCACCGCCAGGGCATCGAACTGGACGGCAACAATCCAACGCTGCTGTACGGCTACGGCGGCTTTGCAATCTCGCTGACGCCCGGCTTCTCGACCAGCCGGCTGGCCTGGATGGAAATGGGCGGCGTCTACGCCCAGCCGAACTTGCGCGGCGGCGGTGAATACGGCGAGAGCTGGCACCAGGCGGGTGCGAAGCTCAACAAGCAGAACGTGTTCGACGACTTCATCGCCGCGGCCGAGTGGCTGATCGAAAACAAGTATACGCGGCCGGAGAAGCTGGCCATCGAAGGCCGCAGCAACGGGGGACTGTTGGTCGGAGCGGTGATGACGCAGCGACCGGAGCTGTTCGGCGCATGCCTGCCGGCGGTCGGCGTGATGGATATGCTGCGGTTTCACCAGTTCACCGCCGGCCGCTTTTGGGTCGACGACTACGGCTCGGCGGACAATCCGGAACAGTTCCGCGCGCTGCTGGAGTACTCGCCGTACCACAACCTCGAGTCGGGCAAAGAGTATCCGCCGACGCTGGTAAGCACGGCCGACACGGACGATCGCGTGGTGCCGGGCCACAGCTTCAAGTTCGCCGCGGCGCTGCAACACGCTCAGGCCGGCGACGCGCCGGTGTTGATTTCGATCCAGAGCAGGGCAGGGCACGGCGCCGGCAAGCCGACTGAAAAGATCATCGAAGAGTTAGCCGATACATTTCTGTTCCTGGTGCAGCATCTGGACATGCCCGTGCCGGAACCGCCCGAAGCAGCGGGGCAGTGAGTCGAGCGTGGCCGCGGCCACTGGTCTGGATTTTCTACTTCGAGGACACCGTGCCTGCTCGCGATAATGAACGGATGACGGATACTTCTCAAAGCCACGATACTCTCCGCGCAAGGAATACCACTGCCATGAAGACCACCAGAATTGCCATGTCCGCCCTCGCCGTAGCACTTGTAGTCACCACTGCAAATGCCCAGCAGGAAGTCCAAAGCGTCGAGTCCAGCAGCCGAACGGAGACCATTGAAGAGGAAAATGCTCAGCCACAGCAGCCGGTGCACGGCGAACGAGCCGGACCAAATTCGGCGCGGACATCAAAACAGGCAACGGCAACGCTCGACAACGTGACTTGGGAATTCCTTTCGCGGATGGCGGCTCAGCTCTTTTCCGGAAACCGCGCGACGCTGCTCTCCGGCAACGAGCCGGAAGTGCTTTCCAGCAACCGGACGAACCTCGCCTCGGGCAACGAACTTCAGCTTCTCTCCGGCAACAAGATCAGCCTGTTCTCGAACATCCGCATCGAAATCCAAGTTTCGGGGGTTTCGGACCCGAAAGACGCGAAAGAGCTGATGAGCGGCCACGGGGTGCGCATCGGTCGCCCGGGCCAGACCGCGCCGCTTGAACAACCATCGGTCGAACTCGAAGCGGAAGAAGTTCCAGACGTCGACGTAGAAGAAGTCGAGGTCGAAGAAGAACGCGAAGACGAATTGGAATTCGAGATCGACTGAGACGACTCGCGATTGAACGCCGTTTCAATAGTCGTACCAAATCCCAATGCCCGCCTTCGATTCGTTGAAATCGAAGAACGAGAACTGGTCGCTCTTGCCCTGGTAGTATTGAAAGCCGGTGCGGAAGAGGCCGCCTTCGGAACTGCCTCGCCACGCCCATCCCGCCTGCACGACGACGTTGCCGCCAAAGTCGACTTCCTCGCGCAAAGCGCCATTGAGCGCGACAAACGGAGCGCCGCGCAGACCTGTTGGGCAGGCCGGACTGTAGTCGACGCCGAACTGAAACTCCCACGGCTCGCTTACGTCGGAGCTCAGCGCCCAGCCGGCTTCCGCGTACAGCCTGAGGTTCTCGTACATATAAACCGAGTGGCCCCACACCAACACGTCGCGACTATAGTTCAAGCGTGGAAATCCCGTGTTGTCCAGCAGGAACTCATCACCCAGGTGCGAGCTGAGGTGGTAATAGGCCAGCTTGACCTGGTAGTAGTCGTTGCCGTAGGTCAGCGGAATGCCGAACCGGAAGTCGGCGGCTACCAGGTCGTTGTCCTCCTCCAGATCGAGCCGCGGCATGCCGGCGCCTTCGATGTCGAGCTGCCAACCGACGGGCCTCGAGTTGCCCATGCTACCGTACCGCAATATCCCCACGCGTCCGCCGAGCGTAATGTCCCAGATCCAGCCCAGGTCCTGGTCGTGTGCCCAGACGCTGCGAAAGCGCGACTCCTTCTCGCCGGCCAGGTAGGAGCGATACACCAGCCCCTGGGGCAAGAGCTGCCACGCCCACGGATCGCCGCCGATCGACGGTGCATACACCGGCGAGGAGGGCTGCTGGTCGGTAACAAAAAACTCGACCGGCTCGTCCGACAGGTCGAGCGGAGAGTCGCTCCAGTATGTCGGGAGCGGCTGCATGGCCGCCGGCAGCGAGGACTCCTGGCTCCAAGCAGGCACCGGGCCCGCCGCGATCGCCGTGCAGCCGAGAGCTAGCACGCCCACGGCACGCAGCATCGTCCTGGTAAATGCGAAAAACGGCGGTCGGGTCATAGCACGGCGAAGCAACAGAAGCGGCCAGATGGTAGGCTGGGGTGAGACAGGTTCGCGGGAGAACCTAAATGTCTATCGGCAAATCCGCTACGTTTTCCGCATCTGGAATCTCTCAACCGGTGCCAGCGATTCCCCCGATTTGCGTTTGCTTGCTATGGCCTCACGGCAAGCGGTAAAATGATAAAGTTCAGTCTCAACAGGTGCGGATGACATAGGGAGGACGTCGCGTGCCTGAAAGCATGTGGATCACCGTGGGAGCAATACTCGGGGCGGTCGCGATTGCCGCACTTGTCGCGTGGTCACTCGTGCGTTCCCGTGAAAAGAAACTGTGCAAAGCGCGCGATGATTTTCATCGCCAGCGCGAGCATCTCGAGGCCAGGTTCCTCCGACTGGCGGGCGAGTCGGGCAAGCCGCGGGGATTGGCGTGGACTGCGTGCGACTTTGACGATCAGGTAGCCTATGTCCGAGACAAGCGTACCGGCAGGCTCTCCGCGCTGGTCGGGGTGACGGTCAGCTTCTCGGCCATCGAAGGCGGCGGCATGGAAGACGTGGAAGCGGTGGGGAATTTGCGTGCCGCCACCGCAGTCTTTCATCTGGAGAACGACCGGTGGATCACCGAGGGCCGAACAATATTCAATCTAAGCCCCGCCGAAGCGGTCCAGTACTACGGAAAGAGCCTGGAACGGGTCCCCCCCGGTCCATCCCGGCAAGCCTGACGCTCGCAATATTTTCGACGCACGGCCGCCGACGCGCGGGACCGCATCGCTCGGTTTTTCTCGGGCGCGTCATTGTTCGTCGGCCGGTGCGGAAAACTCTCTACCCGCTGGAGCATCATGCACCGGACGACTGTCGGAATCACCGCGGCGGTGTTGCTCAGCACGGCGGCGGTGCTGGCCGTCTGGCAGCCGACCGGATGGGATGGCCATCAGCCGATGCTCGCCGCCTGCTTGCGGGTCGGTTTGGTGCTCGGCGCACTGTGGCTTGCGCATCCGCAACTGAGCCGCATGCCAAGTTGGCTATTCGGAGTAGCGGTGGCGCTGGCTGTGGTCGTGGCGCTGCGCCCGAAGCTGATCGTGCTCGTTGTGCCGCTGGCCATCATCCTGTGGCTGGTCAAGCCACGCGCCTCGCGGCGCGGCAACGCTCCGCGTTCGGCATACACCCGCCGGCGGGCAGATTAGCTACGTTTTGGTGCCCGGCGGTCAGAGGATCTTCTCCTTCAGCTCCGTCAACAGGCGGATGGCGTGGCCAATCTCTGCCTTCTGCCGCTCGGGCTCTTGCGCGATTTCGCGCTCGACGGTCAGCGGCCCGCTGTAGCCCAACTCCTTGAGCGTGCGGAGATATCGCTCCATGCCGACGTCGCCCTCGCCCAGCGGAACTTCGGTTCCCCATTCCTCGCCCGGGTGGTCGGCCCACTTGCCGTCCTTCATGTGCACGCTGCGAACGTATTTCCCGACCTTCTGCACGGCCTCGATGGGCTCACCGGAGCCGTAGAGGATCATGTTCGCCGGATCGAAGTTGACAAATAGATTGTCTCGATCGACGTCCTCAATGAACGCCAGAAGCGCGTCAGCGCTCTCCTGCCCCGTCTCCAGATGCAGGTTCTGCTTATTGCCGCGGCAGTGGTCGCACAAGTCGCGAGTGACGGCCAGCACGTCTTGGTAAAGCGGGTCGCCCGAGTCGTGGGGGATGAATCCCAGATGCAGCCCCACCACGTCCACGTTCAACAGCCGTGCGAAATCCGCAATCTCCTTCATCTCCACTAGCCGGGCCGAGCGGGTTTCCGGCGGTACCAATCCGACGGTGCGGGTCACGGTCGGAATGTCAGCGTAGCTTTCGCCCTCGAAGCCGCCGAAGACCGCCGTGATGGTGACGTTCATCGCGGCGAGCCGATTGAGAAACTCGGCCGCCTTTTCCTTGGTACGGGATGCTTTGGACGGAGCATGAAGCTGCACCGTCGGCACGTTCAGCTCCTGAACCACGTCCAACCGCACCCCCAAGCCCGCGTCGATACTGGCGAAAACGCCCAGCGGCCACTTTTCCACGTCGATCTCCTTCACGTTTTTTCCCACGGCAGTCCCCAAGGGGCACGCATGATAGCCGCAATGGGTGCCCTGTTCAACGACGCCGCCGCACGTTGAATGCTCGGCATCCTCGCCACCGCTAGCTTCTCAATCCGGCTTGATCTCGCGTTATTGACGTCCGACCGGCACGCACCTAGGGTGAATCGACAGACGTCCTCGTTATAAACTGTGGTTCATGAAGGCCGTGACCCTCAGCCCGATGCCGCCCCGCTCTCGCCGCCGACTGTGGATGCTCCGCCTCGCCGCGATCGCCTTCGGTCTGGCCCTGGTGGCGGCGCTGGAGTTGGCGCTTCGAGTACTTGATTGGGGCGGAGTCGATTACCGTCACGATCCATACGCCGGCATCCGCTCCGTTCAACCGCTGTTCGTTGCCGATGCGACCGGCGACTACTACCACATCGCGAGTTCGCGCCGCAAGTTCTTTCGGCCCGAGCAGTTCAAGGCCGAGAAACCCGAGGACGAGTTTCGAATCTTCTGCCTGGGCGGTTCGACCGTCCAGGGTCGTCCGTTCGCGATCGAGACTTCGTTCACGACGTGGCTGGAGATTGATCTTGAGGCCGCCGACCCTTCCCGCGCGTGGAACGTCATCAACTGCGGCGGCATCTCCTACGCCAGCTATCGACTGGTCCCAATCCTGCAGGAGATCCTCAACTACCAGCCCGACCTGGTAATCGTCTGCACCGGACACAACGAATTCTTGGAAGATCGCAGCTACGCACATCTGCGCACTTCATCGGAGGGCATGTTGAGCCGCGCGCAGACGGCCGCCGGCAAACTGCACCTCTACCGCCTGATGCAAGACGGTTATCAAAGGATCACCGGAGCGCCGGATCGCCCGCCCGACTCCGCCCGACCGATTCTGCCCGGCGAAGTGCAAGCCCTGCTCGATTACCGCGGCGGCTTGGAGTACTACCAGTGGGACCCCCAGTGGCGGCGCGAGGTCGTCGACCATTACCGCTTTAACCTGAACCGCATGGCGGCGATCGCACGGCAAGCGTCGGTGCCGATGATCTTTGTCGAACCGGTCTCGAACCTGCGTGACTGCCCCCCGTTCAAGTCGCAGCACCGGGCCGATCTCACGCCCGAGGAGCTCACCCGGTGGAACCGGCTGTACGACGAGGCCCGCCACTGGTTCTCTCGCGATAAGCCCAGGGCGGTGGAGCGATTGAAGGAGGCGATCGCGATCGACGCTCAGCACGCCGGCCTGCACTACACTCTGGCCAAGTGTTACGACCAGTTGGGGCAGTACGGACCGGCACGCACCGAATACCTGCGGGCGAAGGAGCGCGACATCTGCCCGCTGCGGATGATTGAGCCGCTACACGAAGCGCTCCGCGAGGTCGCCGGCGTGCACGACGTCCCGCGGATCGACCTGCCGGCACTGTTCGGGTTGCGGAGCAGTCAGCAGCTGCTCGGCGGCGACTGGCTGATCGATCACGTCCACCCGTCGATTCCCGGCCATCAGCTCATCGCCCAGGAGATCGCGAAGCTCCTGGTGAATCAGGGCGTTGCCGGCCGACACCGGGACTGGGAGCAGCGGCAGGCGCGGTTGTTCGACGCGCACCAGCAATCGCTGGGCGACCATTACTATCAGGAAGGGCTCGTCCGGCTGGAAAACGTACGAGCCTGGGCCGAGGGACGTTCGGATGTCCCGCCACCGAAGGCCGATCGCGATCCACGGATCGGCGCGGATGAAAATTCGCAGCGGCCTTCCGCCGAACAGCTCAACCCGCGCTCCCCGCCGGAGCCGAGGCAATTTCAGCCGGAGCCGTAGCAATAAAGAAGCGAGCAGCGGAACAGGCGATCTCCTGCTCCGCTGCTCGCTGAGTTTACCGTTTCCTTGAGTCACCGAGGGCGTGCCACCGGTGGGGTGGCCCGACCTCGCCAATCATCATCCGGAAACGCGCTGGGTTAGTTGTCGTCGCCACCGCGGCCACGGCCGCCGTCGCGTCCACCGCGACCGCCGCGACCGCGAAGCTGCGAGACGTCGAACGGCTCACCCTTCAGTTGGGCAAGCTTTTGCGTCTGAGCCGGGGTCATGACGGCGGCGATCTTGGTATCCAGTTCACGGGAGATCTCTTGCAACTGCTCCCGAGCGCCTTCGTCGAATCCTCCCTGGAAGGCCTCGCGCCGCTGCTCGTTAGATTCCTGCTGCAGTTGCTCAATCTTCTGCTTTTGCTCATCGGTAAGTTCCAGGGCCGCGACAACCTTCGCATCCTGGAAGATCGCAGGGCCGGCGGCCTGAATGCGGATCTCGTTGAGTCGCTTCATCTTGTCGGCGCCAATCGCCTCGGCCAGTTGCGGCTCGTATTTGGCATCCAGCTTCGTATTGATCTCCGCCGTCTTGGCTTGGAACTCCTGCATCTTCTCGCGCCGCTCTTCCTCCGACAGATCCTGCAGCGCCTGGAAGTCGAAGCCAATGTTCTCGCGCTCGGTGCGAGCCTCATCGCGGTGGGCGTCGCTCACCTCTTCCGCCTTCGCAATCTGGTCCTCGGTCAGGCCAAGATGCTCCTGGACGGAGTCTTGACGCGCCAGGGCGAACACGTCCTGTCCGCCACCAAAACCGCCACGTCCACCAAATCCTCGACGACCTCCCTGCCGTTGTGCTTCAGCCACCGATGCCAGAAGCAGCGTCGCCAAGGTGGCGACCGATAAACACACAACAAATCGGCGGGGCATGAAATGCTCCTTTCCACAAGTCACCAGCATGCCGTACGAGCGCGTCGACTACGCGTCGAACCTAGTACACCCGCCGGCTCGTTGAACCCGAACCTCAATAGAAAAGCTACTACCAGCTTCCGGCACACAGCCAGAACCCTGACGATTGAACCCTTCGAGCGTGGGGTGGTTTCGAAAAAAGCCGGGATTTTGTCGCAGGCCTTCCTTGGCGCGCGGCAGGCGTGCCCCCACCTGGGCCTGACCGACGTGGGATTGGCCGTCGGGGGTCCGTGGGCCCGGATTATTCGGGGGATCTTCTCCGACACGACCGGCCGCGGACCGTCCCAGCGCCGGGGCGTTGCCCGGGCCTGAATGCGGATTCCACCTTCAGTTCCGGTGGCGTCGATCCCGACCCGTTGTACATCGGTGCGCTGCACGCCGCCGTGCCGGAGCCCTGGACGTTGGCGCTGGCTTTGGTGGGCCTGATGTTGATTGGCTGGCGTGCCATTCGCCGACCGGGATGAATGGCCGCGGAGACAGCCGTACTGGCGGCCCTCAGGGTTTGTGGGATACTCTCTGGATTGGATCTCCACCTTTCGGTTGGAGACTACACCCCCCTGGGGCCGCATCCGTTCATAATCGGTGATTTAGGCGGGCAGTGCAGAGCGGCAGTTAAACCCCACCGGTGGGAAAAAGTGCCGCCGTTTAGGGGAAAGTTCCCCGAAAATGTTTGCAAGCACCGCTGGATCGGTTATCGTATGGGGGTTGTAATGCGGCGTTCTGCCGCGTACGTGCGACCTATTCGGATTTCTATCCCGTTGGATTCATTTTCGTTCTTCGAATCGTTTCTCTCACAGGTGCGTTTGGCCCAAGGAGGCGACATGCGTCGTTCTACCAGGACGGGGTTCACCCTCGTCGAGCTACTGGTGGTCATTACCATTATTGGTATTTTGATCGCCCTGCTGCTACCGGCAGTGAACAAAGCCCGCGAAGCAGCCCGTCGTATGGAGTGTACGAACAAGTTGAAGCAGATCGCATTGGCGTGCGTGAACTTCGAGTCGCGCCACGGGGCCTTCCCCGCCGGGGTGGCCACCTGCTCGGACAATCATGAAGGGCAGGGCGGAACCCAGGTAGGCATTCCCTGCATGGGAACGCACTGGTTGGGCCAGATTTGTGGTGATATGGAACTGGCCGCCGAAGCTTTGACGATCGATCGCTGCATGAAGGATAACCGCATCAACACGCATTGCTGTGGCAGCCCGGACGGGGTGCATTTCACCGATGACTGCGAGCACTGGCGCCTGGGTGATTTGCCTACCAATCCGGCTCTTGGCACGGTAACGCCGGAACCATACCTTTGCCCGAGCGCGGAACGGCTAGGTATTCGGTACGACAACGCTGGCCAAACCGGCATCGAAGGTGGGCTGGCCAAAGGCAATTACGCCGGATGTTATGGCGGCCGGACGACCTATGCATTCCCGAATCGCGAGACAATTCCGGAGAATCTCGCCGGGATTTTGACGATGGTCCAGATAAAGCGTCCGCTTGTGCAAACCGGCAACTGGGAAGTGGGGCCATGGAAAGAGGGCCGTGGTCAAGGGACCAAGATCAGCGACATCCGCGACGGTGCCTCGAACACGGTTTTGGCCAGCGAATTGATCGGCTTCGACAGCAACCAGGACATTCGCGCGGTGTGGCTGAGTACTGCCATGGGGGCCACGCTCTTTACGGCGTCTCGCACGCCGAACACGGTCGGCGGCGACGTGGTGATGGATTGCGCCACGAATATCCCGGCTGGACACCGCATGGCGTGCCGTGAAAACCTCACCGGTGGCCAAACCTTCGTTTCCGCCAGGAGCGACCATCCCGGTGGAATCGTTACCGTTCACGGGGAAGGTTCCGGTCACTTTATCCAAGACAGCATTGATCGTAATGCTTGGGCTGCCTTGTGTACGCGTTCTGGCGGTGAACCAGTACCGGAGTTGTAAAGCCGGTGCATATGCTGTGTGCAAAGTGCTTGCGTTTCTCGATCAACGGCGTTTCTCTCAGTTGTAGAATTGGAATGCGTCGTGCCATCGAGTGTGCTGAGCTCAGCAACAGCCCTGGCCTAGTTTGTATTTAGGAAAGCGCGTGACAGAATAGTTGGCGGGCCGCGCGCCCGCCAGCTTTCCTGTTGCCGTTCGTTTTACACCAACTCATCGCAGAATTGCGTCTCGGTAGAATTCAATACACGCCAGTGTCTCGCGAAGCGCGATATCCGGAGGAACCTAGATGGAACTGCGTATGCGGAGTCAAGCCTGGACGTTGGCACTGGCCGCGGAGACAGCCGTACTGGCGGCCCCCCAGGGTTGCGGGATACTCCCTGGATTGGATCTCCGCCTTTCGGCTGGCAACTACACCCCCCTGGGGCCGCATCCGGTCACAATCGGTGATTAGGCGGGCAGCGCAGAGCGGCAGGGAAACCCCGCCGAGCGGAAAAAGTGCCGCCTTCTAGCGGAAAGTTCCCCGAAAATGTTTGCAAGCACCGGTGGATCGGTTATGGTATGGGGGTTGTACTGTGGCGTTCTGCCGCGTACGTGCGACCTATTCGGATTTCTATCCCGTTGGATTCATTTTCGTTCTTCGAATCGTTTCTCTCACAGGTGCGTTTGGCCCAAGGAGGCGACATGCGTCGTTCTACCAGGACGGGGTTCACCCTCGTCGAGCTACTGGTGGTCATTACCATTATTGGTATTTTGATCGCCCTGCTGCTACCGGCAGTGAACAAAGCCCGCGAAGCAGCCCGTCGTATGGAGTGTACGAACAAGTTGAAGCAGATCGCATTGGCGTGCGTGAACTTCGAGTCGCGCCACGGGGCCTTCCCCGCCGGGGTGGCCACCTGCTCGGACAATCATGAAGGGCAGGGCGGAACCCAGGTAGGCATTCCCTGCATGGGAACGCACTGGTTGGGCCAGATTTGTGGTGATATGGAACTGGCCGCCGAAGCTTTGACGATCGATCGCTGCATGAAGGATAACCGCATCAACACGCATTGCTGTGGCAGCCCGGACGGGGTGCATTTCACCGATGACTGCGAGCACTGGCGCCTGGGTGATTTGCCTACCAATCCGGCTCTTGGCACGGTAACGCCGGAACCATACCTTTGCCCGAGCGCGGAACGGCTAGGTATTCGGTACGACAACGCTGGCCAAACCGGCATCGAAGGTGGGCTGGCCAAAGGCAATTACGCCGGATGTTATGGCGGCCGGACGACCTATGCATTCCCGAATCGCGAGACAATTCCGGAGAATCTCGCCGGGATTTTGACGATGGTCCAGATAAAGCGTCCGCTTGTGCAAACCGGCAACTGGGAAGTGGGGCCATGGAAAGAGGGCCGTGGTCAAGGGACCAAGATCAGCGACATCCGCGACGGTGCCTCGAACACGGTTTTGGCCAGCGAATTGATCGGCTTCGACAGCAACCAGGACATTCGCGCGGTGTGGCTGAGTACTGCCATGGGGGCCACGCTCTTTACGGCGTCTCGCACGCCGAACACGGTCGGCGGCGACGTGGTGATGGATTGCGCCACGAATATCCCGGCTGGACACCGCATGGCGTGCCGTGAAAACCTCACCGGTGGCCAAACCTTCGTTTCCGCCAGGAGCGACCATCCCGGTGGAATCGTTACCGTTCACGGGGAAGGTTCCGGTCACTTTATCCAAGACAGCATTGATCGTAATGCTTGGGCTGCCTTGTGTACGCGTTCTGGCGGTGAACCAGTACCGGAGTTGTAAAGCCGGTGCATATGCTGTGTGCAAAGTGCTTGCGTTTCTCGATCAACGGCGTTTCTCTCAGTTGTAGAATTGGAATGCGTCGTGCCATCGAGTGTGCTGAGCTCAGCAACAGCCCTGGCCTAGTTTGTATTTAGGAAAGCGCGTGACAGAATAGTTGGCGGGCCGCGCGCCCGCCAGCTTTCCTGTTGCCGTTCGTTTTACACCAACTCATCGCAGAATTGCGTCTCGGTAGAATTCAATACACGCCAGTGTCTCGCGAAGCGCGATATCCGGAGGAACCTAGATGGAACTGCGTATGCGGAGTCAAGCCTGGACGTTGGCACTGGCCGCGGTGCTGACGGCGGCGGTTGTCGTCGGATGCGGCGGGGACTCTTCCGGCCAAACAGAATTGCCGCCGGAGATTGATATGTTGGCCACTCAGTTGGCAAGTAATTCGCGCGAGGAGGAGAGCTTTCAGCAGTCGTTTGCCTCCGGCGCGACGGTACCGGAAGATCGGGAGAGGTATTCGAATTATCAATACCGCGTGATGGAGAAGACCGTTGACGGCAACACCGCGACGTTGCAGGTTCGAGTGAGTACCTTTGAGGGGAACGAGTTAGGCACAGAACAGTGGACGGCCACACAGGAAGGGGAAACGTGGAAGTTGACCGCGGCTCCGCTGCCGGCCGGTGCCGAGGCCCAGTAGAGAAAACGCTCGGCCGATACGGTCACATGCGTGAAGTGGGCCGAGTTGTCGGCAATCGCGGAGCAATGTTCTGCGGCACTGTCGTTCCAGGCGCGTTCTGGGGCTTCCGGTTCGCATCGGCGGTCGAACTGAATCGGGCAGAGAGCGAGATCGAACAAAAATAGCGTTAATGCGCGGCCAACGGAGTCTTCGCCCGTAGCGAGGCTTCATGCGGCAGCGAAGAGGTTTTTATCGTTTCTCATTCTTTATCCTTCTGTGTGGACAAGGAGACGACCATGAGTCGCAAGCGAACTCGCGGTTTCACATTGGTGGAACTGCTCGTGGTGATCACGATCATCGGGATCTTGATCGCCCTGCTGTTGCCGGCCGTGAACAAGGCGCGGGAGGCGGCACGCCGCATTGAGTGTACGAACAAACTCAAGCAGATCGCTCTGGCGTGCGTGAATTTCGAATCGCGGAACGGGGCATTCCCCGTCGGCATGCCGACGTGTTCGAACAATTTGCACGAAGCGGGCGGGGCTCCCGACTGCCTTGGCCCCAATTGGGCCCTGAATATTTTAGGCGATATGGAATTGGCGGGCGAAGCGCTAGTACTCAATGTTTGTATGAGTCTAACAAATGACGGCGCGAACGTTCCCCGGGACTGTACTACCGTCACGATGCCCACTCCTCCGGGAGGAATCGGCAGGCTGGGCGTAATCACTCCCAGCGTTTACCTCTGCCCCAGCGCCCGTTCCCTGGGTGAAAACTCCCGCATCCAGTCGTACGGCTTGGCCGATATCGCCAAGGGAAACTACGCCGCGTGTTTCGGCAATCGCAACTACTTGGCCGTTGACCAGGGATTGAATTTCAATCCCCTCAACGTGGGTGCGTTTCAAGTAAAGGATATCCGCTTCTTACGTCCGGGAGGGGCTGGCAACTTTGGCCTATGGAAGGCAGCGCTCGGCGAAGGAGTGACGATTTCCAACATTCGCGACGGCGCGTCCAACACGATTTTGGTGAGCGAAGTCAGGGGCGTGGAAAGCCCCGACGATAACCGAGGCGTCTGGACCTCGGCCCTCATGGGCGGCTCCTCTTTCGTCACGCTCAACCCCCCCAACTTTGACGTGGCGGACGTGATCCCCGTCTGCGATTCCACCGACCTGGCGTGCACGGCCAATACTAGCAACGGCCAGACACATGCCGCGGCCCGCAGCTCGCACCCCGGCGGGGTGGTTTATGCCAAAGGCGAGGGCTCCGGCGCTTTCGCCACCAACGACATCGACGCCCTCGTCTGGCAGGCGCTGGGCACCCGCGGAGGACTGGAGCCAGTCCAAGTGCCGTGAGGATGGGTGATAAAATCGCCTATGCATAGCATGCTCTTTCGAGTCAGCGTATGGCGGCAACCATTGTTGTCGCCATACGCTTTTTCTAACAAATCTGGATCAAGGAGTAATGGAATGATTCCGGCCAAACCTTCTCTGCTTGCTGTCGGCAGGCACATTGTCGGCGCGCTACTCTGTGGTTTTTGTTTGGCTGCCACAGGTTGTGGTGGCGGAGGAGGAAACCCCACCGACGCCCCGTCCGCTCTGGACAACCTTTTGTATAGCTTCCCGAGCCTCATGGTTTCCGACGAAGACTTCCAGTCCATCATCGCTTCGGATTCGACGGTATCCGTCGAAGACCGAACCGAGTACGAAAAATATTCGTATACACCAATGCCCAACCCGGAGATGGACGGCGAAACCGCCACGGTGAAAGTGGACGTCTACGAGAATCAAAAGGTGTTGGGAACGATGGATTGGATCGCGGTAAAAGAGGGCGACCAGTGGAAATTCAAATCGATGCCGCTGCCCTCTGGGAGTTAACGAGGCTCTAAATTCGTGAGCACGGTTGCGGAACAACCTCGGGCAGAAGCTCCCGCACCGGCGGTCGGGGCAGGGCAGCAGAAGTGGCTCGTCTCGCCGCTGTTTGACTTGCTGTTCCTTGCCAATATCGGCTGGGTCCTCGCCTGGCTGGTGAGCCTCGGGGCCACCACCACCGAGCGGCCGCACGTCGAGTTCTGGCAGGTCTATTTCATTACCACGCCCCATCGCTGGCTGACGCTGGTGCTGGTGGCCACCGATCCGGACCGCCGCGCGGGCCGCACTTCGCTATTTCTCTGGATGGCGGTGGCTGCGGCCCTGATCGTTTTGGGAACCCATCAGTTCACCGGCGCGTTTACCTGTCTGGCCGTGGCCGATTCGTTGTGGAACGCCTGGCATTTCGCGGCGCAGCACGGCGGCATCTTGCGGATGTACGCCCGACTCGGCGGCGGCGGTCGGCGCCGGCTGGAAAACACCGCCATCCGGCTGTTGGTGCTTTACACGCTGCTGCGGTTGGTCGGCTGGGCCACCGGTTGGACGGAGAGCTATCCCGCGGCACAGGCCGCGTTGCACACGGTCGACCTGTTGGTGCTGGTGCCGGCGATCGTGCTGTTGGTCCTGGAACTCTCCCGCAGCCCCACGCAAAGGGCCGGTAAGGTCGCCTACCTGGCCAGCGTCTGCACGCTGTACGGCGCGCTGCTTCTCTCGGTCCGCAACGGCTACCACGGCATGGTCATTCCGCTGGCGGTGGCGGCGGCCATCTTTCACGCGGTCGAGTACCTGGCCGTGGTCACGTATTACGCCTGGCGGCGGCAGGAACAGGGTTCGGCCGCGCCGTTTCAGACGATGGCCCGGCATTGGCTCCGCGTGCTGGGCTTCTTCGTGGTGATTCTTGGCATGCTGGCGGTCTTCATGGACGGCGACTCGCAACGAACCTGGCTGGGGCTGAACCTCAAGGAGACCTGGCTGGGGCTCAACCTGTGGGCGGCCTTCCTCCACTACGCGTACGACGGCATGATCTGGAAGCTCCGCCGGCCCGCCACCGCCAAGGTGCTTGGCGTCGAGGTGGCCGGCAACTGCGGAAAGGTCTGACCAGACATGAAACGCACCAAACACACTCCCGCTCCGACTTCGCCCGCGCTCACGCCAGCGCACCTCGCGCCGGCCCTGGCCGGCATGGCCGTGGCAGTGGTGATGACGTGGTGGGCGCTCACCTGGGCGGCGGATTTGCCCGAGCTGCGAAGCTGGCCGGCCGCAGTTCCTCCTTTCGGTTTCAACCTGGTGATCCTGGTGCACGCGCTGGCCAGCCTGCCGCTGGCCTGGCTGCTGTCGTATGTGGCGACCCGGCGAGGCGGCCGCGCGCCCTCCACACGTGGCGCCGCGCTCTTCGCGGCGGTAGCGGCGGCCCTTGCGCTGGCCACGATGTACACCGGCTCGGCGATCGGCAATTCGCTGACTGCTGGCACCGGCTTTGGCGGTCGGCTGGTCCTGCGCACGGTCTGGTGCCTGGCGCTGGAACTGCCCTGGTGCCTGGCCTGGTGGATGCTGGCCGACACCCGTTGGCTGAAGCGGCTCTCCGGTGCGCCGCTGCGAGAGACGCTGATCCTTGCGTCCGTGGCGGCCATTGGTCTGCCGGGCATGCAAGCGGCCAACCTCATCTCGACACGAACCGACACGGCCGAGCGTTTGATCTCCGAAAATCAAACGCTGCGGGCGTGGCGCGTCGTCGACGGCCTGACTCAGCTCGGCAGCCAGCGGCGAATTCGCGACACGCGGCCGGAGACACTGCTGACGGCCCTGCATCAGCAGGTCCTCCTCCACGGGCAGGCGGCGGCCGTCACCTTGCCCGAGGATGCCCCGCCCACCGCTCGCATCGAACAGGCGCGGCATCTGTTCGCCCTGGAAATGCTGGACGACGCGCTGGCAGCGCTGGGGGATCTTCCCGACGAGAATGTAGAAGCTGCGCTGCTGGCGGCGAATGTTGCGGCGCAACAGCGGCGCTGGGCAGAGAGCACGCACTGGTCACAGCGCTCGCTCACCCTGCTGGACGAGCAAGAATCGCGCGATCCGGCGGCGCTGGAGCAGCGTCTGGCGTCGTATCTCACGCTGGCCACAAGTCTCCGCTCGGAGAAGAAGTACCGCCAGGCTGAAGATCTGCTGCACACGGCGCTGGAGCGGCTGCCGGAGGCCTCCGCCGAGTTGCACTTCCAACTCGGACAGCACTACGAGCTGGGCGGGAATCCGCGTCGGGCCGTCGAGCATCTCGAAACCGCCATCAAACTGAACCCCATCTATGCGAAGAACGCCGGGGCCATTATCAACATGATCCGCAACGACACGCCCCTGTGCATGTTCGAGCCGTATCGCCCGGTGGCACGTTAGCGGCGCCGGTTGATCGCATCGTGCCGATTATGTGCATTGATTCCAGCGCCGCTGCGGTCGCGGCGGCGGCGAACGCTTGCGTAGCCCCGAGAGATTGTCCATCATGAAAACACAGGCTGCTTGCGGCTAAAGAACCGCATCCGCGCTCTGCTCATTTTTAGAGTCCCGTCACGCATGCGGCGGCTCGCCCCCGTGTGTGATCTCCGGCGGGTCGTACGTGTCGAGCAAAAATCGGCAAAAAACCGCGGCAAATGACTTGTCATCCGGCGGCCACTGTGGCCGGCCATGCTCGCTGCAGCCGGCTGATCGATAACGCAATCGCAACTTTTGAGAAGTTGTGCCGAGGCAATGCATGTCCTTTGCGCGGCTAGAATCTAGAATGAGGATGCTCCCCCCGCAGGCCGTCCGGCGGAGGGGGTGCGGGTATCACCACGGTCTTTCGTAGCGGACGGCCGGTTTTCATCCCTGCGGGCCGCCGTGCCGGTCCTCGATAGCGACCACACGCGGCCGCGTGCCGCGGACGCCAAACTTTCGATCCAAGGGAACCGCTCGAGCGACTGGGAAACTTCCGTTCCTCGGGCCCCGAATCGTCCGCGGTTCACTCGCCACGGCGACAACTGCCGCGACCGACTCGACGTCAATCTACTTTTCATGGAACCACGATGACGCAGCAACCAACCACTCAGTCGGTGGATCCACAAGTCGTCGAGGACGCCAAGCGCCAGATTCGCGCCGTGGTGCAAGAGATCGCCCAGCTCTCCAAGTCGGACATCTCGCCATCGGAGTTCCATGCCGCGTTCTTGGATCGCGTCGTCCAGGGGCTGGCCGCCGTCGGCGGGGCCATCTGGTCGGTCAACAATCAGGGCAGCCTGGAGCTGCAGTTCCAAATCAACATCCGCGAAACCGGACTGGCCCAGAGCCGCGAGAATCAGGACAAGCACGGCCGGCTGCTGCGGCAATCACTCAACACTGAAGACGGCACGCTCGTGGCGCCGCAATCCGGATCGGCCGAAGCCGACGGCGCGGCGAATCCCACGCCTTACCTGCTCGTCCTTGCTCCGCTGAACGACGGCGCCGAGCACCTGGGCTTGGTGGAAATCTTCCAGCGAAGCGGAGCGACGCCCGCGACGCAGCGCGGTTACTTGCGGTTCCTCACGCAGACCACGCAGCTCGCCGGCGACTATTTCAAAAACCGCCGGCTGCGTCACCTGACCGATCGCCAGATGGTCTGGACGCAACTGGAAAACTTCACGCGCACAATTCACCGCAGCTTAAACCCTCGCGAAACCGCCTATACAATTGCCAACGAGGGACGCCGTCTAATCGAGTGCGACCGCGTCAGCGTCGCCATCCACCGCGGACGCAAATGGGTGGTCGAGGCGGTCAGCGGCCAGGACACCTTCGACCGTCGATCGAACACTATCTATCTGATGACGCGGATGATCTCGGCGGTCGCCGCGACCGGCGAGCCGCTCACCTACACGGGCGACACCAGCGATTTGCCGCCGCAGATCGAGGACGCGATCCACGAGTACGTCGACGAGTCGCAGACGAAGGCCCTCTCGGTCATCCCGCTCCGCCGGCCTTCGGACGAAGAGGACGAAGAGGTCGATGACGAAGTCATCGGCGCCCTGGTCGTCGAGCAGATGGACGACTCGACGGCGGCCGACGGCTTAAACCAGCGCATCGAAGTGGTGGCCGCACACAGCGCTACGGCGCTGGCCAATTCGCTGGAAGTGCAGAACATGTTCCTGATGCCCGTCTGGCGGGCGTTGGGAAAGACCCGTGTGCTCACGTCGGCCCGGAACCTGCCCAAGACGATCAGCGTCGGCCTGGCCATCCTGGTGGCGGTCCTGGCGCTGGTCTTCGTGCCGGCCGACTTCGACCTGGAAGGCAAGGGCATGCTGACCCCGATCACCAAGCGCGAGGTTTATGCCGACGCCTCCGGCACGGTGATGAAAGTGCACGTCCGCCACAAATCGTTTGTTACGCCCGGCCAACTATTGGTGGAGTTGGATAGCCCGGAGCGGCTGCGGCAAATGCGCGAGAATCAGGGACAGATCGACAGCAAATTAGCGGAAATATATGCGCTGGAGCGTCAGATTCGGCAGCAGGGTACTCCTCGAAACGAGCAGTTGGAATACCAGGGGCAATTGCAACAGGCTCGCACCTTGTATGCCAGTCTGTTGGATCAGCGTGCGCTGCTGGAGCAGCAACTGGACAAGCTCAAGATCTACAGCCCGATCGGAGGCCAGGTCGTCAGTTGGAAAATCCAGGATCGGCTGATGGGGCGTCCCGTGCAGCCGGGCGACGTGCTGATGAAGATCGCCAATCCCGAGGGCGATTGGGAGCTCGAAGTCGAGATGCCCGAGAACCGTATGGGCCACATCGCCGATGCATTGGACAGCATCGGCGGAGATCCGGAGAACGCTGCCGCGCTGGCTGGTCTGGGCGGCGACAGTGCGGCCGACGGCGACAACCGGGCGCTGCGCGTTGAGTACGTGCTGGCCTCGCACCCGTCGCAGACGCACAAGGGAGTCGTTCGCGCGGAAGACATCGAGGCTGTCGCCGAAGCGCAGGGAGAAGAGGGCAGCACGGTCACCATGCGGGTCCAGATCGACAAGCAGAAGCTCGAGCAGAGCGTCGGCAGGTTGGTCCCCGACATCACCGTCACGGCCCGCGTGAACTGCGGCCGCCGGTCGATTGGTTACGTCTGGTTCCACGACCTGATCGCCTTCGTCCAGTCGAAGGTCCTATTCCGTCTGTGATCGGGCGACTGTGGACCGTTCATGCGCTTCCGGCCGCCGCCGGATTGAGCCGCTTGGCGCAAAATGGCTAACGAAGAACACTTTCAACGCCCTTACATGGGCCGTCTGTAATACATGGTTACGCTTGCTGACAGCTTGGTCTCCAGTTCCGCCCGCAAGTTGCGGATGCGCGTGCGCCGTGATCTGACGGCCAAGGACATGTACTACCAGGGCCGCCGCTACTGGGTGGTGAAGGAACCGATCGGGCAGAACTACTTCCGCTTTCAGGAGGAAGAGTACGCGATCCTGCAGATGATCGACGGCCAGTCGAGCCTCGACCAGATCAAGAAGCGGTTCGAGGAGGAGTTTCCGCCGCGCAAGATCAAGGTCGAAGATCTCCAGCAGTTCGTGGGTCAGCTCCACCAGAGCGGGCTGATCGTCTCCAACGCGCACGGTCAGGGCAAGCAGCTTAAAAAGCGCCGCGACGAACGCGTGCGGAAGCAGGTGCTGGGCAAGATGAGCAATCTCTTGGCCATCCAGTTCCGCGGCATCGATCCGGAGCGGCTGCTCGACAAGATGTATCCGTTCGTCCGGTTCCTCTACCATCGGGCGACGGTCATTATGTCGCTGGCCTTGATGCTCGCGGCGCTGTTGCTGGTAGCCGTGCAGTTCGAGGTCTTTCAGTCGCGCCTGCCGGGCTTTCACCAGTTCTTCGGGCCAGACAATTGGCTCATGCTGGGCATAGCCCTGGGTGTCACGAAAATCATCCACGAGTTCGGCCACGGACTGACGTGCAAACACTTCGGCGGCGAATGCCACGAGATCGGCGTGATGCTGCTGGTGCTCACGCCGTGCCTGTACTGCAACGTCTCCGACTCGTGGCTGCTGCCGAACAAATGGCACCGCGCGGCAATTGGCGTCGCAGGCATCTATATCGAAGTCCTGATGGCGGCGATCGCCACCTTCATCTGGTGGTTCACCGAGCCGGGTACGCTCAACCACCTGGCGCTGAGCACGATGTTCGTCGCCTCGATCAGCACGATCCTCTTCAACGGCAATCCGCTGCTGCGCTACGACGGCTATTACATCCTGGCGGACATCGTCGAGATTCCCAACTTGCGGCAGAAGGCCAGTTCGCTGCTCAGCCGCAAGGCGGGCTCGCTGATGCTCGGCCTGGAAGAGCCCGACGATCCCTTCCTGCCGCAGCGCAACCACGGCTTTTTTATCTCTTACTCGATCGCCGCGGCCGTTTACCGCTGGTTCGTGCTGGCGATGATCTTGATGTTCCTCAACAAGGTCTTCGAGCCGTACGGATTGAAAGTCATCGGGCAGATGCTCGCCCTGATGTCGCTCATCGGGCTGGTGGTGATTCCGCTCTACAAAATGGGGAAATTCTTTTATGTGCCTGGGAGGCTGGAGAAAGTGAAAAAGCCGCGTCTTGCTGCCTCGCTGGCGGTGATCGCACTGATCCTGTGCGCCATCGTCTTTATTCCGCTGCCGCACCACGTGATGAGCCCGTTCGAGGTTCAGGTGGCCGACGGCGCGTCGGTTTACGTGGAAGTGCCCGGTAGGCTCCAGGCCATTCACGTCGAACCCGGGGACTATGTAGAGCAGGGGACTCCGTTGGCTGAGTTGGAGAATCTCGACGTGTTGATCACACTGGCCGAGCTACAGGGTCAGCACAAGGCAACCGAAACCCGTCTCGAAACGCTGAATCGGACGGTACACGAAAGCCCGGTGGCGCGCGGCGAGTTAGAACGCGTTCAGGAAGACAGCCTCTCACTGGTCGATCAACTCGTCGAGAAACAGCAAGAGGCGAAGAAGCTCACCGTCGTGGCACCGGTCTCCGGCACGGTGATTCCGGCCAGGAGCGTCAAATCGCAAAAGCAGCAGGGCGGGCAGCTCCCCAAGTGGTCCGGATCGCCGCTGGATGAATCGAACGTCGGCGCCTATCTCGACCAGAGCGTGAAGCTGTGCGAGATCGGCGATCCCAGCCGGCTCGAAGGCAATCTCATCGTGACGCAGGACGATATTGAGTTTGTCATCTCGTCGGTCGGAGAAGGCCGCACGGTCGAACTGATGTTTGAGCAGCGGCCGGGCAAGACGTACACGAGCAAGATCGAGGAATTCTCGCAGATCAAGATGCAGGGCACGCCCGAGTCGCTCTCCAACAAGGCGGGCGGCGAGGTTCCTACGATGACCGACGAATCGGGCAGAGAAGTGCCGATGACAATCTCGTACGAAGCAACGGTTCCGCTGCCGGAGGCCGTCCGCGGACTGCGCGTCGGCTCCAGCGGCATCGCAAAGATCCACACGCGGCCGCAAACGCTCGGCCAGCGGTTTTGGCGCTACCTGACGCGCACGTTCAACTTCCATCTGTAAACGCCGGACAGTGTCAGCGCGCGAGGGCGAAGCCGTGTTGCTCAAGTTCCTGTTGCTGCTGCTGATCGCCGGCATCTGCGGCTCGATCGCCCAGGCGCTGGTCGGCTTTTCGCGCGGCGGATGCCTGGCGTCGATTGCCCTGGGCTTCATCGGCGCACTGCTGGGGAGTTGGCTCGCCGAACAGACCGGCCTGCCGGAGCTGTTCAGGATCGAGCTCAACGAGGGTAGCCACTTTCCCGTCATCTGGTCGATCATCGGCGCCACGCTCTTTGTCGCGCTGATCAGCTTGATCTCCGGCCGCCGCCGCGCCTGACATGTTCGAGCGATGCTTCGCCGGGTGCCACTGCTCACCTTTTCCAAGCAGCGCCTCCTGAAGCGTCACCGGTTGGGACAACCGGTGCTACCCTCGTGAGTCGTCCGGCGATGCCTCTTGCTGCTGCGCGGCACCGGTTGAAGACAACCGGTGCTACCCGACTTTCCATCCCGTTAACGCAACCTCCTCTTCACGGTTAAATCCTCAGTAGAGCGGAGCAGGGCACGGCGCCCTTTTCCCCGCCAGAGGGGCCCCTTATAATCGAGGTCTTTCCGGTGGCCGCGCATGCCGCGCCGAGTGTCTCCCTCCCGTCCACCCGCAGCCATTGGCCGCAGCAAGGAGCGGTTCCTTCATGAACGATCGGCTGGCCCGGCGCATCGGAGCCGTCAATTACCTGAACACGAAGCCGCTCATCCACCGCCTGGCCGAGCGGGCCGGCCAGATCGAGTTGGTGTTCGATCTGCCGAGCCGGCTGGCCGACCGACTGGCGGCCGACGAGCTCGACGTGGCGTTGATCCCTTCGATCGAGTACTGGCTCGCGGCCGACTATCGCGTCGTCTCGGACGCCTGCATCGGCTGCCGCGGGCCGGTGCTCAGCGTCAAGCTGTTCTGCCGGCGGCCGGTCGATAAGATCACTTGCCTGGCGCTGGACGAAGGCTCGCGGACCAGCGCCGCCCTCGTGCAAATCCTGCTGCACGGCCGCTTTGGCCTGCGGCCTGAACTGGTGTCGCTGCCGATCGGCGACGGGCTGGAGGACTGCGATGCCGATGGCGTGCTGCTGATCGGCGACCGGGCCATGCACTCCCCCAGCGGGAGCTTTCACGACGTGTGGGACCTGGGCGACGAGTGGTGCCGGTGGACCGGCTTGCCGTTTGTCTTCGCCATGTGGGTGGCGCGGCCGGGTGTGAATACGGATAAGCTCGAATCGCTGCTGGCCCAGGCACGCGACCAGGGCGTGGCGGCGCTGACCGAGATCGCCGCCGAGCAGGCGGCCCACTTCGGGCTGACCCGGCCGCAGTGCCTTTCCTACCTGCGCGACAATCTGCACTTCTACCTCGGGCCGCGGGAGCGGCAGGGCCTCCAGCGGTTTTACCGCCGAGCAGTCGAGCTCGGCTTGGTTCCCGACCGCCAGCAGCCCGCCCTCCCCAAGTCGACTCGCACCGAACTGGACGAGTATGATTGCCACACCTCGGCTTGACGACATCCTGGACAAGGCGGTCGCCGGAGAGCGGATCACTCCGGCCGAAGGTCTGCGCCTGCTCGAGTCGCACGACCTGGCGGCGCTCGGACGCGCGGCCGATGCAGTGACGCGCCGGCTGCATCCCGAGCCGTATCGCACCTACAACATCGACCGCAACATCAATTACACGAACGTCTGCACGGCCGTATGCGACTTCTGCGCGTTCTACCGCCCGCCCAAGCACGACGAAGGCTACCTGCTGCCGCGCGAAGAGTTGCTGCAGAAGATTGAAGAGACGGTGGCCTTGGGGGGCGATCAGATTCTCATGCAGGGGGGGCTGCATCCGGAACTACCGCTCGAATGGTACGAGGACCTGCTCCGTGACATCAAGCAGCACTACCCGCAGGTGAACATCCACGGCTTCAGCCCGCCGGAGATCCACCACTTCACGAAGATCGCGAAGCTGCCGCTGCGGACCGTGCTGGAGCGGCTGAAAGACGCGGGCCTGGGCAGCCTGCCCGGCGGCGGAGCGGAGATCCTCGTCGACCGCGTGCGTCGCGACATCACCCGCGGCAAAGTGCTCACCGACGATTGGTTGAACGTCAATCGGGTTTGGCACCAGTTGGGGGGCCGCAGCTCCGCCACCATGATGTTCGGGCACATCGAGACGCTGGCCGAACGGATCGAGCATCTCGACCGGCTGCGGGAGCTTCAGGACGAAACGGGCGGCTTTACCGCCTTTATCTGCTGGACTTTCCAGCCCGATCATACCGATATGGCCCATATTCCGGCGGCCGGCTCCTTCGAATACCTCAAGACCAACGCCGTCAGCCGGCTGTATCTGGACAATTTCGCCAACATCCAATCGAGCTGGGTCACACAGGGGCTCAAGATCGGCCAGTTGGCCATGCTCTACGGCGCCAACGACATGGGCAGCCTGATGATCGAGGAGAACGTGGTAGCCGAAGCAGGCACCGTGCATCACCTCACTCTGGAGCAGATTCGCACGGCGATCAGCGAACTGGGATTCGCGCCGCGCCAGCGAAACGTTTTCTACGAACTGATCGGTGCAACTCCTCCAAACCGTGCGCATGCTGATGCGGTAAGCTAAGATTCGCTGTAGGCTGAATGTAGGCGAGCTCGGCGCCACGCCCCGCGAGCTGCCACGACGCATCCGCTCTTCGTCCGCACTCCCCGTTTCGGCAGCTCGCGGTGCCATGATCGAAGTCGACCGCCTGACCAAGAGTTACGCCGATCTGCGGCGGGGCCAAATCCTGGCTCTCGACGAGGTAAGCTTCTCGGCCCATCCGGGCGAGATCTACGGCCTGCTGGGCCCCAACGGGGCCGGCAAAACGACTGCGCTGCGGATCCTTAGCACCATGCTGCGGCCCACCAGCGGCACCGCACGCGTGGCGGGCTTCGACGTCCTCACCCAGCCGTCGCTCGTGCGGCACCAGATCGGCTTCGTTTCGGCCAACACGGCCGTCTACGACCGCATGACCGCCTGGGAGATGGTCGAGTACTTCGGCCGGCTTTACGGCATGGCCGACGAAGATCTTTCGGAGCGCATGGAAGACCTCTTCGAGCGGTTCCAGATGCAGGAAATCCGCGACCTGCTCGGCGCAAAGATGTCCACCGGCATGAAGCAAAAGGTATCGATCGCCCGGGCCGTGGTCCACGATCCGCCCGTGTTGATCTTCGACGAAGCCACCTCGGGCCTGGATGTGCTGGTCGCCCGCGCGCTGCTGAAGACCGTTGCCGAGCTGCGCGAGCAGGGCAAGTGCATCATTTTCTCGACGCACATCATGCGCGAGGCGGAACGGTTGTGCGATCGGATCGCGATCATGCACCGCGGCCGCATCCTGGCCGAGGGCGAGCTTGAAATGCTTCGCGACCGGCACGAGGAGCGTGACCTGGAAGAGCTGTTCTTTCAGTTGATCTCCCAATACGACCAAGCGCGAAATCCGGCTCCGCCGTCGCCCACCACCGTCTAATCCGCCCGCGCAAACGCCAGCAGTACCGTCACCGATGAATTGGCTCAACGTTCGACTGATCCTCTCGCGCGAGATTCGCGATCAGCTTCGCGATCGGCGCACGCTGATTATGATCGTCGTGGTGCCGCTGCTGCTGTATCCCTTGATTGGGATGAGTTTCTTTCAGATCACCCAGTTCATGCGCGAGCACCCGACCAAAGTGCTGGTGCTGGGCGAGTCCGAGCTGGACGAGCTGGAGGGTTTCCCGCCGCTGTTTGACGACAGCCGCTTTTCGATGGAGATGTTCGCTCCGGAGGAAACGCAAGAGGTCGACCTGTTGCAGCTCGACTTCGGCGTCGGCCCTCAAGCCGAGGGGAATCGAGCTGCCCTCACGCTGGAGCAGGCCCGGCAGCTCGTGCAGGAAGGCGAATACCACCTGCTGCTCTACTTCCCGCCGGGATTTGGCGAGCGGATGGAGCGATTCCGCGATCAGCTCCTCAATGAGGAAGATGCTGAAGATCCGGACACCCCGCCAGAACTCGCCGCGGTCGAGCCGGTTGATCCGCTCATCTTTCACAACACCGCCAGCGAGAAATCGCAGATCGCCCACGCCCGCGTCACCAGCGTGCTGCACGTCTGGGAACAACAGATCGTCGAGCAGAATCTGGAGGTGACGAATGTCCCGCCACGGGTGGTCAAGCCGTTTCAATTCGATCGGCAGGACCTGGCGGAAAAGGGGCACCGCGACGCGGCCATGTGGTCCAAGCTGCTGCCGTTTGTGCTCTTGATTTGGGCACTGACCGGCGCATTTTATCCGGCGGTCGACCTGTGCGCCGGCGAGAAGGAACGCGGAACGCTCGAAACCCTGCTCAGCAGCCCCGCCGAACGCGTCGAGATCGTCTGGGGAAAGCTGCTGACAGTGATGAGCTTCAGCATCGCCACGGCCGTATTGAACCTGGCCAGCATGGCACTCACCGGGACGTTCATCCTGGCGCAGCTCAACCGACTTGGCACCCTCGGCTCGGGCGCCCCTCTCGCGGCGCCGCCGCCCTCGGCCGCCCTGTGGCTGCTTCTCGCTTTGATTCCGGTTTCGGCTCTGTTCAGCGCCCTGTGCCTCGCGCTGGCGGCTTTTGCCCGCAGCACGAAAGAGGGGCAGTATTACCTGATGCCGCTGCTGCTGATCACCATGCCGCTGATGGTGATGCCGATGGCCCCGGGCGTCGAGCTGAATCTCGGCAACAGCCTGATCCCCATCACCGGAGTGGTGCTGCTATTGCGCACAATGCTCGAAGGCAACACCATGCAGGCGCTGCCGTTTGTTCTGCCGGTGGTCGCGGTGACGCTCACCTGCTGCCTGTTTGCCATCCGCTGGGCGGTCGACCAGTTCAATTCGGAGAGCGTGCTGTTCCGCGAGAGCGAACGTCTCGACTTGGGCCTCTGGCTGCGGCGGCTGATGCGCGACCGCGGGCCTACGCCGAGCATCGCCGAGGCGTTCTGCTGCATCCTGCTGATCTTCATGATCCAGTTTTTCATGAACCTCGCCTTGCGCCCGCCGGAGAACTTCAACGACCTGGCGGCGCTGACCTTCGTCTCGCAGGTCGTGGTGATCGCGCTTCCGGCCCTGTTGATGACTATCCTGCTCACCAGCAGTCCGCGCCAGACGCTGCTGATGCGCCGCCCCGTAAAATGGACAACGGTGCCGGCGGCCGTGCTCTTGGCGGTGTTTCTGCACCCGGTGGTTTTGCAACTGAGTGAGTACGTGCAGCAACTTTACCCGCCGGGCAAGGAGATCGAAACGCAGATCGGCCGCATCTCCGAGTTGCTCGATCAGGCCCCGTCCCTGTGGTGGACGCTGCTGTTGATCGCAGTGCTGCCGGCGCTGTGCGAGGAAATCGCCTTCCGCGGCTTCATCCTCTCCGGTCTGCGGCACATCGGTCACAAGAGCTGGGCGATCGCCATCAGCGCCATCGGTTTCGGGCTGGCCCACCCGATCCTGCAGCAATCGATCACCGCCACGCTGACCGGCGCTGTGCTGGCCTTCGTGGCGATCCAGAGCGGCAGCCTGTTGGCGTGCATCCTGATGCACATGACGCATAACGGTCTGATGATCCTGCTGGATGCCGCCTCCAAGCAACCCGCGCTCGCCGAGCGATATCCGCCGCTGGGGTGGCTGCAGAGCCTGGCCGTCGAAGACGGAGGCGGCGTCTACAAGTGGCCGGTGACGGTCATTTGCCTGGTGGCAGCCTGCGGCCTGCTCGTCTGGTTCCGACGGCTCCCCTACCAGAAGTCGAGCGAGGAACAGTTCCAGGAAGTTCTCGACCACCAGTCGGCGAGTTCGCCATCCGAAGTGGTTTAGGCCCGAAAGGGCTGGGGCCAGACTGCTGTCCCCGCATCCCTCCTCCGTGTTATGCTCCAGCGGTGATGAATCGCTGTGCCCTGCGAGCCCGATATGTCTTTCCGGTGGACGCCGCGCCGCTGGAGGATGCCGTCGTCTGCGTTGAGGGTAAGCGGATCGTGGCGGTGGGGGAAAATGTCTTCTCCACGACGCCCCGTGCCCTCGGGCAGGCGGCCATTCTGCCGGGCCTGGTCAACGCCCACGCGCATCTGGAATTCAGCGATCTCGATCGGCCGCTAGGCACGCGCGGCATGCCGCTGCCGGATTGGATTCGCCTGGTCATCGCCCATCGCTCGCGCCGGGTGCCGCGGCTGGCTCGTCCAGCCGTGCCTTCGGCGGCCATCGCCCGGGGGCTGGCGGAGTGCCTGGCGGGCGGAGCGACAACGATCGGCGAGATCGCTTGCGGGCAATTCTCCGACTACGCATCGGGCGCCCGCTCTGCGGCCGTGGTGGCGCTGCTGGAGGTGATCGGCTTTTCCGGATTGCGCTGGCAGTCGGCGCTGACAGCCGTGTTGGAAAAACTCGATGCACCCGACGCACCGCCGCAACTGGCGCACGGCCTCTGTCCCCATGCACCGTATACCGTGCATCCGGAGCTGGTCTCGCGCCTGGCGGAGCTGTCGGTCCAGCGGAAGATCCCCATCGCGTTTCACTTGGCCGAATCGCCCGAGGAATTGCGCCTGCTGCGCGACGGTGACGGTCCGTTTCAAGAGCTGCTCCAGGAGCGAAGCATGTGGGATGAGGGCGCGATCCCGCGCGGCTCGCGGCCGCTCGACTACCTAAAGCGTCTCGCCGCGGCCAAACACGTGCTCGTTATTCATGGCAACTATCTCGACAACGAAGAGCTGGAGTTGCTCGCCGCACAGCGTAACCGCATGTCGCTCATCTACTGCCCGCGAACGCACGCGTACTTCGACCATCAGCGCTATCCACTGGCCAAAGCGCTGGCGCTGGGCGTCAACGTGGCGGTAGGCACCGACAGCCGGGCGTCTAACCCCGATCTGAGCCTTTGGTCGGAGCTGCGCTGGCTCGCCGCGCACCACCCGGACGTAAGACCTCACGACTTACTTGCCCTGGGCACGCGGGCCGGCGCCGTCGCGCTCGGGCAGGGTGACGCCGCCGGAACGCTGCGGCCGGGCAACTGGGCGAATCTCACCGTCGTCGGACTCCCGCAGGGCAGGGGGGAGGAGCCCCACGAGCTGCTGCTGGATCAGGTCTCTCGCGTCCGCGAGGTCTGGCTCCGTGGCCAGCCGGTGTACTCTGCGGATGCAGGCCAGCAGCGGTGAACCGAATCGCGGGCCGGTCCGTCTAATCAGTAGCGCCCAGGGGGCGTCGAACGGGCTCGTCGACGGCTGAGGAATACAGTACAAAAAATGACTTGCTTTTCATGGGTCGGCGCCTACAATAGGAAACGGCGATTTCGGCGGCTATTCGCTGGATATCGGGACTTGCACGGCAGTGCCACCCGCACCGGGAAGCTGGCGGCGATCGGAATCGGCAGGTGTTTTTGCACTAACATTGCTTCTTCAGCACGGTAGATTTCCGCAGGAGGTGCGACCGGCAGGCAGCGGAGTTTCGTAACAGTTCAAAAAGGGAGGTGTTGCAAAAAGAATGGGATTCGCCCTGCAAAAACAGCATAGGGACGGTGCATTCTTCAACGAACATGGGGCCCCCCCTGAAGAGCGCGTTGAAAAAGGTTGCCAACGCATCCGTGCCTCAGCCCGGCAGCCGCTGACCTGTCCGACTCAGTGCAAGCTGTTAGTCAGATTGAAGATACGACGAATTCGCTAGTAGCGAAGATCCACGACGTTATATTTGTAAATAGAGGAAGCTTTTTTCCTCGACACCTGCACAGGAGGACCCGGCTTATCGTGTACGAACTGAATCGGGCTGACGGCGTCGCTCGCGAGGCGGCGGTACTCGTAGGCGTTCTTCTGCCAAAGGCGGTGCCGGTCGACGACCCCCTCGACGAGTTGCGAGGCTTGGCACGCACCGCCGGAGCTCGCGTGGTCGGAGAACTGCTCCAGCGGCGGCAAGTGCCCGACCGCACCACCTACATCGGCAAGGGCAAGCTGGAAGAACTGCAAGGAGTCGTGAGCGCGCACGACGCGGACGTGGTGTTGTTCGACAACGATCTCTCTCCGGCCCAAACCCGCAATCTCGAGAAAGCCCTCAATGCCAAGGTCCTCGATCGGACCGAGGTGATTCTCGACATCTTTGCCAGCCGTGCGCAAACGCACGAGGCTCGCTTGGCGGTCGAACTGGCCCAGCTTGAGTACTCGCTGCCGCGCCTCAAGCAGATGTGGTCCCACTTGTCCCGGCTGAAGATGGGCATCGGCATGCGTGGGCCGGGTGAAAAGCAGCTCGAAGTCGACCGCCGGCTCGTCGAGAAGCGCATCACCGATCTGCGGCGCGAACTCAAGACGATCGAGCAGCGCAAAGAGCGGCAAGTCGCCGCCCGCAGCGATCACATGACCGTCTCGCTGGTCGGCTACACCAACGCCGGCAAGAGCACGTTGCTGCGCACGCTCACCGGCGCCGAGACGAAAATCGAGGACAAGCTGTTCGCCACGCTCGACACCCGCACCCGTCGTTGGCAGTTGCCGAGCTGGGGACCCGTGCTGTTGAGCGACACGGTCGGCTTCATCCGCGACCTGCCTCACCAATTGATCGCCAGCTTCCGCGCCACGCTGGAAGAAGCGCGGCAGGCGGATCTGCTGTTGCACGTGGCCGATACCAGCAATCCCGACGTGTTCCACCAGATCTCGGCCGTCTATCACGTGCTGGAAGAGCTTGGCATCGACGAAAAGGATACGCTGCTGGTGCTCAACAAGGTCGATCAGCTACCCGACCCGAGCCGGCTGGAAGCCTTGATGAGCCGGTATCCGCACTCGGTGCCGATCAGCGCCCGGGCAAGGCAGGGGATCGGCAAGCTCGCGCAGACGGTCGCCTCGGCGCTCAGCCGGGGCTTTAAGGACATCGACGTCGAGATGGGTGTCGACAACGGCAAGCTGCTGGCCTACTTGGCCGCCAATGGTGAAATCCTCTCGCGTCGTTATCGCGGCGATCGCGTGATCGTCCACTGCCGCATGCCCGAGGCATACGTCGGCAGGCTCCGCGATGACGAAGTCGTTGTGCGCACGCACGTAGTGGGTGGCTGGACTGCCGCCGACTCTAGCGGTAGCGCTTCCGCCCCGGTGGAAGACGTCGCCTAATAGTGCCATGGCCAAGCGAAGCATCGACGGCAGCCGGGCGATAGTAACGGGAGCCTCCAGCGGCATCGGCCGGGAAATTGCCCGGCAGCTCGCCGCCGCCGGTGCGCATCTGCTGGTTGTCGCCCGGCGCGAAGAGCGGCTAACAGAACTGGCCGAGGAACTTCGCGGCAAGTCGCGCACCGTCGAAACGCTCGCCGGCGATCTGACCGATCCGGACGTGAGGCAACAGCTCATCGAACTGGCCCGGTCGAAACTGGGCGGCCTGGACTTGCTGGTCAATAACGCCGGCGCGACCGCGGTCGGCCGCTTCGAGGATTCCACGCCCGACGATCTGCGCCGCGTGATGGAGATCAACTTTTTCGCAGCGGCTGAACTCATCCGCGCGGCACTTCCGCTGTTGCGCGAAGGCCGTCAACCGGCGATCGTAAACGTCGGCTCCATTCTTGGCCACCGCGCCATCCCCAGGCGAAGCGAATATTGCGCGAGCAAGTTCGCACTGCAAGGGCTGAGCGAATCGCTTCGAGCGGAATTTGGCCGATTGGGGATCGACGTAATCGTCGTCAGTCCCGGCTCAACCGCTACCGAACTGCACGACCGCAGCGGGCGAACCGAAACGGGCGAGAACACGCCTTGGCCGGAGCAACCGGCCGCTTCGCCCGCCGAAGTGGCCAAGGCGACGCTCCGCGCCATTCGCCGCGGCAAGCGGGAGATCGTTCCCAGCGGACGAGGCCGCTGGCTGCTGGCGCTGAACTCCGTTGCGCCACGCGTGGTCGACCGCGTCATGGCGCGGTATGGGTAAGGAGCACTTCCGATGATACGCCGCCGGCGACCACTCCAATTCGACTTCGGTCACTTCCTCTTGCCTGCGCAGCGTGTGATTTCCCCCACGGTGGCGGAACTGCGTCAGATCCGTATCGCTGTGGCCAGTTTGTCGCGAGCACGCACGCGCCGTCACGGCCGCTGGCGCGAGTTCGCCAAGAAGTAAGCGGAGCCTAAAAGGGTCGACAAAGACTTCGGCAGTGCCACCGGGCTTCCGTGCAACATCCTGGGTAGTATAGAGAAACCTTGTGGAAAACGGATTTGCGCCCACGGCACTCGGTTTGCCATAATCAGTGTGCATGAACATCAGCGGACCACCACCAGAAAACGAAGTATCGCCGCCACCGTGGATCAAGTCCCGCCGCAAGTTGGACAAGGCTTCCTTGGTTCGTACAATGGCGGAAAGACAACCGGGGGCAACGGCCAATGAGGTGGTCGAGATGTTAGCGGAGCGAGGCATTCAAGTCTCCGGAATCGTCGTGGCCCGAGTGCTGCAACGATTGCGGGCAAGTGAGTGAAACTATACCGACAGCGCCGAGCGGTGCTCCTCCAGCGACACAACTCCCCGCGCCATCGAGAAGCAACGCAACTTCTGCAAGGAGCTTAAAAGATGAACCGTCGATTAATAGCAGGTGTGACGGCAATTGCCTTGGTCACATGGTTCGCCGGATCGGCCCAGGCGCAAGTCGTAGTCTCTAGCCCGGTAGTCACCGCGTACTCTCCGGTAGTGCAATATTCCGCACCGGCGGTGTCGTACTACACGCCCTCGGTGACTTCAACGGCCGTGACGGCGTACTCGCCGGTAACGTCCTATAGCCCGGTGGTGCAGACGTATCGACCCGTCACTGCGTACTCTCCGGTGGTGACGTCGTACTCTCCGGTGGTGACGTCGTATTCTCCGGTCGTGACGTCGTACTCTCCGGTGGTGACCACATATTCGCCCGTGGCGACCTCATATTCGCCCGTGGTGACCTCGTATTCGCCCGTGGTGGCGTACAGGCCGGTGACGACGGTACCGACCGTGGCGCGTTACCGGGCGGTGACGGTGCGACCGAAGGTCTACGTCAGTGGACAGCCGGTACGCAACGTGTTGCGGGCAATAACTCCGTAGCGGTAGCGACTCGCCCGCGACGGTTGGCGTCACTCTTCGGGAGAAACGCGCGACGACTTCGGCGCCGACCGCGGCAGTAGCATGAAGCGCACGAGCCCCATCGCCATTCGTGACGCGCGTCAGGCGACATGCGCATCATTATGCTGACCAACACGTATGCCCCGCACGTGGGTGGGGTGGCTTGCTCCGTCAAGTCGTTGGCGGCCGCCTGCCGCGGGCAAGGGCACGACGTGTCGGTCGTCGCGCCGGAGTTCGCGGAAGAAACCGAAGACGAGCCGCACGTGCTGCGGGTGCCGGCCATTCAGCATTTCAACGGCAGCGACTTCTCCGTGCGGCTGCCCGTGCCGGGGCTGCTTTCCACCTGGCTGAAAGACACGCCGCCCGAAGTAGTCCACTCGCATCATCCGTTTTTGCTGGGCGACGCCGCGCTGCGCCTGGCCGCCAGTTGGGATGCCCCGCTGGTCTTCACGCATCACACCATGTACGAGCGCTACACGCACTACGTACCGGGCGACTCGCCGGCACTGGCGCGTTTCGTGGTCGATCTGTCCACCGGCTATGCGAACCTGTGTGCGATGGTCTTCGCCCCCAGCGAGAGCGTGGCCGAGATGATTCGCGAGCGCGGCGTGACGACTCCGGTGGAAGTCGTGCCGACCGGCATCGACACCGAGCGCTTCGCCGCCGGATCCGGTCGCGGCGTTCGCGAGAAGAAGCGGATTCCGAACGACGCCCTGGTGATCGGACACGTCGGCCGGCTGGCGCCGGAGAAGAACCTACCGCTGCTGGCGACTGCCGCGGCAACGTACCTCCGTAGCGATCCGCGGTGCCATTTCCTTGTCGTCGGGGCGGGACCTTCCCAGAAGGAGATCGCCGACGTCTTCGATCGCCATCAGGTCACCGACCGACTGCACATGGCGGGCGTACAGCAAGGGCAGGAGCTGGTCGACGCCTACCATGCCATGGACGTGTTCGCCTTCGCGTCGACGTCCGAAACGCAAGGCATCGTGCTGGCCGAAGCGATGGCCTGCGGCGTGCCGGTCATCTCGCTCGATGCGCCCGGCTGCCGCGAAGTGGTACGCGACGAGCACAACGGCCGCTTGCTCGACACCCCCGAACCGGATGCGTTCGTCAGCGCGCTCGATTGGTACGCCACGCGCAGCGACGCACAGCGCCGGCAGTTATCGCAGGCCGCACTGAAGACCGCCGAAGACTTCTCGTTGCCTCGCTGCGCCGGCCGGGCATTGGAGCTGTACCAAACCCTCCTCGACCGGGGGGGCAGCCGCGACGGCCGCGACGAAAGCGCCTGGGACGCGGCCCGACGCCGCATCGAGGCGGAGTGGAATCTGTGGTCGCTGCGCGCCCATGCGGCCGGCACGGCGCTTCGGGACGAATGACCGCCGCTAGCCCTTGGAGTCAACCGGGCCACGACGCAGAAATAGTTGCCGTGGCTCGCCGCGGCAGTTACGATTGTCTGCAACCCTCGGGGCATCCTTCCCACCGATTCATTCCCGGCAGGAGTGCAGCAGTGAGCAAGCTGAACCGTTCGACGCGGCGCGAATTCCTCAAGCACGCTGCCGCTGTTTCCGCCGGGGCGCTGGCGGTTCCCTACTTCGTTCCGGCTTCGGCGCTGGGACAAGCGGGCGCCACCGCACCGAGCGACCGCATCGTCATGGGCTGCATCGGCACCGGCGGCAAGGGCGTCCACAACATGCAAGCCTTCATGGGCAACGGCGACGTGCAAATGGTCGCCGTGTGCGATGTCGACGCACGTCATCTCAACGGAGCCCGGGAGATCGTCAATAAGCAGTACGGCAACCAGGACTGCGCCGCGACGAAGGATTTCCGCGAACTGGTGGCGCGGGAGGACATCGACGCGGTGTGCGTATCGACGCCCGACCACTGGCACGCCCTGGCGTCGGTCGCCGCAGCCAACGCAGGCAAGGACATTTACTGCGAGAAGCCGCTTGCCAATTCAGTCGGCGAAGGCCGCGCCATCTGCGATGCCGTGAAAAAGAACAATCGCGTGCTGCAGACCGGCAGTCATGAGCGCTCCGGCGATAACGCCCGCTTCGCCTGCGAACTGGTCCGCAACGGGCGGTTGGGTAAGCTGCACACGATCCGCATCAATTTGCCCTGCAGCGACTCGCATCACGAGCAGGTCCGCCAAATCACCGGCGTACCTCCGGAAATGCCCGTGCCCGAGGGATTCGACTACGACTTCTGGCTGGGCCACACGCCACAGGTTCCCTATACGGAGAAGCGGTGCCACTTCTGGTGGCGGTTCATCCTCAACTACGGCGGCGGTGAGATGACCGACCGCGGCGCTCACATCATCGACCTGGCGCAGCTCGGCGCCGGCATGGACGACACCGGCCCGGTCGAGATTGAGGCCACCGGCACGCGCTCGAAGACCAGCTTGTACGACGCCTTCATGGACTATCAGTTCGTCAACACGTACGCCAATGGTCTGAAAATGATCGGGGCGAACGAGGGACCGCGCGGGCTGAAGTTCGAAGGCAGCGACGGATCGCTGTTCATACACATTCACGGCGCGCAACTGGAAGCCGACCCGGCATCGCTTTTGGAAGAGAAGATCGGCGAGGACGAGATTCACCTGGGCCGCAGCCCGGGTCACCATCGCAACTTCCTCGACAGCGTCAAAAGCCGCCAGCAGCCGGTCGCACCCGCCGAAGCCGGTCATCGCACCGGTTCCATCTGCCATCTGAACAACATCGCCATGCTGACCGGACGCAAGTTCCGTTGGGACCCCGCTTCCGAGCACATACAGGACGATGACGAGGCCAGCGCGCTTCTCACTCCCAAGATGCGCAGCCCCTGGTCACTGTAGGACGGCCATCCGTCCTGACGCGGTAGAGTAAGCGCGTCGTCTGAGGTCTCTGTGCAGCCAATTGACGCCCCGTCGTCGACGTCTCACCGCCGGCGCTGGCGGTTGGGTTGCGGCACGTCGTCCGGCAGTGGGCCGGCCAGAGGCGGCGTCTCGAAGTACTTGCCGTCGTCGATCAGCCGCGGATCACCGGAACGCTCCAGTTCGTCCAGCAGGCGCTTCCGCAGGTCCGCCGCGACCTCTGCGTAAGCCGGATCGGCCGCCACGTTGTCCATCTGGTGCGGATCGTTTCGCAGATCGAACAGCTCCTCGCGCGGCCGCTTGCCGTAGGCGTGCTCGAAGATGTGCTTCCACTCCGGATCGTCGCGATGGTTGACGATCCAGGCCTTCGTCGGCCCGGCGTCCTCGTCCGGCAGTGTTACGAAGGTCGTCTCAGTCAGCTCCTCGGTGGTCGGCGGATTGTCGCCGTCGAGGTTGTACGGATCGCCCAGCGGATATCGCTCCGGCCGGAAGTTAATCACGAACAGATGATCTGCCGTGCGGATCGCCCGCTGCGGATACGGCAGGTTGCCTGCGCGAGCCATCTCGACGTGCCGCTCGCGCCCGGCGAGCACCCACGTCCGCTCCGGATCGACCAGGCCCTCTTCATCGGAGCTTAACACCGGCCATAGGCTCCGGGCGGTCATCACGTCGGGCACCGCGACGTCTCCGGCTTCCAGAAATGTCGGCGCGAGGTCCGGCAGGCTGACGAAGTCGTCCACCACGCGCCCGCCCTGCACACCTGGTCCGGCGATCGCCAGGGCAACGCGGGTTCCGAAGTCGTACAGATTGCACTTGCCGTGCGGGAAGCCCGGCGGCCCATGATCGCCGCTGACGACGACAAGCGTATCCTCGTACTCGCCCGACGCCCGCAGCACTTCCAGCAGCACGCCCAGCGCCGCGTCCATCGCCTGAATCTCGCCAAGATAGTCGGCCAGGTCTTCGCGGACCGCCGGCACGTCGGGCAAGAACGGCGGCAGCTTTCCTTCCAGCAAGTCCGGATCGATATCCCACAGCGCCTTGCCGGATCCGCGTACCCATTTGCGGTGCACATTCGTCGGCCCGAACCAATAGCAGAAGGGAGCGTCACCCTGGCGAGCGTCCAGGAAGTCCTGGAAGTTCGCCCGCACTTCGGCCAGCACTTGTTCTTTCGCCTGCTGCACGGAGTTGCCGCGCTCGACCAATCGCGTGGCACTCTGCGAGAAGCGATTAATCCGCCCGCCCGCCTGTTGATAGGCGAACCGCTGCCGGCCATAGGGGGCATCGACCGGCGCGCCGGGGCTCCACACTTTCCAGCTCTTGCCGATGTGACACCCGGCGTCATTCAACAGCAGCGGCCAACTCGGAATCTCGGAGTCCCACCTGGCCCCTTGCAGAATGGCCCCGCGTCCGGTCCGCCAGAAGTACTGGCCCGAGAGCAATGAACTGCGGCACGGCGTGCAGGACGGTGCATTCACAAACGCATTGCGGAACAGCACGCCCTCGCCGGCCACCCGATCGAAGGCGGGCGTGCTCACAGCGTCGTTGATGCCGCCCCGGCCATCTAGCTTCGCATAAGCACTCGCCTGGCGGCCCCAATCGTCAGCGAATACAAACAGAACATTCGGCTGCGACGGCGGTTGGGCAGCCCCGCGATCGGCGCCAGCCGCAATTAGAAAAAAGCCGAGCAGCGTCGCGGTGAAGATTCGCATAAGGACCGTGTCTCCGGCAAAGCGAGGCGTTCCGAGCAGCACGCCGGCGAAAGTGCAACTTGGCACGAAATCCGCCGTCACGTGCGGACCTTTAGCATGAAAGCCCGCCCTTGCCGCGTCAACAATGCTGCGGCGCGCGCCGATGCAAGTGTGCCTCTGCTGCCTAAGCCAGCAGTGCCTTCACCTATCGAAGAAAATCGCCCCCGCACCCAGCGCCACCCGCGCCGCTACTGCCGCTCGGTCGTCGGCTCCGCCAGGCCGATTTGCGGCTCAGGCCGCGTCAGAAACGTCGAGCTGCCGGGTCGCGCCAGTTCCAGTTCTACCTGAAAGCTGGTGTGCGGTGCGCTGGCCCAGAGCACGGGCATCGGACGAATGCGCAGCTCGCTGGTGGGCTTGCCGTTCCAGCGGACCTGGTAGAGATACTCGCCCGGCATGTCGGGCTGCTGCGGACGGAAGTCATACCGCTTAGTAACCAGCGCGATCAACTTCCGCGCGTCGCCGGTGCGGCCACGAAAGGAAATCCGCTGCACCTTGTTGTCCACGTCGAAGTAGTACGTCAACGAGCCGGCCAGATCGTCCACCTGAGTGCCGGTGACCAGCGGCACTCGCACGCCGTACAGGTCGAGCTCCGCCAGCGCCGTCGACTTGCGCGACCACCGCTGGTACACCCAGGCCGGGTCGACGTCCATTCGCAACACTTCGGCCAGGTCGTATGCCGGAAATCCCTCCAGCGGGATGTCGCTGGGCTGGATCACCCGTGGCTCGCCGGTCGATCTTCCATCGGCCGACTCCGAGTCTTCCAGCGACGCGGCGGCTTCCTCAGATAGCTCGTTACCGGCTTCCGCTTCGCTACCGCCAATTGGCCAAGACAATTCCGACAGCTTCGGGCCTTTGCTCATCATGTACGGCGTACCGACTGCCGCGCCGAGCAAGAGCAGGAACATGAGAGGGCGAGGAAACATGGTCGTCAACGACTGGGGGTTGGCGAATCAAATCCGCGGTCGCGCTTGTCACCTCTCCCTGTGGGAGAGGGCTAGGAAGAGGTTTTCCCGAAGCTCGCTCCCACCAGGAGCGGGCCAACGCTTCTCACGAAAGCACTACCTCTACTCACTTCATCGGCCGCCCTAGCCCATGCCCTGCCCGCTGGCCGCCGGCGTCCACGCTGCTTACCCAACGGCTACCAGCGGCACAGGCCGCATAGGCACGCCGTGGATCAGGTCGCATTGGTAGAAAATCGTTACAATGCGCAGCGTTTGCCGTACCTGTGCTCTGCCCTGCTGCCGCCTCACTGGGAAGATGGCCGAACTGGACGACTAACTCTGGCTCACCGGGGCCGAGGCCGCTCGGCTGCTGGAGGAAGTGGCTGACGACGACCAGCCGCTGCACCGCCGGGCTGCGGCCTTGCGACGGCAGCTCTCGGCAGCGCGGACCCACCTGTTGTTGGAGCAGGTCGGCCTGCGCCGCCGCGCAAGAGAGAAATTTCGCCACGCGGAGCGGACGTACTTCACCTCCCGCGGATTGGAACAGGCGACCGACGACGCCATCGCCTCGTACAAAGCCGGGCGGTTCCCCGGCGGCCAGCTTGTCGCCGATCTGTGCTGCGGCATTGGCGGCGATCTGTGCGGGCTCGCCGGCCGCGGTCCGGTGCGGGGCGTCGATCGTTCGGCAGAACTGGCCGTGTTTGCGCAAGCGAATCTGGCGGTCGTAGCGACAGCGAACCAGTCAATCAGCAACCGCGCCCACGTGGATGAAGTCGACGTGAACAGCGCCGCCGACACGGCGGCATGGCACATCGACCCCGATCGCCGCTCACAGGGTCGCTGTACCACGCGTATCGAACTGCACGATCCGCCGGAGCAAGAGCTCGACCGCCTGATCGCGCGCAATCGCAATGCCGCGATCAAGCTTGCCCCGGCGGCGGATTTGCCTGCCGCCTGGCGAGATCGGGCCGAGTCGGAGTGGATCGGCCGCGGAGGCGAATGCAAGCAGCTAGTCGCCTGGTTTGGTGAACTTGCCACCGAGCCGGGCCGCCGTCGAGTGACGCTGCTCGACTCCGAAGGCGAGGTGGTGCGGACGTTCTGCTGCGATGCGAGTATCGTCGCGCCGCGGACCACGCATGTCGGTCGCTACGTCTGCGAGCCGCACGCCGCCGTGCTCGCCGCCGGCTTGGCCGGAGCATTGGCCGCGCAGCACAATCTGGAATCGCTCACGCCGCGCGGCTCGTATTTGACGTCCGAACGTCCGCCGCAGGATGCGGCATTGACGCTGTTCGAGGTGGTCGAAGTCGATCGACTCGATGTGAAGCGGCTGCGCCGGTGGCTGGCCGAATGCGGCATCGGGCGACTGGAGATCAAAAAGCGCGGCGTCCCGATCAAACCGGAAACACTCCGCCGTCAGCTCAGGCCTCGGGGCGATGCTGCGGCCACCTTGCTGCTGGCCAACATCGACGGCGCCGCCAGGGCAATCCTCGCCAGCCGTGTGCCTTGAATTCGCCGACAATCGCCCCGGGGGCTTGGCACGCCTTCCCTTGCCAGCGGAACTGCCTGTATTCTTCCCCGCGGCTTGCCAACGGCTGGTGCATCAATGACAATGGGCGAACGGCCAAGCCACGAAATCATGCCGTTTTTCGCAGCAAAAAGGGGACACGAGATGCGCTGCAGCACCTTCATTATCATCGCTCTGGCGGCGCTGGTGGCTCGTTCGCCACTGGCGGCCGACGAATATCAGCTAGCGATCCCAGTGGGGCTGGACAAAATGCGCCTTCCCTCGGACAACCCTCTGACCGAGGCGAAGATCGAGCTGGGCAAGCAGCTCTACTTCGATACCCGCCTCTCAGGCGACAACACCGTCAGTTGCGCCAGTTGCCACGATCCCGCCAAGGGCTGGTCCAACGGCGAGCGCTTCGCCACCGGAGTGCGCGATCAGGTAGGCGGTCGCAGCGCGCCGACGATCATCAACGCCGGCTACCAATACTTCCAATTTTGGGACGGTCGCGCGCAGCACGTCGAAGGCCAGGCGCTCGGGCCGATCGAAAACCCAATCGAGATGGACATGAAGCTTCCTGAGTTGGTCGAGAAGCTCAACAAGATCGAAGGCTATCGCACGCAGTTTCAGGAAGTGTTCGGCACCGACGTCACCGAAGAAGGAATCGCCAAGGCGATTGGGGCTTTCGAGCGGACAATCCTTTCCGGCGATGCCCCGTTCGACCGATACGAGGCTGGCGACGAGGACACGCTTTCCGAGGCGGCCGAGCGCGGCAGGGACGTCTTCTTCAATAAAGCCCAATGCAGCGCGTGCCACGCCGGTCCGAACTTCACCGACGGCGGCTTTCACAACATCGGGCTAGGCATGGACGATGATGAGCCCGACCATGGGCGATTCGCCATTTCATCTCTCAAGGGCGACACCGGTTCGTTCAAAACGCCCACCCTGCGGGAAATCGCCCGCACCGCGCCGTACATGCACGACGGCCGACTGGCGACGCTCGAGGAGGTCGTGGACTACTACGACAAGGGCGGCGTGCCGAACCCCTATCTAGACGAGGAAATCAAGCAGCTCAGCTTGACGGACCAGCAAAAGGCGGACTTGGTGAGCTTCCTCAAAGAGGGGCTCGCGAGCCCCAGCTATCCGGACTTTGAGCCGCCAAAGTTGCCGGAATAGCGTGCGTGGGTTATCTTCAACGTCCGCCTCTGCGTTCCCACCAAAACTTCATCACGCCTAACGGGAGAACGATCTATGAAATTGATGAGCTGCCTGGCTGCCTTGGCGATCCTTTGTACCGCCGTCGGCGGCGTCATTGCGCAACAGGAGCAGGATGCCCAAGAGGCTGAAGCACAGGACGACGCGCAGGCGCAAGACGAAGCACAGCCGCAAGACGAGGCCCCCGTCCAAGAGGAAGCCCCCGTCCAAGAGGAAGCCCAAGAGGAAGCCCAACCGCAAGACGAAGCCCCCGCCCAAGAACAGCCGCCCGCGCAAGACGCCGCGGCCGCCGATATCGCCACGGCCGAGAACGTCGAAATGACCACCGTGGTCTCCGACCTGGTGAATCCCAGCGGCATCGCTATCCAGCCGGAGACGGGGCACATCTTCGTCTCCGACAGCGGGGCGCTGCGGGTGATCAAGTTCGACCCGGCCGATCCGAGCCAGGTAACCGAGGTCATCACCGGATTTCCGCAGGACGTCTACGGCAAGGGGCCCATGTACAACATCGGTCCCTTGGGCCTGCACTTCCTCAGCAAGAACACGCTGGTGGTCGGCGGCGGTGGACTTGTCGATGGTCAGGAATTGCTCCGGGTGTACGAGCTGCCGGAGGATGGCTCGGCGATCCCGGCCGACCAGATGAAGACGTCGCTCGGGCCAATTGAAGCGGGCGAGCAGTCGCAGAGCGGCGAAGGCAACTTCTACGATCTGGCTGCGACCGAAAACGCACTGTTCGTCACCTCCAACGGCGATGACACCAAGGGCTGGGTCCTGCGCGCCACGATCGCGGACGGATCGCTGAGCGACCTCCAAACCTTCATCGCCACCAAGGAAAAGACCTCGGTCGACGCCCCGGTGGGGATCGCCATCAACCCGACCGGTCCGCACGTTGTGGTCGGCCAGATGGGGGAGATCACGGTTCCGCAGGATAGCCTGTTGACGTTCTACCATCCCGAGAGCGGCGAGATGCTGCTTAACCTGGAGACAGGGCTGTTTGATATCACCGCGCTGGAGTACGCTCCCTCGGGACGGCTCTACACGACCGACTTCGCCTGGATGGATACCTCGCAGGGCGGGCTGTTCCGCCTGGAAAAAATCACGGCCGAAGACGGTACGCAGGGCGTTCAGGGAGTGCGGATCGCCACGCTTGAGAAGCCGGCCGCGATGATCTTCGGAACCGACGGCGCGCTGTACGTCACCGTATTCAACGAGGCGCCCGAACCGGACAGCAAGACCGGCGCGGTTGTAAAATTCACGGGCAACTTCTAAGTAGGCCCGATTGGTAATTCGCCAAATCAGCCCTCGGTCGAGCGCGGCCGAGGGCTGATTTGCTTTATCGCCTTCGACAAGGAGCACGCGACGTGTCATCCTCTCGCCGTGAAAAGATCGAGGCTATGCTGGCGGACAATCCTGGCGACACGTTCCTGCGCTACGGGCTGGCCATGGAGCAGGCGAAGGAGGGCGACCACGACGCTAGCCTGGCCGGCTTGCAGGCGTTGATGCGCGATGATCCGCCGTACGTGCCGGCGTTCTTTATGACGGGGCAGCAGCTCGCAAAACTGGGACGCGTCGAAGAGGCCAGAGCGGCGCTGCGCGACGGCATCGAACAGGCGCGCACCCAAGGCGACTCGCACGCCGCCGGCGAGATGAGCGAGTTTCTCGCTTCGCTGGGGGAGTTCGGGGAGGAATAGGGTCCTTCAGCTACTGCTACTAGGACAGCAGTGGAGGCGCTTCCGAAAACGACAGCCGCTCCTCGCACCAGGCGGCGATCGACAGCAGGCGCTGCTCGCCGCCGGCCGGCGCCACCAGTTGCAAGCTCACCGGCATCCGGTCACTCCCCAGGCCGCAGGGGAGACTCACCGTCGGCAGCCCGCTGTACGACCACGGCGAATTGAACCGCGGGTCGCCGGTGGTGGCGCGATCGGCCGGCGCCGCGGTGGGCGTGGCTGGCGTCACCAGCACGTCCACGCCGGCAAACGACGAGCCGATCTCCTCGCGGAACCGCTGCTGGTGTGCCACGGATACCTGATACGCCTCCTGCGAGGTCGCCAGGCCCTCGTCCAGCATTTCTGCCAGGCTCGAACTGTAGCGGTCGCGGTGCGCGGCGAAGCGCTCCCGGTGGCTGGCGGCCGCCTCGACCAGCATGATCCGGCGGTGCATCTTGTGCAGCTCCGTAAAGCTGTCCGGAAGCGAGGTCAAGGTAAAGCTTGCCCCGGCGCGGCGAAGCCGGTCCAAAGCCGCTCGAACCGCGGAGCGCGTCGGCTCGTCGGCCGTCTCCATGAAGTAGCTCTCAATGAGTCCGATGCGCGGCGGCTGGCCTGCGACGTCGCTCCCATTGGCGAGCTCTTGCTCGTCGAACATCACCGCCACGATCGTGCCCAGATCGGCCGCGCACCGCCCGATCACGCCGATATGATCCAGGCGAGGGCTCACTAGCATGAGGCCCTCGCGATAGTTCTCGCGAAACGTCGGTTTGCAGCTTGGCACGCCGCAATAGCTGGCGGGCCGGGTGATCGATCCGCCGGTCTGCGTGGCCAGCGCCGCCAGGCACATTCCGCTGGCGACCGCGGCCGCCGATCCGCTGCTCGACCCACCGGGCGTATGCTCAGGGCTCCAGGGATTGGCGGTGTCCGACGGCGTGAAGAAGGCAAACTCCGTAGTGACCGTCTTGCCGAGAATGATCGCGCCGGCGGCGCGCAGTCGCGCCACCACGGTCGCATCGTGTGCGGCGGGAACGTCCTCGCACAGCGGTGAGCCAGCGCGGGTCGGCATGCCGGCCACGTCGATGATATCCTTCACGCCGATGGGAATGCCGTGCAGCGGGCCGCGATACTCGCCCGCTTGTGCCTCCTCGGCCAGCTCGTCCGCGGTTGTCAGCGCCGCCGCGCGATCCAAATATGCCCACGCGTGCAGCCGGTCTTCCCAGGCGTCGATTCGGGCCAGGCACTGCTGGACCAGTGTCGTGGGGCTGAGCGATCGGTCGCGGATACGCCTTGCCAATTCGGCGATGGTGGGCAGGGGCTGCATAGTGTTGCCGAGCTGAGTTCTAGCGGCGGGCGCTGCCGCACGCACCGGCGATTGCACAACCGGTGCCGCAAGAAGTGCAGCCGCCGGGTTCGCCTGTTCCGCAATCCGGTCCGCATCCGGCGGTCAGCGTTTCCGTGAAGCGGCGGAACTGGGCCTGGGCTTCATACGCTTCGGCCAACTCGTTGGTGTAAGCGGCCAACTCCGGCGTCACGTCGCCGAGGAAATAGAAGATCAGGCTTTGACCGTCGAATAGATGCTCGACATCGATCAGCGTCGCCGGCAACTTGCGATCGGCCAACATCGTAGCGCATGCTTGAAACGCCGCGTGGCGGTTTTTCTCCAACCGCTGGCGAAGCAGGCGGTCCTGTTCGGTGATGGCTCGCACAATCGTGCCGTCCTCCCCCGCACCGTGAGCGGGGCCCTCGGGCGGGGCCAGCACTTCGCCCAGTTCCAGTCCTCGGGCCGTGCGAAGAACGACTTCGCTGGCGCGAGGATAGCGCACTTGGTCGGCTGACGCAAAGCGGCCGACCTGGCCCAGCGAGCCGACGCGGATGAGGTGAAATCCGTCCATAGGAAGCATCGCGAAAGTGAAGAGTCATGGCGGCCCGCAACACTCGTCTGCCCTGCGGACGGGGCAGAGTCGCCCTCGCCGTTCATTGTGTGCCACGGCGCACCGCGTGCCAAGGCGAATCGGCCGCAAACTGCCGGGTAATCGCGGCACACGATGTCCCCCTACCGCGGCAGGCGACTGGGATGGGTCCGCCGCATCCGGTACGATGAGAGGCAAGCGGCACGTGCGGTGCCGGCAGTTTAAAGGATGCGCTAGCATGTCGTCGCCCCGGACATACCAGAACGAGCACCTGCACGAATCCGAAATCTTCCGCATTCTGGCGGAGAATGTGCCGGGTGTGGTCTTCCTCTGCGCCGACGACTCGCAGTACACCACGTACTTTGTGAACGACGCGGTCGAGCACTTAACCGGCTACACGGCGGGTGATTTCCTAGAGCAACGAGTCTCCTTCGCTCAACTCGTCCACCCGGATGACCAGACGCGCGTGCACAACGAGGGAAAGGCGGCCTTTGCCCGGCACGAGCCGTTCCACATCAATTATCGTCTGCTTCACAAGGACGGCTCATGGCGGTGGGTCGAAGCGCTGGGCCAGGGAGTCTTTCACGAAGACGGCACGTTGCGGTTCGTCGAGGGGGGCGTGTTCGACATCTCCGAGCGGATGCGGGCGGAGCAGGCCCTGCGTACAAGCGAAGCCCGGCTCCGCCAGATCATCGATCTGGTGCCCCACATGATCTTCGCCAAGGACCGCGACGGACGGTTTCTGTTGGCCAACCGCGCGCTGGCCGAGCACTACGGTACCACGCCGGAGCGGCTGCTGGGGGCCCGGCATTCTGATTTTCACGCCGTCCGGGACGAGCTCAATCGTTACTTGGCGGACGATCGCGAAGTGATCGACAGCGGCCGCCCGAAGTTCATCCCGGAGGAGCCCTTCAGCGACGTACACGGTGGCATGCACATCGTGCAAACCAGCAAGATACCGTTCACGGCCGTGGGGCCGGACTGTCCGGCCATGCTCGGGGTGGCTGTTGACATCACCGAGCGCAAGCAGGCGGACGACGCGCTGCGCCGCGCCCACGACGAGATGGAACGCCGCGTTCACGAGCGCACCGCCGAGCTGGCGCAGGCGAACGAGATCCTCCGCAAGGAGCGTAATACACTCAAGCAGCTACTGGACAAGCAAGAGCGGGAGCAGCGGATCCTGGCGTACGAAATCCACGACGGGCTCATGCAGTACGCGATCGCCGCGCAGATGCAACTCGAAGCGGCCGAGTTCCGCGTGGACGGCGATCCGACCGCCGCCCAGGAGTTGCTCAAGAGCGCACGGCAGCTTCTGCACAACACGATCGAGGAAGGGCGACGATTGATCGGCGGATTGCGGCCGCCTATTCTGGACGAGCGCGGCATCGTTTCGGCCATAGGCTATCTGCTGCACGACATCCGCTGGCCGGAGGACGTCGATATCCAGTACGACCCGGACGAGCGGCTGGAACGGCTCGAGCCCGGGCTGTCGACGGTCGTCTTCCGCATCGCCCAAGAGGCGCTCACCAATGTGCGACGCCACAGCCAGTCGAAGCGGGTGTATATCAGCATCCGGGAGGAGGACGGCCACGTGCGGCTGGAAGTGCGAGACTGGGGTGTCGGTTTTGATCCCGACGAGCAGCGTCACGGCAGCTTCGGGCTGCGCGGCATTACGGAGCGGGTGAAGCTGCACGGCGGGAAGCTTCAGATCGACTCGCAGCCGGCAGAGGGGACGCGGCTGGTGGCGGAGTTTCCAATTCCCGAATCCGCCAGCGAGGAGTAAGCGGCACTTGCTACCACTCGCCGCCCTTGGAGAAGCGCTTCTGGGTGGCGTCGCGAAAGGCGGCGCCGGCCTTGGCGAGGTTTTCCAGCAGCGACTCGGTCGATAGGCCCGCGCCGGATCGGGCGGCGGCGATGACCGTGTCGCACTCGTTGGTGTCCATAAATCGAGTCGCCTCCAGCAGCTCGGGCTCTTCGTCGCGGTCTACCGCCAGAAACCCGTGCTTGTCGGCGTGGATCAGTTGGCCCGGCTGAATCGTGCGGCCGAAGACCTCGACCTCGCAGTTCCACCTTACGGGAAAGGTGTGGGCATGCCCGACGCACAACCGGCGGGCGAGAGCCTTGAAGCCGGCGTTGGTCATCTCATCCACGTCGCGGATGGCGCCGTCGGTGATCGTGCCGACGCAGCCAAGCGCGCGGTGCGTGTTCGCGTTGACTTCCCCCCAGAAGGAGCCCAGCACCGCCGGCTTGTCCAGATCCTGAACGACGACGATCTTCGGGCCAGGCTGCTCCGCCACGTAGCGGCGGTACTCCGACGCTGCGCCGGCATGCTTCGTCTTATGCGACTTGTCGCTCGGCTCGATTACCACCGTGACGGCGTAGCCGATCATCGGTCCCATCTGCGGCATGTAGTCGTGAGTCTCTTCCAGATTGAACGCGTCCCGGGCAACATCGCGGCGGGTGATCTGCTCCCATCCGTTGTAGATGGTCGGCGTGTTCCACCGCTTCAGTTGCAGAAGCTGGGAGTGGCTAAGACGCTGGGGAGAACAGTTGCTCACGGCCGGGGCTCCTCGCGCTTGTGTTGGATCATTCCTTGCGGCAGGGGCATCAAATGCCCAATATAGTCGACCCCTTGCCAAAGACACAGCCGCGGGGATACTGGGCCTTAGAAACCGCAGCCCCCTCGCGGAGCGAGCCATGCCCGAAGTATCGATAGCAACGACGACGCCTGCCGCGACCAGCACCGGCGGCCACCGCTGGCACCGACTGGGGGACCGCGTACTGGCAGGACACGCGGTGAGCGAGTCCGAGGCCCTGTCCGTGCTTCGCGCTCCGGACGACGAACTGCTCGACGTGCTCGCGGCGGTCTTCCGCGTGCGGCAGCAGTATTTCGGGAAGCAGGTGCAGTTGTATTTTCTGATGAATGCCAAAAGCGGCCTCTGCCCGGAGGACTGCGGGTATTGCTCGCAGGCGAAGGGCTCGTCGGCGCCGATTCCGAAGTACAACCTGCTCAGCCGCGAGAAGTTGCTCGACGGCGCCCGGGTGGCACACGAGCAGACCGCCAGAACGTATTGCATTGTCATCTCCGGCCGCGCGCCAAACGAGCGCGAGATGCGTGCGATTACGACCATCGTCCCGGAGATCAAGGCGCAGTACAACCTGAAGATCTGCGCCTGCCTGGGCTTGCTCACCCGCGAGCAGGCCGACGCGCTGAAACAGTGCGGCGTCGACCGCGTGAATCACAATCTGAACAGCAGCGAAGAGCACTACAAAGAGATCTGCTCGACGCACACCTATCAGGACCGTGTCGACACGCTCCGTGCGGTCCGCGACGCCGGGCTGGAGCTCTGTTCCGGCGGCATCATCGGGATGGGTGAGTCGGACGAGGACGTCGTGCAGATGGCGATGCACCTGCGCGAACTGGGCGTCCACTCGATCCCGGTTAATTTTCTCAACCCAATCGACGGAACACCGCTGGCCGGGACGTGGCGGTTAACTCCACGGTATTGCCTGAAGGTGCTCTGCATGTTCCGGCTTGTCAATCCGGATCGTGAGATTCGCATCGCTGGTGGGCGCGAACTGCACCTGGGCAGCATGCAGTGTCTGGGACTGTACGCCGCCAATTCGATCTTCGTCGGCGACTATCTCACTACGCGCGGTCAGGCGCCAGAGGCCGACTACAAAATGATCGAAGAGATGGGCTTCGAGGTCTCGGTTGCGGGCGAGAGCCAGGTATAGCGGCTGCCAGCCCGCATTACTCCTTAACGGAAATCTCCGCGCCGATATCTCGCCCCGGTGACCGGCGCAATCGGGCGGCCGCTTCGGCCACGGCTACCATCTCACGCAGCTCCGGCGACTCCTGGAGCTGCGGGTGCAGTCTGAACATCAGGTCGCCGATCTGGTCGAGCGATCCGCCGCGGGGCGCCGAATACGGCGACGCCCGCAGTGCTTCGGCCGTTTCGGCGGCGACGGTGGCCATTTGCAGCGGCAGGGCCGCTTCCCAAAGGCTGGTGGCGATCTGCAGTCGGCTGACCGGTTGCATGATGTGGTGCGACTTGGCATCGCCTGGATCGCTCCACTTCAATTCCACTTCGGCAATTTGGGAGGCGGCTTGGCTGGTCAATTCCAGTTCGAACAGCGCAACGGCGGTTTGCCCGGCGTGGATTGTCGCCACCGTGCGGCCGCCGATGAGTCCTCCCAGCAGATCGGCCTCGTGCCCTAGCAAGCGATATCGTGCCACCGAATTGGGATCAAAGTGAATGGCCAGGCTGACACGCTCGGCAATCGCTACCGCGGAATCGCCGGCCGCAGCCTGCACGCCAACGAGCAACAAGACCATACCCTGCTCGCCGAAGTGAGATGGCCCCGCCACGGCATATACCCGGAGTGGCCTGTCCGTCGGAGGTTGGAACTCGTAATCCAGCGCGGCGAGGAAATCTTCGACGCGGATCTGCCCCGGCTCCGGTAGCCGGCCTTGCGCGAGATAGCTCTTGGTGAGTTGATAGGTCGCGGTATCGCTGGTCAGCGGCACAGCGCCGCGCTGCAACTGCTGGTCGGCCGCCGGACTGACAAACGGATGTACTCCGTCGGCCAGCAGCCGCAGTCGCGGGTACTCCTTTACCGCGGGCGAAGCGATGCCCCGCGGTGTAATGCCCGGCACGGTTACGAACGACTGTTCGTCGTCACCAGGCTGTGACGTCAGCAGCCGCTGGCTGCGGTTCCAGATGTCGGTTGCCGGTTCGATCTGCCACTGGTCGTTCGTTTGGAACTGCTCAATCACCTCGTCGACCGGCCCGCGCACGACTTGCGGGGCGTCGCCGCCGGTGCGGCCGGGTGCCGGGGTGACCTCCTGTACGGGTGGCTGCAATGGCGCCCAATTCTCTCGCCTCGGCGGCACCACCACTGGCGGCGCCGAGTGTGTACGGTCCAGCTCTGCCGCCGCGGTGCGATCATTCAATTCAGGCGAGATGGGCGGAGCCGTGTCACGCAAAATGCCGGCCAGCACGAATGCTAAGAGCGCCACGTACGTAACGGTGGCACTCACCCACAGTAGCGCCGCCCGCATCATAGTCGACTCGATCCACCGCTTGGGCCAGACAGTGCTGCCGGCTGTCTGGAAGCTGCGCCGTAGGCGGTCGCCCAAGGCCGGAGGCAGTGCCACGTCGCGCATCGCTTCGTCAATCGTGTCGCTAGCACAGTGAGCGATCAATTGTTTGAGACGGTCGTTCATTCCGTCGGGGATGGCGATCTGCGTTAACGAGGCATCCAAAGAAGTGTCGATCGCCGAAAAACCGTCGACCGCCGCAGGTGCCCGCGGGCGGTGCAGATCGCTGGTTGTCTCGCTTTGCAAATCTTCTCGATAGCTCTGCTTCACGTGAGTCAGAAACCCCTGGGGCACCGGCACGTCGGCCAGCCGGCGGTCAAGCCAGGCATCGTGATAGGAGGGGCCGGTGGTCATGGCGATATCGAATCTTCAGCAGTCGCGGATGGGCGTGCCGCGTGATCGGTCACTGTTGTCGCGCTTCAGCTAGTAGGAATTGCCGCAGTCGTTGACGTGCTCGACTGACGCGCGACAGTACCGTGCCCAACGGGACATCCAGCAGATCGGCGGTTTCCTGGTGAGTCAGTTCGGCGACGACTACCAACAGCAGTGTCTCGCGGAGTTGATCTTTCAGGCTCCCCAGCGCCTGTTGCATTCGGTCGGTAAATCCATCGGCAAAGGGATCGCGGTCGGTAACGGCGATATCCAGTTCCTGACCAGCGGCCATTAGCCCGGGTCGCGGGCGCCGCCGCCAGCGATCGATGATGCGGCGCCGCAGGATCGCCACCAGCCAAGCGCGGGCGCTGCGCCGGCGATCGAAGCGGTGGCGGCTCTTCCAGGCGGACCGCATCGTATCTTGCACGACGTCCTCGGCCTCGTGCCGGTCGCCCATCATGCGATAGGCCATCCGATACAAGGCAGGACCGTGTTCGTCGACGAAACGGTCAAAATCGGCCTGTGAGAGACCCAAGCTGATGGCTCCTCGTCCGGAATCCACCAAAGCGGGTCCGGCGGTAAAGGCTTAGCGACGCGTCGCCCGCAATAAGCTTCGCACCGATCGGAAGAGATTATTCCTGGAGAGCCCGACGAATCGTGATCTTTGCCAGCATTTCCCGGCCAGCAGAAGTCTACCCGCCATCGTAGCCCCCCGACGGGGCAGTCGCAACGAAAGGGGTTCTATAGCGGGTCGAAGCGCGCCAAAACATGACGGTTTCAGTGGTCGCATCGCGGCATTGGCCGCCTTGTGGCTCCGCGCGTGCCGGATTACAACGAAGGACGTTCCCCTCCCCTGCGTCTATTCGGCCAGAGTTATGCCCGCGAACCAACCGGCATCCGAACGCTCCGATCTGGCGGGAATGGCCGCCGTGGTGACCGGCTCGTCCAGCGGCATCGGGCGGGAAATCGCGCTGGCCCTGGCGGCCACGGGTGCGGACGTGCTGGTCCATGCCGGCCACCGCCGCGAAGAGGCCGAAGCGACGGCCGACCAGGTGCAGGCTTGTGGAAGGGACGCACACGTCGAAGTGATCGACCTGACATCGCACGAGAATCAAAACGCGCTGGTCGCCAGGGCTTGGCAGTGGCGGGCGATCGAGGTCTGGGTGAACTGCGCCGGCGCGGACGTGTTGACCGGCGATGCGGCCGATTGGTCGTTCGAACAGAAGCTCGACGTGTTATGGCGAGTCGACGTGACGGCCACGATTCGCCTTTCGCGTCTGGTCGGTCAGCGGATGAAAGAGCGGGGTAGGGGGGCGATCCTCAACGTCGGTTGGGATCGCGCGGCCTACGGAATGGAAGGCGATAGCGGAGAGATGTTCGCCGCCACCAAGGGAGCCGTGATGGCGTTTTCCAGGAGCTTGGCCCGATCGCTCGCGCCGGAAGTCCGCGTGAACTGTATCGCGCCCGGGTGGATCAAGACCGCCTGGGGTGAAGAGGCTTCCGATAGTTGGCAACAACGGGCTACCGGCGACGCGCTGCTGGGTCGCTGGGGAACACCGCAGGACGTGGCCCAAGTGGCGCGGTTTCTGGCGTCGCCCTCCGCGGAATTCATCACCGGACAGATCATTGAAATCAATGGTGGTCTGAAGCACCCCTAGTGCCAGCACTTCGTCGCCCCAGCAACATGCAGCGCGAACACATCCATTTCGTCACCGGACGCCTGGCGGAACACGCGCTGCGGGAGACGCTGCACGATCTGTCTCCGCGCATCGGCTTCGACTACTCCGTCGACGTACTGAATATCACAGTCGCCGCCTTGATGACGCCGCAATGGATCGCGGGACGCATCAACGTGCCGGCGGAGACGACTCGCGTCATGTTGCCCGGCTATTGCGAGGGCGATCTGTCGGTCGTCGAGCAAGCCGGCGGCCGTCCAGTGCAGCGCGGTCCGCGCGACCTGCGCCGCTTGCCGGCGTACTTCGGCCAGTCCGAGACGGCGCACCAATACGGGGCCTTCGACATCGAGATCCTGGCGGAGATCAATCACTGTCCGCGGCTCTCGCGGGAGGAGATTCTCCGCGAAGCGCGGCGGCTGGCGGAGTCCGGCGCCGACGTGATCGACGTGGGTTGTGACCCCGGCGAAACGTGGGCGGGCGTCGGCGAAGTCGTGCGGGCCCTGCGTGACCAGGGCCACCGCGTGTCGATCGACAGCTTGAACGTGCTGGAGATCGCCGCCGCGGCCGAAGCGGGCGCGGAGCTTGTACTGTCGGTCAACAGCACGAACTGCCGCGCGGCGCCGGACTGGGGCTGCGAAGTTGTCGTCGTGCCCGACGTGCCCGAGACGCTGGAAGGGCTCGAAGCGACGGTCGAACTGCTGGCCGAAAAACAGGTGCGGCTGCGCATCGATCCGGTACTCTCTCCGATCGGGTTTGGGTTTGCTGAAAGCCTGGGGCGATACCTGGAAGTGCATCGCCGGTATCCGGACGCCGAGATGATGATGGGCATCGGCAACCTGACCGAGTTGACCGACGCGGATTCGGCGGCGATCAATGTACTGCTGTTGGGGTTCTGCCAGGAGATCGGCATCCGCAGCGTATTGACGACCGAGGTTATCAACTGGGCGCGGAGCAGTGTGCGGGAATGCGACTTGGCCCGGCGGCTCGTGTATCATGCGGTCGAACATCAAGTGTTGCCGAAGCACCTGGAGCCGCGGCTGGTAATGCTGCGCGATGCCGAAGTCTTGCGGCGCAGCAAGGCGGAACTGGCACAGTTGGCCGCCCAGATTCGCGATTCCAATTACCGCATCTTTGCGGAAGACGGCGAGATTCACCTCGTCAGCTCGGGCGTGCATCTGGCGGGCGCCGATCCGTTTGCCGTGTTCGAGCAGTTGCTGACATCCGCCCCGGGTGGCAGCGCTCCGAAGAATCTCGACGCCAGCCATGCGTTTTACCTGGGCTTCGAGATGGCCAAGGCGCTCACGGCGCTGACGCTCGATAAGCAATATGAACAGGACGAGGCCCTCGACTGGGGGCTGTTAACCCGAGCGGAAAAACACCAGCGGCTGCCCGCTCGGCGGAAGAAGCAGGGCGGACGCGAAACCGGCGACGAATGAACGCGTCCGTATGTCTTACACGTCCCCGGGCATATTTCGTCAGATAGCAAGCCAACCTCAATGCAACGCTCTCCCATCGACTCGCCCGAGCGGCTCGATCCCGCGCCCGTGGTACACGAGCTTTCACCGGCCCCGGACCCGGAGGACGTGCTGAGGCGGTTGGCAGACCGGCCGTACTGTTTGTTTCTCGACAGCGCGCTTGTGCATCCGGTGCTCGGCCGGTGGTCGTTTCTTACCGCCGATCCGTTCGAGACGATTCGAGTTCCGGCGGATGGAAGCGACGCACTGGCCCGGCTGGCGGAGCGATTGGCTGCGTTCCCGGTGGCAAGCCTGCCGGAGATGCCGCCCTTTCAAGGCGGCGCGGCGGGGCTGTTCAGCTACGATCTCGGCCGCAGCTTGGAGCGATTACCAGCGCCGCGGTTCGACGAGTTTGGCGTGCCGGCGATGGCCGTGGGATTGTATGACGTGGTGATCGCCTTCGACCATGCCAGCGAGCGGGCGTGGATCATCTCGCAGGGGTTGCCCGAGATCGAGCGCGACCGTCGGCAGCGGCGTGCAGAGTCCCGACTGCAGGAGATGCTCGATTGGCTCGCTGGCGATGCCAAGCCTCGTGCGCGGTCGGCGAGCCATTTGCCGCCCGTTCCGGCAGCCGAGCTGTGTCCACAATACAACGTGTCCGGTCCTGCGGGCCTGACGAGCAACTTCTCCGAGCCGCTGTATCTCGATGCGGTCCAGCGGGCGATCGACTACATCTTCGCCGGCGATCTGTTCCAGGTGAACATCGCCCAGCGGCTGCTGTTCCCGGGCCGCGACGACGCGGTGTCGCTTTATCTGCGCTTGCGGCGGCGCAACCCGGCCACGTTCGCCGGCTACTTCGACGTGGGCGACTTTCAGATTTGCAGCGCCTCGCCGGAGCGATTTCTCCAGGTACACGATCGCCAGGTCGAGGCCCGGCCCATCAAGGGGACGCGACAACGCACCGCTCGGCCGGAAGCCGATCTGTATTCCGGGGCCGAACTGCGGGCCAGCGAGAAAGACCGCGCGGAAAACGTGATGATCGTCGATCTGCTGCGGAACGATCTGGCACGGGTGTGTACGCCCGAGAGTGTCCATGTGACGCAGCTTTGCCAACTGGAGAGCTACGCCTACGTGCAGCATCTGGTGTCGGCCGTCGAGGGCCGGTTGCGTAACGAAGTTTCGGCCGTCGATCTGATTCGGGCAGCCTTTCCTGGCGGATCGATCACCGGCGCGCCGAAGATCCGTGCGATGGAGGTCATCGCCGAGTTGGAGCGAGTCGCGCGGGGGCCGTATTGCGGCAGCCTGGGCTACGTCGGATTTGACGGCGAGGTGGACATGAGTATCCTTATAAGAACGATCACTGCCGGACGCGGCTGGTGGCAGCTACCGGTCGGCGGTGGGATCGTCGCTCAGTCTCACCCTCTCGCTGAGTACGACGAAACATGGCACAAGGCGGAGGGATTGATGCGCGCATTGGCCCCATGATTCTGCTCGTCGACAACTACGATAGCTTCGTCTTCAACCTGGCGAGGTACTTCCAGCGGCTCGGTTGCGAGACGCACGTGGTGCGCAACGACGAGATCGATCCGGCCTACGTGAAGCGGCTAGCCCCCTCGGCGGTAGTGCTCTCGCCGGGCCCCCGCACTCCCGCCCAGGCCGGAGCCTGTGTCGACATCGTCCGCGAGCTGGCCCCGGTGATCCCGATGCTGGGCGTGTGTCTGGGACATCAATGTATCGCGGCCGCGTATGGTGGGCGGATTGTTCCTGCGGTGCAGCCGATGCACGGCCGCACGAGCGAGATCCGCCACGATGGGCAGGGCGTGTTCGCGGGGCTGCCCGATCCGCTCACCGTGTGCCGCTACCATTCGCTGGTCGCGGAGCAGCAATCGCTGCCGGAGTGCCTCCGCGTGACGGCTCACAGCGCGGACGGGACGATCATGGCGCTGGCGCACCGTACGCACGCGGTGGTGGGTGTGCAGTTTCATCCCGAGTCGATCCTTACCGATAGTGGCTATCCGCTGGTGGCCAACTTCCTGCGAATGGCCCGCTGCACCGCGGCAGCCGGGGCACCGGTCGTGGAAGGGGAACTTTGTCAGCCAACCGCCGTGGTGCCGGCTCTGCCCCGTACGCCGCTGACGTTCTAGTGCCGCTACGGTGCGTATCCGAGCTACAACCGAGGAGCTGCCGACGCGTGCCGGACGACCGACCCATCTTGGAAGGGATCGTCACCACGGTACTGCCGGACGGCTCGCCCAATATCGCGCCGATGGGGCCGCGGATCTCGGCGGACTTCCAGACCATCCTGTTGCGGCCGTTTCAACCGTCAACCACCTACGACAACCTCAAGCGCACCGGCCAGGGCGTCTTTCACGTGACCGATGATGTGGAGCTGCTGGCGCGGGCGGCCATCGGCCGATTGGAGTCGTTGCCGCCGATGCGGGCGGCCGAAAGCCTCACAGGATGGATCCTCGCCGACGTTTGCCGGTGGTATGCCTTCCGCGTGGAGTCGCTCGACGACAGCCGTCAACGGGCGGAGATCGAATGCCGGGTGGTCGAGTCCGGACGGCAGCGGGATTTTTTCGGTTTCAATCGGGCGATGTTCGCCGTAGTCGAGGCCGCCATCCTGGCCACGCGGATTGAGCTGCTGCCGGCCAACGCGATCGCCGCCGAGTATCAGCGGCTGGCTGTGATCGTCGAAAAGACCGCGGGTCCGCGCGAGCGGCGGGCGTTCAATCTACTCGTCGAATTCGTCCGTGCCGGCGGTGTCGACCTCGCCAGCGTGCGGTAAGCTGTGGAGGAGCCGACCCACCTTCAAAGCCGATATTGATCCCGAGCCATGCCTCGCCGCGTCACCGTTACCGCCCCCAGCCGCCTGCACTTCGGCATGTTCTCCTTCGGGCGCAGTGACGTACGGCAGTTCGGCGGGGTCGGGGCGATGATCGACCGGCCCGGGTTAAAGCTGGTGCTGCGCAGCGGCGAGGCGTTTTCGGTGACCGGACCGATGTCGGAGGCAGCAGCGAAGTACGCGCGGCGAGCCCACCAGGCATATGGCAGCTCGGGCGAGCCGGCCGTCGAAATCGAAGTCGTACACGCGCCGCCTGCTCACGTCGGTCTGGGGACGGGCACGCAGCTTGCGCTCTCAATAGCCGCCGGCATCGCTGCCTTGGCCGGCGAGCGTGTGCCCAGCGGTGATCGGCTGGCCCAAATCACCGGGCGCGGCCGGCGCTCCGCGGTGGGCACCTACGGGTTCGATCGTGGGGGCCTGATCGTCGAAGGGGGCAAGTACCAGACGGACGCGATCTCGCCGCTGATCACGCGGCTGGCGATACCCGCGGAATGGCGGTTCGTGCTGATCCGACCGCGCGGGGAGCAGGGCCTCTCGGGCATGGAAGAGTCTGGCGCGTTCGAGAAGCTACCGGCTACGCCGCTGGCGACGACCGACGCCTTGTGCCGCGAAGCCCTGCTGCACCTGTTGCCGGCCGTACAAGAAGGCGAATGCGAACAGGCGGCCGAGAGCCTGTACCGGTTCGGCTATCTGGCGGGAAGCTGCTTCGCAGCGCACCAGGGGGGGCCGTACGCCACCGCCGAATTGGAATCGCTCGTGGCATGGCTCCGCGAGCAGGGAGTGCGTGGCGTGGCCCAGTCCTCCTGGGGGCCGCTGCTGTTCGCGCTGGTGCCAAGTGCGGTCGAAGCGAAGCGGTGCGTGACGCTTGTGCAAGATCGACCGGACGGCCAGCAGTACGAGCTGACGGTCGCCTTGCCGTGCAACTCGGGCGTGACGATTAAGGTCGAGTGACGTAGCGTTCACGACGCTATCGCGCGAGCGTACTCGCGCATCAGCCCATCGGCGGCAGCGCTGGTGCTGAACTGCTCCGCGCAGCGTCGGGCCGCCTCGCCCAGGCTGCGCCGCGCCGGTTCGCTCTTTAAAAGCTCGAGTACCGCCCCGGACAATGCCGCGGGGTCGTCCGGCGGCACGAGCCGTGCCGATTCGGGAAGATGAAAGATCTCCGGCGTTCCGCCGACGCGAGACGCCAAGACGGGCAGGCCACTGGCCGCCGCTTCCAGCAGAACGCGGCCAAAAGGCTCCTGCCGCGCCGGATGCACCAGCAGCGTCAACTCGCCGAGAATCTGCTCGACGTCATCGCGCGTGCCGAGCAAGTGCAATCGCCCGGCCAACGGGCCACGCTGTGCCGCGGCGTGAAGCGAAGCGAGCAGCTCGCGCGACTCCGCCTTTTGGGAATAGCAATCGCCGATCACGAGAAAGTGTACATCGCTCCTCTCTCGCGCCACCTCAGCGGCCGCCGCCACTAGCGTATCCAGCCCCTTGCGCAGGGCGATCTGCCCGATGGTACCGATCAGATGCGAATCGGTCGGCAGGCCCAACTCGCGGTGCAAGTAGCCGCTCGCTGGGCGCGGTTGGAAACGCGCCAGATCGACGCCGTTGTAGACGACGCTCGTCGTTTTAGGATCGAGCCCCTGCGCGACGTGGGCGTCCCGTGTCGCGCGCGACACCGCGATCAATCGGCGGTGCTGGTTCAGATCGCCCACTTCACTTCGCCGCAGCTTCACGATGTCCCGCAGGTGCGCGACGCTCGGCAGCGCGAGCTTCGCCGCCACGGGACCCGCGATGCGCCCGGTGGCCAGGCTGTTGGCATGCACGAGGTCCGGCTTCGTGCGGCGAAAGAGCTGCTCAAGGTCGCCGCGAATTTGCTCCAGCGGTCGCCGACGACCATCCGGGCCGTGCAGCGAAAGCGGGTAGGTCGGCACGTTCCCCTGCGCGAGCGCATCGGCCAGTGCGCCCTCGCCAGGACAGGCGACCGCGACCGCATAACCGGCGGAGCGGAGCGGTTCGAGCACGGACAGCAGCGAACGCTCGCCGCCCAGCAGTGTCGGATACTCGCACAGCACCAGGACATCGGTCATGGCCGTGACGGGAAGCGAGACACGAAGGCGAGAATCATTGTGCAACTCTCGCTTGGGGCGCGCACAAAAACATGGGACAGGCACCTCGCAAGTAGCGGGATCGTACAGGTTCTACTTCGCATTGCTCGGAGCCAGTCCCATGTTTTTCAGAGCAAGCCGTAGCCGGACAGCGTCGACCGCAGCGTCTTCTCCTGCCCGCTCTCTAGTGGCGTCATCGGCAGGCGCAGCTCGCCCGTGTCGCGGCCGAGCATCTTCATTGCCGCCTTGACGGGAATCGGATTGGTAGCCAGGCCGAGCATGTCGCGACAGAGCGGAAACAGCTTGTAGTGCCACCCCCGGGCTTCCTCGTAGTCGCCGCGCTCGAAGGCCGCCAACAGGGCCGCCATGTCGCCCGGCACGATGTTGCCGACGACCGAGATCACGCCGCGGCCGCCCAGTGACATCAGCGGCAGCGTCAGGCTGTCGTCGCCGCTGAGGACCGTCAGGTTCGTCGTGGCGATGATCTGCGACGCTTGGTCCATCGAGCCGGTGGCTTCCTTGACCATCGTGATGTTTTCCAGCTCGGCCAGCCGGGCGATCGTCTCCGGCTCGATGTTCTTGCCGGTCCGGCCCGGAATGTTGTAGACGCACAGCGGCAGATCGACCTGTTCGGCCAGGGCCTTGTAGTGCTCGTAGAAGCCCTGCTGCGTCGGCTTGTTGTAGTAGGGAGCCACCTGCAGCGCTGCGTCGGCCCCTTCCTTGGCCGCCCACTTGGTCAGGCGGAGCGCTTCGGAGGTGCTATTCGATCCGGTGCCGGGCATGACCTTGATGCGGCCGGAGGCGGTCTCCACCACGGCGGAGATAACCCGCTCGTGCTCTTCGTGCGAGAGTGTGGGCGACTCGCCCGTCGTGCCGGTCGGGCAGAGACATTTGGTGCCGGCGGCGATCTGAAACTCGACCTGCTGCTTCAGCGCGGCGAAGTCGACTTGGCCGTCGCGAAACGGCGTGGTCAGCGCCACGGAAAGTCCGGCGAAGGCTTCACCCTTGGTCGTCATGACAGGTGCTCACGCGGAAGAAAGGAATGCGGCGAGATCAGCTCCCGAGGGGCGCATCATACGGCACGTGTATTAGCCGTGCAATTGGCCGGCGGCGGACAGCATCAGCGCCTTCATTTCCCGCACGGCCCGCTCCATGCCGACCATCACCGCGCGCGAGACGATGCTATGCCCGATGTTCAGCTCGCGCATGTCCGCGATGGCCGCGACCGGCTGGACATTCGCGTAGGTAAGCCCGTGGCCGGCGTGCAGCTTCATGCCCAGCTCGACAATCTGCCGCGCAGAAGTCACGAGCGTCTGCAGCGCCTCGTCGCGCTGCTGCGGCTCGACGGCCGTAGCGTACCGCCCGGTGTGCAGCTCGACCGCTTGCACCCCCAGCTCCTTGGCAAGCTCGATCTGGCGGTGCTGGGGATCGAGAAACAGGCTCACCTCAATGCCTGCGGTACGCAGCCCGTCGACGGTGCGGGCCACGCGGTCGCGCTGGGTGGCGACGTCGAGCCCGCCTTCGGTGGTGACCTCTTCGCGCCGCTCGGGCACGAGCGTCGCCTGCTGCGGCTGGGTGCGGCAGGCGATCTCGAGGATACCCTCGTCGCAGGCCATCTCCAGATTGAGCTTCACGCGGACCGTCTCGCGAAGCAGGGCCAGATCGCGGTCCTGAATGTGGCGGCGGTCTTCGCGAAGGTGAATCGTGATCGCATCGGCACCGCCCAGCTCGGCGAGCACGGCCGCCCACACCGGGTCCGGCTCGGTCGTCCGCCGGGCCTGGCGCACCGTGGCTACGTGATCGATGTTGACGCCCAGTTCCAGCATTATGCTCTGAACCTCGATCTATCAGTCGCAGGTCGGCCGCCCATAGACTCGGCCGGAGTCGATATGTGGCTAAAGACGCGCCGGATGTTCGGCAGGTTCGCCCGCTAACGCACGGGCGACGCCTCTAGTGCGAGAGAGTCGCCCGTGTCCGTTTGCAACTGCTGCAACCGTGCCAGCAGCTCGTGTACTTTCCCCCGATGCGCCGGATCATCAGCAAGGTTGGTCGTTTCCAGCGGGTCGTCGCGAAGATTGAACAAGAGCCGCACATCGATCTTCGGATAGACGATCAGTTTGTAATCGCCGAGGGTGACCATCCGCTGCGTTTCCATAAACGCCCCGTAGATCGCATCGTACGATCCGCTGCGCTCGCCGCGCACCAGCGGCAGAACGCTGCGGAACTGGACGTGGTCCGGCACATCGACGCCTGCCAATTCCAATGTCGTCGGCATAACATCCTGAAGGTAGACCGGGGCGTCGATGCGCTCGCCCCCTGGCATGGCCGGGCCGACGAGGATCATCGGCACGCGAACGCTGTGGTCGAACATGTTCTGCTTGCCCAACAGGCCGTGATGCCCGCAGGCCAGGCCGTGATCGGCAGTGAACACGATGTACGTGTTGTCGGACTGTCCAGTCTCGGCCAGCGCGTCGAGGATGCGGCCGATCTGCGCGTCCATGTGCGAGATGATGGCGTAGTACTCCTGCCGGTGCACCTTCACCGCATGCTCAGTGCGGGGGAACGGGCCGAGACGCTCGTCGCGATTGCGGTTGCTGCCGATCTCGTACGGGTAGTTTGCATAGAAGGGCACCGGCAGCGAGATTCGCTCCAGCGGGTACTTCTGGACGAACTCGCGGGGCGACTGCCGCGGATCATGCGGGGCATTGAAGGCGAGGTACATGAAGAACGGACGCTCGCTCTCGGACGCCTGGTTCAGGTAATCGACCGCGTCGTCGGCCAGCACAGCGCTCCAGTGCCGGCCGCCTTCCCAGAATCCGCCGCGGGACTTATCCCACGGCTTCCACGGATCGGGCTGATCCGGCAGCGGGCGGTTGTAGCCCTCGTCGGTCTGCTTGGGCATTCCGCCGCGAACGTGCCTGGCCGTCTGAAAGGCTTTCTGCGCATCGGCCTGAACGTGCCACTTGCCGCTGAAGTAGGTGTCGTAGCCACCGCTGGCCAAAAGCTGCGGCCACAGCAGGCCGGAAGCTTGATAGTAGCTCTCCAGGCGATCTCTATCCTGCCGGGCGTTCCACAGGAAGCGGCCGGTCAGCAGCATGGTGCGGCTGGCCACACAGACGGCGCCGTGCCAGCCTCCTTGGTTGTAGGCATGCGTGAAGACGGTGCCGCGGCGGCAGAGCTCGTCCAGGTGCGGCGTCTCGATCTCGCGGTTGCCCAGCGCGCCGATCGTGTCGTATGCCTGATCGTCGGCGAAGATGAACAGGATGTTCGGCCGCTCGGCAGCGCTAGCTGCACTCGTGCACGCGGCCAGCCACACGACCAGCGCGGCAGCGACACACGCGCAGCCGATGCCGTGGGAGATGCGCGGCGAGCTCGATGCGTATGCGCTCATGGCAGTGTGAGATGCGGGCTAATGATGATGATGCTCGTGCTGCTGACCCTCGCCGACCGTGAACAGCGAGTGCTGCTCGCTGCCCCGAGCGGCGATGTAGGCGATCAGATCGAGAATCTCCTCGTGCGTGAGCTTATCGAGCAGGCCCTCGGGCATGATCGACGTGGTGGCCTTTGCGCGCTGCTCGATCTCGTCGGTGGGAATCACCAGCGGTTCGCTCTTGGCCAGCGGATTCTCGATCACCTTTACCGCCTCGGGCGTCTCCTCGACCACGAGCCCGGTGACGACTTGGCCACTGGAAAGGGCAAAAGTGAACGATTGGAAGTCCTCGTTGATCCGCTTGGACGGATCGATCAACTCCTGCAGGATGTCCAGCGGCGTAAACATCGGATCGAGCTTCGCCAGATCGGGGCCGACTTCGACGCCGGCGCCATTGAGCTTGTGGCAAGCCGCGCAACTGGCGACTTCGAAGATCTGCTTGCCATTGGCGAACGACCGCGAGTCGGCCATCATCTCCACCGAAGCGGCCAAATCCTGAAACGTCCACTCGGTGCGGGGGCGGTTGAACTCCAGCAGCTTGTCGCGGATCGGCAGCGGATTGCTCGCCAGATAACCTTCCGGATCGGCCAGGTAGCCGTCCAGGTCGGCCACGACATAAAGCGCGCCGTACATCCGCCGCCAGTGGCCGGGGTACGTGCATACGTAGGGGTACACGCCCGGCTCGGTCGGGGCTTCGAAGCTCAGCTTTTGCACTTCCCGCGGTTGGAGAAGCCGGCTGGCCAGCAGGATCTGATCCGAGCGCGGCACGTACTGTCGTTCTGCGGCGTCCGGGGCCTGCGCAGTAGCTTCGCCCAGCAGCCCGACTTCTTCCAGCGTGCCGGGCAGGGTGATGACGAAGTTGTGCGGCATCAGGTCGGTGTTCTCGAAAATGAACTCGACGGACTTGCCCGCCCCCACTGCCATCCGCTCCTGGTCGTAGGCCATGCGGTGTGGCAGTGTACCGACGCGGAGCACGCGAACCCCAAGCTCGCCAAGCTGCGAGCGCGCTGCTCGCGCCGCGTCGGCCGGCAGCAGCGAGGCCAGCGTATCGCCCAGTTGCAGCGCGTCGAGCGCGGCAGGCGATGTCCGCTCGTTGACCGGGATCTCGCGCACATAGGCGATGACGCTCTCCAGCAGAGCAGGGGCCTGCGCCGCCGGCCAATGCTGGCGCCCGATCCGCTGGATAGCGCGAACGGCGGCCAGACGATCCACGTCCTCCTGAACGAAGGGAGCCAGGCGTTCGAATGTTTCCTGCTCCTTGCCGCGAACGTAGGTGAGGGCGTTCATCGCCGAGCGACGGATGATGCCTTCGGGGCCACCGCCACCGACTTGCACGGTCGCCTGCGGGTCTGGCACGGGAAGCTCCTCTTGGAGGAACACCTGCTCACGCGAGTCATCCAGCACGCGAATCGTGTACTCTTCCAGACGGCGGCCGAAGTTGCCGTCGGTGCGGTTGTAGACACTGACTGACTCGATCGGCATCGCCTCGCCCAGGTCGAGTTCCCACCAGGGATTGCGGCGGCTCTCGGCCGTGTGAGTTTGGCCGCCGTCGCTGTATTGGCCGCTCTTGTTGCCGTCGATGGCGCGCTGGGCCGGGCCGCCGAAGGCGGTCGAGCTTTGCGAAGCCTTGCCCTGGGGAGCGACGTTGCGCCCGCCGCTGAATACCTCGACCTCCGCCAAGGTGAGCGTGCGCCGCCGCCCAGGCAACTCAATGCGAATGTAGCGTCCGTACGCGCCGGAGGTCTTCTCGGACGAAGCGAGATTCTCCGGCAACTCCGTAAGCAGCGGAGCGATCCGCGGGTAGAGACTCGCCCGAATGTTCGGATCGGGTACCAGCGGCATTGCATCGACAAAGTCCCGGAGCCGCGCGACCGACTCGGTCGCCAGTTCCCAGGCGGGCTGAGCGTCGCCGTCGGCCGTGATCAGCGCCACGTATCCGATCTGCCGAATCACCGGCAGGTTTCCGCTGGTGGCCATGGTTTTCAGTTCGTCGCGGACCGAGGCCAGTTCCTGAGCGCTGCGGGTGGTCAACATGCGCACCAGATCGTAGACGACGCTTTCGCCCTGCTGCGACTCACCGAGACTGGAGATTGCGTCGAGCAGCACGCGCAGCTCGCTCTTGTTTTCCAGCCGTGCCAGTCCGGCGAGCGCTTCGCGGCGCTGCTCGTCCATGACACCGTTGCGGAAGAGCAACTCGCGGTAGACGAACTCGTCTCGTGTCATCTTAAGCAGTTCGTCGGTCGTGACGTTGGCGATCAGATACCGCATGCCGGCGTCGCTGGTCACCTCTATCTGATGCCCTTCAGCCAGCGCCTTCTTCCAGTGCGGTTCGAGCGCCTTCATCGTCTGGCCGCGGGTAAAATCGATGTACTCGTCGGTCGGGAACTCCATCGAGATGATGGGCACTTCGATGGCATCGGCGGCGGTGTAGAAGCTGGCAGCGCGAATCGCCTCCAGACGCACGCGGGGATGCGAATCGGCGGCCAGTTCCTTGAGCAGGCCGAGCGAATCGCTCACGCGGTCGCGCCAGTAGCAGAGGACGCGCGTTGCCGCCGCGCGGGCGCGGAAGTCAGGCGAATCGAGCATGCGGCGTAGCAGGGGTTCATTCACCACGTTGTGTTGCTGGTGCAGCCAGAGGCCTTCCAGCAGGTGGTGTTCATACTCTTCTGCCTGAGGATCGAGCAATTCGATCCACTCCTTGGCGGCGGCGACGATCTCCTGCGTATCCCGGCCGCTCAGTTCCAGTCGCGTGCGATAGCGGACGCGATCGCCCGGATTCTTGAGCAGTTCGAGAAGGCCCTCGATCGGTGCGCCGGCGATCTGCGGCGGCTCGAGCAGAGACCGGCCCTCGTAAACCACGCGGTACACGCGGCCGTGCTCCTGGTCGCGATTGGGATCGCGGATGTGGTGCTGCATGTGGCCGATGATCGAGTTCTGCCAATCGGTAAAATACAGGGCGCCGTCCGGGCCGATCTCCAGATCGACGGGGCGGAAGTTCTCATCGCTGGAAGAGACGATCGGGTCGGCTTCGATGCCGGTGAAGCTGGCGTCGCGGTCCTCAAAGCGGTACTGCAGGATCCCCTGGAAGCCGATGACGTTGCCGACCAGCAAGTTCCCTTGCAGTTCTTCGGGGAAGTGCTCGCTGGAGAGGATCTCCGTCGCCGGGCAGGGCCGCGTGCGCCGCTGATAGAGCATCGGCGGACGCGGATGCTTCTGCGGGAAGTCGAGGTGGCCGGAGAACAGCGTAGCGTGAAACGGATCGGAACCGGTGCCGTCGTGGACGAAGCCTTGGCCCCAGCGGTCGATGACGTGCCCGTGCGGATTGGCAAAATCGAACGGGATGTAGCGGTCGACGTCCCACGTGCGGGGATCGAATCGCCAGATGCAGGCGTTGTTGCAGCGGAGCGAGCCGTCGTAAAGCGTTTCGATCTGCGATTGGTGGAACGTGCCTTCCTGGAAGTAGAGCGCTCCGCCCGGGTCGATCACGAAACTGTTGGCCGAGTGGTGCGTATCGGCGGAGTCGATTCCGTGCAGCACCCGCTGGCGGACGTCGGCCACGTCGTCGCCGTCGGTGTCCTTGAGAAAGAGCAGATCGGGGACCATGGCCACCAGCACGCCGCCGTTCCAAAACTCGAAACCGGTGGGGTTGTGCAGCCCGTCGGCAAACGTCTTGCACTGGTCGGCACGTCCGTCGCCGTCGCTATCGACCAGGATCAACAGCTTGTCGTTCATCGGGTCCTTGGGCTTCCAGTGCGGATAGCTCTCCCAGGCAGCCACCCACAGGCGGCCTTTGGGATCGAATGCCATCTGCACGGGATTGATCAGCTCGGGGAACTGCTCCTCGGAGGCGACCAGTTCGACGCGCATCCCCTCGGCCACGGTCATCCGGCTGATCGATTCTTCACCGCCCAAGAAGCGGTGTTTGCCGCCGGGGAGCGGGCCGGGCTTGTTCGTTTCCACCGGGATGAAGGGCGGGGTGTTGCTGTCGTCGATCTCCAGGTCGCCGCCCTGGGCGATGGCCCAAATGCGGTGATCGCGGTTGGCGGTCAGCGCATCCAGGACCTCCATCTCCCGCTGCATGACCTCGTAGTTGGTTTGATTGTCGGTGAATCGCAACGAGGACCGCCCGCCGTAGACGTTGTAGCCGTCGGTGGTACGGTAGCGGTGGAACCAGTAGAAGTTCTTGTCGACGACGGCCTCGCGGAGCTTTTCCAAGGCGGCCGTGTTCGCTTGAGGGGCATCGTCCAGCAGCGCTTCGGCGATGATCTGCGCAACGACCCGGTTGCCCTGCACGTCCAAGAAGTGGCCGTTGATGGTGAGCGGCTGCTGGTTGCTCCGGTAAGCTTCGAGCATGGGGTTAAACAGGTCGACGAAGGTCACGTCATGCTGCTGGGCTGCCTCTTGAATCGCCTGCGTGTAGGCTTCCAGCCGGCGGTTGTGCTCCGCGCCGTCCGGCAGGTTCGGGTCGTCCAGGTCCTCAAACGCGATCGGCGAGAAGAGCACAAGCCGCGGTGCGCTCTGGCCGTTGTATTGCGCCGCTTTGGTATGCTCGATGAACTCATTTAAGTCGGCGCGAAATTGCTCCAGGCCTGCTTCACCGGCGAAAGACTCGTTGTAACCGAAAAACGCCAGTACGACGTCCGTTTCGAGCTTTGTGAGCCACTCGTCAGGCGTACCGAAATCGGCCGACCGTTGCCGCAGGTCGAGCTCGTCGCCGGAGAAGCCGAGGTTGCGGAACACCAACTGGTGCTGCGGTAAACGGCTCTGAACGAGCGTCTCCAGCCAGCCATCGTGCTGCATCCGCTCGGCCAGCAGATTGCCGATCAACGTGACGCGGTCGCCCTGTTCGAACGTCGCTGCCCGGGCGGACGAGGGAGGGCTGAAGAGCAGGATGCCGCAAAGCCAGGTCGCGACGACGAGCGTGAGCTGCTTCATGAGTAAGACCTTTCAATGTGGAGTAAGCTACTATTGTAGCCTCTCCGCGGGGCCGGCAAAACGGCCTGGGACGGTTGGAATGTCGGGGGGATTTGCGCCGCTGGCACACTTTTCGGTACGGGAATGCAGGTGGGCGGGAGCGTCCGCTCAGGCGAGCACGTCGTGCACAATGCGGCCCTCTACGTCGGTCAGCCGGAATCTCCGGCCCTGGTACTTGTAGGTCAATCGCTCGTGATCGATGCCCAGCGTGTGCAGGATGGTGGCGTTCAGATCGTGCACGTGGACCGGGTTCTCCACGACGTTATAGCTGTACGGGTCGGTCGCACCATACACGATTCCCGGCCGGACGCCCCCGCCGGCCATCCACATCGAAAAGCAGCGGGGGTGGTGATCGCGACCGTAGTTGTCCGCAGTGAGCGGACCCTGGCTGTAGCTCGTGCGGCCGAATTCGCCGCCCCAGACCACCAGCGTATCATCCAGCATGCCGCGCAGCTTCAAGTCGCGCAACAGCGCCGCGCACGGCTGGTCGGTCTCCCGGCACTGCCCGCGGATGTCATTGGGCAAATTGCCGTGCTGATCCCAGCCCTTGTGAAACAGTTGGATGAAGCGAACGCCGCGCTCGGCCAGTCGCCGGGCCAGCAGGCAATTGGCAGCGAACGTGCCGGGGTTGCGCACATCGGGGCCGTACGTCTCGACGACGTGTTCCGGCTCGTCGCTCAGATCGGCCACTTCCGGTACGGAAGTCTGCATGCGAAACGCCATCTCGTACTGCGCGATGCGGGCGGAGACGGCCGGGTCGAGCGAGCGGGCGAGCTCGATCTCGTGCAGCTCTCGCAGTCGGTCGAGCATCTTGCGGCGGCTGGCTGGTGTGACGCCGTCGGGGTTGGAGAGATACAGCACCGGATCGGCGCCGGCTCGGAACTGTACGCCCTGGTGATCGGAGGGGAGAAAGCCGCTCCCCCACAGCCGGGCGTACAGCGGCTGCCCGCCCTTGTTCTTGGTGACCAGCACACAGAAGTCCGGCAGATTGCGGTTCTCCGAACCCAGCCCGTAGCTGAGCCAGGCACCGAGCGACGGTCGGCCAGCGATCTGCGAACCCGTTTGGATGAAGGTGATCGCGGGATCGTGATTGATCGCTTCGGTGTGCAACGAACGGACGATGCACAGATCGTCCGCCATCTTTGCGGTGTGCGGCAACAGTTCGCTGATCCAGGCGCCGCTCTGCCCGTGCTGGGCGAACTTGAACGCCGAGCCGGCCACCGGCAACGTCGCCTGATGGGCCGACATGCCGGTCAGCCGCTGGCCCCTGCGAACCGAGGCGGGAAGCTGCTGTCCGTTCTGTTCGTTCAAGAGCGGCTTGTGGTCGAGCAGGTCCATCTGCGACGGGCCGCCGCTCATGAACAGATAGATGACGCGTTTGGCGGTGGCGGGATGATGTACCGCGTCGAGGATCCCGCGCCGATCTTCGCCGCCGCCGGATTCGCCGTGCGCCGTTTGTTCACCCAGCAGTTGCGCCAGTGCCGCGGCCCCGATCCCCAGCCCGCTGCGGGCGAAGAAGTGCCGGCGAGTCATCTGCAGCGCGAGTTGGCGCGATTGCGATGTGTCCATCGGTCTGTTTTCACAAAAGGTACTGTTCGCGCTGGCTATTGACTTCACCACTTGGTGGCCGCCCGGTGGTGGCTCATCAGCATCTCCACGACGACCGTCATCGCAGCGACTTGCGAGGCGTCCAGCGAGGCATCTCGGAGGGAGTCGCCGATTGCAAGGAGCTTCTCCGCGTCACCGGGGCGCGCGCCGAAACTCTCAAGCTGCTCCTCATACACCGCCCGTAGTACGTCCAGCTCCCTCGAGGAGGGCGACTTGCTCGTCAATCGCCGAAAGGCCTCAATGAGTCGATCATCAATGTCTTCATGTTTACGCTGGCACAAATTCTCCGCGAGTGCTCGCGCGGCCTCGACGTATTGCGGATCGTTTAAAAGTACGAGCGCTTGCAGCGGCGTGGTGGTCGTCTGTCGGCGGACCACGCAGACTTCGCGGTTGGCCGCGTCGAAAGTCATCATCGCCGGCGGCGGCGAGGTCCTCTTCCAGAACGTGTACAAACTGCGGCGGTGGCTCCCCTCGCCTTTGTCGCGGACGTAACTCGCGCCGGACTTCTCCTCCCATAGCCCCTCAGGCTGGTAGGGCTTGACCGGCGGGCCGCCGATCTTTTCAACCAGCAGCCCGCTGGTCAACAGCGCACTGTCGCGGAGCATCTCCGCCGGCAGGCGATAGCTCGCGCCGCGGGCCAGCAGCACGTTTTCCGGATCGCGAGCACGCAGCTCGGGCGAGCAATCCGAGCTCTGCCGGTACGTGGCCGACATGACCATCTGCTTGAGCAGCCCCTTGACGTCCCAGCCGGAGTCGACAAAAGAGCGCGACAGCCGGTCGAGCAGTTCCGGATGCGAGGGCAACTGTCCCTGCCGCCCGAAGTCCTCCGGTGTGGCGACCAGGCCGCGACCGAACAGCCCCTGCCAAAAGCGATTCACCGCCACGCGCGCGGTGAGCGGATGATGGGGCAGGGTCAGCCACCGGGCCAGGGCCAGCCGATTGCGCGGCATCTCCTCCGGTAGCGGAGGCAGGCAATCGGGCACATCCGGGGATACACGCTTGCCCGGCGCGTCGTAGGCGCCGCGCTTCAAAAGATACGTCGGCCGCTGCTCGGGAAGCTCGCGCATCACCATGATCTCGGCGATCGGATCGATCAGTTCGCTCCGGCGGCGGCGCACCTCGCGCAGTTCGGCCAGTGCCGTGCGGTACGGCTCATCGTGATTGTGGAGATACCAGGCGAAGATCGCTTCGCTCTCGACCACCGCTCGCTGGTCGGCCGGTTTTGCCAGCACGCGGGCGAGGCTGTGGCTGTCGTGCAGTTGTGCCACCTCCAGCGGCGTCAGTTGGCGGCGGAAGATCTTCAACTCGTCGACCGCGCCGCCTTGAAAGCCACGATCGCGAAACCGCTGGCCCACCGTCAATTCATCGGCACCGCCGCCGGTGATGTTCTTGTAGAGATGATCGCGGACCGTCTCGCAGTCAGCCGCCTCGCCGTCGATGAAAAGGCTCAACCCGTCGGCGCGGCTGGAACCGTCATACGTCACCGCGACGTGAACCCACTGGTCGATGGGCAGCGGTGCAACGGCGTGTTTGCGAATGGCGTTGCCCGGCCAGAAGTGCACCAGGGCAAAGCTCAGCCGGCCGTCTTCGATCAAGAGCTCATACCCGCGGCTGCCGGCGTCGGTCCACGCCCGGGAGCGGTGAAGCACCACGGCCCGGTCCTTCACGTCCGGCGTCTTGATCCACAGGGCAATGGAGAACGCATCGTCGCGGGTGAAGTCGCCTCCGATCGCGGTTGTCACGTTGTTTTCGCCGTCCAGTTCGACGGCGCTGCCGACCTTGCCCGGCACGATCCGCGGCCCGCCCGAGGTGCCGGCCGGCTTGTCCGCATCGGCGCGATTGGCGATCTTGCCGTCTTCGATGGCGTCCATGGCGAAGTCAGCGACCAATCCGGCTATCGTCGGGGATTGCTCGTTCTGTTGCGATTGCCAGGTGGCACAGGCTTCGCGCCGAGATTTGGCAACCTGCGCCAGCTTCGCCTCCGCCGCTTCGATTTCGCTCTCGGTCGCTTCGATCGTGCGATCTTGCTCCGGCGTGGTCAACAGCAGCGTGGGAGTCGGCACCGCATCGGTGAAGTGCGAATACAAGCCGGATTCGTCGATGCTGTTGAAGAAGGCGGATAGCTCGTAGTATTCCTGCTGGGCCAGCGGATCGTACTTATGATCGTGGCAGCGGCAGCATTCCAGTGTCAGCCCGAGGAAGGCCGCCCCGAAGGTGTTGACGCGATCGGCGACGTATTCGGTGCGGAACTCCTCTTCGATGCTGCCGCCTTCGTTGGTCTGGCGATGGTTGCGGTTGAACGCCGTTGCGAGTATTGGGTCGCGCGTCGCCCCCGGCAATAGATCCCCGGCCAGTTGCCAGGTGATGAACTGGTCGTAAGGCAGGTTTCCGTTGAACGATCGGATCACCCAATCGCGCCACGGCGACATATCGCGGTAGACGTCGGCCTGGTAGCCGTACGTGTCGGCGTACCGGGCGACGTCGAGCCAGTCGACCGCCATTCGCTCACCGAAGCGGGGCGACTCCAGCAGCCGGTCCACCAGCCGCTCGTAAGCCCCGGGCGAGTCATCCGCCAGAAACGCGTCGATCTCGCTCGTTGCGGGCGGCAAGCCGGTCAGATCGAAACTGAGCCGCCGGATCAGCGCGGTCTTGTCCGCTACGGGGCTGGGGGAGAGCCCCTCGGTCTGGAGTCGCGCGAGCACGAACCGGTCGATCTCGTTGCGGCACCAGGTGGTGCTGTCGACCGCGGGAACGGCCACATCGCCCGGCGGAGTCAGCGACCAGTGGCTCTCCCACTTCGCGCCCTGTTCGATCCACCGCCGCAGGTTCTCGATCTCCACCTCCGAGAGCGACAGATTCGAGTCCGGCGGCGGCATCCGGTAGGCGGGATCGTCCGACACGATCCGCCGGTAAAGCTCGCTGCCTTTCGGGTCGCCGGCCTGTATGATGCGGTCGACCTCGCCGGTTTGGGACTCGCCCTTGGCGGCCTGCTCGACGTCAAGCCGCAACTCCGCCTGACGTTGGCCTTCGTCGGGACCGTGGCAGCGATAGCAGCGGTCGGAGAGGACCGGCTGAACATCGAAGTTATAGCGGAGCGCCTCCGGCGGCGCGGCGGAAACTTGGCTGCCCCACGCGGCACAAAACGCCACCACGAGCAGCGTGCGGATCGCCTTATTGCACCTAGTGACGCGCATTGCAGACCCTAAAAGACCAAGCGAACTGTGCGAGCCGCCGGCTTTCCATCACTACTTGAAATCGGTCGCCCTCTTCCGAGCTTGACGGCACGGCTGGACCAGCCAGCCGTGGCACCCGGAGTGAACTCCCGGCGCGAACGGCGCGTCGCTCTGCCGATTACAGTGCGTGGTCGGACGGCTTCACGCCCTTTTTGAACTGCCCAAACCCAAACGGCGTAGGGTCGTACTCGCCGACGATTTCGACTTTGCTCTTGGCGGGAAGCTTCTCTTCCAGTCCGACCGCCCAATAGCAGGCGTTGACCACCAGACGCCGCAGGCCTTCGCTGGCCAGGTCGGTCGAGGATCCCATCGTGGTGCAGAACACGCGGCCCGTCTCGCCGCCAGGCGCTTCGTACTGCTTCGTCCAGGCCAGCGGCATCATGGGGTTGTTCTTGCGGCCTTCGACCGGCGGGGAGTCCGGCTTCATGCCGCTGAGCACCTGGCCGTGCACGAGCACGTGGGCACTCTCCGGCAGGTTCCGGACCGTGTAGACGTCGGTCGGCCCCCAGATGTCCTCCACGCCGCGCAGGATCGGATGGTCCTGGTGCTCGTCGTTAATTACTCCGCGCGTGCTTTCGCTCCCGTGGGCGCCGTGGTGGCTGACCCAGGTTTCTCCGAGCACTTGCTGCCCGAATCCGCCGGGCCACGCTTGGCTGTTGTAGCTGTACTTGGCGTTGTCGCTGTCGCGATTGCGGCTATACGCGAACGCGTGCGTGGCCGTCCGCAGCCCTACGACCGGCTTGCCTGCTTCGACGTACTGGACGACGTGCCGCATTTGCTCGTCCGGCAGCTCGCGGAACCGCGTGGCGATGACCATCAGGTCGGCTGACTGGAGCGCCTCCAAGCCGGGGATGTTTGTCTGGTTGTTCGGGTCGATCGTGCCGTCCTCGGGGTTAATCGCAAACAGCACCGTGCAGCGGAACCCGTGGTGCTGGGCGAGGATCTTCCCGAGCATCGGCAGCGCTTCTTCCGATCGGTACTCCTCATCGCCGGACACCAGCACGATGTGTTTCCCCTGGCCTGGTCCTGCTTGGCCTTCGTAGACCACCCAGGCGTCTTGTGCGCCGGCGGCCGCTCCCAAGCTGAACAGAACGAGAAACAGCGTCGTACGCATCGTGGTGCGAGGCGTCATGGATCGTTTCCTAGCAGATGGTCTGGGGCGCGATTCAGAGCCGGCCAGCGGTCGAAGGTGAACGGCAAGCATGCGGGAATGAAAACGGTTGGCGAGTGGGGCAGTGGCGAGCTTCTTTGCCGCACAGTGCTTTCATCCTGCCCAAGGGATGATTATCGTTATCCTAGCTCACGATAGCAAATCGCTGCCTCAGCGTCGATTAGGACCGCCTCGCGCTCCGCGGCGGCACGCGCACATGACGATCCGCAAAATCTCCGTCTACCAAGTCGATCTACCCCTGCGCGAGGGGAGCTATAACTGGTCCGGCGGAAAGTCGGTGGCGGTGTTCGACAGCACCGTGGTCGAGGTGGAGACCGAGACCGGCGTGACCGGCTATGGTGAAGTCTGCCCGCTGGGGCCGGCCTATCTGCCAGCATACGCCGAAGGCTGCCGCACCGGCCTGGCGGCGATTGCTCCGCTGTTGATCGGCGAGGATCCGTGCCAGCTCGATCGCCTGAACCGCCGCATGGACGCCTGCCTGAAGGGACACCCCTATGTGAAGTCGGCCCTCGACATGGCGGCTTGGGACATCCTCGGCAAAACCGCCGAGCTGCCGCTTTGCACGCTGCTGGGCGGACGCTATGGGCAGGACTTCGTGCTCTACCGGGCGATCTCGCAGCAGTCGCCTGAGCAGATGGCGGCCCGGGTCCGGCAGTATCGAGAGGAGGGCTATCGCCGCTTTCAATTGAAGGTCGGCGGCGACCCCGACGAAGACATCCGTCGGATCCACGCGGTGAGCGAGCAGTTGCAGCCGGGCGACAAACTCATCGCCGACGCCAACGCCGGCTGGGTGGTCCACGAAGCGATACGCGTCGTTCGTGCGGTGCGCGATCTGGACGTCTACATCGAGCAGCCGTGCGCCAGCTACGAGGAGTGCCTCGCCGTGCGCCGGCAGACGACGCATCCGTTCGTGTTGGACGAAGTAATCGACGGGTTGGACATGCTGTTGCGGGGGCGGGCCGATCTGGCCATGGACGTGGTGAACATCAAGATCAGCAAATTTGGCGGCCTTACGCGTGCGCGGCAGACACGCGATCTGTGCGCTTCGCTCGGCATCGCCATGACCATCGAAGACAGTTGGGGAGGCGACATCGTCACCGCGGCGATCGCCCACTTGGCACACAGCACGCCGCCGGAGCTGCTGTTTACCTCGACCGACTTCAACAGCTACGTAACGGTGAGCACGGCCGAAGGCGCACCGCAGCGCGAAGGCGGTCGCATGGCGGCGCCGCTTGCGGCAGGGCTGGGTATCACGCCGCGGAGGGAGGCGCTGGGAAAGCCGCGGATGGTGTTTGAATAAGTCCGAGGTTTACAAAGAGGCACCTGCACAGACAGGAATGTCTGTGCCACCGGACATCTCCCTCTCCCTCTGGGAGAGGGCCGGGGAGAGGGTTTCTGCCGCTGCGTAGAGCAAACTCTCAGTGCTACTCTGAGACGCGCACAACCAGGCATGTCCATGCCACCAGAACAGTTGACGATGCAGCATCGATGACACAGCAACACGTGGTCGTAATCGGGGGCGGCGTAATCGGTGCCGCGTGCGCGTACCATCTGATCCGCGACGGCTGCCAGGTTACGCTCTTAGAAAAAGACCGCTTCGGCCGCGGATGCTCGCACGCCAATTGCGGTTTGGTCTGCCCCAGTCACGTGCTGCCGCTGGCTGAACCCGGCGCGATCGGCCGCACGCTCCGCGCGATGTTCCGCCGCAATTCTCCGTTTGCCATCAAGCCGCGGCTCGATCCGGCGCTGTGGATGTGGCTATTGCGCTTCGCCCGTCGCTGCAATCGGCGGGATATGCTTTCCGCCGGGAGGGCCTGTCAGCGGCTGCTGGATCCGTCGCTCGCGATGTACGACGAGATGATCCGTAGCGAACAAATGGATTGCCAGTGGGAGCGCAAGGGGCTGCTGTTCGTCTTCCGAACAACCCAGGAGATGGAAGCGTACTCGCAGACGGATCGGCTGCTGGCCGACGAGTTTAACCTGCCGGCAAAGCGAATCGAACCGCAAGAACTGCTCGACCTGGAGCCGGCGCTGCTCGACGGACTGGCCGGCGGCTGGTACTACCCGGAGGACGCGCACCTCCGCCCGGATCGGCTCATGTCCGAGTGGCGCAGCGTGCTCGAGCGGCGTGGCGTCGTCATTCACGAGGGAGCGGCGGCGCGCGGCTTTGCGAAGCAAAACGGCCGCGCCACGGCGGTCGAGACCGCCCAGGGCTCGATCGCGGCTGACGCGTTCGTGCTGGCGACCGGGGCGCTCGCGCCGAAGCTTTCGGGCGAGCTCGGTTGCATAATTCCGATTCAGCCGGGCAAGGGCTATTCGGTGACGATGCCGCGTCCTGCGATCTGTCCAGCGATGCCGCTGCTCTTTCCGGAAGACAAGGTCGTGGTGACGCCGATGCAGTCTGGCTACCGGTTGGGCTCGACGATGGAGTTCGCCGGCTATGATGCCACGATCCACCGCACGCGGCTCGGGCTGCTGAGGGACGGCGCCCGGCGGTACTTGCGCGAGCCGGTGGCCGAACCCATCGAAGAGGAGTGGTTCGGCTGGCGCCCGATGACCTACGACGGCATCCCGATCATCGACCGCACTGCGGCGCTGCACAACGTCATCGTCGCCGCCGGACACAACATGCTGGGCCTTTCGATGGCGCCGGCGACCGGCCGGCTGGTGGCCGAGATGATCGCCGACAAAAGCCCCTCGATCGATCCCGCGCCGTATTCGCTCCGGCGGTTTTAGCGAGCAGTCGGATGAGAGGCGCGCCGATCGCCACTGCCTTGCGACGCTCGCGGCGGCCTTCTATCCTTGACGTAAGCGATCCATCCCGTTTCTCGCCGACGAGGCAATTCGAGTAATGATGCAACCCGCCATCGATTTGCGCAGCGATACCCTCACCAAGCCGACCGCCGGCATGCGGGCCGCCATGGCCGCGGCCGAAGTCGGGGACGACGTCTTCGACGAAGACCCGAGCGTGAATCGGCTTCAGCGGCGCGTGGCCGAGATGGTCGGCAAAGAAGCAGCCCTCTTCGTCCCCTCGGGCACGATGTCCAACCAGATCGGCGTCCGCCTGCACTGCCAACGCGGCGATGAATTTTTGTGCGAAGCCGGCAGCCACATCTTCAATATGGAGCAGGCGGCGCACGTGCAGCTCAGCGGAGTCGCTCCGCGGCCGATCCAAGGCCAGTGCGGCGTGCTTGAGCCTGCGCAACTGGAGGGGATGATTCGTCCCGACGACGAGCACTGCGCGCGGACGCGCCTTATTTGCGTCGAGAACACGCACAACCGCGGTGCGGGCCGAATCCAACCGTTCGACACGGTGCGGGAGATTTGCGCCTGGGCGCGCCAGAATCGCCTTGCCGCGCATCTGGACGGGGCGCGGCTGTTCAATGCCGTGGTGGCTTCGGGCATTTCCGCGGCCGATTGGACGGCGGGGTTCGATACCGTGAGTATCTGTTTCAGCAAAGGCCTCGGCGCCCCGGTCGGTTCGGCCCTGTGTGGTCCGGCCGATCTGATCCGCGAAGCGAGGCGGCACCGCAAGGTGTTTGGTGGAGGCATGCGGCAGGCGGGCGTCATCGCGGCGGCGGCCCTCTATGCGCTCGATCACCACGTCCAGCGGCTGGCGGAAGATCATGCCAACGCCCGCCGGTTCGGGGAGATCGTCGACGGGATCGAGGGACTGCGGCTCTCGCCTACGGACGTGCATACGAATATTGTCACGTTCGACGTCGACGCAGCGCTCGGCACCGCCGCGCAATTTGTCGGCCGTCTGCGCGAGCACGGTCTGCTCGTGCTGGCCGTGGGGCCGGGGCGGATTCGCGCGGTTGCGCACCTGGACGTGACGGCGGATGACATCCAGCGATCGGCTGCGATGCTGGATCGGGCTGCTGCCGAGGCTCGAAACGGCGCCGCCACTTCCCAAGCCGCCGGGGCGACGTACGGCTAGCCACTGGCGGATGACAGCATATGCGGCGGATGGCCGGCACTGGTCCGTGCTATCACAAGCTGTATCGATCTTGCCCCCTTTTCGGCAGCTTCCTATAATCCCGCCCCCATGAACTGCCGGCGCGTGTCGATGCGCCGGGCTGCGAACGGTTGTGGGCGCGATTGCGTAGTGGAATGCACCTCGGAGCGTGCTACCGGCAGCGGATGACCGACGATCGAGCAATTGCACCGGTCGGTCGCGCGGTGAGGGATTTTCGGGATACCCCGGACTGAATGTCTCGCGTGGTTAGTTTCGGCAACACCGCGGCCAGTGTGACCGTTGGAAGTTGCGCGGTGTTGAGAAAAGTCGACAGCGACAGGGCGAACAGGCGCCGGTCCGCTCTCGTTGGAAGGATTCGTCATAGCCGTTATAGCGGGAGAACTTCTCTCCAGGACGCACAAGGAGGTGTTTGTTCGTTTATGTGAATCGCCGAGCCCGCACTGGACGATGAACTAAGTACATTCGTTCCCGCGCTCGCGAGGTCGACCTTGCCCGACACGGAATGCGGCGCCGGCGAGTCCGTTGTGACGTACCAGTGGAAATCTTGTAGATGACGATCGGCTAGTCCGCACCGTTCCAGGAGGTTCCTGCAAATCCTCGCCGCTTTCGTGCGACGGGCCGTTCGTGCCCGGATTTGAAGGAACAGCGAACTGGTGTCCTTGTCGATCACCACTTCGGTACGTCGTCCGGCAGTATTCCGTATCTTCAGCGTTTGGCCGCGGTTCCCGTTCGAAGTCCGTCGACTGCGTGGCTGGCAAATCCACGCCGCGGCTGGCCGATGATCGGTGACCGTTTGCCACAGGGGAGACATTCGATGCAGATTCAAGGCCCCGCTTCCGTTCACGGTGCTCAAAGGGTCAACGCCCCGCACCACCAACCGCCCGCACCGTCGCAGCGACCGGAGTCCGCAACCACCGGTGGCGACAAGCTCGACATCTCCGCGGCCGCCCAGGCTGCGGCGGATATCGCCGAGAGTGGCGATGTTCGCCTCGATCGCGTCGCGCAGATCCGCCAGCAAATCGCCCAAGGCGTCTACGAGACGCCCGAGAAGCTCGACCTGGCCCTGGAGCGAATGCTGGATGAAGTCGGCTAGCGCGCCGACCGGAGCGTGAAATCACTCAAAGAGTGGTTTATGGCGCCCCTGCTTGATTCGGCTTGCGAGTGATTCTAGAATCATTATTGGTTCTAGTGTGGCGTAAATCGCCGGTTTTCACCGCGTTTTGCGTCGTGGATCGCCCGCACGAAGTCTCAACAGTAGCCAGCCACGTCATGTCGCATTTCTCGCTGAATTCGGTTGAAGTCGCCCAAACATCGATCAGCCGCTTCGAGGAGTACTTGCAGAGCAAGGAAAAGCGGATGACCCGCCCGCGGCGGATTTTAGTCGAGCACGTATTCAGCCGGCACGCCCACTTCGATGCCGACGAGCTCGTGGAGAGCCTCTCTCACCTGGGCGAGCGGCGCCGCGTCAGCCGGCCCACCGTCTATCGGACGCTGGCCGAACTGGTCGAAGCGGGACTGTTGCGGAAGCTGGACCTGGGTGGACGTGCCGTCTATGAGCACGATTACGGCTATCCGCAGCACGATCACTTGCACTGCCAGCAGTGCAACAAGTTGATCGAATTTCACAGCAAAGAGATCGCACAGATTCGGGATGCCGTGGGCCACGAGCACGACTTTCGCGTCACCGGGCACCGCTTCATCGTAACAGGCGTCTGCATCGACTGCAGCCGCAAGCGCCGCCGCCGCAAGTCGCCGCTCGATTTGATCTGAGAACGTGGTACAGACATTCCTGTCTGTGCGTAGATTGCGCCTCGCTCTCACACGCGCAGCTCGACCTCTTCCTCGAGCGCCGCAGCGTACCGCTGCCGGATCGGACCGATGATCTCGTCGAGAAACTGATCCACCTGCTGCGGAGCGCGACCGACGAACTGGCCGGGATCGACCGCCTGGTTCATGTCGATCTTCGAAAACGCCTTGTCTGCGGTTAACCGCTGCATCAGGTCGTTCGCCTGCCCCTGTTTCACCCGATCCGCGGCGGCCTGGCTGTGCTGCCGGATCCGCTCATGAAGCTGCTGGCGGTCGCCGCCGGCGGCCACGGCGGTCATCAAGATGTTCTCGGTCGCCATGAACGGCAACTCCTGCCGCAGACCGTTGGCAATGACCTCCGGGTAGACCACCAATCCGGCCGCCACGTTCCGGTACAGAACGAGCAGCGCATCGACGGCCAGAAACGACTGCGGCAGCACAAGCCGCCGGTTCGCGCTGTCGTCGAGCGTACGCTCCATCCACTGCGTGGCCGCGGTGGCCGCGGGGCTGGATTGCAGGCTCATCACGAAGCGGGCCAGGCTGCAAATCCGCTCCGACCGCATTGGATTCCGCTTGTAGGCCATGGCGGACGAGCCGATCTGATCCGCCTCGAACGGCTCCTCCATCTCGCGCCGGCTGGCCAGCAGCCGCAGGTCGGTGGCGGCCTTGTGTGCGCTGGTGGCGATTCCGGAAAGCACATCGAGGATTTGGGCGTCCACCTTGCGCGGATACGTTTGTCCGGTGACGGCGTAGCTGGCGTCAAAGCCGAGTTTCCCGGCGACGCGTCGCTCCAGTTCGAGCACCTTCTGGTGATCGCCCTCGAACAGGTGCAGGAAGCTGGCCTGGGTTCCGGTGGTGCCTTTGACGCCGCGAAATCGCAATTGCGCCAGGCGATGCTCGATCTCCTTCAAGTCGAGCACCAGGTCGTACGCCCAGAGGCAGGCCCGTTTGCCGACGGTGGTCGGCTGTGCCGGTTGCAGGTGTGTCCATCCCAGCGTGGCAAGCTCGCGGTACCGGGCCGCAAAGTCGGCCCAAGCCAAGATCACCGCCGCCAGCCGATCCCGGATCAGTTCCAGACCTTCGCGGAGCAATACCAGATCAGCATTGTCGGTGACGTAGCAGCTCGTCGCGCCCAGGTGAATAATACCCCGCGCCTGGGGACACGCGTCGCCGTAGGCGTGAACGTGGGCCATCACGTCGTGCCGGAGCTTCTTCTCATACCGGGCCGCCGCTTCGAAATCGATTTGGTCGACGGCGCTGCGCATCTCGGCGAGTTGCTCCTGCGTGATGGGCAGCCCTAGCTCGGCCTCGGCTTCCGCCAGCGCAATCCACAGCCGTCGCCAGGTGGCGAACTTCCGCTGCGGACTCCACAGCTCGCACATCCGTGTGGAGGCGTAGCGGCTCACCAAGGGCGTTTCATACGCATCGTGCGGCATGGCGATTCCACGATAGGGACGAGTAAGTGGGTGCAAAACTTCAATTCTACTTGCGATGGCGCCGGCTTGTCAGGGGCCGACGACCGCCGCATCTCACATGTTCGTCAGGTCGTCCTGATGACTGCTGCCCAGCAGTACATCCAGCGCGTTGTCGATTTCCCGGCCGACCTCCGTTGCCGTGCCCTCCGGCAGGTAGACGCGGCAGATCCGCTGGCTCAGCGGCAGTTGGCGGTAGAGCTGATCGTCGGTCAATGCCCGCGTCCGCCCCGTGGCCGGGTTATAGAGGAAGTTCAACCCGGCCGTGGCGGCACGCGAGTTGGGCCGGTGGATGTGTCGCGGCAGGTCAATTCGCATCTGCACATTGTGCAGATGCTCCGGCAGTCGGCTGCGGATCGCTTGTTCGAGTAGCTTCCCGTCGCTGAACACGCTGCTGCCTTCGACGTCGCCGGCTCCGAAAACCAGATTCCGCTCGCAAACGGCGGCCCAACCCACCTGGCGCGCCAGAAACCGCTGCCAGGGGCCGGCCAATTCTCGCCGCTGCGGATCGTCCGATTCACCCCAGCGGGCGACGTCCACCAACAGCGACCACTCTGTGAATCGCTGATATTCGCGCCGATGCTCCAGCGGATTGCCGGGAAACAGCAGCGTCTTGCTCTGCTGGAACAGGTCGGCCAGCGTCAGGTCGATCGCCCGCACCGTCCGGTGGTAGTACACGGCTCGGAACAGCTCCCCGCGCACCCGCATGAACCGTATCAAGGCGTCGAGCCCTCGCCGGTGAATCGTCAGGCCCTGGTCGCTGAAGAACGAATAGTGCAGCAGTCGATCCAGGTCGTACGCCCGAGGGCTGTAGCCGGACATCAGGGCGTCGCGGAAGACGAAGTCGAGGTTGTCCACCGTATAGATGCCGCAGAACAGGCTCCGCAGCAGGTGCAGCCACCTCAGAGGTTCGGGCGACTCTCCCGCGACAGGCCGGGTGATCAAGAAGGCGATCTGCTCCGGGTCGAGCACTTCTCCCGCCTCCATGCTGCCCTGTGGTGATCGGCGCACGCCGCGCAGCCGGTCGCCCAGCTCTTCGCGGACGATGACCGAACCGAGCGTCTCGTGCGTCAGGCCGTAGTCCCGCAAGAAATGCTCGTCGAAGAAATGACCGAAAGGCCCGTGGCCGACGTCGTGCAGCAGGGCCGCCATCCGCATCAGGCTGTGGACGTAGCCGCGGCTGGGGAGGGCGGCGTCGACCTTGCGCAGGCTTTCGTACAGCGTCTCCACGGCCCGGCTGGCCAGGTGCATCACGCCCAGCACGTGCTGGAACCGGGTGTGCTCCGCCGTCGGATAGACCCACCAGGCGGTCTGCAGTTGATGGATCTGCCGCAGCCGCTGGAGCCAGGGGTGATCGATGATCTCCCGCTCCGCGACCTCCGAGTCGCCGTCGACGCGGCCGATGAAGGGGATGTACCCGTGGACCGGGTCGTGGCTGAGGCTCTCGTGCTGAAAGTTTTTCATGGCGCCATTGTGCCGCGCGCCCCGTGAAGCCTCAATCGCAGGTGAGAAGCACCGCCGCCACATGATGCACGACGTGCGAGCGAAGCATCACGCCAGGCGGATGTGCTCGACCTCGTTGGCGACCATCCACTCCAGCCACGCCTCTTGCTCGTCGGTCAGTTCGATCTCGGCCTTGGCGGAGCTGTCCAGCGGCGAGATCACCTCCACGCCACCGTCATCGAGCCAAGTGCGAGCGTCGTCCAGCCGGATCCAGAATTCATCTCGCGGCAGCGGAGGCACGCCGTGGTTGCCCGACGGCGTCTTGAAATACGCCACGTCACGGCGGAAGCGATCCGGCATCGGATGCGGAGGCAGCTCTGGTCGATCGACCGCGTGGACCATGACAGGCATCGGTGTGTGTTCGCGAAGGGCAGGGCAGGGCAGGGGAGCGCCGGTAGTCGACGCACCATCTCCCGATGAATCTGCCGTAGCGTAGCAGATCGCTCGCTGGCCCGGCAATCGGCAAGCGCTCAGGCACCGCTGCGGCCGAAGTCGTGCTCCAGTGGCATGCCCGGCTGGATCGTCCGCTCCGACCAGTCGCACTTGAGGCGTCCCATCAGTTCCGGCGCAGGATGAAAGAAACGGCCCAGCGATGCCAGTTCATCAGGCTTGGGTGACACTCCGGCCCTGCGTCGGGCGTGCCGCGATACCAGCAGCACGTGGTAGGTGCCCGGTCCGGGAGCAACCAGCTCAAAGCGGCCGTCGCCATCGGTTCGCTGGTAGGCCCCGCCGAGCGATTCGAGGATCCGCTCCGCGGCGGCGCCACCCTCGGGCGTGGAACTACCCGGCTGCAGCCCCTCGACCGGGATGCGCTCGTCGAGCGTCAAGCCGGTGGGAAGCAACAGCACCACCGCGCCGGCGTCAGGCACTTGACGGCCCTGGTCATTACGGTAGGTCAATCGTCCCTCGACCAGCACCGGCTCAAACGGCGCATCGCCGGCGTCGGCTCTACGCTCCGGCGAAGGCGTAGCGTCGCGACCGCCGATCAGGTACCCCACTACAAAGCCCACCACGCCAACGGCGGCAATGAGGATGCCCTGGGCATAGATGGCCCGGCGCGAGATGACGACCAGGTCCGGATCGTGCGGAGCCCCCGCGTGGTGTACATGCGGCGACTCCTGCGGCACGATGACCGGCGGCTCGGCCACGTCGTCGGACGCTCCGACGCCCGGCAGCGGTTCATCCTCAGGCAGTGCTTCCTGCGATCGCGGCTCCGGCGGTGGCTGCGCGGCGGATGCGCTCTGCGCGGCCGGCGACCCGGCGGGTTCCATCGCGGGAACTTGTACCTCCGCTCCGCAAGCCGGGCAATGCACGCGGCTGCCGGCCTTGCGCGTGCCGACGCTCAACGGCTTTTGGCAGCGCTGGCAAGAGAATCGAATCGGCATCGCCGCTCTCGTCCCCGGATGGGCTGAAACCTGCAATCGCGTGCGACCGGGTTAGTCGTCGCGCAAGTTTTAGCCTATCAGAGGCACCGCGGACGAACCAGCGAACGGGCGACTCGCACGAAGCTCCCTTGCACAGCCCACATACAGCGGCGCAGACGCTCTTGCCTGTGCGTTGCGTGCTTCACCGCCTGGGCGCCTACTTCTTCCGCCGGCGCCAGGGCGTCAACACGCTCTTGGCACGGGAAAGCATCGTCAATTCCCGCTCGGGCAGGTCTTCGTGCGCCATCAGATACGACTTGAAGCTGGCGAGCATTTGTCGGGCGCGTTTCACGGTCACTTCGCGTCGGCGTTCGCGATCGCGCTTCAGCCCGATGACCAGGTGAATCTTCGTCTCGGCGTAGTTGGTCAATAACCGCGTGGCGTGCTTATGCTGCACTTGAACTTCCGAGAACTTCAGTTCCATGACCATCGGAATCGGCCGATCGTTGCGGCGGCGTCGGGCGCGGTTCTCTGCCCGCTCGATTGATAAGCTGATGAAATCGTCGCCGATCGAGGTGATCGTGGCGTCGTGGTCGGAGACGAAGCCGCGGAGCTTTTCGACGGCAATCTCCAGCGGCACAGCCGTCACCAGGTGGCTTTCGACGAGCTTCGACGGCGGCGTGGAGACGAAGGGCCACCAGCGCCACTTGCGCTCGACCGGTCCCATGCCGCTTCCCAACTGGACGACCATATTGCGGCCGCGGTCCTTGGCCTGCAACAACGCGCGGTCGGCCCGACGCAGCATCGTCTCGGTGGTATCGCCCGGCTGCAGTTCGGTGACGCCGAAGCTGGCGGTGATGGACCTGCCGCCGAGCATCGGCTGGGGCAGCGTCGCGAGATCCCGGCGAAGCTCTTCGGCCCTTTGATAGGCGGTGGCGTTGGTGCAATCACTGCACATCACGACGAACTCTTCACCGCCGTAGCGGGCAACCTGGTCGCCGGCGCGGCAGTGGCTCTTGAGCAGCGCCGCAAAGCTGATGATGGCGTCGTCGCCCGCCTGGTGCCCGAACGTGTCGTTGACCTGCTTGAAGTGGTCGATGTCGCAGATCACCAGACTGTAGGGGCGGTTCAATTGCAGGTGGGCTTCGACGAAATAGTCGTGCATCCGATCGAACTCGGCCCGATTGGCAACCTGCGTGAGCGGGTCCTTCGACACCTGCTCGTGCAGGTTCTGACAGTGCTCTTCAAGCGTCTGTTCGGAAGATGCGTCGTGCAGCATCACCGTCGCGCCGTGTGTAACGCCATCGCTGCTGGTCACCGGCACGATGTGCAGATCGATGGGCGTCTCCTCGCCGTCGCGTCCCACGATGTGCAATCGCTGCCGTGCGGCCATGCCAGTGGCCATCGACTGCGCCACCGGGCATTGGTCGTCGCGGAGGATGTTGCCATCTTCATCGCGAAGCCGCAGCAGAGTCGGGCACCACAACCGCTGAAAGACCGCGCCGCTCGCGACGCCCGTCAATTGCTCCGCGCCGCGGTTCCACAAAAAAATCCGCATTTGGCTGTCGACGAACACCACGCCGTCGTGCATGTTGTCCAGTAGCTTGCGGCCAAACAGGGCGTCGGCCGAGGCGGGCGCACCGCTGGCCGCCGACGGCGTTCCCAACCGCCAATGCACGTTCGATTGATCGGTCGCCAGCGATTGGAGCCATTGCTGGGCCACCTTGGCGTCCAGCGGATATTGGCTGTCGTTGTGGAAGCGGGCGAAGCGCCGAACGAGATCCGGGTCGAACTGCGTTCCGGCGCATTGAAGCAATTCTGCCAAAGCCCGTTCGCGCGAGAACGCGGGCCGATACACGTGGTCGGTCGTCATCGCATCGAACGCGTCGACGATCGCCACGATACGGGCCCCCAGCGGAATGTCGTCGCCCTGCAGCGGGTAGTCGGAGCGCTCGCCGTCATAGCGGGCATTGGCGTACTTGACGATCTGGAGCACTTCCTCCGAGGCGCAGCAACTACCGAGGATTTCCAGGCCCATCGAGCGGTGCCGGTCGATGACGGCCGCTTCGTCGGGTGTGAGCTTGCCCGGCTTGAGCAGGATGCGGTCCGGCACGCCGATCTTGCCGATGTCGTGCAGCAGGGCCGCCACTTCGATGCAGTCGCGCAGGTCCTCGTCCAGTTCCATGGCCATCGTCCACGACGAGCTGCCCAGCGCGACGCGCAGGCAGTGCGCCGCCGTGGGGGCGTGCTTGCAGCTCAGGGCCGTGAACAGGCTGCTGGCCAGTCCCAGCCGGACTTGCACCAGGCGGTTCTGATGCGCCTTGTTGGTCGGGGTGAGCGATTTGCCGCTCTCGGCTGCCGATTCATCCAGCGTTCGCAGCAGCGCGGAGATCTGCAGCGCCCGTTGCTCGATACCCAGCGATTCCTTTTGGCTGGAGTCGGCCGGCGGCGGGGCGATTGCGCTGGAAGGCGAGCGTGTTTCGTCGGGAGACTGTTCCATGGAGCCGTTGACGGTCGAGGGGAAAACGGAACTGGCCAAAGCGCGGCAGCGCGCCACCGCCGATCTCAGGCATGGGTCGCCCTGTGCTTCTCCGCGAAACTGTTTTGGAAAATCTAGGTTACGTCTTGCACGCGGGCAAACGGACACTTCCCGTGCTTCGGACCGACCGGAAGGACTGTGCCACCTTTCCGCGTGACGAGTGCTCGAGCTGAGCCGTACGATCGCGGCGTCGACGAGTGACCAGCCGGTGCAATTGGTGCGATCGCCCCGACTGCCCCAGATGTGTTTGCGTGTCCAAATTGGACGGGAGTTCCGCGGCGCCCCCAATTCTTTCCAATTGGGCATCACTGCCCGCAGTGCCGACGAGCTCCCACATGGACTCCCTATTTCACGGGTCCAATTGGGGCGTCCGCTGGAGTCGCCGGGTCGGAAGGGGCTTCGCTAACGGCGGGTGGGTCGCGCGAGGTTCACAGGCACAGACATTCCTTTTCTGTGCCTTGAATACCCTCTCCCCGGCCGCCGCTTAGAGTGCGAGGGCGGTGAGCTACGAATCGGTCGCGCGGCGCTCCAGCGGTTGCGGCGTGGCAGAATCGGCTCGATCGGCCGAGCGGCGCGGCAGGTGCACGACAAACTCTGCACCGGGCTGGCCGTTGTTGCTGTCGAGCTCGATATATCCGCCATGCACGTCCAATATCCGCCTCACCCGGGTCAGACCGACGCCGAGCCGCCCGGTGGAAAAATCGATCTCCCGGTCGCCCCGCACGAACAGGTCGAAAACATGCGGAGCCAGTTCCGGCGCGACGCCTGGGCCGGTATCGCGAAGGCGGAAGACGTAGCCGTCGTCGTTCTGTCGGCCGCTGAGGCTCACCGTCCCGCCGGTCCCGGAATAGAGAGCCGCGTTTTCCAACAGCTCCGCGAACGCCTCCTGCAAAAGCTCGTCATCGCCATTGTAACGCATCGGCGAGGGAAGCGGGTCGAGGCGCAGCGTCTGCTGGCGCTCCTCCATCAGCGGCTGAACCGACTCGACCGCCTGCTCGACGATCTGGGCTAGATCGATCGACGCGAAATCCGGAGTCAGATCCTGCTGCGCCGCCCGGGAGACCTGCCGAACGCGATCGGCCAACTCCTGCAGCGTCGGAATGTGCTGCTCGAACATCGTGCGGATCTGGGCAAGCTTCGCCGTGTCCGTGTCGTTCAACTCGGCGATCTGCTGCATGAGCCGCAGCGGCAGCACCGCGTTGCCGATCTCGTGGACAAGCTCACGGAAGAACGCACTGCAGGACTGCTGCGATACATCGACAGACGCAGTCGACTTCCGGCTGCTGCCGTCGGGCGATTCGGGCGAAGGTTCGTTGGTCGTCACGACTTCTACCTGCTGGATACGGGAAGCGCCCGCAGCGGCCGCCGATCGGTCGCCGCTCAGCGCTGGATGGGTCAGTAGCTTTTCGATGTCCGCCAGAGTGAGCGGCTTGACCAGGTGCTCGTCGAAGCCGGCCGCCTTGGACTTCTGCCGGTCCTCGTGCTGGCCGTACCCGGTTAAGGCCACTAGCAGTCGCGGAGGGGGCAGCCGCGGAGGGGGGCCGCTGCGGGTACGGATGGTGCGGGCCACTTCGTAGCCGTCCATGCCGGGCAAGCCGATGTCCAGCAGCACCAGGTCGGGCTGATATCCTTCGAGTTTCGCCAGCGCCGAGTCGCCGTCGTAGGCCACCTCGACCTGATGATCGCCTAGCTTGGTGAGCAGCAGTGCCAATAGCCGAACGGCGGCGACATTGTCGTCCACCACCAGGATGCGCAGCCGCTGCGCCGCCTGCGCATGGGGGCGGCCCTCGGGGGAACGCGGAGCGGTGCGCTGGATCGGCAGACGCACGCGGAACTCACTGCCTGTGCCGGTTCCCTCACTGCGGGCGTTGATCGAACCGCCGTGCATTTCGACCAGTGACCGCACGAGCGTCAGACCGATCCCCAGACCTCCCTGCGCCCGGTCAAGCGTGCGCGACGACTGTGTGAACAGGTCGAACACACGAGGCAAAAGCTCCGGCTCGATGCCGATGCCGGTGTCGCGGACTACGATGCTGACGAAGTGCTCCTCAGGCGTGATTTCCAGTTCGATGCGGCCCTTCTCGTCGGTGTACTTCGACGCGTTATTGAGCAGATTTTCCAAAACCTGGACCAGGCGGACCGGGTCGGCGTGCAGCCAAATCGGACCCTCGGGCACCGAGACGACAAACTGTTGATTGCGATTCTTGATCATCCAGCGGACCGCGTCGGACGCCTGTTGCACAACCGAGACCAGGTCGACGGAGCTCTTGCGAAGCTCGGTCTTGCCGCGCATGATCCGCGACACGTCGAGCAGGTCGTCCACCAGTCGCACGACGTGCGCGAGCTGCTCGCGCATAATACGCACCGTTTCATTGTCATCGTCTTCGTCGAGTGCCAACACTTCCAGGCCGCTTTGGATCGGCCCGAGCGGGTTGCGCAGCTCGTGCGCCAGCATCGCCAGGAACTCGTCCTTGCGCCGATCGGCTTCGCGGACCTGCTCGTACAGCCGGGCGTTTTCGATGGCAATCGACGCCCGATGGGCCAGGTCGGTTGCCACGGACAGGTCGGCCTGTTCGTAGTGCCGGCCAGGCTCGGCGGAGATGAACGCCAGCGTGCCTTCGACCTTGCCGTGAACTTTCAGCGGCACGACCATATAAGAGCGGAGCCCCAGAGTGCGAAGCAGTTCCATATGCGCCGGGGCGCTGGCAATCTTGCTGAGAAACGCCCCGGAGACGTCGCTCATCAGGTCGGGTTCGCCCGTCCGCAGGACCTTCGAGATGCCGTAGTCGGCGCGCGGATCGGCCGGGAATTGCTCCGAGAGCCGGTGGACCAGTTCCACCTTTTTCGGGTCGACGTGCGCGATGGCGAGCCGTTCCGGCACGCCGCTGCTGTCCACGATATCCACCGCGCACCAGTCGGCGAACTCGGGCACGGCCAGGCGCGCGAGCTTTTGCAGCGTGCTCTTATAGTCGACCAGCGCCGAGAGCGACTCACTGGCGTCGGCCAGGAATCGCAGCGTCGACTCGTTGCGGCGGCGCTCGGTGATGTCGGTGTTGGTGCCGAACCAGCGGACGAGGTTGCCCTCTTCGTCACGGAGAGGCACGGCCCGGGAAAGGTGCCAGCGCATTTCTCCGTCGTGGCGCCGCAGGGGGAAGGTATCGTCCCACGGCTCGCCGCTGGCCAGTGCGCCGGTCCAGCTTTCGGTTACCCGGGGCAACTCCTCCGGGTCGTGGACCTGCTCCCAGCCCCAACCTTCCATCTGCTGGAAGGTAGTGCCGGTGAAATCGTACCAGCGGTCGTTGTACCAGAAGATGTGCCCGTCCGGCCGCGCCATCCAGGCGAGTTGGGGAATGGAGTTGGCCAGCATGCGGAATTGCGACTCGCTTTCCCGCAGCGCATCCTCCGCCTTTTTCCGATCCGTGACGTCGCGCGTGAAACAACGGGTATGGACGAACTGGTCGTTCTCCCAGTGGACGTTCGAATCGACCAGCACGTGTTTGATGCTGCCGTCCTTGCAGCGGAGTTTGGCCGGGGCGTCGCGAATGTCCTCGCCCTCGTGCAGGCGTTGCAGAATCGAGTCGACCGCCTCCTGGTCGGCATGAAATTCAGTGATGTTTCGCCCGATGTACTCCTCGCGAGTGTAACCGAGCAGATCGAGCTCGGTCTGATTCACCCGCAGGATTGTGCCGTCAGGTCCAACCCAGTGAATACCCACGGCGGCGGAATCGAAGAACTCCGACAGCTCGTGTTCGTTGCGGGCGAGCTGCTGCTCGATCCACCGCCGCTCCATGAAGTTGCCGAGCTGATGGGCGATCGTGTCGATCACCTCCAGCAGCGGCTCCTCCAGGGGGCATGAGTCGCGGTTGAAAAACTCGACCACACCGAGAAAGTCTTTGCCCACCGTCACCGGACAGGCGAAGGCCGCCTGGAGTCCGCCCTCCAGGGCTTCTCGCGTACGCTGGAAGTTCCTTTCATCGGCGATCTGTTCGACCCAGACCGGCTCGCGCGTTTCCCACACGCGGCCCGGCAGACTCGCGCCCTGATCAAAGGTGTTCGACCGGCAGGCCTGTGCGAATGCAGCCAGTTGATCGTCCTCGGTGTGCCAGACGCGCTCGCAGCGGAGCCGCTCCTGGTGCGGATCGATGCTCCAAAAGCAGGCGACGTGCCAGCCGAGCACCCGGCAGAGACGCTCCAGCACCTGCTCGATGGCGCGATCGACGTCTTGCTCCTGGGCGAACACCTGGGTCGCCGCGAGACGGGCTGCCCGGCGCCGTTGCGAAAAGCGCTGTGGCGTAATATCGCGATCGATGGCCGAGAATCCGATCACCTCTCCGGCGGAATCGAATACGGCCGACATGCTGATGGAGACGTCGATTGGCTTGCCGGATTTGGTCGTGCGAATGGTGGCGAAGTGGTGAATCGGCTCGCCTTCGAGCAGTCGTCGCATCAGCCCTTGCAGCTCCTCGACCTGATCTGACGGGACGATGCAGGCGGAGAGATGCTTGCCGACTACTTCCTGGGGCTGGTATTCGTAAAGATGCACAGCGCCGGCGTTCCACGTGTTGATCATCCCGTTCACGTCCAGGCCCATCACCGCGTCGTCGGCCGATTCGACCAGCGCGGCCAGGCGACTGCGCTCAATTTCCATCCGCCGCTTGGCGGTGACGTCGCGGAAGACGAGCACGACGCCGATCATCTGGCCGCTGGGCTCGCGGATCGGGGCGGCACTGTCGTCGATCGCCCGCTCGTCGCCGCCGCGAGCGATCAGTACCGTGTGATTGGCCAGTCCGACGATCTTGCCCGAGTGCAGCGCCCGCCTGGCGGGGTTTTCCGCCGCCTGGCGGGTGGTCTCGTTGAAGATCCGAAAGACCGTCTCCAGCGGCTGGCCGTCGGCCTCGTCGAGTTTCCAGCCGGTCAACCCTTCCGCGACGGCGTTCAGATAGGTAACCCGGCCAGACGTGTCGGTGACGATGACCCCGTCGCCGATGCTGGCCAGGGTGACGAAGAACCGCTCGCGCTCCATTCGGTGGCGCAGGGCGTGAGCTTCAGCGACTGCACGCGCGCGGTGCAGCGCGCCGCTGAGCAGAGCGATGGCGCTGCCGACTGCGAGAAACAGCCCCATCGCCAACCAGTCGGCGGTGCGCGTCACGAGCAGCGCGCCAGTCGGCGGCATCACGAACTGGGCGGCCGCCAGCGCGCTGAGTCCCACGCTGGCCAGCGCCGGCCCGGCTCCGCCGTACCAGGCCGTGAAAGCCACCGCCAGAAAGTAGGTGGTAAAGGGGACGTCGCTGCGGAGATAGTGCTCCAGCGGCAGGCGGATCAGGGTCGCCAGTGCGACGCTCGCCAGCGCCACGGTGTACCGCCGCGCCACGACCGCCCGATTCTGCTGCATCATGAATAAATTCCTGCACGCGGCGACACCGAGTAATCTTGAATTGTACAGCCACGCCCCACCGGTCAAACATTCCGTAGCCGCAACACATATTTAAGACGACGCACGGGCGATCACTCATGAGGAAATTCCCCACCCACTTCCGGAGGGGGCCGTCGGCGTGCCGGGTGGGTCTCGTCGAATTTGCCGTTGGGGCCGCCTCTCTCGCCCGCTAAAATGACGAGTTTACCCAGTCAATAAGTCCCCCAGAGACATGCGACCCGCCGCCTTCCAGCCGGTGGGCCGTTTCCGTAAATGCCGCACCTGCCACTTCGAAACGTCGCCATTATCGCTCACGTGGACCACGGAAAAACCACCCTGGTCGATCGCCTGCTGTATCAATCCGGAATGTTCCGCGACGCCGAGCTGGACAAGCTCGCTGGTGGACAACATGGCCTGATTATGGACTCCAATGACCTGGAGCGGGAGCGCGGCATCACGATACTTTCCAAACATTGCAGCGTCCGCTATCAGGCAGCCGACGGACTCGGCTATCGGATCAACCTGATTGATACCCCCGGCCACGCCGATTTTGGCGGCGAGGTCGAGCGGATCCTGAAGATGGCCGACGGCGTGCTGCTGCTGGTCGACGCCTTCGAAGGCCCCATGCCGCAGACCCGCTTTGTGCTGGAGAAGGCGCTGGCGCACGGACTGCGGCCGGTGGTGGTGGTGAACAAGGTCGACCGGCCCGACGCGCGGCCCCAGGCCGTGGTCGACGAGGTGTTCGATCTGCTGGTGGAGTTGAACGCCGGCGACAGCGCATTGGATTTTCCCGTACTGTTCTGCTCGGCCCGAGAAGGCTGGGCCACGCGCGACTTGGCCGAGCCCTCCAGCGATCTGCGGCCGCTGCTGGAGGCGATCGTGCACGAGATCGCGCCGTTTGAGCCCCCGCCGGCCGAGAACGACGGCGCGCTGCGGATGCTGATTTCCACACTCGACTACTCGGACTACGTGGGGCGAATCGGCATCGGCCGGGTCTTTCAGGGCCGCGTCACGCCGGCCATGCCGATCACGGTGATCGCCCGGGACGGAACGATGACCCAGCAGAAGGTGCTCAAGGTGTTGTCCTTCGACGGGCTGTCCCGCCGCGAGGCGGATTCAGTCGAAGCCGGCGACATCTGCGCCCTGGTGGGGCTCGATCCGGTGAATATCGGCGACACCATCGCCGACGGCCTGCAGCCTACTGCACTGCCAACGATCCCGGTCGACGAGCCGACGCTGCGGATGACGCTGCGGGTAAACGACGGCCCGCTCGCGGGACGCGACGGCCGCTACCTGACCAGCCGCCAGATTCACGACCGCCTGATGCGCGAGCTGCGGTCCAACGTGGCCCTGCGCGTGGAGCCGGGCGAAACGCGGGAACAATTCCAGGTCGCCGGCCGCGGCCTGATGCACCTGGGCATCCTACTGGAGAATATGCGGCGCGAAGGGTTTGAGATGTGCGTCGGCAAGCCGCGCGTCGTACTCCGCGAAGAGGGGGGCAAAACGCTCGAGCCGATCGAACAGTTGGTCGTCGACTGTCCGACCGACTGCCAAAACGCCGTCATGGCCCTGTTATGCGACCGGCGGGCGGAACTGGTCGCCATGACCGGTAAGTCCGGCGCCAGCCAATTCACCCACATGACGTTTACCGTGCCGGCCCGGGCACTGATCGGGCTGCGTAGCCGCATGCTCACCGCCACGCAGGGCAGGGCGGTCATGCACCACAACCTGCTCCGCTACGAGCCGATCCGCGGCGAGGTTCCCCAACGGCCGGCCGGGGTACTGGTCGCCAGCGAGCCGGGCATGGTCACCGCCTATGCGCTCGATGCCTTGTTCGACCGCGGGCAGTTTTTTGTCATTCCGGGCGAGGTCGTCTACGAGGGCCAAGTGGTCGGCGAGCATTGCAAGGCCAGCGACTTGATCGTGAACGTCGTGCGGGAAAAGAAGCTCACCAACATCCGTGCCGCGGGCAAGGACGACTCGGCCCAGGTGCGGCCCGCTCGGGAGATGTCGCTCGAAGTGTGCCTGGAGTACATCCAGGACGACGAGCTGGTCGAGATCACGCCCAAGTCGATCCGCCTGCGGAAAAAGGCGCTCAAGGAATCCGACCGACGCCGCGACACCCGGCGGGCCAAGAGCCAGGCGGTGTAGCTTATCTGCCGATGCTCCAGGTTCAGGTGGCACAGACATTCGGCGGCGCGCAGAAAAACAGCGCCGCTCGATGTGGAGCGGCGCTGTGGGTTGGCTGTCGGTGATCTACGCTCAGGTCGCAAAGACCGCTTTGGCTGTGCTTTCGCTGCTGGGGCAGGAACAGCACGGCTGGGCAAGCCAGCCGTGGCACCCCTGCATTCACCCCTGCCTACGCCACGACCGCTTCGGCTTCGCCTTCGGTTTCGCCGCTAAGCAGCTCATCCGGCACGTCGCTGCACTTGCGGGCGACCATCGCCACGTAGTAGAGCGGTTCGCCGGTCATCGAGACGCGGTGGCGGTAGCGGCGATAGGCCTGAATCTCCAGGACTCCGCGATTGGAAAGATCCTTGATGAGCCGACAGAAGCCGGTCTGATCGCGGTCTTCCAGGAAATCCTGCTTGATGTTGAACGCCAGCCAGCCGGGCGTCTCGACCAGGTCGAGCGCTTTGACGAAGGCCTTGTCCGGAATATCCCCGAAGCCAAGCGCCGCGACGGTCGCTAGGCAGTTGAACTTCACCTTGCGGAGCCGTTTTTCATCGGCTTCGTTCAGATCGGCCAGATCGGTCACCAGGTAGTCGTCGTAGACCTCCGGGCGGTCGCGATAGGCGGCCTCCTTGGCCTCCTCGATGATGTCGATGCCGACCAGCGACTTCGCCTGACGGCTATACAGTTCATCGGCCACGATGCCGTTACCGGCGCCGACATCCAGAACCTTCAGATCGCTGACGGCGATATCGTGGTCTTTGAGCACTTCCTCTAGCAGGCGGACTACCCGACTGGGGGACGTGCATTTCAGCTTCTGGTAGAACACCTCCTCATAGAGGCCAGGCACCCGATAGATGCTTCCATAGTCGTGGAAGCGAATCCGGCTGCGTTTCCCGTCCACGGAAACTTCGCACCATTCTTCATCCTGTGAGACCTCGGACTTGCCGCCCGTTTCCGGCATGTAGACGGTGTCAAAACGTCGAGCGATGGTTTTCAGGCGTTGTTTCCAAAGGGGCAGAGGTTTGCGTGTCGCCGATTCCTTCACGTCGCGCATGGCTCTCCTAGGGGGCTTGAGTAACTATCGTTTCAGGGGTGTTCGCTGAATCCTCTGGCGCGAGTGGACCGCCTGTGCCGCTGGAGTGGGCGTCGGAAGTGACGCGCCGTCCGAAATTTGATCGAGGGCCGTTAAAACCGCGGCAGGTACGGCTCCCGCAAGGACGCGTTAAAGTATATCACTAGATGCTTTGACCACAACCCATTTTTCGGCAGAATCGTCCGATCGACTCGCCGATAAATCCTTCGCGAATCGCTGTTTTTCCCTAAAACTACGTAGCATATTGAGTTAGGCCCCTGGCGAGACCGCTCATTTCGTTTCACTAGTTGGTTCGCGCTGAAAACTATTCACTACGATGGAATTTCCCATCTCACTCCGCTATAAAGCACTGTCAGGAGACACTTTCCGAGGAAGCCGCCGATGTCGACCCCCCCGAGTCTGGAAGACCAGATCGTTGTCTCTTTGCGACGGATCAGTCGGGCGATCGATCTTCGATCGCGGTTGCTGCTCCTGGAATACGGCCTGACATCGCCGCAACTGACCACCTTGCACGCGGTTGCGCGTCTGCAACCCATCAGCTCAAGCACGCTGGCGCGGGAGATTCATGTCGGCCAGCCGACCGTCACCGGCATCCTGCACCGCCTGGAACAGCGGGGACTAATCACTCGGACGCGGTCCGACCACGACCGGCGGAGCGTGGAAATCACGCTTACGTCCGAGGGGCAGCGGATGCTTACCTCCGCGCCCACCTTGCTGGACGAGCAGTTTCACCGCCGATTGGCTCGGTTGAAGGACTGGGAGCGGACACAAATCCTGTCCACGCTGCAGCACGTCGCCGACATGATGGACGCCGAGCCGATCGACGCCTTGGCGCTTTTGGAAACCGACCTGGGGCCGATGGCCCTGGATGAGGGGCTAATCGCCCCCCCCTCCGGCGCGGAACCGGGCATTTCAGACAGTACCTCCACCAGCCGGTCGCTGCCCCCATCGCTGGCCAAGAGGAATCGCGAATGACTGGCTGGAGCAAGCCCTGGCGGCAGATCGGGCTTCCCCGGCTTTCTACTGGCACATCGCGCAGCCAACGCCAAACCAGGCGATCGGCCAGATTGAGCCACTTACGTACGTAGCGGCCATCATCGAGACGACTACTCGGCCGGAGTAGGCATTGCGCGTGGCGGGATGTGCGGAACGAGATGCCCCGTGTGTGAACGCACGCCGCAGCGGCGCTTTTGGCACTTACCCGGCGAAGCGGTAGGGGATGGCCAGCCGCTCCAGCAGGACTTCGGCCTGCCGACTCATGCCGCCACGCTGCGCTCCGCCGGGCGGCGTGACGCTCGTCGATCCGGAAGGAGGTGCCGCCTCGCTGCCGCAGCCGACCAGGGTGATTGCCGCCACGCCGATCATCCGGCAGAAGTGGATTGCCGAATCGACGCTGCCGGACTGCCCGTACAGCGAGTTCTCCTCAGATATCCGCGGGGGGTTCCAGTCCAGGATCTCGCGCTGCGTGCGGTTGAGGTACCGGTAGATCTTCGCATCCGGAACTCCGTTGGCGGCCGCCAACGCGGCGCGGTCGGGTTCCAGCACGGCGCGGCAATTGCTCGGCCACTTATCGGCCGCCCGCACGATCGCCAGGTTATCTCGCGAGAAGAAGTAGGAAGGCCCCGGCACGAACAGCACGGCCTCATCAATGCAGATGCGCAAGGGTCCGGTTCGGCTGATGTCGAACTGATCGAGGTTCGAGCGAGTGCCGAAGATCCAGGCCGATTCGTTCCGATGTACGCCGAGAAGACTATCGATCCATTTCATGGGGAAAGCTCGCTAACTAGATCCGCCGGTTTTGCGCCTCGCGCAAACCTCCCGCCGCGGCACCGGCTGGTTGCCAGCCGGTTGACGCCATGGCGGATGGATTGGCCGCCTACCCGACGAAGCGAATGAAGTGAAAATGCCCCGCTCACTCACCTGGTGCTCGGCCGGTAGACGCGCAGTGGTATCGCACCGGTACCGCGCCCAGACAGTGAACCCTAGAACTGCCCCTTATCCGTCCGATGAGAGATGTCGGCGAATGAATCCGGCTCGTTTCATCGCTGCCCAAAACGGAGCGGCACGTCATCCGATCCGCTATTGCCGATTCTTTTCTGTCCGGCCCGCCGAATGTTCCGGTAGACGAATTGGACGAGTGTGCAATCCAACCCCGCAGCGTCACGCGGGTTTCCATGCCGCGGCACGATTGTGAAGAAATGATGGTTTCACCCTCTCTCGGCTTCCAATTGCCCGCCCGCAGATTCTTATCCTCTGGGAGTGAAGATTATAACTATCTATACACAGTTCTTATTCCCCTACAATCCCCCGAATGGCAAAGCCGCGGGCGTTGAGCAAAGGACGCAAAGGACGGCGAGTCGGGCGTTGCCACTGCTGGCCTCCTCGAAAGCGCCTTCAGCGTCGCAAGTGTGCCACTGCTGACATGTCCCGTGGTGCCGTTGGGACTGCATTTAGATTTTCCGTGGATCACCGTGATCGGTCTTGTATCGCATTTGGAAGCGGTGACTGATGCCGTAGCCCCGTTGAGGACTCGTCAGCGCTGATGAATCTCGGCCGGCTAGCGTTTTCAACTGTGAAACTGGTCAGGCGTGAATGCCGCGACCACGCGTTCGCCCTAAGGGGCGGGTGAAAGACCCCGGCGTGGTGACTTTCAACTACGCTCAAGTTCGGAGCAGAGTTCTCGCGGGGCTCGCGCAATACGGACCTGCTTCGTAGTTTGTGGTGTCACGTCCTTGTGATTCAGCAAGGCTCTTGCAACGCCAAAGTGGCGGCTAAAGCAGCACCCCAGGGGTCGACGTTCCACGCTGCTGCCACGTGGTGCATTCACTCTCTGTTCGGTCGGGAGAGGTCTGTCAGCCCGAAACTTTCATCGCTATTGCCCACTTTGCGGCCGGCCCCTATACTCCCCGCCCTCGCGAACCGACCTGCCGGCAAAGCATGGAGGCTAACCGGATGCTCGCTCGTATTCTGCCGATCGCACTGTTCTCGCTAGTGGCTGTTGCCACGTTCTCATTGCACGCGCCCGGGGCGACCGCTCAGGAGCGGGACGACGGATGGCGGGCACCGGGTCAGTCCGGCGCATCATCATCGTCGGCCGGCGCTGCTCCTGCGCCGGAGAGTGCATCCCCGGCTCCTCAAGAAAAGCCGCTGGAGCGCGTGGGCAACGGTTCGCAGCCGGCTCCGATCTCCCGCGTGACCAAGGGGAGCGGCACGCTGCCCAACGATCACGGGCAGGTGTGGCGAGAATACGATATTAGTCCTTATACATTACGGGTGACCACAACCAATCGTCCCGAGCAGGCGATCGTCGATTGGATTCTCCGCGAGACCGGGTATGAAGCGTGGCACTCCGAACCGCTGGGGATGCTCAGCGCCACCCAACGCATCCTGCGGGTGTATCACACGCCCGAGATGCAGGCGATCGTGGCGGAGAGTGTCGACCGATTCGTCAACAGCCAGGCGGCCACGCATGCTTTCGGGCTGCGGATCGTGACGTTGGAAAGCCCCAACTGGCGGGCGAAGGCGATGCGGCTGATGACGCCCGTGCAGGTGCAGTCGCCCGGTGTGCAGGGGTGGCTGCTCGCCAAGGAAGACGCGGCGCTGTTGATGGCTGAACTGAGCCGGCGAACCGATTACCGAGAGCATAGCTCGCCGCACCTATTGGTCAACAACGGGCAATCGACCATCGTCTCGTCGATGCGGCCGCGAACGTACGTCAAAGGCATCCTCCATCGGCAGGACGTCTGGCCCGGCTACGAGCCGGAGATGGGCCAGATCGAGGAAGGCTTTACGCTGCAGTTTAATCCGCTGTTGTCGCTCGACGGGCGGAGCGTCGACGCCGTAATTAAGCTGCAGCTTAATCAACTGGAGAAGATGGTGCCGGTGACGCTGGAAGTGCCCACCCCGATCGCCCCCCGTCAGCGGACGCAGATCGACGTACCGCAAATGACAGCCCGCAACTTGCACGAGCGGTTTCGCTGGCCGGTGGACAAGGTGCTGTTGTTGAGCATGGGCGTAGTCGCGACACCGGGCCCGGCCCGACCCTCGCTGATCGACGCCCTGCCGCTGCCGGACTCGCCGCCCCGGGCTGATGCGCTGCTGTTCGTTGAGAGCAAAGGGGACGTGCTGCCGCCGGGTGCCCCGGCCGCCACCGCCTCGCGCCCATCGACGAATTACTCCGGACGGTATTGAATCGGGAGTCGTGGCGGCATTCTCACGGTCGGCTGAACCCTTCGTCGATTTGCATCTGCATTGGGGAGTAGTTGGTTTGCCGCGGGGGGCGGCTGAACCGTGACGGGTTCAGCTACGGCGAGTCCAGCCGCGGGCGGAATTGACCTCAGGCGCGGTTTTTCCCGGTCGCCGAGGCCTCCGCGCAGTTGATCTGCGATCTCGATCTGCGGCTGGCGGTGCGAACCGGGCCGCGTCGGCCGCGTGACGTTCGGTCTCTTCGCTCGGACTCGAGCCGCTGTCCCGCCCGGCACTTCGCGAGTAGAAGAAGCTCGCATCTCGCCAATCCTCGCGAAAACGCGCCGCAGCATCGCCGACACCTTATCGACGGCGGGGCAACAGTTGTCGCACGCGGGCGAATATTCGACGCTGGCCGATTCCACGGTGCCGGGTAGCAACGTCATAAGGGGACCGCGAGAATCGCGCAGCCATCGGCGATTCGTCGCATCAGGCGGCACTATCTCTGCCAGCTATCGTCGGCCGTCGCGTGTTTGGCGCGCTTGTTGCGTTCCGGAACCGTCCCAATCTTTAGCGACGCGAAATCCCTAGTGACGTTGTGAAAAACACGAACTAGTCCCGGATGAAACCGTTTTGGAGGATGATGCGATGCGGCAGTCCAGATCACTGTGGAACTGCCCGAGGAGGTCGAGCTCGTCGAAGCCGCTGGCGACACCGAGGTGAATGCCGACGGTCAGACGCTTCAGTTTCAGCCGGTTGAGGAGATTCGGCCCAGCCAAAGGGTGCGCTGGAACGTGACCACGAAGGCGGCCCAGCAGGGCGATGTGCGCTTCCGTGTCCAGGTGCAAAGCCAGCAACTCCGTCGCACGACCACGGTGGAGGAGCCGACGGTCCTGTTTGCTGGGGAGCAATAGACCAGTGAACAGACTTCCACTTCGACGGAGTCGTCGACCGGAGAAGAATAGATAAGCAGGGGGCACCGCCCCACTGCAGAATTTACCAACTTAGACAGGAGAACCAGTTCGATGACACTCTTACGACCTGCGTTCGCGATGGCAGCTCTCGTCGCCGCCGCCTTGATGGTCGGCTGTGAGATGGAGTCTGATGACGACATCGATGTGGTGGATCCGGACGATCCGGCGGTTATCATGACGGACGATCCGGATCACACGGAGCCCGATGTGATCGTCGACCCGGATGTGACCGTGGAAGAACCGGATCAGACCACAACGGACATCGACTTGTTCGAGCCGGCCGACCCGCCCGCGGAACCAGAGGGTGGAGCCGGCGCCGGCGCTGATGTCGAAGTAGATGCCGGCGGTGAGATTGGCGGAGAGGCCGTCGAGGAGGAACCCGGCACGGAGTTGCCGGATTCCGAGCAGCAACCTGAGTAACTCGGTCGCCCGCTGGGCCTCTAAAGCCGAGCGAGCGAATGAAGAAACCGAGACCTCGGTGCGGGAAACCGTGCCGAGGTTTTTTCGTGCGCGAACAGCACTGCATGCGAACGTGCTCGACCCGCGCTGCGCGAATCCCTCAGCGACGTGCATGCATGAGCGCCGGCCACTGGCTGCCGGCCAATCCTTTACGTGCCGCCGGCACTCCGCTGGCGCCCTGGAGCATTCGCTCACGATCCTTTTGGGGGCCTTCACAATCGTGGCCGGTTTCCAGCAGCGCCAAATGGTTTGGCAAGTTTTGGATTGGCACGTGAACTGCATGAGATTTACCGCACTGGCAAGCAAACAATTCCAGCGGGCAGAGTGTAGGTCACTCGCGCCGTGGACCTGATAGAAGGAGATTGTCCCATGGCTGACTCTCGCACAGATGGCTCCCAATCCACCCAGCGACCGGATCGAAACCGAGGCACGCAATCCGACTCCGAGCGGTTCGGCGAGAAAGCGAAGCAACAAGCAAATCGCGGCCGTGCGGCCGCCAGTGAGGCTGCCGAGCAGGCACGGGAAAAAGGCGCCCAAGCCGGCAAAAAAGCCGCCGACACGATGCGGGAAGCCGGAGAGCGTGTTCAACAGGGCGCCGCGGAAGCGGCCGACAACTTGCGGCGCAAGGGAGAAGACGTAGCGGACGACCAAAAGGCTTGGGCCGCGGACGAACTGTCGCACGCCAGTCAGGCAGTGCGCCGCGCCGCCGACCACTGGCACGAGGAAAACGATCACCGCATTGCCGAGTACGCCGAATCTGCTGCGGACCGGCTGGAGGATTTGTCCAACTACTTGGGCCGCAGCGACTGGCGCCGCCTCCTGCACGACGCGCAGGACCTCGGCCGCCGCCGTCCGGACCTGTTTCTGGGCGGGATGTTCGTGGCCGGGCTGGGAATCGCTCGCTTCCTCAAGTCGACCGGCGGTCCGTCTACTGACCGGCACGACACACTTGCTCATCACGAGGACCAGCCGCATTCTTCCTCGCTTTCGTAGAAACGATAAATCTTAAGGAGCATAAACGATGGCTACTGCTGAAACGGAAACCAGGAACGATCGCTACCGCGCCGCGGGAGACTCGCGGTCGCTGGCCGATCTGTGGCGGCAACTGCGGAACGAGATGACCGCATTGCTTCGTCAAGAAGTTGCCTTGGCCAAGACGGAGACCACCGAAAAGGTGTCTCGTGTGGCCCGCAACGGCATGTATCTGGCAATCGGAGGACTGGTCGCCTATGCCGGCGTCATTTTGTTGCTCGTCGCCGCAACAGCCGGACTGTACGTCGGATTGGTCGCGGCTGGATTGACGAATGCTACCTCCGGGTGGCTGGCCCCGCTCATCATCGGTGTTGTTGTCGCGGTGATCGGCTACGCACTCGTTCAAAAGGCACTTAGCACATTACGTCGCGAGTCGGTCGTACCCGAGCGGACGGTTCACTCGCTGCAAAGAGACCAACAGTGGGCGAAGGAGAAGGTGAAGTCATGACACGCGAATCGACCCGATACGATCATCAACATAAAAGTTCCCGCGAGATCGAGCGCGATGTGCAAGAGACCCGGACGCAGATGGACCGCACGCTGGAAGAGATTGGCGGGCGGCTGCACCCGAAGCACCTCTTCGACGAGGCCGTGAAGTACTTTCGCTCCTCCAACGGAGGGACAGCCGATTACCGGCAGAAGGCCCGGCGGGTGGGGCGCGAAGCCGCGCACCAGGTGAAGCAACATCCGATCCCGGCGCTCCTCTGCGGGGCTGGACTCGCCTGGTTGCTGTTCGAGGACCGGGATGAATCTCGTACGAGCCATGTCGACCGCCGCAAAGCGGGCAAGTCCGCGCGTCCCCAGCCACTCTACGCGGCATGGGACGAACAGTACGACTGGCCGACCAGCGGCCAGGATGAATCGACATGGAAGGAGCGGGCACAACAGGCCATCGAGGACATTCGCACCACGATTGCCGATCAATCGGTAAACGCAAAGGAGAAGCTTCGGAAATCGGCGGGCAAACTGGTGGACGTGTCGGGGCGGAAGCGAGAGGAGATTCACGCCCATTGGGCGGATCTGGCCGCCCACAGCGGCTCTTATATCGATGCTCGCACCGGCGAGCCTTACGACGAGTCGTACGGGGAGGAGTGGCAGCCGCTGGCAGCCGCGCATTTTGCGTCCTCGCACGACTGGTCCGACGAAGAGGAAGCCACGTGGAGCGAGCAAGCAAATTCGACGCTGGAGCGCGTGAAACACGCGTTTAGCGACACCGGCCAGTCGGCCAAGCATCAGCTTCGCAAGGCGGCTCACGCGCTGTCGGAGTTGGTTTCGCAGAGCCGCGGCGCCTCGAAGCAGTACGGCCGTCGAGCAAGTCACGGCGCAAAGCAAGCTATGCGCAGCGGCCGCCAGGGGGCGGAGCGGATGCGGCAGGGATTCGAGCGGGGTTACGCGCAAGCGAGGCACAGCCTCGAAGACGCGGTGGAGCAGAGCCCGCTGGCAGTCGGCGCGGCGATCCTTGGATTGGGCCTGATCGTCGGCCTGACACTTCCCGCTACAAGACGCGAGAACCGCTTGATGGGCGAGGCCTCTGACGACGTCAAGCGCGAGGTGATGCGGAAGGGGAGTGAAGTGATCGAGCGCGGCGAGCGAGCCACCCATGCGGCGATCGACGCGGCCGCCGAGGAGATGCAGGAGCAGGGGCTCACACCAGAGAACGCCGGGAAGGCGGTCCAGCGTGTCGCGGCGCGTACGGCCGAAACGGTGCGGCAGGAGATGCCCGACGCGGAGACAGTCAAAGGCAAGGCGACCGCCGTAGCCGAACGAGCCGCCGAGGCGGCCCGTGAGGAAGCGAGCCAGGAGCACCGGCCAAACCGGCCCCGGTAATCCGGGGTTTACTGGCCAACAGTGGTTGTCACTCGCCTGATCATTACTCGGTGTTCGCCAGTTCGATCTGCACGGCGACGATGTGGTCTTTGCGGGCGAAAAAGGCGTCCACTACGGCCGGGTCGAAGTGCGTCTGACGGCTCTCGCGGAGGATGTCGAAGCACTGCTTCAGCGGAAAGGCTGGCTTATAGACGCGCTTCGAGCTGAGGGCGTCGAAGACGTCAGCCACTGCGGTGATGCGCCCTTCCAAGGGGATGTCGTCACCAGCCAACCCTAGCGGATAGCCGGTGCCGTCCCAGCGCTCGTGGTGCGTCAGCGCGATCCGCTTGGCCATGCTCAGGATCGGGGAGGCGCCGATGTCCATGATCCTCGCGCCGAGTTCCGCGTGTGCGCGCACTAGCTGCGCCTCGCCGCTGGGAAGACACTCGGCGATCTTTTTCCCGAAGCCACAGTGCTTCTGAATGACTTCGTACTCTTCCGGTGTCAGCTTGCCCGGCTTGAGCAGAATCGCGTCGGGAATGCCGATCTTCCCGACGTCGTGCAACTGGGCCGCCGGCTCCAAGATGTCCAGCAGTTCGGGGGAAAGTCCAAGTTGCGCGCCAATGATGCGAGCGTACCGTCCAACCCGCAGGATGTGCTGCCCGGTGTCGTCGTCGCGGAATTCAGCGGCGCGGGCCAGACAGTGGATCACCTCCAATCGCGAGCCTTCCAATTCCGCCGTTCGCTTGCGCACCGCGGTTTCCAGCTCTTCCGAATAGCGCTGCAGCCGATCCTGATAGGCTTTGACGGTCAGCACGTTGCGGATCCGCGCCAGCAGTTCGCCTTGATGCACGGGCTTAGATAACAGGTCGATTGCTCCGGCCTGTAGGGCTTGCAGCTTCATGGCGCGGTCCGACGTGGCGGTGAGGATCACCACCGGAATGTGAGACAGGGCCGGATCCGACCGCATCACCTTAAGAATCTGTAGCCCGTCGACCTGCGGCATGTGGATGTCGAGCAGGACCAGGTCCGGATGCAACTCGGCGATCAGCGGCAAGGCTGCCGTCGCGTCGCTGGTCGACACGACATGTTGGTAACCTTCCATCTCCAGATAGCCTTGCACGACGTCGATGTTGAGCGACTCATCATCCACGATGACGATGCAAGCTTCTTTCACCGCCTCGAGTGGCACAAGCTTCGCCCGCTGCGTGGGCACGCTAGCAAAGCCTTCGTTCTGGGGAGATTCTCCCAGCAAGTTTAGCGACACAGTCACAAGATGTTCCTCAGCAGCGAGTCGAGCGGTCTAAACGGCGGAAGCACAGATTCGTTCAACCAACCGGTCCAATTGTTTCAGTGCAGACTTGGTGGCCCCCGGGTCCTGCTGTTTTGCCACCCGCTCCAATTCTTCCGCCGGTGCAGTGAGGCAATCGAACCCGACCGTGCCCCCGGAACCCTTCAACCAGTGGGCGAGCGCCGCGAGCTTCTCCCAATCGCCTTCGTCCAGCGCCCCTTGCATATCTCCCACGTTGGTGGCCAGCTTCTCCACGAACTGTTCGACGATGCGGCGGAACTGGGGGCGGTCCATCGGAAGCGTTGACGTGATCGCGCCGGCTTCTTCCAGCGACTCGGGCGGCGATGTCTCGGCCCGGGCCGGTAAGTCTCCGATCGCACTGCGGATCGTGCCGAGAAGCTGGTCGATCTGAACCGGCTTGGAGAGGTATCCGGAACAGCCGGCGGCCCGGCACTTCTCCTCATCGTCGCGCATCGCATGGGCAGTGAGTGCAAGGATCGGCATGGTGAATCCTTGTGAGCGCAGAAGCCGCGTGGCGGTGTACCCGTCCATGACCGGCATCTGCATGTCCATCAGGATCAGGTCAAAGCTTTCGCGCATGGCGGCCTCGACGCCTTCTTGTCCATTTTCCGTCACCACGACTTCGGCGCCCGCCTCGGCGACGATGAGCGAAATAAATTGGCGGTTCGTCTCACCGTCCTCTACCAACAGGACGCGGATGGGCGGCAGCGTTTCGTCGCACGCACCGGAATGCGGATCGCGCGGCGCGGCATGGATCGCCTCGCACAAACTCGGCTCCAAAAACGGCACGTCGTCGAGCGGTCCGGCGTCGAGGGTGACGGTGAATTTGCTGCCGCGGCCGAGCTCACTTTCGACGGCGATCTCGCCGCCCAGCGCCTCGGCAATCTGCCGGCAAATCGCCAGCCCCAGGCCCGTGCCGCCATATTTCCGAGTGATCGAGTTATCCGCTTGGTTGAACGGGAGGAAAATGCGGTCCGAGTGCTCGGGTTGGATGCCGATCCCCGTGTCGATGATCTCGCACACGAACTTCGGCTCGGCGCCGTCCAAGTCGACCGACGTGCGGATAGTGACGCTGCCTTTTTCGGTGAACTTGATGGCGTTGGCGGTCAAGTTCATCAACAACTGCCGCAGTCGCGCCGGATCGGTGAGGATCGTCTGGGGCATCGCCGTCGCCCACTGGCATTCCAGCCGGAGGCTCTTTTCCTGCGCGCGCACCCGCAGCACCGACAGCACGTCGGACAGCACCGCGTGCGGCGAGCAGCGCACGCGCTCGCAGACCATCCGGCCGGCCTCGATCTTCGAAAGGTCGAGGATGTCATTGATGAGCGTGAGCAGATGTGTCCCGCTGGAGTGGATGGTGTCCAAGTAGTCCAGACGCTGCTCGGCGGATCCGACGCCGCGGCGGAGGACGTCGGTGAAACCCAGTATTCCAGCCAGTGGCGTCCTGATCTCGTGGCTCATGTTCGCGAGGAATTCGCTCTTGGCGGCGTTGGCCGCTTCGGCCTGATCCTTGGCCTGCTGAAGCTGAGCATGATTGGATTCGAGTTGTGCCGTCTTGATCGCCGTGGAACGCATCTCCACGACCGTTTGCCGGATGAAGATGATCAGAAACACGTCTTCGAATAGAACCCAGGCCGCGTGCTCCAGCCATCGCCATGGACTGGCGGTCAACACGCCGAACACCGTCTCCGGCCAGAACACGCCCCGGACAAAGTGATCCGCGGCGACGACCAGCGTAGGAGGTATAAGGACCTTCCACTCACGGTAGGCGGCCAGAAAGGCAAGCGACCCGAACACGTGAAAATGCGTCTCGATGCGACCGCCGCTGATGTGAATCAGCAGCGAGGAAAACATCACCTGGGCCACCGCGATGGTGTACCGCGTCACCGCCTTGCCCGGCGCAAGCCAGGCCAACGTCACGGGCATGCTGCACAGCAATCCACCGAAGAAGATCGCCATCCACACGTGCGGATGAACGGTGCTGGTGGCTCCTGCCCACGTCTTTGGCGAGAGCCACACCGCGCCCACAATAGCGGCCGCCCATTGCAGCAGCATCAACACGGCGAACATGCGATCGGTCCGCCGATAGATCTGCTGTTGATGCTCGGCCAATAGCGTTTCGGCTCTGGGAGTGAGTCGAGTCATGGAAATAGCTGCCGCGGCGTCGTTCACGAGTTTGCCCTTTTGGTTAACGACAACATTCGCTGCCGGGTACCGCGTCGGAATCCTGCAGTTCGCATCCGAACACCGGCGTCGTGCTGGCGGTAGCCGCGTGATTCAGCACCAGCGACTCGATGGCGGATCGCCCCGCGTTGTCGCCGGCATGGCCGCGGCTGGCGGTAATCCCGCCATGAAATGCCAACTCGCCGCTCGCCTGGTACAGGAAGACCTCCCCCGAGACACGAGCGCCGAAGTGGCGGCGTTCCGCCCCGTCGACATCCACACGAGTTTGGACGCCTGGAATGCGATCCGCTGCATGCCAAAGATCGGTGCGCGTCCACTGTGTGGTGGCCGAGCCTGGCTTGTAGAACAGCACGTGGGCGGCCAGCCGACCCTCGCAATGCGTCATCAGCACGGAAAGCTCATTCAGGGTGGCTCGCGAACACGGGCAGTGGGGATGAACGAACAGAACCAGCGTCGGATGTTGCCGGGTGAGCGAGCACGAAGTCGCCGCGGGCCAATGGTTGCCGGCGACGTCGCTGGTCGCGGGCGTGATCTCGTACAACATCGCGTAGACGAATCCGCCGGCGATGCCCGTCCCCCATAGAACGAGCCCGGCGACTATCGCCAGCCGCTCGCGGCTGAAGCGGCGTCTCGTCCGCCCAGGGGACCCTCGGCGGCGTCCGCCGTTGTCGTTGTAATCACCGACGTAATCCCCGACAGCGGGGGAGGTCTCCGCGTCAGGCAGGTGGAACCCTAGGTTTGACATCGCCGCTTCCCACCACTTACGAGGTCCGTGCGTTACCGCGTCACGTTTGCGTGTCTGCGACGCGCCGCCCGGGAAAACCCCCATAGGAACAAGCCTAGCTGCGCAAACGCTTCGGACAGCGTCACTACCCCAAACGTAGCTCACCTTTGCTCAAAAACGCGGCAGCGCCGCCTCTGAGGAGAAGATCGGCGGGGTACGACACCAGCGGAATCCGGCTCGAGGCTGGCAGCAATACAGGCGTTCGGCCAGAAATGCCGATTGCGATGATTAATCGGTATCGTCGGGCCGCGCTGAGGCGGGTTGCCGTTTACGATCGCGCCACACAGCGCGTGGTGCTGTCGTTTCCAAGCGAGTGATGAATCGCATCGGCGACGCGCAGCGCGTTGGCCGCGATTGTCAGAGCCGGATTGGTTCCGCCGCTGCTAGGAAAGAACGAGGCGTCGACAACATAGAGGTTTGACAGGTCGTGCGCGCGGTTGTTCCGATCCAGCACGCTGCTGGCCGGATCATCTCCGAATCGGCACGTGCCGCAGACGTGGCCGTAGTTGAGATTGTTCTCGCCGGTCAGAACGGCCATCCGATGACGCGACTTTAGCGTTTCGGCGATTCGTCCACGCAACAGGGAGTTTCGCTCGCGCAACTCATCGGGATAGCGGTAATGGAACCGCAAGCCGCTGTTGGCACTCGAATCGGGCCAGACGCGATTTTCGTAGTAAGGCAAATCTTCGACAATCGTCGCGAAGACGGCCGCCGCTCGGAATGGAATTGCGGCTAGTGGAGAAACCAATCCGAGAAACGGCCTTGAAAACTGTCTCCACAGGTGCGGGTTGCGCCGCGGAGCCGCGCGCATGGATGATAGCAGCCACTGCCGCGTGACAGGCAGCCCGACTGATTGAAGCGTCCCCAATTTCTTGCCATCGGAGAAATAAAAGTCATTTACCGCGATCGCCTTTTTTGGGCCAATGTCGCATAGCGGCTTTCGGGGGCTGATCGCGATCATGTCGCTGGTATGAAACATAAGATTGCGGCCGAGCATTCCTGAGCTGTTGGCCAGCCCATCCGGCCACCGCGGCGATCGGGAATTCATAAGCAGTATGGGCGACATAAAGGCACCGGCGGCAAGTACGACCACGCGCGCCCTGATCGAAAAATCTTCTCCCAACCTGCGGCAATGAACCCGTTTCACGTTCGGGCCGTCCGCCTCCAGACGCAATACGTCGCACTGCGGAAGCATGGTGGCGCCGCACTTTTCGAGTGCCGGCAACAGGCAGCGGTTTGCCGCGCCGCTCTTGCAAGCCCGATGACACCGTGTACTACCGCACTCCCCGCACCCTTCGATAAAATCGCAGCCAACATGTGCACGATAGGGGTGAAGCCCCAGTTCACAGAACGAATCGAAGATGTCCTGGTCACGAGGGCTTAACGGCGGCGGAATCCGTAGCGGCTCTTCGAACTCGCGCGCCAGCGGGTCGGGAGTGCCGCATACGTGGAAGAGGCGTTCGGCTCGCCGGTAGTAGGGAGCGAACTGTTCGTAGGGAACCGGCCACTCCTCCGGCAGCGTCGAATCGACGACGTCTGCGTGGTTTGCCCGGGGACGGAAGTCCGCCGGCGCAAGTCGTTCCAACTGGGCCGCGTAGAGGTTGGTCGTGCCGCCGCTGCCGCAACCCAACGAGCCGAAGAATTCAACGTCGCCGAAACTTGTGCTGCCCTGTAGCGACCACGGCCAAAGCCCCTCGCGGAGCCGAACTTCCGGCGTGTTCGCTTCGAGGATCGACGGCTTGCCGTTGGCCGTCTTGGCGTCACCGAATAGAAAGTGCCCCTTCTCGAGAAACAATACGCGATGTCCCATTTGAGCCAGCGCGTACCCGGCGGTGGCTCCGCCCATCCCGGTGCCGATGACGACAATTTCCCAATCGAGCTGCCTCGGTGGACGGTCGAGGATCGACTGTTGCGGGCTCTCGTTCTCGGTCATGCGGGAATGCACCGATCGGACATGCTGCACTGCTGTAGACGGCGATGGTCTTCGTTAATAGTGGAGAAAGTGCCCCGCCAGTCGTACAAGAAAACATAGGATACATACTGGTTTCCCCGACTTTTCTGTCGACTAGGGGTTATTTCAGCGGGAACTCTTACGTCAACAACATCAAGCGATGAAATAGAGCGTGCAGGTACAACGAATTCACTCCACCGCAAAGTTGTTGCTTTGGCCGCGATGCAGCAAAGCAGCACAGGCCGGAAGTCAAGCGCTTTTTGCCGTTGCGCGGGGGCTGCCTTTGGAGGGCCGCAGGCGGCGGACCAGCGTGACCATGTTTCCGGTGTCGTTGAACGTGACCTCGTCCATGAAGGATCGCACGAGCACCAGGCCGCGTCCCCCTTCGCCGACCATGCTGGCGGCGGTCGTGCGCAGCCCATCGTCGGGAACAAAGCCCGGCCCCTGATCGCGCACGATGCATCGCACTTCATCCGGCGCCAGTTTCACCCGCACGCGGATCCTTCGGTCGCAATACGGCGGCTGGTGGCGACGCGCGTGCGCCAGTTGCAAACCTTCCGCGGTGCGCCACTGGTCGCCCAATTCCAAATTGCCGTGGTACAGGGCATTGAGCAGCGCCGCCTCCAGTGCGCTGACGATCTGCAGGGTTTGCACGGTATCGCACAGCTTCATGCGGGAGAGCTTGCGCCGGGTATCGTCCACCATCAGGTTGACCAGCACCTCGTCGCTGTCCAGGACGTAGATCGAGTCGCTTTGGGCGCAACAGTCCAGCAGTTGCTCGCGGTGGCTCTCCGGCCTCGCCAGTTCCATCACGCGCTCGACAGTCGGCACCAGATCTCGCGCCAGGCATTGCTTCGGTACATAACTGGCGGCGCCGCAGCGCAGCGCTTCCAGCGCAGTATCTTCGCTGCCGTGCGCCGTCATCAGAATCACCGGCAAATGAATGTAGCGCTCTCGCAGCAGCTTCACCAGTTCCAGACCGTCCATGTCCGGCATCCGCAGGTCGGTGATCACGATGTCTGGCGGACGCTGCGCGATCAGCGTGAGCGCTTGCCGCCCGTCGCCGACGGCACCCACGGTCAGGTGCGAATGCTTTTCCAGAAGCGAAGCGGCCAGCTTCCGGTCGACGGCCGAATCGTCGACGATGAGCGCTTCGACGGCCAGTTGCAGCGACATGGCTCCCCTCCCCGTGCATCAAAGGCACGATGTTGGAAAATCGCCTCTTCGCTGTCCCAATGAACCGGTGCCAGCTCGCCTGTAGCGAGCCGGCACGTGAGGGCCGTCGATCGAAGTACGTACAGAGCCGAGAACGGCGACGAGTGCCCCCCGGGTTTCGCAGCCACTTCTACGTGATCCAGGATAACCGCACCACGGGCCGAAAGCAATTTTGCCCGATGACGACCGGCAAACCGCCCGTCAGTTTGCCGATCAATTCGTCGGCAGTACGCTACACGTCTGGTGGCCGGGACACTAAAATGGCCCCTTTCATCCACAGGTTCGCCAAGCCCGCGAGCCGAACTGCCTCGCATCGATCAGCCGCCCGCCGCCTCGACCGGCCGTAGCGCGACAGGATGGACGCCCCCCGTGGTGAATTGGAATCAGTCGCTGCAATATGCCGTACTGTCCGATATCGGTATGCGCCGGGCGAACAACCAAGACTCCGCCGCCGTGGTACTGGCCAGAGACGACGGGGTTTGGACCTCGCGGGGCCACCTGTTCATCGTCGCCGACGGGATGGGGGCTCACGCAGCCGGGGAATTAGCCAGCAAGCTGGCCGTCGACAACATCCCGTTAATCTACGACAAACTCCGGCACTTGCCGCCTCCCACGGCGCTGGCCCAGGCAATTCATGAGGCCAACGCGCTCATTCACGCCCGAGGGCAGGGGGACGCCGAGTTCCAGGGCATGGGGACCACGTGCAGCACGCTGGCTCTGCTGCCGCAGGGGGCGCTTATCGCGCATGTTGGCGACAGCCGCGTCTATCGGCTGCGCGGAGATACGCTCGAGCAGCTCACCTTCGATCATAGTCTGCAATGGGAGATGATGAAGGCGGGGCAGATCTCCGAGAGTGACATGCCCGGCTATATCCCCAAGAATGTCATCACGCGGTCCCTCGGCCCACAGCCGGAAGTGAATGTCGACGTGGAAGGGCCACTGCCGATCGAGCAGGGCGATAAATATTTGCTTTGCAGCGACGGACTAACCGGGCAGGTGACGGACACGCAACTCGGCACGATCCTGAAATGTTTCGCTCCTCGGGAAGCCGCCCAAACGCTGATCGATCTGTCGAACCTCCGCGGCGGTCCAGACAACATTACCGTGATCATCGCGGAAGTACTGGGGCCGCCTCTGGCACGCACGCACGAAGACGAGCCGCCCTCGGAGCGGCCGATCACATCGGCGCGCAGCATTCCCGGAAGCTGGTGGGCGGCCCCGGCGGTGCTATTGTTAGCGGCGGTGGTGCTCGGCTCGATCGGCTGGTGGATCCTCGCCGGCGCGTTGCTGGCGGCCGCGGTTCTATCGGGTAGCCTTCTGCTGCGATTTTTTCGATCTTTGTCCAAGCCGCCGGACGCCGCGCCGCTGGGCGGGGCTCCCTATCGGACCGCCCGGGCGGTGGCCGACGCGGAATTCGTCGCGGACCTGGCCGACCTGGCCGAGCAGCTTCGGCAATTGTCCGACGAGGAGCGCTGGCCGCTCGACGGGCGGCCGTTGGAGGAGAAGCTGCGCACGGCCCACGGGGCCGCCAACCGGCAGGAGTGCCCCGAGGCGGTCATGCACTATGGCGAGGCCATACGCCTGGCCATGCAGCAGTTTCGCGACCGCCGCGGGCGACCACCGGGCGGACCCGGGGATCGTGCGAGGTAGCATCGATCGCGTCGCATCGCGGGGCAGGGCAGGGGAGGCGCACCGGCCGCGTTTACGATTCTCGCGCGCGTTTCATCGCAAGACCATGACAGCCGCCGTCGAAAAAGGTAGGGAGAAACGGCGTCGGCCTCAGCCGCATCCCACGCATTGCGACGTCGGCGGCTGGGGGCGTATACTTAAATGTTGGACTATCGCGGGAAGGTGCCGCGTTTTGAACTGGGTCATCAGGACCGTGTCATCTGGATTGGGCGAAGCGCCGGATGTTTCGCCCGGTCGCACTTCAAAAGGAGCGGATTTGTGTTTCGGACGGTAGCGGTCGTGGGCGCCACCGGCGCGGTCGGTCGAATCATTCGCGCCCTGTTGGAAGAGCGCAATTTTCCCTGCGAGCGGGTGAAGTTTCTCGCTTCGAAGCGTTCGGCCGGCACGACTCTGAAATATGCCGGAGAGACGATCCCCGTCGAGCCGCTCGTGCCCGAGGCGTTCGAGGACATCGACCTGGCGATCGGCAGCACGCCCGACCCGGTGGCCGCCGAGTTCGCCCCCTGGGCGGTCGAGCGGAACTGCATCGTGGTCGACGAAAGTGGCTACTGGCGGATGGATCCGAAAGTGCCGCTGGTGGTGCCGGAAGTGAATCCGGAAGCCGCCGCCACGCACCAGGGGATCATCGCCAGCCCGAACTGCTCGACGACGCAGATGGTCGTGGCGCTGAAGCCGCTGCACGAGGCCGCCCGGGTGCGTCGGGTGATCGTCAGCACCTACCAGGCCACCAGCGGAGCGGGTGTTGCCGGTCAGCGCGACCTGGAGCAGGGAACCCGGGCGCACCTGCAGGGGAAGCCCCACGACTACGAGACCTTCGCACATCCGATCGCCTTCAATCTCATTCCGCAGATCGGCTCGCCCAAGCACGAGGGCTACACTTCCGAAGAGATGAAGATGGTCCGTGAGACCCACAAGATCTTCGGCGACGACTCGATCCAGATCTGCCCAACCTGCGTGCGCGTACCGGTCTCGAACTGCCACAGCGAGAGCATCCTGGTGGAGACGGAGCAGAAGCTCAGCGTCGCGCAGGCCCGCGAGCTGTTCGCGGCCACGCCGGGCATTGTCGTAGTCGACGACTTGCAGAATGGACGCTATCCGATGCCCACCGATTGCGACAACCGCGACGAAGTGTTTATCGGCCGCATCCGAAAAGATCTCTCCAGCGAGAACGGCCTGGCCTTCTGGTGTGTCAGCGATAATCTCCGCAAAGGTGCGGCGACCAACGCCGTGCAGATCGCCGAGCTGTTGCTCCGCAGCCAGGCCGCCGTGTGACATGCGCCGGCTCAAGCTCACGCTTGCCTACGACGGCACGAACTACGCGGGCTGGCAAAGTCAGCTAAATGCACCCACGCTCCAAGACACGCTGGAGCGTGCGCTAGCCCAGCTCACCGGCGAGTCGATCCGCGTCACCGCCAGTGGCCGGACCGACGCCGGGGTACATGCCCTGGGCCAGGTGGTCAGCTTTTCCACGGAATCGCGACACAGTGCGCACGTCTTTCAGCGCGCGCTCAACGCCGAGTTGCCGGACGATTTCGCCGTGTTGGCCTCCGAGGAGGTCGAGGAAGCGTTTGACGCCCGGCGCAGCGCAACTGGCAAGTTGTATCGGTACCTTCTCGATAACGGCCCAATCGGGGACATCTTCCAGCGGCGCTTTCGATGGCACGTCGTCGCACCACTGAACGTCCCGGCGATGCGCGAGGCTGCAATTGCACTAGTTGGCCGGCACGACTTCAGCAGCTTCGAGGCCTCCGGCTCGCCACGGTCCAGCAGCGTGCGCACCGTGAAGCGGTGTGAAGTCTCGCGGCAGCCTGCTCCGCGCGACCACGAGATCAACCTCGAAGTCGAGGCGGACGGGTTTCTATATAATATGGTCCGCAACATCGTGGGCACGCTGGTCGAGGTGGGCAGGGGGGCGCGGGAAGTGTCGTGGCCGGGCGAAGTGCTGCATGCTGCCGATCGTCGTGCGGCCGGCCCCACGGCGCCTCCGCAGGGGCTGTTTCTGGTGCGCGTCGACTACGGCGGCGTGTAAAGCAAATTCCCCGTGAAATGGCCGCGCCGCTACTTCGTCCTTGCATCTGGCCAGCGGTGCTGGTTAGGGCAGGGGGTTCCCCGCGAAACTTTTCGCCGCCTTGGCCACCGACTAGACTGTAAGTATTGCTCCGATGTTCATGTACCCGCTGACGCGGTCGACTTTTTCCACGCGGGCTGGCCCCCCTAGCGGGCAAGCTTTGCAGTGGAAAGCCCGGCCAGGAGCGGCATCGGCGCAATATCAGAAGCAGGCAAACCATTTAAGCGTGAACAGAGAACTCTTCAGGCGCCGCCGTGCTCGCTTTGCCGGGCAGGGCCGCATCCTTGAGCCGCCACCGGTGCGATGTCCAGCCGAGCCGTTCCCGAATCCTACCGCCTGGTGCAGTTGATCCGCGCCGGACACCCCTGCGAGATCTGGGGCGTGCGGCGCGATAGCGACCACGCGCGGCTGGCGATGAAGTTGTTGCCGCAGGGGCCGCATCACAGCAAGGATCAGATCGCGCAGCTCCGGCACGAGTATTCCGTCGGCTCCGCGGTCGATCACGAAAACATCGTCCGCATGTTTGAGATGGGGAGCAACCGCGACGGAACGTACATCATCATGGAGCTGTTCGACTACCCGAACCTCAAGCAGCGCATCCAGCAGGGGATCGAAACGCTCGCACACCAGACCGAAGGCATCATCCGCCAGGCGGCCGAATCGCTCGCGCACGTGCACGAGCGCGGCTTTCTACACCGCGACGTGAAGCCCGACAACTTCCTGGTCAGCGACGAGGGAACCGTGAAGTTGATCGACTTCAATTTGGCAGAGCGCCCCAAAACGGGGCTGGCAAAGCTGCTGGGTGGCAAGAGCAAGGTGCAGGGCACCAAGAGCTATATGTCGCCGGAGCAGATCCGCGCAAAGACGCTCGACGTCCGCTCGGATATTTACAGCTTCGGTTGCTTGCTGCACGAGCTCTTAAGCGGCAAAGTGCCATTCACCGGAACCAGCGCGAATGAGCTGTTGACCAAACACTTGCGATCGCCGCGGCCGCCCCTGGAGCCGTTGAATAAGAACGTGACGCGGGAGTTCGCGGCATTCGTGCGGCGGATGATGGCGGTGAATCCCGAGGATCGCCCGGCCACGATGAACGATGTCCTCACCGAGCTTGCGACGACGCCCGTATTTCGCAAGCGGCCTTCGCCACCGGCGGAGCTTCCATCGGCCACCAAGGAAGATCAGAGTTGACACGCGCCTGCGGCCGATGGTTAATCTAGTTGCACGGAGGCGCAAGTTTTTGCCGTCCCGGCGACCATCGCTGCCACGGCTGCACCGCCAGCCGTCCCCAGTTGTCGTCTTTGCACCGATGACAGCACTCGACCGCTGTCATGCATTCGCCGTCGCTTACGACCCCTCCATAATTCACAGGTAAGCTAGCAATGGCCACCACCGGCGTACGGCTCGAATTCGAACAACCCATCTACGATACCGAAGCCCGGCTGGAAAAGCTGGAACGGATCGCCGAGAAGACGCCCGAAGAGCACGAGCAGATCCGCCAACTTCGCCGCGAGTTGACGGATTTGAAGAAGCAGGTCTACAGCCGGCTGGAGCCGTGGCAGACGGTCGAGGTCGCCCGGCACGCCGAGCGGCCAATCCTGTCGGACTACTTGAACATGGTGTTCGAGGAGTTCGTGGAGTTGCACGGCGACAAGCACTTCGGCGACGACCGGGCGCTACGGACGGGCTTTGCGAAAGTCGACGAACACAAAGTGCTGGTCGTCGGTCATCAAAAGGGCAAGACGCTCAAGGAGCGGACCGCCTGTTATTTCGGCTGTGCGCATCCGGAAGGCTATCGAAAGGCGATGGGAAAGATGCGGCTGGCGGCGAAGTTCGGCATGCCGGTGATCTGCCTGATTGACACGCCGGGCGCCTATCCCGGCATCGGCGCTGAAGAACGCGGTCAGGCCCAGGTTATCGCCGAGAGCATGTTGCACATGTCACGGCTGCCCACTCCGATCATCTGCGTGGTGATTGGCGAGGGCGGGTCGGGCGGGGCGCTGGGCATCGGCATCGGCGATCGCATTGCCGTGTTGGAGCATGCCTACTATTCGGTCATCAGTCCCGAGGGCTGTGCCGGTATCCTTTGGAAAAGCGGCGCCTATAAGAAAGATGCCGCCAAGGCGCTGCGGATGACCTCGCGCGATCTATTGAGCCTGGGCGTGATCGACGACGTCATCGAGGAGCCAGTGGGCGGCGCCCATCGCGATCATTACCAGATGGCCGCCCGGCTCAAGATGTACCTGCTCAAGTCGCTGCGCGAGCTGCTCGATCAACCGCTGGACTCGCTGCTGGCAGACCGATACATGAAGTTTCGCCAAATGGGAGCGTTCCTGGAAAACGGCCAAATGCACGGCCGGTCGATCTCCGATGCCCAAGCTGAATCGGGGGCGGACGCCGAAGCCGACGGAGACGGCGCGGCCGACTGAGCGGCGGCCGTTCGATTCCCTCATTCTGCCGCCAACGATTGCCGGCACGAGTCATTCGCTGTTCTTCTGGCGTCGGCCGGGAAGGGCACGCACCACGTTGATCGGAGGCCCTGAAACAGCCTCTCCCCAACGTCCGATAATCACTCTTATGTTCGTTTCCGGGGCCTGAATCCCGCAGAATACGCAGCTTCGCGGCTCGCCTGCCTCCCTGGCGGCCTGGTGGGTGCGCTGGCGGTCCGATGCCGCTTGCTTTGACCTCGGCGCCCCGCAGCATCGCTGAAAAATGCGCGGCAGCACGCGAACACGCGGCGAGCCGCGTCATCGCATCGCCTCATCGCCGGAAGTGGCCGTTCTCGGCGCGGGCGGCTCGCCGTGAACTGCGTCGATCGCCGGCTCGGTTTCGCCTTCGGCCGTGTGGGCTTTTGGCTGGTTCTCCGGGGCCGTCGGATCCAGCCGCCGCTGGATCTGGTGCAGGTACGGATGGAGCACGTCGTGGATCTCCGGCGGCACCACGTCGTGCGTGCGGCTGAGCAGTACGCCGATGTAGTACCCGCTCCGAGAGTCGAGCACTTTCCGCTTCTGGCTGTCCGGCAGCAGCGACACCGCAAAGAACGTGATCGCCACGCACAGCAGAATCCCCTTGACGACCCCGAATAGCCCGCCGATCTGGTGATCGAACTCCTTGAGCTTCACGCGGTCGATGAAGTCGGCCACGATCCGGAACAGCAGCCAGATTACCAGCGACGTGGCGATGTACATTACCAGCATCGCCAAAAACAGATTCCACGGCGAGTGGTCGCCCAGCGCAGGTGCGATCTGCGGCCCGAAGCGCAGCGCCACAAAGTAGCTGACCACCAGCGACGCCAGTGAAGCCAGTTGCCAGGCCATCCCTTTCCAGGCACCCAGGATGGTGGCGCTAACCACCACCAGCACCATGATGACATCGTAAGCTTGCATCGGGGCGTCTTGCCGCTGCTCGCATCCTGCTGGGCCAACGATCGAAAACTGGCTGGGAAGTATAGCGACTTTCCGCAAAGCGCGAAAAGGCCAGTCGCCAGTTCACGATGATCTTGGCGGACTCCCGCGCTTTTCGCTACAGTCTTGCGATTCTTCCCGATGACCGGCCGGGACATCTGCCGGCCACCGCTTGCTGAGTACCCTTTCATGGCGAACTTTCAAACCCACGTCACCACCAGCACGGTTCTGGGCGTCGGCTATGCTGGCGCGGGCATCGTGCTGAATGCCCCGATCGATTCGGCGCTGATTGCAGGCGGCCTGTGCGGCATCTCCGGCATGCTGCCAGACGTCGACAGCAGCAGCGGCCGGCCGATTCGCGAGATCATGAATTTCGCGGCGGCCGTCGTTCCGATGCTGATGATCGAACGCATGCGGCACCTGGGCCTCACGCCCGAGTCGATGGTGCTGGCCGGCGGCATCATGTATCTGCTGGTGCGATTCGTCTTCGCCGATTGGCTGCGCCGCTACACGGTCCATCGTGGCATGTTTCACAGCATCCCCGCCGCGCTCATCTTCGCGGAACTCGGCTTTCTCGTCTGTGGGTGCGATAACCTGCAACTGCGGTATTACAAGGCGGGCGCCGTCTTCCTGGGCGTAATGTCGCACTTGCTATTGGATGAAATTTACAGTCTGCAGATGTATCGCGGACGGCTGAGGCTGAAAAAGTCCTTCGGCACCGCGCTGAAGTTCTGGGGCGACAGCACCTGGGCCAATGTCTCGACGTACGCCAAGCTGATCGCCGTGACGGCCATGGTGCTCGGCGAACCGCTGGTCATGGAGAAGCTCGGCGCGCCGGTGCACCACGACATCTACACCACGGCCAATCAGATGCTTGATACGGTCATCCGCCGTTAAGCCTACAGCACGGTGCGGGATGCGGGATCGGGGGTTCGGGGTTCGGGATCCGGGATGCGGGGTTCGGGATTCGTCAGGCTCTCCGAAATCGCCTC
>JBBDJB010000018.1:0-221998 GCA_040880125.1 Pirellulales bacterium | reverse complement strand
GTCATCCGCCGTTAAGCCTACAGCACGGTGCGGGAGGAAATGCGGGGTCCGGGATCCGGGATCCGGGATCCGGGATCCGGGGTTCGGGGTTCGTCAGGCTCTCCGAAATCGCCTCTGACCCGCAACCCGCAACCCGCTCCCCGCATCCCGCTCCTCCCCCCGCACCTCAAAACAGCTTCCGGCTGTCCAGCAGGAGCGTCACCGGGCCGTCGTTGATCAGCGCCACTTGCATGTGTTTGCGAAAGCGACCCGTCGCCACCGGCACGTTGTGCTTTCCTACTTCGGCGACGAACGCCTCGTAGAGCGCTTCGGCCAGTTGTGGTTCGGCCGCCGCGACGAAACTGGGCCGTCTCCCCTTGCGGCAATCGCCCAATAGCGTGAACTGACTGACCGCGAGCATCGCGCCGCCAGCGTCCTTCAGCGAGCAGTTCATCTTGCCGGCGTCGTCCGCGAAGATCCGCAGGCCGACGATCTTCTCCGCCAACTGCCGCGCGTCCTCGGGCGTGTCGTGTTCCGCGACTCCCAACAGCACGACCAGCCCCAGCTCGATCCGGCCGACGATCTCCCCTTCCACCATAACGCTGGCCTGGGAGACCCGCTCGACACATGCCCGCATCGGTGCCATTACCTTTTTGTAGCGAGTGCTTCAAAGTTGAGAGTCGTACTGTTCTGGGAACGACTGCGGGGCAGCGTCGCCCATTGCCGGAGAAAGATCAAGCGTCGTGGCGAGGGGCCAGTCAGTTCGGGGCCGCTTGTCCCGTTTCGCCCCAGGTGCGATACTACCCCGCTTGCCGCATCCAATTCGGGTGCGACTGATGCCCCTTTCGCTTCCCGGCCGAACATGTCCTCCATTCCGACTCTGCTGGTGTTCTACTGCGCTGCCGTGCTGCTGGCGTCGCTGGCCGGCGGCCTGGCCCCGCTGATGCTGACGCTCACGCACCGCTCGATGGAACTGGCAGTCAGCTTCGTCGCCGGCGTGATGCTCGGCGTCGGCCTGTTGCACCTGTTGCCGCATGCGGTGATGGAGGTCGGCCCCACCGGATCGATCGATGGCGTGATGTTGATGACGCTGGCGGGCCTCTTGGCGATGTTCCTCATCGAGCGGTTCTTCTGCTTCCATCACCACGACGTGCCGGACGCGAACGGCGCGGCGTGCGACCATGACGACCTTGACCATCATCATCTCGCGCACGAGACCGGCTCGCCCGGCGAACCGGCCAAGCAGCCGCACCATCACGATGTCACCTGGAGCGGCGCCGCGCTGGGGCTGACACTGCACAGTCTGATCAACGGCGTGGCACTGGCGGCGAGTGTCCAGTCTGAAAGTAACCTGCACGGCAGCCGAGCCTGGGCCGGGCTGGGCACCTTCCTGGTGATCGTCCTGCACAAGCCGTTTGACTCGCTCACGCTCGGCACGCTGATGGCCCGCGGTGGCTGGCCCCGGGCTTCGCGGCACCTGATCAACGGCCTGTTCGCACTCTCCGTGCCCATAGGCGCCGCTCTCTTTTATCTGGGCTTTCAAACCGAAGCGATCGCCGAAAGTTCGCTCGTCGCCTACGCGCTGGCCTTTTCGGCAGGCACGTTCCTGTGCATTGCGCTTTCGGACCTGTTGCCGGAACTTCAGTTCCACCAGCACGACCGCGTGAAGCTGACCGCCGCCCTGCTCGTGGGCCTAACCGTGGCGATCGTTGCTGGGCGCTTTGAGTCGCACGCCCATTCGCACGACGATTCGGCCCATCCGGCCGGGCAGCACGGCGACTCGCACGTGCACTGATCATGTGCGGTCCGTTGCGCGGACCGTTTCCCTGTAGCTCGCGCGCAATCATCCTGCCCCACCCGCAGTGACCGCTTCGGGCCGGCCCTCCGCAGGATCGCACTGCGCGTCGTGCACATCCGCCGGCCTTCTCATCCGGGTTGACTTGTAGATTAAATTTGTATATTATCAACAGCCAATTCTATCCGCTAAATCGAAGTGGCTTCACCTGAATTCCGCGATATTCACGAGTAATTGGCCTACACAGTGCCGAACACGACGGAGTTAATACACCAAATAAAGTAAGTTTTTATAAAATAATCCGGCTTTGCAAGCCACTTGAAACTCCCGCAATCGCAAGGACTTTTTCAACACTTCGCAAAAAGGGCCGTTGCAAAAACCTGAAGAAAAACGTCACCGCGCTCGAGCGGCGCGGAGTTTGGACGCTGACTTTTTCAACGAAACATGGGGCCCCCCTAAAAGGCGCGTTGCAAAAGGGCGGCCGATAAGGGGGGCGAGCGTCGATCCAAGCCAGGCATTTTCACACAAGGGGCAAACACATCATGTCCACCCAAACCCAGTCCACTAAAACCCCGTCCACTAAAATCTCGTCCACTGCGCTGCCGGCCGACCAGCAGTCCAAACCCCAGGGGCGCCCCGAAGTGCTCGACCAGGCCAAGCGCGGCACGGTCTGTGCGCTGGTGGCGATCGGCTGCAGCCGCAGTCAGGCTGCCGAGTACGTCGGTTGCTCGCCGTCCACCATTACCCGGCTTGCCCAGCGGAATGAACCGTTCGCGGAGCAGCTTCGCCAGGCCGAAATGCAACGGGAAGTCACGCCGCTGAAGAATGTGGTGGCCGCCAGCGGCCGCTCCTGGCGCGCCGGGGCATGGCTGCTCGAGCGGATGTACCCCGATCGATACGGCCGCCGTCAGCCAGACGCGGTGAGCCGGGGCGAGGTAATCCACTTCGCCGAGCAGATGGGCCGCATCATCCGAAGCCACATCCACGATCCATTCGGTCTCCAGCAGGTCGAGGGCCAGATGAAGCGGCTCATTGAGGAGATCATGGGAGAGTACCGGAGCAGTTCGCCGCACGAAGCTGGCCCCTCATGAGCGCGCTTACTCCCGCTCCCCCACGGGGAGAGCTGGCCCGTCACGAGCGCACTTACTCCCTCTCCCCGCCGGGGAGAGGGCCGGGGAGAGGGGGTTCTAGAAGAATTGCACGTGCCATTAACGGAAGCGCGACTATTGCTGAACACGTTCTCCAAGGGCGTACAAGCCCGACGCAGCCACGAGGGACGGAGATGCCTCAATCGCGACACCAATGCACTGCTGGACAAGACCAGCAGTGGCACACGTCGGAGTTCTCACGAACACAGCTACAGCTTCACGCACAGACAGGAATATCTATGCCACCGATCAGCTCGTCGTGCCGGCGGTTTCTTTATCCGCCGGTTCCACGTCCAAACCGCGGGCTTCACGTATCTGCCGGACGGCTTCGACCACTCGATCGATGACGCGCTGATTCGACTCGATAGCGTTCCAACTTGCTACATACGACCAGGCGATCAGCGCCAGCCCTCCGATGGCTGAAATGAAATGCACAATCGTCCAATTCTCCGTGCCAGCACGTCCGGTGGCGGGATCGGAGGCCGCGCCGAGCGCGCCGATGCCGACCACCAACAACATTCCGCCGAGCGACCAGGGAAACGCCCGGCGCTTGATCTGCGCGCTTTCGCGCACCAATGCCGGATCGAGCCGATACGTCTGAACGACCTCTTTGCACCACCGGCTGGTACCGACGAAGTACGTCACCACGATGCTATGCACAAACACCACCGCCAGCGCGGCGGCCACACCGGTCAGGCGATGAACCGTAGCCCAGCGGAGCGTGTCTGGATTGCTGGGAAGCGCGCGGAGATCGCCGATACCCCAGCCCAGCACCGCGGCCGCGGCCATCAACAGCAGCGAGAAGACCGCCAGCGTGAAGAAAATACGCGTCATGAAAGAAAACAACCGTTGGGGGCAGCGAGAACCGGACGGTGTAGGATCGCCACCGCCCGAGAAGCACTTTGCACGTCTATCTCTTTCGTACCGGGTCACTGAGGGTTTGTCCAGTCGCGCGGCCGCGGCTAGAATTGCTCCATGAATTCGCCAGCAAGAAAACCGCTTTTGGCCGTCACCCAGGGTGACGTGGCGGGCGTCGGGCCGGAGACGATTGTCCACGCCTGGGCCGACCCGGAGCTTCGGGCGGTGGCCGACATTGTCGTTGTCGGACATCCCGAAGTAATGCGCGGGGCCGCACGGCTGTTCGGCGACTGCGTGCGCGTGATAGAAGTGGAGTCGCCCGAGCAAGCCCGGGAGCTCAGCGGCGAAGCGGGTACCCCTGCCCTGCCCTGCCTGCCGTGTGGCGAGGACGTTATCGTTGATGTTCCGCCCGGTCAGATCGATCCGCGTGCCGGAGCGGCGGCGTATGCGGCAGTCGTTCGCGCGGCGGGCCTGGCGCTGGACGGCCAGGTGGACGGTGTGACGACGGCTCCCTTGAGCAAGGCAGCCCTGTGGAGAGCCGGCCACCGCTATCCGGGTCACACAGAACTGTTGGCTCACCTCTGCGGCGTGGACAGCTTCGCGATGATGCTCTATCTGCCGCCCGGCGACGCGGTCCGCGGACCTGCTGGTTTGGGGGTAGTACACGTGACATTGCACGCGGCGCTGCGCACCGTGGCGGATTCGATCAACACCGAGGCCATCGTCGACAAGTGCCGTCTGGCGAATCGTGCCATGCTCAATCTTGGCGCCGCGACGCCCCGCATCGGCGTGTGTGCCCTCAATCCCCATGCCGGCGAGGAAGGCCTGTTCGGGGATGAAGAGCAGCGCATCATCGCGCCGGCGGTAGCCGCCGCACGGAGCGAAGGCTGGAATGTCTCCGGCCCTCTTCCCGCCGACACGCTGATGGCGGCAGGCCGCGACGGCACGTACGACGCCATCGTGGCGATGTATCACGATCAAGGGCACATCGCGCTGAAGCTGCTAAGCATGCATCGGGCCGTGAACATCACGCTGGGTCTTCCGATCGTCCGCACAAGCGCCGCGCACGGCACGGCCTTCGACCTCGCCTGGCAGGGCCGCGCCGATTGGGGCGGCATGGCCGCGGCATTGCGCGTGGCCGCCCAATTGGCGAAGCGCGCCGCTGGGCCCGATCACGATGAGCACGACGAACTGCCACTGGCCTGACCACCGCAGGCCACCCTATCATGCCCGACACCGACACTTGCCTGCTGCACTTGATTCGCCACGCGGCGACCGAGAGCAATTTAATGAAGCCGCCGCGGCTGCAAGGGCGCACGGTTAATCTACCGCTGACCGAAGAGGGCCGCCTTCAGGCCCGTTGCGTCGCCGCGGTGTTGGCCGACCGCGCGTTGGCGGCCATCTATGCCAGCGGGCTTCACCGCGCGGTCGAGACGGCCCGCTGTATCGCCAGACCCCACGACTTGGAAGTGCAATGCGCTGAAGAGCTCGTCGAAGTCGACGTCGGCCGCTGGGAAGGCAAACAGTGGGACGAGATCGAGCGGGACGACCCGGAAGAATATCACCGGTTCATGACGTCCCCGGACGAGTACGGCTATCCCGGCGGCGAATCGATGAGCGACGTGGTGCGGCGGGTTGCGCCCGCGCTGGAAGCGATGATGTCCCGGCACATCGGATGTGAGATTGCGGTGGTCGCCCACAACGTCGTCAACCGCGCGTATATCGGCTCGCTGTTGAAGATTCCGCTGGCGGCGGCGCGAGAGATTCCGCAGAACAACGGCGGCATGAACCTCATCCGCTACCGCGCCGGCAAGATCAAGGTCCTGTCGATCAACGCCGTGTTGCATCTCCCGCCGCATCGGGTCGGCGCGCCCGATCCAGCGCATTGAGCCGGGCGTCAACCAGTCCGTTCTGACGGAGGAATTGGTCGGTATGATCGGCGATGTTGGTTTCGCTCGAGCGATAGAGAAACTGCCGATTGTCGATCGGCTCGCCGGTGCGCACTTGGTACAGCTCCAAACGCACCAGCGTTTCGCGACCGCCCGCGCCGGGCGGTGTTCCCATGAGCCGGCGATACTCCACCACGTGCGGGAAGAGATCCTCCTGCCCAAGCACGAGCAATACCTCGTGTGGCACGTGGTGGGGAAGCGAAGCCAGATTAGGCGACTTCGCAGCCGCATCCTCTTTCGCATCCGCCTTGCTGTCATCGCTGGAACCCGGCCCAGCGGTCAAGCTCCCCAGACGGTCGGGTCGCCATGTGCCCTCCAGCGCGTACGCGGGCAAATCGCCAAGCTGGATACGATTGGGCGGACCGAAGTGAAAGTTCATCGCCAGCCGCTCGATCAGTCGCGGAACTCCACCGACGGCCAGTGGCAGCCGCGCCGCGGAGCCGGTCGCCGTTTCTTGCGCCGACAGCGCCTTCTGGACGCGTCGCAGGTCGACCTTGCGAATGCTGCGCTCGTGATCGAACTGCTCGTCGGTCCACAAGTAGCGGCCGTCCGCGACTTGTTGCAGGCTGCACTCACGGCCGGCGATATGGGTGCGCAGTTCGAAGCGGACCAGCATCTCCGCGCCCCTGCCCTCCTGGTAGTAAACGCCGGCACCAACCAGCCGGTTGCCGAACAGGTTGAGCTGCTGCCGCACGTTGGCGGCAATGCTGTCATGCTGGTGCAGCGCCAGCACTGCAGCCCGGATCAGCGCATCGCCCTCGGAAGCACGGTCCGCGTCAGCAATTGCCGGGGACGTGGCGGACGGCGACTCCGGCTGCGCCTGCGCCAAGGGACACCAGACCAGCAATCCCACCAGTGTTAAATAGGGCAAACTGTTCTTCATGAACGGGTTTTGCCGGTTTTTCCAAAAGAATCGGTGCCGGTTAATCCGACCAATACTCCTCAGAGGCCGTAACTGTGCGGCACCGCGTTCGTGTTAACGCGAGGGACGTCGCACGCAAAGCCGCCGCCAACGGAAACGGTGGCGGCGCGAAGATTGTAGAGCAGGCCCGGGCGCGCGGTCCACGGCAATCGCCGGTGACGCGAAGGCGCGGCGATATCGGTAGTCCTTCAGTCGCCGGTACGTCCCCCGCGGGGGACGGCTAGCGCTGCATGCGAACATGATGGCTCATGGCCGGGCGAACCGGCCAAGCCACGACTTGGGGGGGAGACGATGAGAATTCCTATTGCCATGCTGAGTTTCCTCGTGATTGCGTCGGGTGCGGCGACCGGGTGCCGGGCGCCGTTGACGCACAATTTGCCGCCGGCGCAGCAGCTTCTCGAACCGGGACCCGGTGTCGGCGGTCCTGGACCGGGCGTGATGATGATGGGAGCCGGCCCTGCCCCGGCATTGGCCACCGCCGGCATGTTTCAGCCGCCCACCTCTCAAGTCGCGTTTGTCGGACCGGCCGGCATGACGATCGCTTGGGATGTCTCCGGCCACGGACTGTTTGATTCCGAGCCGCTGGTCGTACCCGGCCGGCAAAACTTTCCGCAAGGGGCCATCTACCGGCTGAAGCTTTCGAATATTCCCGGCCGACCCGGCGAGGAGCTGTATCCGACGCTGGAGATCGGTCCGGCAACGCCGCGCACCGATGCCTACCTGGCACACACGCCGATCCCGATCCAGTTCAATGAAGAGGACTGGGAGCAGGTGCTCGGCGGCAACTATGTGACGAAGGTCATCTATCTGCCCGATCCGGAGTTCCAGGAACTGGCACTGGCCGACGTGGCCACGCTGGTCAGTACGCGGCTCGATCCGGGTGTCAATCCGATCGTCGAAGCTGACCGCCGGGGAGCGATCCTGGCGATCATTCGCCTGGGCAACAAGGATTTAGAAATGCCGGGCGCCGAAGCCGCCTACGACGCGGCCGTTGTGCCCGCTTCGCATAGCGAACTGGGCGGACATGGTCCTTCAGGGTACGGCGGGTACGAAGTGCATGGCGGCGCCGTCGGTGGTGGACCGATGGGAGTGCCAACCGGCGCATTCGGTCCGGCCGCGCTTCCGCCGCACCTGGTCTCCGGCGTGAACAGTCCACAATGGGGTATGCCAATCAGCGGAACGCCGATCGGGCTTCCTGGTCCGCCGCACATCCCGCTGGGAGGTCCGGCCGGCCTGCAGAAGCACGTGATGAAGAATCACACGGTAAGGCACATCCCGCAGCCGGTGGAAAAGTTCCGCATCGACGTCAAGCAGCGGCCGGGCATGAGCTATCCGAAGCCGCCGCACCACATGCGGATCACGGAGCAGGTGAGGTCACCCGGTCCGATCTTCCGCAATCCGTTCTCGAACATGCATGAAGTGGTGACGCAACAGCCGCCCGGTCCGGCGGCGCATCATCCCCACCACGGAGGGCACTAGCAGGAATCGGAGCCGGCAGTCGACCGCTCCGGGAAGGAAACGAGTTTAACGAGGTTTCGACAAGCAAGACAGTAAGGTTGCGATTTCAATGACAACGGTCTGCTTGCTCCCGCGCCCGAGACTGATCTGGGCGAGCGTTGTCGGCAAAATGCTGGCGGCGGGCGTAGTGTGGCTTACGACGGCAGCGCTCGGATCGGCGCAAGATACTTCCGTCCACTGGCAACACTCAAGCGCACTGCCACCGGGAGCGATTGGCGGCCGGCGACTTGGGAGAGGCGGACCGTTGTCTGGTTATTATCAGCCCGTGGCGATCAAGGCTCCCGAGGGAGCCCTGGTCGCGCTGGCCGAGGGCGAAGGCTTCTCCGAGCCGCGGCCCACGCCGCAGATGATCGGGATGCTGGTCGCTCCCGTCTATCGCTTCGAAGTGACGCGGATCCCCGGTCACCCCGGCATGGAAGTCTACCCTACGGTCGAAGTCATCGACCGCATCTATCCTCCGCCGGGATGCGAGCTGAAGTTTCCGATCCCCATCACGATCACTCACGATGAACTCGAACTGGCTCTGGCCGGTAAGTACGTCACCCGAGTGATTTACCTGGAGGATCCGGATCGAGCGCTTCCCTATGCCCAGCCGGCGGACGAGGAGTCGTGGTTCGAAATCGAGCCAGGCGACGATCCGTTGGCCGTGGCGGACCGGATGGGCCGACCGGTGGCCATCTTGCGGATTGGCGGCCGCCTTCCCGGCTCCGCCGGTCCGGATGCCGCCTTTCTGTACGGCTCGCCGCCGGCCGTGTTGTTCCACGAGTCGGACGAGCATGTCCAGCCCCCCATCGAGGAGCCGGCGTCTGCCGTCCGGTAAGTGTGGCGATGATACCTTTAGCGACCCAAGAATATCCGATCGCTTGGCCGCGCTGGGCCCGCTATACGTTCGTCGGCTTGGCGATGCTGATCCTCTGCTCGTGCCGCGGCGTTCCGCGCAGCGACCAGGCGGATCTGCCCGGCGTGAACACCGCGCCAGCGACTGCGGCGTCTTCGAACGATGACGCGGACACAGAAAGCGACGTCGTGCCCGTGTCGCATCACGAACCGGTCTCCGCCGAGACGAGCGACGATCTCGCCGAGCTCGCCGTCGCCAGCGACGCTTCTGCATCCGTCGTGATGGCACCCGAAGCTGAGTCCACATCCTCCCACTCTCTTCCGGAGAGAGGGCCGGAGAGAGGGTCTTCGAGAAGCGACTTGGCCGCTGCAGAGGTTACTCAAGTAGCGCACTTCGAGCACCCGCACTCCCCTGCCCCGGCCCGCGTGTACAACTCGATCGAGTTCGCCGAATACGGACCGCCGTCCGCCCAGTGGCGACCGCCGGGCATTCGTGGGCCTTGGCCGCATGACGAATATCTGCGCGACGGCGGCGACTTCGGCTTGCCCGCCGGAGTCCGGCCCGACTGGACCGTGGTCGGACTGGAACAGGAAGATGCCGTCGGCCACTACGATACACTTGACGGCCGTACAATCGTGCAACCAACTAACCGCGTGCATCTGTATGCGCCGCGGTTCGGCGTGGTGCGTCGAGTGGACGACGTTTGGGCACATCAGCAACACAAGTCGGCCGACGCCTTCGGCCGCGAACAGCAACTGGTGCAAAGCGAGGACCTCTCGATCGCCACCACGACTCTGCAGCGGCTGCAGGCGCAGCGCGGCCGCATGGCACGGCGCGGCGGAGCGTATCGCGCCCGGCAAATGAGCGGCGGCCTGGAATCGCAACGAATCCTCACCGAATTGAGCGGACCACTGCGGCCGAACGAAGACTTCCAAATCATGCGATTCGGGATCTTTGCCGAGGAGGAGACGGCGCTGTTGGAAGAGGCCGTGCAGGCCGCCATTACCTGGTCCCAGGTGGAACAGGTGCACGTGTTGATTGACGAGGTGAGTGCGGTCGGCGTCACCAACGACGTTGCCGCCGGGACGATCTATCACCTCACCGAGCCGGACAATCCACAGCTTCGCGTGATCAAGACGGCATCAAAACACACCGCCCAGGTTGGCGAACTGGTCGACTTCGCCATCCGCTACGACAACGTTGGCGACCAGGCAGTCGGCAACGTCACGATCCTCGACAACCTCTCCACGCGGCTCGAGTACGTGCCCGACTCGGCGCAGTCGAGCGCCGAGGCCCAGTTCCACGTCGAGGAGAACGTTGGCGGCTCGCTCGTGCTCCGCTGGGACATTTTGGAGCCGCTCGAGCCGGGCGAAGGCGGCCTGGTCCGCTTCCGCTGCCGTGTGCGATAATTGCCACTCGAAGGTACCACAGTCGTTCCTGGCTGTGCTACACTCCCCATCACTTCCCGGCCGGCAATCGCGCTGGCTAGGACGCTGCGGGATTCCTCCATGGCCGAAATCACGATTTATCACAATCCTCGCTGCACGAAGAGTCGACAAACGCTGTCGCTTTTGCGCGAGCGCGGCGTTGAGCCGGAGATCGTCGAGTACCTGAAGACTCCGCCGAATGCCGCGACAATCAGACGGCTGCTGTCTTGGCTGAAACTCTCCGCCGCCGAGATGATCCGCCCGAAGGAGCACCGGCAGCTTGGCCTGCCGGCGACCCATGACCAGGACGAACTGATCCGCCGAATGATCGAGCATCCGGAGATCATCGAGCGGCCAATCGTCGTCTGCGGCAACAAGGCGCGGCTGGGGCGTCCGCCGCAAAACGTGCTGGAGATCCTACCTTAGGCGGTGCGTGCCGGTAGGGAGTTTCATTGCTACTACCACAGACAGGAATGTCTGTGCCACGTCTGGGTGCATACGGCAACCCGCCTTGACGACCCGCCCGTCGCTCGCCTACAGTTCGCCCCGCTCCCCTGCCCTGGCGATTTTGAGACGGGCGCAACGATGGCCGCACCGCAAGCGACAACCTACCAATGCCCCGGCGATCGCCATCCGATCACCGAGTCGGTTCACCTCGGTCGGCTGGCCCGCTTCTATCCGGCCTGCCGCAAATGTCCGCACCGCGACGACACGGGCACCCTCTCGCCGCAGCAGATCGAAAAGCTGCGCGAAACCCGCCGCCGTGCGGACCCGCCCGACGTCTGGACCGGTGAAGGCCTGTGCGGCGTCTATCTCAACCAGATCGATGCGGCCCTGGCTTACCGCGTGGGCATAGCGATGGGGTGCCTGTTGCGCGAACGGTCGGCATCACCCCCAATGGTCTGCGTAGCCTCCGACGGTCGAGCACTTGCGCCGGAGTTAATGGAAGCAGCCACCAGCGGCTTACGACACGCCGGCGGGAACGTGATCGAGTTGGGTGTCGCCTCCGCAGGTGCCTTCGCCGCGACACTCGCCCACCTCTCCGCCGAGGGCGGCATCCTCATCGGCAATCCTCTCAGTCAGCCGCACACCGTAGGGCTGACGTTCTGGGGACCCCGGGTAACCCCCTGGTCGGCGCCCGGCACATTGCAGGCGGTTCGCGATGCGCTTCAGCATCCCGCGTCTCGGCCGGGCCGTGCTGCCGGCGGATTGTCCCGGCACCGCATTGTGGAGACGTACGCCCAGTCGCTCCGCGAGCACGTTCACGCCCTGCGGCCGCTGTGCGTGCGGCTGGAGACGTCGTGCCGGCCGCTCATCGAAATGTTGAACGCACTCTACCGCGATTCTGCGTGCGAGTTCCTCTTGCCAGGCGAAGCGCCAGCGAACACGGGCGGTGCACATCTTTCGCTGTGGATCGACGGCGACGGGGCCGTCTGCCGCGTCCGTGACGAGCAGAACCGTCCCGTGCCGGGCGAGCACCTCTTCGCTATGCTCGCCCAACATCTTGCCGAAGCCGATCCCGGCGCGACCTTCGTGGCCGAGGCGAACTGTCCGCCGCGCGTGATCCAACAGCTCCGCCTCTCCGGACACAACGCCGTCTCCGGCGGCACAACGCGCCAGCAGATGGCCGAGGCAATGCTCCGCCACGGAGCCGTATTCGGCGGCGGACCGAGCGGCGGCTTCTGGTACGCCGAATCTTATGGAGCGCCCGACTCGCTGCGCACGCTCGCCCTACTTTTGCAAGCGTTGAGTCAAAGCGACCGCACGTTGTCGCAAGTTGTGGCGGCGAGTATATTCGACGCGACATAAGTGGCAGTCGGCACGGCGAGCGAACTCGCGGCGTCCGCGGCATGTCCTGCTTCGCGAGAAGGTGCAGCCGAAGGCATGCGCCACGGCGCACCTCCAGTTCCACGCAACCGCCCTGCCCTGCTCCGCATTCCGCAGGGCGTCGCAGCTCTCGAACATCAAAAGGACTTCCTCCCGCATGGCTCATCCCTGGGTTGCCAAACGCACGGCGCTGGTCGACAGCTCCGGCATCCGTAAGGTGTTCGACCTGGCCGCGTCGATGCGCGACCCGATCAATCTTTCGATCGGCCAGCCGGATTTCGACGTGCCGGAGCCGATTCAGGAAGCCGCTATCGCGGCGATCCGTGACGGCAAGAACGGCTACTCGGTCACCCAGGGTATCGCCCCGCTGCGCGACGCACTGCAAACGCGCATCAATGAACAACTCGGCCACACCGATCGCAAGGTGCTGATCACCTCCGGCACCAGCGGCGCGTTGGTGCTGACGATGCTGGCGATGGTCGAGCCGGGCGATGAAGTGATCATCCCCGATCCGTATTTCGTGATGTACCCGGCGCTGATCGGCATGGTGGGCGGCCGGCCGGTGGCGGTCGATACCTATCCCGACTTTCGCTTCGATCCGGCGCGGGTCGCCGCAGCAATCACGCCGCAGACGAAGATGATCCTGGTGAACAGCCCGGCCAATCCGACCGGCGCGGTGGCAAACAAAGCCGACATGCGGGCGCTGGCCGAACTGGCGGCTAAGCACAACATCGCCCTGGTGAGCGACGAGATCTACCGCGCGTTTAGCTACGAGGGGGAGCCGGCAAGTCCCGCGCCGTTCAACGAGCAGACGATCGTCATCGACGGCTTCTCGAAGACCTACGGCATCACCGGCTGGCGACTTGGTTTCGCACACGGTCCGGCGGAGATCATCGACAAGATGGCCATGCTGCAGCAGTACACCTTCGTGTGTGCTCCGCAGCCGGCACAATGGGCCGGCTTGGCGGCGTTGGAAGTCGATATGACCCGGCACGTGGAGGAGTACCGCCGGCGCCGCGACCTGTTGCTGGACGGCTTGGCCGACTGTTATGAGATCGCCCGACCCGGTGGCGCGTTCTACGCCTTTCCGCGCGTACCCCGTGGGACCGGGACGGAGTTCGTCACCCGGGCCATCCAAAACGAGCTGCTGGTCATTCCTGGCAGCGTCTTCAGCGGCCGCGACACGCACTTTCGCATCTCTTACGCCGCCAGCGAGCAGACGATTGAGCGGGGCGTCGAAGTCCTGCGGCGGCTGGCCGCCGGGTGAGCGCCTGGCCGCCCAAGCTGAAGCAGCGAAAACACTTATGGTGCCGGATCGTCTTGGCCGGCAAAAGTGGCCGCGGCGGCTGTAACAAATCGAGCGGCTCTCCGCTGGTAGTGACATGGGGCAAACGGCAGAAACCGAGCCCTGTCACAAAAAAGGAGACCGAACGATGAAACGCACCGTCCTCTACACCACGCTGCTGGCCCTGGGAATGCAGTTGGCAGTCGCCAACACGGCCCAGGCGGACAAGGGAAACTTCCGCAGTCTGAGCCGCGGACGAGCCCAGATGTCCTCGTCGATGAACAAGAGCTTCACCCCCGCCAAGTCCTTTAGCAAGGTGCCCGCCGTTAACCGAAACCTCAACAAAAACCTCTCGAACATGAAGTTCAGCGCCAACAAGGGGAACTTGGTTCGGCCTACGAACCCGAAGCTGAACAACCTGAGCGGCCGCCTCCCGGTTCAGAACCTGGTCGGCAAGCCCAACCTGGGCGGTGTGAAGAAGCCCTTCCCGACGAAGCTCCCAACTCAGCCGATCCGCCCGATCATCAAGCCTCTAGTAAAGCTTCCCCCGTTCGTGAAGAATCCCCCGGTAAAGCTGCCTCCGGTCGTGAGGCCCCCGATCGGCAAGCCCCCGATCAAGCTGCCGCCGATTGTTCAAAATCCCCCGATCAAGCTGCCGCCGGGTATCAAGAATCCGCCGATCAAACTGCCGCCGGGCGTGAAGCCTCCGATCCTCAATCCCCCGATTGTAAAGCCGCCGGTCGTCGATCCGCCGATTGTCGTCCCGCCGATCTGCCCACCAGTCGATCCTCCCTACTGCCCGCCGAATGACTTCCCAAACTGGTGCTTCCCTGGCTGGACCCTGCCGAGTTGGTGCTACACGATCCCGTATAACTGCCCGCCCTCCTACGGCACCGGCATCGTGGATGTCTCGGTGGTGAATCACGAGACGATCGTGGAGACAACCGCTCCGGCCGCGACGCCGGTCGAGGCAAGCGACGCAGGTTCCGTTGAAGTCGGGCTGCCGCAAGTGCCCGCCGGGTCGACGATCACGGTCCACGGCACAGGGTTCGGCGAGGCGTCCGGTGTGGTGATGCTCGCGGTCAACGAGCTTACCCTGCCGACGCGGCTGGTGAGCTGGGAAGCGGACGCGGTGACGATCACGCTGCTTCCGCTGCACACGGAAGCGGCGGTCGCCGCAACGCTGATCGTGCTGGACGCCGAGGGCAATGAAGTGCAGCGGAACGAGATCGAACTCGTCTCCGCCCAAGTCGCGGTCGCCAGCAACTGAGCAGCCGCGACCATCGCGAGGCCAGCCGGAGTTCCCCGTGAATTCTGGCTGGCTTTTTTGTTGCGCGTCGCCGTGGCGCGTAGCCCTGCCCAGCCTGCCGGCCCAGACGATTCATGAAGAGCCATCACCATCGCTGGAGGTCGGATGCACTTCGACGATGCTCTCCAACAGGTCCAGAGCATGTTGAATCGAGCGGTACATCCAAAAGGCGGCGCCAAAGCCGACGATGCCCACGCCGCTCAACACCCCCAGTGCTAATCGATTGCTGGAGCCGATGATAACCAACAAGCCCACGCCCATCATCGGTACGGCCGCGGCCACTGCCAGATAGGGATTCGTCCGCCGCCGCAGTGCTTGCAATTCCGCCCGATCGGCACCGCTGGCCGGCTCCGCCTCATCCGCTCGCTCGCCGCGCAACATGGCAGGAAAAAAGATGTGCGTGGCCAGCCACGTCACCCCGAAGAACGGATAGGCCGCGGCGATCAGCCCGCAGATGGCCATCGACCAGAGAAAGTGCAGGTAGGCCGCCGCCGGCAGGTCGCCGCTGAGGATGTGAATTGTCAGCGGATAAGCAATGCCGGCGATCAGCCATTCGACGATGCCGACCGCCGCCACGTAATGACCGAGCCGCAACGATCTCCGCCGCGCCGAGGTCGCGGAGACCGTCGCGGAAGCGCCTCGCCGAAGCCGCTGCGCCACCGGCCAGGCGAAATAGCCGACGCAGATTAGCCCACCGGGAAACGCGATCGCATTGATGAAGAGTTGCGTGTTCCAAAAGGCTGCCTGCGCGGATGCACTGCCCAGGTTGGCGATGATCTCGCGGTGGTTGTAGGCGAAGTTGAACATCCCGGCCAGCATGTTCGGCACGAGCGTGACGAGGAGAATCATCAGCACGGGCCGCTTGCGGAACGCTCTTTTCCAGCCATACGACGGAGCGTGCAGCAGTGCTCGGGCCTGCGGCCGCAGGCAAAGCTCCAACTCGCCGGCCAGATCGTTGCCGCGCTGCCAACGCCGCTCAACGTCCGCCGCCAGTGAGCGATGCAGCACTTCCTTCAACCCCGGCGGTGCGTGATCCGGAAGTCGTCCCTGGTAGCTGGCGGGCGAGGATTCGTGCCGACGCCGGGACATCTGCTCCAGCGTGTTAACCCAGTCTTTGGCGAACTCCTCATCGCCGAACGGCCGCTCGCCGGTGAGCAGTTCCCACAGCATCACACCCAGCGAGTAGATGTCGCTACGGCCATCGAGCTGATCGGGACTGCGCTGGTGCTCGGAGTTGCAGGCTTCGAGTTGTTCCGGCGACATATACGCCAGGCTGCCGCCGAAAAAGGCCGCCGGCGTCGCTCCTTCGATCTCCGAACAGAAGCTGACGTTGAAGTCGACCAGTTTCGGAACGCCGCGAGCGTCCAAAAGCACGTTGGCCGGCTTCACGTCGCGGTGCAGCACGCCCTTGCCGTGCGCATGATCGAGCGCCCGGGCGAGCTGCGCCCCGATCCAGCAGACGACCTGTCCCCAATCAGCATCGACCAGCTTACGCCGCTGCTCGGAGTCGACCGGTGGCGACTGGGCGTTTTGTACTAGACTCGCATCGACTACCTCCAGCAACAGCCGGCCGTTCCACTCGCCCGCCGGGGTCGCGCGGAGCCGCGAGACGACACTCCCCAGCGTTCCGCCGGCCACGTGCTCCATGTAGAGCAGACGCAGCTTATCGCCTTCGAGCGACCGCTGGTCGAAGACGCGGACGATGTTCGGGTGATCGAGCTGGGCGAGCGTCTGCGGCTCCATCCCCCGGCCCGAGGAGATCTTCAGCGCGACCAGCCGCTGCATCGAGATCTGCCGGGCGAGAAACACCGTGGCGAACGATCCCTTGCCCAGCGGCGCGACCAGGTCGAAGTCGTCAATTCGCTGGCCGACCTGAAGTTCTTGAATTCGCTCGGAGGAGTACAGCGACGTGGTGGCCATCGGGTCGGCCGAGTCGAGCAGCCGGGCCAGTTCGCTGGCGTGTTCGGGAAACCGCCGGCGATACTGCGCCACGTCGACGTCGTCGCCGGCGCGCCGGCGCGTGTGATACTCTTCAAAGATCAGGTCGTACGGGATGCCACCGCCTTCGGTCAGTTCGGGAAACTCGGCCAGGTACTGCTCGATCGTTTTGTGTGGGCCGAACTTCTCCCAGCGATACTCCAGATCGACTTTGATCAACTCGCCCATCACCATGCGGCGCAGGGCGGCGGGCCCCTCGGGCAACAGCCGCGCCAACTCCGGCGGTCGGCCGGACGACTCCCACGCCGTGATCAGCACGTCCACGCGCTCGGCAAGCTGATCCCAGGCTTGACTGGCACCGCTGAGGGTAAGATGATGCATCCCGGTCATCGGTCGTCCGAACTGCAGGTTGTGTGCACCGCTTATGTCCGCCTCCGACGATCCGCTGCTCGACCGCGTCCGCCAGGGAGACGCGCAGGCTTTGGCCGAGTTCCTCACGGCAAATCGCGCCTCTCTATTGGCGTACATCAATCGGCAATTGGGGCCGGCACTCCGCGCCAAGGTGGAGCCGGAGGACATTTTACAGGAAGTCAGTGTCGGCGCAGTGAGGTCGCTGCCCGCGGTCGACCTGACGTCGCAGGAGCCTTTCGGCTGGCTGTGCCAGATCGCCCAGCACCGCATCGTCGACGCCCACCGCCGGTACTTCGGCAGCCAAAAGCGGGCGGCCGGACGCGAAGTCGGCCTCCAGCGCGATGTGGGCGACGGACGCGGCAATCTGATCGACATGATCGTGGCCAGCATCACCTCGCCCAGCCAGGCCTTTTCCCGCGACCAGCGGCAGATGTGTTTGGAGGATGCAATCGCCCAACTGCCGGAACAAAGCCGCGAAGCGCTGCGGCTGCGGTACGTGGAAGGCCTGCCGTCGAAGGAAGTCGCCGATCGGCTGGGCAAGTCGGACGGAGCGATCCGCGTGTTACTGAGCCGGTCGCTGGCCCAGCTTCGCGTGGCCCTGGACAGCACGTCCGCCTAAGTCGTGGGTTTGGCTGCGCACAGCGGCGGTGTCGCCAGCCGCGCGTTCGACGGCTCTTGTGGGATGCAGCAGCAGCGGCCTATCATGGCCGGCTTCGGTCTTGTCCAGCCGCAGGCGTCTGAGGAATCGGCACGCAGTTCGCCCGCCCAGGCCGAGTCTCGTTTTGACGAGTAGTCATGGTCAAATTCAGCGGCGCCATCCTGCAATACCCGGCTCGCGTGTCGGTCGGCTGGTACCTGGCCTTCGTCGGCGTCGGCACCGTGCTGCTGATGTTGCCGGCGTGCCGCGTCGACCAAGCCGAGCCGCTCGGGTGGATTGATGCGGTGTTCACCGCGACCAGCGCCACCTGTGTGACGGGCCTGACGGTCCGTTCCACCGGCTTTACGTTCTCGATCTGGGGGCAACTGGTCATCCTCCTTCTGATTCAACTCGGCGGCATCGGCATTATGACGGTGACCACCTACGCGATCTTTCGCTTCGGCCGCCGTGCTGATTTGCATCAACGGGCGCTTTTGACTAACACGCTCGGCGCCGAGGCGACCATGGATCTTCGCTGGGTGCTGCGCAACGTGCTGCGCACGACGCTGCTGTTCGAGTCGATCGGGTTCGTCGTCCTGGCGGTTCGCTTCGCGATGGAGGAGCCGCTTGGCGAGGCCCTGTGGAGCGCTGCCTTTCATTCGATCTCCGCCTTTTGTAATGCCGGCTTCGCCCTGTACGACGACAGCCTGACCCGATACCAGGACGACTGGCTCGTCAACGGGATCATCATGTTGCTGATCGTTATCGGGGGTATCGGCTTTCCCGTGCTGCTGGATCTGAAGCGGAAATGGCGCGGCTCGTGGTTCGACTGCTGGGAGCGACTGTCGCTGCATTCGAAGATCATGTTGATCGGCACCGCGTCGTTGTTGCTGCTGGGGTTCATCGTCACGTTTGCCCTGGAGTACGACGGCGTGCTGGACGGCATGCCCTGGTGGCAGAAGATTCTCGTCTCGATGTTCTACTCGGTGACCACCCGGACCGCTGGCTTCAACACGGTCGATACCGCAGCGCTGACCAACGCCACGCTGTTCTTCACGGTCGTGCTGATGGCGATCGGCGCCGGGCCGTGCTCGGCCGCCGGCGGCTTTAAGGTCTCGACGATGTCAATCCTGGTACTGCGCGCCTGGGCTACGTTCCGCGGGCGCGTGCAGGTGAACGTCTTCCGCCGCACCGTGGCCGCGTCCGTCGTGGAACGGGCGATGGCGACCGCCATATTGTTTCTCGCTGTCGGAGTTCTGGCGCTGACAACCATCGTCTTTTTGGAACAGTCGGCCCTGCCGCACGTCGAGGGCGAAAGCACATTTCTCGATGCGCTGTTCGAAATCACCTCGGCGCTGGGCACAGTCGGATTGAGCACCGGGATGACCACGCGGCTCTCCGAGCCTGGCCGGTTGATTCTGGTTCTGCTAATGTTCATGGGACGACTCGGGCCGATCTCGGTTTCGCTGGCGCTCTCGTCAGGCCAGCGGAAGAAACTCGTTGAGTACCCTCAGGAAGACGCATTGATCGGTTAACCGCATGGCGGAAAAAAAGCGTTTCACCGTATTGGGATTGGGCTCGTTCGGCACGGCGCTGGCCACGCGACTGAGCACAAACGGCTGTCGTGTAACCGGCGTCGATCAGCGCAAGGATCGAGTCGAAGCGCTGAAGGACGTTCTCTACGAGGCCGTGATCGCCGACGTTACGGAGCGCGAGTCGATGGAGCAAATCTCGCTGAAGACGGCCGACGCCGCCTTCATCAGCCTGGGCGAGGACATCACGCGCTCGCTGCTCGCCGCGCTGCACGCCAAGGAGCTCGGCGCTCGGCGGATCATCGTCAAGGGCGTGACCGAGGAGCACGGCAAGCTATTGAAGCACTTGGGCGTCGAGCGGGTTGTCTTCCCCGAGGCCGAAATCGCCCGGGAACTGGCCGACCGGATGACCTGGCCCAACATCGTTGACTATTTGCCGATCGATCCGGAATACAGCTTTGTCGAGTTTTCGGTTCCCTCGGCCGTCGTGGGCGAAACGCTGCGGGAGGCGGACCTGCGCCGCCGCTACAACGTGTGGGTGGTCGGCGTGAAGGATGTTCTGTCCGGCAAGCTGCAAATCTTCCCGGACGCCGACTTCCGCTTTGGCGAAGACCAGCTCCTGCTGATCGTGGGCAAGCATGAAGACATCGATCGTCTCCGCGAGCTGCAGTAGCGGCGCTGCTTATGACCGGTGGCGCAGACAATTTGAGTCTGTTATTGCTCAGCTCGTACGAATTCAGCCGGTCCTGGCAAGGCTTAATCCTCACGAGTTCAGCCACGGCCGAGCGAAATCTTGCTTCCAGCATTGCACATGCAGGGACAAGGACACGTGTGCCACGACTGAATTCTTGCGATTCAGCTACCACGGATAAGCCAAGCTACTGTTCGTCGAAGCGGATCTCGAGAATCTCGAAGCGGTTCACGCCGGCTGGGACTTCGATCTCGGCGACCTCGCCGATTTTCTTGCCCAGCAGCCCCTGGGCCAACGGGCTGGTGACGTTGATCTTCCCCTGGTCGTAGTCTTCTTCGCCGGCCCCGACCAGCGTGAACTCTTCCTGGTCGTCGAAGTCCAGGTCCTTCACCACGACTGTGGCCCCGAATACAACCTGGTCCTTGGGCAACCTTGAGGTGTCGACGAGGCTCGCCCGGGCGAGCTTGTCGCGCAGCAGGTTGATTTTCGCCTGCAGCAGGCCCTGGCTTTCCCGGGCGCCGTGATACTCGGCGTTTTCGCTCAGGTCGCCTTCGGCCCGCGCCTGGCCGATCCGCACCTCGATCTTCGGCATCTCCTCCGATTCGAGATGGTCGAGCTCTTTTTTGATTTTCTCGAAGCCGGCACGGGTCATGGGGATCATGTCGGACGACATCGGATGCCTCACAGCTTTGGCCGCGGTCTCGGTAGCGCTGACCCAAACCGCTTGGGGGCGCAAAAAATTGCGGCCTCCCGCTGAAAGGAGACCGCGTTTGTCATATTGTGTGCGATCGTCGTGGGTCTGTAAAGATCAGCTATCGCACCATGGCCTTTTCTGCCCCCGCCGCTGGGTCAGGGGCGAGGCGCCGACGGCCGCGAACCGTCGCATTCCAGCTTGTCAACCACTGAGCGGAGCACCGCTTCAGTGTCCTTCAGGTCATCGTGAAAATGTGAGACCGTCGTATGGTGGATCTGCTCGCGCAGCGAACCAATCCGGTCGCGCACGACGTCTCGAAGCAGTTCTCGCTCCCGTGTAGTCAGTTCAATCGTGTTCATGATCGTATGGCCCCATCTCGAGCGATTCGAGGAACATCTCGTATATCTTCCTCGCAGTCCGCGACGCCTGCCGGTCGTCCATGGCGCGGACCTGGCCGCTGGCGGTGCCGGTGTCGCCAGGCACTTCGGACTCGCTCAGTTCGATTTTGATGCGTTCCAGCTCGGCAGCCACCGAGTGCGGCAACTCGCTCGTGTCGAGCGTCGCCAGATGGCTGACATAGGCGGTCAATAGCCGCTCGCAAATCGGTCCCGGCTCGTCGACCAGGATCCCCACCGCATGCTTCAGTCGCTCGCGTGCATGTTCCGTGGGCATCGAATCTTCTCCTTCCGCATATTACGCGGTAGCCGAATTCGCAAGAATTCAGGCGATGGCACAGTCATTCCTGTCTGTGCGTACTCTGATTGATCGATAGGGTCCAGATTGCCTCCCCGGCCTCTCCCAAAGGGAGAGGGCAATTAAGCTACTTGCCCTTCCCTAGCCGGTCGTCGACCTCAGGCGAGTCGTCGCCGGTCCGCGCGTGCATGTGAATCTCCTTCGATTGCGTCTCGTGCAGCATGCGCTCCGCCTGGCTGACCGTCTCCGGATCGCCGTGCACAACCACCAGAATTTGGCCCTGCTGGACTGCCTCTTCGTATTCCTGCAGGCGGTGGCGGTGCACGCCCCAGCCTTCCATCGCGCCGAGCAGCGCGCCGACGATGGCGCCGGTGGCTCCGGCCGCCAACGGTCCGACGATGAACGCCGCGCCTCCGCCGGTGGCGGCCAGCACAATCGCTCCGGAGAGCAGACCGACTAACCCGCCCACGCCCGCCCCCACACCGGCGTCGTGGATCGAATCATCGCCGAATTTGAGTTCGTCGATCGACTCCGGCTCACCCGGCTGCTGCGGCGCGACAAGCGAGATGTGGTCGTGCGAGATCCCGCCGCGCTTGAGAATGTGCACCGCTTCCCTGGCGTTATCGCGCGATTCGTAGACGGCTACCACCGATTGCTGGTCCATTTGCTTAGCCCTGGATGTTGAGTGTCGGTTCGTATTCTGGCGACGTCTGCCGCACCGCGACTACCGGGCAGTTCGCATGACGAATCACCTCTTCCGCCACGCTGCCGGCGATCAGGCGCGACAGCCCGGTCCGACCATGTGTGCCGATGACGATCATCTCGACACCTTCTTCTTTGGCCACGTCGACGATGATCTGCGCTTCGCCGGGGGGTTTGAAGCGGACCAGGCGGTATTCGCACGGGATCTGCCCCCCATCGGGCTGCACCTGGTGAAGCCGGTCCCAGTCCTGTTGCGGCGGCTCGGGAGTTCCTTCGAGCAACTCGCCCTCCGGCTGTTCTTCCAGCTTGGAGACGTGTAGTACGACCAGAATCGCGCCCGTATCGCGAGCGAGCGAACTGGCCACTCGCAGCGCATCCTCGCTGGCCTTTGAATAGTCGGTTGCGAAAAGGATTCTGTTAGTAGTCATCGCAAATTTCCTTGTTTGCGGATAGTTTTAGCCCGCCATGATCGGCCTCTGCCGCTGGCCTGGGACATTCTGTCGCCATTGCGGAGCGCCACGGCGGGGCCCCGCCCTGCCGTTTGCTTTGCACGCACATAAACAGCAGGGAGCAACTCGCGTTCCGAATTGTTGCGGATGCGAATCTCAGCCGCCCCCTCGCCGAGGGGAAACAGAGTTCGGGCGTACCGCAATGATCGCCACCGCCGCCACGGCGACCGCCAGCACGATGGCGCTGCCGATGTTCAGCAACCCGAAACGTTCGTACCAGACGATGGCGTAGCCGAGCCCGCCCAACAGCAGCGCGTAATAGAAGAACACGATCAGCGTCTTGCGGATGACGGTGCCTTCCTTGCCGACCAGTCCCACCACGGCCGAGGCGGCCACCACGTTGTGAACGCAGATCGTGTTACCCGCCGCGCCGCCGACCGCTTGCAGGGCGACGATCCACGTCGGGTCGACGCCGATCCGCTGGCCGACGTTGAACTGGAACAGCGAGAACATCATGTTGCTAACCGTATTGCTACCCGCCACCGCCGCGCCGATGCCGCCGATGAACGTCGAAAAGATCGGCCACGCCCGGCCGGCAAGCTGCTCGACGCCGGCCGCCAGCGCAATGGGCATCTCCGGATAGGGCGAACTGCCGCCGCCGCTGTTGATGAACACCTGCACCATCGGCACCGTGAACACCAGCGCCGTCGAGGCGGCGACCATCGTGCGGGCTGACCGCCGCCACGCCCGGGCGTACTCCCGCGCGTGCATGCGATGCAGAAAGAACGTCACTAGCGAGACGAACACAAACACGGTGCCCGGCAAAAACAGCGGCTTGCTGTCGTAACTGATCGTCGTGCCGAACAGGTTCTCAAAGGGAATGACCGCCGAACTGAGCCAGTCTTTCAGCGAGCTTCCCGCCACGCGCACCTGCGGCAGCCGAGTCAGCACCAGCAGCACGGCCACCAGCACGTACGGCGTCCATGCCATCAGCGGGCCGTACTGTCGGCCGCCGGTCAGTTCGACCTTCTTGGCCGTGCCGATCCACTCCGGCTCCCAATTTTCCGGCGTGTCGAAATCCCACGGCCGCTCGTCGCGGGGCATCAACCAGCCCCCCTTGGCGGCCGGCACGACGATGGCCAGCCCGATCAGGCCGCCCAGCATCGAAGGGAACTCCGGCCCCAGAAAGTAGGCCACCAGCACGTAGGGAATGGTCATCGCCCAGGCGGCAAATAATGCAAACCGCCACACGGCCAGGCCTTCCGCCAGCGAACGGTTCTTGCCGAAGAAGCGCGTCATTAGCGCCACCACCAATAGCGGAATCAACGTGCCGGCAACCGCGTGCAGTACGGCGACTTTCAGGCCGATCATCGAAAGGAACTCATACCACTGCCCATAGCCGAGCCGCGAGGCGTACTGGACGACCGACTCGTCGGCCGAAAGGCCCGTGCCGACACCGATCAGGATCGGAGTGCCGGCAGCGCCGAAGGAAACCGGAGTGCTTTGAATGATCATACCGGCGGTCACGGCGGCCATGGCTGGAAAACCCAGCCCCACCAACAGCGGCACAGCCACCGCGGCGGGCGTGCCGAAGCCGGCCGAGCCTTCGATAAACGATCCGAACAACCAGGCGATGATGATCACCTGGATGCGGCGGTCGGGCGTGATATCCCGAAAGCTGGTCCGGATACGCTGCAGCGCGCCACTCTCCTCCAGCGTATTGAGCAACAGGATCGCGCCGAAGATGATGTACAAGAGCTCAATCGCGATGACCAGCCCCCGCACCGACGCGGCGGCCACCTGCACGGCCGGCACTTGCCACACCGCGAGTGCCAGGCCAGCGGCGACCAGGTACGAGATCGGCATTGCCCGGCTGGCTGGCCAGCGCAAGATCACCAGGAAAAGCGCCACCGCCGCGATCGGCAGCAACGACAGGGCCGCAAGGGCTGGAATACTCACGGTCAGGTGGCTCCGATTCGATCTAACGCGGAGTATGCGGCATCCGTCTTCGCCCTCTCCCTCTGGGAGAAGGCCGGGGAGAGGGCGCATTGATTAAGCGGTACGATCCAGCACAAAACGCGGGCGCCCGTGACGTTTACTTCACCTGGCCGATGCCGAATTGATCGCCGGACTGCACCGGCTTGTTACCGCGGAAATCGATCTCCAGCATCTTCTCGCTCTGCACCGGGCGGCCCTCTTCGTCGGTGAGCTTGGCGATGATCTTGTGCATGCCCACGTCGATCACCTCGCCGGTCGAGGGATAGCCCAGCGTGCCGTCGATGCTGAAGGTGACCCAGCCCGGCTGATCGCGCAGCTCGATGCTCGTCACCTGCTTGGGCGGCATCACCGTCGCGTCGAAGATGTGCACGCGACTGTTGTGGGCGTCGGAGACCCAGATCTCCTTCTCATCCGGCGTCAGGCCGATGCCGTGGCTGGGGCAACTGTGCCGCTTGACGGGCCCCTTCTCGAAACCTTCGATCTGGACGCGGTGCAGCTTCTTGCCGGTGGTCAGGTCGCCGATCTCGAAGCCCAGCAGGTCGTTGATGTTCACAAAGCAGAGCGTCTGGCTGCCGTTGACGGTAAATGGCCGGATCTCACTCTCAAACGGGCCGACCGTTTTGGCGATCGAGTGGTCGCTGGTGTCGGCGACGACCAGGTGCGGCGAACGCAGCCCGGCGAGATAAACGAAGCGGCCGTCGGGCCCGTACACCGTGTTGTGCGCTCCGCTGTTGGTGACGATCCGCTTGATCACGTCGCCATCTTCCGCGTCGACCACCTTCCAGTGGTCCTGTTCCAGCGACGGCAGATAGATCGTCTTGCCGTCGGGCGAGATCGCCATGCGGTCGCAGCCGGCCTCGTAGGTGCGCTCCCAGAGCAGCTCGTCGCTCGCCAGGTCCAGGCATATCAAGTGCCGCAGCGTGCTGATGTAGATCCGCCCGGTTTCAGCGCTGGCGCAGACGCCCTTGACGTTAATCGGCTGTCCCTCTTCGTCGACGCCCGCGGTCGGGATGCGGCGGACGAACTGGTGGCCATTGTCGATGTCGAACACCAAGAGCCCGTGGCCGCCGAACTCCACATAGTTCCGCACGCCCGGCTCGGCGACGTACAGCAGCCGCCGCAGCGGCACTTCCTCCTGCGCCCCGGCCACCTGGGGCAGCAGCGAGCACAAGGCAACCAACAGCAGACACCAGAACAGCGAGTGGAATCGTTTCATTGTCGAGTATCCTTTTCAATCGAGCACGTGAGGTTTTCGAGCGAACGGCCGAGGGGGTGGCCGGCACGTGACTGGGCCCATTGTAAGTCGACCGCCGACGAAACGCACACTCTCGCCCAGTAACTGGGCTCGATTGAATTCTCGCCAGTTCAGCTATCTTCACGATCTCGACGATTTCGCTCGTCGTGCCGTCGCGGTCCCCTCCCCTGCCTTTTCCTTCACTCCCTTCCCTTTCGTCGCCTCCACGGCTCGGCGGTTTCAAATTCCCTGCCCTGCCACCCGCACCGAGCAGGCCCGGCCGGTCGCGTTACCGGCCTCAAGGCCCTATAATCAACCGTTGTCGGGGTCTTTTCGCAGTTCCTCCAACGCTCCCGTCACCGCCATGACTTCGCGTATCTCGCCGGATGCCATCGCCCAGTTTCGCGACCTGCTGGGCCACCAGAGCGTTCTCTCTGCGCATTCAGATCTGGTGGTGTACGAGTGCGACGGCTTCGTGATCGAAAAGAACTCGCCGGACGCGGCCGTCTTTCCCCGCACCACCGAAGAGGTGGCCGAGGTGGTCCGCATCTGCAATCGCTTCGATCTGCCGTTTCTGCCGCGCGGCGCCGGTACAAGCCTCTCCGGTGGATGCCTGCCGGTCGGCGGCGGCGTGATGATCGTCCTGACGCGGATGAAGAACATACTCGAAATCAATCTCCGAGACCGCTATGCCGTGGTCGAGCCGGGCGTGGTCAACGTCTGGCTCACCAAGGCCCTCCGCGGCACCGGGTATCACTACGCTCCGGACCCCTCCAGCCAGGGCGCCTGCACGATCGGCGGCAACGTCGCCACCAACTCCGGCGGGCCGCACACGCTCAAGTACGGCGTGACGACCAACCATGTGCTGGGCGTCCAGGCCGTGATGGCCGATGGCAGCATCGTCGAGATCGGCGGCGCGGCCCCCGATCCGCCGGGCTTCGACCTGTTGGGCACGCTGGTCGGCAGCGAGGGCACCCTAGCCATCGTCACCAAGGTCTGGGTCCGCCTCACCCGCGATCCGCAGGGCTACCGCACGCTGCTGGGCGTGTTCGATTCGGTCGACGATGCCACTAACTCGATCAGTGAAATCATCGGGGCGGGCATCATACCCGCGGCATTGGAGATGATGGATCAGGGCATCCTGGTCGCCGTGGAAGAGGCGTTCAAGTTCGGCTTTCCGCTGGACGCCAAGGCGATTCTCCTCATCGAAGTCGACGGGCTGGAGGCGGGCCTGGACGCGCAACGCGACCGCATCATTGAGCTTTGCCTCGGGTGCGGCGCGCGGGAGGTCCGCCAAGCCGCCGATGCCGCCGAGCGGCAAAAGCTGTGGAAGTGTCGCAAGCAGGCCTTCGGTGCGGTCGGCCGGCTCAGCCCAAGTTACTGCACGCAGGACGGCGTGGTCCCGCGGACCAAGCTGCCGCACATCCTGCGGCGGATTACCGAGATCGGCGCCGCGCACGGCGTCCGCATCGTCAACGTCTTTCACGCAGGCGACGGCAACATCCACCCCATCCTGTTGTTCGATGAGCGCAACGGCGACGAGATCGGCCGCGTGCTGGCCGCCAGCGACGAGATCTTGCAGGAGTGCATCGACTGCGGCGGCAGCGTCACGGGCGAACACGGCATCGGCGTCGAGAAAATCAACTTCATGAACCGCCTGTTCACCGACGACGACGTGGCCGTCATGGAGCGGCTGCGCACCGCGCTGAACGTGCACGGCCGCCTCAGCCCCGGCAAGATGCTCCCCACCGCCGGCGCGTGCGGCATGGAGCAACTTCACCCCGGCCGCCGGGCGGCGCTTTAAAAAGACGACAATGGCCACCACGCTCGACAGCACGCTGCCACTCGATACGCAGCTCGCTCCCGCTTCGCAGGACGAGTTTGTGGCCGCCGTGCGCGAAGCGGTCGCCAGTCGCACGCCGATCTACACGATCGGCGGCGGCACAAGCCTCGACTACGGACTGCCCGCCAAGACCCCGGGGCTGGGCATCGCCACCACCGGCACGGGTCGCGTCGTCGACTACCCGGCGCGCGACATGACGATCACCGTCGAGTCCGGGATCACGATCGACACGCTCGCCGCCACGCTGGCCGCCGAGCGCCAGTGGCTGCCGATCGACGTGCCCGAGAGCGACCTCGCCACGCTGGGCGGAGTCGTGGCCACCGCCTGGTCCGGCCCGCGCCGCTACGCTCAGGGCACCATCCGCGACTACGTGATCGGCATCCGCGCCATCGACGGCCACGGCACGGTGTTCAACGGCGGCGGCCGTGTCGTGAAGAACGTCGCCGGCTACGACTTTTGCAAGCTGCTCACCGGCTCGCTGGGCACGCTCGGAGTGATCACCCAGTTGACGCTCAAAGTCAAACCGCTGCCCGAAGCCTCCGCGCTGTGGATGTGCGATCTGCCGGATGCCGAAACTGCGGAGCGGCTGCTGGCCGCGCTGGTCGACTCTCGCACCACGCCCACCGCGATCGAACTGCTCGCGGGCCCGGCGTGGCAGCAGCACGAAGTCCTCACCCCCGGCGGCGCGGCTTGGGCGCGGCTGGTCGTCGGGCTGGAAGGCACGGCCGCCGAGGTGGAGTGGATGGGCGAGCAACTTGCCGCCGAATGGCGGGCCCTGTCGATCGAACCGGCCGCGTCGCTTATCGGTGACGCCACTCGGCCGGCCTGGCAAGCGCTGACCGACTTTCCCACCGACCGCACTGCACCGCTCGTGCTGAAGGTCGCGCTGCCTCCCAGCCGCGTCACGCAATACTTCGACCTGGTCCGCGGCATCGATGCCGAGTGCTCGCTGCAAGCACACGCCGGTGACGGAGTGCTCGTCGTCCGCTTCGCGCGGTTCGATCTGGCCGACGCCAGCCGCGTGCTGGTCGGCAAGTTGCAAGCCACCGCATCCGCCTGGGGTGGCAGCGCCACGGTGCTCTCCTGCGCGGCCGGCGAACTGACCCGCCAGGCGGTCTGGGGCGGCCGCACGGGCGCCGTCGACCTGATGGAAGCGATCAAGCGCCGGTTCGATCCTCACCACCTGCTCAACCCGGGCAGATTTCTATACGAGCTGTCATGAAGTCACCGAATCCGCCGGACAATCCCGCGCCCGCTCCCGAAGACGTCCGCGGTCCGATTGCGCTCGATAAGCGCGGCGCCACGCCCGGCTCCGACATCGACTACGGACTGTTTCTCGACTGCGTCCACTGCGGCCTGTGCACGGCGTCCTGCCCCACGTATGTCGAGCTGGGCGACGAGAACGACAGCCCGCGCGGCCGCATCTACCTGATGCGCAGCGTGACCGACGGTCGCCTGCCCTTGAACCACAATGTCCGCCGGCACCTGGAGCTGTGTCTCGACTGCCGGGCGTGCGAAACCGCCTGCCCGTCCGGCGTGCAGTACGGCAAGCTGATCGAGCCGTTCCGCGTCGCCATGGAACAACAAGGTGATGCGCGCAAGACCGACGACTGGTTCCACCGCTGGATCCTGTTCGGGCTGTTCCCTTACCCCAGCCGCATGCGCAAGGCGATCCTGCCGGCACGGCTCGCGCAGCGATTGGGAATCGACTGGTTCGCTCGCACGCTGGGGCTGTATCGCCTGCTGCCGGCGCGGCTGCGGCAACTTGCCGAGATGCTCCCGCCGCCGACGGCCAAGCAGCCGCCGCTGCCGGAAGTGCTCCCAGCGGTTGGCACCCGCCGCGCCCGCGTGGCCCTGTTCACCGGCTGCATCGGCGATGTAATGTTCCGCGGCACGAACTGGGCCACCGCCCGGGTGCTGCAGCAAAACGGCTGCGAGGTCATCGTGCCGCGCACCCAGGTGTGCTGCGGGGCGATTCACTTTCACGCCGGCGCTTCCCAGCCAGCCCGCGAACTGGCCGACGCCAACGTGGCGGCCTTCGATGCCACAGGCGTCGATGCGGTGATTGTCAACATCGCCGGCTGCGGATCGATGCTCAAGGACTACGGCCACCACTGGCACGACGAATCGCAAGCCAAGCGCGCCGCCCTGGCCGGCAAGATTCGCGACGTGCACGAGTTTCTCGACGAGCTAGGCCTGGTGCCGCCGGAGGGCTCGCTGCCGCTGGTCGCCACGTACCACGACGCCTGCCACCTGGTCCACGCGCAGAAGATCTCGCAGCCGCCGCGGAACCTGCTGGCGCAGATTCCGGACTTGAAGCTCCGAGAGCTGCCCGAGTCGGAGCTGTGTTGCGGGGCGGCCGGCACATACAACCTCACCGAACCGGAGATGGCCGCGCGACTCAGCCGCCGCAAGCTGGACAACGTCTACAGCACCGGCGCGCAGGTGCTGGTCACCGCCAACGCCGGCTGCATCATGCAGATTGCCCGCCAGGCTCGGGCCGACGGCCAAAAGCTCACCGTCGTTCATCCGATGGAATTGCTCGACCTGAGCTACCGCCGCCAGCGGCCGAGCTGGTAGCCGCCGGCAAAATTTCAGTGCCAACTCGTTAGGAGTAACCGTTCCGTACCACAAGAAGTTTGGTTCGGGGCGAGTCATGTCCCCGGTACTGACCTACGTCGCGTGGGATAAGTCGTGAGCTTCGCCAAAGTATTCCTGCGGACGGTCATCTTGCTACTCGCTTATATTTGGGCGTCGCCATATACATTGATCGGCCTGATCATCGGCTTGGCGGGAATCTGCACGGGCGGTCGTGGCCAGGTGCGTGGTCGCATCCTTGAGTTTCACGGCGGTTTTGCAAAGTGGTTTGTTGTGCACCTGCCGTTCGGCCAAGCCACACTTGCGATGACGCTCGGCCATACAATTTTGGGTCAGACGGATGCGTCGCTCGACATCGCCCGCGATCACGAGATGGTACACGTTCGGCAGTTCGAGCGCTGGGGACCGCTGTTCGGACCGGCCTACCTTGCCTGCTCGCTGTTCTTATGGATGCGCGGAGGCAGAGCGTACCGTGACAATCCGTTTGAGCGTGAAGCCTACCGACTGGCTGGCGGCGATTAGGTGGGAGTCACCACTTCGGGTGCCACTGCTGGCTGGTCCAGCAGTGCGCGTCCGTGAAGACTTTTTTCTGCTAACGACCGTTGCGCTCGCGCCCTTGGAATCGAACGTTCACTTCCTTTTTCACGTTACGACCGTGGCCGCACGGCGGGACAACCGAGGTCCGCCTTACTGCAAGGGCATGAAGGCATCGTCTCCTCGATGAAAAACCACCTTCACAAACTCTCACGGCTGGACAAGCCAGCCGTGGCACCCGCTTGCGTCAACCGGGCACCGAGTGTCAGCCTTCTACGCCGCGCGATACTCAAAACACGCGATCTCCAACCGCCCGAGCGTCTCGATCAACTCGCGCGGCGACTGTGGGCGCCGTAGCGGCTCCTTGGCCAGCATTCGGTGCACCAGTTCGGCCACCGGCAGCGGAAGGTGCGGCACCAGTTCGGCCAGCGGCACTGGCGTCGCCTCACGATGCAGCACGGCCAGGCGCGCCGCCTCGCCGGCGATAAATGGCAGCCGCCGCGCGAGCATCTCGTAGAGCACGACGCCCAGGCTGTAGATGTCGCTGCGGATGTCGGCCGCCAGCGTCGAGGTGAGCATCTCCGGGGCCATGTACTGCATGGTGCCGACCACCGGCCGCTCGGCCAGCGACGCCCCCTGCCCCGCCGGGCGCACCAGCCCCAGATCGAGCAGCGTCACATGCCCGTCCGGCCCCAGGTGGATGTTGCTAGGCTTGATGTCCGCGTGCATCCAGCCGCGTGGGCGGAACAGCGCATCGAGCGCCTGGGCGACCTGCCGCGCGATCCACAGCGCGTGCGCCAGCGACGGCCACCGGCCGGCCGCCATCTGTCGGGCGAGCGTCTGCCCGTGCAGATACGGCATCACCACATAGGGCACAACATCGGCGCCCGCCGCCAGCACGGGCACGAGATTTGGGTGCGAAAGCATTCGACCAACGACCGCCTCGCGCTGAAACAGGATCACCGCCTGAGGGTCGTCGCGCCACTGCCGCCGGAGGAGCTTCACCACATAGGGCGGCTGCCCGTCACCGGCGGCCGCGGCCTCGGGCAGCGCCCGGTAGATTTCGGACAGACGCGTTTCCGCGATGGGGGCCACTAACTGCCAGGGGCCGACCATGTGCGGGGTTGTGATGCCGCACGACGGGTGCGCAGCATCAGCGCGGAGCGATGTCGTCTTCGATAGCTGGGTCATACAAGCGGCGGGTGTGCGAGAAGCGGCGCAGAAGAAGGGTCTAAGAACAGGATCGGCCGTTTGCCCCGTCGAGTTGAGGATGCCCGTTCGCTAGCAAGAGCGATGCCGCCGGAGTCGCGGAATTGGTCAAGTTTCACCCGGGGCCAGTACGCCTTTGCCCTGCCCCGGACTCGCGCCCGCCGCGGCAAGCCGGCAAGGCTGGAGAAGCCGCCGCCGGGCCGGTCGAGATAATCGAAAAGTCAACGCTGGCGGCCCAGGGGGAATGGATGTAGAATTGCCCCAGCAGGTGCGCCTCGGTGGTCTAGCGCACGCCGGGCCGGGCACTCTCCTCGACTGATCGCCAGGTGCCATGCGCGAGTCGCGATTTGCCTGCACGCTGTACCGTAAACAACCGTGGCCATAATGTTGCCGCGCGCGTCGACTGCTTCAGGTCGGGATTGCACAGCCGCAGGGGCGATCGCGGAAAGTTTTTCAGCGACGCTCCTGACATCAACAGCGAACCCCACCGTTAACGGTCGGCACGCCGGTCGGTCTTAAGGTAGTTACCGACTATGTCTTCGACGCAGGCGATGCGCATCCTTATCGTCGACGATCACGAGGCAATGCGCCACGGGCTGGCCGCATTGTTTTTGCCGGAATCCGATATGGAGGTCTGCGGGCAAGTTGACTCGCCCGATGAGGCCCTGGCAGAAATAACCCGGGTGGAACCGGATGTCGTGCTCGTCGACGTCTCGCTGAAAGGGGCCAACGGCATCGAGTTGGTTCGAGACCTGAAAAAGGTGCGGCCGGAAATCGTGGTAATCGTGCTCTCGATGCACGATGAATCCCGCTACGGCCAGATCGCCCGCGATGCCGGCGCCACTGCCTATATCCATAAGGCGGAACTACTGGACCAACTGATCCCGACGCTTCGAGGCTGCAAATTAATGGCTGACTCCCTCGGTTCGGGCAGCGTCGGTTCGGGCAACAAGCCAACCACACCTCATTCGTCGAGTGCGCACCGCCATCGCGCATGATGCGAATGGCGTCTCTGCCTGGCACCAAGGGCGACAAGCATGCCCAAGTGTGCCATTTTGTCCCTGCCACTCTCCCGACATGGCAGCCAATGTCGAAGCGGATCTTTCACCACCGCCTCGCGGGGGACGATCCGCACCTGGGCGCTAGCCGGGCAGCCATCTTTTGGGGCGTGCAACTTCCGATTATGCCTTTGTCTTCGGCGAAGCACTTACTTCGCCGCATTGGCATGCGGGTTGCATTTCAGATAGCGGCAGAATGTGTTCGCCCAGGCGCCGCCCTGCCGAACCTTGCTTTATGAAAGTTCCAGCCCAATGAAAGGTCTGCCCGATGCCTAACAGTCAGATGCAACGGGAACTAGAGACGCTCAAAGGCGACTTCCGAGACTTGCGTACCGACTTCTCGCAGCTGATGAAATCGCTCGTCGACTCTGGCAGACACGAGGCCGGGGAGATCGCCGGCGGGGTCCGCGACCAGATGAGGTGTGCTAGCGATGTGGTCCGCCAGCGCAGCATGAAGACTGCCGAAGACTTGCAGTCCCAGGTACGCCAGCATCCAGTTCTGACGGTTTTGGCCTGCGTGGGACTGGGCTTGTTCATCGGCCGCCTGATCGCACGCGATTGATACCGGATACCTCGCGGGCGACAACCCTTCCACGGAGGAGAAACACCAATGAATACAGTAGGAACCGACGATCTCCGCCTGATGGTGGAAAACAACCAGGACTTCGAGTTGATCAATGTGCTCTCGGAGGAAGAATTCCAATCGAACCATATTCCGGATTCGATTAACATCCCGCTGAGTGCCGACGACTTTGTGAAGAAGGTCGAGCAGCAGGCCGGCAGCAAGGAGAGGAAAATCGTGGTCTACTGCGCGAGCAGTTCGTGCGATGCCTCGCCCAAGGCGGCGAAGAAGCTTGAAGAGGCCGGCTTCAACAACGTCCTCGACTACGAGGGCGGTATAAAAGCCTGGCAAGAGTCTGGCCTCACCGTCGAAGCGGGTGCGTAGACGCGGATTGCTTCGGGAGGAGGCTCGGCACGTTGTAGAGCCTCGCGGGGCCGGCGCGACCGACCGCACAGAGCGCGGCGAGCTAATAGTGCTAGGGTGTGGCGCCCTGGGCGACGCGCATCCAGTGCTCGACGCCCTCCAGCACCCCCGCCGCCCGGGGCTGCCCGGCGACATACACCCGCGGGCCGGCCAGCGTCTTGAGTTCATCGTGGGCGTTCGCTACAACGACTCCCAGGAAGCCCTGCTTGAATAGGTCGGCGTCGTTGGCCGAGTTACCGCTGACGATCACGTTGTCTGGCGAGTATTCCCATCGCTTGGCCAAGAATGCCGCCGCCGTGCCCTTGTTTACATTCGCCGGCACGACATCCAGATCACGGTCGGAACTGTAGATCAGGTCTGCGCGGATGCCGCCGTTGGCGAGCTTTTGCGAAATCTCGTCGAGCTGTTCGCGAGAGGCACTGTGCAGAAAGTAGCTGACCTTATAGTGGGACTGAAGCTCGATGGGTTGGTACTCTGCCCCGGGCTCACGGGCCATGATCTGGCGGACTTTCTCCGGATCCCAATCGTCCTCGAGCCGATCGAGCCAGCCGCAGAACATGTCCCCGGTCGGATGCTGAATGATCTCCGTCCCGACACCGCCGACGAACGCCTCCGGCGGCGGCAAGTTCGTGGCGCGCAGCGAGTCGAGCAAAGAATCTACGAAACGACCCGATGCATACACCAGCTTGACGCGCGAAGCATTCTCATCGTACCACTCCGCGAACCGCTCTAAGGCCGCGTCATCACCTAAGAGCGTATCGTCAACGTCGCTGACCAACAGATAGCTTTCAGCCATGTGTGTGTACTTCCTCCCCCCGCCGCGACGGATTTTCGGCACCTGAGGAGAATCTTGCCCCAGTTTAAGTCGCGGACGTATGACTACCTCCGGCGGATGGTTCTGCCGAGTACTTGTCCGGTTCCCGCTGTGTCGGGAATCGCGTTCACGATGCACGCACCGGGGCCTTCCTGGGGAGCGTACCAGCGTGAGCCAATCGCGTGCCAAACCGTGGTTTTTGCGGCCACGATGCGGGCGCTCCCCCGGAGTTGTAACCGCTGGCTTCACGCCGTTCAAGGAAAGGCTGCTTGAATCGCACTTGCGAATGGTCCGCTGCCGGCCACTGTCCATGAAAAATGCGCTGGACGCTTCACTTTCACCGTCCAGCGGCAGCAGAGTCCACAGGATAAAAACTGAAAACTCCTCTCGCGATTGCCTCGGCAAATTCGGGGCTGCCGATATTCCCGAACGGGGCTGAGGTGTCGACGTGGAAACAAGCCGCAGGCGCGACACGTATCATAAAAGGAAGGTTCTATCACGCCGTGCTCGCTCAGCAGGTAGCACCGGCAGGAGAAGTTCGCGGCAATCGCCCATTGCACGAGCGTTCTCCTAAAAGAGTGCTTGTCGTGGCGGAATGAGTAAGAGAGACTGAAGAGGCACACCCGCGACGGAAGGACGGCACGATGCGGTTCATGTTGACGAGTACCTACTTCCAGGATGGCGGTTTTCTCCTCCCGCGCGATACCTGGGACGGCGAAGACTTTTCACCGAAGCTCCACTGGCGGCATCCACCGCAGAGAACCCAGAGTTTTGTGCTCATCATGGAAGACCCGGACGCGCCGGAAAATCAACGCACGCATTGGGTGCTCTACGACATCCCCAGTCAACGAACCGGGCTGCCGGAGGGGTCTCAGGGGATCGGCGTCAGCGGCCAAAACGACTTTGATACCGTCGGCTACTACGGTCCATCCGCGGCCGAGGAAGCAGGCCCGCACCGCTACCGATTCACGCTCTACGCGCTCGACGTCGCGTCGCTGGAACTGGCACCCGGCGCGGAGAGAGAGAAGGTTGAGTGTGCCATGCAATTGCACGTGCTGGGCGAGACGCGTCTCCACGCACACTACGAGCATCCGCGGGCCTAGCGCCGGTGAAGAAACACGCGAGGAATGCAGTGAGGGCGGCGACTGATTACGCCCTTGCCCCGTGGGACTACGCCGCTTGGAGGTCGCCTTTGCGGCGCTCGCGGGGAACTTCCAGGCGCACCATCTCGTGGATGTTGCCAAACACGGGGCTACTCTCGAAATTGCCATCCGCCGCGAAAACCTGCATCGGCATTGGGGTGCATGGCGTGAGCATGGTCGCGATCACCTTGCCGTGGATCGTCGAGCGCGGCACGACCTTCAGCCGGTACCGCCGCAAGATTTTCGGCAGCGTTAGCTTCAGGTTCATCATCGCCATGGGGCCGCCGACGCACATCCGCGGTCCGGAGCCGAACGGCAAATACTCGTAGGGCGTCGGCGAGATGTGCATCCAGCGATCGGGCCGGAAGTGCTCCGGCTCCGGATAGATGTCCGGCAGGTGATGCGTCATGTACTGGCTGAAGATCACCGTGCTACCGCGCGGCAAGCGAAACGGCCCCAGATCGACTGGGATAGTGTTGTAGCGATGCAGGTAGGAGGAAGCCGGAAGCACCCGCATACTTTCCTTGATCACCCGCTCCATCAGCGTGGCGCCCTCGCCGTGGACCATGTTGGGTGTCGCGCGGCCGTCGGAGTCGTTCAATTCCCGCCACAGTTCGTGCATTACGGACGGGTGCTGCGCTAACAAGAAGAGCGTCCACGTGAGCGTGTTGGCCGTGGTCAGGTGTGCCGCCGCGAAGAGGATGGCCGCCTGTCCAATCAACTCCTGATCGCTCAGGCCGCCCTGTTCGTCGTGCGTGCGAATGAGAATCGAAAGCACGTCGTGTCCTGGCTTCGGATCGGACCGGCGGCGGCGGATCATCTCCAGGATATCCGCCTCGAGCTTCTCGGCATGCGCGAGCAGTTGCTCGTAGCCCTGGGAAAATACGTCGTTAGGCACCAAGGCTCCCATGCCCACCTTGTGGTTCATCACGACCCAGCGCTCGATCTGCTGTCCCAGCCGGTACGAGAGCTCGGGCTGATCGAAGCCGAACAGGATGGTGCTCGTGACGTGCAGCATAAAGTGCGTCATGTCCTGGAAGATGTCTCGCTGCTGGCCGACCTGCCAAGTGTCTAGCATCGCATCGGCGAGCGATTCCAGCCCAGCTCGATATGACTCGATCGCCACCTTCGAGAAGGGCTGCTTGACCATGCGGCGGTTGCGCTTGTGCTGCTGGCCGTTCATGCTGAGCAGACCGGTGGTCAGACGGCGTTGGGCGGAAGCCTTCGGTCCGTTGACGGCGAAGAACCGGGAGTAGAACGTGCCGGTGTCGTTTTGGATTTGCTGGTTGTATTCCGGCCCGAAAGCGAACACGATCCGCTGCGACCCCTGCTGCAGTGCGGCGATTCGGCCGTGGCGGTCGTACAGGCGGCGCATACAAGCCACCGGATCGTTTGAAAACTCCATCAGGTCGCCGTCAGTAACGGGCAGCATCGATGAGTTTGGACACATGGCTCGACCTATTCGGGCTGGAGCGTCTTCATCAAACGGGGCCCTGCCGGTTTACCCCGACAGCGCCCCTTGCGCATCATCGCGCGAGCAGACAAGCCACTGCGGCAAAACACGCGCCGCAAATTGGCAAAAAATGTCCGCAGAAAATAGCAACCGTTCGCCGTTGTGCCAAGGGCAGGTTGCCTGAGAAGGGAGATACTGCCTCTAAGGCAGTCGAGGACGCCCTGTTTTGCCAGAAATCACCAGATTATCCCGGTGAATCACCTCGTCGTACGGCCGGTGCCCCAGTATCTTTTCGAATTCATTTGACTTGCGTCCCTGAATTTGGAGCAGCTCGCGGGACGGAAAATTCGTCAATCCCCGTGCAAATTCGTCACCCTGCGCATCCCGCAGTGCAACGACGTCGCCTTTTTTGAACTCACCGGCGACCTCGATGATGCCGATTGCCAACAGGCTGCGACCTTGCTCCTCAATGGCCCGGCGGGCGCCATCATCCAGTTTCAAAAAGCCCCGGGGGCGGACGGCGTGGCCGATCCACCGCTTTCGGGCGGTGACGGATTGCCCCTGCGCCAAGAAGAGGGTTCCGACCGGTTCTCCGCTCACAATCTTGGAAAGCACGCCCGGCCGCCGCCCGCTGGCGATGATCACATTCTCGCCCGAGCTAGTCGCGATCCGGGCCGCTTCCAGCTTGCTGGCCATGCCGCCCTTGCTGATCCCCGCCTGGCCGGCCCGGGCCAAGGCAAACACGGATGCGTCCAACCGTTCGACAGTCGGAATGACGGCCGAGCCGGGCTCGGTGGGGTCGCCATCGTAGAGCCCCTCGACGTCCGACAATAGCACCAGCAGCGGCGCCCGCAGCAGGTTGGTCACCATGGCGGCCAGACGGTCGTTGTCGCCAAAGCTGTTTTGTAGCTCCTCGACGCTGACCGTGTCGTTTTCGTTGATGATCGGCATCGCACCGTGGCGGAACAGGGCCAGCAGCGTGTTGCGCACGTTCAGGTAGCGCGTGCGATCGTTCAGATCGTCCGCAGTCAGCAGCAGTTGAGCGGCATGCCGACCGTGATTTCGCAGCGCCCGCTCGTAGGTCTCGATCAGATGGCTCTGACCGATGGCGGCGACCGCCTGCAATTGGGCTAGGTCGCCCGGTCGCCGAGTGATGCCCAATCGCCCCATGCCGGCGGACACGGCCCCGCTGCTGACCAGGGCGACCCTGCGGCCGCTATCGGCCAGCGAGGCAAGCTCCTCGGCCAGCTCTGCGATCCGCTGCTGATCGAGCAACCCGTCATCCCGGGTCAGCACCCGGGTGCCGACTTTGACGATTATCGTCTCGGCGGAAGCAGCAACTTCGGCACGTACTTGGTCGGTCATTGACGGGAGATCTGCGCAGCACGATGGGGAGCTGAGGGCGACGCTTCCAGCATAGCTGCCGTTGAAGGTCCCTGAAAGGCTGCTCCCACTGGCTACCTTTCCCTCGCACAGAGGGCCGGGAAGTCGGGGGCGTTTCACTGCGCTATGGCTGCCCTCCTACACCGGCGTCAGAATCCGCAGCGTTGTATGCCGAACCAGGTCGGCCACCTTACTGCGAAACTGCGTCATGTGCGGCGCCGCGAGGTGTGCCTTTAGGGCGTCCAGGCTTTCCCACCGCTCGACGACAGTGACCGAGTCTTCGCTCACTTCGACTTGCGCCGCGATGTCCGTGGGTGTGTCGACAGTCGGGCCGTAATCGAGGCAGCCCTGCTCCTCCCGCACCTCCGGCACCAGTGCCCGAAAGTGTTCCAGGAACGCCTCCCGCTTGCCAGAGGCGACGTCGATCGTAGCGATGACGTGAATCATGAGGCTTTCCTCCCCATATCGAGCTTGTGGACCGGCCGCTTACGGTGCATCGTCGAGCCGCCCCACAACTCGGGAAATCTGCGACCTCTGCGTCCAAGCTGGAGGGAGATTTCAACCGTTGGAAGTGTCGCCTGAGACATGCGTCGTTCCTCGGAGGTGAATTTTGCATTGGGGGGTCAAACACTTGCGGGAGTCGGATGGACATACGGCTCGCGGTAGGCGCGGGCGAGCCGCGAGTTCGCTTCGTCATCACCGATCACTCGGCCATTTTCCTCATCCCATGCGAGGCTGCGGCCGAGTCGCATCGATAAGTTGGCGAGAATGCACGAGGCTGTCGAGATGTAGCCTTCCTCAATATCCGACACGGGGCGTTTCTTCTCTTGCCGTGCTGCGAGGAAGTTCTGCATGTGACGCCGTGTCGCCGGTCCCGCGTACACTTCGACTTCTTTGTGCTGGTGGTCTTCAGGGTATTTGTCGCTCTCGTCAACCCATTGGCCGTGGACCGACTCACCACCATCCGTGGGGATAAAGTCGAATTCACGCACGCTCAATTTGAGCGTTCCCTTGTCTCCATAGAGCGTCGCACCCCATGGATAGGCCGGATCAGGATTGGTTCCCCAGTTACGCTGCGTCCAGACCACTTGTGTGTCGCCGTAATCGAAAAGCGCGGTTTGCGTATCATGGAGCTTGATTCTCGAATCGGCAGGCCGCATCAACGAACCACCTGACGCTGAAATCGATTTGGGCCAACCGAGGCCGAGGAAGTAACGAACTACATCGAAGAAGTGGACGCACAGGTCGCCCGTTTGCCCGTTGCTAAACTCAATACAGTCTCGCCAACTACGCGGATGCAGGCCCGGGTTGTATTCGACCCAACCGGCGGGGCCAACGAAGGTGTCCCAGTCGAGATGATCCGGAGGCGGTTGCACGGGCGGGAAATCTTTACGGCTGCCGTAATAGCTATGGATGTCGACGTAAGCAATCTTCCCAAGTTTGCCGCTATCGATAAATCGGTCGCGTGCTTCGAGCAGATGCGGGGCACTGCGGCGTTGAAGTCCGACTTGCACGGTGCGATCGTACTTACGCGCCGCAGCGACCATGGCCTGACCTTCGACGACATCAAAGCTGATCGGCTTTTGCACGTAGACGTCCGCGCCCGCTTTGCAAGAGTCGACCATCGGCAGGCAGTGCCAATGATCGGGCGTACCGACCAGAACGATTTCCGGTTTTTGTGCCGCCAGCATTTCGCGATAGTCGCCATACACAGGAGGTCGCTTACCCGACGGCTGGCGGCCGGCGACAAGTTCGGCTGCCTCATTGACCATTTTAGAATCGACATCACACAGTCCGACAACGTCGACCGGAGCGACCTGGATCAGATGAAACAGGTCGGTCTTGCCGTACCAACCGCTACCAATAAGAGCAACACGTAATGGCGTGTCGTTGGCAACTGCGAACGCCTTGGTTTGGATCCCTATGACAGCGAGCGCAGTGGCTTGGCAGAATTCGCGTCGGCGCATCGAGTACATCTCCTAACATCGGGGCGTGGAGGTACGGGAGTGAACGGCCCTTCCATTGTAACGGCCATCGTGTGGGTGGGGTACAAGTTGTTCGTCCGTTACGATTTCGCGATTTCGATTGAGTTTTCAGTGCTGCGAAATGGGATGCCCCTACAAACTGTGGTCGCCGCAGGCCGCGCCCACTTTCCAAATTTTAATTCAACGGTAGAACCAGTCCGGCGCGACACGGGGGCGGAAATACCTGCGAAAGCTTGCGCCCATGAATGCTCTGAATTGAGTGGCGGCGACTGAAGGAGTCGTTAAGTCCATAAACGCTGCGTAGGCGGCCACCGCGCACACGCCTATGCCGAAGGCAATGCATCCGATCACGACCAACCCACCAGCGGCGCCCACAGAAATCTGAACGTCCAGGGGATCACGAGGATCGCGCTGAGCCAGGCGATCTGGTCGATTGGCCTGCCTGCGGCGCGAAGCCAGGTACGGATAGCGAGCCAGAGGAATCCGATCGGGGCACCCACGCTCACGTACAGCGGCGTGAATAGAATTCGACGTCGTAGCGGTGTCGCGAGAAAGTCCATCGGCCGCATTTCGGCTAGGCATGAGGTGTAGCTTGAATGTTCAGTCGTCACGAGCATTGCAACAATGCACTGAACGTGGCCCGCCCAAACCTGGAGACGCTGCACCTGACCGGTGTCGAGTGGACGGTTCGCGCGACGTGTGAGGTGGACGCCATCGGTTGACCCTCGAGCACCTGGAGTCGCTTGCTCTCGTCGAGATGCTTCAACACCGCTGCCCCTGTGCGAAGCGGCAATTTTTCAAGTAGATGAAATCAACGGGCTATCGCGGCTCTTCGTGCTAACGCGGTAATAAGCCGTAGCGGTGCAGCAACACGATGCTTGCTGGATAACGCTATCCGCCTTGTTCCCGCCATTTACCCAAAGTGTCCATCGCAAACAGGGCCACACCCTGCTTTTTAACGAGCGGGATGTGTGGGGAATGGTCCTCGACATCGGCACACTTATCAAACGCGATCGCACAGCTTTGTCGGCCGATGCGCCGGCACGCTGTACTCGTCCTCAGGAAAGCTTCGAACGCCCTGGGGTATATCCACGAGCCAGCAGTGGCACCCCTAATTCACGCCATGTCAAAGCACTAGAATAGATCGCACAGTTTCTCGTGGCATTCGAGAGCGGTCCCTAGAGAATCCTCGTGGCCGCCAGGTCCAACTAGAAAGCGGGGAGCGAGAGGGGATGAATGGCGCGGCGCATTGGTTGGGCGATCCGGAGGAAGCTCCCAACACGATCACGCATGGCTTGGGGTTCTTGCTGAGCGTTCTGGGCGCAATCGCATTGGGGGTTCACGTCTTTCGCGAGGGAGATGCCTGGCGCGTGCTGGGGTGTATGATCTATGCCCCCAGTCTGGTGACTGTGTACGCAATGTCCACGTTGTCGCACTGGTGCTCGGCCGCCGGCATGAGACGCCAGTTTCGGAAGCTCGACCAGGCCTTCATCTACGTCTTGATCGTAGCGACCTATACACCGTTTTCTCTGGCATTTTTGCGAACCAGTTTCTGGTGGCTGTTCCTGGCGGTCCTGTGGGCCGTCGCGATCCTCGGTTTCCTCATGAAAATACTGCTGGCGCACCGGGTCGATTCGGTCTCGATCTGGCTCTGTATCGTGCTTGGCTGGTTGCCGGTTTTGGCCGCGCCTTCCTTGGTCGGTCTGGTGCCCTCGGCCGGGCTGTGGTGGATGCTCATCGGCGGATTGTGCTACACCCTGGGAACCGTCTTCTTGATCTTCAGCCACCACGCTCGCTACTTTCACGCCCTCTGGCACCTGTTCGTGATCGCCGGCAGTGCCTGTCACTTCTTTGTCATCCTGTTCTTTGTCGCACCGGCCCGTTGAATGTCCTGCGGCGCCGGATCCTTCTGCGGACTGGTGCAGAATGCGCGGTACACGCTTAGCATAAGTCCTTTCGTTCGGCTGCCATAAGCATCGTTCACATACTCGTTGCTGTGACGCATTGATACCCGTCCAGGTGGTCCGATATGCCTTGCGGGGGTGCTCACGGCATGACGCGCGTCGCGAGCGGGGTCGTCGATCGAGGTCCTCGGCTGCTAAGAGAAGCGGCCGACGCCCGGGCGACACGCGGTCGGGCGCGCCCGGTGGACAACGGCCGAGGAATCTCGCCTTGTCCCACCCCCGGCCGACCGGTAAATTTAAAGCATGAATCCTCACAAGGGCAGCCGCTTCTCTCCGACTCCAGTACATGCACACGCCATCGTTGGTGGCTTGTGCGTTCGCCTTTGGCCGCACTGGGAGACCTCGGGCGTGGCTGCCGTTGCCTCGTCAACGGTCACGCCGCCCTAGTCGGTAATTGCCGGCAAATCAGCCGGCGCTCACCTGTCTGCCGATCAAGCGTATGCCGTCGTTTGGCTGCCAGCGCGACCCGCGCAATCGGCCTGGCGATTCGCCTTGGGCGAACGGCGATTTCAAGTACGGAAACACCGGCGGCAATAGCTGCTGAAGGCGTAGCCGGTTTTCGGCCACCCAATCGCCCCTGGAGTTGCTGGTCAAATCTTATTGAAGGAATGTGGAACGTGATGTGTGAGTCAAATCCTATCGTTCAGCGCGAGGCCGCACGGCGGCGCACTTTCGCCATCATTTCGCACCCGGATGCGGGGAAGACGACCCTCACCGAAAAGTTGCTCTTGTACGGAGGTCGTGTCGACGTTGCTGGCGCAGTTCGCGGGAGGAAGACTCAGCGGGCGGCAACTTCCGACTGGATGGAACTCGAACGACAGCGAGGGATCTCAGTCAGTTCGACGGTATTGCCCTTCGAATACCGAGGTCTGCAATTGAACCTGCTCGACACGCCAGGCCACCACGACTTCAGCGAGGATACCTATCGGACGCTGATGGCCGCCGAGTGTGCCATTATGGTGATTGATCTTGCCAAAGGAATCGAAGAGCAGACAGAGAAGCTGTTTCGGGTTTGTGCGCTGCGCGGAATTCCTGTCGTCACGTTCGTCAACAAGGCTGATCGTCCCGGACGCGAGCCATTGGATATCCTGGCTGAGATCGAGGCGAAGCTGGGAATCGCGGCCACGGCACAGAATTGGCCGTTGGGGAGTGGCTTCGATTTTGGGGGGATTGTAGAACTTCTGACCAAGACGGTGCATCTCTTCGAAAAAGGTAGCGGCGGACATCGGGTTCCATTCCGGTCGGTTCCGCTGGCGTCGCTCGATCCAAGCACGTGTGCCCCGGCAGTTACGGAGCGCGCGTCCGACGAGGTCGAGCTTGTGGTGGCGGTCGGCGAGCCGTTCGATCGCTCCCGATTTCTGGCTGGGGAATTGACGCCAGTGTTCTTCGGCAGTGCGCTAACGAACTTCGGCGTCGAGCACTTTCTGGAGGGCTTTCTCAGCCATTGCCCACCACCTGGAGCGCGGGCCAGCGACCGGGGGCCAGTGCCGGCGGACCATCCACACTTTTCAGGCTTCATCTTCAAGATTCAGGCGAACCTGGACCCACGACACCGGGACCGAGTGGCATTCGTGCGCGTCTGCTCCGGCCGGTTTCGCCGCGACATGGACGTGCTTCATGTACGCAGCGGCAAGAAGCTGCGACTGACCCGCTCACACCGGGTCTTCGGCCAGGAGCGCGAGACCATGGATGAGGCCTATGCAGGGGACATTATCGGTCTGGTCAATCCGGGCGAGTTCCAATTGGGCGATACGATCTGCGAGGGGCAACCGTTCAGTTTCGAGCCTCTGCCACAGTTTTCGCCAGAGTATTTTGCGGTTCTGCGTTGTACGGAGACAGCTCGGCGCAAGCAGTTCGCCCGCGGGCTGGCTCAGTTGATCGAGGAAGGGGCGATTCAGCAGTTCACCGATCCCTCAGCGGCGCGTGCTGAGCCGATCCTCGCGGCTGTTGGCGAGCTTCAGTTCGACGTGGTGCGCTATCGTCTGGAGACCGAATACAACACGCAGACTCAGATCGAGTGGCTGCCCTACAAGCTGGCACGTTGGCCGCGCTCGATCGCGGGAACATCTACGACGCTTAAGCTTCCGTATTCAGCGAAAATGGTACTCGACCAAAACAGAAGCACGGCAGTTCTGTTTACGTCGAAGTGGGATGCCGAATACTGCGCTCGAGAACATCCCGCAATCGAACTCTGCGAGGTGCGCCAGCCATCTCAATCCGCGGGACGCCAGCAGCCCGTCCCGACGCGGTAAAAGAAGCGCGCCGCCAGCGGTGCTGTTGCTGTGCCGGCGGAGTCGTAGGACGCCCTGGTTTTGGAACACGCCGATGCGGGATGGAAGCATGCATCCGCGCACGTGGTGACTGCGGTGTGCGCTCCAAGCCAGCAAGTTACTTCCCCGATCTTCTTGCAATGAGCCACATATTGTCGCTCGTTGGTGAGCGATCGCGCCAGCCAAATCGCGCGATCGTCAGCCCCGATTTTTCGACCAGTTGTGACAGCGTTGCCGGTGTAAAATAGTTTACATGATCCGGGAAGCGAAAGCCTGGCCACTCGCGTCCGCGTAGGTGCCGGTTCCAGCAGTCCAAGTTTGGAACTTTGATGATGACGGAGCCGCTTGGGGTCAGCAACCGCTTGGATATCTGCAACACGGTCAGCGGCGCGACCTCGTGCTCCAGGTAGGAGTGCATCACGATCACCGTCGCTGCGCCCTGCCCGAGTGTTTGTGCGACTGTCTGCAGACCGCTGATAGCATCCGCCTGGATAACTCCTCCGCCATGTGCGGCGGCTCGCTGCTGCGCCACCTTGTGATGCAGGAGGGTGTTGCTAACTGCAACAACGAAAAGTCTCATTGCCGCTGAATCAATTTATGCGTACTTCGTCGTGCTTGCTTCCCGCAGCTTGAGCCTCCCCTCACGATAATGTCCGAGGGTGTGCGATAATCCAGTGCCTGATGACTCCTTTCCTCGTTTTACAGGCGGAAGTAGGCTGCCAACGAGGACTCCGGGTGCCAGCCTCCGTCGGCACCGCCGCACAGCACTTCCGGACGTGCTCGGCGACAGCCAGTAGAGCGCTCGTCGTCGGTTGTCTGGCAGTGCACCTTCCGCATGCCTGATGCTGCCGGGGCACGTCACTGTCACCCGTTCCACCGGGCTCGATGGGGTGTCATAATAGGTGTCGCACCTGGTGGTGGAACGGGTCTCGAAATCCGACACCCGCACTTACTGGTGCGAGAGAAAACCTTAGAAAACAAGCACCGGATGGGTGGCCGAGTGGTCGAAGGCGGCAGTCTTGAAAACTGCTGATGTCTTACGGCATCCGGGGGTTCGAATCCCTCCCCATCCGCTAAAACGTAGGACCGATCTGATGCGCACTAACGCCTTCTGGTCGCGGGAATTCGCTCCGAGGTGGTTCTGCGTCGCCCGCGAACAGGATGAACGTGAGCGAGGAATGCCTCAACCGTGGCGACGCAGCCGTCGGCGATATACCGGCAGCAGCATGCTCAGCCCGAAGACGGCAAGAAGGATACCGGAGGGTTCGGGGATCGCAATGGGCGGCCCGTACAGCGATTGCACGCCCAGGATGTCGTCAGGCTGCGGGCCGATGAACGACTCGGTGTAGCCGGATCGCATCAGTGCCGCGGGGTTGGACGTGTGATTGAGGCCCAGGGCGTGCCCGATCTCATGCGCGGCCGATTGGAAGATATCGAAGCCGACCCCGCCAAAGCCAATCTTCCACGTCTCGGCGATATCGAAGTGCACGTCGCCCGCCGCGGAGGTGCCATTGACCGGAGGAAAGTAGCCGTGGCTGACGGTGCCACCATTACCGTCGAAGGCGTGGCCGCCGATACGGATGTCGCCGCCGCTGGTGACCGCGTCGAAGGCGCCGGTGTCCTCTGGAATCTCGACGAATTGTAGGTTGGCCACCGCTTCCCAGGCGTCGAATGCGCGGCGGATCTCGGATTCGACCTGGGGCTTCGAGAAGGGCATGAACGACTCCAGCGGGAGCATCGTGCCGCCGCCTTCGCTGGTCGCGTATCCCGCGCCGGCGGCAAAGCTGTAGCTGATCGTCACCGTGCCGGTCACCGGGTCGGGCGGTCCCCATAGGCCGGGTACGGTTGGCCCCACCACGAAGTTCGCCGAGATCGGCCCCTCTCCGGTCAGATTGCCGTGGGAGAGGCACGATCCGCTACAGCAGCAACACCCGCATTGAGAAACGTGCGGCGTGCCGGGCAAGGGATCGGACAACGATTCCATTGCCGCCCCGGCGGTCCCGGGGTGAATTCCGGCCAGCAGAATAGCGAGCGCCACGGCCAGAGCGGACCAGCGCAGCAGTGGGAATGATCGGTCCGCAAACGGCCGCGCCATCCAGTTACCCTCCAAACCACAATGTTGCTCAATCATAGTCGCCGGCTCGGCACACGATGGCCCCGGGCAAAAACGCAGTCCGAGGAGATGCCGATAGTCGCGCAGCCTGTTCGGGGGGTAGGAAGCGTGTGCGACGTACCGTGGATCCGAATCTCACAGTACTCGCCCCAGACGAGAGGCCAGCCGCTTCTAGAAAGCCCGACTACTCCCATGATAGTTGCCTCTGCGTGGCACGCAACAACCTAGCCGCCGCTGCCGGATAGCTCCGGCAGTTTGCTGTCGCTCAAAAACCTGGCACCGAACGCAAAACCGCCAAAGCCGGCCCATTCACGGCAGATGGGCGACCTCCGGACGCCCCGAATGTGCCGTTCGAGGGCGGTTCCCCTTGCCGTGACGGCCTGTGTTTTCTACGATCCGCCCCTCAAAACCGGCGGCTGAGTTCGGATGGGCCGTCCAAGGCGGGGGGATGGCCGCGGCCTGGATTAGGACCGATCAATTTCACTTCGGCCGCCCGACTAAGCTAGCAATGGGTGGAGTACAGGTCGGCATTCCATGCAGACGGTAGTCTCGTGCGGAATTCGAATAGCGCTCGTGGCGATCCTCGCCGCGCCGCATGGGTGCGCCACGCCGCCAGCCGTTCCGGAGATCGACGCGGCCGACGAGCGCCTCTCCCGTGCTGATGCTGCAGTCGACGCGGACACTCCACCACCAGGTGAACCGACCAGCGTCGCCGGTAGGACGGCCACTCCTGAGGAACTGGAGGCATTGACCCGAGAGCAATATGAGGCCACGCTTCGCTTCGCTCAACAACTGAAGGACCGGGAGGCGAACCCACCGGAGAACTCAGTTGCCGATGCGGCATCAGATCTGTCACGTCGATCAACCGACCGGGCGGCTCTCTCCATAGGAGAGGTTGCTCCGTTCGCCGCCGCCCAGGAGCGACCAGTACGATCAGACTCTCCCGCCGCACCGCTGCCGTCCGCGAGCGGTGGAGTTGCTCACAGCACAAGCGGCCAACGGTTCACATCCGGTGAAGGTTCCGCGGCGCTCGATCCTTCCAGGCGTCATGATCCACCGGCAGAAAACATGGCCGATGCAGTTCCGGACAATTCCGGTCGCGGAACGATCACGTTGGCCGCGGCGACGGGCGAGCCTCATCCCGCGGATATTCCGCTGGAAGCGGCGCGCGCGGCATCCGCACGGCACACTGAAGCGGCTCCACAATCTTTGCACGAGTGGCAACAATCGCTTTCCGCCGCTATCTCGGAACTGGAGTCTCAGCGACAAAGCACGCCTCGCACTACTGAGGAAGCACGCGAGGAAGCGCTGTTGCGCATCCTCTATCTGACGGCGGGTCGGCGCGACGACGCCTTGCGGCCGATCCCCGGCTTATCTCCTACCCGGCAGGACTTCTGGAAAGAGCAACTGCTAGGGCTGGCCATGTACATGGACCACGAACAAACGCCGGACGAGTCGAGACGAGCCGCGGGCGCTCAGTATCACGTCCGCGCGGCGGCCGACAAGCTCGGCGAACTGGCAACGCTCGAGGTGCGGAATCTGGCCTTCTGTGACGAGGTGACGGGGTTCGGGCTGTACAGGGAGCTACCGTCGGTAGAACTGTCCGCCGGCTCGCCAGTGCTTCTTTACGCCGAAATCGACAACTTCCGGAGTGAATCGACCGCCGACGGCTACCACACGTCGCTCGCCAGCAGTTATCAAATCCTGGATGGGACGGGGCACCGCATCGAGGGCGGCGAGTTTCCCGCGGTCGAGGATTTCTGCCAGAGCCCCCGCCACGACTTCTATATCCAGTACCGCGCGATGCTGCCTGCTCGGATCGAGCGAGGGCGTTACACCTTGCAGCTTACGGTTGTCGACCAGCTTTCCGACAAGATCGGCCAGTCGACCGCGAACTTTCAGATCAAGTAAGCTGTCGAGAGATCGGCATGTCCGAATCTCGCTGATCCGAGGCCTTTGATGGCGCAGTACGATGCACTGGTGCTTGGCACGGGCGGAGTCGGTAGCGCTGCGCTGTATCACATGGCGCGCCGCGGCCTCAGGGTACTGGGGCTGGACCGATTTCCTCCGCCACATGACCGGGGCAGCTCGCACGGCCAGACGCGAATCATCCGGCAGGCCTACTTCGAACACCCTGACTACGTTCCGCTGCTGAGGCGCAGCTATGACCTTTGGGAAGAGCTTGGCCGGCAGAGTAGTCGCCCGCTGGTTCACTTGCCTGGGCTGCTACAGGTAGGGCCGGCGGAAGGTTCGATCATTCGTGGTGTGCGTGAGTCCGCACACCAGTACGACCTTCCGATCGAGGAATTCACCGCCCACCAGATCGAGCAGCGATGGCCCGTATTTGCCGCGCCGCCGAAGCTGGTCGGCGTCTTCGAGCGGCAGGCAGGCTACTTGATGGTCGAGGCGTGCGTGGAAGCGCACCTGCAGGCGGCGAGCCGGGCCGGAGCAGAGTTGAAGGCCGGCGTGACAGTACATGGATGGTCGAGCGATTCCCGGGGCATCCAAATAAATACCGACCATGGCACGTTCGCGGCCGAGCGACTTGTCATTGCCGCCGGTGCGTGGGCGCCGGGAGTCTTGGCGGAACTGGGAATGAAGCTGACTGTACTGAGAAAGCCGCTTTACTGGTACGCGTGTGACGAACCAGGCTTCGATGCCGTGAGTGGATTGCCGGCTTTCTTGTACGATCTGCCCGAGGGCGTCTTTTACGGATTCCCGAAACTCGACGCGGACGGCGTAAAGCTGGGCCAGCATAGCGGCGGCGACCCGGTAAGCGATCCGCTGATGCTGAACCGCGAGATCGACTCGGCCGACCGCTCCCGGGTTGAAGCCTTTGCCGCGCAATGCTTGCGCGGCGTCTCACGGCAGCTCACCCGCCACTGCGTCTGCATGTACACGATGACACCCGACGAGCACTTCGTGGTCGATCTTCATCCAGTGGATAAACGAATTGCCATCGCGGCCGGCCTTTCCGGGCATGGATTCAAATTGACTTCCGTGATTGGCGAGGTATTGGCCGACTTGGTCACGCAGGGGCAGACTGATTTGCCAATTGATTTTCTGTCGCTGAGCCGCCCCGCCCTGCGCGGGTGAACGTTGTACAGCGAGGTGGGCAGTAGGCTACCTGAGAGAAGCCCGCTGCGGCATGCTCTTCACGCCTGCACCTGATCAAAAAAAACGCCGGTCGCACAGACGTGCGACCGGCGTTGAATTGCTAACAAATTGACGGAAGCGGCCGACTCCTGCCGCCGCTAGTTGCTTTGCAGGAAGACGAAGCGCTGAACATCGCCGTTCCGCACTTGCAGCCGAACCCCTTGCGAGAGATCGGCATTGCTCAGCGCTTCACGGAAGTCGGACAGGCTCTCGATCCGAGTATCGCCCACGCGGACAATGACGTCCCGAACCTGCATGCCTGCCTGCTCCGCCGGGCCGCCGGACTCGACACGGCTGACGACTACGCCCGTTGCGTCGCGGCTATAGCCGAGCGAGCCGGCCAGTTCCGGAGTCAGCGTGCGAACGGTCATGCCCAGGTCGATCGTCTGCTCCACGTCACGCTCGGTGGCGCCGGACGTGCCACGGGCTTGGGCCAACCGATCTTGATCAAGTTGACCGACGGTCACTTCTAGCGAGAGCTGCTCGCCCTCGCGAACGACCGAAAGAATTGCCTGGCTACCCGGGGTGGTTGCGGCCACGGCCTTGCGCAACTGATCAGCACTGGCCATCGATTCCCCTTGGAACGTGGTGACGATGTCGCCCGACTGTAGGCCGGCCCGCTCCGCAGGGCTGCCGCTCATCACGTCGCCGATCAGTACGCCCTGCGTCGAGTCGTAGCCGAACGACCGCGCCAGTTCCTTCGTCAGATCCTGGATGACAGCACCCAGCCAGCCGCGGTCCACCCGGCCGTTCTCGATGATGCTCTGCATCACCGAGCGGACCATGTTGCTGGGAATGGCGAAGCCGATGCCGCTGTAGGCGCCGGTTCGCGAGGCGATGGCCGTATTGATGCCGATCACCTCACCGCTCAAATTGACCAGCGGGCCGCCGCTATTGCCGGGATTGATCGCCGCGTCGGTCTGAATAAAGTCCTCGTAATCGGCGATCCGCAAGTTCGCGCGTCCTTTGGCACTGACAATCCCGGCAGTCACCGTCTGTTGAAGATTAAATGGCGTCCCGACCGCGACGACCCATTCGCCAACCTCGACCGCGTCGGAGTCACCGATTTGAGCAGGCACGAGACCCGACGCGTCCACCTTCAGGACTGCCAAGTCGGTCATGCTGTCGTTGCCGACAACCTCCGCCTGAAGCTGACGATTATCGGACAAGGTGACGGTGACCTCATCGGCACCGCGGACGACGTGGTTATTCGTGAGGATGTAGCCGTCTTCGCTGACGACTACGCCCGTGCCCAATCCCTCGCGACGATAGCCATCTTCCGGCATTTGGAACTGCTGGAAGCGATCCAGCGTTTCATCGCCGAAGAAGCGACGGAATTCTTCCGGCAGCTCGGGACGGATCTGCTGGCTACGGGCCGGCTGGAACGATTGAACCGAATTGATTTTGACGACCGACGGACGCAGCGCCTTGGCAACGTCTTGGAAGCCGGTCGAAAGCTGGCGAGCCGCCGCGAGTTGCTCTCGGGCGGCGAGTGCCTCGCCCGTTTCCGCGGCGTAGCTCAGTCGCGCGATGACTTGAGGCAGCGCGGCCACTGTGCCCACGGCCATCGCTGCTACCAACAGGATTGCCAGGGTAATCTTTGTTGACTTGGAACAGCACACCATAAAGCAAACTCCTTCCTCGCATTTCGTCATACCGGGGCAGACGCAAACGGTCCTGCCGGGCGTGAGTACGCAGCGCGGAATTGTAAACCGGTTGATGAACCCAATAGACTGCCCGAGGCGCCATCGTGGGCATCAGGCCGCAGCACGTCCTCGTCAGAAAAACGCGGCACGTGTGCATACTTCGCGTGTTGAATTCCCGTCAACACGAAGAGGACCAGCGGATGCTAGTGCACCCGCCGGGCCCTGAAACGATCATGTCACTTCTCTACCGAAAATCTGCCACTTTATCAACACTCGCATTTTCCCCGCACGCAACCGTTGTGCCAATCCCGTCCTCCTGCTGACCCGCACGCCCGGCAGGTGCCGGGTATGGCGCCAAAACTCCTTGATTCTCCGGAGGTTGTGAACAGGACCGGCTTCTGGGTCGCTATTCCTACGAGCCATCCATCGGGACGGTTCGTAGGGAGTTTGCCTGAAAACGGATTGGAGACCCCCTGATCGGGACTGCCAAATTGGCAGAAACGGAAGCTGCCGGTTCGGCAATGACCGCGAGGATCCCTCGAGATGCCGCGGTAAATTTCGGCGTCTTAATCCACAGCGAGTGGCGGATGCGGGAGATGCACGGCTGTGCGAATCGTTGAAGGGAATGGCCGCGACCAGTAGCGGCTAGCTGGACCCCAGCGGATGGCGAAGCGGCGTTGGCGCTACGGAGCGCCGGCCTGGGGATCCGAGCCCGCCAGCGCATGACTTTCCACGATACGCCGGGCGATCTCCTTGCCCGCGACTTGATGGCTGAATGGCGTCCAATGGAAGTGCGACCGCTGCCAGTACAGCAATTCACCCCGTACGTGCGGGCTGAGGACGTCCTTCGAAGACACGTAAAGGATGCCCGGCCGATCCGTGTCAAAATAGTCGAGCGGAAACTGGTCGATCAGATCACCACTCGGGCCGTCCGGCTGCAGAGGAATGCTGTGAATCACTAGCGGTATGCCGCGCTGTTGCAGAAGTTGATACATCCGTTCGAAGATTGCAGCGGCGAGCCGACGTTGCGATTCGACCTCTGCCGATGTCTCCTCAGATTTCGGATTTTCCGAAGGCTGTGAGTTGGCGTCGGAAGTTTCGCCATCTTCTTTGGCTGCGCCGATCTGCCGCTGGTTTTCTTCGACGATCTGCCGCTTGATGATGTGATTCAGGCGTTCTTTTACGAACACAAAGGCATTAGAATAGGTGGATGCGAAGTTGAACAGCGGATTGCTGTTCAGGCGGTTGGCCAGCTCTCCCAGCGGTACGTATCGCTCGCCCCACTCCAGCAGATCGCCGTCCTCCAGGCGGTACAACCCGGTGCGGAGGTTATCGACCAGGTCGTTGCCGAAAAAGGAAACGATCACCAGATCGGGTTCGTACTTGAGCAATTCACGTTCGAGGTACGCCAATTCTTCGGCGTTGGAGAAGCCGGAGACGCCCGTGTTCAGGACATCGACGGGAAGGTCTTCCGCCTGAAGCTGCCGCTCGATGACCGAGGAAAAGCACTGCGGCTCGTCCACCTCGTAGCCGATTGTGAATGAATCGCCTAGCGAAACGACGCGGAGGCGGCCAGCGGGCTTGGCATGGGTGAAGTTTTCGTCCTCGCGCATGCCCTGTTTATTGATGCGAAACCACCAGATTCCGTCAGCCGACTTGTGTCGGTAGGAACCGCCGGGGTCGTTGTAGCGCAGTTTCCACGGCGCCTCGACCACGCGTCGCGGGAATTTGACCTGCTCGCCGGCAAGCAACAGTACGCCGACTTCGAGCACGATCAGCCCGAGTACACAGCCAAACGACAGCGCGGCCAGCCGGCGGGCCCACTTTCTCCAGCGCGAAGGCGCCGGCACGGAGCTACCGTCCACGGCGGGCGTGTCGCCGGAGTCGTCGTCTTTCCGCGGAACCGCCGCCAGAGCTATGATCGCCGCCATTATCGTATCGCCTTGCTTACAATCGTAATCCGTTCAACCGAGAGATCGCTTCCTCTCGTGTAAGCGTACGATATGAATGGCAGCGACGCCGCACGCAATCTCGGAGGTCCGCTAATTGATGCTGCGCGAGTAAAGCGGGATCCAGCGTGCTTGTTGCGTGTCGGTCGCAATGCACTGCCAGCGTTCTTCCAGGTCCTTACCCAGCCGGATATAGACGTCGCCGATGAACCCGGGCGTCTTGTTGGTCGTTGGGTCGTTGTCGCCGCGGATCACTCTCCGGCCCCCAAAACGATTGGCGGAGACGTTTCCTCCCGGGTTCCAGATCACGTTCTCTGAGTCATGCAACTCGACTGCGTGATGAAGGATGGTGTTGCGCGGATCTCCGTGATCGACTCGCAGATAATGCTGTGCCTCCGGGCCCAGGCCGATTGCTTGCATTCGGGCGCGGTAATAATAGGTATCCCGGTGGTCCAAATAGATCCCGGTCCGGGAATTGAATGTGGTGTTGACGATGTCAAAGTTCCCACCCTGCTCCATGAGAACACCATAGGCAAAGTCCGGACCTATCTGGCAATTGCGGAGCACCAGTTCGTTTCCTAGTTGTTGCTGGTCGGGCTCCGAATAGACGGCGGCGGTGGCTCCATCTCCAGCATGAAAGCGGCACCCGTCAAAGATGACCCTACTATCGTTGGTCGGTCGCCAATTGACGCGCATGGCGTAGCGCGGCCCGGTGCTGGCACTGCCACTTTCCTCGCGGACCGCAAAAAAGTCACAGTTTGTGAACTGCGTAGTGCCCCCCGATTCGCGGACCCGGATGTGGTTGTTGTCGTCGGGCGTGCCCAACTCGAACCGGGAGTTGGAAATATTGATCGTGGAGCCACGATTGACGAGGTTAAAGGGGGGGCCAGAGTGGAGATCATCAATTTGAATTGTGGACCCCGGCTGCACCGCGACGTCGAAATCTCCCTTAAGTCGGACCTTTGAAAGCCGCACATCCAGGGCACCGGATCCAGCAGTCGGTTCGAGGTCGATTCCCGTCGGATATCGTTCACCCTCTGCCGTGAGGCCATACCCACGCACAATGGATTTCCCTGCGCCGATGCTGAGCATGCCACGAAAGACATCCGTCGCCTTGCAGTATGCCATTTCCAATTCAACGTTGGTGTATACGTAAACGAAGTCGCCGACTCCATCCCAGCCTTCACAATTGAAGACATTTGCGAGCAAACGTCCTCTCTTCGAACCGTCCGCCGCTAGCGCGACAAACCCCTGATGCTGCAGTTGAAAGTTCGAGAATTCACCTTGCTCGGCGGCGTTTCCGTCGTACTTGAAGCCGTAAATGATCAGCGGCGGCGAATCGGTGTCTGACGACCAAAAATAGCTTGCGCGGTCGCGATGATTGAAGGTGGTGAACACCACGTTGAATTCACCCGCCTTGGGAATCACTTTCATGGTGGCACTAAAGGTGATCAGCGTGAGACCCGGGGCGACTCGAACGGAGCTGACCAAATAGGTGCCTGGGGGGAAAAAGACGACCTTGCGATCTCCCTTGACGGCCGTATCCACCGCACGCTGAATGGCCGCGGTGTCGTCGCTCTTCCCATCACCTACTGCGCCGAAATCGGCCACGTTGAGCGGCGGATGGCCTTGCAGGCGAGGGTCATCGGGGGGATAGCGGAACTGTGCGTGCGCGGTGCGCCCGACTGATAAAAATAGCAAGATAGTTGCGAAAAGTCGCAGCGCCCGTGTTCCGGAAGATCGCAAATGCATGCCCACACGTGCCTCCATTGGGACCGAAGCCGGCCTATTATCCCCCGTAGCCCAAGGCGGGAGGGAGATCCGACCCGGTGAATGATGGGATTAAGTCTCAGATACAGGACGACAGCCTCGTCCTGGTGCCCCTAGCGATAGATCCACCGCGCGGTCTAGCCATCGACGAAGAAATGAGTTACCGAGAATGGCCAACCTAGGAGATATTCAGAGAATAAACGATTTATAGCGACTGACACAAGCCGTAAAATCGAATTATCCGGATGTCGCGGCGCCCTGGAGGGCACTGGGTAGCCGGCAACTGGCAAGTTCCGGCGTCACTGGCTGACTTGCGGGATAGGGCGAAGCTCGTATGTGCGAGTGCTCAGCCGCGCACATCGATTCCCACCCGGTGCCAGGCGTTGTAGAGGTACCCCTTGAGGTTCCAGTCCACCTCGGCCGGCTGCCGATGTCCGGCGGAGTCGGTGGCATGAACCCAGAGGCGGCTCGTTCGCGGCGTTACCGCCACCTCTGCTCTCCACAACCGCCAGCAGAAGGGCTTGGACGGACCGACCAGCGAAGCAAGGTGCCAACTTTCCCCTTCGTCGGCAGATACTTCGACGCGGGCGATGGTGCTCTCCGGTTCCCCGGACGGCAGCGCATAACCCAGCATTTGCAGGCGACCGGGCTGTACTTCCGCCCCGTCCGCTGGCACACAGATAGCCGAATTGACCGGATAGCGATAGATGGGCGGAGCGGCGGACCAGGCATCTTCCTCGTCCGATTCGACCAGCTTATACGCACCCGCCAGATAGTGGTTCGCCGACGGCTGATCGCTGACTATGATTTTCGACAGCCACTTGACGCTGCGGGCGCCGATGTAGCCCGGCACGACCATCCGTATCGGGAAACCGTGGTCCGGCGTGAGCGGCTTTCCGTTCATGTCCCAGCAAACCAGGGCCCCAGGACTTGCATCTCCCCCGGCCAGCGCCTGGTCGATGGGAATCGACCCGCCGAATGGAATGGTGCCCTGACCGTGAGCAACTGCGTCGGCTCCCTCGAAGCAAACGTGCCGCGCCACCGATTGCACTCCCGCCGCCTTTAATAGTGCCGCCAGCGGTACTCCGCTCCACCGGGCATTGCCAATCGCACCGGCCCCCCATTGCACGCCTCCGACTTCCCGCGTCGAATTGAATTCGACGCGGCGATTCCCGGCGCAGGTCATCGTCGCCACAACATCCCTTGACTTGAAGCGAGTCTTCAGCGCCTCCAGGTTGAGTTGAAATGGCGTTTCCACGAGACCGTCCACACTCAGCCGGAACTTCGACAGATCAAGCTCCGGCGAGGCTGCATGGCTGCGAACGTAAAAGTGCTCGACTGGCGTAATCCAGGACCGAACCAAGCCCTCCAACGCAGGCTCCAGGTTGGGCGGATCGGCAGTGAGAACTTTCATCCCGCCGGCTTGCCGCCCAGCCTGGCCGAGTGACAATTGACCGCCGGCTGCCCACAACAGGCCCGCCGCACCGGCGGCCCGGAAAAAGCCGCGTCGCGACGCATTGCCTCCATACGCGTTCACATTCACCTGTTGCTCCTGTCTTCACAGCCGTGATGAGGCTCTTGTAGAGAACTGGAGAAATAGCCAAGCGACTTCAACGTAGTTGCGATTGCTGGAGGTTTCGCAGCTACGGCAATGCCTATTGTGCCTGAAACTTACGACGCAGACGATATCCCGGATTGCATTTTCTGGCACCTCTGGTGACGTAGAAGTTCCGACCGGTCCCGACTCAGTCGGCGAGCGGCGTTTCTCGCCTGAAAGTTAGTGAATTGAGGCGGGCTGCTATCACCCTTCCGCGTCTAACACGTCGCGTCGCGGATGGGCACGTCGCGGATGGCACGTCGCAAAATTGGGCGAACCTGTCTGGCGATAACCACCGGCAGTTGAATCGTCTTGGCGGGTTTTGCCGACGATTTTGTCGGTCAGCCCGCCCTGCCCCTCCTATCTACGCGCGGGCAGCAATTACTGCTCCGGGGCGACATCGTGCCGCATCGCCGCGCAAGCCTGGCATGGGCCGGCCCGAACAAAAACGCTGGCATACCGCTGGGGGGACGGGATAATGCAATGCCCAACGGCGCGGCAGTTCGTCCCGCCCGTCGGCGGGAGACGGCTTTTCGTATCACTCCAGATTCGGAGGTGGTGCCATGTCCAGCGCTGTCTCACGTCTCACCCCCGCCGCAGGAGCGGGAAGGCCTCGCCGCGTAGTGAACTGCTACTCGCTGTTCGACAAGGTCTTTCCAACCTGTGGAATGGTCGACTACACCGAGGGCATCTACGACGACACCGCCACCCACTACGATCAGGCCCAACTCAATCAAATCCAGTATGTGCTGGACGAGGCGGGCTGCGCTCCTGGTGTGCGGCTTTTGGATATCGGCTGTGGCAATGGGCGGCTAGTTGCCGAAGCGGTCCACCGCGGAGCGTGTGCGGTAGGTATCACGATTTCGCCTGAGCAGGTCGCCCGCTGCCGGAAGCAGAATCTTGACGTGCACCTGTTAAACTACCGTCACATGGACGCTTCGTGGCACGGCCGGTTCGACGCGGTTGTTGCCAACGGCCCGATGGAACACTTCGTCCAGGCGGAAGATGCGGCGGCCGGCCGCGACGACACCATTTATCGCGAGTTCTTCGAGTTGGCGTACCGGCTGATCGATCCCGCCTCCCAGGTCCGCCGGCTGGTGAATACCACGATCCACTTCATGCGCGCTCCCGATCCGCGCGATCTGCTCCGCTCACCGCGGGAATTCGCCAGAGGAACCGACGCCTTTCACTATTGCATGCTCGCCTGGAGCTTCGGCGGCTGGTACCCGGTGCCGGGACAGTTCGAGCGATGTGCTTCGGGCTTCTTCGAACCGACCCGTTGCGCAGACGGTACACTGGACTATTACCGCACGAGCGAGCATTGGCTGCGGCGGATTCAAGCGGAGATTCGGCGGCCGAGCCGGCTGGTGTGGCGGGCGCTTCCGTTTTTGGTGCGGCACCCGCGGCAGTGCGCCACCATGCTCCGCTGTATGCTGGGCACGCAATCGTGGAACTGGCAGTTTCGCGGTGCCGATCCGCCGACGCGATTGCTCCGCCAGAGTTGGCGGTACATCCCGTCCGCGCCGCATCCGCAGACGACCACTCCCGCTGACAACCCCGCTCGACAGACGGCGTGAGGAACTTCGGAAGCTAACGCCGGCGGGCCCCGGCTGAAAACTGGCCAATAGTTCCTTCTGTGTGCACCACGCCAGCCAGTGGCAGCGATTCTTGGCGTGCCTATCCAACGGCAAAGATGGGCACGAGGCTCTGAGTAGTTGCTACGCCCTCTCCCCGGCCCTCTCCAGAGGGATGTGTGCGCCTCAGCGTCCTCTCGCGTCGACTTAGAGCAACTCCTCCAGCTCTTCCACCAATTGGTTGAAGCGGGTTAACGCGGTATCGATCGGCTCGGGGCTCTCTATGTCGACGCCGGCGTCGCGCAGCAGATCGAGCGGATACTTCGAGCTGCCGCCGGACAGAAACCGCAGGTAGTCGTCCAGTTCGCGCTGACCACCGGAGGTTACGCGCTCGGCCAGCGCGATGGCCGCTGACATGCCCGTGGCATACTTGTAGACGTAGAACGCCCGATAGAAGTGCGGGATGCGGAAACACTCCAGCCGCAGTTCCTCGTCGATGGCGAAATCCGGACCAAAGTAGAGCCGCAGCAGGTCGCCGTAGATCTCCTTGAAGCGGGCTACGGTCAGCGGCTCGCCCTGCTCGACAAGCTCGTGCGTAATCTTTTCGAACTCGGCGAACATCGTCTGCCGCAGGATCGTGCCGCGGATGGCATCGATGTCGCGATTGATGAGAAACGCCCGATCCTTGCGAGTGCGCGCCTTGGCCAGCATATGCCGGCTGAGAAGCTGCTCGTTGAAGGTGCTGGCTACCTCGGCGACGAAGATGCTGTAGTCGTAATGTTCGAACGGCTGGCTCCGCGAGGAGTAGAAGCTGTGCATCGAGTGGCCGGCTTCGTGCGTGAGCGTGAAGACGTGGTCGAGCACATCCGGCTGGTAATTCATCATGATGTAGGGATCGCCGTCGAACGTGCCGCAACTGAAGGCGCCGCTCTGCTTGCCGCGGTTGGGGTAGCGATCGCACCAACGGCCCAGCAGCCCAGCTTCGAGTACCTGGCAGTACTCACCGCCCAGCGGCTCGAGCGATTGGATGACCCCGCGAACTGCCTGGCGCCACGTGTGCCGGGTTTCCAGTTCGTTGAGAATCGGCACGTAGGTGTCGTAGTGGTGAATGTCCTTCAACCGCATCTTGCGGCAACGCAGCTCGTAGTACCGATACAACGCCGGGAGATGCCGATGCACGGCTTCGATTAAGTTGTCGTAGACCGACTCGGGAACGTTGTCGTCGAACAAGGCCGCGCTGCGGGCGCTCTCGTAATTGCGGGCTTTGGCGTAGTAGGCATCACGCTGCATCGAGCCGGCCAGGGTGGAGGCCAGCGTGTTCTCATGCGCCGCGTACTGGGTGTAGAACTGGTGAAACGCGTTGCGGCGGACGCTGCGATTGGGAGAGTGCAACAGCGAGGAAAAAGTGGAGGTGGTCAACTCGATCGACTCCCCCTTCTCGTTCCGCATGCTGCCGAACTTCAAGTCGGCGTCGTTGAGTTGGCGAAAGATTTGCGAGGCCGCGCCGGCCATCTCACTCTGCATCGCCAGCAGGTTCTCTCCCTCGTTGCTGAGCGTGTGCGGTTTGTAGCGGGCGAGCCGTTCCAATCGCAAGCGATACGGACGCAGCGCGCGGTCCCCGATCATCTTCTTCAACCGCGCGGTTGGAATGGCAAGTATCTCCGGGCGGATGTAACTGGCCGCCTGGGATGCAAGGCTGGCCGCGTGGCGGAAGCGTCCCATCATCCGCTGATAGTCGCTGTTGGCGGTGTCCTCGGCCGTCTTCAGAAAGGCATAGGTGCCGAGCCGCTCGCCGGTCCGCTCAAGTTGGCTGTCGAACTTCAAGCATGCCGCCAGCGCTTGGGCGCTCTCCGCAAGCGTGTCCTTGAACTTTTCGTAGCCGGGGATCTGCTTCTCCCAGCGGGTGAAGGCGATTTCCCAACTTGCGTCGTCCGGATATAGGCTCGCCAGATCCCAGGTGTCGGCCGGCTTGACCTTGCTGCGCGGCGGCAGCGATTTGACTTTCACTTTGGCCTTGGCTTTGGGGCGGGTTTGTGCCGTGCTCATGGTGCATCGTCCTTAATCGCTGAAGAAGTTGTGTGCCGTGCGAAATGTTTGTGGGCGAAGCGACCGGTCGCACGCGACGCATGCCGCGGTGCAATCGCTAGACTTGAACTACTATCAGCCTGTTGAAAAAAAACAGGCTGGTACGAAAAACCGGCTGAGGGGAACCGGTGCTGAATGTGTGCGGCGCGAAAGCCTGCGGCGGCGGTCGTACGTCTACCAGCGGAACACGGCCGTGCCCCACGACAGCCCCGCGCCGAAGCCGCTCATCAGGATCGTGCTGCCGCGCTGGATCTGCCCGGCTCGCGCGGACTCGTCCAGGGCGATGGGAACGCTGCCGGCGGAAGTGTTGCCGTAGCGGTCCAGGTGGATGGCAACTCGATCGCGGCGGATGCCAATGTTCTGCATGGCCGCTTCAATGATGCGTAGGTTGGCTTGATGGAGCACCCACAGATCGACGTCATCGACCGACTGCCCGGCGGCCTCCAGCACGTCTCGCACAGTATCTTCAAGCAGGCGGATGGCCCATTTGAAGACCGGCCGGCCGTCCATCAGCACGAAGTGCGAGGCCTGGTCGGTGACCGTGCGATCGTACGGCATGCGTGATCCGCCCGTGGGGCGATACAACAGATCGAGGCCCGAACCGTCGGCGCCAAGCGTGTACGAGACCATGCCCTGGTCGTCTTCGCCGCGGGCGAGCAAAACAGCTCCGGCACCATCGCCGAACAGCGGATACGTCTTCTTATCGGCCGGATTCATCACGCGCGAGTTCGTATCCGCGCCAATCACCAGGGCCAGGTTACTGCACCCGGTGGCGACGTATTGCATTCCTGTGATCAGCGCGTACAGAAAGCCCGCGCAAGCTGCCTGGATATCGGCGGCGGGGCAGTTCAGGCCGAGCCGATCTTGCACGACGCACGCGCTGGCCGGAAGAAGATGATCGGGCGAGAGCGTGGCCAGCAGCACCAGGTCGATGTCCGCCGGACTGGCGGCAGCCTGCTCCATGCAGCGCCGGGCGGCGGCGATGGCCATGTCCGAAGTGGCCATCTCCTTTGGGGCGTGACGCCGCTCGCGGATGCCGGTCCGCTGGATGATCCAATCGGCATCGTAACCGAGCGCCGCCAGATCCTCGTTGCGGACGACCTGCTCGGGAACGTAGCTGCCAGTCCCCACAATCTGCACCCCGGTCAGACGCCGCAACAGTCCGCGGGCACGCAGCGGTGGCTGGTCGCTCATGACAAGTAACTTTCTGGGGCTCGGTCGGCGGCGCGCCGCCGCCGAGCGCCAACGATCCGGCCAGCGTCCCGCGGCACGGCGGAATCCTTTCTCAGAGTATCGACCTGGAGCAAGAGGTCTCGCCGTCCAAGGGGTACAAACCCCGGGCAACGAGCCCCCTCCGCGAAAGCGCCGTTCCCTGTTCCCGACGCCACCGTCAGTCTACGGCCTTAAAGCTAGAAGGTTAAGGCCTTCTGCGTAAGGCGGCAAGACCGGTGCCTGTATTTTCCTCCATGCACGTGGGCATTCGCCCCATTTGGGCCGCACGATATTCGGCGGCTTTACGCCATCCAGATCAAGTGCTGCGGGTGACCGCCCGCCATTCTTCTTCACCGCATGCCGGAAGGAGCCCGCCGTGCCCCCCGATTGCCGGCTCGAAACGACCGGACAAGCCGCCCGGCGCGACGTACACTTTCGATACGGTGCGTCCTTGCCCGTGCAGGCGATCCCTTGATGGATTTACACGAGGCTGTGAACGTGTGTTTGCTGGCGATTTATTACCGCCACGTGCCCGGCGCGCCGATCGTGCTGGCGGCCAATCGCGACGAGTCGCGTCGCCGGCCATCGCTATCGCCCGATCTGCGCGAGGACCAGCGTCTATTGTGTGGGCTGGATGCCCAGGCGGGCGGGACATGGCTGGGCGTGAACGCCGATGGCCTTGTGGTGGCGGTCACCAATCGGCCTGCGCCGCCCGCTCCGGCGGTTGCACGGTCCCGCGGGCTACTCGCAATGGACCTGTTGCACACCGGCTCGGCTTCTAAAGCGGTCGAGTTGGCGATGCGTGAGCTGGATACGGAGCATTATGCCGGCGTCAACTATCTGTGCACCGATGCGCAGTCATGTGCCGTCGTTTGCGGTGGACTGCAGCCGCAAGTGATTGATATGCCCCCGGGATTGCACCTGCTGACCAACGGCGACCCGGACGACGTCGACGACTCGCGGCAGAAGATCTCGCGCCGCTTGATGGTGGAGCGGGAGCCGTCGCGGGTAGAAGACTTTCTCAATCGGGCGAAGCTGGTATTCTCGGGCAAGGCCCATCCGCCGACGGCGGCCAAGATGGTGTTGAATCAGCCGTGGCGGGGGACGATCTCCTCGACAATCATTGCCATCACGGACGATCCGCATCAGGCGGCGTATCTCTATGCCGACGGGCCGCCCGATTCGGAGCCTTATTGCGACTACTCGCACATGCTGCGGGCGATGTTGGCGCGCTAGGCAGCTCGACGCACGGGCAGTTCGTAGAGCAGCGAATTGCCCTGCTTCCCGACTGCCTTCACGGCACCGGTCTTGCGCAAGCAATAGGCGATGCGCTGGGCGACCCAGCGGTCAATCTTCAGGCGGTCTGCCAGATGCTGCGTGTGAAAGGGGCGCGGCAGCCGCGGCGGCAGCAGGCGGCGAAGGTCGGCGGAGGTGCGCAGCCGCAAGCGATCGCCGGTGGCGATCAGGTGTTGGTCCTCGACCATGTGACGCAGAGGGCGTCCGCGGCGGCTGCGTCTGGTGGCCGGATAGCGCCACTCCTCGATCTCGACGAGTACTACCTCCAACGTGAGCGACGCGTGCGGAAAAACGCCGGTGAAATAGACCAGCTCATCGAACAGATCCAACAGTCCGCCGCGCTTCGGGCTGCGCCGCCGGCGCACGACGTTGCCGCCCTTAGCATCCTGCTGAATGAGCAGCTTGCGCGACACAATCGGCTTGACCACCAGGACGCGATGCCGCCTCAGCAGCCGCCGCACCTTGTCGCGAATCGCTGCCAGCGAGCCGTGCTGAATCTCGACGAGTTGATCGCCGCATACGGCGTCAATGCGATAGCCGTCCAGCGGCACCTCGACCTGGGCCGCCTCGCCGGCGTAAATCTCCTTCAGCCGGCGGTGGAGCGAAGTTTCCACGCGGTCGTTCTCGCCAATTGGAAAGATATCAAGAGAAGCGTCAGACGCGGCTTTACAAGTCCATCTCAGGCCGCCTCAATGCCGAAGTCGCGGATCGTCAGCAAAGTTTCGAGCTGGAATCCCTTCGCGGCGAAAGCTTCGCGCCCGCCTTCCAACCGGTCGATGATGGCGAGCACGCGAACGACCTCCAGGCCGTGCTGCTGGCAGTGTTCGATGGCCGCCAGCGATGACCCACCGGTGGTGACTACGTCTTCCACGATTACGACCTTCTCGCCCGGTTCGACAGGGCCTTCGACCATACGGCCGGTGCCGTGGGCCTTGGCATCTTTGCGGACGATGAAGCCACGCAGTTCTAGCCCCTGCACGGCGGCAAGCGTAATGATCGCGCCGGTGATCGGATCGGCGCCGATAGCCATGCCACCAACGGCGTCCGGCATTTCGGACCCGAGCAGATCGAGCATGCCCTCGCCGATCAGTCGCGCGCCGCGGGAGTCGAGCGTGACGCGGCGGCAGTCGAGGTAGTAGCTCGCTTTCTTGCCGGAGGCCAGAGTGAAGTCGCCAAACTGCAGCGCCCGGGCGCGGACCAGTTCAATCAAGGCTCGGCGGTCGTACATGGGGGGATCGGTCGAGCTATTCGTTAAGGGGTTCGGACGGCACGTCCCGCGGCGGCAACGCTCGCCGCTGAGCCACTTTCGTATACCACGGACCGGAAGGTATTCGCAAGGGCCGGTGCAGAGGATAAGAGGGCTTAGTGGAAGATAGTGGCACAGCCATTCCTGTCTGTGCACGTTGCTTCGATTTCAGAAGAGGCGACGCGTATTCGTGAGGAAGCCCTCCGCCAGTGGGAGAGGGAATGTTGACAAAACACCATTCCCTATCGCAGCACGGTCACCTTGGAATCGTCCGACAGGATGTGATAAACATCCTGCGCGTCGCGCGGCGCCAAACGAATGTAGCCGCGCGGGTCGTCGCCCTGCACCTGCTGCGACTCGGCCGATCCGTGGATCCCCAGCGGAGCCACGTCGGCGGTCGGCTCGGCACTGGCCAGGCCGATCCAGTATTCGCCCAGTGGGTTTTGCGGATCGTCGGCGGCGACCTGTCCCGCGTGGCCGTAGTAAGTGGGATTGGTTAACTTGTGCTTGACTACCCAGTCGCCTTTCATCTGCGGACGGTCCTGGCCGACGCCGACGTCGAACCGCCCGGCGTAATGTCCGTCGACCATCAGCGCCATCTCCTGCTTTTCCAGATGGATCATGGCGGTGAAGGGGCCGCGAAGGACCTTGATCTCCTGCCCAGGCTGAACTTCCTCAGGCTGCGTCAAAGAGTTAATGTTGGCCAGCAATTGCCAGGGCACCTGGTACTCGTGGGCAATTGTCTCCAGCGTGTCGCCTTCGCGCACGATGTACGGCGGCTCCAGATGATGCTCGCGCGAATAGACCACCGTGCCAGCCAACCCGCTCAGCAGCGACATCAGCTCATGTTCCTGTAATGGCGAGAGCGACGGGTCGCCGTACCATGAGGAGAGGATCTTGAGTGCTTCGGCGAGCTTGCCGCTCGACAGGTGTTGATTGGCGGATTCTTTGGCGGCCTCGTAGGACGACAGTTGTTCACCCGACGGCGAGTGTCCGGAGCTGCTGTCATTCGAAGCGGCGGCGTCGGGAGTTCCGGCTACTTGATCCGATCCGAGGGGCGCGCCTGTGGAGGCTGCCGCGTCGGCGATGGCCGCGTCGATGTCGACGTCCTCTGCCGGCGATTCGGTTGCGTCTAGTGCGCTGGCGGTGGTGTCCGCCGGTGCCACGCCGCCTGTTGCGCCACCGGCAGCATCGGGTGACGCCGAACCTCCGAAGGCCGGGGCGGAATCACCAAAGGGTGGTGCGAAGCTTGGGGCGGAGGACGCTGCGCTGGGGTTTTCCAGCGTTGAGCTCGACGGATCGAATTCGACCATGCCTTCGGCCAACTCACCGCCCACGGCGGGAAGCTCCACGGCCGGGGGAGTTCCCCACGTGCCAGCCGCTTCCGGCGGCGGTTCAGACTCGGGAGCGCTATTGGTGTACAGGAAAAGGAAGACGCCCATGGCTGCCAGCACGGCAATCGTCGCAAGCGGTTTGATGGCGTTCACAATCGTCCTCCTTGACGATAGGCGGTCCGGCGGACCGCGCGAGCAAATTTCTCATGGGGCCCCCGGCGACCGGTCGGCTAAAATGGATACGCTTCGCCTGCTGGCCCGCCCCCGATGATTTTTCGGTCCTTCCGCCGCCCGACGCGGCATCGAGTCCCGCCCTTGGTTACCTCCTCCGACGACTGGACCGACGAAGACGGATGGTCCGCCGACGACCACAGCATGGCCGCCGACACGCTCCCCTGCCCCGAGTGTGGCGAGGAAATCTACGAGGAGGCGGAGCGCTGTCCCTACTGCGGCACGTACGTCATATTCCATTCCAGCGTCTGGGCCGGGCGATCGACGGCGTGGATCGTGCTGGGCCTGGTGGGCGTCGTCGCGGTGGTCGTCGCCCTCGTGCTATTTGTTTAGACGCGGCACGTGCCCGAGCCGGATCGCCAGCGGGTGGGGATCTTACGAAAATCTTCGCCGGGGTGCTACATCAGCCTGGATGAGCGGTCCACGGGCGGATTGTCGGCGGGGCGAGACAGAAACGCCGGTGCTATCACAGGTCTGCATGCACGTCGGCATGGCTGACATAGAGAGCGAAGCTACCGGTCAGATGTCCCTGTCTGTGCTGGACGTTTTCCATGGCACGACGGGTTCGGCTGAAATCTCACGAGCATGAGACTATGCCCTAGCCTTTCTCCGGCGGCGACTGCCGCAGGCGCTGGCGGATTTCGTCCAGCCGCCGCCGCAGTTCCTGCTCGAAGCCGCGGTTGACGGGCCGGTAATACTCGCGCTCGATGCCCAGGTAGTCTTGCGCCGCCACGCCGCCCGGCGCGTTGTGAGCGTACTGGTATCCTTCGCCGTGGCCGAGCGTCTTGGCACCGGAGTAATGGCTGTCGCGAAGATGACGAGGCACCGGCTGGGTGCGCTTCTCGCGCACGTCCTGCCGTGCCTCGGAGATGGCAATCGTGGCCGCGTTCGACTTGGGAGCACAGGCAAGGTATGTCACTGCCTGGGCCAGATTGAGCTGGCACTCCGGCAGGCCGACAAACTCGCTGGCCTGCATGGCGGCCACGGCCAGCGGCAGCGCCTGCGGATCGGCGTTTCCCACGTCCTCGCTGGCCAGGATGACTAGTCGCCGGGTGAGAAACCGCACGTCCTCGCCCGCCTCCAGCATGCAGGCCAGCCAGTAGATGGCCGCATCGGGATCGCTGCCGCGGATGCTCTTGATCAGGGCGCTGGCCATGTCGTAGTGGGCGTCGCCGGCCGCGTCGTAGTCGATCGCCTTGCGCTGCACGCTCTCGGCGGCCAACTCCCGCGTGAAGCGAATCGGCTGCGACCCGCTCGACAGCACGCCGATCTCCAGCGCACCCAGCGCACGGCGGGCGTCGCCGTCGCACACTTCGGCCAGGTAGTCCAGCGCGTCCTCGTCCGCAGTGACGTTGTTTTCTCCCAGCCCGCGCTCGCGGTCGGCCAGCGCCCGTCGCAGCAGCGCCTTGATTTCGTCGGGCGCGAGCGGCTGGAACTGGAAGACGCGGCTACGGCTGACCAACGCGCTGTTGACGACGAAAAACGGATTGGAGGTCGTCGCCCCGACGAGGATCACCACGCCCTCTTCGACGTCCGGCAGTAGCGCATCTTGCTGCGCCTTGTTGAAGCGGTGGATCTCGTCGACGAACAGTAGCGTCCGCTCGCCGCTGGCCGCCAGATGGTCGCGGGCTTCCTCCAACACCTCGCGCAGGTCCTTGACGCCACTGGTGACCGCACTGAGCTGGCGAAAGCGGCTGCCGGTCTCACCAGCCAGCAATCGGGCGAGCGTCGTCTTGCCGGTGCCGGGCGGACCGTAAAAGATCACCGAATCGAGCCGATCGGCCGTCAGCAGCCGCCGCAGCAGCTTGCCCTCACCCAGGAAATGCTCCTGACCGACGAACTCGGCAAGCTTCGCGGGACGCATGCGCGCGGCCAGCGGCTGCGCTCGGCGACGATTCTCCGCTTCGCTCGCGGCGAACAGGTTCATGTGTGCGTTCTCCATCGACGGTGGCACCAGCGTGCGGCTTGATACAGCACAACCGGTCCCGGCATACTGACCAGTAGCAACAAGGCCGCGTCGGCCACGCGGGCTTCGGGATTCGCGGAGCCGGATTGGAACAACACCGCCGCGGCCAGCCCCCACATGGCGGCGGTCCATGCCGCAGCGCCGACCGCCGATAGGAGCACAACGCCTCTGGCGATGGTTCGCAGCCGGGATCGATCTCGCTCAACCTGCTCGGTGGGCGCGGCGAATGGATTCGCCTCAGGATGAGATCGTTCGTACTGGTAGTCGGCCGTGACCATCTCAATGTCACTTCAATCGAGGAAGGTAGACTGCGCCGGCGACGGGAATCGGCGACCCGGCGTTCCCTATTCAGTGTCCACTTTGACTGCCCTCGGCATCAAGTCACCCCCGGGTGTCTAGAACAGGCGCAACTGCCCGTCGCTCGGCTCCGGACGCACGAACTGCGAGCAGTCCAGGGCCGGCATCTCGCCATCCAACCCATATTTTCGGGCGAAGACTCGAAATGTGCGGGCGATGCCCTGGGCGTAGGGCCCATCGCCGCGCATGCGGCTGCCAAAGCGGGCGTCGTTCATCGCGCCGCCGCGAGTCTCGCGGATAAGTGCGCGGATGCGGTCTCGCTGCAATGGGCGGTTCTGCTCGAGCCACGCTTCGAATACCGGCAGCACCGACAGCGGCAATCGCAACAGCACGTACGCGGCCCCATTCGCGCCGGCCTCGCTCGCCGCCTCCAGTAGCTTGGGGATCTCATGATCGTTCAGGCCTGGGATGATCGGCGCGGTCATCACGCGCGTGGGTACACCTGCCGCCGAAAGCTCGGCGATTGCCCGCAAGCGCGCCTGGGGCGAAGCCGTGCGGGGCTCCATTGTTCGCGCGAGCGCAGGATCGAGCGTTGTCAGGCTGACGTTGACGCACACGAGATTGCGCCGGGCCATCTCGCCCAGCATGTCCAGGTCGCGCAGGACCAACGCGTTTTTCGTCACGATGCCGACCGGCTGTCGCGCTTCGAGCATCACTGCCAGGCAGCGGCGGGTCAGTTCGAGCTGCCGTTCGATCGGCTGATAACAATCGGTAACGCCGGACATGACGATCGGCTCGACCTGCCACGAGCGCTTGGCGAGTTCCGCGCGTAATAGCTCCGGCGCGTCGTACTTGACGACGATCTTCGTTTCGAAGTCGAGTGCCGCGTCCATGCCAAGCGTCTCGTGCGTCGGCCGGGCGTAGCAATACGCGCAGCCGTGCTCGCAGCCGCGATACGGGTTCAAACTGTACCGGAACGAGATGTCCGGGCTGCTGTTCTCGCGGATGATGGTTCGCGAGGCGTCCGGTAGCAGGACCGTGGGTACGCGGCGATCACTGTCGCCGGAGTCTTCTGGATCGAGATCCGCGTCGGGATCGACCTCCAGGCGCACCCGCTCGAACCGGTTCGGCAGATGCGCTTGCGCAGCTCGGCCGACGATCCTCCGGTGTGGCGAATCAGGCGTTGTCATTTCGCTTGTCTCCGGATCGGGCGAAGGGTGGCGGACCGCGTAACAGAAGATTGATTCGTGCGAATTCAGCCGAGTCACGAGCAGGGGCGGCTGTTTAAACGTCGCCATCTTGCCTCCCCGTCATTATCTATACAGACGTACATGTTGAAAAGGGCATTCACCGGTGGTGCAAGAGGCCGATGGATTGAGTAGGAGCCTTCGCGGGTGCGGAGGGTGCGCCCAGGGGCTGCTGATTCTTGCATAACGAGCTACGGCCAGCGGCCCGCAGTGCTTGTTCGCGGTGTTAAATGGGTGCGCTTGTGCCGATACCTCGGCCGAACCGGCGCGAATTTGCGGGCGCCACGACGGCCGGTCAAGTACGTTGCTGGCAGCGGCCGACAAAGCCCTTACAATAGGGGGAAGGCTGCGGTGCCGTGTCTCAAATGACAGATTGGAACCGCACCCGCCCCGCCGCCAATCTCAAGGAAATCACCCCATGACGGGCCATCTTCGCGTCGCTACGGCGATTTGCAGCGCCATGTTTGCCGGTTGGCTTGGCCTCGCCGGGGCGCCGTCGGTAACCGCGGAGGATTATATCCTCACCATCGGAGGCGGCTATTCGCCTCAAGGGAACCAGGTTTCGCTGGAGAAGAACGTGCTGTTCCTGCAGCGGCTGCTTACCGAGCAGCTCCCCAGGGGCGTGCGGCACGACATCCTTTTCAGCGACGGTGATTCGACCGGCCGCGACGTCCAGTTTCACGATCCACGGCGCGTCCCGCCGGCCAATCGTCTAATGGCGCAGTTCGTCGGCAACGATCGCTACCTGGGCTTAGAGTACCGCAGCCACCAGGTGCCGGAGATTCGCGCCGGCTCAAATCGCCGGCAGGTGGAACAGTGGTTTGACGAAGTCGGGGCGAAGCTGCAACGCGGCGATCGGCTGCTCATCTACGCCACTGCGCATGGCGGCAAGAGCGACGACGAAGATAACGATCACAACACCCGTCTATTGATGTGGAATAACGAATCGATCACCGTTGAGCGGTTGGCCGAGCGGCTGGAAACTCTGCCCGAGGGCGTCAACGTGGCCGTGGTAATGGTACAGTGCTATTCCGGCGGCTTTGCACATTTGATCTTTGATGAAGGCGACTCGAAGGAGGGACTGGCATCGCGAAACATCTGCGGCTTTTTTGCCACGGTCCACGATCGCGTGGCTGCGGGCTGTACTCCGGACATCGACGAGGAGGACTACCAGGAGTACAGCACGTTCTTTTGGGCGGCGCTGGGTGGCAAGACGCGCATCGGCGAGCCGATCGAGCGGCCGGACTACGATGGGGACGGCGGAATTTCACTGGAGGAAGCGCATGGCCACGTGATCGTGCACTCCGACACGATCGACATTCCTATCAAGACTTCCGGCGCCCTTCTGCGGGAATACAGCAAATTGCCGGCCGAGGATTCGGACGACGAACTGGTCGGCCTGTCGTCCTACGACGCGCTGCTTGAACACGCGTCCCCCGTGGACCGGGCCGTGCTGGAGCAGCTTTGTGCGAAGCTGGATCTCGACGGCAGCGATCGCGTCGAGGCGGCCAACGAACTGGCCAAACGGACCAAGGACGAGGAGAACGACCTGAACCGGCGGCAGCGGCGCTCGCGGCGGCAACGCGACCGGCTCAAGGGACGAATCACCGGCGATCTCAAGGAGCGCTGGCCGGAACTGGCAAACGCGTACAATCCGCTGGTAACGGAGCTTTTAACCGCACGGTGCGATGAGTTCATTCAGGCGGTCGAGTCGCACGAGGATTACTCCGAGTTCACAAAGCTCGACGCCCAATTGCAAGAGGTCGAGACGAAGAAGATGGACTTGGACCGCCGCTGGGTGAAGTGCCAGCGGTTCGTCCGCGTGGCGGAGAACGTCGCCCTGGCCGCCAACCTGCCGAACGTGGCGGACGCGAAGATTGTCGACGCCTATCAGCGGATGCTCGCCGCCGAACGCGGCACGTTTGGCGCCGGAGGTGCGGCGCCGCCCGATGTCGCCGAAGTTGCCGCCGGATTGATCAACTCGCCGACTGCGTCCGGTCCGCCTGAGCCATAAGAGGCGCGAGGCTTCCGTAGCTGAATTCGTGAAAACTCAGGTGGCACAGAAATTCCTGTCTGTGCAAAGTAGGCAGTGCTGAGTAGCTGGGTTCGGGGGAATTCAGACCCGCTACGGGTTCGGCTGAACTGTCACCAGTTCAGCTCCCCCCTCTCCCAGCCTTCTCCCAGAGGGAAAGGAGGGTTGGTCCGCCCCTCGCTAAAACAGCTCCGGCTCGAGCGGACCGCCCTCCGGCAATAGCTCCGCCAGTGGGCAAAGCTCGCATCGAGCGGTCTTGCGGCAATGAAGGTGACCCACACGCACCAGCAGCGCATGATACTCGTTGAACAGCGCCACATCGTGCGGCAGTGCGGACTCCAACTCCTCCTTGATCGTGTGGTAATCTGCCTCGTAGTCGATCCAACCATGGCGTGCGAGAATCCGCTTCGTGTAGGTGTCGACTACGAACGTCGGCCGCTGGGCTGCGTACAGCAGGATAGAGTCGGCCGTTTCCGGGCCGATGCCATTGACCGAGAGCAGGCCCTCGCGCAGCGTCACCAGTTCGTCCGCGAACATCGCCTCGAGATCGCCGTCGTAGCGGTCCAGCACAAAGTCGATCAGCCGCTTCAGCCGTGCAGCTTTCAGCCGGTAATAGCCGGCCGGACGGATTACCTCGGCCAGCGCTTCCACGGAGAGCCCATGAATTGCCGCGGGCGAGAGCAGCCCGTCTTCGCGCAGGTTCTCGATCGCCTTCTCGACATTCTTCCAGGCGGTGTTCTGCACGAGCACGGCGCCGACCATCACCTCGAACGGCGACTCGCCCGGCCACCACGCTTGCGGGCCGAAGGCTTGCAGCAATCGCTCGTACAGGGCAAAGAAGTCGGTGGGCATCGGACGGCTGCCATCGGAGGAGGAGAACGACTGCTTCACACCGCGCGATTCGGTACGGCTGGTTGAAGCGGTGCGATCGGACCAACCAGCTCAACTTACCGGGCGGGGCGCCGAACGAAAAGGATGCGCGGTTGCCAAGCGTGTGGCCGCTCAAGCTCCGCTCGCGCGGCATCCGACAAAGACACTGGCCGACCATCCATCCTCCGCAAGAAAGCCGCCCGTGGCAAAGACGACGCAATCCGCCTCCCCGCATCCGATTGTGCGCCAGTGGAAGGCGTACTGGAGCGAAACGCGCCGTCCGCTGGCGAGCTTGGCGTTCGTCCTGCCGCTGTTGCTGCTTTACGAGGGCGGCGTGCTGTTGTTGGGGACCGCCGCGGTGCGCAACGGCGCCGACGTTTGGCTGCGGCAACTGCTCGATGTGCTCGGCCTGGGCAGCTATTTTCTGCTGCCGATTTTGACCGTTGGGGTGCTGTTGGGATGGCATCACACGACGCACGAGCCGTGGCGGCTCTCGGCCAGCGTATTGTACGGGATGCTCGTGGAGTCCGCAGCGCTGGCGCTGCTGTTGCTGGCTGTGGCACACACACAGGCGCACCTGATCAGCCAGCTCGATGCCGTGGGCGGCGTGGCGGCGGCCGCTTCGGTGCGCGAGAACGTCTCCGGGCTGATCGCGGCGGTGGTCAGCTACTTCGGCGCCGGCATCTATGAAGAGGTGTTGTTCCGGCTGCTGCTGTTGCCGACGATTGCCGGCGCCATTGCGATGCTCGGCGGACAGCCGCCGCTGCGTACGCTCGCCGCGGTGCTGTTGACGAGCGCGGCGTTCGCCGCGGCGCACTATGTCGGTCCGCACGGCGAGACGCTGAGCTGGTACACGTTCACATTTCGCTTTTTAGCCGGTGGCTTTTTCGCGATGCTGTTCGTGTACCGCGGGTTTGGTATCGCCGCCGGCACACACGCGCTGTACGACGTGTTTGTCGGCGTGTAGCGCCGAATGGAGGCACAGACATTCCGTAGCTGAATTCTCACGAGTCCAGCTACTACACCCTCATTCTGGGAGGGAGAGTGCCTTTCAATTGCACTGCGCACAACTTATGCCACGCGCACCCTCGTACATCGGCGCGACTATTTCGGCGCCAAACCTCACGGCGAAGCCGTTGTCAAGTCCGAAACCAACGAGCCGGTTTTGGAAAGGAAATCTCCCTTTGTCCGCCCTCCAAGCGACGATTATAATGTACGAGTCCAAGAGATAACGACGGGCCGGCAGACGGCTTTCCGACCCGCTGACGAGATACGTAAGGAAATGCGGACGTGCTATCAGCCCGACCCAAGATCGCCGAGTTGGTCTTCCAACTTTACGGTCGCACTCTGCACCCGGAACTGTTCGACGTCTATTCGACGCAGACGGTTTGCCGGGGCGGTTATTCGGCAACTATCGACATCACCAGCGCCGGGCACGTGGTCACCTGGCGGTACCAAGGGCTGACGTTGACCGAGGTGGCGGCGGCCGCGAATCACCCGCTTCCGCAAAAGCGGCGACTCCTCTCCTACAAGCTCAAAGGACAGCGAACCGACCACGTGGAGTGCCGCGGCGGCGCCCAATATCGGGTATCGTTCTCGCTGGAGCCAGTGGAGCCGGAGATTTTTTGGACTTTCCAGCAGGAGCTATCACTGGACGGTTCGCGCCGCGGAATGTTGCACAAATTTGACTCCAGCGGCCGGATCGACGTCGGCGCTCTCAGCTACATTAACGTAGAAACCCGCAACCGCAGCCTGCTGGTTCAAGCGTTTCACACGTTCCCAGACGACTACGCCATCGTGAAGAGCCAGTCGCTGTTCGAAACGCCATAGGCGCAGCCGGGGTAGCTAAGCTGGCGGCCCTGAGAGGTCAGCGCGTTGGGACGAAATCTCGCGAATTCAGCGATCGGATTTTCTGGCCCTCTCGGCTCTTCAGCTACGGCACAATCTCCGCGTCACGATCGCGTCAGGCACAGACAGGAATGGCACAGACAGAAATGTCTGTCCCACGTTTCAGCCGACTCACTTGGCGTGCTTGGCCAGAAACGCCAGCAGATGTGCATTGCACGCCTGCGGGTCTTCCAGGGGTGCCATGTGGCCGGCACCTGAGATCTCGAAGAACTGAGCGTGCGGCAGCGCCCCGGCCATGGCCCGAACTTCCGCGGGTGGGGTAATGACGTCTTCGCTACCGACCAGCACCAGCGCCGGCACGTCAACGTCCCCCAGCCGATCCGTAAAGTCGCTGCGGGCAGCCATGCCGCGCTGCGCCGCTGCGATTGCCCTGGCATCCGCTGATTCGATCGATCGCCGAACCTGCTCAACCACTTCACGGTTCTTCTCGAAGCTTTGTAGCGCGAACAGCTTCGGCAACAGCGACTCGGCCACGGGTGCCGGACCGCTGGTCATGACCTCGTCGGCCACTTTGCGCCGATTGGCGGCGGCTTCCGGCGAGTCGGGCGCCGCCCGGGTATCGCACAGTACCAGCGCGCCCAGCCGATTGCCGTACTTGCGCCAGAACTCCCACGCCACGTACCCGCCCATGGACAGTCCGCACAACGTTACCGGCTGAACGATGCCCAACCCGTCCAGCATCGCGGCGAGATCGTCGGCCATCCGCTCCATCGTTGTCGTCGTCGAGGCGCCGGTGCTTCGTCCGAAGCCGCGAAGATCGGGCGAGAGGACACGATAGTCGCTGGCTAATGCCTCGATCTGATGCTGCCACATCGTGTGATCGAGTGGAAAGCCATGAACCAGCACGACGACCGGACCGGTTCCGCGGTCGTCGAACGAAAGCTCGGCGTGATCCAGCGGCAGCGTCTTGAGCATGTCGACACCTGGTATGGGTACCGCCGCTTTGCTCGGCAAAAGCGGCGGTTATGAGCGGGTAGCAGGGAAGTCCGAATCGTATCGCGCTGGCCGAAAGATGCAACCGCACGAACCGACACCGAAAGAGGAGGTGATCGCTTACTTGTCCGATTGCCGCGACGCTTTCAGAGCCTGTTCGAAAACCTTCAGCTTGTTGGAGATAAGCTGGGTGTGCGGCTCCAATTCGACGGCGCGGCGCTGGTACTTGATTGCCGCTTCGTAATCCTGCTTGGCGAAAAAACAGTGGGCTAGCGTGTCGAGATAGCCGGCCGAGTCCGGCCTCAACTCCAGCGACTTGTGGGACATTTCAATCGCCCGATCGTAGTCCCCCTCAGTATTCCCGATCAACCATGCATACTGGTTGTACCACGTCGGCTCATCAGGGCTCTCGCGGATGCGGTCCAAAAAGTGCTGCGCCGCCTTGTTGATCTTCTCCATCGCCTCGGCGCGAAACTCTGTATCCTCGCTGCTCAGCCGGTACAGGGCGATCAACACGTCGGCATCGGTGGTGTCGTAGCCAACGGCCCGTTCCAGATGCTGCCGCTGCGCGGCCGCATCGCCTTCCGCCGCCGCGGCACAGGCGTGGAAGTACTCCATGCGGGAGCGGACGGAATCCAGCGTTCGGCCGAACGCGTTGAGCAGCCGATCCAGCGCCGGACTCTGCTGCACAGTGGCGATCAATTTTTCAAGCACTTCGGCCGCGGCCCGTTCGTCGGCCGCGTCGTGCAGCAGTTCCGACAGCCGCAAACTGGCCACCAAGGCAATCTGCGGCTGTTGCCGATTACCCAACTCGATGGCCCGGCGATAGTCCGCCTCGGCGGCCGCAGCCTGCCCCTGAACCTCTCGTGCGTGGGCTAACGCGTACAATAACCGAACATCGTTTGAGATCGTCGCCTCGAATCGGGCCGCGAGATGATCGATCGCATCGTACGCCTCCTGCTGAACCAACCACTCCAGCACGGTCGTCAGCGCGGTCACTTCATCCGGCGCGCGTTCGACCAGTCGCGTCAGCGCAGCCAGCACTTCCGCGTCGCGCCCAAGCGAATGTAAGTGCGTGATTTGGAGCTGCGTCAGGGCCAGCACGAACTCCATCTCGGAGTTTTCCGGCGTCTCGCTGAGCGTTCGCTGCTCCTGCCGCACGAGATCATCCCAGCGATTGGCCGCGGCCGCCGCGTCGGTCATCTCCAGGATACGAGTGTGCAGCCAGTCGGCCGCCGGTCGCGTGCTGCGCGCCAAAGCGGCTTCAACTATTGACTCGCGAAGCTGCCAGTCGGGCGATTGTTCCCCTGCCCCGTCCTGCGCGGGCGCCAGGACCGCCAACGCCGCCGCCTTGCTGACCAGCGGCGAATGCTCAAAGCGGACGATTCGGCACAGCGCGGCCAGACCGGCATCTTCGGGCAGCGCAGCCAGGTTGCCGACGCGCTGGCGGCGACTCTCCTCGGTCAGTTCGCCATAATCCCGCAATAGCTGCCGCACCTGCGGTGGGTCTTCGTCCCGCGTCCATTGCACGGTGATCAACTCGGCTACGTACGCCGCCCGGGCCGCGGTTTCGATGTCATCTCGCTGTTCGGCCGCTTTCACCGCGTCAAATGCTTCGAAGCCGATGCGGACCAGCTCCTGCTCGGCATTCCGCCGCACCACGTAGTGGTCGCTGCCGAGTTGGTCGATCAATTGGGCGATCCGCCCGTGCAGGGCGGCTCGGGCAGCATCATCTTCGTCGCCGGCAAGTAAGACTTGAACGGCGAGCCCGAGCAGCAAACCAGCCGCCGCGATCAGTACGAAAAGTCGGGCCGCGATGCGCATATCGACGTTCTTCGCAGGGCGCTTCGGCGGCCGCAAGTATTGCCATCGCGCCGGCATCATGAAATGGAACTACCTTTAGTTAGCATACCTGATGCCGAAGCGGGCGGACAAGCCGTGGGCTTCGTATCTTTCGCCGCTGATTACACATGCGCAATCGGCGGCCGGTCGCCACCTGCCGCTGTGCCACTGCTCCACCTCCCCGACATATGCAGGATCCGGCTGGCGCCGAGCCGTTGGAGTTTCCCGCCCGGCTGTGCGATACTTGAAAGGCGACCTCGGGCAGTCGCAATGAGCGTCCACGGCAACGGGTGGCACGTTCCGGAGCAAGCCCGAAGAAGTACGACAACGTATTCGTTCGATGCCGGAACCGTGTTGCGTCGCGTCTTAACTTCATCTGTGGGGACTCTGATGGAAATGAAGATCCCTTTGTGCATCGCTCGAAGTTGCTTTTGGGCTCGCGGGAGCTGGTGCTGCCTGGCGTTAGCGGGATTGCTGGCGACCGCGGCCGGCTGCGGCGAATCCGGTGAGATTCGCCAAGAGCGCGACGTCGGCGCTCCGGCCGGTATCGCCTTGGGCGGAATCGATTCCGGGTCGTCCTCTTCACCCCGGCCGTCGCAGCCATCGCCTCCGCCGCCGCAACCTGAACCCATGGAGGAGCCGGAGCCGGAGGTACCCACGCGCCCAGACGATGTCGCGCAGTGGAAGCCGGAAGATTATCTCAACGCCAAGCGCGCCGGCGACCCGCAACTGGCCCGCGCGGTTCAACACCTGGGCGAGACATATCCCAACAGCGAGAACGCCGCCAACACGCTGCTCGCGATCCTCGATCCGCCGGCGGATGGCGATCAGCAAGACGAAGAGAACGCCTCCGGCAGTGCATCCTCGCAAACGATGGCGGACAACCAAAACGGGCAGCCCGACGCGGAAGTTGCCCGGGCCGCCATCGTGGCACTTTGCCGGAACGAAACGGCCGTCGGGCGCCAGGCAGTGCAAAACCTGCTGCTGGCAAAGTTGACGACCCCGCTGGGTCGGCGAGAGACCGTGAGCGAGGTGATCTCGCAACTGAGCGCGAATTTAGCAGTCAAAACGCTTCGTCCTACCGGCGAACAAATCCTGCTGGTGCTGGTAACGCAGCCGGAAAAGATCCTTGGCCTCGCGGCTGCCGAGCGGTCCGATCAGCCGGCCGACGATATCCAAAGCCAGGAGCTCACGCCTGAATGGCTCCAGCAAGAAGCGCTGCGTCAGGCCGGGCCTGCATCGTCAACGCAGTTCCGCATGCAGCTTGCTAGGTATCTCACCACGCAAGTGCAGATTCCGATGGAATCTTCTCAGGCACTGGAGGAGTTTCTACTTCAGGAAGATCCGAGCAACCTGGCGGCCCAGCTAGTGCTCTTTGGAAGTCCACTGACGAGTGCGGAGACGAAGCGAAGCCTGCAGGGATTCTTCGCCAGCACCAGTGAGCGGGCAATCGCGAAGCTGTTGCACGTGCCGATCGATGCGCAAGTTACTGCGCCTCAATCCGCGCCCACATCATACGAGCCGCCGGCCGGTCTTCTGGAGTCGGCGCAGAACGCGGCGTCAGCCGGCGTTCCGACCGGCAACACCGAAGCCCCCGAGGCCGACCCCGACGCGGCGCTGTTTGACGTGGCCCAGCGACTCTGGTCTCCCGCAATGGTGGACGTTCTGCAGCAGCAACTGACTAGCGACGCGGCGATCGACGAAAGCAGCGGACAGCAACCGGCGCTGTCGTTATTGGGGACGACGCCCCTGGCCGAGGCTCGACAGTCGCTGATGCAGTACATGGAGCAAAATCCTGGCGCGGCGGAGGCTGTCGGAAGCGCCGGCCTTACCGGCTCGCAGGTTTGCGACCCGGCGGTGTTGGTCATGCTCAAGACCGGTTATCACACCGTGGCCGGGCGGAATTCCCGCCGCCGCTCGACGCGCGGCAGTGCCGCCGCAGCGGAGGACGGTTCGCAAGAGTCGACCGAGACGGCGTGGAAGCAAGCAGCCGACGGCTTCGTCGAGCAGTGGTGCCAGCGGCTGCAGGCGGCGGCCGCCGATGCTCCGCCCGCGGAAGCGCAGTCGCTCGCGCAGCTTCCAATTCGGTTGGCGACGAACCTGAACGTCACCGCACAGTATCATTTGCAATTGCCCGCCGACGCGCCGGAGGAGCTGTCCGGCGTGGCGGTTGCGCCGCTGAAGTTGCACTACGTGCGCGTAGAGCAAGAAGAACGCCCCGCCCGGCTCATGGCCCCAATTCGCCGGCAGGTCAAGCGTACGCTCTACGACAATCAGGGAAGCACCATTACGGTCGACGGACTGGACCGAGGCTCGCAGCCGGGCACGCTGCTTTCGGTCGATCTGCGGCTCACCATGACCGGCAGTGACAGCTCGCAGATCAATCTCCCACAACCGCTGGTGATGGAGCTTCTGATCGTGGAGATTCCGGATCCAAGTCCGCCGGAGCCGGAACCGTAGTCGTAGGCGATCGGCACAGACTGGAGTGTCTGTGACATCAAGGTCCGTGCGTGCCACCAAAACCGGCGGCTCAGCGGTCCGATTCCATCTGCTCGATGTAACGCCGCAGGCGTTCGACCTCGTCCGTGACGCTGCGCAGGCGGAGCATGTTTTCGACGCGCTTGCGCAGTTCCAGCTTGTTGACCGGCTTGGAGAGGAAGTCGTCGGTGCCGGCCTCGACCGCACGCTCGATGTCGCCCAGCTCGTTCAGCGCGGTCACCATCAGGATCATGATTTCGCTGGTCGCTTTGTCGCTCTTGATCTTTTTGCAGACCTCAAAGCCACTCAGCTTTGGCATCATGATGTCTAGCAGGATGAGGTGCGGCTTGAACGATTCGACCTTGTCGAGGGTCTGCTGCCCATCGACGGCGATTTCAATGTCGCAATCCAGCCCGGTGAGGTACGCCTCCAACAGCTCGACGTTCGGCTCGTTGTCGTCGGCGATGAGGATTCGGTTCTTGTCGGATGCGTTTTCCATGGGCGTGTCGTTTGCGTGTAGTGGGTGCCGGACGTTGACCATTTTAAATCCAGGTAGCGCCGGCGGTAAGAGCATTCCCGCTCACTCGCCGCGGGCCGCGGGCACAGGAAAATGCGTGCACAGTTCGCGAACCTCGCCACGGATCTTCTCGTGCAATCCGGCGTCCTCGGGTGATCGCAGCGACTGAAGCATCCAATCGCCGATGATTCGCATCTGCTCAGTGCCCATCCCGCGTGTGGTGAGCGCCGGCGTGCCGATGCGAACGCCCGAAGGGTCGCGCGGCTTGCGCTCGTCGAACGGAATTAAGTTCATGTTCACCGTTATGCCGCACGCTTCAAGAGCCTGTTCGGCCAGCTTACCACCGATCCCCAGCGGCGTAACGTCGACGAGCATCAGGTGATTGTCCGTACCGCCGCTGACCAGTGACAGCCCGCCGGAGAGCAGCACTTCGGCCAGGGCCTTGGCGTTGTCGATGATTGACTGCGCGTACTGTTTGAACTCAGGCCGCAGCGCTTCGCCGAAACAGACGGCTTTGCCGGCGATCACGTGCATCAGCGGCCCGCCCTGGATACCGGGAAAGACGTTGCGGTCAAGCGGACTGGAGTACTTCGCCTCGGCCGTATACTTCTTCTTGCAGAGGCTCAGTCCGCCGCGCGGCCCACGGAGCGTCTTGTGCGTAGTCGTCGTTACAAAATCGGCTACCGGCACCGGGTTGTCGTGTAGTCCGGCCGCCACGAGACCCGCGTAATGGGCCATGTCGACGAACAGCATCGCGCCGAACTCTCGGGCAATATCGGCAAACTTGCCGTGCGGGATTTCCCGCGGGTACGCGCTCGCGCCTGCGACGATGAGCTTGGGGCGATGCTCCCGTGCCAGCCGGGCCACCTGATCGAAGTCGATCCGGTGCGTGTCGTGCGTGACGCCGTAATTGATGAAGTTGTAAAGCTTGCCGGAAATGTTCAGCTTCATGCCATGCGTCAGGTGTCCCCCATGGGCCAAGTCGAGACCCAACACCGTGTCGCCGGGCTCGCAAGCGGTCAGATACACCGCCAGGTTCGCCTGCGATCCGGAGTGCGGCTGCACGTTGGCGTGCTCGGCGCCGAATAGCTTCTTCGCGCGATCGCGAGCAAGATCCTCCACGACGTCGACGTACTCGCAGCCGCCGTAGTAGCGCTTGCCGGGATAGCCTTCGGCGTACTTGTTGGTCAGCACGCTGCCGGCGGCCTGCATCACGGCGCGGCTGGTGTAGTTTTCGCTGGCGATCATCTCCAGCCCGTCCTGCTGACGGGTCATCTCGCCGGCGATCGCCTGCCAAACATCCGGGTCTTCACGCTGAATATCGTTGGTCATCTGGTATTGGCTGGAGCGCATCACGAGGGGTCACAAACGGAAAGGGGTCATTGTCAAGCGACGGGCGAGATGTGTCAATCGGCCCGCGAATGGCGCGAAATTGGCCGGCGGATGATCAATCAAAATGGTGCGGACACTCCTGTCTGTGCATGTCTGCACCGGCACGGCTGGGCCAGCCAGCCGTGGCACCCGGCATTCATTCTGTCGCGACGCGAACGGCCAATGTGCCGGCGTTGTCGTGCAACTCGCCCGGCGAATCGTTGATCTTCAAGTAAAGCGTGCCGGCGCGCTCTGGAGTAATGGTGGTGGAAGTTCCAACCGGAAGCGGATCGAGAAAATCGCTGCGCTGGGGCGTGCCGGTCGAATCGGAGCGAACCGTCGCCAGCAGCATTCCCAACGGTCGCCCGTCCCAATAGCGGACCGTCACGCCGCCGGCTTCGCTCCACCAGATGACCGGCTGATCGGCGACTTGGAAGCGGCCCTCGGCCGTGAGCTGATACATCGTGCCGGCTTCGAGTCGCACGCCGGTGCTTTGCCAGCCGCGGTCGGCGGCCACCGTCACGAGGGTGCCGCCCGGAGGCAACGGCTCTCCTGGCGCGAACTGGATCGCCGATCGGGCGATGTCGTGTCCGTGAACGAGCGTACTGGCTAACACCTGCCACTGGTCGGAAAGCTCTGGCCAATCGGCGGAGAACGCCTCGCGAAATCGCTCCGTCAGATCCGGCTCTGGCAAACTCGCTGCCAGGCGGCGAAACCGCGGGGCATATTCGGGATGAGCGTCGAGTAGCGTCACCAGGGCCCAGCACCACGCATAGGCTTCGTTGTGCTGATGGGCCTTGGGGCCATAGCCGAGTACGTCGTGGATCGAAAGCAGGTTGCCCGCCGCCACGTCGTCCTGTACGAGCTTGATTCGCCCGAGCATCGGAACTTCATCGCGGCTAGCCGGCAGGTGGCCCAGCTCGATCTGATCATCACCCAACCGGTGGGTGGCCAGGCGTTCGGCCACGCCCTCGGCATACCACGGAGGGCCTACCCCGCCCAGGAAGCGCTGCGAGAAGGCATGCGTTCCCTCGTGCAGCAGCAGGTGCCGACGGTAGTAGGCGGTTGGCTGTTCGTACATCCAAAGATTGGTTCCCAAGGCGTAGCCGTGACGAAACGCCGGCACCCGCGGCGTAAGGATTTCCAGCTCCTCGAAGGGCCGGCGATTGGCGATCAAGTATGCGTCGATGTGCCAGGCGTCGGTCAGCCGCTGGTTGACGCCGAAGTACTCGCACCACTGCGGTACAGCTAGGTCGAACTCGGCCGGCAGCCGGTCCACGTCGTCGTCGGGCGGCACGTCTGTGTACAAGGTGAGATGCTGGCCGGCGATCACACGTACGCCCGCGGAACGTAGCCTTTCCGGGTCGAACTGTCGCAGCGCGAAAGGCCGCGGCATGGCCTCTGGCGAGGAGTGCCCCCCCTGCCCTGCCGCTGGCGCTTGGTAAGCCTGTGGAGAATTGGCCGCGGAAGTCCGGACCGGCGAAGGATCCGGTGCGGCCTCGCGTGCCGGCGCATCACCACCACTCGGTGCGGTTGACTCCGATCGGCATCCGGCGCTCGCTCCGAGGGCGGCGATGAACAATCCCAGAGCGCAGCCCCGCCCCAGATTTCCGAGTCGGGCGAAGTCGTTGCTGCTGTAAGTGTTCAGTGTCATGCGAAATTCGGCGGCCGAGCGAAGTCAGGGCGGCAGACGAGGAATCAACGCCGTAGGGCTTTCCACTTATAGGATAATCGACTTCCGCTCGCCGCGCCGACGGTTTAAGCAGCCGTTGATTTTTGCAACAGGCTGCTGCATCACATGGACGTAATGCCAAAATGACGACGTAAGTCGTTATTTTGCGAGCCATGAGGAGCTTGCTCCGAACTTGGCGAGGTTGAAGAACGCCACGACGGCGTTTTCAATAGGTTGTTAAGCAGCGGCGAAACCGGCAAGCGGGTTGATTCCGCACCTGGCGAGTTTATGAACCGCCCGGCAACGGCTATAAACATGCCATGGCCACGACGCAGCCCACGACAGGACAGCAGCAACTGGGAACCGCCCACCTCGCGCTCGCCTGGGCCATCGTGATCGCGGCGGTATTGGCCGCCACGCTCCGGGGATCGCCGGCCCGGGATGAGGACATTGCCTCGCTGGCGGCCGCTTCCTATGCCGCCCTGGCGTGCGGGCTGGTGTATCTGGCCAGTTCCGCGGCGATGCACTTCCGGCTAGGCCGGGCCACGCGCCGCGATGGCCTGCCGCCGCCGGTCCCATGGCTGCGATGGAGTCTGGGGCACGTGGCCGTACTGGCAACGACGCTGACGATCACGGTCCGCTGGGCCCGCTCGCCGGCCTATCTGGTCGGGTTGGAACACGTTTTGGGCGTGTTGCTGCCCGCCAGCGTGTTATCCGTGGCGCTGCTGGCGTACACGGCCTGGTGGCAGCGAACGCGTTTGGCAGGACATTCGCCGCGCGGGACAAGCGGCGCCGCGGCGCTGTGGATCGTGCAATTGACGGCGGCGGTTGCCCTGGCCGCCTCGCTGGCCTGGCTGCACGCAGCGCCGCTGCCGTAGGCGCTCGACGCCAGTGCGATTGCGCGAGAAGTCTTCGCCTCTACAGCGCGCGGCGGCTCTTCGGGCGGCGCGGCCGCACCATCGACGGCTTGGCGGGCTTCTCCGGCTCCTTCTCGTCCGGTTGTTCGCCGGGCTTCTCGGCCGCTACGGGCGAGGCTGGTTTGATCTGCGTCTCGAAGCCCGGGATTTCGTCGCGCACGAGCAGGCGGTTGATCCGCATCTCGATGCGAGTCAGCTCGCCGCCTTCCTCGGGCGTGACGAACGAATAGGCGACGCCCTCGCGCCCCATACGGCCGGTGCGGCCGACGCGGTGGACGTAGTCGTCGGAGAATTGCGGCATGTCGTAGTTGATGATGTGCGAGATGTTAGTGACGTCGATCCCTCGCCCCACCACATCGGTGGCCACGAGAATCCGTGAATTCCCCGCGCGAAACTGGCTCATCGCCCGATCGCGCGCGCCTTGGGCCAGGTCGCCGTGAATGCAGTCGACCTCTTTCATGCGCTTGGAAAGTCGCCGAAAGATACGCTCTGTGCCTCGCTTTGTGCGGCAAAAGACGATCGCCTGCCGCGGCTCCTCTCGCTGAAGCAGTCTCTCCAGCAGGTCGAACTTCTTCTCCGGGTCCACCGTGAAGTAGAACTGCTCGATCGTCTCGACGGCCACGTCGTTCGCGGAGAAATCAAGGTGCTCCGGATCGTTCATGTAACGCTGCGACAAGCGGGCCACCGGCGGTGGAACCGTCGCGCTGAGCAGCAGCGTTTGTCGCTTTTGCGGACAGCGGCGTAGAATTTTCTCGATGTCCGGCCGAAAGCCAATGTCCAGCATCCGGTCCGCCTCGTCCAGCACGACGCAGCGAAGCTGTTCGAGGCTCAACGTGCCGCGCCCCATGTGATCGAGAATGCGACCGGGCGTTCCGACGATGACGTCGGCCCCTCGCTTAAGGCGATCAATCTGTCCACGGATAGGCTTACCGCCGTAGAGGGCTGCGCAGATGATTTTTTGACCGTAAGAGAGCTTTTCGAATTCGTCGCGGACCTGGACCGCCAACTCGCGCGTGGGCACCAGCACCAGCGCCTGGGGATCTCGCTCTTTGCGCTTGGGCGGGGTGATCTGCGCCAGAATGGGGATCACAAATGCAGCGGTTTTGCCGGTACCGGTGCGCGCCTGGCCCAGCACGTCTGCGCCTTCTAAAGCCCGCGGGATTAAGCCCGCCTGCACAGGCGTCGGTTCGAGATAATCCGCGTGTGCGATGGCCGCGCGGATCGAATCCGACAGGCCGAATTCGTCAAAGTTTGGCTTCGTTTCCGTCTTCGTTTCCTCGCTAGGCACGATCGGTGTCCGTCTCCCACAAGAGTTCTGATATAGGGGGTCCACGGCGTCAAGCTGCCCGTGAATTTGCGAAAGCAAAATGGCGGCGGGAGGCCTCAAGCTAACAGCGGGCCGTGTCACGGTCAACGCACTGCCGAAATGCGACTCCCGCCCCCTGGCACTCCCACTGGTATGCCGGCGGTCGCTTAAGCCCAATGGATGGGCAGAGCCACGAGCACTCTGGGACAGAAACGTGTGACAAATAGGGCGCAAAGATTAAACCGGCTCGCCGCGGCGGTGAGGCACAGGGGCGAGCCGGTCTTTCTCGTTGTTTCGTCCGTCCACGGGAGCCTCCAGGGGGAAGGCTCACACCAGGCGGCTACGTCTTCTTCTTGGTAGCGCGCTTGGCCGTCTTCCGCTTGGCCGTCTTCTTCTTCGGCGACCGCTTGGCGGTCTTCTTCTTGGCGGTCTTCTTCTTGGCGGTCCGCTTCTTGGTCGACCGCTTGGTCGCCTTCTTGGCGCCCCCCGTGGTTCGCTTCTTGGGCGAACGCTTGGCAGTCTTCTTCTTCGCGGTCTTCTTCTTCGTTGCCATCTCCGTGGCTCCTCTACTATGGATACCCAGTCAGCTTGTGCTACCTTCCCCTTGGGTACCCTGGCAGGGGAAGTCGCTTAGACCCGACACAACCGAGACAGGCTCGGCCGCTACCCCCACGGGATAGCGCGGTGCGTCCACATCCTTGTTGGGTAGTTCCCAAGAGAAGCGACACGCGGTGAAGAGCAGGCGAGATCCGTCGACTTGATGGTCGTCGCATCGCCATTCCGGTTCACCGCACGGCACTCCTTTGACCTTGGGTCAACCACGGGAAACCTTCGGCTAACGGTCTGCACTTTCCATTCGCAACCGTTATCGGCCACCTACTCGGTTCCCCCAACTTCGCGCATTGAACCAATTCCCCCGGACTTAAGTCAATACGAATTGGCATGAATGCAACGTTTCATGTGGAAAAATCTTTCGACCGGTGCGGAGCGACTCTTGAGTCCGAATGCGCAAGTTTTCAAAAACGCGCGCGGCGTCGAGTTCATTTTCGCGCCGGCGCGCGCTACAAGACGGTGATGCCCGCGCCGGATGAATGCTCGACCGACCAGCGCGCGGCGCGCAACATCAAGCTCGTGCGGGAGAGTCCTCGCTTCGGCGGGAGCGCGGGTATGGGCTCGCTGGAAAGAGGCGACTACTCGGCCTCGCGCGCCCAAGTCCACCAGCGCTTGGAACTGCCGTCCGAAGTCGTGCTCACTGTTTCCCAGGGGACTCTTGAAGAAGCTCAACAGGAAGGTCGGCTCGCCCGTCGCGCAGTCCCGCCGAGCCCGCTGGGGAAAGCGGACCAGGTCCAGCAACAGCGGAACCGCCAGCAGCGAATCACACCCCTGCCAGATGAACTGAAATACCATCGGCGTGCCCAAAAAACCGCGGAAATGCACGTGATCCCAGGCCGTTTTCCAGTCGCCCAGGCTCTGGACGTACCGGTGGCGACCAGCGTCTGGGAGCTTGGCGAACATCGGCTCCAGCGTACTCTTGAGCAGGGCCTCGCCGGTCTTGCCGTCGCGGCGCATGTGGCACGTGTTGCGCAGCCGGGCCGATTCGAAAATCGCCTCGGGCGTCGATCCCAACGACGGGGTAAAGTTGAGGTAAGGGTAGCCAAGTTCCAGCGCGGCGATGGCATAGAGAGAGCTAGCCGGTAGCTGGCAGTCGCCGCCGTCCAGTTGCGCGTCGAGCTGTCCCCAGCTACCGGGCAGCGAGGCCGGATCGATCGGCGGCTCTGTCGAAGCTAAGTTGACGACGATCACCTCGTTGAGCTTCTGGTCGATGCGAAGCGCCGCAAGTCCTTCCGAATCCGGTCGACGGCCTGCCGCGGCGACCCGCGCATGCCTTGGGTGGTGCTGCTGGCCAGTTGTCGGATGGCGCCGCCGACGTTGCAAAGCGTGCCCAACCGCACTGGCGGTCGATGGCCGCCAGTGGCTCTGCGCACTCGGCCAACAGCTTCGCATCAATGACGCGGCTCTCGGTATGCAGGCGGCGAACTTCGTCGACCAGCGACACGTCGCGAATCTCATGGCCACCGATGACGACGCGAACCCAGGGCGCCAGGTCGAGCCCCTGAAACTGGGGAATCTCGCTAACCAGACCCTCCTTGCCGACCCGGCCCGACTGCAAGCCCAACAGGCCGGCGATCGCCGTGCTGGCGACTCCTCCTTTGGCCCCAATCCACCAGATTCCGACGCGAGAGTTGGCCATGCTGTTCCTGCGAAGTGAACCGGGTCATCGCACGGGTCGGCGATCGCCGCTTGGACCGCAGAAGTCGGCCTGCGCGGGCATTGAACCGGAGGCGTGACGCGAGCCGAAGTAAGCCCGCAAGAGGTCGCCGCCGGCCCAAATCACCGGCGTGCTACTTGGATGTGAAGGCGCCAACATCTATGATTGTCGCACAGAAGGGGATTTTCGCACGCAAGGGCAATTATGAGTCAAGGCAGCGCACCGGGCATGAACCGAGCCGCTCGCACTCACCGCCGCGCCGGCGGCGCGTCATTAATGCGGCGGCTTATCCCGATGGGCAGGCTCGCGGCCGCTAACTCCAGTTGTAAAGTTTTCAAAGTGCCATGATCTTCGACCGCGTGGAAACGGCGCCAACTGATGCGATTCTCGGCCTGAGCGAAGCGTTCAAGAAGGACCCCAACCCTGAGAAGATCAATCTCAGCGTAGGCGTCTATCAGGACGAGCGAGCAACCACGCCGACCCTCGATTCGGTGATTCGCGCCGAACAGCGGATGCTCGAGCAGCAGGCGAGCAAGGCGTATCTGCCAATTCCCGGCCCGCCGGAGTTCGCTGCCGCCGTGCAGCGGCTGCTGTGGGACGACGATCACGAGGCGATCGCCGCTGGTCGCGTTGCCACGTCGCAAACACCCGGCGGCACCGCGGCGCTGCGTGTCGCCGGCGATTTCATCAAGCAGAACCTGCCCCACGCCACGCTGTGGATGAGCCGCCCGACGTGGCCCAATCATTCCGGTGTTTTCGACGCGGCGGGCGTGCCGACCCGGTTGTACGCCTACTTCGATGAATCGACCAATGACTTGGACGAAGAGGCGATGCTGGCCGACCTGGGCCAGGCTTCGCCGGGCGACATCGTCCTGCTGCACGCGTGTTGCCATAACCCGACCGGAATCGATCCTTCACCGGAGATGTGGCAGCGCATCGCCGCCACGCTACGCGAGCGGCAATTGATGCCGCTGATCGATTTCGCCTACCAGGGATTTGCCGATGGCCTGCACGAGGACGCCGCCGGCCTGCGGGAACTGACCGCCGCCGGGACGGAAATGATCGTCTGCAGTTCGTTCTCCAAGAACTTCGGCCTCTACAGCGAGCGGGTGGGGGCGCTGTCGATCCTGGCGGCCGACGCCGAGGCCGTCCAACGCGTGCAAAGCCAGGTGAAGCTCTGCATCCGCGCGAACTACTCAAATCCGCCCGCCCATGGTGGGCGGATCGTCACCACGGTATTGGAGGACCCCGGGCTGACCAAGCAGTGGATCGGCGAGGTGGCCCAGATGCGCGAGCGTATCAACGGCACGCGGCGAACCTTCGTGGAGGCCCTGGCCGACACCGGCATCCGCCGCGACTTTTCGTTCATTACGCGGCAGCGCGGTATGTTTTCGTTCTCGGGCCTCACGCCGCAGCAGGTCGACGCCCTGCGGGATCAGTACGCGATCTACATCGTCCGCTCCGGCCGTATCAACGTTGCCGGCATCACGCGGGCCAACGTGCAGCGTCTGGCGATGGCGATTGCCGACGTGGTGCAGAGTAGCGGATCTTAAGCGCTACCGCTCTTGCCGCTCGATCCGCTGTTCCAGATCGGCAACCTGCCGGCGAAGCAATTCCAATTGCTCTTCCGTCTTGGCCTGCTGGGCCTCGCGACGGGCGAGCTCCTCCTGCATCGCCTCGATCACCGACTGGTACGCCTGAAGCTGTGCATTCAGCAGCTCTACTTCGCTCCCGCGCCGTAGCGGCGGGGGGTTGAGGTCTTCCGGCCCGGCGGAGACGGCCTGGCTGTGATTCGCCGGTCGATCACGGCTCGACGATCGCCCGCTGGTTGGCACATCGGCGGAAACAAACTGCCGCTGATCGGCTCGTGGCGACGGCAAAGTCGCTTGCGAAGCATCATGCACCCCTTGCGATGCGGTCGAACGTGCCGAGCTTTGCGCCTGCCGATCGCCTCCCACTTCAAATTGCCCGGCCGTCCACCACGCACCGGCAACGATTGCCGCCAGCGACGCCGCCCGGGCTGACCACCGCCACACGCGCTGCCGTAACGTTTGCGTTTGGGCAGCCGGCAGCTTCGCATGAAGCCCATGCAAAGCCGGGTATCGCTCCGCCAGGCGCGCAGCATCCGCCGCCAACTGTTCGCTCAGCGCGGCCAGATTGTCCGGCAGATCGAAATCGTCCTGCAATCGCTCGGTCGCATGTGGCTGGCTGGGATCAGATGGCATGGTTCAGATCCTCGTAGGGATGATCGGGCACGTGGCGGACATCGCCTTTCCGGAGGGTCGTCATCTCCCGCAACGCCGCCAGTCCGTGAAAGATTCTCGACTTGACCGTCCCCAACGGGCACTCCAGCGCCTGGGCGACTTCCTCGTAACTAAGCTGCTCACTGAACCGCAGCACCAGCGCCTGCCGTTGGCCGTCGGGCAGAGTCGCCACCAAGCTCCACAGGCTGTGCTTCCACTCATCGACTTCGATGGCCGCTTCGGCCGCCGGTGAATCCTCCGACCGATGTACGGTGTGGTCCCAAAGCACGCGCAGCTTCGCACGACTCATGCCCGCGCGACGACGCCGGCGACGCTCCAGGTTGAGCATGATGCCATACAGCCACGTGTACACTTGACTGCGTCCGGCAAAGCGATGGGCCTCGCGGGCCATCACCAAAAAGGTCTCCTGGGCGAGGTCGTCCGCGTCCCAAGGGTTGCCCGTCAGTACCAGCGCTGCGCGGTGAATCCGCTCGAAGTGCTCGTCAGCGGCAAGCTGTACGTCGATCGGAACCATCGGACCCCAGGCAGTTTTGCGCGAAGACGGACCAACGCTGCGACGAACTCAGTGTACCCGAGCGAACAAGCCGCGCACACGATTCGTCCGTCACGTTCCGCCGGGAATCCACTCTTGGGTGGCCCGCGCGGGGCGAAAAGTTCATCAAGCCACGCTCGATTCCCGATTTTACCGACAGGGAAAGCCTGCAGAGCGGCGCAAGAGTTAACGGCGCGCGACGTAACCCGCGGCGCCCTTACATTTTCCGTCATTTCGTGCTATTTTTGTATGCATCCGGCGGCATGTTCTCGGGCGAGTTGCCGCGCCGAGTGGCTGCCCGACGCTTGAACCGGAGAGATCGGCGTGAACATCCTTATCGCCACCACCGAAGCGGTGCCCTTCTGCAAGACGGGCGGGCTGGCCGACGTCTGCGGAGCGCTACCGGTCGAGTTGGCCCGGTTGGGGCACAACGTGGCGCTGATTATGCCGGCATTCCGCCAGATTCACGACTCCGACATGGCCATCACGGATACCGGCGTCGAGTTGGAAATTCCTATTGGCACGAAGATGGTTCGCGGCAACTTTCTCCGCAGCCGTCTGCCGGAGAGCGACGTGCCGGTCTACTTCGTCCAGCAGGACCACTACTACAACCGGCCCGAGCTGTACCGAGAGCGCGGCCGGGACTACAACGACAACTCCGAGCGGTTCGTCTACTTCTGCCGTGCCGCATTGGAAGCGAACCGCCTGCTTGATCTCTCGGCCGATCTGATCCACTGCAACGACTGGACGACCGGGCTTATTCCGGCCTACCTGAAGATCGAATACGCCGGCCTACCCGGCTACGATCAGATGGCTTCGCTTTACACGATCCACAACCTCGCCTACCAAGGCAACTTCTGGCACTGGGACATGCTGCTGACGGGGCTGGACTGGAAGTACTTCAACTGGCGGCAGTTGGAGTTCTACGGCAATCTAAGCTTCATGAAGACCGGCCTGGTGTTCGCCGATGCCCTGAGCACCGTCAGCCCGCGATATTCCGAGGAGATCCAGTCGGCGCCCTTGGGCTGCGGGCTGGAAGGCGTGCTTTACCACCGCCGTGACGCGCTGACCGGCATCGTCAACGGCGCGGACTACCGCGAGTGGAATCCGGCTACGGATGAGCACATTGCGCACAACTACGACGCCGACAGCGTGCACGAGGTCAAGTCTGCCTGCAAAGCAGCGCTGCAAAAGGAACTCGGTCTGCCCCAGCAGAACGATGCGCCGCTGCTCGCGATCATCGGTCGATTGGCCGAGCAGAAGGGTTTTGACCTGGTGGCGAGCGTGATTCAGGACTGGGTGCAAACGTCGCCCGCCCAATGGGTGATTCTCGGGACGGGCGAACCGGAGTATCACGAGCTGCTCTCGCGATTGGCCGAGCGGCATCCCGGCAAAGTGGCCGTGCGGCTCGAGTTCAGTAATCCGCTCGCGCACCGCATTCAAGCCGGTGCGGACGTGTTGCTGATGCCCAGCCGGTACGAGCCGTGTGGGCTGAATCAGCTTTACGCGTTGAAGTACGGCACGGTGCCGATCGTGCGGGCCACGGGCGGGCTCTCCGATACGATCGCCAACGCCACGGATGAAGCGCTTGCCTCCGGCACGGCGACCGGCTTCGCCTTCCGCGAGTACAGCGCGCTTGCACTTTCGGAGACGCTATCCCGGGCGTGCGAGGTCTACAACAATCCGGAACTGTGGCATCAGCTCATGCAGCATGGCATGCGGCAGGACTGGTCGTGGGCCAACAGCGCGGCCGAGTACTCGCGGCTGTACAAATCGACGATAGCCCGCATCCGCCAGCGCGTCTTTTCGTAATCGGCCTGCCGAGATAGCCAGCGCATGTCCGAGTGGCGCAAGGATCTGATCGTTGATCGCTGGGTGATCATCGCGCCGGATCGCGCGGGCCGGCCAGATGAGTTCCGGCAGCAGCGACCGGTGGCGCCCTCGCTTGCAGGCGGCAAGTGCCCCTTCTGCGAAGGGAACGAACGATCCACGCCCGGCGAGATCGCCGCGGTTCGCGAGCGCGGCAGTGCGGCCGACGCGCCCGGCTGGCGGGTTCGCGTCGTTCCGAACAAATATCCGGCGGTCGTGGAAGGAGCGGAACTGGCACACCCGCCAGGAAAGCCATTCGAGTGCCGCCCCGGTGCCGGTGTCCACGAGGTGATAATCGAATCGCCCAGGCACCGGACACTCGCCGGCCAGCTCACGGCGGAGGAAATGTCCGACGTGGTCGGAATGTACTGTCAGCGGCTGGGGCAGCATCGCCGATTGTCCCGATTCGCCTGCGGTCTACTATTCAAAAACGTCGGCCAGGCGGCCGGGGCGTCGCTGGCGCATCTGCACAGTCAATTGGTTGTGCTGCCGATGGTGCCCGCAGTGCTGCAAGCGGAACTGGACGGTGCCCGGCGGTTTGCCAATGCCACCGGCGAGTGCGTATTTTGCCGGATGCTCCAACTTGAACGGCAGGCCGACGAGCGGGTGGTCGAAGTCACGCCAGGCTTCGTCGCGCTGTGCCCCTACGCCAGCCGTTTCGCGATGGAGACTTGGATCGTCCCGCGCCAGCACAGTCAGCACGTCGACCTGCTCTCGACGGAGGCACAAGTTGAGCTGGCGGAGCTGTTGCAGCGGACTTTGACAAAGCTGGAAAGAGTACTGGCCGACCCGACTTACAACATGATCGTGCACACCGCTCCGTTTGACACAAATCCAGTGGAGCACTATCACTGGCATATTGAGATTCTTCCGCGCCAAGCGACAGCAGCGGGGTTCGAATGGGGCAGCGGATACCACATCAACACCGTCTCCCCGGAAGCCGCCGCACGTCTTTTGCAAAGCGCCGAAATTCATCACAGTCCGCGGCAAGTTGATCCGATTTAGTAATCTAGAGAAGCTGCGGGGTCGCTGACGGCGCGCGGCGGTCGATTAACATCGCGACGATTGTGAGGGGAGCCGGCTGCTTTGACTGACAACGCCAACATTCGATTCGTTCTTGTCCTGCACAACCATCAGCCGATCGGAAACTTCGACGGCGTCTTTCAGCAGGCCTTCGAGGACAGCTACCGGCCTTTCCTCGACGTCTTCGAGAGCTACCCCCAACTGCGGATTGGACTGCACACCAGCGGCTCGCTGATGGAGTGGCTCGACGCACATCATCCTGAGTACGTCGACCGCCTGGCCGGGCTGGTGGCCTCCGGCAATATCGAGATCGTCGGTGGTGCGTTCTTCGAGCCGATCCTGGCGATGATCTCGTCGCGCGATCGGGTCGAGCAGATTCGCTCGTACACGCGCTGGCTGGAAAACCGGCTGGGAGCCCGCGTGCGCGGCATGTGGATTCCCGAACGAGTCTGGGAACAGTCGATGACCCGCGACCTGGTCGACGCCGGTATCCAATACACGCTGCTGGACGACACTCACTTTAAGAATGCCGGGCTGCACGAGGACGCGCTGCACGGATACTACGTGACTGAGGACGACGGTAAGCTGCTGTTTGTCTTCCCCGGCAGCGAGCGGCTGCGGTATCTGATTCCCTTCGGACCGCCGGAGGGGACGATCGAACACCTGCGTGAAGTCGCAGAGCAGCAGCCCGGTGCGACGGTGGTCTTTGCCGACGACGGTGAGAAATTCGGCACCTGGCCGGAAACCAATAAACACGTGTACGACGACGGCTGGCTGCGGCGTTTTTTCGATCTGCTTGTCGAGAACAGCTCATGGATCAAATCGACCACGCCCAGCGAGGTGCTGCACGCGACCGCGCCGCGCGGCAAGGTCTACTTGCCCGAGGGCAGCTACCGCGAGATGACCGAGTGGGCGCTGCCAACCGAGCGGCTCTCGGATTTTGAAGACCTGCGGCACGAGTTTCAGCTCGAGCAGCGCTGGGCGCGGGTGGCGCCGTTTATGCGCGGCGGCTTCTGGCGGAACTTCAAGGTGAAATATCCTGAGTCGGACGAGATGTACACCCGCATGCAGCAGGTGAGCCGCCGGCTGCACGAGATCGAGGATCAGGGCGGAGCCGATCTGGAACTGCTGAATCGCGCCCGCCGGGAACTATTCCGTGGCCAGTGCAATTGCAGCTACTGGCACGGCGCTTTCGGTGGCATCTATTTGCCGCACCTGCGCAACGCCGTCTATCGTCATTTGATCCTGGCGGACAATCTGCTCGACCATGCCATCGGGCGGGGAGACGATCGGATCACCGCCACGGCCGCCGACTACAATCTCGACGCCCGGCAAGAGGTCGAACTGGCCAGCGACCGGCTGCTGGCGTACTTCACGCCGGCCACCGGTGGCCAGCTCTACGAACTGGACGTGCGGCCGATTTGCCACAACCTGCTTGCCACGCTCGCCCGGCGTCCGGAAGAGTATCACCGCAAGGTGCTCGCCGGACCGTCGGATTCCGGTGAAAACGTCGCCAGTATTCACGAGCGCGTGGTGTTCAAACAGAAGGACCTCGACCAGCGGCTGCAGTACGACACCTACCGCCGCAAGAGCCTGATCGATCACTTCTTCGACGCCGACACCTCGCTGGACGACCTTTGGCACCAGCGGGCAACCGAGCGGGGTGACTTTGTCGAAGGCGTGTACAAAGCCCGCATCCGCCGCAGCGCCGACCGCGTGCAAGTGCAGCTCACCCGAGACGGCCGCGCTGCCGACGTGCCGGTCCGCATCACCAAGACCGCCACGCTGCACTCGGGCGGGTCCACGCTGCGGATCGGCTACTTGCTGGAAAACCTGCCGCCGGAGCATCCGCTTCACTTCGCGGTCGAGTTGAACTTTGCGGGCATGCCCTCTGGCGCCGATGATCGCTACTTTTACGACCACGAGCGGCAGCAGTTGGGGCAGCTCGGCACGCGGCTGGATCTGCACGACGCCACGCAGCTCGGTCTGGTCGACCAGTGGCAGGGACTAGACGTCTCGCTTGCGTTGGATCGACCGTCCGGCATCTGGACCTTCCCGATTGAAACGGTCAGCCAATCGGAGGGCGGCTTCGAGCTGGTCCATCAGTCGGTGGCAGTCTTGCCGCACTGGCACGTGGTGGCCGACGAGCGCGGCCGCTGGAGCGTCACGATCGACCTGGCGATCGACACCTCGCAGGCCGAATCGCGCCGGCGGCAAAGCGAAGCGGTGGTATCGTCGTAGGCTTCGTGGCCGGGGGTCGATGGGCGCGTGGTTCGAGACATCCGTACGATTGACGACGTTCTCGCAAACCCATCGCTTCTTCATAGCCGCAGTCTCCAAGAAGTCAAATCGATTCTGAGGACAATCCCCGGCTGGCGAAGCGAAACGCTCGGAAAAGGATCTCGCAAGGGCGAAGGATGGGTGCTGCGCGAGTATAATGAATACGGCAGGCCGACCGGACGCATGGTCCGCTGGCATCCCGGAGGCGGACATCACGGACCAACTCCGTACTGGCGCGTTCACGATTACCAAACGAAGTCGCCTCTAATTCCGGCCAGCCACGTCGAGGGCTAAGCGATGACCGAACCGACACTCGACCAACGCCTCGCCGACCTCTGGGACGCGGTGCTGAATCTGTCTTTGCCGGCCGATGACCAGCTTTTGATCCTCGAAGCCTCCGGCGACCGCCGAGCCATTGATGAGCTGGCACTGTCGCTGGAAGATGTCTTTTGGGTGGCTCAAGAGGCGTTTTCTCAAAATCGGTTGAGCCGCCAGGAACTGGATGCGCTGGGCGAATTGAACGCATCGCTCGACTCGATCAGCGGTCGGCAGAATGCTCATTCGTGGACCCCCGAGGCGCTCCAATCGCACGAGTGTTGGAGACGCATCCGGCAGCTTGCCGCAGACGCTTTGACCAAGCGGCAGGTTTCGCGAATTCAGACCGGCGCGTGAGGCGATTCGTCGCCGTCCGCCCCCGCGCTTGTGACCGCCGCGCCGCTCGATTACGCTGTGGGCGCCGCACGCGCGCATTCTAAACTTCTCACGGCGAGGATGGCGAACATGCAACCACGAAAACAAAACGCCGCTGCTCCCCTACTCAATCGACGAGACCTGTTGCACACCGGCGCACTGGCCGCCGGCGTCGGCGCGGGTCTGCTCGGTTCCAGTGCATTGGCTCAAGAGCAGGCGGCCGACGGCCAGGGGCGGGCCGCGACCAAGGGGCGCATCAAGCAGTCGCTCTGCCACTGGTGCTACCGCGACTATTGGAACATCGAAGAGCTGGCCCGCGTTGCCAAGGGGCTGGGCTGCGTCAGCATCGAACTGCTCGCGCCCGAGCACTGGCCGGTCATCAAAGAGCACGGCCTGGTGTGCGCCATCGCGTCCAGCCACGGCTTCGTGCGGGGCATGAACAATCCCGATCATTGGCCGGCCTGTCACGATAGCCTCCGCACCGCCATCGATCAGTGCGCGGCGGCCGGCTTTCCCAACGTGATCAGCTTCACCGGCATGCGCGAGAACATCCCCGACGACATGGGCCTGGAGAACTGCGTCCGCGGGTTTAAGCAGATCGTCGGACATGCCGAGGACAAGAACGTCACCATCTGCCTGGAGATGCTCAACAGCCGCGTCGATTCGCATCCGATGAAGGGGCATCCCGGCTACCAGGGCGATCACACCGAGTACTGCGTCGAGATCATCCGCCGCGTCGGATCACCGCGGCTGAAACTGCTATTTGACATCTATCACGTGCAGATCATGGACGGCGACGTGATCGCGCGGATTCGCCAGCACGCCGACGTGATCGGCCACGTCCACACCGCCGGCAATCCCGGCCGGGGAGAACTGGACGACTCGCAGGAGCTGAACTATCCGGCGATCATGCAGGCCCTGGTGGACGTCGGCTACGATGGCTATGTCGGACAGGAATTCATTCCCACCCGCGATCCATTGGCCGGGCTGCGGCAGGCGGTCTCGCGGTGCGATGTGTAGCCAATAGTGGAACAGGCATTCCTGGATGCGCAGTTCTTATCCCGGTCGGTCGCGGCGCCACCGGCCTCAGCGTTTCAGCCAACCGCGACGCCAAAAGTAGAATAGAAAAGACGCGGCCACCAGCGCCATCAATGCGAGTGAATACGGATAACCGTATTCCCAGTGCAACTCCGGCATGTTCCACGGCGACGCGCTTGTATCGAAGTTCATTCCGTAAACGCTGGCAATGAAGCCCAGCGGGATGAAGATCGTTGCGATCAGCGTGAGTACCTTCATCACCTCGTTCATGCGGTTGCTGATCTCCGACAGGTAGAGATCTCGCATGTCGGCGCACAGCTCGCGGTCGGTCTCCAGCAGGTCGAAGATCTGGATCGTGTGGTCGTAGCAGTCGCGAAGGTAAATCCGCGTCTCGCGGTCGATCAGTGTGTGCTGATCGCGGGTGAGCGACGCCAGCGCTTCGCGGTGGGGCCACACCGCGCGGCGCAGAAACAACAGGTCGCTGCGCGTGGCATGAATCTGAGTGACGATGTCGCGGGTCGGATGTAGGGCCAATTGCTCGTCCATCTGGTCGAGCCGCTCGCCGTACTCTTCCAGCACGGGAAAGTACGAGTCGATCACTGCGTCGAGAATCGCGTACGCAAGGTAATCCGGCCCGACGCCGCGTATCCGGCCGCGTTTCTCGCGGATGCGAATTCGCACCGGCTCGAGACTGTCGCCCTCGCGCTCCTGGAAGGTCAATACGAAATTCGACCCCAGGAAGATGCTGATCTGTTCAGAGGACAGCCGTTGGGAAAGCCTGACCATCCGGGCGACGATGAACAGATGATCGCTGTATTCTTCGACCTTCGCCCGTTGGTGCACGTTCACCACGTCCTCGATCGCCAGGCGATGAAGCTTAAAGAGCTGCGCAACCTTTTGGACCACTTCGGCGCTTCCCAGCCCGTCAATGTTCACCCAGGTGACCGGCCACTTTGCCAGGTAGGCAGCGAGTTTACCGACGTCGTGGATCTGCCGCTCCTCGACGCTATCCGGCCCATAGGCGATCACCCGGATTACCGGTTGCGGCGACTCGGGGTCGGCGACGATTGTGCCGGGGCTGGCCCCGGGCTTAGTCCGCCGCCGAATGAACCCCGCCATCCGCTTCCGGCGGTGGCCACGGTGCGATTTGTGCGACATACAATCGGGCTCCCCAGGTCGTTGTGACGCGAAATGGCTGGCGGCGCGGGCATCTGACATTACCAAGTTCGTGCTGTCGTGGGAAAGCCGGTTCTGCCGGAAGCGGGATGCGCCCATTTGCCCCACCGTGAACAACCATGACACATGCTTTGGCTTGAGAACGCTCACCACCTGCGATACTGTGAGGCGGGCGGGATCCCCTTGACGTATCGCACTCACGACGGCGCGCTGCCCGCGAGCCGACGGCCGCAATGGTGGGAGCCTCGCGATGAAGCAATCCGCCGGCACGCTGCTATACCGGGTTCGCGACGGCAACCTTCAAGTGCTGCTAGTGCATCCGTCGGGCAATTACAACCGCCGTGCGGCTTGGAGCATTCCCAAGGGTCTCCCCGAGGAGGGCGAGTCGCTTGAAGCGGCTGCCCGGCGGGAGACTTTCGAAGAAACCGGCATCCTGTCGGCGGACCTGACGTTCCTGATGGCCGTCGACTACACCAAGAGCCGCAAGCGGATCCACTGCTTCGCCGGCAAGGCCCCGACCGAGGTCCAGCCGGTCTGCGGATCGTGGGAAGTGGACCAGGCGGAGTTTCTCCCCTGGGAAGAAGCCCGGCACCTGATTCATCCCGACCAGGCTCCCCTAATCGACAAGCTGCGGGAGTGGCTAAATGACCCGGCGTGATGGTGCTAGCGTACTGCCGCTTCCGCTTCTTGCCCGGCTGTCGAATTCTTGCCCAGCCGTCGAACTGCTATCGACCTTGGCCCGCCCGAGCCCGATGTGGTAGAACGCCGCTGGTAAACTGCCGCGGCGCCGGGCGTTTGCGCGTCTCCGGTCGCGGTCGATCCACGGAAGGACACCCCCAAAGCGGTTCAAGGATGAACAACTTCGGCCGAGTTTTGCGACTGGCGCTGCGCTACCGGCTTACCCTGGCCGGGGCGATCGTCTCGGCCCTGGCCGTCGCGCTGCTTTGGGGCGGCAACATCACGGCCATCTATCCGGTTGTGGAGGTCGTCTTCAAGGGGCAGTCGCTGCCGCAATGGATCGAGGCGGAGATCGAGCGGGAAGAAACGACTTCCCATGAACTTCGCCAGGAAATCGCCACGCTCCAGCAACAATTGGCGACCGCGGCGCCGCCAGCCGCCGCCCAGATCGAGCGCGACCTCACCCGGGCCCAACTGCGGCTGGACGCCGAACTGGAGGCCCTTCAGCGCCACCGGTTGGCGCAGCCCTACCTGCACGCGTACATGCCTGAGGGCGCCTTTGCGACATTGCTGCTGATCCTGGCGGTACTTCTGGTGGCGACCATCATTAAGGACGTGTTTCTGATCGCCAGCACAATCCTTGCCGAACGACTCGCACAACTCAGCACGCTCGAACTGCGCCGGCAGTTTTACCGCCGGGCGCTGGAGATGGACGTCAACCACTTCAGCGAACAGGGTCGCGGCGATCTATTGAATCGATTTACCTCCGATGTGCAAAGCGTATCCGGCGGCGTACGCGTGCTGATGGGCCGCGCGATCCGCGAGCCGCTCAAGATGATTGCCTGTCTGACGGGCGCGGCGATCGTCTGCGGGCGGCTCTTGGTGCTGTCGCTGGTCATCGTGCCGATCGCAGCCTATCTGATTGACCGGCTGGCCAAGTCACTCCGCCGCGCCAACCGCCGGGCCATGGAAGAGATGTCGCTGATCTACGATACGCTCAACGAAACGTTCGCCGGCATCAAGGTCGTCAAGGCCTTCACCATGGAAGCCTACGAGCGCCGCCGCTTGCAACAGATCGCCAAGGCGTTTTTCTACAAGTCGATGAAGATCGCCCGATACGACTCGCTCGTCCGGCCGCTGACCGAGATCATGGGCATGACAATCGTCGTGCTGGCAATTCTGGCCGGCGGCTACCTGTCGCTCGCCCAGGAAACGCACTTGTTCGGGATTCGCATGAGCGAGCGCCCGCTGTCGCTGGGAATGCTATTTCTGTTCTACGGCCTCTTGGCCGGTGTGAGTGATCCGGCCCGGAAGTTGTCGGACGTGTTCGGCAGCTTGCAACGCGCGGCGGCCGCCAGCGACCGCATCTACCAGATGCTCGATCGAGCGCCGAAGGTTTCCGATCCTGCACGCGCTGAGCCGCTGCGGCGTCACATGCGCGAGCTGGTGTTCGAAAACGTCAGCTTCGGCTACGATCCGGCGCAACTCGTGTTGGAACAGATCGACTTGAAGATCGCGTTCGGCGAGACGATCGCTCTGGTCGGCGGCAACGGCTGCGGCAAATCGACGCTGGCCAGCCTGATTCCGCGGTTCTTCGACCCGACCAGCGGCCGCATCACTCTCGACGGACATGATCTGCGCGACGTGCGGCTGCGGAGCCTGCGGAAGCAGATCGGTATGGTCACGCAGGAAACGCTGCTGTTCGACGAAACCGTGTTGCAGAACATCCGCTACGGTTCGCCGCGGGCGACACAGGAGCAAATCGTCGAAGCCGCCAAGCGGGCGCACGCCCATCGGTTCATCGAAAACAAGCTCGCCTCGGGCTACGACACGAAAGTCGGCCCCGGGGGGCAAAAGCTCTCCGGGGGTCAGCGGCAGCGGATCGCGCTTGCCCGAGCAATCCTGCGAGATCCCGCGCTGTTGATCCTGGACGAGGCCACCAGCCAGATCGACGTGGAGAGCGAGCAGCTTATCCATCAAGTGCTCACGGAGTTCATCCGTCACCGGACGACCATCATCATCACGCACCGCGTCTCGACACTCGCCTTGGCCGACCGCATCCTGGTGATGGACCAGGGTCGGATTCTGGACATCGGCACCCACGATGAGCTCACCGGCCGCTGCGATTATTATGGCCGCTTCTTCCAGCTCGGCTTCCGGGAAACGGCGTAGCCTCCCGCGACAACCTGTCCGGTCCGAGACGCCTGAGCCTTCTTTTTCAAAGTGTCGCGCATCCCCCGGCTGACGGTCCCTCCTTCACAACGCCACCGTACCGGCCGGTTTCACACGCCAGCCATCGGGCATGGCAATTGCTGCTTAGCGGTAACGGCCTAAAGCCGCCAAGTATTGCAAACCTCGCTCCGCCGGGTCGTGCTGCGCTGGCGGACGCATCAACCTCCCTGCAAAAGGTGAAGAAACCATGCCCAGGCCTACGACCACCGTCGAAAACTTCCCTGCGCCTCCGGCCCATCGCACCAAGCTACCTCCGGAAGCTCGCATGCCCATCCCGCGATCGGGAGAACCGGACGCCCCGAAAAACATGGCGAGGTGGGATCGGCTGGCTTCCATCGCGGCCGGAGCCGCCATGGCCGGGTATGGCCTGGTACGCGGCAAGCTCAGCGGTTTGGCGTTGGCCGGATTCGGCAGCGCCCTGGTCTACCGGGGAGCGAGCGGCCGCTGTGAGTGTTATCGGGCGCTGGGGGTTTCCACGGCGAAGCGCCCGGTGGCGACGGCCGTACCGGCCCAGGAAGGTGTGCGCGTCGAGCGGTCGCTTGCCATCAATCGGCCGCCGCAAGAGCTGTATGACTTTTGGCGCGACGTGAGCAACCTGCCCCGCGTGATGCGGCATCTGAAAAGCGTCGAGTCGCGCGAGGGCGAGCGCTCGCATTGGGTCGCCGATTCGGTGATGGGGGAAACGGTCGAGTGGGACGCGGAGGTATTCAACGACCGGCCGCACGAAATGATCGCCTGGCGTTCGCTCCCCGGTGGCGACGTCGATACGGCGGGTAGCATTCACTTTCGCTCGCTGGGGCACGAACGCGGCACGCTGGTCGAGGTATCGATGAAGTACACGCCGCCGGGTGGAAAGCTCGGCGCGACAGTCGCTTCCTGGCTCGGCCAGGGTCTCCAGCAAAAGATCGACGATGATCTGCGGCAGTTCAAAACCATGATGGAAGCAGGCGAACTACCCACCACCAGTGGGCAGCCAAGCGGACGCCGCTGACTTGCATCGCCGACCAATACAGTATCGCCGCGATCGGAGTGTGGCACGCCCACCGCGGATGATTCCAGCTTAAAGGAGAAGCCTTATGAGGGCCGTCTGTTGGTACGGCAAGCATGACGTGCGCGTCCAAAGCGTGCCGGACCCGAAGATTCTCAATCCTCGCGACGCGATTGTCCACGTGACCAGCACCGCCATCTGCGGGTCGGACCTGCACCTGTACAACGGCACAATCCCGACTATGCAGAAGGGGGACATCCTCGGCCACGAGTTCATGGGCGAGGTCGTCGAAACCGGCAGCGAGGTGCAGAACCTTTCGGTCGGAGATCGCGTGGTCGTGCCGTTCGCCATCGCCTGCGGGAACTGCTTTTTTTGCCAGAAGAAGTTGTGGTCGCTTTGCGACAACTCCAACGGCAACGCCGCCGTGGCGGACATGATGTATGGCTACTCGGGCTCGGCGCTATTTGGCTACTCGCACTTGTTCGGCGGATACGCGGGCGGCCAAGCCGAGTACGTGCGCGTCCCCTTTGCGGACGTGGGGCCGATGAAGGTGCCTGAGGGCATGTCGGACGAACAGGTCTTGTTTCTCTCGGATATTCTGCCGACCGGATTCATGGCGGCGGAGAACTGCAATATTCAGCCGGGGGATACCGTCGCGGTGTGGGGATGTGGGCCGGTAGGCCATTTCGCCATTCAGAGCGCCCGCTGGCTCGGCGCGGAGCGAGTTATCGCCATCGACCACTATCCACAGCGGCTGGCGCTGGCGCGCGAGGAGGCGCAGGCCGAGACTATCGACTTTTCTAAAGAGAACGTCTCGGAGCGGCTGCAGGAGATGACCGGCGGACGAGGACCGGATGCCTGCATCGACGCGGTGGGTCTGGAAGCGCACGGCACATCGCCTGACGCAATCTATGACCGCATAAAGCACGCAATGTATCTGACCACTGATCGGAGCCACGCCTTGCGGCAGGCCATCTATTGTTGCCGCAAGGGAGGCACGGTTTCGGTGCCGGGCGTGTATGGCGGATTTCTCGACAAGATGCCGTTCGGTTCGGCTTTCGCCAAGGGGCTCAAAATGGCGATGGGCCAGACGCACGTGCATCGCTACATGGAACCCTTGCTGCATCGCATCCAAGGGAACGGGCAGGCCGGGTTCGACCCGTCGTACATCATCACGCACCGTATGGAATTGAAGGACGCTCCGAGAGCGTATGAAATGTTCAGCGGGCAGCAGAACGATTGCTTCAAGGTCGTGCTGAAGCCGTAAGAGCGCGAAGCGCCGTACGACAGGCGGTGGCCTGACAAGAATGAGTGCCCCGGGAGAAGGAAAGTGCGATGTCTGCTGATGCCTGGAAACGCACCGTCACGACCACCGCTGGAGGCGTCGGGGCCTACTTTCTTTACCGCTGGGCAATGCGCCGCAAGCGGACCTTTTCATTTCGCGATCGCGTGGTGGTGATCACCGGCGGCTCGCGGGGGCTGGGGCTGGTGATGGCCCGGCAGTTTGCGGCGGAAGGCGCCCGGCTGGCGATCTGTGCCCGCGAGGAAGATGAGCTTTCGCGCGCGGCCGACGAGTTGCGAAGCTACAACGTGCAGGTTGCCGCCGTCGAGTGCGATATCGCCCGGCCGGAGCACTGCCGCCGATTCTTTGCGACGGTGCGCGATGAGCTGGGACCGGTCGACGTGCTGATCAACAACGCCGGCATCATGCAGGTGGGGCCGCTGGCGTCGATGACCCGCGATGACTACGAGCAGGCGATGGATGTTCATTTTTGGGCCGTCCGTGCCGCCGTCGACGAAGTACGGCCGGACATGCGCCGGCGGGGCCGGGGTCGCATCGTCAATATCTCGTCGATCGGCGGACAGATTGCCATACCGCACATGGTCCCCTATTGCGCCAGCAAGTTCGCTCTGGTCGGCTACTCCGACGGCCTGCGGGCGGAGCTGATGCAAGAGGGTGTCTATGTAACGACCGTCTGCCCCGGCATGATGCGGACCGGCAGCCCGCGCAACGCCTTTTTCAAGGGTCAGCACCGTTCCGAGTTTGCGTGGTTCAGCATCGGGGCGGCCATTCCCGTGCTGTCGCAAAGCGCCGAGCGGGCCGCGCGGCAGATCATCCAGTCGTGCCGCGTCGGCCGCGCGAAGATCACGCTGTCGATGCCCGCCAAGCTAGCCGTGTTGGCCAATACGCTTGCGCCGGAGCTGACGGCGGACCTGCTCGGCCTGGCTGGATGGCTGTTGCCTTCGCCCGGCGGCGTGGGAACCAGTTCGGTTGCCGGCCGCGATTCGGGCTCACTGTTGTCACCGTCGGTGCTGACGACCCTGAACGATCAGGCCGCGGCTCGCAACAACGAAATGGGCTCGTCGTGATCAAATTCGGCGTCCGGGCGGGCGAAGGCAAAATCGTGCTCTCGACGCACCTCGACCGCCAGGACGAGCGGGTCGGCCCAGTGATCGAGCTGCGCGAGTACGAAGGGCTGCTGATCGCGCTGGAGTGACTCCGTGCGGTCGCACAATCACGGCGTCAGCATCGGCGCTTTTTGCGGAGCGACCGTGCGGTGGCACTGGTTGCAACTGGTAACCAAGTTGCGGTACGCCGCAATTACCTGCTCTTGGTTCTGCGCCTTGGCCGCTTCAACCAATCGCAGTCCCGCCTGTCGAAGTCCCCCGATGAGCGGCACCCAGACTTCGCGATTCTGCTGCGCTTCCTCGCGAATGACGATCAAATTCGTGAGCTCGGCAGCCTGCATACCCCGGTCGGCGATCGTGGCCCAATGGTCTTCCTGCATCTGGGGGTTCTGCATCTCTGCCTTGAGCATCATGAACAGCGGCCGGTTGTACAGTGCCATCAGGTCGTGGGTATTGACCAGCGGCTGCGGTAACTCCTCTCGAGGAGCTTGCTGAGTTGCTTGCGGAATCGCTCGTTGGGTGGCTGGCGGCTGGTCTTGCGCCTGGCTGACCGGATCGATGAAGGTCCACAGCGCGGCAACTCCCAAGAGCAGGCCCGCCCCGGTGAAGAGGGTAAGCCGCGTCCAAGCCGCTGGTCTGGCGATGAGTCTCATGGGATTTCCTTTCACGAAAGCGGTCGTACGGATGGTTATTAGCCACGCTCGGCCTGCCAAAAGCAGGACCGTGGGCAGGAGGTGAGTGGTTGCGAACTGCGTGCCAAGGGTTTGTCGCGTCGGCCGGTCGCTGAACTTCCGGCCGTACCCTCACCCGCCAAGAGGTGTGAATGCACCCGTGCCGCGCGGCACCTCATCGCCGATGACTGCGTCGGCCGGCACGCGTACGGCTGTGCGTCAACATCGGTTGATCAGCCGCGTCGTTCTGTCCTTCCCACGCAGTGTCCGTTGGGTGCCGCCGAAGTCCGTCGCTCTTGCGCTAGAGGGCCTACTGTACGACAAATCGACGTGCGGCCGGGGCAACGGCCCGTCGGCGTGGTGCAAATCGCCAGGGCCGTGGGGAAATTTGGCATCGGATGTGCTACCAGGGCCGTCCGGTGTTTCGGGGGTGTTACCGCGGCGACTGGGCGATTACCTTTCAAGTAGGCGGTTTTCCCATTCGCTCCAGCGGTTCAAGAAGCCCGCGCGATTGAGATCCGACAGCGCCCTGGCGAACTATGGCCTCCGTCGCCACAGGAGCATCGCATGCTTGGCATTTGTCAGTGGTTTCATTACGAAGACTATGCAATGGTCGACCGCTGCATCAAATTGATGCACGAGTTGGGCATTCGCCATCTTCGCACGGGCATCTCCTGGGCCGACTTTCATCGTCCCGGCGGCGAGGCTTGGTATCGCTGGCAGATGGAGCGGCTGGCGGACTTTGACGTGCTGCTTTCCATCTGGCACACTCCGCCGTCGATCGCCGAGGGCCAAGTGTGCGCCAGTCCAGCGCAACGGCTGCAGGACTACGCGGACTTTCTCGGTGAGGTCATCGACTTATTTGGCGATCGTTTCAGCCACCTGGAGCTGTGGAACGAGCCGAACAACCGTTACAGGTGGGACTTCCGCCGCTTCGACCCGCAGTGGGCGAAGTTCGGTGAGATAACTCGGCGGGCTGCACAGACTGTCAAGGAGTGCGGCAAGCCGACCGTGCTGGGCGGCATGATTCCCGTCGATTCGAATTGGCTCGAGCTGATGGAGACCTACGGCGCGCTGGATCACGTCGACGTCATCGCCATTCATGGCTTTCCGGAGATGTGGTGGCCGGACCACCCGAACTGGGAGTGGCGGGGCCGCTGGCACGGTTGGGCAGAAAAAGTGGAGTCGATCGCCGAGTACACACAAGACCGGCCGGTCTGGATCACCGAGACCGGCTTGGCGACGTGGGATCTGCACCAGGCGTGCGAAAGCCGCTTCGATCTTCAGGTCGCCAAACTGCGCGAGGCGGCCGACGCCCCCGCCAAGCGGGTTTACTGGTACTGTCTGGTCGATCTGGATCCGGACCGGGAGGCGATCGAAGGCTTCCACGAAGACGAGAACGAATATCACCTGGGGCTCGTCACGTACGACGGCCGGAAGAAGCCGTCGTTTGATGAATTCAAGCGGCTGGTCGAGCAGCAGTCGCGAATTTCGGAGGATTTTCCTGTGAAAACAAACCCGCCGGCGACGCCGGTCGAAGCGCTGGACGCCCGGATTGCCCGGACGCTCAGCGGCACGACAATCCCGAGCTCCCATGCGGTGGGCTTGGCGCAGCCTACCAACGGCTGGAGGAACAAGCGCCGCGAGCTCGTCCACGAGTTGGCCAACCAGGCCCACGTGGTGGCACTGGCGTGCAAGATTTTGGAGAGCGACAATCCCGAGGACGTGGAGGCGGTCCGGTCGATGCTCAGTAATTTACAGTCGGAGCTGCACGCGCTGATCTATTCGCTACGAGGCGAGGCGGCATGCGAGAGTGCGGAGCCGGAAGCGGCTCGGTGAGCGGTCGGAGTCATACGCGCGGTGCGCGGCGGCGAAGTCAAGCGGAAGCCACTCGAACCAGCTCGCGCTGCATGGCCGCGGCCGAGTCGATGCGGAACCGATCGACCTTGCGTCGCAGCAGCCGCCAGCCGACCCGCGACCACCAGCGGCTCGGCCGGTAAAAGGCCGTCACGAGATAGTGCACGGTGTCGTCTTCCGGATTCCACTCGACTTGAAACCGCTCTTCGCCGCACTCAGCGTGGTCGGTGAGCGTGCCATACCCGAAGGCGAAGAGAGTCGGCTCGCGGACGACATAGATGATGCGGCAGGCGTTCACTGACCAAAGCGCCGCCACCCGAGCCCCCACGGCCACGTTCGTGCCTGGCTCGATCGGCGGAGTCGGCGGAAACAATCGGGTCCAGCCGGTGTCGAAGTGGCTCCACTGCTCCAGAGCCGCCTGGGCCGCCTGGAACGCCCCGTGCGTTTTGCCCAGCGGAACGCGGACGGTGTGCTGTTGGAAACCGGCAGGAAAGTTGCCGCGTGTCGCGCCGACCTGCTCGTAGCTGAACGTCGATTCGTTTTGACGTGCCGCGAACCGCTCCAGTTGGGGTGTCGTGAGGCGGAAGGTGATCATATCGGGGGCAATGGGCGCGTAATGCCGGGGCCAAGGTGGTGAGACGTCGCCGCGGAATTAAGCACGCATCGTACCACAGGGTCACCGGCACCAGCGACAGCGGGTAATTTCTCAGATACCGCCACCGTTTCGGTCGACAGAGTATCACGCTGGCTGTCGAAGCCGGTTCATCCTGGAATGGCTTATGCAGCGGACGCTGCGGCATGTAACGTGGCTGTGGCACACTTTGGCATAATGGGACCTCGGCACAAGAACGGGTGGAGGAGCCAGCCGTCGGCCCGCAGAATGTGTACTCCGACAACAGCGCAGACCAGTCCTCCCTCATGAAAGACCGGATCAGCCACTTCTATCGCTCCGCCGTCGGCAAGAAGGCGATCATGGCGGTGACCGGCATGGTGCTGTTTCTGTACGTACTGGTGCATATGCTGGGCAACCTGAAGCTCTTCCAAGGGGCCGAAAAACTCAACGAATACGCCCAGTGGCTCCGCGAAGTCGGTGGGCCCGCGGTGCCGCACACCGGCACGCTGTGGATCGTGCGGGTCATTCTGCTGGTGGCCTTCGCGCTGCACGTCGGGGCCACCATTCAACTGACGCGAATGAACATGCGGGCGCGGCAGACGCGCTACCAGGTGTACCGTCCCGTGGCGGCTGGAGTCGCGTCGCGGACCATGCGCTGGACGGGCGTGCTGATCGGGCTGTTTGTCATCTTTCACCTGCTCGATCTCACTTGGGGGACAATCCACCCCGACTTCGAGCACGACAACGTCTACCACAACGTCGTGGTGAGCATGGGAACGTGGTGGATTGCCGCGGTGTACATCATCGCGCAAGTCGCGTTGGGCCTGCATCTCTATCACGGGCTGTGGAGCATGCTTCAGTCGCTGGGCTGGAGCCATCCACGGCTGAATCCATGGCGGCGACCGGCCGCCACGACCTTCGCCGTGATCATCACTGCGGGAAATATCCTGATTCCGATCGTCATTCTGCTCGGCTGGGTGAGGTGAAGGGAACGATGGAGCTAGTGTCGCACATCCCGGAAGGCCCGCTCGCCGATAAGTGGGACGACTACTGTTCCCGCACCAAGCTGGTTAGCCCGGCCAACCGGCGGAAGCTGGAGGTGATCGTCGTCGGCTCCGGATTGGCCGGAGGCGCAGCGGCAGCGACTCTGGCAGAGCTTGGTTACCGCGTGCAGTGCTTCTGCTACCAGGACAGCCCCCGCCGCGCCCATAGCGTGGCTGCGCAAGGCGGCATCAACGCGGCCAAGGGATATCAGCCCGACGGCGACAGCGTCTATCGGCTGTTTCACGACACGATCAAGGGAGGCGACTTTCGCTCGCGCGAGGCGAACGTCTACCGGCTGGCACAGCTCAGCTTGAAGATCATCGACCAGTGCGTAGCCCAGGGGGTGCCTTTCGCCCGCGAATACGGCGGCATGCTTGACGTCCGCTCGTTCGGAGGCGTGCAGGTCTCGCGCACGTTTTACTGCCGAGGTCAGACCGGCCAGCAGCTCATGCTGGGCGTGTATCAGGCGCTTACCCGGCAGATCGCCCGGGGGCAGGTGGTGATGCACCCGCGGTCGGAGATGCTGGATTTGGTGGTGACGGACGGACGCGCCGCGGGCATCATCGTTCGCGATCTGGCGACTGGCGAGATCCGAGCCCATGCCGCGCACGCCACGGTGCTGGCCACCGGCGGCTACGGCAACGTCTATTATCTCTCTACCAACGCCAAGGGCAGCAATGCCACGGCGATTTGGCGGGCGTATCGGCGGGGAGCCGCCATGGCGAACCCCTGCTTCACGCAGATCCACCCCACGTGCATCCCTCCCAGCGGACATCATCAGTCGAAGCTCACGCTGATGAGCGAGTCGCTTCGCAACGACGCCCGAGTGTGGGTGCCGCAGGACAAGGACGACAAGCGTCCGCCGGGCGAGATCCCCGAGTCCCAGCGGGACTACTTCCTGGAGCGGGAGTACCCGGCGTATGGCAACTTGGTGCCGCGCGACCTGGCTTCGCGCAGTGCCAAGCGGGCGGTCGATGCCGGACACGGCGTCGGTCCCAATGACCACGGCGTCTATCTCGACATGGCCGACGCGCTGGAGCGGCTCGGCCGCGAGCAGGTGACCGACCGCTACGGCAACCTGTTCGAGATGTACCGCCGGATTACCGACGAGGATCCGTACCGGGTGCCGATGCGGATTTATCCCGCTCCGCACTACACGATGGGCGGCCTGTGGGTCGACTACAACCTGATGAGCACGTTGCCTGGGCTGTTCGTCATCGGCGAGGCGAACTTCTCCGATCATGGGGCCAACCGCCTGGGGGCGAGCGCGCTGATGCAGGGGCTGGCCGACGGCTACTTCATTCTCCCGATTACGATCGCTTCCTATCTGAGCGGCCAAGTGGGGCGCGAGAAGCCCGACCTTCGGCACGAGGCGTTCCAAGCCACCACCGATCAGGTCCATCAGCGGATTGCCGCTCTGCTGGGGGCGAGCGGAAAGCGCACCGTCGATTCATTTCATCGCGAGCTGGGGCAGATCTGCTGGAACGAGTGCGGCATGACCCGCAATGAAGAAGGGCTTCGCGAGGCGATCGAGCGGATCCGCAATCTGCGGGAAGAGTATCGTGCGCAGGTCCAGGTGGTGGGAGAGGAAGACAACTTGAACCAGTCGCTGGAGAAAGCGGGCCGGGTAAACGACTTCTTCGAGCTGGCCGAGTTGATGTGTCTGGACGCACTGCACCGGCGGGAGTCGTGCGGCGGCCATTTCCGCGAGGACTACTCCACCCCCGACGGACGGATCGATCGCGACGACGAGAACTACTGCCACGTCGCCGCATGGGAGTTTTCGGGCGACGATCAGCCGCCCAAGCTCCAAAGCGAGCCGCTGCAGTTCGAGTTCGTACAACTGGCGCAAAGGGACTACCGGTAAGATGCAATTCCAACTGAAAGTCTGGAGACAGCCGCGGCGCGACGCACCGGGCCGGCTGGAGCCGTATGAAGCCCGGGACGTGTCGCCGGACATGTCGTTTCTGGAGATGCTCGACACAGTCAACGAAGGCCTGATCACGCGGGGGGAGGAGCCGATCGCCTTCGACAACGATTGCCGCGAGGGGATCTGCGGGACGTGCGGCTTCATGATCAATGGCGTCGCGCACGGCCCGCGGTCGGCTACGGCCACGTGCCAGCTTCATATGCGCGAGTTCGCTGACGGGCAGACGCTGGTGATCGAGCCGTTCCGCGCCACGGCGTTTCCGGTGATCAAAGACCTGGTGGTGAATCGCGGCGCGCTCGATCGGATCATCGCCAGCGGCGGATACATCTCCGTTTCCACCGGCAGTGCTCCGGAGGCGAACAACATCGCGGTCGGCAAGGATATGTCAGAGCGGTCGATGGACGCGGCGGCTTGCATCGGCTGCGGAGCCTGCGTCGCGGCATGCCCTAATGCTGCGGCACAGCTATTCACCTCGGCCAAAATCTCGCACTTGGGACTGCTTCCCCAGGGGCAGCCGGAGCGCTATGCCCGGGCCCGCCGCATGGTGGCGCAGATGGAAGAAGAAGGCTTCGGAAGCTGCACGCTGTACACCGAATGCGAAGCGGTGTGCCCCGCGGAGATCAGCGTCGACTTTATCGCGCGGATGAATCGCGATTATCTGAAAGTCGGCCGGCGCGGGCAGCGCGCCGAGTAGACACCATAAGACGGGCGCTGGCGGAATCCGTTGGCCGGTGTCGAAAAGGGGACTGGCTCGATGCGCGGAAAAGTTGTCCTCGGCGAGTCGCTGCACGCATCGTGCTTGTCCCCTTTTTAACGGCCCCTCTTCAATTGCGCAACTGAGGCACGGGGACCCGAAAATGGGACAGCATGTTATCGGAAACAGCCAAAACCGCGAGTGTCGGCCGCCTGCCTTGGGATAACGAGCCAGTCCCATATTCGTCCCGCGTTCGGTGCTTTGCGGCGACTACCCGATGCTCGGGCTGGACATCGTCGCGCGCCGCGTGCGTCGGCTGATGTTGTTTCAAACGATGACAATGCCGGGCGAGACGGTCGCCCCCGCGCCGCCGGACTTTGGCCTGGACCCGCGGCAGATCATGCTGCAGCCCGGCTGGCCCCTGATGGCGTTTATCGAACATCGCCTGGCGAACGACCCTACCAACTGGTGGGCAGCCAACCGCGCCTGTGTCTAAGCGATGCTGCGCTCCAGCGGCATGCAGATCGTCCGGCGCATCCTGCCGGAGGTGTACCTCTGCCAACTGGCGAAAGCCCACCCGACTTACAGGCCGACATGATCTCCGCGGAACTGGTGGCGGCCACTGGCCGTCAGAGGGCCAGATTGCGAGCCGGTCGGCGGGGACAAACTGTCGGTGACCGTGAAGAAGAGTCATCTTCCGCGGCGAAATGACAGTATCTTGCACGCAAGCATTCGCCGGTGCGCGAACCCTTTGGCCGATGCAGCGTTGCCCCGTGAACTGGGACGACGGCACGGGGTTTGCAACGTTGGTCATTGCACTGGGGAACGACCTTCCGGCTCTCTCAGCGATGTGTTTCGAGCGCCGGACTCGATGAACAATGGACCAAACAAAGGAGACCAGTGATGGGAATCTTCACCGGCATGGAACTGAACTCGCTCGATGACCTGTTTCTTCTGGAGATCGAGGACTTGTATGACGCCGAGAAACGGCTGACGAAGGCCCTGCCGCAGATGGCGGAAGCCGCCCACGATCAGCAACTTAAAATCGCGTTCCAGTCCCATCTCAAAGAGACCGAGAAGCAGGTGGAGCGGCTGGAAACGATCTTCAACAAACTCGGGAAAAAGCCTCGCCGCGAGACGTGCGACGCGATGAAGGGTCTGATCTCCGAGGGCGAGGATATCCTCAAGGCGGACGGTGACGCGGCCGTGAAAGACGCGGCGATGATCGGTGCGGCGCAACGCGTCGAGCACTACGAGATCGCCGCCTACGGCACCGCCCGAACGCTGGCGCAGCGGCTCAATCAGAGTGAGGTCGCTCGCCTCCTCCAGGAAACGCTTGACGAGGAGCGTGCCGCGGACAAGAAGTTGACCGGTATTGCCGAAGGTTCTGTCAACGTCCAGGCCGCGACGCGGTAAACACGGCAAGTAGCTCCGCAAAGGCCGCGCAGCGCCTGCATGCGCTGTGCGGCCTTATTTTTAGGTGCTTCTCGAGATCAGTGCTGGCACCCGTTTGTGTGCCACTGGCTTGGGGTGCCCAGCGGCGGCTTCGTGACCGATCGAGTGGGGCTTGATAGTGCCTATCCCGGGCTGCAAATGCCGCCCCTGTGATCAACTCCCCGGCAACTCAGTTTCGGACGCTGCCTTTACCAAATGCCCAACTGGCTGCCAGCCGACGAAATCCGATAAGTTCTTCCAGATGCTGTTGGGCCTGCTGTCGACACCTTGCGTAGCAACCGTCGGCCATGGCGAGGTCGGCGTTTTGCACCGCGTCGCAGTTTTCCCACACGGCGATCCGCTGCTGGGCCGCCGCGGACAGCGTCTCCAGTTCCAGCACCCGACTTAACGCAGAATAGTGGAGCAGCGCGCCGTTCAGCTTCAGCCGGCCGAGCTTCTCGGCGAACCATGCCGCGCTTTGCTTCATGCGGCCCTCGAGGGAGCTGCGTCCTCCGGTTTGTCTCAGTACGCCTTCGGCGACCTGCTTCTGGGCAGCGACGTCCTTTTGAAGCTGCTCCAGAAATTGAGCCAGCGGCGTTCCGCGATTGCTTCGCCCACAGCGCGCCGCCAGTTCCATCTCCGCCACCATCAGGGCGATGTGGTCGTCCAGGTAGATATGCAACAGACGGTTCTCCATCGTCGGTCCTCAACTTCTCTAGTTCGAATTCGCGCGAAGGAAAGACTGCATAATACGTGCCCTAGTTTTACCGTATCGATCGGCGCGTTAGGATGGCGGGCCGCCCCGGTGAAGCCACATGTGTTTGCCGTGTGTGCGGTTTCTCGTCCATCAGGTCCTGCACAGAACCCCCGATTGCCATGCTGGAGCCACTGTACCACTCGCTGCTGGCGCAGATCCGCCAGGCGTTTCCGCAGCCGGTGTCCGACCGCATGCACGATTCGTACTTCGTGTTTTCGATTATGCGGGCCCTGGACCAGGTCGATGCGATGAAGTCGGAGGTGCCGCTGCTGGGCCGCCGGCAGGAGATCGACTACCGCGCGGCACGGTCTCAACAGATCGCCGAGGAATCGACGCGGCTCGAGGAGGTAACGCGTAAACTGGTGGCGAAGCTCGAGGGGATGCCCATCTGGGCGCATCCGCTCACGCAGATCAACGTGGTAGCGCCGCCGTCGATCCCCAGCGTGATCGGCTCGCTGCTGCCGTCGATCTACAACCCGAACCTCGTCTCCGACGACACGTCTTACGGTCTCGCGGAGGCGGAAGTCGAGGTCGCCGCGATGGTTTCGGGGCTGGTGGGGTACGATCCGGAGCGATCGACCGGCATCTTCACCTTCGGCGGCACGGCGACCAACCTTTACGGCGCGAAGCTCGGCATCGAAAAGGCCATCCCGGGCGCGATGGAGGGCGGAGTCGGCGAAGGAGGCGTGCTGATCGCGTCCGGTCAGAGCCACTATTGCCGGCTGAACGTCGCCGGCTGGCTGGGCCTCGGCGAACGCAGCGCGATCCAAGTCCCTACGCACCTGACCAACGATATCCGCATCGACGTGCTGGAGACCGTCGCGCGGAAGGCGCTGGACAGCGGTCGGAAGATCATCTGCTTCGTCGCCACCATGGGCACCACCGACGCACTCGGGATCGATGATCTGGAGGCGATCGTCCGGCTGCGCGACCGGCTGGTGGAAGAGTATTCGCTCGACTATCGTCCGCACGTGCATGCCGACGCCGTGATCGGCTGGGCCTGGTCGGTGTTCAATGATTACGACTTCGAGGCCAATCCGCTGGGCTTTCGCCCCCGCACCGTGCGCGCACTGGCCGGCGCCGTGCGGCGGATCTCGAAGCTCCACCTGGCCGATTCGATCGGCATCGACTTTCACAAGACCGGCTTTGCTCCGTACATATCCAGCCTGTTCCTCGTCCGCGACCGCGACGACATGCAACTGTTGATCCGCGGACGCGATGAAATGCCCTACCTGTTCCAGACCGGTGAGCGTCATCCCGGCGTCTATACGCTGGAGACCTCGCGCAGCGGCAGCGGCATCCTAGCGGCATATGCGAATCTGCACCTGTTCGGCAAGACCGGCATGCGGGTGCTGCTTGGGCACCTGGTCGAGATGGCGGAGCTATTGCGCGAGCATCTCGAGGGGCACGACTCCACTACCGTGCTCAACGATGGCAACTTCGGCACGGTGACGCTGTTCCGCGCCTATCCTGACGGCGTCGACACTTGGACGATTGAGGACCGCCAACGGACCGATCCGGCCGCTCGTGAAGAGTTGCTGGCCCACAACGAGTACAACCGGCGCATCTTCCAGTACCTGCACGGGCGGGCCATGCAGGGCGAGGGCGTTCACATCTCGATGACCAACTGCTACCGTCACACCGACTACGGCGAGCCGATCCTCGCGCTGAAGTCGTACATTCTCTCGCCGTTCATCGACGAGCAGTACGTCGAGCGGCTGGTCGAGAACGTGCTGGAGGCACGGGAAGCGGTCAGCGCTGAGATGTAATTCAATGCCGCAGGTACGGGCGGACGCTCACTCGCTAGGACAAAAAAGAGCACTGCTGGGCACGGAAAACAGTGGCACCCGGAGCGCCGGGCTCACTACTATTCACTCGTCCCCAGCGGCTTGATGCGGATGTCTTCGAACTGCACCGTCATCGGCGGTCCGGCGTGAAGCTGCAAGGCCAAGATGCCCGAGGCAGCACTGCGTGACTCTTGATTGTCGGTCACGTCGATTGTCGTCTTGCCATTGATGGCGTGCGTGAGGTGATTGCCGCGAGCAACGATCGTGTAGTCGTTCCAATCTTCTTTCTTGATGGCGGCCTGAATTTCGTCGGGATCGCCGACCATGCCGACGACTTCCTTCTCGCCGTCGGGCTGGATGACGACTTTCTGGCCCCGCTCCGCCAGGATGCCGCGCCCCCGCTCTTCATAGAGGATGCCGGAGTAGGTATCGCCCGCCTCGAAGTCGGCCTGGTAACCGCCGACCACCCAATTATCCTCTTCCTTGCTGCGGTACTGAATGCCGCTGTTGCCATTGACGATGCGGTACTTGAGCCGCAGTTCGAAGTCACCGACCTCCCCGCCGCGCCAGATGATAAACGTATTGCCGCGCGTCGGATTCTCCGCGGTCGTCTGCCCGGTGATGGCGCCATCGCGTACCGACCAGAACTTCGGGTTGCCCTCCCAGCCTTCGAGCGTCTTGCCGTCGAACAGCGGCTTAAAGCCTTCCTCGTCGTCGGCCGCACGGGCGGCAGGAGCAACCAGGGCCAGCATCAACAGGGCGAGAATCCAGTGGCGAAGCGTCATGGCCGGTACCTCGTGTGAGAGAGCATCAAGTGAGTTGGGCATCCCCGTCATGTCCGGTGCGGATTGCCACCAACAATTGAAACTGGTCGCGCGGGCGAATACAAGTCAGCGGCTGCCAATTCCGCGGAGTTGCCGCGGCAGGACGCTTTAGCGGCCACGGCGACGCCGCCGCAAGTAATCGCGGCACTCGGTGAAGAACGCCTGGTAGTCCTCCCGACGATAGTCAGGAAAGGTCCAGTCCAAGGCACGCCACTGGCGGTGCTCGAAGTGCAGCGTCACCTCGGCATAGATGCCGTCGGCCATGTAGATCCGATGGGCGTGATCCTTCGTGGAGGCCAGCACCAGTTTCGCCTCCGTGATATAGCCGGGGTCCAGATTCAGCGGGCGCGATTCATCGTGCGGTGACTGCCCCACGTACTCCTGCTCCCAGCGGCCCGTCAGATGCTTCATGGCCGGCAGCGTGGCCGGGTCGCCCAGCCGCTCGAATGCCCAAAACACCTTCTTCAGGTCCGCACCCATCGACGGCCGGTAGTAGTCGGTCTCCCGGAAGTCGAACCGCTCGCTGGCCAGCGCAATGGGTCCCCAGGTTTGGGCGGCGCAATCCTGGGCCCAGTCGAGGGCGACAGCGTGTCGGCTGAATGCGGCGAGCACAATCAGCACCGGGGTGGGGGGATGAATCGTGCCCATGGCAGCCGTAGACAGTGCGCAGGTGAGAGTTAGTCGTGGCCGAGAGCGTGCTTGATCGTCCCAGGCTAGGTCGTCGCTCGCCGCTTGTCCATTGAGCCTTGCGAGAAAGGGTCCGGCGCGCGTTGGTGGCCAGCGGCGAAGCCAGGTGGTTATCATAGTAGGCCGGCCGCGGGTGCCCCCAACGGGGTGCCGAAGTCCAGAACGCGTCGCCATTCGCTTCACGTCGAACCGGAGTTGGATGATGATGAACTTTCGCCTGAGATGGCTTGCACACGCGCCGGGCATCATCACGCTGACCATGACGGCTTTGGCGCTGCCCGCGCCGTCCAAGGCAGCACAGAACGAGCCGCTGCAAGCAGGCGTGGCGGTGACGGATATAACTCCGCCGGCCGGTTACCGTATGAGCGGCTACTTCAGCGAACGCAGCGCAACCGGCACGCACGACCCGCTGCAGGCCAAGGCCCTCTATCTGTGCCAGGGTAACACGCAGGCGGTGCTCGTATTTTGTGACCTGATCGGCATCTTTCCCGAAGTCTCCCGGCCGGTGCGGCGCGAGGCAGCCCGTCGGCTCGAGACCCAGCCGGGGAGCGTGCTGCTCGCTGCCACGCACTCGCACACCGGACCGCTGTACGCCGGCGCGCTGCGAAAACACTTCCACGAGGCCGCGATCGAGAAGTACGGGCGAGATCCTCGCGAAGAGATCGACTACGCCGAGAAACTGCGGCAATCGCTGCTCGAAGTGATCGATTCAGCGCGAACTGCCGCGCGGCCGGTGAACCTGAAAGCCGGCACCGCGCTGCAAGAGGGCATTTCGTTCAACCGCCGCTTTGTCATGCGCGACGGCACGGTGCGATTCAATCCCGGACGCATGAATCCCGACATCGTGCGGCCATGCGGTCCAATCGATCCGCAACTCAGCGTCGTTTGCTTCACGGAGTCCGATGCGGAAAACCCGCTGGCGGTGTTGAGCGTGTTCGCTTTGCACCTGGATACGGTCGGTGGCACGGAGTATTCGGCCGACTATCCGTTGTATCTGGAAAAGAAGCTGCGCGCCCAACTGGGGCCGGAGGTGACGTCGCTGTTCGGCGCCGGCACCTGCGGCGACATCAATCACATAGACGTGACGGCCGAGTCGCGGCTCTCGGGCCAGGATCTGGCTCGGCACCTTGGCGAGACGCTCGCGGAAAGCGTGCTTGAGCATTGGCCGAAGCTCAAGGCGATCGAGTCACCCGCACTGGCCGTCCGCGCCGCAACAGTCGACGTTGCGCTGCAGCAGTTCTCACCCGACGAAGTGGAGCAGGCGCGGCAGGACATGTACAAGATCGGCACTCGCGAGCTGTCGTTTCTGGAACAGGTACAGGCCTACAAGATCATGGCGATCGAGCTGCGCAAGGGAGAGACGATTCCGCTGGACGTGCAGGTGTTTCGGCTCAGCCGCGATTTGGCCATCGTCGGGTTGCCGGGCGAGGTATTTGTGGAACTGGGGCTGGCGATCAAGGAGGCGTCGCCGTTTTCTTCGACGATCGTCATCGAACTTTGCAACGATGCGCCCGGCTACATTCCTACGCACAAGGCCTTCGCCGAGGGGAGCTACGAGACGGTCAACTCCCGCGTGGAGTCGGGCAGCGGCGAAACGCTGGTCGAGACGGCCGTGCAGTTGCTGGAAGAACTTCACGAGTAGTACGGCGTTGAGGAGATGCGATGCACACGGCGAACTGGCGAGTGCTTGTCCTGCTGTTTCTGCTGGCGGCCGCGCGGCCGGCGGTGGGGCAAGAGGTCCGCGCGCAAAAGGGCAGCACGAGCAAAGCACCCCTTGCGAGGGGTCCACTTTCGCCGGAAGACGCGCTGGCACGGTTTCGCCTGCCGGACAATCTGCGTATTGAACTGGTCGCCGCCGAGCCGCTGGTAGTCGATCCAATCGAGGCGCGATTCGACGAAGACGGTCGGCTGTGGGTCGTCGAGATGCGCGACTATCCCACCGGTCCGCGCGAGGGACAGTCGAGCCGCTCGCGGATTCGCGTTCTGGAGGACCGCGACGGCGACGGGCGAATGGACGCAGCGCTGACATTCGCCGACGGGCTGGAGTTCCCCACCGGTTTGCAACCATGGCGCGGCGGGGTGATCGTCACGTGCCAGGGCGAAATTGTGTACTTGCGCGATAGCGACGGCGATCGCCGCGCCGACGTGCGCGAGACATGGTACCGGGGCTTCGCGGAGGAGAATACGCAACTGCGGGCGAATCACCCTCGCTGGTTCGTCGACGGGCGTATCTATGTGGCGGGCGGACTGCGGGGCGGCAAGATCATCGACGCCCGGCGGCCGGACGGTCCACCAGTCGACATAAGTTCCCGGGACTTTCGCTTCGACCCGGACGGCGGCGTACACGAGGCGGTCTCCGGCAATGGGCAGTTCGGTTTAACCTTCGACGCGGCCGGTAATCGCTTCATTTGCAGCAATCGCAATCCGCTGGTGCACGTCGTGCTGGAGCAGGAGCATCTGGCGCTGAGCCCGCTGGCGGCGATACGCACTGCTGTTCAGGATGTCGCCGCGGCGGGCGACGCATCCCGCGTGTATCCGATTGCGGATGCTTGGACGACTTCGACGCTGCACGCCGGGCAGTTCACGGCAGCATGCGGCGCGTTCATCTACGGCGGGGATATGCTGCCGGAGGAATATCGAGGCAGCGCCTTCGTTTGCGAACCGACTGGGAGCCTAGTCCACTGCGAGGTGGTGCAGTCCGAGGGAGCGACCTTCCGCAGCCGCCGGGTGCGGGAAGGCGTCGAGTTTCTGGCCTCTGACGACGCGTGGTTCCGCCCGGTGAATCTTTCCAGCGGTCCGGATGGTGTGCTGTACGTGGTGGACATGTATCGGGCGGTCATCGAGCATCCCGAATGGATGCCGCAAGAATTGCGCGCGAGAGAGGACCTGCGACTCGGTGACGACCGCGGACGGATCTGGCGGATCGTCCGGCGCGATGGTCCGGTCCAGCGCGGGCCTCAACAGCTTTCCACCTACAGCGATCAAGAACTGGCGGCGCTGCTGGGCGACGCCAACGCCTGGCGACGCTGGACGGCGGCGCGACTGCTCGCCGAACGGAGCGGTTCCGATGTGGCGCCACAGTTGGCGGCAATGCTCCGCGACGATTCTCGTCCCTTGGCACGACTGCACGCGCTATGGGCGCTAGACGTGCTGGGGGCGCTGGACGATTCTCTCCTGACCGTGGCGCTGAACGACAACGATCCCCGCGTCCGCGCCTCGGCTGTTACTTCAGCGACAAAGCGTTCGGCGGGGCGGGACGTTCAGCGCAAGCTGCTTGACATGGCCGGCGATCCCGACGCCGCGGTGCGCTTCCGCGTCGCGTTGGCGCTCGGCGCACTGGAAAGAGATGACAGCGCTGGCGGCGATGCGTGGCTGCGGTTGGCGCTGCAAGGTGCGGACGATTCTTGGCAGCGGAGGGCCGCGCGACTGGCCGCCGGTGAAAATCCGGGCAAGCTCTGCCGCGAGATTATCGAGCTCGTCGACCAAAGGCAGCAAACCGGTTCCGATGGCGTTCGGCTGCTCGTCGGCGAGCTCGCGGCACAAGCGGGGCGCAGCGGGAAAGAATCGCAGATCGTCGTTGCACTCGCCGCGGCGCTTGATCTGAAGCCAGGCGAAGTTTGTCAACGCTTTCAGCTCCCGATACTACTGGGGCTAGCGGAGGGGTTGGCCACACAGGGCGAGTCGCTCGCCGGCCTGGCAGAGCGGTTGAATGCGAGTGTGCAACACATCGGTCCGCGGCTGGAGGCTGCATTTTCTTCCGCGGCAGAATTGGCCCGCGACCGCAATGCGCCGGCTTCGCAGCGCGTGGCGGCGGTGCGATTACTCGGGCAGGGGCCGGAAGCAGTAGCGCTGCCCGTGCTGCTCGATATGGCTCGCCAGGAGCCGGTCGTGGAAGTGCGTATGCAGGCGATTGATGCGGCGGCCGCGCATGACTCGCCCCATATCGGGCAGGCGCTACTCGCGCGCTTCGATGCGGAAACCCCAGCAGTGCGGAGAGCGCTCGCTAGCGGATTGCTGAAATCGCCGCAGCATACTCGGGCGCTGCTCCAGGCGATCGAGCAGGGCCAAGTCGCGGCGGCGGGGCTCGACCCGCTCACTCGGCAGCGGTTGATTGATCATCCTCGTGCGGACGTTCGGAGTTTCGCGAAGCGGGTGATCGACCATTCGCCAGCCGATCCGCGGGACGAAGTGCTGCATCGCTATCGGGCGGCGCTGGAGACCGATGGTGAAGCACGGCGCGGCCGCGAAGTATTCGAGAAGTCCTGCGCCTCATGCCACCGGATCGATGGCCTGGGGGTGAACGTCGGGCCCGACATCGGCGATTCGCGCACCAAGTCGCCCGAGCAATTGCTTACCGACATCCTCGATCCCAACCGTGCGATCGACGCGAATTATCTATCATACGCCGTGGTCACACGCACGGGGCAGGTGCTCACCGGAATCGTGACGAGCGAAAGCGCCGGAGGCATCACATTGCTCCAGCAGGACGGAAAGAGCGCGAGCCTGTTGCGCGACGACCTGGACCAACTGCGCACCACCGGCGTCTCACTCATGCCCGAGGGACTGGAGCGGGAGATCGACATCCAGGCGATGGCGGACTTGATCGCGTTTATCAAGAACTGGCGGTATCTCGACGGCACGGTTCCGTTCCCGATGGAGTGAAGGTGAGGCAGCGGCGCGACGGATTCGCAAGCACCGCGATTGACAGCGGCAGCGCCGCCTCAATGGCGATCGCGCACCATGATGCCTCCGATCAGAAACCAAATGGCCACGAACATCATCCCGATGGTCGAGTGTATGAAGTCGACAGGCATGGCAGAGATCCCCGCGCGAGGCCAGGCAAAACTCCGTTTCCCAATTCGATGGCGATCCATGCCATCATTAGCTTCGGCGGTGGAAGGTCTTCGGGTGGAGTTCGCGCAGCGGGCCCTGCACTGGAAGCCAAAACTGGCGCACCCTACGTAGCAGGCAGAAATTACCTGGACAGAATAGCCGGTAGAGAAATGCCGCCGGCGGGGGCCGGCGGAAAGGAGAGGCCGTCGCTGTCGAGTGAGTACAACGCGGGCGGCGGCACGGCGCGCCGTGCCGGCGGCTATTTCGTGCGTTCGCGTTCTCGTTCTCGCTTTTCACGCTGTCGTTGCATGCGTTCAGCGACTTGCGCGGCGCGGTGACGCGTCAGTGTGCGTTCGAACGAACCTTCCGCCTTTTGCACCCAGACCTCAAGGTTTTCCAACCATTCGATTGCTTTCTTGTCGTTTAGCGGAATTGACTCGAGATCCTCATCTCGGCATCGTTCGGCCATGCGGCGCAGTCGCCCGCACAAGTCCACGAGGCGGAGGCTGAGGTAATCCAATTGATGCGGTTCGTAAGGTCGAAGCGTCATTGGCGGGCAATCTCCCTAGCCAACAAAGGTTACTTGTATTAATCCCGGGCGTGACATAATGGTAGCGGCTACCGCGAAACGATGTCGACGTCCAACCGGAACTTAAATGTACAGAATTCTACACCAGACCGCCATGAAAGTCCAAATTTCGATTTGATTTTCGAGAGTCCGGGGCAATTGGGGGAGCTGGATAGCGCGTTATCACCCGCAAATTCGCGCCACTCAAGCTCCAGGAGCTACGTGTGGGGCTCGCCCAGCAATGCCAAAGGGGGTCCGGCCCAGGCCCAGTGTGTCGGGTGAGCGCTGACGTTACCGAGCAGCCACGCCGACAGCAGCCAGCGGGGGCCGTCCGGCTTTCAGCGAAAGTGCCCGCAAAGGCTGAACTCGAAAAGCCAAGCCAAAGCGTTCAATGATAAAACGATAACTACTATCACTTTTTTGGGCGGCTCATATTCGCTGGATGCCCCCCTTGGAAGCGCCTCGCCCGATGAGCGACTCCCCCGGACACCGCCCGCCCACGTCCGATGTACGCATGCGCGGCTTCGCCCGGCGAACGACCGTCGAGGACGCCCTGGCGTGGCTAGACGGGAACTGTAGCGCTTTGCCGTGCGAGCGGGTACCATTGCGCGCGGCGGCCGGCCGGACACTGAGCGAGCCGATCACCAGCGACGTGGACGTACCGGACTTCGATCGCGCGATGATGGACGGCTTCGCTGTCCGGGCCGCGGACGTTCAGGGCGCGTCGAGCTACAACCGGCTGCGGCTCTCGATTATCGGGGAAGCACTACCAGGCCGAGCGTATGCCGATCCGGTGCAGCCGGGGCAAGCGGTGCGAATCATGACCGGCTCGCCCCTGCCGCCGGGAGCCGACGCAGTGCTGCCGGCAGAAGTTGCCGAAGTCAAGGGACCGGAGCTTCATGCGCTGGTCGATGTTTCGCCCGGCAAGCACGTCGGACGCCGCGGCGAAGATGTCGCTTCCGGCAGTCGGGTTTTGCCCAGCGGCCGGCTGTTGCGGCCACAGGACGTGGGACTGCTCTCCTCGATCGGAATCGGCGAAGTATCCGTCGTCCGCCGCCCCCGAGTTCGGATCGTCGTCACGGGTAATGAACTGTTACCTGCCGGCGAGCGACCCAGCGGCTGCCGGATCCCTGATGCGAACGGGCCAATGCTAGAGGCGCTCGTTTCCCGGGACGGCGGGATCGCCATCCATCCCGGCATCGTCCCCGACGAGCCGGCGGCGATTTCGGCGGCGCTGCGCGACGAAGCCGACTTGGTGCTCGTGTCCGGCGGATCGAGCGTTGGTCAGGAGGATTATGCGCCTCTCCTGGTGGCGGAACACGGCGAGTTGGCGATTCACGGCATCGCCATGCGGCCCAGCAGCCCCACGGGGTTGGGACACGTCGACGGACGTGTGGTGATCCTGCTGCCGGGCAATCCCGTCTCGTGCCTGTGTGCCTATGATTTCTTCGCGGGAAGAGCGATACGTTTGCTCGGTGGCCGACGGGCACAGTGGCCGTATCACCAGCACCGGCTGCCGCTGGCGCGGAAGCTCGTCTCCGTGGTGGGCCGCCTCGACTATGCCCGGGTGAAGATCGCCCAGGGCCGAGTCGAGCCGCTGTCAATCGGTGGTGCGTCGGTGCTCAGCTCGACCACACGCGCAGACGGGTTCGTCGTGGTGCCGGCCGACAGCGAGGGCTATCCGCCCGGCGCCGAGGTGACGGTCTATCTATATGATGCATCGCACCTGGCGGCGCCGCCGCTTTGACGCACCCTTTGTGATACCGCTTACGTGCGACCGAAACACGCAAAGGATCGACATGAGCGGTCAGGACCAATTCCTTCAGGTAGTGGATCGGGATGAAGCGGAGCGCCGCTTCCATGCCGTGCTCGATCTCGCTCCCCTTCCAGCAGAGACCGTACCGCTCTACGACGCACTGGGCCGGATTGTGGCGGCCGATGTCGTGGCCGAGGTCGACGTACCGTCGTTCGATCGGTCGAACTACGACGGCTACGCGGTGCGCGCGGAGGACACTTTCGGGGCCTCTGAGGAACAGCCGCGGCGTCTGCGATTGCTTGATGAACAGGTAATCACCGGCAGCGCCCCTGCCGCGAGCGTTGAGCCTGGAACCGCTATGGGCATTGCCACTGGCGGGATGTTGCCGCGCGGAGCGGACGCGGTCGCAATGGTCGAGCACACGGTCGAGGAAGGCGTCGAACTGGCGGTGTACAAGGCAGTCTCGGCCGGATTCGGCGTCAGCTTCGCGGGTACGGACATTGCTCGCGGCGAGACGATCCTCTGGGGAGGCCAACTCTTGACTAGCCGAGAGACCGGCGTCCTGGCCGCGGTGGGTGTCGCTCGCGTTTCGGTCATCGGCCGGCCGCATGTGGCAATCATGTCCACCGGGGACGAGCTCGTTGCACCCGGCAATCTGATGCAGCCCGGGCGGGTTTATGACTCCAACGCGCAGATCCTCGCCGACGCGGTGCGCGAGCTTGGCGCCGTGCCGCTGCCGATGGGAATCGTGTCGGACGACCGGGCGCTGTTAACGGCGCGGCTCGATGAGGCAATTGCCTCGTCCGATCTGGTGCTGCTCTCCGGCGGAACAAGCAAGGGGCAAGGCGATCTTTCCTATCGGGTGGTGGCGGAGCGCACCTCGCCGGGCATAGTCGCGCACGGCGTGGCGCTCAAGCCAGGAAAGCCGATCTGCCTGGCGTCGCATGGCGGAAAAGCGGTGGTGATCCTGCCTGGCTTTCCGACGTCCGCTATCTTCACATTTCACGAGTTCGTGGCGCCGGTAATTCGCACGTTGGGCGGGCGGTCCAGTCAGCGTGCGGCGACGCGCGACGCCCGCCTGGCGGTCAAGGTGCACTCGGAGATCGGCCGCACGGAGTTTCTCCTGGTCGGGCTCGTCTCCGCCGATGACGAACTAATCGCCTATCCAATGGGAAAGGGCTCGGGATCGGTGACGACCTTCAGCCGGGCCGACGGCTTTGTCACCATCGGGCGACACACCGAGATCGTCGACGCCGGGAGTACCGTCGCAGTGCAATTGATCGCGCCGGAGCTGGCGGTGGCGGACCTGGTGGTGATCGGCAGCCACTGTGTCGGGCTTGACTACCTATTGGGCCGGTTGCAGAAGCAAGGCTGGAAGAGCAAGTTTCTGGCCGTCGGCAGTACAGCGGGACTTGACGCGGCCCGGCGCGGCGAGTGCGATATCGCAGGCATTCACCTCTTGGATCCCGCCACCGGCCAGTACAACCGCCCGTTGCTGACCGACGAGCTGGAACTGCTCAGCGGCTATGGCCGCAAGCAGGGGATCGTTTGCCGCGCCGGCGACGCACGATTTGCGGGCAAGTCGGTGCACGAGGCGATCGCCGCGGCGCTGGCCGACCCCGAGTGCACGATGATCAACCGCAATCGCGGCAGCGGGACGCGGATTCTGATCGACCGAGCGCTTGCCGGAGCACAACCGCCCGGCTACGCGGTGCAAGCCAAAAACCACAACGCGGTGGCCGCGGCCGTGCTGCAAGGCCGCGCCGACTGGGGCATCGCGATCGAGACGGTCGCCCGGGACGAGCGGCTGGCGTTTCTGCCGTTGGAGGACGAGTTGTACGACTTCGTCGTTCCGAAGACCCGGCGCGACCGGCCGGCGGTGGAGGCGTTCGCGCGGCTGCTCCAGGAAGCAGAAGCGCGGCGTCACCTGGCGTCGCTCGGGTTTTCCGTTGCTCGCGCCGGCGGACGCTGATTTAATGGCGGCATGAACGCCCGAGCCCAAGCCGCCACCGAGTTCGATCTGCCCGAGCGGATCGAGAACACCGAGCAACTGGAAGAAGCTCTCAGCCGACCGCCGCGGCGCCTGGTCGAGATGATGGCCCGGCTGGAAGGCGATCTGATGCTGATCGGCGCAGGCGGCAAGATGGGGCCGTCGCTGGCACGAATGGCCCGCCGGGCGTGTGACGCCTCGGGGGTGGCGCGGCGGGTAATCGCTGTGTCGCGGTTCTCTTCGCCTGCGGTGGCCGATTCGCTCGAGACCGACGGCATCGAGATCATACGTTGCGATCTATTCGACCCCGATGCATTCGCTCGACTGCCCGACGTCGAGAACATCGTCTACATGGCGGCGCGGAAGTTCGGCTCGTACGGTCAGGAAGGTGCCACTTGGGCGACCAACTGCTTCCTGCCGGGCCTGGTATGTCAGAAGTTCGGCCGCAGCCGCATCGTGGGCTTTTCGACGGGCAACGTCTATCCGCTTGTCCCGATCGACTCGGGAGGTTCGCGCGAGCAGGATCCGCTCGAGCCGATCGGCGAATACGCGGCCAGCGCCGTGGGGCGCGAACGGCTGCTGGGCTACTTTAGCGAACAGTACGGTTTTCCCGCGGCGATCCTCCGGCTGAATTATGCTCACGAGCTGCGGTACGGCATCATCGTCGACATCGCCCAAAAAGTGGCAGCCGGCGAGCCGGTCGATGTGACGATGGGCTATTTCAACGCCATCTGGCAGGGCGACGCCAATGCGATGTCGCTGCTGGCGCTGGAGCACGCTGCCAGTCCGCCGCTGGTGGTGAATGTCGCCGGGCCGGAAACACTCCGCGTCCGCGACGTGGCGGAGCAACTGGGACAGGAGCTTGGCCAGTCCGTGTCAATTGAAGGTCGCGAAGCGGAGACCGCCCTGCTCAGCAACGGACGGCGCGCCTACGAGTTGTTTGGTCGACCCATTATTCCGGAAGGGCAAATCATCCGGTGGATCGCCGATTGGATCGGTCGTGGAGGCCCAACGCACGGCAAGCCAACCAAGTTCGAAGTCCGCGACGGGCAGTTTTGAAGCATAGCCATGAGTAGCATTCCACAAACGGTCAGCGAAGTATTGCGGCGCGGCACCGTCATTCCGGCAGTGCCGCTGGCGCTCGATGCGCAGCGGAAGTTTGATCCGCGGCGCCAGCAGGCGCTACTGCGATACTACGAGGCGGCCGGTGCGGGCGGCGTGGCGATCGGCGTGCATACGACGCAGTTCGCCATCCGCGATCCGGCCCACGGGCTGTTCGAGCCGCTGCTGCGCTTCTCCGCTGAGGTATTGCAGTCGCTCGATGCACAGCGCCAGCAGCCGCTGATCCGGGTGGGTGGTGTGTGCGGCAATACGGCGCAGGCCGTGCGCGAGGCGAGCCTGTTGCGCGAGACCGGGTTTCACACGGGGCTGCTCAACCTGTCGGCGCTGAAGGACGCGTCGGAGGATACGCTGATCGACCATTGCCGCCAGGTAGCCGACGTGCTGCCGATGTTCGGCTTTTACTTGGGCACGCACGTCGGCGGCCGCGAGCTGCCGTACTCCTTCTGGCGACGCTTCGCCGAGATCGACAGCGTGGTGGCGGTGAAGGTCGCCTGCTTCAACCGCTACCAGACGATTGACTGCGTTCGGGCGATCGCCGAGTCGGGCCGCGTCGATATCGCCCTGTACACCGGCAACGACGACAACATCGTCCTCGATCTGGTCACTCCGTACCGCTTCGAGTCGGCCGGCGGCGCGGTCGAGCGCCGCATCGTCGGCGGGCTGCTCGGCCACTGGGCCGTGTGGACGCGCCGGGCGGTCGAACTTTTGCAGCGCTGCCACCGTGTCGTCGAGCAGGCCGGCGCTGCGGACGCCCAGCTTCTGCGGCTGGCCGTCGAGGTGACCGACTGCAACGCGGCCCTGTTCGACGCGGCCGGCGGCTTTGCCGGTTGCATTCCGGGAATCCACGAGGTGCTGCGGCGGCAGGGGCTGCTGGAAGGAACCTGGATGCTCGATCCGAGCGAGTCTCTCAGTCCCGGCCAGGCAGAGGAGATCGACCGCATCTATGCCGCCTATCCGCACCTGCACGACGACCATTTCGTGGCCGAGCACCGCGAGGCGTGGCTGGCGGATTGATTGACACATCGAGTGGCAAGCAGGTTTTTTGCTTCCGCCCTGTAAGAAACCCACCCCCGGGTGCGTCTAATGTCTCCAGCGATGACTGATGCAGCCCGGCGACCGGACGTCCAGGCGGTCGCACGCCCTCCGGCGGCGGCGTCGAATCCGGAGGAAGACCGGCTTGCCCGGGCGCTGGTGGCCGGCGATCCGGCGGCACTGGACGAGGTCGTCCAGCGGTACGCGCCGCAGATCGCGCGGCAGGTGCATCGGCTGCTGGCGTGGCCGGAGGACGTGGCCGATGTCGTACAGGAGGTGTTCGTCACGGCGCTGGCCAAGCGGAGCCAGTTCCGTAGCGAAAGCCGCCTGGCGACCTGGCTGACCGCCATCGCGGTGAACCACTGCCGCCGCCATCGGCGCACGCAGTGGTTCCGGCTGCGGCGGCTGCATCGCGTGCGAAGCGAAGTGGAGTCGTCCGGTGGGGCCGAGGCAGAGCGGGCCGATGCGGCGGTCGTAAGAACGGAACAGGGCCAGGCCGTGCAGGCGGCGGTCGCCCGGCTGCCGCATCGCTACCGCGAGGTGATCGTGCTGCACTATCTGGAGGAGCTGCCAATCGAGGAAGTGTCGCGGCTGCTGGGACTGTCTCGCGGCGCGGTCGATACGCGGCTGAGCCGTGCGAGAAAGAAGCTGAAGACCGAACTTGGTGATGTTGAGCTTTAAGTGATGGACGACGAACAACTTCAAAAGATATTGCGCAACGCCGACGCGGAGGTGGGCGATTCTGCCGTGCCGGATTTGGATGCCGCGCGGCTGACCCAGTTGCTGGCACAGCGCCGTCGGAGGCGCTACGTTGCACGTGCGGCGATAGTGCTTATTGCGGTTGCCGGCGCTTGGTGGACCGCCGATGCATGGCAAGGGCAAGACCGGCGGGAGCAAGTGGTCGCCGATCGTGATCACACGCCGAGTCGTCCGGCCACTGCGGTTGGACAGCAACATGCTGTCGCCAATGATCCGCCGGTAGACGTCGAGCGACTAACGGCGGAGTTGGCAGAGCTGCGCCGTCAGGCAGAGTTTCACGAGGCGGTTGTGCGGCGGATGAAGCTCGAACGTCAGCTCAACCACCAGCGGGCGGAACTGCGGCGATTGGCCGGCCGTATGGACGCCGATTGGGAGATGCAGCGTGAGATCGAGCGCACGGCGGTAATCCTGCTAACCAGCGCCGATTGGCTGGCCGAATCGGACGGACCAGCCGCCGCCGCGGCGGAGTACCGCAACGTGGCCGAGCAGTTCCCGAACACCCGCTGGGCGGAGCTGGCCCAGATTCGACTGAAAAATGTGAACAACCTCGATCGAGGAGAAATGTAATGCGATACCGCTGGTGGATAACGGTGCTTGGGTTGGTGCTGGTGTCGGCTTTCGTTGCGCAGCCGGTCGCGGCACAGGAGGAGACGATACTTTCCTTTGACATGAACAACCAAAATGCATGGTCAATCGACCGGCCGGTTGTTATTAGCTTCGATCCTGAGCTACTGCAGCCTGGTGCGCGGCTCATTTTAGATTTGTTACGCCAGCCAGAGTTCAAAGAGCGAGTTGTGGCGCGGATTGAACAAAGCGAGTCCGATCCGAAGAGATTGTTGGGAGCGATTTTTTGGGCCGACTCCGGTTTCGAAGGGGAAGTGGTCGAGCAATCGTCCGGGGTATACGTGGGGCGGCTGGTGGTGCAAGTGCCGAAAGAAACGCCGAAGGATGACTTTCGAGAGATTTGGGATTCCGTTCGCGTCGAGTTGGAGAAGTCCATACGGCACTCGTACGAACGACTCGCCGCAAGCCGAACGAACTCGGCGAGAGATCGCCTGCAGGCCATGATCGACAAGTCGGAAGTACATCTGGAAGATCTGGAGAGTCGCCTTCGACAAAGCTCTCTGAACGATGCCGCACCGGCGGATATGTTGAAAGAGAGCCTGCAAGCCGCCCGTACAGAACGCCGGCAGTTGCAGTCGGACATTGTCACCGCCGAAGCACGCCAAAATGCCATTCAGAAACAGATCGCCCTACTGCGTGAGGAATCCGAGAACGATCCCGTGCGTCAGAGATTGATTGAAGAGCTCGAAAAGATCGTGAAGATTCGGGAGCAGGAACTGGAACGGGCGGACGTACTTCAACGAGCGGCCACCATCAGCCAGAGCGAAGTGGCAAGCATCCAGGCAGCACTCGCCGCGGCCAAGATCGATTTGTTCCGCGCGCAGTCGTCACAAGGGGAGGAATCGGTCCAGCAGCAGCAGTTGCAAAGGTTAAATGTTGAATTGCTTAATTTTGCAATCGAACGCGATGCGAACCGACGACGCATCGCCGAAGCGGAGGAAACGATAGCGGAATTGACACACCAACTCCAAGAGCAGGTGGTCGCCGAACGCCGCACCGAAGAACTGCAGCGCGAGATAAAACAACGCCGGCAGTCACTCGACGTTCTGAGGGAACAACTCTTTGAACTTGAACTTAAAGAGTCGATGCGAGCTCCCGTAACCGTAACGCCCTGGTTCGGCGAAGAACCAGCCGATTCATCCGATTCGCAGTAGAATGTCGTCATTGCAATTCGATTAGCTGACAGATTCATGTCGACGCGAGCGGCGCGGCCGGACAAGGCGAGCCACCCGTGACGCTACTGAATTCTCACCAGTTCATCTACCGCTGCTTCCTCTCCTCACGGGCGAGGGAGTGAAAGAATACGCACAGACAGGAATGTCTGTGCCACCTTGTAGCTGGACTCGTGACGGTCTCGTGAGAGTTCGGCTGAACTGGAGCAAGTTTGAATTCTCACCAGCTCAGCTACGGCGACTCATCCTTCCACGCCAATCAAAATTTCCCCGCGCCCCCCTTCCAAAAAGTCGCCGTGATACAAGTCGACCGGCCGGTCGACTAGCGTGGCATCGAATGTGAACTTATGCGACGCCAGCCGCTGCGCGATAAGCGGCAGCATCGGCGGTCGGAAGCGGCAGGCGTGGCGGAAGGTGGGCAAAAGCTCATCGGGTGGCTTGCCGAATAGGCCAATCGTGCCGCGGCGCATACCGGCGCCGGGCCGGATGCCGCACTCGCCCAGCACCAGGATCGTGCCGGCGATCAGGTTGAAGCCGACCATGTCGCCGGCCGCTCCTCCGATCGTGATCCAGCCGCGGCGCATGGTGTGGCCGGTCTCGTTGCCGACACTGCCGCCGATCAGGATGGTGCCGCCGGTCATGCCGCGCCGGCTGCCGCGATAGGCGGCTCCGATCAGGTGCCCTGCCCTGCCCCGCACGTGGATCAGCCCGCCGTGCATCTCGCCGCCGACCCAATCGCCCGCGTCGCCCTCGACGTGGATCTCGCCGCCGGTCATCTCGCTGCCCAAGTGGCGGCCGGCATTGCCGTGGATCTCGATACGGCCATCGCTCATGTGCGCCCCGATCCAGTGCACGCCGGACAGGTCGCCTTCGAAGTGCATCTGGCCGTCGCTCGGGTCGCCGCTGAGCTGGAACATCTCGGCCAGCGGCAGCTTGCGATTGCCGTGAAAAATCTCGAATCGCTCGATCTCGCCCAGCGATTGCTGCCGAACGAGCTGCGGCGTGAGGCCTTCGATCTCGACGGGAACCGTCGTCTGGCCGGTGTAGCGGAGCGAGAGGGCCATGCAGCGGCGCGGGTTGAGCGAGGCCTGGCGGATGGGAAGCGGTCGAACGATCCCGTACAATCGGGCGCGACTACTTTAGCGGCTGCCGTGACGGCTGTCTACCGACACACAATCACGCCCTTGCGAACCAACAGCATGAGTTCTTTGGCGAGAGATAAACCACTGCGGCACGGTGCGATTGTGCTGTGCGGCGGCCAGAGCCGGCGAATGGGCCTACCGAAGGCCACGCTGCCGATGGGCGACGAGGCGATGTTGCAGCGCGTCGTGCGGCTGGTGCGGCCGCTCGTCGAGGTGGTGTGCGTCGTCGCGGCGACGGATCAGGAGCTGCCCGTTCTGCCGCCGGAAGTGTTGCTCGCGTACGATCGTCGCCCGGAGCGAGGTCCGCTGGAGGGGCTCGCCGCCGGCCTAGCCGCGCTCGGCGGTCAAGTGGACGCGGCGTACGTTACTAGTTGTGATGTTCCGCTGTTGGTGCCGGCATTTGTCGAGCGGATGTTCGACCTGCTCGAGCAAAATGACATCGCGGTACCGGTCGATGGGCGGTTTCATCATCCGCTGGCGGCCGTGTATCGGACGAGCGTACTTGGCGAAATCGAGCGGCTGCTGGCGGCCGATCGGCTGCGGCCGGTGTACCTGTTTGAAAACGCACCGACCCGGCACGTGCCCGTCGACGAGCTGCGCGACGTCGATCCCGACCTGGACTCGCTGGAGAACCTCAATCATCCCGAGGGTTACTTTTCGGCGCTTCGTCGAGCGGGGCTGCCGGTTTCCGACGAGATCCGCCGCCGACTGCGGCAAGCAGGGACATGATCGCATCGGCCGCAGTGGCCGCGTATGCTTGTACTGTGCCCACATCCTTTCATTATCGCCCCAATTGCTAACGAGTTTCGAGGTCCACCATGCGATGTTTCGCTGCCGGTTGTATGGGATTCGTTATCGTCGCGGCGGTATCCGCCGCTTTTGCGCAAGAGCTGACTGACGAGGCGCTGCGGTACGCGATCGTGATCCACGGCGGAGCCGGTTCTTCGCCGGATAGCTGGTCGGCCAAAGATCGCCAGGCCCGGGAGAAGTCGCTCACTGCCGCGCTGACCTTGGGGCGAGACATCCTGGCTGGGGGAGGCACGAGCCTCGACGCGGTCGAGCAGGTCATCCGCCACCTGGAGGATGATCCGGCCTTCAATGCCGGCCGCGGAGCGGTGCTCAACGCGGCCGGCAAGCATGAATTGGACGCCTCGATCATGGACGGCGCGACGCTCGCCTGCGGAGCGGTAGGTGGCGTGCGGACAGTGAAAAACCCGATCTCGCTGGCGCGGCTGGTGATGACCCAGACGCGGCACGTGCTGCTGGTGACCGACGGCGCGGAGGCCTTTGCCGATCAGATGGACGTCGAGCGCGTGCCCAACAAGTATTTCACGACCGCGGATCAGCGCGCCGATCTCCAGCGCGTGCAGGCGGAGCAGCCGCCGTCGCAACAGCGTGACGACGATCACATGGGCACGGTCGGCTGCGTGGCCCTGGATCAGCACGGCAACCTGGCCGCCGGCACGTCGACCGGCGGTTTGGTGAACAAGCGCTACGGCCGCATCGGCGACTCGCCGATCGTCGGCGCCGGCACGTACGCGGACAATCGCACGTGTGCCGTATCGTGCACCGGCGTCGGCGAAGAGTTCATCCGCAACGCGATCGCGCATGACGTCTCCGCCCGGATGGCCTACCGCCAGCAGAGTCTGCCCGACGCGGTGGGACAGATCATCCGCGAGACGCTCAAGCCGGGCCACGGCGGCATCATCGCCGTGAGTCACGACGGCACGATCGCGATGGACTTCAACACGGCCGGCATGTCCCGGGCGGCAGCCGATTCCACCGGCCGATTCGAAGTCAAGCTCGGGAAGTGACGTCGGCGCTGCGCTGCACGGGCGCTCCTGTAGCTGAAATCGTGGGAGTTCAGCTTGATCAACTCGGCCGGCTACTCGCGCGGCTGCAAGAAGCAACGCAGGTGCCGGTGGTCGGATCCGCTGGCCCAGCCGGCCCGGCACGCCGACACCGCGACGTGCTCGTTGAACCAGATGTGATCCAGCTTGAGTACCGGCACGGGCAGCGGCCAGGTCGGTAGGTATCCATCGCCGGCGTTCTCGAAAGCATGCGTCATCTCGTTGCGCAGCGACCGAAAGTGCACTGACTCGGCCGGCGTGTTGAAGTCGCCCATCACAATCAGCGGCACGTCGCTCAGCCGCCGGACGTCCTCGGTCAGCCGCGCCAGCGGCCGGCCGCGCGAGTAAAAGGGATTTGCTGCCAGGTCCACGAGGATCACTCGCAGCCGGCGGCCGTCGATCTCTACCAGCACGTGCTTGTACGTTCCATCGTCGCCCAGGTCAACATTATGCGCGCGGGTGATCTTCCCCCGGCACATCAGCAGCATGTTGCCACCGGTGTCGGAATGGGCGTACTCGGGAAAGGCCTCGCGCCATCGCTCGACGAAGTTGGTATCGCGGTAGCCGGCTTCGACGATGCCGACGATCTCTGGCTGCTGCTGGCGGATATTCGCGAAAACCTTCGCCCAGCCGTGCGAGCCTCGGGCCGTATTCCAAAACAAAACGTCGAGGTCCCCCGGCCGCGGACCGCCGGCATGTTCGACGAACGACGCGCGGTACCACCAACCGGTGCAGAGCAGCGCCAGCACGAGCAACGCAGCGGCCGCGGCTCTGCGCCGCAACACGAGCCATCCTGCCGCGCATATCAAGCCAAAGATCGCGACCACCGCTGGCGGCGTGGCGTAGTACAAGGTCGAGATACCGAGCCACCGGTCGCGGACCGTCGCGTGGATGAGGATAGCGGCAAGACAAATCGCCGTTCCGCCCCACACCGCCCAGCGAACCGCCACGCGCAAAGCTTTCAACGAAGATTCCTCGTCACGGTTGGCGGGGGTTGGCAGGTGCCGAGCACGAGGACCTATGGTGGTCGTCGCGGGAACACTTGGCAAGGTCTGCTGCGAAGCGCACCGCGCGCCGGTCTTCCGCTCGCGTGGTTCGTTTCATGGTGCAAATCTCCGCTGGTTCGGGGCCGCACCGGGTGGGCAGCGCGGTGAATATTGGGTCAGCACCTCGCCCAGGTTAAAACTGCCGAGGTTACGCATCACGTGCTCGCAGATGGGTTCCGTTTTTCAACAGGTTTTTGCAACGCGCCTTATAAGGGGGGCCCCATGTTTGTTGCAAAAGTCAGCGTCCCTAGCGCGCCCACGCTCGAGCGCGGCGCCAATTCAAGTGCGACTTTTGCAACGGACGGTTTGGTGAAGTGTTGAAAAAGTCCTCACTGCGACTGAATTTTGGTTGTTCAGTTCGGCGCGCGGAGTGAGCGCGCTGAGATTTTACTTTTTTAGATGGTTTCACACTACATGTCCGCTCCTTTTTACTTGCTTCGCGGAATTGGCCGACACCAACAAAAAAGCGTTGCACCGCGAGACAATCTCGCAATTGCAGGCCCTTTGGATACCCGGCCACACGGCTCCGGGCCCCGCTAAATACCGTCATATTGTGTTCTTATTCTACTGGTATCATCCGAGATGTCAATATCATTTTTTGGTCGTATTTAGTGATTCTCCGAAGCCCCTGTAGCGTTCTTGGGGGTTTCTTAAGCCTGCGGCGCGAAGTCGATCATGACGAAGGTTAGCGGTCTCCGACGAGTTGGACACACGTTAGAAATCTCGAAACGGCCCGCGCGGCTCGCTCGTGACAATATGCCGATGAAGCAGTGGGGACCGTGGCAAGCTCGAACAGTGAGCTTGGGCGAAGCGAATTACAATTGCCACTGATGGACGACCCGCCATAAAATCGCGGCCGCCGTGCACGGAGGCGCTGCGCCTTCAGACGAAGCTTTGCTGAGCGGCCGAGGCATGGATGACGAAACTGCAGAAGGTGCGAGTTACCGTGATGGGGCTCGGACGCCATGGAGGCGGTGTGGGCGTGGTGCGCTACCTGGCGGAGCGCGGTGCGCGTGTGACCGTGACCGATTTGCAGCCAGCCGATGCGCTGACCGACTCGCTGGGGGCGGTTGCGGATCTGCCGATCGAGCGCTACCGGTTGGGCGGGCACGACCCGGGCGACTTCGAGACGGCCGATTGCGTCGTCGTGAATCCAGCGGTGCCGCCGGGGCATCCGCTGCTGCGGCTCGCGCGGAGCCGCGGGGTGCCGGTTACTACGGAGATCGACCTGCTGCTCGACGGCTGCCCGACTCGCCTGGCGGCGGTGACCGGCAGCAACGGCAAGTCCACCACCTGCGCGATGCTGGCCGAAATCCTCCGCGCCGACGGGCGGCCCTGCCACCTGGGCGGCAACTTCGGGATCAGCCTGCTGCCGCACGTTGATACCATGCATCGCGAAGATTGGGTGGTACTCGAGCTGAGCAGTTTTCAACTCGCCCGACTCAGTCGCTCCACCCGCGGCGCAGATGTCGCGATCGTCACCGGTTGCACGCCGAACCATCTCGACTGGCACGGCACGCTGGACGAGTACGTCCGCGCCAAGCAGCGGATCCTGACCGCCCAGTCGACCGACTCACTGGCGATTCTCTGCGACCACGATCCGCGGCTGCGGGAGTGGATGCCGCTGGTGCGAGGGCGCTTGCTGTCGCTGCGCGACGATGCGCCGCTGGACGGGCTGGGCGTCCCTGGCTTACACAACCGGCAGAACGCCCGGCTGGCCGCGACGGCGGCGGAGGCGATTGGCTGCACCCGCCAGGCGATCGCGCGGGCATTGCACGAGTTCCCCGGCCTGCCGCACCGGCTGGGCTGCATCGGCGAGGTTCAGGGGCGGCAATTCTATGACGACTCGAAGTCGACCACGCCAGAAGCGACCGCGGTGGCCCTGGAGACGCTCGCGGGGCGGACTTGGCTGCTTGCCGGCGGTCACGATAAGGGCGCGGATCTGGAGCTGATCGCCGGCGCTCTTGCCAGGCATGGGGCCGGGGCATGTTTTTTCGGTGCCGCGGCGGATCGGCTGACCGTGGCCGCCGCCCAACATGCGAGCCGCGCCCCGGTGAGTCGGAAAAAGACGCTTTCCGAGGCACTCCACTGGTGCTGGCAGCGGAGTCAACCGGGCGACCGGATTCTGCTGTCCCCCGGCTGCGCGAGCTTCGATCAGTTCCGCGATTACGTCCACCGCGCCGAGGTGTTCGCAAGGCTGGTCAACGCAATGAAGTTCCGGGACTCGCCTGACTTCGCAAGCGTGTGAAGCCACAAGCCCGGCCGCCGTGGTGCATACCGCCGCTCGTGCCGGTGGGGTTTCACCGACGGGCGGCCTGCTATAATTGGAGGTGATCGACACGTACGCCTTTTGCTAACGAATCGCTGAGAAGATGGCCAAGAAGACTGAAAAGTCCAATCCGTTTTACGTGCTGCTGGTGGTGGTAGGCATCGCTTTCGTCCTGACCGTTTTCGCTTACGGTTTGATGACGTACCAATCGATGCAGCCACAACTGGCGTCGGTGCACGGCGGCTCGGACCATCCGCTCTGGCAACTGATGCGCGAGCGCGGCAACCAGATGCTGGTGGTGGAATTAAGCCTGCTGGCGGTGCTCACCGTGGCGGCCATCGGCACCGACAGCCTCTGGAGCCGCGGCCGAGCCCCGCGGTCCGACGAGCTCGGCGAATCCCCGGCGACGGCCGAAAGCAAGAGGTCGTAAGCCTACACAAGTATGCACACCGCAGAGAGGTGATCATGAAAGTTCAGAACTCGCAAGACGTGCCGTCGAAGCCGGTCGAGATGGAAGGCGCCAGCGACTGTACGGTCCGCTGGCTGCTGTCGGAGTCGGACGGCGCGCCGACGTTCGCCATGCGGCAGTTCGAACTCTCCCCCGGCGGGCACACGCCGCGCCATAGCCATCCCTACGAGCACGAGGTCTACGTCCTGGAAGGGAGCGGTGTGGTGACCGAAGGCGACAGCGAGCATCCGCTGAAGGCCGGTGACGTGGTCCTGGTGTCGCCGGACGACGTGCACCAATTCCGCAATACCGGCCCCACGCCGCTGAAAATGCTGTGCCTGATTCCCAATTCGGCCGCCAATCTGCCGGTGACCCTGGCGCCGGAGTGCGGCGCCGTGGGAAAGCAGGCGTAATCCTCGGCCGGTCAGCTTCGGATCAAATCTAGATCGGCCGCTCGCCATGCCCCTGAAGGTCGCTGATGAAATTGCCGAACTGCGCGAGCAGATCAGCTATCACGATCGCAAGTATTACGTCGAAGCGGCGCCGGAGATCACCGATCGCGATTACGATCGGCTGATCGAGCGCCTCAGGCAACTCGAGGCGGCACACCCGGAACTGGTCACGCCCGATAGCCCCACGCAGCGCATCGGCGACGCGCCGGTGCCCGAGCTGCGATCGGTCGAGCATCGCTTGCCGATGTTATCGATCGAGAACACCTACGGGCTGGACGACCTGCGCAAGTACGGCAAGCGGATCGAAAAGCTGCTCGACGGCGAAAAGGTCGAGTGGGTCGTTGAGCTGAAGATCGACGGCGTCGCCGTTTCGATTCTCTACGAAGACGGGCGCCTGGTGCGGGGCGCCACGCGCGGCGACGGCCAGGTGGGCGACGACATCACCCACAACGTCCGCACGCTGCAGGATGTGCCGCTGCGGCTGAAGGGGAAGCGAGTTCCACCCGTGCTGGAGGTCCGCGGCGAGATCTACATGACCAACCAGGACCTGGTGCGGCTGAACGAGCAGCAGGAAGAACGTGGCCTGGCCGCGTATGCGAATACCCGCAACGTCACGGCCGGCAGCATTCGCCTGCTCGACCCGCGCATCTGTGCCCAGCGCCGGCTACGGTTGTTCTGCCACGGCGTGGGACAGGTCGAGGGAGTCGAGGCGCCGGACCACATGAATTATCTGAAGGAACTTGGCCGGCTAGGACTGCCGATTACGCCGCACGTGCAGTGCTTCGAGAACTTCGAATTGGCGGTCCAGCGCTGTCAGGAGATCCCAGGGCAACTGCACGAGTTGGACTTCGAAGTCGACGGGCTGGTGCTGAAGGTCAACAACTTTGATCAGCGTGAGCGACTGGGCACCACAGCCAAAAGCCCGCGATGGATGATCGCTTACAAGTTCGAGAAGTACGAGGCGACCACCCGGCTCAACGCGATCGGTGTGCAAGTCGGCAAGAGCGGCGTCGTCACGCCGGCGGCTTTCCTCGAACCCGTGCAATTGGCCGGCACAACTGTGAGCCGCGCCAGCCTGCACAATGCCGACGAGATCGAGCGAAAGGACGTGCGGGCCGGCGACCTGGTGGTGGTGGAGAAGGCGGGCAAGATCATTCCGCACATCGTGCGCGTGGAGAAGCACGCCCGGCGCGGCGAGTTGCCGAAGTTTCATTTTCCCGAGAATTGTCCCGCTTGTGGCACCAAGCTGGTAAAGGACGAGGGCGGCGTTTACATCCGCTGCCCGAACCTCTATTGCGAGGCGCAAGTCCGCGAGCGCTTGCAGTACTACGCCAGCCGCAGCGCCATGGACATCGAAGGGCTCGGTGAGAAGCTGGTCGATCAACTGGTCCGCGATAAGCTGGTCCGCAGCCTGGGCGATCTCTATCGGCTGAACAAGGACGAACTGGTGAAGTTGGAGCGGATGGGCAATCGCTCGGCCGAGAAGCTGCTCGCCCAGATCGAATTGAGCAAGTCGCGCGGACTGGAGCGGCTGCTCAATGCGCTGAGCATTCGGCACGTCGGCGCCCGGGTGGCCACTGTTCTGGCGGAGCACTTTGGCGATCTGGATCGGATGCAACAAGCCAGCGAAGAGGAGATCGCCGAGATTCCGGACGTCGGTCCGGTAATTGCCAAGAGTGTCTATGACTTCCTCCGCAGCGAGTTCGGCCGCGCGATGATCGACGAACTACGCGCCGCGGGCGTCAATGCGCAGGCGACGCAATCGGCGCGCGGGCAGAAGGACGGGCCGCTCGCCGGAATGACTATCGTGGTCACCGGCACTTTGGAGCACTACTCGCGGGACGAGATCACCGAGGCGATCGAAGCCAATGGCGGGCGTGCAACCTCCAGTGTGTCCAAGAACACCGATCTGCTCATCGCGGGAGAGAACGCAGGAAGCAAGCTCGATAAGGCGCAGAAGCTGGGCGTCAAAGTGATCGACGAAGCGGAGTTCCGAAAGCTGCTGAAAGGCTGACACACTACACAACTGCGAAAGGCCGGAATCCATGGAAAAGCCAACCGTCGTAATTGTCGGCGCCAGCGCCGATCGGTCGAAGTACGGAAACAAATCCGTTCGCGCACACCAGGCCAAGGGCTACGACGTCTACCCGGTCAACCCTAAGGGGGGCGAGATCGAAGGCGTGACCGCATACCGTAGCGTTTCGGACGTACCGCTGGCGAAGCTGGAGCGCGTGAGCATGTACGTTCCGCCGGCGGTGGGCATCGATGTGCTGGAGGAAATCGCCGCTAAGGGATGCGACGAACTGTGGCTCAACCCCGGCAGCGACAGCCCGGAGTTGGTCGAGAAGGCCCGCTCGCTCGGGCTCGAGCCGACGGTGGCGTGTAGCATCGTCGACTTAGGAATGAGCCCGTCCTCGCTGGGCGAGTAAGTGCATCGCCTCAGGCGGCCTGATCGACCTGCGCGAGATGCGCCCTCCGCCGGGGAAGCCACCCTTCGCCCAAGACCGACAAGGCAACGCGATCTTCCAGGTTCGGCCGAAAGACGGTCAGCAGCGTCAGCGGCAGAAACCATGCCATGTACAGCCCGCCGCCGTGGGCGTGCCAGAACTGCGTGGCCAGCGTCACCGCCGCCGAACAACTCATCAGCGTGCCGAGATTCTTCTGGGCCGGCCAGATTGCCAGGCTGACGCACAGCGCGGCAAAGGCGGCCAGCACGGGAAATCGGTAGACGGGGTCGATGCCCTCGAACTGCCAGAACCCGCCGGGATCGCTCACCGGTACCCGCCAGCCGAACATTTGTTGCACCTGCGCGATAAAGCTCGCGAAGTCGACCGAAGTGCGTGCCAGCGACACCACTGCCAGGGCGATCATCGAGGCCACGCCACCGATAAATCGCCACAAGCCCCTTTGCCAATAAAAGGCGATCCAAAGCGGCAGCAGAAACGCCGGGTAGTAGATGACGCCGATTGCCAGGCCCATCAACACCCCGGCCACCACCGGTCGCCGGTACGAGGCCACGCTCCATACCAGAAGCGCAGCGGGTAGGACATGATCGACGCGGCCGGTTTGCTGGGCCGTATAGGGCAGCAGCAGGTATAGGGTCGCGGCGGCGATGCCGGTCTTGATATTGTCGAAATGGCGATAGCCGATGAACACCATTCCCAGCACGACCGCCACGTGCGAAAGAATCGCCACCGTCCGTGCGGTGGCCATGTAGAGCGTCACGCGGCTCTCCTCGCGCTGCGCAAGAGTTTCATCGCTCTCGGCTTCGTCCGCGCCGGCCAGCATCCGTGTGGAAACGTGCGGCAGTAGAAACACGAGCGGGTGCCCCGGGCCATGACGGGAGAAACTATTCTCCGCCACCGGGACGCTGTGCCCTTCGCGAAGCTGCTCGGCCATGCGCGAGCCGGCCAAGTCGTCTTCGGTCAACGTGCTGGTGACGACGTTGACCATCAAGAACAACAGCAGCGAAGTACCCAGGAAAGTCAGGCCACCCACGGAGAGATTCGGCTCGAGCAGCGGACGGCGCACCATCATCGGGTCGATCAGCAGGCGCAAGAGAAAAACGCCCATGGCGCCGAACAGCCAGACATAGCCCGCCTGTTCCAGGCTTGGCTCGCCCTGCGCCACCCCGTACTCGACCATCAACAGACCCGGCGTCAGCAGGATCAATCCCATCAGATCCAGATTGCGCACGCTCCACACGCGGCTGAACTTGAAGTACAGCGCGATCGTCAACAGCGACGAGAGATACGCCCAGGTCGCCGGATGAACCCGGTGATATTGGAGCAGAATCTCGTGCATGAACGCCAGCCCGTCGGTGACGTGGAAATCCGCGCGACGCGGTCCGCGGCGATTAGTAACGTCCCGCTCCTGTCGCGTCGCACTGCGCTGCGGGTGGCGGCGCCGCCGCAGCTAGCGTCGCCAAGGAAGCCTTCAACATACGTGATTCGGGCAGAATTTCAATGACGGCGATGGCCGTAGATCGCCGCTGTGCCGGCTCTCGGCAACCATTCCTCCGACAAATGCACCCCATTCAGCCGCCTAAATTCTCGCCCGTCGTTGTGGGTGCGCGAGCTGTTCTTTGAGTTGCCGGCGGCCGCTGCCGCGTCACATCGCCGGAAAAGAAACTCGTGGAAAAGCCAAGCTGCTTTTGGCGGCGCCGGCCATTGGGCGGCCGCGGTTAGTCCGGCGCGGTCTCGTCGAGCCGCTGGCGGGCTTGGTCGGCCCAGGGGCTTTCCGGGGCCAACTCCATGAAATCTTGCCAGTGCACGGCCGCGTCCACCGGCCGGTCCATATCGTCGAGAAGTCGAGCCAGGTGATAGTGGACGTCCGGGTAGTCCTCGTGGTGCAGTAGCGCGCCCTGGAACGCCGCGACGGCCAATTCGTGCTGCCCCGTTTCCGCCAACACGCAGCCGAGATTCGCTCGGGCCTCGACGAAGTCATCGTCCAACTCGATGGCCGCGTAGTAGCGTTCTCTCGCCGCGGCCAGATCGCCCATGCGATACAATACCTCCGCCAAGAGGAAGTTTGACTCTGCGCTCGGGCCCGCGGCGGCCAAGGAAGCGCGATACACTTCCGCCGCGTCATTCAGATGCCCTTCTTCTTCCAGGTCGGCCGCCAACGAGAGCATTTCGTCCGGCAACATCTGCGGGCCGACGCTGGCCGCTCGGGCCGCTAGTGCCAAGGTGGCCGGCTCGGAGCTATCGATTCCGTGCTCGGGGGCATCTTCTTCCGGCGACGAAGCATCGAACTCGATGCGGAGTTGCCCGCTTGGCTCGGCGAGGCCCTCTCCGTGCCGGACCAGGATCTGCTTTCCCTCAACGGTGAGGGAAAGCTCCGCCAAGGGGCGCTGAATGTGCGGAAACAGCCGCCCGATCTCGGCAACCTTCTTCTCGATGGTCCGCGCCGAGCACCCGGCCCTGCAGAGATAGGCCAGGCACTTGGCGGTGGCTACTTCCTGATAGTCGAAATACGCCAGCCTCTGCACTTCGCGTGCGGCCACCAGCAACCCGCGGCGATGCCACCTGCGGATCAGTGCCACCGGCACGTTGAGCAAGTCGGCCAGCATGGCCGGCGTGTAGAGCCGGCGAATGCCCTGCTGCGTGTCGACCAGTCCCAACCGCTGCCAGAGCTGTGTTTCGGGAATGATCCGCACATGCATCGCGTCGACCGCCTCGCGCAGCTCCTCGGTCAGCCGCAGCTTGACCTGGGTCACTTCACCGAGTGGGAAATCAGCCTCGCCGGCCACGATCCAAGCGGCCGATGCGTCCGGCTTCTCCAGCGGAGTTCCGCCGTTGCGGCGGACCAGGCGCTGCGCTTCGCGGCGAGACATACCGGCCAAGCGGCCAACAAAGGCAATGCGCTCCCCGGAAAGGAGTTCCGTCTCCTGTTCGTGGCGAACGGGGGCCATGGCAATAAACCGAATGCAATTGAGGCGGCGTCCAAACCGACCGTCAAGTTTGCCGCAGCCACGGCGGAGTGTCAAATCACCCGCCTCGGAGGCGCCGCGGCATGCTTGCCCCACCGTGCCTTCCTTTTCCAACGGCTACAGCGTGCCACGGCTCACTCGCCCAGCGGCCACAGGGTGCCACGGCGGGCTTGTCCCGCCGTACGTTCCTCGCGGTCTATGGTGCCTCGGCCGCGCCAAACTCCGTCCACCGGCGGCTACACCATCGGGTCGGTTGATTCGGCCTCTTCGGGCTGGTCCGTTCCGTCGGCTGGCGGCATCGGCGCTGGCTCATCATCCACAGGACTGGGAACCGCTTCTTCAGGGTCGATGGCAGGTGCCGACTCTTGCTGGCCAGCCTCGTTGCCACCGGCGGCGTCCGTTTCGGGATCGGCGGCCTTTGGCACCATCTGCATCCCCTCGATCCCACCCAGCGGCTGCGGCGCAGGCGTGTAGTACTCCGGCTGCGCCTCGGGCACTGTGGTGACCGGCATGCCACTGCAGGGATCGACCGGGATGCGAGTCCACACGGTGCGCGGCACACGATACGTGTACGTCACCGGCACGCACCGCTGCTCGACGCGCGGCACCTGGATCGTCTGCTGTTCGGCCACCGTCTTGCACACGCGAACCGGGTATTGCTCGACACGTTCCTCGTAGACCGTGCGGCACACCGTCACCGGCACGCGGCGGACGACTTCCTCCTGAACCATCTTGCAAACCTTGACCGGCACCTGTTGCTCGACACGTTCGACAACTTGCTTGCACACGGTGACGGGAACTTGACGAACCTGCTCTTCGGTTACCATCTGGCAAACGCGATACGGTATGCGCTGCACGACCTGCTCCTCGACATAGCGGCAGACTTGCACGGGCACCTTATGAACAACCTGCTTGGCCACCATCTGCGTCACCGGCACCTGCTGCGCCACCACGTTCGGCTGCCAAACGCGGCTTACGACCAATTGGCTCGGCGCCTGCTTGGGCACCCAGGCAAAACCGGGCCGCTGATAGCGGGCGAGGCCAGTCGCCGGATCGGTGACGCACGCACCGGACATCCACGAAAGGCCGTGGTGAACCTTCCCGGGCACGCATTGCTGAATGTCAGCGTACCCGCCCTGGTCGACGTACTGAGTGCGATACGTGGTCACTGGTTCCATTACCGTCTGCACCTGCTCCTGCTCGACCGTCTCCACGACCTGCCGGCGGACCGTATGGCAGACCTCGCGCTCGCGGGTTTCCCAGACGGGTCGCTGAACGGTGTAACGCTCTTCCCGCTGGTGGGTTTCCACGACGTTGCGGACCACGTTGTAGCTGGCATCGCGGTACTGCGTTTCCCACACGGGACGCTGCACCATGAATCGCTCTTCGCGCTCGGTCGTCTCAGTAACGGGACGCGCCACGGTGTAGCGCCGTTCGCGCATCTGCGTTTCCCAAACTGGCCGATGCGTTGTCACCTGGCGCTGCTCATAGACCGTCTCGTTTTCGAGGCGATACGCCGTGATCTGGCGCTCTTCGTAGACGGTCTGGCACTCCAGACGGTACGCCTGCTGAAGCACTTGGCCCTGGGCCGATGTGGCGAACATCGCCACAGCCACACAGGCACACCACGAGCCACAAATCAATGTCCTGAACATCTTTCCCACACCTGCCTTTGAATGCTCGATTGCGCCGCCCGCCCCCGACTCGGAGGCTTCGGAGACAGCGCCTACTTGTATTGCGCCGCACTGCGGGCTTGTCAGCTAACCAAACGTAGCTTAGCGCGCGGCATACAAAGGAGTGTGCCGGAAAAATCGCATTTCGGCAAACAGAATTATCCGCGATAAACCGCGAAAAGCCGCACCAAACTGGCAGCCGCCAAGGAATTACGTCGCGAGATTATTTTCAAGAACGCGTGGACGGCTGCCGACGCTAGCTAAGAATGCCTCGGCCGAAAGTGAATGGTGATCCGCGGTTAAGACGTAATCTTATACAATCGCTACAACCGTCATAATCGGACCTGGCGCTGGCGGCATTGCTAGCGCAGCAGTTGTGAAAACCCGCCAGCTCACAAACCGCGGGCGTTACGGCGCCGTGGCCGGACGGTTTTGCAACGAGAGGTGGGCGTCGCGGGCCATCGCGCGAATCTGTTGTTGCACGTCCGCTTCCGCCAACTCGCCGGTGGCCTGCACCAGTGGGGTCAGATCGGCCTGCGGATTCCGCTCGGCCAGCAGCCGCGTCGCCCTGATGGCGTTCACCAGAATGAGTATGCGCTTCTCTTCCTGGGCGGACTCGGACTTGTCCTGTTCGATCGTCAGGCCAGCCATCTCGGTCGGGTCGAGCATCTCCACCAGTACGGGCATGGCCGCCGTGTTGCCATGCCGGGCCAGGGCCGTGGCGGCGTTGTAGCGAGCATCGGGATAAGTATCGTCGGCCATCTCCTCCAGCCGCTCGATGAGCGGCGCGGTGCCTGCGGCGCCCATCGCCATGGCCGCTCGCGAGCGCACCGTCGGCTGTGAATCTTCAGACAGTTTCAACAACGCAGAAATAAATCCCGGATCGTTAAGCCGCATTTTTCGCCACGAGTCCCCCGCGTTTTCGATGCGCACGGCGACCGCCTCAATGGCCGCTAGGCGGACGTCGCGGCTGCGGTCGCTTTGGGCGGTGTACAATAGCTCATCAAGGCCTTCTTCGACGTAAAACTCGCCTAGTGCGCGGCTGAGAAATACTCGCAGCAGAACCGATTTTTCGTCGCTGCTGCCAGTCTCGACCTCATCTTCGAGGATCTGGGCCAGTTCCTGGGCAGCGCGCGGATCTCGCTTGAACTGGCTGTGGTTGCCGCCGCGGATGACATTGGCTAATTCCATCGCATGCTGCCAACGGGCCGCGTTGGGGACCTTCAGCTTGGCAATCGTTTCACGCGGATTCTGGCCCTTGGTGGCCAGCCAACTGAACATCATCCACACCATGACGATGATTATCACGATCAGGCCCGGCACGAGGAACAGTTGCAGAATGAACCGGGCGCTTGGCGGCTCGACCGGCGGTAGGGAATCGTCGGGCAACTTCGGATTGGGCGGCGCGGATTGCGACATGGGACGTTCTCGGGTCAAATCGACGACGGCGGGCGGAGACGTGGCAAAGCTGCCGCCAGCGGGGGCCGCGCCACAATGAGAAGCGAACGCGGGCACTTCGGCCGGAGGCTGCCAGCGACTCGACACGGTTAAGTTTAGGAAGCCCGCCTGGAGCGTCAACCCGGCCCGCCGTAGGCTCCGTTTGAAAACTCAGTAGCCGAAAGGTCGAAAGACGGACGCAAGACTTCGGAGAAATCGAAATTGCGTCGGAGTTTTTGCGTATTCCCCTACAGTCCAAGTCACCATCCAGGGAATTCGAACAAGGCCTCGTCCACACTGCCGTGCAACTGCTCGACCTCACACTGCCGACTCCTCAGGAGAATCTCGCGCTCGACGAAGCGCTGCTCGACGAGGCCGATGAGGCGGAGGGCCCGCCCCGCGAATACTTGCGGCTATGGGAGTCCGACCGGCCGTTCGTCGTGCTGGGCCGCTCCTCCCGGGTGGAGCAAGAAGTCGACCTGGACGCGTGCGGCCGGCTCGGCGTGCCCGTATTGAGGCGGTCCAGCGGAGGCGCCGCGGTCGTCGCCGGGCCAGGCTGCCTGATGTACGCCGTGGTGCTCAGCTACGATCGGGCGGCCGATCTGCGGATGATCGACCGGGCGCACCGGTTCGTACTCGATCGGATGGCCGACGGCCTGCGCGGGCTGCTTCCCGGCATCGCCCGGCAGGGAACGAGCGACCTGACCACCGGCGGCCGCAAGTTCTCCGGCAACAGCCTCCGCTGCAAGCGGCGGTACTTCCTCTATCACGGCTCGCTGCTTTACGGGCTGGATGCGGAGTTGATCGCCCGCTGCCTGAGGATGCCGCCCCGGCAGCCGGACTATCGCCAGGGCCGCGGGCACCGGGCGTTTCTCACCAATGTGTCGCTCGATGCGGCGGCGCTACGGGCCGCGGTGATCGAGGCCTGGGACATTACCGGTCCGGTAACAAGCTGGCCGGTCGAGCGCGTTGCAATGCTTGTCCGCGAACGCTATTCGTGCAGCGACTGGACGTTTCGGTTTGGGTAATCGCCAGGAGCTAATGTTCTTTCCACACCCGCACGCCGCCGAACTGCGTGCCGGCGAAGTACGCGGCGAACAACATCAAGCCCAGGACGAGGCAAGACCTCGGGTCCGCCGGTGTCACGATCGCGCTGACGGTGATGCAGACCGCCAAGGCAACAATCAGTCGCGAGACAGCGAACCGGCTGATAGTGGTCAGCGCCGCGGCAATCCAGAACAAGGCTACGAACGCAACTTCAACAGCTCCGATTCCGATGCCCATGACGTCCTCCGGTGGTTTGTTTCCCGCGCTTGGTTTCGGCAAGGGCGGCTCGCACGCCGACATTCCCCTTCGTAACGTTGCAGAACCGCCCGGCACTGCCGCGAACGAGCATAGTCGCAGATCAGCGTCCGTGTCAAAATGCAAAGGTCGCGAACACCGCGAAACGCTGAATTCTCACGAGTTTAGCTATACCAGGTGCCAGCGCTTGCGCAGGTACCACTCGGTGCCGATGACCGCCACGAACAGCAGAAAGAACGGCCACGTGTCCCAGTAGGTGCGCTTTTCTTGCGTGACCACGTCGTACTCGGGGGGCGTCTCGCGGAGCCGGTCGACCAGCACCGGCATCTCCTCCGGCGCGAGGGCCTGCCCGCCCAGCGACGAGGTGATCTGCGCCATGCTGGCCAGCAAACCGGGATCAGCCGCCGGATTGTCCAGTTCCAGGTCCTGCTCGTAGACGAGGAATCGCGCACGTCCGCTGCCCAGCGGTTCGCCGCCGCGGCTGGCCGAGACCTGGACGGCGTAATCGCCCGCCGATTGCGTATCGAGAAACGAGCCGATCATCCGCTCACCATCGCTGGCCAGGCGCACCGGCTGCTCGGTGCCGTCGGGCAGGATGACCTGCGCCTCGAAGGTTGCGTCGGTAATCGGCTCCCCCTCGGGCGAATTGGCGCCGACGGCGAACTCGATGCGGCCGCCGGGTTGAATCCGCCGTTGGTCAAGCTTCACCCAGACGTCGCTGTCGGACGTTTCATCCTTGCGAGCAAGCCACAACACGACCTGGCGCCAGAACCGCTTGTGCTCGGTCTCAAAACCCTCCAGCGGCCAATGCCACGTCGAGTCGCCGGCGAAGGCCAGCACGCGCCCGCCACCGGAGCTGCCGGCCACCAACAGTGGATTGCCGCCGGCGGCTTGTGATTCGGCCAGCACTACCGCGTTCGGCTTGAGCGCCTGCGTGCGGAACAGATTCGCCCCGTCCAGCGGCGGCAGCTTCTGCCACACCTGCCGATTCTGTTCTCCCGTCGCCAACTGCATCACCGGATGCGAAAGGCCGATCGGATCAGTGGCCTGCAGCTTCAGCGGGCCCTCAACGTGCAGGTCGTCGCGCACGGGTTCGTCGAACGACTGACGATCGAAGCGGCCCATTACGACCGGCAGCACGTCGGCCAGCGGCGTCTCCCGGTAACCGCCGGCGCCGAAGCTGTGAAAGCCGCCCAGCATGATCAGGCCGGCGCCCTTCTGAACGCGGTCGGCGATCTGCTGCCACATCTCCGCGGGCAAGGCGGCGGCATCCAGATCTCCGAGCATGAAGACGTCGTAGTCTTCCGGCTTATACGCGTCGCGAAGATCGACCGGCCACTGGTCCCGGCGGCGGGCGTCGATCCACTGGTAGTCGAGCTGGATGTCGGGCGAGGCGTCGATCGACGCGCGAATAAATCGCGATTCCGGCCGCAGCGATCCTTCCAAGTACAGCACGTTCAGCCCGCCCTTGAGAACGGTGACGAACGTGCTCAGTTCGTTGTTGGTGGTGACCAACTCGCCGTCCTGCGGCTGGGTGCGGAGCGTGAGCTTGTACTCGCCGGCGGCCAGGGGCACGTGGCTGAGGCGTATCGGGATGAGTTGGCCGTCGCTGTTGGGCGTCACCTCGGTGGCGTCGACGACTTCCATCTCGCCCGGCGCGGTTTCGAACAGCATCTGCACGGTGAGCCGATTGTTGGCAAAGCCATCCGCCCGCAGCGAGCCGGTGGCTTCCAGGTTGTTCTTCACAAAGACGGTCTCGCCCGTGACCAGATCGCTGACCGCCAAGTCGCGTCCCTGTCCCCTGCCCCGGGCTTCGCCAAAGGAAAACGTGTACAAGGGCGCGCCGGCGTCGGCCGCGCGATGCGCAGCGGATTGCGGCGGAGTATCCCGCGGCGCCATCGCTCGATGCGCGCCGTCGCTGAGCAACAGCACTCCGGCGATACGCTGCCCGGCGTTGCGGCGCAGCACGTCTTCCAGCGCCGCACCAATGGCCGACTGCTCGCCGGCCGGCGTTTGGCCGAGTGTCGCCAGACCGTCGCCGAGGTCGAGCGGCCGAACGTCCTGGTCGAAGGCGTAGAGCTGAACATCGAAGTCCTCGTCGAGTTCGCGGAGCGCCGGCGCGGCTGAGTCGACCAGGTCGTGCATCTGCTCGGCGCGCGATTTTCCGCCAAAGGCGTCAGAGACCTGCATGCTGCGCGAGACGTCGCACAGCACGATCAGCGCGGCCGACTGCTTTTTAATCTGCGAGACCACCCAGGTCGGCCGCAGCATGGCTACCAGGACCAGCAACACAACCACGCCTCGCAGCGCGATCAGCACGGCGCTGCGCGTCCGGCTGGTCCGCATCAACGAAGGACGCAGGCTCAGCGCGGCCATCAAGGCGAGCGCCGCCGCGATCACCACGGGCATACCGCCGACCGGATTGATGTAAAACTCGCTCACGGCTCACTGCAAAAAGGGTTGACGCACAACTCGCTGAACTCTCATTCCGTCGAACTAAATTAGAACTCGCTCAGGGGGCACTTTTATAAAAACGGTTTGCCACGACGTGCTCGGCCAGCAGGGCCGCGGCGACCAGCAGAATCAAGTAGGGGAACAACTCCGTTCCGACCCGGCCGACATTCACCTCGCGGTCGACCTGGTCGCGGTTGCGGGCGATCGAATACCGATCTTCGCCGAGCATCGCGTCGAGATCGGCCTTCTCGAGACGGTCCAGCCGGGTAGTGTCCTCGGGCAGATTGACGCTGAAGCCGAGATCCAGCCCGCTCACCATTCCGCCGGCTTGGACGCGGTAGTTGCCCAGCACATCGGTGGCGCGAACGATCACCGCCCGTTGGGCCAGATCGATCGTTTGCCGCACAGGCTCGCTGGCCGGCCGCGTGAGCAGAAACATCTCTGCCTGGTTGTCGCGCGGCAGCGGAAGCCGGGCAGCTTCACCCGCGGCGTAATTCAGTGGCGTCTGACCACTGTCCGCCAGGTAGGCCACCGTTTCGCTGGCCAGGATCACATAAGGCCACGGTTCAAAGCCGGTCGGCAGCAGGTTCCAGCGGTCGGCGCGAAAGGCCGGATCGCTGATCGGCGTGGTCATCGTCAGCACGCGTCCCTCACCGAGCGGCTTTTCCAGCAGCGCCGGATGCCCGGTCGCATAGCGCAGGAGGACGGTTGCGGCGCCGGCCGGCTCATCGAGCTGCCAATACTTGTAAACCGGGAACGACTTCCACGGCACTTCGGTCGCAAAGGGTTGAAACTTCGCCAGCACCGGATGTTGATAGGCGTCCGGTGCGAGATGCGTGTCCTCGCGCCATTGGCGCTTCAGCTCGCCCGGCAGCAGCTCTTGCGGAACCGGTCCGTTCATCTCTTCAACGGGCACGGCACGCCGCCCGAGGAAAATGCCCACGCCACCCCCCTGCTCCGCGAAGTCGCCCAGTCGCTGCCAAACGGGCGCTGCGAGCGGCGGCGGATCGAGCAGACAAACGACCGCCGTCTCGGAAAAGTCCCGACCGGCAAGCGCTTCGAACCTGATCACCTCGACGTCGGCCACGAAACCGGCGGAAGCACCCTCGGGCAGATCACGCGGCGCGATCGCTTCGGTGAGATAGACGGCGTCGTCGGGATCGGCGGCGGCGATGAGCACTTTCGGCGGCGGCTCGACGTGAACCGTGAAGTAGCGGACATTGTCGGCGGCCATGCTGTCCTCGCCGGCCACGCGGATGTGCCCCTGGTAGGTTCCGTCGCTGGGCAAACGAACGGAAAACTCCGCCTGCTGTGCGGCGTCGGGTTGCCACGTGTAGACGTTCTGCCCTCGCTTTTCCAGTTCGCTGGCGGGACCGCGCACGAACAGTTCCACGGGCCGGTCTTCTACTTCGCCGCTACGATACAGATCCGCGGAGAGTTGCAGCGTCCCATCGGCGGCCAGGCGCTGCGCGGAGAGACGCAAATCGCCCAGCCCGAAATTCACCGGCTCCTCGACGCCCACGTCGATCAGGTACACCTGCGCCGAAGGCAGCCGTTCCAGATCGGCCCGAAGGCGGTCCGCGGCCGAACGAGGCCAACTGCCGCGGGCCAAGTCGGTAAAGACGTAGATCTCCTTGCGAGGCTGCTCGGCTTCGGTCAACCGCTGCACGGCGTCGGCCATCACGTCCGGCAGCGGCCGCACGACCGGCGAGGTGGCCACCCGGCGAATTTGCTGCCGCGCGGCGGCCAAGTCGACTGAGTAGGCCGACGCTCCGGAGGCGGCCTCCAGCACGGCCACTTGGCTTTCGGAAGGAAGCTGAGCGGCCAGCCACAGGGCCAGCTCTTTGGCGGCCTCCAGCCGGGCGACGTTGTGGTGCTGATATTCCATGCGGGGGGACGTGTCGAAAATGAACGCCGCCGCCACGGGGCCTTCGCCGCCTCCGCGCATGCCGGCGCCCTGGATGCTGGGTCGAGCCAGGGCCATCGCCAATAGCGCGATTGCAGCGCAGCGCAGCAATAGCAGCAGCAGATGCCGGAGCCGCAGCCGCCGGCGGTTGGCCTCGTGCCGCTGGTGCAGAAACTGCATCGCCGGAAACCGCACTCGCTTGGGCCGCTGCCGCATGATCAGGTGCAGCACCACCGGCACCGCGACCAGCAGCGCTCCCAACAGCAGCGAAGGCGTGACGAACGTCATCGCTAATACCTCGCTTTGCGGCTGACTAGGTACTCCGTCAAAGCGCGGTCGAACTGCATGCTGGTGTCCAGACGCACATAGTCGATTCCGCTTTGCAGGCAATCGCGGCGGTAGTTCTCGCAGAACGCCTCCAGTTCACGCAGGTAATCGACGCGAAAGTTGTTGGCGTCCACCTGCAGGGTCGCCGCGGTTTCGGGTTCCTCAAACTCGACCAGCCCTTCAAAGGGAAACTTCACCTCCGCCTCGTCCAGGATGTGAAACAGAATGACGTCGTGGCCGGAGTGCCGAAGCCGGCGCAGCGAGGCGATCACCGGCTCCGGATCGGTCAACAAATCGGAGAAGACCATCAACAGGCTGCGGTGCTTGAGCATGGCGGCAATCTGGATCAAGCTCGTCGCGATGTCCGTGGTGCCGGTTGGCTTCAGCTTCGACAGCGCGGACAGAATCGTGCCGATCTGCCGCCGCTTCGACTTGGGCGCGATGCTGCTGCGGACCTTTTGATCAAAGGTGATCAGGCCCACCGGATCGTTCTGGTGGATCATCAGGTAACACAGCGCGGCCGCCAGGCAGATGCCGTACTCGAACTTGGTCAGCTCCTGCCGGTGCGTGTAGCCCATCGATTCGCTGAGGTCCATCACCAGATAGCCGGTGATGTTCGTCTCGGCCTCGAACTTTTTGATGTAGTACTTGTCGGTCTTGGCGTAGACCAGCCAGTCGATGTCCTCCGGGTTGTCGCCGGGAACATATTTGCGGTGCTCGCTGAACTCGACGGAAAACCCATGAAACGGGCTGGCGTGCAGCCCCTGCAGGAAACCCTTAACGATGAACTGCGCGCGCAGGTCGAGCCGAGCGATCTGCCGGATGACCTCGGGCTTGAGATATTGTTCGACGGTCGTAATGGAACACCGTGGGGGCTATGAGGCATCACCGTCAGGTCCGCCGCGTTTGCGCGTGTACGGCCCGCCGACCTCAATTGGCGAACTTCGGCACTTCCGGCGGAGGCACTTCCGCAAGCACTCGCGCGATCAAGTCCTCAGTCGTTTGCCCTTCCGCCTGAGCCTGGAAATTCGTGCTGATCCGATGGCGCAGCACCGGCACGGCCACCTTCTGCACGTCCTCGACCGCCACCGAAAACCGCCCGTCCATCGCGGCCAGGGCCTTGCCGCCATGGATTAAGAACTGCCCGGCGCGCGGCCCGGCGCCCCAGTCAACCAATTCGCGGACGAACTGCGGCGCGCGTTCGTCTCGGGGCCGTGTGGCCCGCACCAGTTGTGCCACGTACTTAATGATATATCCGCTGACGGCTACCGACCCGACGAGTTTCTGCAGGTTCAAAATCGCCCGGCCGGAAAGCACCTTGCGGACCTCCGGATTCTCACCGCGGGTGGTGGCCGCCAGGATCCGCTCTTCTTCCTCCTGCGAGGGGTAGTCGACCTTAATGTTGAACATGAACCGGTCGAGCTGCGCCTCCGGCAGCGGATAGGTTCCTTCCTGCTCGATCGGGTTTTGGGTGGCAATCGTGAAAAAGGGTTGCGGCAGATCGTAGGTCGTCTGGCCGACACTCACTTCGCGCTCCTGCATCGCCTGCAGCAGCGCGGCCTGGGTCTTCGGCGGCGTGCGGTTGATTTCGTCCGCCAGCAGGATGTTCGTAAAGATCGGGCCCTCGACGAAGCGAAACTGCCGCCGGCCGTGTTCGTCCTCATCCAGGACGTTGGTGCCGGTGATGTCCGAGGGCATCAGGTCCGGCGTGAACTGGATGCGCTTGAACTGAAGATCGAGAATGCGCGAAAGCGTGCTGACCATCAGGGTTTTCGCCAGCCCGGGCACGCCCTCGAGCAGGCAGTGTCCTCGGGTAAAGATCGCGGCGAAAAGCTGCTCGATCACCTCGTCCTGTCCAATGATGACCTTCTGCAGTTCCTCCTGCATAATTTGCCGATGATGGCTGAATTCCTGCAGGACTTCTCCCAGATTACGCGTTTTGCTGGCCAATTCGGCGTTCCTTGCTGCGTCGGTCTCGTAAACCGCGATGTTTGGCCCGCACCGCGGACCGGACTTTCCTTCGGCGCGGACAATTTCTCGTAGCTGAATGGGTGACAATTCAGCCTGCACCCGCGTGTGGTGCATTCGCGCGGGCAATTCTATCCCTGCCCCCAGACAGCAGCAACGCCGCGGCGGCCGGTTTGAATGTTTAACTCCTGAATTCTAAGATATTTAGGTTGAGGTGTTCGAGGGCCGCGAAGGATGCTGCGCATGCGATATGGATTGACGTTCATTCTGACCGCGGCCCTGTTGTTGGCACTCTTCGCATCGCCGGCCAGCGCCGAGGTCGACGCCCAGCAGGTCACCGCGGCCATCGACAGGGCGATCGCCTACCTGAAGCGCGAGCAGCACGCAGGCGGAACCTGGGACGAGCACACGGGCTATCCTGGCGGCGTCACCGCGTTGGCCACCTTGGCCCTGCTTAATGCCGGCGTGCCCATCGACGACCCGCAACTTCAGCGGTCGCTGACTTATCTGCGGCAGCTCGAATCCGATAAGACGTACGTCGTCGCGCTACAGACAATGGCGCTATGTGCCGCCGAGCCGAAGAAGGACCTGCTGCTGATCCAGAGGAACGCCCGGTGGCTGGAAGCGATGCAGATCAAGCAAGAGGGACGATCCGGTTCATGGTCGTACCCGGGCGCCAGCGGCGATAACTCGAACACCCAATTCGCCCTCTTGGGCCTGCACGAGGCCGAGCGCTCCGGCATCAGGATCGACCGCCAGGTCTGGCAGCGGGCCCACGACTACTGGGAGCGGACGCAGCACAACGACGGGTCTTGGGGATACCTGCCCGGCTATCCTCCCACCGGCAGCATGACCAGCGCCGGCATCGCTTCGCTGGTGATCACCGGTGAGGCGCTCGGCAACGCCGACGCCAACGTGGTCGACGGCCAGGTCCTCTGCTGTGGTGAGCAGGGCGAGAACGATCGGCTCGATCAGGCGCTCGCCTGGCTGGGACGCAACTTTCAGGTCGATCAAAATCCAGGGGAGGACGACCGTGGCGGCAGTGGACAGGTCTATTTCTATTACTACCTGTACGGCGTAGAGCGCGTCGGCCGCATGACCGCGCACCGCTTCATCGGCGCGCACGACTGGTATCGCGAAGGAGCCGATGAACTGCTCAAGCGGCAGGACAAACTCTCCGGCTTTTGGCGCGGTACGGGCCACGCCGAGAACAACCCGCACGTCGCCACCAGTCTGTCGCTGCTGTTTCTCTCCAAGGGCCGCCGGCCGGTGGTGGCCAGCAAGCTGGAGCACGGTGCGGGAGACGATTGGAATCATCACCAGGGCGATCTGGCGAACCTCACCGCCTACACCGAAACGCAGTGGGAGCGCCCCCTCACCTGGCAGGTGATCGCCTCCGGCTCGAGTGTCGACGACCTGCTGCAGACTCCGGTGCTGTTCATCTCCGGCAGCGACGCGCTCGAGATGGATGACGAGCAGAAGCAGCGCCTGCGCGACTACATCGACCGTGGCGGGTTTATCTTCGCCGAGAGCAGTTGCGGCGGTGAGGCATTCGATCAGTCCTTTCGGCAATTGATCGAATTCGTGTTTCCCGAGCCGGAGTACGGACTGCAATTGCTGCCGCCGGAGCATCCGGTGTGGCGGGCCGAGGAGCCTGTCGATCCGGATCACATCAAGCCGCTGTGGGGCTTGGAGTACGGCTGCCGCACGAGCATTATCTACTGTCCGGAGGATTTGGGCTGCTTCTGGGAGTTGCGGCGCGGTCTGCAGTACGACGAATATCCGCAAGCCGTGCGCGAACAGATCGACGCGGCCATCGCAATCGGCATCAACGTGCTCACCTACGCCACCGGCCGCGAGCCGAAGTACAAGGACGCAATTCCCCGCAGCGCGACCAGCGAAGACACGCAGTACGACACGCCGCGCAACACGCTGCAAGTGGCCAAGCTGCGGCATCCCGGCGGCTGCAACGCGGCGCCCGGCGCGCTGGTCAACCTGCTTCGCACCGCGGACAACGAGTTGGCCGCTCGCGTAAGCGTCGAGAACCGGCTGATCGATATCACCGATCCACAACTATTCCGCTACCCGCTGGTCTTCATGCACGGGCGGCAGCAGTTTCGTCTGACGCCCAATGAGCGCGAAGCTTTACGGAAGTACATCCAGCGGGGCGGCACACTGCTGGCCGACGCGATCTGCGCCAGCCCGGCCTTTCGCGACTCGTTCCGCCGCGAGATGGCGACGATCTTCCCGGACACTCCGTTGGAGAAGATCTCAGTCAGCCATCCGATGTACACGCCGGAGTTTGGCGGATACGACATCACGACCGTCACCCGGCGCGATCCGGAACTGGGCGGCGCGAACCAGCCGCTGCGGGCGTCGTTGCGGCGCGTCGCGCCCGACCTGGAAGGCATCAAGATCGGTGAACGCTACGGCGTGGTCTTTTCCGTCTATGACATCAGTTGTGCATTGGAGCGTCACGAGTCGCTGGAGTGCAACGGCTACATCCGCGAAGACGCCGCGCGGATCGGCTTGAACGTGATTTTGTACTCGCTGAATCAGTGAGGGCGATCGACGAATTAGCCGCGATTGCCCGCCGTCAGATGCAATAGCAGCGGCAGCACGATCAGATTACCGGCCAGGCCGCCCAGCATCGTCAGGCTCACCAGCACGCCGAAGTAGATCGTCGGCACGAACTGGCTCAAGCAGAGTGTGCTGAAGCCGACGACCAGCGCCAGGGTGGCGAACGAAACGGCCCGGCCGACGCTCTGTTGCACCGAATCCAGCGCTTCATTCAAGCTGGCGCCCTCATCGCGCCGGCGGCGAAACGCCGTCAGGTAGTGGATCGACGAATCGACCGACAACCCGATCGACACGGCCGCAATCATCGCCGCGCCCATGTTGATCTTCAGCCCCAGCCAGCCCATCAGCCCCATCACCAACAGCACCGGCAGCACGTTGGGCACCAATGCGATCAGCGCTAACAGAGGGCTGCGAAACGCAATGAGCATCATCAGCCAGATCCCGGTGGCGGCCACGCCGAAGGCCACCCACTGGTCGCGGACGATGCTTTCGATCAACCGCGTGAGCAGCACGAAGTAGCCGGTCACCTCCGCCTCGGGAAATTCCTCCCGGCTGATGCGGCGCACTTGCTCGATCATCGCCTGCTTCTGGTCCGAAGGTTGCTGCTCTCGGGCGCGGAGCATGATCCGCAGGAAGTGCTCGCCCGGGTGCTGTGGGTCTTCGCCGTATAGGGCGCTATAAAACTCCGGCATGCGGCCGCGCATCACGGTCAGGCTCGTGCGGACCATCGTGTTGCGCACGGCCGCCAGCGGAACCCTTTTCAAGTCGACCGGAGCGCCGGCCTCGACGGCGTCGGCCAGGCTCAATACCTTCGTCAACTGCGGCACCTCGCGGCGCAGCCGCTCCTCCAGCGCGAGCACGCGCGATAGATACTGCCAATTGAGCCGCTCCGGTGCAGGCAGGATAATATCCCACACGCCGGCGCCGCCCAATCGCTGCTCGATGAACTGGTACGACTGAACGATCCGGCTTCCGCGGCGGAAGTTGCGCGTGAAGTCGCTCTCGACCTCCAGCCGAGCGCTGCCGGCGGTCATGGCGGCCGTCACCAGCAGCACGCCCAGCGCTATCGATTTGGGCCGCCAGCGGACCGTGCGCAGCGCCTGCCCCAGTCCACGGCCCAGCCACACTTCGCCCCAGACACGTTGCGGGTCAACGTCGATCCGCCCGGCCAGTGCCAAGCCCGGCACGAGCAGCGCCACTGCCGCGATCACCAGCGTCGCCCCCAGTGCCATCATCAAACCAAAGTCGCGCACGGGGCCGACATTACCCGTCAGCAGCGATCCGAAGCCAACCGCGTCGGTCAAGCAGGCCCAAACGATCGGCCCGGCCAGCAGCAGGCCGGCAAACCGCAGTGCTTCGCTCGGCGAAAGACCGCGATCGCGCCCCTCGCGGAACCGCACAATGATGTGCACGACAGTCGCCACGCCGACCACCGTGACAATCGCCGTGAGCATCGAACTTACCATGCTCAACCGCACGCCGCCCCAAACGAGCACCGCGCGTGTTACCAGCAACGTCCACTGCACGACGGCCAGCGGAACGAGCATCCACCGCAGGCTGCGGAAGCAGGCCGCGATGGTGAGCATCAACAGCACTGTCGACGAGGTGCCCAACCGCTGGCCGTCCTCTTCGATGAACCGGAAGCCGTCGACGATCATCACCGGCTCGCCCGCGACCGTGCCCGAGTCGAGCGGCGCCACCGCCGCGCGCAACTGCTCGACGGTCTCCGCCCGGGGTACGTCGGTCTCGCGCTCCGGCACGAGCATGACCACGGCCGCCGCCGTTTGATAGTCGTCGCTGTGCGTGTAACCGGTGAACAGCTCGCGGTAGCGCCGCGCCAGCGCCCGGTCCTCGAGGATCTCATCTCCCAGCGGGGATCGCAGCGAGAGCACCGCCTTCACCCCGGGCACGCGCAGCAGCCGTGCTTCCAGCTTGGCCAGCCGCTCGATCCCCTGAGGCGTGAGCAACCGCGGATCCTCATACGCGGCCAGCACCAGCTCATTGCCGCCGAAGGTCCGCTGCAGCCGGCGATACGACACCAAGAGCGGATCGCTCGGGGCAAACATGTTCTCGATCGAGCGATCAAACGCCAGATGCTGCGCCGGCAGGAGCGACAGCGCCGCGACGACGACGCCGATCGCCAGCAGCCACCACCGCCCGCGGATCCAGCGGTCGACGAGTTTTGATGTCAAGCTGTCGCGTTCCATCCGCTGCTCAATCGGTTGACTTCGTACAGTGCGGAGTTGCCAGCAACATCTTGCTACCACGACTGTGCCGGCGGCACGGCGCTCTGCCGCGGCGGTCCACGGTCGATACCGCTTCACGATGGTCGCCGCAAGGCGTTGTGCAGTAGCAGCTTAGCTGCATTATCCCGAGGCCGAACCTACCTTGACCGGCCCGGCCGATGGCTCCTATAATCCCGCCCCCCGTCGTGGGCCGGTTTTGCGTAATCAGTTTCGCCGCAATTGTTTGCCGCTCGGTCAGCGGCCACTTGCGGTCGTATCGATGACCGGCAAGGATGCCCCTCTAATCGATCGCCCCGAGTCGCCATCTCGCCGCCGCGCGCGGGTGCCACGGCTGGCCCCTTCGGCCGCGCTGCGCGCCTCGCGGCTTCGACCTTGGGTGCCACTGCTGCCTCGCTCAGCAGCGCACTTTCAGCCCTTGGTGCACTTGTTCCACCTCAACCACTGCGCGCCTCCGCGTCTCGGCGGCACATCTTCTCCTGCGTTTTTATCACGCCTTGCGACCTGCATCATTCTCGTCTTCTCGGTTTGCTTAACCGTGAATCCCGCATCGACGTCGGCCGCGCAGCCGTCAAATATCACCTTGCCGTCGTCCAACCCGTACAGCCCAATCACCATCGCCGCCGATTCGGCGCGGCACTGGCAGCAGGGCTCCTATGACGTCTGGCTACTGCGGGGCAACTGCTACATCAACCAGGACCTCACTTACGCCCGGGCGAGCGAGGCAGTGCTGTGGATTGAACACGGCGATCCGCACGCCAATCAGCCCTCCAGGATCACCGCTTACCTGGAAGGTGACAAGGTCCTGATCGACTACGCCCCTACCGCAGGCGGCTCACCTGCCGCCGGCCAGCCAACCGCTCGGGTGAGCGACCGCACGTGGTTCGGTAGCTTCACCACGCTCGGATCGCTGAAAATGAACGTCCCCTCGCCCGATGGCGAGCCCGCCGCGCTGCCGCCGATCTACCAGCGCGGCATGGCACGGCTCCAACCGGAAAGTTCCGGGGCCATCCGCCGGGCTCAGTATACCGAAGTCCTGCCCGGCCCCATCCCCACCGACACACTGCCGCCCGGCACGCGGCGGGTCCGCATCTTCCGCCGCAGCGACGTTCGCGTACAGGCCCAATGGTTTCAGAGCCCGACCCGCGATGAATCGATCGGAGTGATCACCTCCGGGGTGAATGTGATTATCGACGGCCTTGGCGACGTCGAAACCTCCGCGGGGGCGATCACTGTCGGCTCGGTCGATATCTCCGCCGATCGCGTCGTCATCTGGACCCAGAGCGCCGGGCAAATCGATCTGGACGGCCAGTCGCTGCAGGCCGACCAGATGCCGCTGGAGCTTTACATGGAGGGCAACATCGTCTTCCGGCAGGGCGAGCGCGTGATCTATGCGCAGCGGATGTACTACGACGTGCGGCGGCAGATCGGCACCGTGCTCGATGCCGAACTGCTCAGCCCGATCCCCCGTTACGAGGGCCAGGTTCGCCTCGAAGCCGGCGTGCTGCGGCAGCTCGATGGCAACCGCTTCCTCGCCCAGCAGGCGCTGCTCACCACCAGCCGACTGGGCGAGCCAAGCTACTACTTCACGTCCGATCAGATCGCCTTCGAAGACATCCAGCGCCCGCTGGTGGACCCTGTGACTGGAGCTCCGCTGATCGATCCGGAGACCGGCCAGCCGCTCACCGACCATGAATACCTGGCCACCAGCACCAATAACTTTCTCTATGCCGGCGGCGTGCCGGTCTTGTGGTGGCCCACTATGGCCACTGACCTGAGCAAGCCAACCTTTTACATCGACCAGCTTCGCATCGGCAACGACAGCGTCTTCGGCACGCAGGTGCTCGTCGACTGGAACGCGTACCAGGTGTTCGGCATCGACGATCCGCCCGAGGGCACCGACTGGACCTTCAGCACCGACTATCTCAGCGACCGCGGCCCGGCCGGCGGGACAAACTTCGAGTACGACCGCGCCGGGTTTTTGGGCTTCGCCGGACGCACGTTCGGATTCGTCGACGCCTGGGGGATCCACGACGATGGCAGGGACAACCTCGGCCTCGACCGCCGTTCGGTCGAGCTGGAGCAGAGCACTCGCGGACGCGTACTCTGGAACCACCGCCAGGTGCTGCCGAATAACTACACTCTCACCGCCGAGCTGGGCTTCATCTCCGACTTCAACTTTCTCGAGCAGTATTACGAAAACGAGTGGGACGAGCGTAAGGACCAGACTACCGGCGTCGAGCTGAAGCAAATATTCGACAACCAGTCCTGGAGCGTCACCGCCGACGTGCGGCTGAACGACTTCTTCACGCAGACCGAACACCTGCCGCGGCTGGATCACTTCTGGCTGGGGCAGCCGCTGTGGGGCGACCGGCTCACGTGGTTCGAGCACTCGCAGATCAGCTACTCGCGGCTGCGGGCCGGCCGTGCGCCGGAGTCGCCCTCGGACCTGGCGACGTGGAATCCGCTCCCCTGGGACGCCGACGTCGAGGGCGAGAAGATCGTCACCCGGCAGGAGATCGATCTGCCATTCGAGGCAGGACCGGTGAAGATCGTCCCCTTTGCATTGGGCGAGCTGGCCCACTGGGGCGAGGATTTCGCGGGCAACGACCTGCAGCGGGCGTACTTTCAGACCGGCGCCCGCGCGAGCCTGCCGATGTGGACCGTCGATCCGTCGGTCGAGGATCCGCTCCTGAACCTGCACGGGCTGGCGCATAAAGTCGTCTTCGAAACCGAGTTTGCCTACTCGGACGCTTCGCAAGACCTGGACGACCTGCCGCTGTACGAGCAGCTCGACGACGACTCGATCGAACATTTCCGCCGCCGGCTGTACGTCAACACCTTCGGCGGGATGCCCGGTCCGTTTGGCGACGTTCCGCTGCGGTTCGACGAGCGGTACTACGCCCTGCGGTCAGGCATGCAAGGCTGGGTCACCTCGCCGTCGACCGAGATCGCCGACGACCTGATGACCGTTCGCGGCAGCATGCGCAACCGCTGGCAGACCAAGCGCGGGCCCGAGGGCAACCGCCGCATTATCGACTGGATCGTGCTGGACGTGGGCGCCACGTGGTTTCCCGAGGAAGACCGAGACAACTTTGGCGAGCCGCTCGGGCTGCTCGACTACGATCTCCGCTGGCACGTCGGCGACCGGCTCACAGTCGTCTCCGACGGATTTTTCGACTTCTTCGACCAGGGGCTGCAAACGGCCTCGGTGGGTGGCTTTCTCACCCGGCCGCCGCGCGGCAGCGCCTATGTCGGCTTCCGCTCGATCGAGGGGCCGATCACCAGCAACGTCATCTCCGCCAGCTACGCCTACTGGATGAGCCCCAAGTGGGTGTCGACGTTCGGTGCGGCGGTCGACCTGAACGAGACCGGCAACATCGGCCAGAGCTTCTCCGTCACCCGGATCGGCGAGGCGATGCTGGTCACGCTGGGAATGAATGTCGACGAGAGCAAAGACAACCTCGGCGTCCACTTCCTGATCGAGCCGCGGTTCCTCTCCTCCTCTCGCCTCACGCAGGCCCTCGGCCTGCACATCCCGCCCGCGGGGGCGTATGGGCTGGAGTAGCGGACGGGAGTAGGACTCGTTCGTCGGGTGCCACGGCTGGCTTGTCCAGCCGTGCCGGCTGCGGAGGAAGCGTGCCTGCACTAGAATGGTGCCGTGACTTCGTACGCCACCGTCTGCTGGCCCGGAGAAACTCCAGCAGGAAGCACGACCCTTCGCGAAAGCACATCGCCATCAACGGTGATTCGCATTTCTCCCTCCGCGTTGGGAGGAAGCGGGTAGCACCGGTTGTCCCAACCGGTGTCGCGCAGCGGCAAGAGGCCTCGCCTGACGAGCCACTCCACCCACTCGATGTTTATCCCCACGCTTTTCCCTTCGCGATACCAACGGGCCGAACTCCACGGCCAACAAGTACGTCACGAAATGCGCGTAAAGCTAATCTTCGAAGATTTGGCGATCCGCCATGCCGGGCATGCTGTTCAGGGTTGTGTGTGAATTGCAAGTGTCCGGGAGATTTGCAGCCGTGTGCCGAAGGCGTCTTGCCGCTGCGCGGCACCGGTTGAAGTCAACCGGTGCTACCCGGTAGCCTATTCAAGCGTCCCCGACAACAAGTAGCCCCGCCGCTTGACCGGGCGATTCGGCCGGTCGTACGATGGCGGTTGCCGGTGCTGAAGCCCGCGCAGGAATGCAAAATTTTAGTTGTTTTTTAGCGTCCGCCGTATACAATAGGTAGTCCATTTGTTGGACTAAACAGCGCAAAATAACTGGCCGTTGGCGGCCCTGGCGGACGCGAAAAGCGTCTGAAATCCTCGCCGACACCGGCTCGATTCTTGGCCCAAGTTGGACATCAAAAACACGCCCGTCCATCTGGGGCCGATTTCACACTGCGGGCGCAGAGTGGGCGGTGTCCAATTGGACAAACGTGGGGGCCCCCCCGAAAACGCGTCCAATTGGACAGGTGCCAGGGGCGAACGCATCAGGGGCCGCCGCGACGAGAATTCACTACTTTTTGGGAAGCGAACGATGAACGAACCGGTCCTCACTCCCGACCAAATGGCCGCCTACCATCGCGACGGTTTCGTACTGGTGCGGTCGATGTTCGATGCCGAGGAGATGCGGCTGCTGCTGGAGCACGCCAAGGCGGATCAGCAGATGATGGACAGTTCCTACGCCCGCAAGGACGCGGCCGGCAACGAAACCCGACTCGCGCTGTGGAACGATCCGCCGGACGATCTGTATGGTCTGTTCTCGCGCTGCTCGCGGTTGGTCGGCGCGGCTGAACAGGTTTTGGGCGGTGAGGTCTACCACTACCACAGCAAGATGATGCTCAAGCAGCCGCACGTCGGCGGCGCCTGGGAATGGCACCAGGATTACGGCTACTGGTACAACAACGGCTGCCTATATCCCTGGATGGTGAGTTGCCTGATCGCCGTCGATCGAGCCAACCGCGAGAACGGCTGTCTGCAGGTGATCCGCGGCTCGCATCAGATGGGCCGCATCGACCACGGCAAGACGGGCGAACAGACCGGCGCGGACACGGAGCGGGTCGAGGCGGCACTCGAGCGAATGGAGTTGGTGTACGTCGAGGCCGAGCCGGGCGACGTGCTGGTGTTTCACTGCAACCTGCTGCACCGCTCGGACATGAACCGCTCGCCAAACTCCCGCTGGTCCCTGATCTGCTGCTACAACGCCGCGCGCAACGATCCGTACAAGGAATCGCGCCACCCGCGATACACGCCGCTGTCGAAGGTGGATGACGCGGCGATCAAAGAGTGGGGCCGCGAGCATGCAGCACCGTAGTCGTAGCTGAACTCGCAAGAGTTCAGTCAAATCCAGGAAGGGCTGAATTCTTGCGAATTCAGCTACCTCGAAGCACAGACAGGAATGTCTGTGCCACGTTAGAAGTTGCTCCGTTCGTGATGGGAAAGTTGAAGGTGTTGCCATGCGCACGTGGAAAATCGCCGGCATCAACTTCGACCACATGCACATGGGCGACAACCTGCGCATGGCGCACGAGCATCCGCGGGCGGAGATTGTGGCGCTGTGCGATGACGAGCCGGAGCGGATGCAGCCGGCGGCGAAAAACTTCGACATCACCTCGGAGCGGCTGTTTACCGACTTTCGCGAGTGCATCGAGCGCACGCGGCCGGACATCGTGCTGCTTTGCCCGGCCACGGCGCAGCACGGTGAGTGGGTTGAGAAACTCGCGCCGCTGGGAGTGCATTTGATCGTCGAGAAGCCGTTCGCCGCGTCGCTGGCCGAGGCCGATCGCATGATCCGCGCAATGGAGAGTACCGGCAAGCAGATGGCGATCAACTGGCCGCTGGCTTGGTACCCACCGCACGTGACGGCCAAGCGGTTGATCGACGAGGACACGATTGGCGAGGTGATCGAGGTCCACTATTACGACGGCAACCGCGGCCCGCTGTGGCATACGGCCGGCAAAGCCCCACTTGACGCGGAGACGGTCGCTCGGCAGAAGCCGGAGAGCTGGTTCTACAAGCGCGCCCACGGCGGCGGGTCGCTGCTCGACTATCTCGGTTACGGAACGACGCTGGGCACGTGGATGCAGGGCGGTCGCTGCCCCATCGAGGTGACGTGCGTGGTGAACGATCCGCGGGGACTCGAGGTCGACGAGCACAGCGTCACGGTCGCCCGCTATGCGCATGGACTGTCGAAGTTCGAGACCCGCTGGGGCACGTTCACCGATCCGTGGACGCACCAGCCGCAGCCCAAGTGCGGTTTCGTAGTGGTCGGTACAGAGGGAACCATCAGCAGTTACGATTATGAAACCACGATCCGCGTGCAGACGCCCGAGCAGCCGGCCGGGGCGGTGATCGAAGTCGACCAGCTCGAGCGGCCGCATCGCAACCCGGTGGAGTACGTCATCGATTGCCTGGAGCGGGAAGTGCCGATCGCGGGGCCGCTTTCCCCGGAAATGAGCCGCACGGGGCAGCGGATTGTCGATTCGGCCGTGCTCAGCGCGCGGGTGAAGCGCACCGTTCCGCTGGTTGGATGACCGCGATAGGATAACGTAGCTGAATTCGCGAGACTTCAGATGAAGCAGGGGCGGCTGAACTCTCACGAGTCCAACTACAGACTGGGAACACCTCATGACAGCCGCGACGGTCGTTCATCTTCATCCGCAAGACAACGTCTGCGTCGCCGCCCGGCATCTCGAGCCCGGTGAAGCGGTGCAGGCGAGCGGCGCTGCGGTGACGTTGCGAGACGCGGTCCGCTTGGGGCACAAAATCGCGTTGCGGCACATCCAGCTAGGTCAGCCGATCGTCAAGCACGGACATCCGATCGGCTTCGCCACGGTCCCAATCGAACCGGGCGAGTGGGTGCATTCGCATAACCTGGCCGTGGGTCCGTTGGCGCAGGACTACGCGATCTCGACGGAAGTCCCTCCGCCGCCGACCCCGATCACCGGCCGTACGTTCGACGGTTACCGTCGGCCCAGCGGCCGCGCCGGGACGCGCAACTACGTGGCGGTGATCTCCACAGTCAACTGCTCCGCCTCGGTCAGCAAGTATATCGCCCGGCGATTCGACGATTCGCTATTGCAAGAATACCCGAACATCGACGGCATCATTCCGCTCACGCACACCGGCGGCTGCGGGATGCAGTACCAGGGCCTTCAGCACGAACTGCTCAACCGCGTGCTGGGCGGCATGGCAAAGCATCCGAACATCGGCGCGTACCTGCTGGTCGGCCTGGGCTGCGAACAGGGGGCGATGGGCTACTTGCTCGACAGCCAGCGGTTGGTACAGATCGCGGGCATTCCGCCGGCGCGGGAGAGCCTGCCGGTGCTTTCGATTCAGGACAGCGGCGGAACGCAGGCGACGGTCGAGGCAGGCATTCGGAAGCTGGCCGAACTGCTGCCCAGGGCGAACGATGTGCGGCGCGAGCCGATCCCGGCGAGCGAGATCGTGCTGGGCACCGAGTGTGGCGGATCGGACGGTAACTCGCCCATCACGGCCAATCCCGCGGTCGGCGTGGCGAGCGACCTGATCGTTGCCGCCGGCGGCACAGCCATTCTGGCGGAGACGCCGGAAATCTACGGTGCGGAGCAACTGCTCACCCGGCGGGCCCGCTCGCCCGAGATCGCCGAGAAGCTCATCGAGCGGATCAAGTGGTGGGAATGGTACGCCGGCGTATTCGGAGCACACCTGGATAACAATCCTTCGGTCGGCAACAAGGAAGGCGGCCTGACGACGATCTACGAGAAGTCGCTCGGGGCGGTGGCCAAGGGCGGTTCGACAGCGCTGTGCGAGGTCTACCAGTACGCCGAGCCGGTGACCGCCAAGGGCTTTGTCGTGATGGACACGCCGGGGTTCGATCCGCCGAGCGTGACCGGCATGGTGGCCGGCGGTGCCAACGTGGTGGTCTTCACGACCGGCCGTGGGAGTTGCTTCGGATGCAAGCCGACGCCTTCGATCAAGATCGCCACCAACACGCCGATGTACGAGCGGATGCGCGACGACATGGACATCAACGCCGGCGTCGTGCTGGACGGCCGTAGCGTCCCGGACGTCGGCCGCGAGATCTTTGAAGAGATCTTGGCGGTGGCCAGCGGCAAGAAGACCAAAAGCGAGCAGCACGGCATCGGGGAGGAGGAGTTCATGCCATGGCACATCGGTCCGATGCTGTAGCTAAACTCGCAAGAATTCAACAATACCGTGGGACAGGTATTCTTGTCAGTAATTCGTAGGGTCCGCTGTGCGGACCATTTTTCGGCGCAAGAGGGACTTCATTCGCTCCATTGGATGTGGTGAAGCGACTCCACAAAACACAGCAGAGATTGATAAGCCGGCAAATGAGGATGGTCCGCACAGCGGACCCTACTCGCTGTTTCCAAAGAGAGCACAGACAGGAATGTCTGTGCCACCATTGGGCTTGGACCGTTGAGCTTACGCCGCTTTGGTGTGACCGCCGGCGTCCAGGTCGAGATTGAACAACCCGAAAATCTCCTGCTGGGAGAGGTGCATGTCTCGCGAGGGGCGAGTGCCGGAGAAAATCAAATCGAACAGTTCTCGCTTCTCTTCCAAAATCTGATCGATGCGCTCTTCAATTGTCTGAAGCGCCACGAAGCGCGTCACCGTCACCGGGCCGGCCGAGCCGATGCGGTGCGCCCGATTGATGGCCTGATCCTCGACGGCCGGATTCCACCAGCGGTCGAACAGAAACACATAGCTGGCGAACTGTAAGTTCAGGCCGACGCTGCCGGCTCCGTAGCTCATCAGCAGCACGTGATGCCGTGGATCGCCGCGGAATTGGGCGATCGTCGGCTCGCGCCGCCGCGAGGAAACACGGCCGTGAAACATCAAGGGAGAAAATCGCTCCAGCCGCTGGGCCAGTTCGTCCAGCGTGGCCACCCATTGGCTGAAGACGATCGCCTTACGACCACTGGCGGCGCACTCTTCCAGGTCGGCCTCGAGCCGTTCGAGCTTCGCACTGGCACGCGTGACGGTGTCGAAGTTGCAGATCTGCTTGAGCCGCACGATCAGCTCGAGCACGTGCTGGATGGCCAACCGGTCGCCGAAGTTCTCCAGTCGCACGACGCCCTCCTTCTCGGCCAGGTCGTACGACTCCCGCTGATCGGGTGTCAGCTCGATGTGGGCGTCGCGGAATAGCTTGGGCGGCAGCTCGGTCAGCACCTTGTCCTTCGTGCGGCGCAGCACGTAGTCGCTCACCGCGCGGCCGATCCGGCGAGGCTTCATGCCGGTCCGGAGATAGCCGGGCGAGACAAACTCGAAGATGCCGACCAGGTCGTCGGCGCTGTTCTCGACGGGGGTGCCGGTCAATGCCCAACTGCGTCGCCGCGGCAACTCCCGCACCGCCTGATTAGTGGCGCTGCTGCGATTCTTGATCCGCTGCGACTCGTCGAGGATCACCAGGTCGAACGGGCGGCTCACCGCGGCGATCTCCTGGCGGTCGCGCACGACCAACTCGTAGTTGGCGATCATCACGCCGGTATCCTGCGTTTCCCATTGCCACTGCCGCCGCTCCTGCGCGCCTTCGATGACGACAGCCGGGATTTCTGGCGCCCACATCTCCAGTTCGCGCTGCCAGTTGGTCACCAGCGGCTTCGGGCAGACGATGAGCGCCCGGCGCACTTGCCGCTGATGGAACAAGAGCCGCATCGCGACGATGGCCTGCATCGTCTTGCCCAGGCCCATCTCGTCGGCGAGCACCGCGTGTTGCCGGGGGAACAGAAATGCGATGCCTTCGAGCTGGTAGCCGAACGGCTGGCAGGCCAGCGACAAGTGGCCGCTGGCGAGCAGCTCCTCCAGCGGCGGCTGAAGCAGGTAGCTGAGGCGATCTTCCAGGCGGACGACGTCGTCGGGCGGGCGAATCCGGGTCGCCTTTCGGGCCGCTGCCGAAAGTCCGTCGGCCGACAGGATTTTCGTGGATCGCGCAGTGGGAGGACCAGTCGCCGACAATGAATCACTCACTTCCGGCGCGGCAAACCCCGCCACGTCAAATCGAAAGTGTGTTACGGGGATCTTCGACGCCGCCAACGGCAGCGAGACGGTACCGGGGCGTGGCGACACCACATCGGGAGACGTCACCACCACCTTGGGCGGGCGGCGTACGGCCATTCCCCAGCCGGTTTGCGCCACCGCGGCGACGATCTCCACTTCGATCGGCGCGATCGGCTGTGCGGAAGTAGCCGCCTGCCAGGAAGTGACGCTCGGTCCTCGCATCGCCGGCAACTCCGATATGCTTCTCAAGCGATGCGGAGCGCGCCGCGGGGAGCCGAACCGCCGATTCGCTGCGCTTCGCAGATCGCGGCACGGATCCGCTCGAATGGTTCCAGCAGATCGATCGCGCAACTGCCACCGATCAATTCCTCCACAGCCGACAGGTCGGATGCGTGGGCGTTGTGCACGACGACCGAGTACGGCCCCACTCGTGCCGGATCGGTGCCGTCACCGTCGACTAAGGATGCGTCATTTCCATCGGCAATCCGTAACGCCGTACCTGGTGAGTCACCTAGTGCGATTAGAGCCACGGGAGTCTGCACATGAGCGCGGACGGCCAGTGCGGGCGTGCTATCAGTCAGCACCAGCGGCGGTGGCTGCTTCGTTTGCTCCAGCAGCGTGGCCCCGATCTGCTCGCCGTACAGGTACGGGCGGAGCGTCGGTCCGTAGAGGATTTCCTGCGCTCGATTGGGCTTTACCGGCGCGGTGCAGTGGAATTCAAGCGGCCGTCCAGTCGAGTTGACCAAAAGATATCCGCCAAATATTCCCAATTCATCGTCTTCCAGCACCGTCAAAAATCCCAGCGCCGCCGATGGTTTCGTGGTAGGCCCCCCCGTCATGGTGCGCGTCGGTCCTCTTTTCTCAGGGTGCTTGCAGTTTGGGCCCCGGCAGCTTAGTCGATCCGGTTGGTTTCCCAAGCAAAGCATCGGGCCGGATGCGACGAGGACTTTAGGGTGGCTGGACAGCAGCAGAAAGCCATTTCCTGGAAATACGTTCAAGTTGCGATTAGACTAAAGGTTTGCCGCCTCCCGCGGTTAACTCCCGCATGCGATTCGCTGCGGCGGTTCGCTGCTTGCTGGGGCGCTTGCGTCCCTCCTATACTGAAGGCGACGAGCACCACGCTTCTTTGACGCCCCCAAACAAGGGATGCACCTGTCATGTCCGAGGATCGCCGACATTCGCCCTCAATGTTCACGCAAGTGGATGTCACGACGGGCAGCTCGATTCAATCAGCCGTATCGGGAAGTCCTTCGGGCGAGCAGTCCGAGCTTTTGCGCGATGTGCTGGCGGCGCAGGACCGCACCAACGAGCTGCTCGAGGAATTGGTGAGCGTCATGAGCACAGCGCAGAAACAGCGGGCCAACGAACTGAATCAGTGGAAGCAGACGAACCCGCACCTGGCGCGCAATTGTCGCCAGGCGGCCGAAGCGCTCAGCCGAGTTCAGGTCGAATACCTGGAGACGATGACCGACGAGATTAACGCGAATGCCGAGAGCCTGATGGATGGCGAATTCATGCTCAATGAGTTCGTCGATCGATTCGGCCCGCGGCTGGCACACCTCAACGGCGTAATCCAAGTGCTGGCCCAGCTCAGCAGTGCGCCGAACCCTGCTCCGGCGAACAACAACCCGTAGGATCCTGCCTTAACACATGCTCCGCGTAGCGGGCGGCGCAATGCCGTTCGCCCGCCGGACGCCCCGGCCGACTGAACCATCCGCCCCGCTCCCCCTCCCAGCCGCGGCGCGCCTTAGAAAACCGGATGCGATCGATTCCTCGTACCCAGTTGACTTTCGAAAACCCTGCGCGGCTGCTGCTGGCGGCTGTAGCACTTGCGCTGTGCGCCGGATGCACACCGTCGATCGAGCGATCCGACTCAGCGGAAGTGTTGCCGGCGTTGCGCGTCGATCCGGCGGAGTCCTCCGCGCTGACCGATCGCTGGCCCGGCTGGCGGGGGGAAAACTCGCAGGGCATCGCCGCGGATAGGCCGCTACCGGTGAGTTGGGACAGCATGCAGGGGATCGGGTGGCGAGTGGCGCTGCCGGGGACGGGCAACTCTTCGCCGGTAGTCTGGGACGACGCGGTACTGCTGACCGCCGCCGTCGATCAGGACTACTCGACGACGCTTGAGATTCTCTGCCTGGACGCGGGCGACGGCAGCCTCCGCTGGCAGACGCCGATCGGACCTGCTGAAGGCTCGACGCACGCGAAGAACGGTCATGCCTCGGCCACCGTCGCAACTGACGGCAGCCGTGTGGTGGCATTTTTCGGGAGCCGCGGCCTGGTGTGCTGCGACATGGCTGGCAACGTCCTGTGGCAGCGCTCGCTGGGTGAGATGGAGCACACCTGGGGCACCGCGTCCAGCCCGCTGCTGTTGGGCGACCGCGTGATTCAACTGGCCGACCGGGAAGAGGGCTCCTATATCGCGGCTTTCGATCTTGCGAGCGGCAGCCCGCTGTGGCGCACGCCCCGCGACAGCTATGGAAGCTGGAGCACGCCGGTCGTTGTCGAGACCGATACTTCCGACCAGCAGCGAGTCGAAGTGGTGGTCAATGGTACCGGCACCGACGACTCCGAGGGCGGACAGGTAATCGCATACGACCCAGTCGACGGGCAAGAACTGTGGCGCGTGGCCGGAACGACCGACATCGTCTGTCCGACGGCCATCCTCGGCGGCGACTGGATTTATAGCAGCAGTGGCCGCAACGGTTCGATCATGGCAATTGAGCCCGGTGGAACTGGCGACGTCACCGCCAGCCGCGTCGCTTGGAAATTGCACCGCGACGGACCGTATGTCCCCACCGGCCTGTGCTATCGCAACCGGCTGTACTTCGTCTCCGACAGCGGCGTCCTGTCGTGCTACAACGCCGGCAATGGTGAGCGGCTGTGGCGATCCCGACTGAAGGGAACGTTTACCGCCAGCCTGGTCGCCGGCGACGGAAAGATCTACGCCCTGAGCGAGCGCGGCGACGTCTATGTCGTTGCCGCAGCCGACACGCACCAATTGCTGTCGACCAATTCGATGGGACAGCGGGCGCTGGCGACACCGGCGATTGCGCACGGCAGTGTCTTCATCCGCACGGAGCCGTATCTGTATCGCGTGGCGGCGGTACCGCCGGCGGAGATCGCGCGTCGCGAGGCCGCCGCCAAGGCGGACGAAGTCGCGGCTAGTACCGAGCCGCGCGATAGCGACAGCGGCGACACCGACAACGACGGCTCGACCGCTAACGTGGAGTCGGAGGATTCCGCCGAGGGAACGGATCGGGAAAGAGTACCCGGCGCGCCTTAGCGGCCTGGCCGCGGTTTTCCCGATGCGTGGCGCGGGAGCGTCCCACGTAGACGCGGGCCAACCGTTGTTTTTCCCGCTGCGGTCGGCTATTTTTGAGACAGCCAGGAACGACCGCCGCGCAGCCGCTCGCGTTTCCGCAAGGGGCAACGCCGCGGCACCCGCCCGATCACTCTCCCGTTTTCTGTGGGTTTTTGATACTGCGCTCCCCAAGGAATGCCGATGAGCACCGCCCAAACCGAAAACGCCGCCAAGGAGGCGGCCGACAAGCTCGACCAGCACACGTACGATATTGTGCAGTGGCACTTTCATCCCTCGACGGGTTGCCCCTTCTGGCTCGAGTACGCATCGCAGTTGAACTTTGACCCGCTCCAAGAGGTCAAGTCGTTTGCGGATCTGAAAAAGTTCGAGCCGTTCAAGGATGAGTGGCTGCGCGGCGGTCCGGTGCGTCGCTGGGTACCCAAGGCCTACGAAAACGATCCGGTCTACGTGTTCGAGACCGGCGGCACGACGGGTGTCCCCAAGAGCCGCGTGGCGATCAATGACTTCCGCACCGACTACGAGTTGTTCAGTCACACGCTGCCGGACGAGTACTTCCCGCCGGGCTCGAACTGGCTGATGTTGGGGCCCTCCGGACCACGGCGGTTGCGGCTAGCCGTGGAGCATCTAGCCCAGTATCGCGGCGGGATCTGCTTCTGCATCGACCTGGACCCGCGCTGGGTGATCAAGCTGATCAAAAAGGGTTGGATGGAGCAGCTGGAAGCCTACAAGAAACACTGCATCGATCAGGCGATAACAATTCTGGGCGCGGGCCACGAAATCCGCTGCATGTTCACCACGCCCAAGCTCATGGAGTCGCTGGCTGCGGCGCTCGAGGACCAGGGATCGAGCATACCCGAAGCCGGTATCACCGGCATTTTCTCGGGCGGCACCGAGTTTACGCCGCAATGGACGCGTTTCGCCGTCGAGGAACTCTTGGGCGGTCCGCCCGAGGAAGGCGGCGTCTACATGACGCCGACGTACGGAAACACGCTCATGGGCCTGGCCTGCTCGAAGCCCGTCACGCCAGACGACGGTTATAAGATCAGCTACTATCCGCCGCAGCCCCGCGCCGCAGTCGAGGTGGTCGACTTCGAGAACTCCGACCAGGTGGTGGGCTACGGAGAAACGGGGCGCGTCAAGCTGACGACGCTCACCAAGGAGTTCTTCATGCCGGGCTTCCTGGAGCGCGACGAAGGCGAGCGCGAGCCGCCCTACTCCGCCTATCCGTGGGACGGCGTGAGCGGTGTGCGGCCGTATCGAGAACTGGCCGAAGCGACGACCGTTGGCGTTTATTGAATCTATGAGCTTAGCCGGTGCATAGGGCAACTGGATTCTCACCGATTTAGTTACTGTAGGATCCGCTGTGCGGACCATCGCCCCGAGTAAAAAAATGAAGTTAGTCCGCACAGCGGACCCTACAAGGCACAGACAGGAATGTCTGTGCCACAACATACGCATTTGTAACGACGTGGAGATGGACTGATGCTCAACATACCCGTGCTCAGGTGGGGAAAGCCCTACGAATCGCTGGAGACCGACGAGGTTGTCCACTTCATCACCGGCGAGACGATCGCCAAGGTGAGCCAGGCGAACGGCGGGCTGCTCACCCGTGACATGCGCAAGGCCCAGCAGGCGCGGGACGTGCTGCGTCAGATCTCGTGCGACGAACTTCTCGAACGGGTGAAGCGGGCGGCCGATCTGTACCTGAAGGGTACGCTGCCCCTTGGCGACGGCACGCAATCGCCCGACGAATTTGCCCGCGCTCAATCCGCCACCACCGGCCTGCCCGAGCACATGTGCAAGGCCAATATGCAGAAGAACCACTTTGTGCTCACGCGGATGGACCAGGTGCTCGACGCGCTGACGCGAGGGCTGGAGCTATCCATCCTGACGCGGGGCTACGGCGTCGAGAGCCGCGGCATCCCGGTCAGCTACCAGGCGCAAACGCCGGCGGTGGGGCTCGTGCTGCCGTCGAACTCACCCGGCGTTCACACGCTGTGGCTGCCGGTGATTCCGATGCAGATCGGCTTGGTGCTCAAGCCCGGTCCGCAAGAACCATGGACGCCCTACCGCATGAATTCGGCGTTCGTCGAAGCAGGCATCCCCGCCGAAGCGATGTCGATCTATCCCGGTGGTGCGGATGTCGGGGCCGCGGTGCTGGCGGCCTGTAACCGCAGCATGATCTTCGGCGGAACGCCGACGGTGGAGCGCTACAAGGGCGACCCACGCGTGCAAGCACACGGTCCTGGATTCAGCAAGATCCTGCTTGGGGACGACGTGGTCGACGATTGGGAGCAATATCTTGACCTGATGGCCGAGAGCGTCTACTTGAACTCCGGCCGCGGGTGCATCAACTGCTCCGGCATTTGGGCGTCGCGGCATACTCGCGAGATCGCGCAAGCACTTGCCGAGCGGATCGGTCCCATTGAAGTGAAGCCGCCGGAGGATTCGGAGGCCGGACTGGCGGCGTTTACCGTGCCCGGCGTGGCCGCCGCCGTCTGGGAAGCCATCGAGGCCGATCTGCGCGACCAGGGCACCACCCACATGACTGAGCCGTATGGCGACCGCTTGGTCGAGATGGAGCGCTGTGCCTACCTGCGGCCGACGGTTGTGCACTGCACGTCGCCGCAGGCACCGATCGCCAGCAAGGAGTACATGTTCCCGTTTGCGTCGGTCGTCGAGTGTCCGCAGGAGAAGATGATCGAGTCGATTGGTCCCACGTTAGTCTGCTCCGCGATCACCGACGACGAGACGTTTCAGCGACGCCTGTCGGACGCCACGCACATCGACCGGCTGAACCTCGGGCCGATTCCCACTACGAAGCTCAACTGGCTGCAGCCGCACGAAGGCAACATCGTGGAGTTCCTATTCCGCGCCCGTGCGCTGCAGGTCTCAGAGGAAAAGCTGGCGGCGGTGGCGTCGTGAATTTGCCAACCGCTTTGATGCACAACGGGTCAAGTTGGTGGCACAGACATTCCTGTCTGTGCCATAGCAGAAGGTCCGCTGTGCGGGCTGTGAACTTTTTAGACTGATGGACAGCACGTAGCGGTAGCGGATTTCGCGGGGTGCCACGGCGGGCTTGTCCCGCCGTGCCGTTGCCCTTGGAGAGGAAGTTAAGCCTTGATTCAGCTTGACCCTTGATTGCCTTTGTAGACGGCTTTCGACCATGCCACGTTCACAATGAATTACCCCCCTCTCCCTAGCCCTCTCCCCGGCGGGGAGAGGGAATAAAAGCAGAGCCGCCACACAAGTAAAGCAACACATCTCAAAAACTCACAGCCTATGTGAGGACCATTGGCGACTGGTCCACATTGCGGACACTACGACCGAACGTTTCAACATCGCCCACCCCGCCCTGCCCCACCTGGCTGAGCCCCTCCGATGATCCCCTTCGACTTCTATCCCCGAACCCGCATCGTCTTCGGCCCCGGGAAGGTCGAGATGCTGGGGGAATTGGCCGAGGAGTTGGGGGCGGCGCGTGCGCTGGTTGTGAGCGACCCGGGCGTGGTCTCCGCCGGACACGCGCAAAAGGGGATCGATGCGCTCACCGGCCGCGGCATACAGTCGGCCCTGTTCGATGGCGTCGAAGAGAACCCCACCACGCGAAATGTCGAGTCCGGTCTGGCGGTGGCTCGCGATTTCCGGCCGGACGTGCTGATCGGCCTGGGCGGCGGCAGCTCGATGGACTGCGCCAAGGGGATCAACTTTCTGTACAGTTGCGGCGGCCGGATGCAGGACTACTGGGGAGTGGGCAAGGCGACACGGTCGATGCTCCCCTCGATTGCGGTTCCTACTACGGCCGGCACGGGCAGCGAGACGCAGTCGTTTGCGCTGATCTCGGACCCCGACACGCACGTCAAAATGGCGTGCGGCGATAAACAGGCGTCGTTCCGCGTGGCGATTCTCGACCCCGTGCTCACGATCACGCAGCCGGCTCGCGTAACTGCATTGACCGGCGTTGACGCGCTGGCACACGCCGTGGAAACGTACGTGACCAAGCGGCGAAACGCGGTCAGCCTGGCCTTCAGCCGCGAGGCGTGGCAGCTATTGGCGGAGAACTTCGCCGGCGTGCTGAACGACCCCTGTGACCTGGATGCCCGCAGTGGGATGCAGTTGGGCGCGTGCTTTGCCGGTTTGGCCATCGAGAACTCGATGCTGGGGGCGGCGCACGCCCTGGCCAACCCGCTAACCGCCCATTTTGGCGTGATCCACGGCCAGGCGGTGGGGCTAATGCTGCCGCACGTGATCCGCTTCAACGGCGAGGTTTTCGGACAGTGGTACCGCGATCTGCTAGAATGTACGGCAGACTCTGGCGGCATGCCTCCCCCCACAAGCGGGGCGGCCGGGCTGGCGGACTTCGTTGCCGGTCTGGTTCGCAAGGCGGGGCTGGCGAGCCGGCTGACCGACTGCGGAGTCGCCGTCGACAGCCTACCGGTGCTTGCCCGTGACGCGGCCAAGCAGTGGACCGGATCGTTCAACCCGCGCGACGTGGACGAGGCGTCGCTATTGGAAATCTACCGGCAGGCGATGTAGGCGCGTGGCGGACAGTCCAGCGCCGGATGTGTGTGCCACGGTTGGCTTGTCCAGCCGTGCTGAGCAAGCCCGCTGGCTCGATTACAAATCGCACCTTCATTCCTGCCAGTGCAGAGGGCTTGAACCGCGACAGAATTGAACACCAGGAGAACCGTGTCATGAAGCCAGCAGCCACGGCAATCGCGGCGCTGTTGATCGCGCTGCCGCTTGTAATCGCGTCGGCGAACGACCTCCCGCAGGATTCGGCGCAACCGGCCGCAGAGTCCGCCGATTGGCCGGTCTTTCGCGGCGACGCGCAGGCTACCGGGGTGGCGCGTACGACGCTTCCTGAGAATCCCCGGCTGTTGTGGAGCCGCAAGTTCGAAGATTCGGCATTCGAAACCGCACCGGTGATTGTCGAGGGGGTCATCTACGTCGGCGATTACAAAGGCGTCGTGCACGCCCTGAAGCTTGGCGATGGGTCATCACTCTGGAAGCACGAGACCGGACTTGGTATCGCGGCGGCCGCTGCGGTGCGCGAGGGCCGAGTCTATGTCGGCGACATTCAGGGAAAATTCGTCTGCCTCAGCGCCGAAGACGGTACCAAGATATGGGAGACCGAAGCCGGAGCGGAGATCAACGGCGGAGCCAATTTTCACGGACTTAACGTTCTGTTCGGATCACAAGACGCGACTCTGTACTGCCTGAACGCGCTGACCGGGGAATCCGTCTGGGAGCATCAAATCGCTGACCAGATACGGTGTTCGCCGACCATCGTCGAGGGACGGGCGTTTCTCGCCGGGTGCGACGGAAAGCTACATATAATCGACGTCGAAAAAGGCACCAGCACGGGCGACGTCGCCATTGATGCCCCGACCGGTTCCACGCCGGCGGCCGTGGGAGACTTCATCTACTTCGGCACCGAGGGCGGAACGCTGTTCTGCATCAACTGGAAACAGGCCGAGGTGGCGTGGAAGTATCAGAGTCCTCGCAGCAATCAGCCGATTCGCTCATCGGCCGCGGTACACGACGGACTGGTGGTGTTCGGATCGCGCGACCGGCAGATTCATGCTCTGGACGCCGCCAGCGGCGACGCGAAATGGACCTTCCCGACGAGAGGCCAGGTGGATGGCTCGCCGGTGATTGTGGGCGAGCGGGCCTTTATCGGTTCGGCCGACGGCCGGCTGTATGGACTGTCGCTCGCCAACGGGGAGAACGTGTGGACCTACGACGCCGGCGGGCGATTTATCGCCTCGCCCGCGGTGGCCGAGAGCCGACTGGTGATCGGCAGCGACGACGGCACGCTGTACTGCTTTGGCGAGTAGAGTTGGTAAGGGCACAGACAGGAATGTCTGTGCCACAGGAGGCGAGCCCTCCTACTCCCTCTCCCTTGGGAGAGGGCCGGGGAGAGGGATTCAGCATTTTGCCAATCAAATCGAGGCGGACGGCGCAACAGCGAACACAACACGCGCAAGCGAGTTCTTATGACGACCGATACCAAAAAGACGGAAGTCGGCAGTTATTTCATCTCCAACTATCCGCCCTATTCCCAGTGGACCGAGGAGCAGTTGGACGAGGTGCGGGGGACGATGCAGTCTCCGCCCGGCGACGTTCCGTTGGGGCTCTATTTGCACATTCCGTTCTGCCGCAAGCGGTGCAAATTCTGCTATTTCCGCGTCTACACCGACAAAAAGGGCTCCGATGTCGAGCGCTACGTGTCGGCACTTTCACGCGAAATCGATCTGGTCAGCAAGCTGCCGGTGATGGGTGATCGGCCGTTTCGCTTCGTCTACTTCGGCGGCGGCACGCCGTCGTTTCTCAGCGGAAAGCAGCTTACGTCGCTAGTCGAGCGGCTGCGCCGCAACGTCTCCTGGGATCAGGCCGAGGAGGTCACCTTCGAGTGCGAGCCAGGCACGCTGTCCGAGCCGAAAGTGCACACGCTGCGCGAGTTGGGCATCACGCGGCTGAGCCTGGGCGTCGAGAACTTCAGCGATGCTGTGTTGGAAGAAAACGGCCGGGCGCACCTGTCGCCGGAGGTTTACAAGTCGTGGAAGTGGATTCAGGATGCCGATTTCCACAACGTTAACATCGACCTGATCGCCGGCATGGTCGGCGAGACGTGGGAAAACTGGAAGGAAAACATTCGCAAGACGATCGAGCTGTCGCCTGAGAGCGTAACCATCTATCAGATGGAACTGCCGTTCAATACGATCTACTCACAGGACATTCTCGGCAACAAGATCGAAACTCCCGTGGCGGACTGGCCGACGAAGCGCGACTGGCTCAAGTACGGCTACGAGACGCTAGAGGAGGCCGGCTATCGCGTCTCCAGCGCCTACACGATGGTCAAGGACGTGGGCGACGTCGAATTCAGCTACCGCGATAACCTGTGGCACGGCAGCGATCTGTTGGCGACCGGCGTGGCCAGCTTCGGGCATATCTCGGGTGTTCACTACCAAAACCTCACCGAGTGGGAAGACTACCTCGGCGCGCTCGAAGGCGGTTCGCTGCCGCTGAAGCGCGGAATGCGCTGCACGCCGCACCAGCTTCTGGTTCGCGAGATGATCCTGCAACTGAAGCGCGGCTATCTGGACGCCGCATACTTCCGCGAAAAGTTCGAAGTCGACATCCTCGACCACTGGCAAGGCGTCTTTTCAGATTATCAGCAGCAGGACTTTCTCACGATCGACGGGGACCGTGTGGAGTTGACCCGCGACGGTCTGCTCCGGGCCGACTCGCTGCTGCCGGCCTTCTTCGAGCCGGAGCACCAGGGAGTTCGGTATACCTAAGCGGGTCGCATAGCTACAGGATCGGTGAAAGTCACAGATTTGCGTGACCGCGAAGTCGCGAGCCCGAGCACGTGCCATTTAGTGCTATGCGGGAGTATTGCCGATGACGCCCACTTCTACTGCGGCGAAGCTCATTCTGGCATCGCTATTTATTTGCATTTCAAGCATGGGGATCTCGCCCGCGGCAGAGCCTCTGCGCGCATATCCCGGTGCGGAAGGCTATGGATCAATCGCCGCCGGCGGACGCGGCGGACGCGTTATCAAAGTGACCAATCTGGAGACCCACGGGCCTGGCAGTTTCCAGGCGGCGTGCAGTGCCTCTGGACCACGGATCGTCGTATTCGACGTGAGCGGTGTCATTCCGGGCGACGCAACGGTCGAGCACGGCCAAATCAGCATCATGGGCCAGACGGCGCCCGGCGCGGGCATCACTATCGCCGGCCGCCTGGCCACGCGCTACAACGCCCCTCATGCGATCGACGATGTCGTCATTCGATTTCTGCGCGTGCGACCGGACGACGCACGAGGTAACAGCGGAGACGCCGTGCAAATCTCGCAGGCCACCCGCGTGATACTCGATCACGTCTCCTGCTCGTGGGCGGCCGATGAAACAGTCGACGTCTACGGCGCCCGCGACATCACGGTTAGTTGGTGCACGATTGAAGAATCGGCGGTCCGCGGCCATCCGAAGGGCCGCCACAATTTCGGCCTGATCAGTGGACCGGAGGGCGAGCATATCACGATCCACCACAATTTGTTTGCGCATCACGCGCGGCGAAATCCGGCGGTGGCGAATGGCCCGGCCGACATCCGCAACAACGTGATGTACAACTTTCGCGATGGCCTGACGCACGAAGGGCATCCGCCAAACAATCGCGGCTTCAACCTGATCGGCAATTACTACCAGCGCGGACCGAGTGATCCAAAGATCTTTCCATTTTGCTTTCAAGGAGAGGTCGCCTATTACCTGCGAGACAACTTTATCGCCGGAGTTGGATTAATTCAGGATCCCTGGGCAGAAGCCGAAAAACTGCCGGGGTTGGCTTACTATGCCGATCACGGCACGAAAGCCGCGGAAGAGTTTCCCGTGCCGGCCGTGCAGACGCACTCGCCGGAGGAGGCGTACCGTCTCGTGCTCGATCGCGCCGGCTGTTTTCCACGGGACGTTGTGACGAGGCGAATCGTGCGGGAGGTTCGTGAAGGCACCGGTGAGTGGGGCCGGCCCGCCCAGCGCGAGCCGCTAATGGCGGGGCTCGAGCCGCAGCAGCCGCCCGCTGACAGCGACTCGGACGGCCTTCCCGATCAATGGGAGGAAGCCAACGGCCTGGACGCCGGCGATCCTACCGACAGCCACACGCTCACCGAGTCCGGCTATCCGGCCATCGAGTGGTATTGCCACGAGCTGGCCGAAGAGCGGATCGTGGCGGGAGTTCGGCAATAGGAACCATCTTATGCCGGTCGGCTTAGGGCAGATGCTCTTCGTTTCCGCAGTGGAGATGCGGATTTCTGCGCTCCGTTAGGCGGCAAAGCGTCGGCTACAATAGAGTTGGCGGAGGTGGCTGGCACTGGGGACCGAAGGTTCCACAATTGACGGACATGTCGAGGAATCTGTTGCTCACGCGATTGGCATCATTTTTGAAGGCGGTCCCTGGTCGGCGTCCGCCTGGCTGTGCAGTGTGGGGGGCCGTCGTTGCTCTTGCACTGCTAATGCTTCTACCTGCTTCGACTTGTGCCCTGGACACGGTCGTCCTGTCGCGTGAGGGCCAACAGCAGACGATCGAGGGCAAGCTGCTAGTAACGGCGCGCGACGGCGGCATGCTGCTGCTCGACCCGACCGGCGTGCTCTGGGCGATTCAGCCTGATGAGATCGTCCAGCACACGCACGACGAGCGCCCCTTCGAGCCGCTGAGCGATGACGAAATGGCGGCGGCCCTACTGGCGGAACTGCCCGAGGGCTTTCGCGTTCACAAGACGGCCAATTACATCATCTGCTACAACACGTCGCGCGAGTACGCCCAGTGGTGCGGCGGCCTGTTGGAGCGGCTGCAGCGGGCGTTCACAAACTATTGGGATCACCGAGGGCTGGAAATCCAGGAGCCGGAATTGCCGCTGGTGGCGATTGTGTTCGCCGACGCCCAGTCCTATCGCCAATATTCGCAAAAGGAACTGGGCGAGGCAGCCGGATCGATCGTCGGCTATTACAGTCTGCGGACCAATCGAGTGACGATGTACGACCTGACCGGCGTGCAAGCGCTTCGCCGGCCGGGCAGCCGCCGTGGTTCGATCGAGAACATCAATCGGATGTTGTCCCAGCCACAGGCGGGGCCGCTGGTTGCCACGGTGGTACACGAGGCGACGCACCAGATCGCCTTCAACTGCGGAATGCACACGCGGTACGCCGACATCCCGCTGTGGGTCAGCGAAGGGATCGCGCTGTATTTCGAAACGCCGGACCTCTCCAGCGGACGCGGCTGGCGCGGCATTGGCTCAATCAATCCGCCGCGGTTGGCCACCTTTCGGCGCAACCTGCCGCATCGCACCATCGGGATGCTGCCGAGCCTGATCGCGGACGACCGCCGGATGCGCGAAGTGACACCCGGTGCAGACGCCTACGCCGAAGCCTGGGCTTTGTGCTACTACCTGATCCATCGGCGTCCGAAGGAGTTCGTCGAATACCTCACGATGCTGTCGGAAAAGCCGCAACTGGTATGGGATGAGCCGGAGCAGCGGCTGACCGAGTTCCGCGAGTACTTCGGCGAGGACCTGCAGGCCCTGGAGCAGGACTTCTTGCGGCAGATACAGACGGTTCGGTAGCGGGGATTACGCCTGCTTCGAGCCAAGTCCTCAGCCAGGCGGCCAAGTCGCGGGGAAACGATCGCAGCGCTTTGCTGGACCGTCTACCGCCGCTGATGTCGCTTGACGCGGCCATTCAGTTATAATGGCCGAAGTTACCCGGGCGGACTATCGCTCCGCCCAACTGCCAAACCTTCCCGCACAAAGCCCTCTCCGTCGTTCTCAAGGAGCCGATCATGGCCGATGCCAAACGTTCCGCCGCCGATTCCCGCCGTGACTTTCTGCAAAAATCGTCGGTGCTCGCGGGCGCTGCGGTTGTCGGCAGTCTCGCCGTGCCCCGGTCCGTACACGCGGCCCAGAGCGAGACGCTGCGGATTGGGCTGGTCGGCTGCGGCGGTCGCGGAAGCGGCGCCGCGGTGAACGCCATGAAGGCCGATGACAATTGCAAACTCGTCGCCCTGGCCGATGCATTTCCGGATCAAGTCGAGGAGTGCCGCAAGCGGCTTCAACAGGCGGGCGGAACGAAGTTTGATGTTACGCCCGACCGCTGCTTCTCGGGCTTTGATGCCTACCAGAAGCTGATCGACTGCGGGGTCGACGTCGTGCTGTTGGCCACGCCGCCCCACTTTCGACCCGAGCACTTTCGGGCCTGCGTCGAGGCCGGCAAGCACGTGTTCGTCGAGAAGCCGGTGGCCGTCGACGCGCCGGGCGTACGGAGCGTGATGGAGACCAACAAGCTGGCCCGAGAAAAGAACCTGGCCGTCGTTTCCGGGCTGTGCTGGCGCTACGACCACGGCGTCCGTGAGACCATCGGGCGGATCCACGACGGGGCGATCGGAGACGTCGTGGCTATCCAATCCAACTACAACGCCGGCACCCTCTGGCACCGCGGCGACAACCCCGACTGGAGCCGCATGGAATACCAGATGCGCAACTGGCTCTACTACACGTGGCTGTCGGGCGACCATAACGTCGAGCAGCACATTCACAGTCTCGACAAGACCACCTGGCTGCTGGGCGACATCGCTCCCGAGCGAGCCACCGGGCTGGGCGGACGCCAGCAGCGGACCGCCGATAAGTGGGGACACATCTTTGACCACCACGCGGTGGTTTACGAGTACCCCGGCGGCGTGCGGGTCTTCGCCTACTGCCGGCAGCAGGACGGCTGCAGCAACGACGTCGACGAGTACGTGATGGGCACCAAGGGACAGGCGATCGTGCTGAAAAACGTGATCGACGGCGAGTCTCGCTGGCGCTATCGCGGTTCGAAGCCGAACATGTACGACGTAGAGCACGAGGAGCTGTTCGCCAGCATCCGTTCAGGCCAGCCGATCAACAACGGCGACTACATGGCCCGCAGCACGATGATCGCCATTATGGGCCGGATGTGCACATACACCGGCCAGACGCTGAGCTGGGACGAGTGCCTCAATAGCGCCGAGCGTCTCGGCCCGGTCGAGTACGCTTGGACCGACGTCCCCGAGCCGGAAGTGGCGATCCCCGGCCGCACGCAATTCGCCTGAGCGGCCGGGAGGTGTCTTGCAAGTGACAGAGCCGCTCAGAACACCGCTTCCCATGGCGTGGCCGGCAGGATGAGGATCTTGCCGTCGCCCATGCGGCCGGTGCGGGATATCTCCATGATCTTGCGGACGATCTCCTCGGCCCGAGCATCATCGACCCACAGGGTCACTTCGACCTTGGGCAAGAAGGCGAGCGAGTATTCACTGTCGGAGTACTGGTCGAGGTAGCTCTTCTGGCGTCCATAGCCCTTCACTTCGCGCACGCTACAGGCTTCCAAGGGCGCGCGTCGCAAGCCTTCGAGCAGTTCCTCGACCAGAAAAGGCTTGACGATGGCGACGATCTGCTTCACGGCCGGTCCCGTCCCCATGCGACAGCGATCAGCAACAAGCTACTAGCTGAAGAAGTTCTCGCCGTACAGGTCCAAGGCGGGGCCAGTCTCCACCTCGACGTCTCCGTTCACCTTCGCCTGGCAAGCCAGCCGCATCGTGTCCTCGTGGCCGATGAAAGACATGCTCGGCATGGGGTCGGGGACGGGCACCTTGAACTTGAACTTCTCCATGGCCCCCATGGGCGAGACGTTCTCCATGCCCCTTGTGACCAGCACCCGGCACGATCCGCACATGCCTAAGCCGTAGCAGTTGATCACTTTGTTAATCGAGGCGCCCAATCCATTGAAGCCTTGATAGAGGTTCACGCCGGCCTGCAGTGCGGCCTTGCGCAGGTCGGTCCCGCGCTCCACCTCGATCTCTTTCTTCTCCTTGACGAACTTCACAATCGGCATGGCGAATCCCGTGTCGCGATGGTCTTGGGCAGCCCAACGGCTGCCAAAAGCGTGAATTGTACTTGGCTGCTTCTATTCAATCTACCGCGCCTTTTTGCCGGAGAAAAGGAGCTCGCCGCGCACCTCGCCCAGGCTGGCTGCCAGTGCGTCCGTTTGCAGACGGCCCTGCGGTGTCACCCGCCCGGCTAGGTTTGACCGACCGCTGGGGTAAGACCGAGGTGGCGACCGGTGTGCGGCCGTTTGATGCCGCCATACTGGTGTCGTACTATGGCAACCTATGGCGACGTCATCCACAACCCAAAAATTTGGCTGCCCCGGCGGATTGGGTGGGCTTGCCGTGAACCTTCCGTTGTATCACGCCGCGTTGTTTGGACGCTTCGGATCGACTCGCTCGTTCTCGACATCGGACGTTACAGGGATTCATAATGCGCAATGCTTTTTCTATCTTGCTCGTCGTAACATTCGGGTCGGCCCTAGTGGCCGAGGGCGCCACGCCGAACTTCGTCTACATCATGGTCGACGACATGGGCCCCGCCGATGCCGGCTTCATGGGCTCACAAGCCATTTCGACGCCGAACCTCGATCGCCTGGCGGCTCAGTCGCTGCACTTCACGGAGGCGTACTCCGGATGCACGGTTTGCGCGCCGTGCCGATCCGTGCTGATAACCGGCAAGCACATGGGTCAAACGTCGGTCCGGCTGAATACGGGCGGAGTGCCGCTGCTGGATGAAGATGTCACTATCGCGGAGATCCTCAAGCAGGCGGGCTATCGCACGGGTGGATTCGGAAAGTGGGGGCTGGGCGACATCGGTACGAGCGGAGTCCCGGAACGGCAGGGCTTCGACGTCTTCTACGGCTATTACCATCAAATCCACGCGCACAATCACTACCCGGACTTTTTGGTCCGCAATGGCGAGAAAGAACCGATCACCGATTCCGAACCGAATACCGCCCGCGGCTACGCTCCCGCGCTGATCTTTGCCGAGATGAAAGAGTTCATCCGCGCGTCGGTCGCCGCTGATGAGCCCTTCTTCTGTTACGCTCCCTGGACACCTCCCCATGGAGGCTACGAGTTTCCCCGGTCCGACCCGGCTTGGACGTTGTACAAAGACAACGGCTGGCGGGGCAATCAGCGCGGGCACGCCGCCATGGTGACGCTGATCGACCGGTACGTGGGCGAAACGCTCCAGCTACTGTCCGAGCTGGGAGTTCTCGACGACACGGTTGTCGTATTCCACTCCGATAACGGCGCCTCGCTCGCTCCGCGTAGTAGCCCGGATCTTAATTCGTCCGGCCCGTTTCGGGGGCACAAGCGCTCGCCGTATGAAGGCGGCGTCCGCGCTCCTACGCTCGTCTACTGGAAGGGACAGATCGAGCCCGGCAAGAACACGACGCACATCATCTCGGCCCAGGATGCAATGCCGACACTGGCCGAGTTGGCCGGTGCGACGCAGCACCTTCCCCCGGACATTACGGGGCTTTCCTATGCGCCGGTGCTTTTTGGAAGGGAGGCGCCTAAGACCCACGATTTCCACTATTGGGAATGGGCTGCCTGGGATTGGGGGCGGCATACGGAAGTTCCCGGCGGGCTGATGCAAGGTCTCCGCCAGCAAAACTGGAAAATTGCCCGGCAGCGGAACGACCAGCCCTGGGAACTTTACGACCTCGCCACCGACGTGGGAGAAACAAACGATCTGGCCGATGAGCACCCCGACAAGGTCAGGGAACTTGCGACGCTCGCAGAGAAGGCGCGGGTTCCCATGCGGCCTCAACAAGAGCCGGCGCACGCGGATGGACAGACCTTCAACTGAATCTATGGTGGTCGCTTGCATCGTCGATCACGCTCAGCCATTCTACTCCGTCACTCCGACAATCAGATTTGCAGGGAAAGCCGATGTTGAAACGCGTCCACGTCGCGCTGATCGCGCTATTGATGCTGCCGGGTCTGCTGCCGGCCCAACAGCCGGCCGCTTCCGAGGCGACGGCCCAGCCTTATGCAATCGACCCTCAGACGCCGCAGGGGCTTCAGCGACTCTTCCGCTATACCGGCGAATCGCTTCCGCTGGTGAGCGCCCACCGTGGCGGACCACAACCGGGCTTTCCCGAAAACTGCATTGCGACGTTCGAGAATACGTTGCGGCAAACCTTTGCCATCCTGGAAGTCGATCCTCGCTATACGCGCGACGGCGCCATCGTGATCCATCACGATGAGACGCTGGACCGCACCACAACCGGTTCAGGCCCAATTGCACAGCTTGACCTGCGGGAGCTGAAGCAACTGCGGCTAAAGGATCAGCAAGGGCACGTGACCGGATATCAGATTCCCACGCTGGATGAAGTGCTGGAGTGGGCACGCGGCAGAACGATTCTCGTGCTCGATCAAAAGGACGTGCCTGTCGAGGCTCGGGTACGCAAGATCGAGGAGCATCGCGCGGCAAGCTATGCCATGATGATCGTTTACAGCCTTGAAGGCGTCCGGGAATGCTACTCGCTGAACAAGGACATCGTGATGGAAGTGATGATCACGAACCGAGAGCAATTCGAGGCTTTCGACAAAACCGGGGTGCCATGGAGCAACATCGTCGCATTCGTGGGGCATCAACCACCACGGGATGCCGGGCTGCTACGGATGATCCACGAGAAAGGAGCCTGCTGTATCGCTGGCACCTCGCGGAATCTGGACCGCCAGTTGGCGGCCGTCGGTGATCAGTCAACCGCCACGATCGAGGCAGACTATCGCAAGCTCTTGCAAAGCGGCGTCGACCTGATCGAGACGGACCTGGCCGGACGCGTGGGGCGGCTCCTGTACGATGACGCCAGGATTCCTTCGGCTAACGCAAGTATGTTTCACCGGCGGTAGCCTCGACCGCACTTCCGCCTCCTTTGGTCGCTCATCGACGCAATTCGCTTGACATGGCTACACATTGTCGCCATAAACAACTACAGCACGTAGTCATGATCGTATTTTCGTCATAGGAGTTGCCGGTGGGAGCGAAAAGGACCGATCTGCCTGACCTTTCCCCCGCTCAAGACGTGATTATGGAGATCGTCTGGCAGCGCGGTGAGGTGACGGCGACCCAGGTGCAACACGTTCTGGCGCCGGAGCGCAAGATCGCCCGAAATACCGTCCGCACTGTGCTTGAGCGGATGGAAAACAAGGGCTGGCTGAAGCATCGGCTCGAGGGCCGCACGTTTTTTTATTCTGCAGTCCGGCCGAAGCAGGCCACTATCGGGCAGAAGGTCCGCGAAATTGTGGAAACGGTTTGCGGCGGGTCGCCGGAGACCCTGGTCGCCGCCCTGCTCGATTACCGCGGTCTGCGTGCCGACGAATTGAAGCGAATTCGAAAGCTGCTCGATCAGGCTGGCGCCCGCAAACGGTGAAAGGGTGTTTCATGATGCCTACTCTGCTCCGCGTCGATGCGGGCGACCATGTATTGGGCTTAGTGTTGGTCGTGACTCTGGCGGTGGTGCTAGTGTCGAGCACGGCCTGGTTAATCTCGCGGCGGTTAGCCGGCAATGCGCCGCTGAGGCATCTCGTTTCGTTTTCCGCGCTCATTTGCTGCCTGTCGTTGCCCGCCGCCGCCTGGATATGCGCCGCCGCGGATGTCGTTTTGATTTCAATTCCCCTTTTCGGCGATCCGCGAAGCGTCGTTGCCTCGGCGCCAGAGTGGGGCAAAGCCGAACCGGCCGTGCATCCACCTCAACACACGCCCGGTTTGCCTCACGTCGCAGAGGCCGCCTCATCCTCGCACGCCGCCCCGCCGGATGACCAGGCGGAAGACTGGGTGAATCCGGAGTTGGAGCAGGCGTCCAAACCATCCAGTCTCCCCTCCCCCAAACCAGTGCCTGCCGGCGATCAGGCGGCAAGTCGGCCGTCACTTCGCGAGCTCGCCAGCGGGGTAATGTTCGTCTGGTTCGCGGGCAGCCTGCTCATGTTGGTGCGTCTGGGCTGGAGCTGTGCGCTTGTTGTGCGGCTTCGCCGGTCGGTGCGGCCGGCAAGGGAAGTGCGCCTCAATGCACGATGGCGAGAGGTGACGGCCCAGCTTGAGATCGCCAAGCTTCCGCTGTTGCTCGTGTCGAGCCGGCCGGTCGCGCCACTGGCGGCCGGCTTTGGGCGGCCGGCGGTCATCCTGCCGGACCGGCTTGTCCGTGTCGCCAGCGACGAGGTCCTGTGGGACGTCTTATTGCACGAGCTGGCCCACCTGCAGCGCCGCGACCAATGGATCGTACTGCTGCAAGCGATCGCCGGCGCGTTGTACTGGCCGATCGTGTCGGTGCATGCGCTAAACCGCGAACTTCAACGGGCGCGGGAAGACATTTGCGACAATGTTGTGCTGGCGAGTCGCAACGCGATTCAATATGGCAACACCTTATTGCACGTCGCCGAATTGCTGGTGAACGTCCGGCCAATGGGCACCGCAGTCGGCATCATCGGCCGCCCGAGCGAACTGGAACGTCGCATTGCCGGCTTGGTCAATCCCCGGAGGAATACGATGACCCGAACCAGTCGCAAATCAGCGTGGGCCGTTGCGGTACTCTTCATCGCTGGCGGGATAATCACCTCCGTGACGCAGCTCGCCGGCTCCGCTCCGCCGGACGATGTCGTCGAGGCGGCCCCTCCGGCTCCGGAGCCGTCGCCCACGGATCGCGAGGACCCAGGTGCTGCCGGATCCTTCAGTGGACAAGTCACCGGTCCGGACGGGCAGCCGGTCCGCGGCGCTCGCGTTTATCTCGTTCCGAACAGCGGCTTTCGCAGCGTCGGCTTGTCCCAAGGCGGTACCGTACTGCTAAATCCTTTGGAATCGCTTGGCCCGGTTCACGATGTGACGGACGCCGACGGCCGCTTCGCGCTGCACGCCCCGGACATGACCTACACGACCCTCGACGGCGAACTTGCTCGGCGGCAGGGTCTGCTGATGGCCACGGCCGACGACTTCGCCCCGGACTGGATGACGAGCTGGGGCAACAACTCCTCCTCCGGTTCCCATTGGGATCCGGTAAAGGGAGCCGATCTGTATCTGCAACTGTCGGAGACCGGCGTGCCGATCCGGGGTCGAGTTTTGGGGCCCGATGGTCTACCGCTGGCGGAGGCCAGCGTGCGGTTATCCAATATCATGATTCCCGAGCGGCGCGACCTCGCCGCACATCTGGCCGAAGTGACTTCGCGCGAAGGCCTGTTTGGCGTAGTAGACTATGCGAGATCTCTCCGTCAACCGGGCCTGATCCCGGAGCTCATCACAGAAACGCAAACTGACGCTGAGGGTCGATTCATCTTCCGGGGACTCGGTCGCGACTGGCTTGCGGAACTTACGGTGTCCGAGCCCAGTGTCGAAACGACGACCATCACAGTTATGACGCACGATGCCCCGGACGTCGCCACCTACCCAGGCTTAAACGGAACTCCGCAGGGCGTCATCTATGGAGCCGATTTCACGATTCAGTTGGAAGCCGGCCGAACCATCCGGGGCCGCGTGGTGGATCGCGCTTCGGGCGAGCCGATCGAGGGCATGTGGGTGGGGCCCGTCCAGAATTCGCACGTCGGCGTTCCCGCGCGCTTGTATCCGTGGCGCACGGATGAAGAAGGCCACTTCACCATTACCGGCCTGCCGCCCAAGCTTGCACTGGGAGAGGTCGTCATGGCTATTGCTCCATCCGGCACTGCGTATCAAAAGACGGGCGCGTGGATCGGCGGAACCCGCGAGATCCTCATCAAGTCGCCGCGCGGCATTCCCTTCCGAATGAACGTGGTCGACGAGGAGGGGCGACCGGTCGAAGCGGAGGTCACTTACACCGAATTGCTGCCCAACCCACACGTCGAGTCGCTCATCCCCTGGGGAGGCCAAGTCGAAAAGCGAAACTGGCCGAACCCGCCGGCCGCGCGGACTGCGGACGGAGCCTACCAGGGATTCGTCCTGCCGGGGCCGGGCGCGGTGCTGGTGAACTTGCCCCGTGGCGCCGGCTATCGACCCGCGTACGTCCACCCGAAGGAGTTCTTCGCTCCCGGCCGGACGAATTGGACCGAGGAGCAGAGCTGGGTTTACGGCACCGAGGATACGCTGACCACCAGCGACTTTGAGCGGATTGAGCAGTCGGAATACGAGGCCATCGTGCTGGTGAACCCCGCGCCCGGTGCGGATTCGCTCCAGCTCGTGGCGACCGTGGTGAAGGACAGGCCGCGGCACGTGAACTTCGTCGACGCCAGCGGCGAACCCGTCTACGACATTTCCTGGACCCCCTACGGCTCGCGTTACCACGCCCACACGCTTCCGCTGAGGGGGCTCCATCCGGACCGCATCCGGTCGCTGACGTACTTTCAGGAGGAGCGAGGATTGATCGGAACCTTGCTGGCCAGCGGCGATGGCGATTCCCCGTACACGGTCCACATGCAGCCGTGGGCGACCGTAACCGGAAGCGTGGTCGACGAAAGTGGCCGTCCGCTCTCCGGTACGAGGATCGCCGTCCAGGGCGACCCTATCGAAGCGGATCGACACCTGGGCGCGAAAACGGACGACGAGGGACGCTTCACGGTAGGCAAGCTGATCCCCGGGCACCGTTACTCGGGGAAGATCCACCGCGGCAACGACAACATCCGCGGCCGTCTCATCCCCCGCTTCGCCGGTATGGCGTTCGAGAATCTAGAGCTTCGCACCGGCGAAGTCCGCGACGTCGGCCAGATCCAGGCCAAGCCGCCGACCTATGAGGAGTTTCCGCTGAACTATCGGAAGTATGCCGACTCGGAAGCGGAGCGGGAGAATTGATCAGGTTCGCCCGCGTGGCGCCCCCTACCTGGTCACTGTTGACGTTGCAGTTTGCGGCTGCAGCCATGGCGTCAGTCGCTCATATCTCGCGACCGCGTCTCGGAAGCGGTTGATTCTCTCAACTGTAGAATCGTCCATCCTGCCTCGCGCTCCAGTTCCTTAATGGGCGTCCAGCGGTCGGCCAACCTCGAGAGAATGTTGAGCCGGACCGGCGCGCCAGGGGCGGGCTCGGAAGGAGTCGCTATCAGGACATCCCGCCCCACCACATCGATGGCTTGCATTGCAATCGTCGCCGCGCTGCCGAGCGCAGAGTCGTGAATGTAAAGCTGCACTCCTGGGGCTCCCCGCAGACTCGCGAGATTTGGAGCAGCCCCCGGCTGTCCGCCGAAAGAGATCAGGATGGCATCCTCCGTCGAACTGACGTGGTGTTTGTCGTAGCCGGCGTCGGCCACCGTCTCCAACATCAGGTTCGAGAACCCGATCCTGCGGTTCATTGTACGAAGACGGTCGCGCAGTACGGTGTCGAAACTACTGCGCACCTCGCTGGCAGTGTCCTGCAGCGTAATTGCCTCAGTTTGAGGGCGCGTGGAATTGACGCGTCGCCAGGCGACGCGGCGGACGGCGCGGTCGAGCAGCCCGTTGCGGTTGGAGATGACACGGTCGGTGTTTGAACCCGTACGGGCTGCGATCCTCGCAGGCGTTGAATGAAACCCTTTCGCATCCAGGTATAACTCGCTGGTGCAGTGAAAATCCGTCCAACTGGTCGTATCGATGACGACCGGTCGCTCATATCCGCGGGACTTGATGAGCGTGCGCCCCACAAAGAAAACTCGGATTCTGGCAGACTCATCGCCGGGAAGCACATCGAGCGTGATCACTCCGCTGGTGCGTGAGGTGCCGCGCACTGGCGTTCCCAATACCACTTTGTCGACATCGCCCCATCGGTCCACTTGCTTGGCAATCTCCGACCTTAGCCACTGCTCTGAGATCCGGATGGCGGCCACCGGCGAGCGACGGGCCTCTGCGGCGTTCGCTTCGAGCGGCACTGCGCAGCAATTCGCCCCAATAATGCTCAGGGCGACGGCGATAAGGCTGGAGTAGCTCACGGCAATTGCCTCGCAGGTTAACGCCCATTGTGGATGGCGATCCGCTCCGTTCACTTTCGCGCTGCATTTACACTGGGGCTGACTGTTGTTGACCAGCAAAAGCCGTGCCCAAGTGGCTTGTAGGGGTAAATCTAGGAAAGGGAACTAACCTAGAGGAGCAGCACGGAAACAACAAGCCAACGCCTCTCTCCGACCGGAGAGGGGGGTTGATGGCACCCTCCCCTGCTCTCGCCGCCGGGAGCGTAAGCCCGCTGTGATTACTGGGCCTAATTCGATTACGACGGCCGGGGGACGCTTGCTAACGGGCCGACCGTGAGCGAGGTGTTTTCGCTCAGCGGAAAGCGCTCGAGCACGGCATTGACCTGGTCGCGTGTGATCGCGTCGAGGGACTGCAGGTCTTCACGCAACGCACGGTACTCGCGGCGGCTGAGCCAGTTGCCGCCGACGTAGAACAGCCGATTACGCGGTCGCTCGCTACCAATCACGACGCGCGACTTGATTTTGCACTTCGCCAATCGCACTTCTTCGTCGGTCACGCCATCGCGATCCACCGTACGCAGAATATCGGAAAGGCGTTGTGCCAAATCAGTGGCGCCCGAGGGATCGCAACTCGCATAGACCATGTACATGCCGGTGCCGTCGTATTCGTGATGGCTCAAGCTGGCGTGTTCGGCCAAACCCGTGTCAACCAGGTCCCAATACATGCGGCTGCCGGAGTCGTCGCCGACGACCGTTGCCAGCAGTTTGGCCGCGAAACGTTCACTCAATGGATCGTCGGCTGCCGGGCCATTGGCCAACTGCAAGAAATATTGCTGAGCGGCGCTGGAGTTGGTGATCACTTCGAACGCCGAATGAGAAGCTGCCCGAGACGTCTCCCGCGAAACGTCGCGCGGTGCCCACTGGCCGCAGCGCTCGGCTACTTGATCGACCAATGCGGGAAAATCCACTCTGCCAGCCGTCGCCACCACGATGTTGCGCGGACTGTATTGTCGTTCGAAATAAGTCCGCATTGCCTCCGGGCGAAGTGCGGTGATCGTCTCAGCCGTGCCCAACACGCTTCTGGCCAACGGGTGGCCCGGCAGGTGCAGTGCCTTGATGGTGTCGTCGGCGCCGAAGGGCGGCTGATCCATATACATCTGGATCTCTTCCAGGATCACGTTCTTTTCGGTGTTGAAGTCGTCCTCGCGCAGGCTGGGCCGCAGAATGTCGGCCAGCAGTTCGATGCTGCGCCCTTGAAACTCCGGCAGCACGGCCGCGTAGTAGACCGTGTTCTCCTCGCTGGTGAAGGCGTTGTAGTAGGCGCCCATCTCGTCAAATTCACGATTCACGTCCGCAGCGCTTCGCGAGGGAGTGCCTTTGAACACCATGTGCTCGAGGAAGTGGCTCACGCCGGCGATCTCGTCGGTCTCATCGCGCGAACCGGTCTTCACAAAATATCCGACCGCCGTAGTGTGCGCTTCGTCGTCGCACTCGGCGATGATCTCCAGGCCGTTGTCCAGGGTGTGATTACGAAACTCCAACGGAAACCTCCAAAGGCTGTGGACCCAGCGTCACCACGGTGAAGTCCGACGGCGGCGACTGCGAAAGGTACCCATTGATCGAATCGCAGGAAAGGCCGTCGACCAGCGCACCCAGTTCCTCCAGCGTCCGCACGCGGCCCAGGTGATACCAGTCGCGGGCGATCGCTGCGCTGCGCGAGGAGCTGGACTCCTGCTGCATGATCAGGCCGCTCTTGATGCGGGCCTTTAGCCGGTCAAGCTCGTGCGACTGTACGCCGTCGGCCAGTGCCTTCAATTCGCCCAGCGTTACGTCGAGCGTCTCCTGGGCCCGCTCAGTACTCGTGCCGGCGTAGCAGATCACCCGGGCGCGGTCGCGCTGCGTGTGATGGCTGGCATAGACGCTGTAACACAAGCCGCGCCGTTCGCGGACTTCGGTGAACAGCCGCGAGCTCATCCCGCCGCTCAACACCCCCACGGCTCCCCAGGCTTGAAAATAGTCGGGGTCGCGGTACGGAATGCTGGGGTAGGCAATGCCGATCTGCGTCTGATTCGACGGGTACTCGATGTGTGCGTACTTGTGAGCGCGGACGGCCTCAGGAGGCAGTTCGACTTCCACCGGCTTCCAGTCGCCGAACAGAGATTCCACGTGATCCTTAAGCTGCTCCCAATCGAAGCGGCCGGCCACGCCGAGCATCGTTCCACCCGGGCGATATAGCCGGGCAAAATGATTGCGAATCTCATCGATCGTAATGGCCATCAGCGCGTCCTGCGTGCCGTGGCTGGAGCGGCCCCAGGGGTCGGGATAGCTTTGCGATCGCAGCTCGATCATGACCTTCTGGGCGGGCTCGTCCTCAATGCCGCGCACCTCTTGCAATACGACCATTCGCCCGGCTTCGATTTGTTCGGGCGGCAGGTGCGGCCGACGGAGCAGATCCGCGAAGATCGAAATCGCCGCCGGTAGGCTGCTGGCCAGCGTGGCGCCGCTGTAGCTGGCATGCTCGACCGATACGGACTCGTTATGCTCGACGCCCAGGTTTTCCAGATCCTCGACGAACCGCCGGCTGTCGCGCGAGCCGGCACCACGCAGCGCCATTTCGCATGTGAATGAGCCGAGCCCGAGTCGATCCGCCGGATCGTGGCAGCAGCCGGCGGGAACCAGAAACGTAAACGCCGCCGACTCGAGCGACATCATCGGCTCGGCCACCAGGACCAGTCCGTTGTCGAGCGTGTGGGTGTGGATCGTGTTGGTCAATGCAACTCCTTCCGCAAGGGGTCGCTCCAGGCCGCGGATGCCGGGCGAAGCGAACCGGTGCGGGAATGCGCTAAAGCGTAGATCGCCGCCGGCCGGCGTGGATGGAAAAACCGAGTCACGGCCGGCACGTTAAGTGTAGGCGACCTCGACGGCTTTGTAAGTGGTGCGTGCCCGTTTGAATCCCATTCTCTTGTAGAGACGGATCGCACCCTCGTTTTGGGCCGTGACTTCCAGATAAACCCGCGAGAGCCCCGCACGGTGAAAGCCGGCCAATGCACAACGCATCAGCGCGCTACCCAGTCCCCGGCCGCGGTGATGGGGCGTGATGCCCAGGTTCTGGATGCCGCCGTAGCTGGCCTCGTCGCGGATCCCCTGGATGGTGCCGCAATACTCGCGCTTGTGTGGCCCGGCGCCGTCATACTCGACCAGCCAGGTGGCCTCCGGAAGAAAACCCGGCTTGCGGCTGATCTCTGTCATCAGGCGCAGACAGCCGGACAGCTCGCCAAGGCACGGAAAGACGTTTGCGTCCAACTCGGAGCGAAAACTCAAGAACTTGGTCTCGGCGTGAACGCTCAGCAGCGAGGGTTCCCAGACGACAAAGCGATACCCCTCGGGCAGCGTCTCCGACCACTGCTCGTCCAGGCGCAGGGCGGCCTCCATCCGGAAGCGTTTGAAGTACGTGAGACCCATGGCGCCGTTCACCGTACAAGCCAACCCTGGTGAAGATGTCCCGATAAGACCCGCTCCGGTTCGGACCGCCGCGCTAGAGTAAATCCAATGTATCCGTCGCCGCAAAAGGGGTCAAACTTCCCGAAAGGTGCGGCAATGGCCGCTCTAACCCGTTGTGCGGAGGTGGTCATGCGGAGCATTAGATCGGCGCAAGGCAGCCGGCGACGGGCCCTATTTTTGTTCGGCACGCACACCCCGAAATGGCGGCGCAACCGTCGCCGCGGATAGGACCCTCGCTGGCAATACTGCCGGCCGGTTTTCGATTCGAACGAGCTACCCGGACCGGCAGCTACGTGCCCTATTGCCCCACAGGATTTCGGGATTTGGCGGACCTGGCGGATCGAATTGGTCGCCCTGTGCACGAGTGGTGGCACAGGTGTAAGTGCAATTCGCCGGCAGACTTTTTGATTCATCAAAAGCCTTCGCCGGCCGATAAACACATTAGGACGCGGTTGTAACTACATCATCCTATTGCGGTTCGGCTCGACAAGGCGGAGGTCGCGAAATGTCCCCTCGTATGCACGCAATATTGTTGGGCAGCGCCCTGTGCGCCGGCGCCGGTCAGTTCGCCCTCGCCGACCAACCGCCGGCGGCGACTGCACAGCAGGCGCTTTGGCAGCCGCTGGACCTCGACGCTGCCGACAGCGCGGTGCAGCCGGTTCAGTTTTCCGAATATGCCGATGACGGCAGTCCCTGGGATGAGCCTCTTGTCACCGACAGGCCCGACTTTACCGAGGCCAGTTCGACCGTGGGACGTGGCGTAAACCAGATCGAGATGGGTTACACCTTCTTCTACGACGACCGCGAAAGCGACGGCGCGATCGTACGGGAACATTCGGCACCGGAAATCATCTACCGTCGCGGCCTCACCGACGGTGCTGAATTGCGGCTCGGCTGGAATTACACATGGGAGCGAACCCAGCTTGGCGGCGCAGCCGATACGGTCGATGGCGCTAACGATCTATATGTCGGCACCAAGCTCGACGTGGCCCAAGGGCACTGCCTGGTGCCGGAGCAAGCCGTCGTCCTTCAATGGTTTGTGCCGACTGGGGCCGATGCCTTCACCACCGACGAGGTCGAGTTCGGTGTCAATTACCTCTACAGTTGGGAGTTGGCGAACGACTGGTCGCTGGCGGGCTCGACGGGCTTCGACACGCTGACTGAGGGCGAAGACGACTCCGTGGTGTGGCACCAGTCCGTCGCGGTGGGCGTGCCGCTTTCCGACTGTTGGGGGATGTATGGGGAGTACTTCGGCCTCTATGACACCCAGCGTGCGGTAAATGTCGACCAACACTTCATCAATGGTGGGTTGACCTACCTGGTCAACTACAATCTTCAGCTCGACTTCCGTGCCGGCATCGGCCTGAACGACGATTCGACCGACTTCTTTGCTGGAACGGGCGCGTCGTTTCGGTTTTGACGCCCCGGCGAGGCTAGCCGGCAACGCACCGACGAGATGGCGACGAAGATCCGCCGGGCCAATCTTCGCTGTGGCCTCTTCGCCCCATCGCGCACCCCAGAAGTGCTTGACGGAGGGCCGAGCCACACTACAATTTGGATTGATCAAAAAAATTATTCCCACCGATCAAATCGGGGAATGCTCCATGTATAGTGCGATACGCCGGCTCTGGTCCGTGCTCCTCGGGCTGGTCCTTGTGGCCGCCGCAAGCGGCTGCACTGGGGCCGACGCGGAATCCGACGGCTCCGTGTCCGAGACGCTGAATGTCGTCTGCACCACCGGGCAGATCGCCGACATGCTCCAAAACCTGGGCGGCGAGCATGTCGAGGTCGAGGCCCTGATGGGGCCGGGTGTCGATCCGCACACCTACAAGGCCACGCCCAGCGATGTCCGCAAGCTCAATGCGGCCGACGTCGTGTTCTACAACGGCATGCACCTGGAAGGCCGCCTGGCGGACCTGCTGGTGGCGATGGCCCGCAAGAAACCGACGTTCGCGGTGACCGAAGGTCTCCAGCAGTCGGCCGACAGCCGCCTGCGCGAGCCGCCGGAATTTGCCGGCCACTATGACCCGCACGTGTGGCACGACGCCGCGTTGTGGGGCGAGTGTGTCCGCTACGCCACCGAGAAGCTGGTGGAGATCGACGCCGCACATCGTCAGGCCTACGAGACCAACCGCGATGCCTATATCGCCCGGCTAGCAGAGTTGGACGAGGAAGCGAAGCATATGTTGTCGACGGTCGATAAGGACCGGCGCGTCCTGGTCACGGCCCACGATGCATTCGGTTATTTCGGCCAAGCCTATGATGTCGAGGTGCACGGCCTGCAAGGGATCAGCACCGTGGACGAACCGGACGTCGCCTCAATGGAGCGACTGGTGACCATATTGGTCGATCGCCAGATCAAGGCAGTGTTTGTGGAGTCGAGCGTCCCGCCGCGAAACGTGCAAGCTTTGATCGAAGCCTGCGCTGCGCAGGGGCACGAGGTGCGCATCGGAGGGGAGCTCTACTCCGACGCGATGGGGGAAGCCGGCACGCCCGAGGGGACGTATGTCGGCATGTTTCGCCACAACGTAGTAACAGTGGTTGATGCACTGAAATGAGGGCAACTGCCGCCGTCGGTTCGTAGATCAACATGCACAGCAATCTCGAAACGCAATTCGCCGTAGGTACTCCCGCCGAGGCGGACAGCCCGCCGCCGGTCGAGATCCATGACATGACGGTCGCCTATCACCGCAAGCCGGTCTTGTGGGACATCGATCTGGTCGTGCCCGAGGGGAAGCTGGTGGGCATCGTCGGACCCAACGGCGCCGGCAAAACGACATTGATTAAGGCCGTACTGGGGCTGGTACCGCTGGCCAGCGGCAAAGTCGAGATCTATGGCCGACCCTACCGCCGGCAGCGGCACCTGGTCGGCTACGTACCGCAGCGCGAGTCGGTCGATTGGGACTTTCCGGTTTCCGTGCTCGACGTCGTCACGATGGGCACCTACGGCCGGCTGGGGTGGTGTCGCCGGCCGGGGAAGTCCGAGCGCGAACTGGCGCAGGACTGTCTCCAGCAGGTCGGTATGGAAGCTTTGGCCGATCGCCAGATTCGCCAACTCTCCGGAGGACAACAGCAGCGGGTGTTCCTGGCCCGGGCGCTGGCGCAGTCGGCGCAGATCTACTTTATGGACGAGCCTTTCGCCGGTGTTGACGCCGCTACGGAGAAGGCGATTATCAACCTGCTCAAGGAACTGCGCGCGCAGCGCAAAACGGTGCTCGTCGTGCATCATGACTTGCAGACCGTGCAGCAATACTTCGATCACGTCATCCTGCTGAACATGCGGCTGATCGCCTGCGGCCCCACCGAAACCGCATTCACCGCCGAGAATCTCAACACTACCTACGGCGGCCGGTTGACGATACTCGACAAGGCCGCCGAAGCGGTCCGCCTGGGAGATCGGCCACGGTGACAGGGCTGAGCATCACCGCAAAGGTTTTGATCGGTACGTCGCTGTTGGGATGCGTCGCCGGCATGGCCGGCAGCTTCGTGGTGCTGCGGCGGCGGGCGCTGGTGGGCGACATGCTCGCGCACGCGGCGCTGCCGGGCTTGTGTATCGCATATCTAGTGATTGGCGATCGCCACCGTTTGGGATTATTGCTGGGCGCGTTTCTCGCCGGGCTGTTGGCAATGGGCGTGCTGACGCTGGTCACGCGGACCACGCGCACCAAGGAAGACGCCGCCATCGGCATCGTGCTGAGCACCTTTTATGCGGCAGGCATCGTGCTGCTCTCGGTCATCGCGCACGTGCCGCAGGGCAACAAGGCCGGCCTGAGCACGTATCTTTTCGGCCAGGCCAGCAGCATGCTGGATGCCGACATCGCCATCCTCAGCGTTGTCTCGCTGGTTGCGCTAGTAGTGCTGATGGCGCTCTACAAGGAACTGAAGGTATTCAGCTTTGATCCGGAGTTCGCCCGCTCGCAAGGCTGGCCGACGCTCATGCTCGACATGACGATGATGGGCACCTTGACCGTTGTTACCATCGTGGGGCTGCCGATCGTGGGCGTCGTGCTGATGGCCGCCCTGATTATCATCCCCGGTGCGGCGGCACGCTTTTGGACGGAGCGACTGGGCGTGATGCTCGTTCTGTCGGCGGTGATCGGCGCGGCCACTGGCAGCCTGGGAACACTGGAGTCGTCCGGGCAACTGGCCCAGTGGCTCGGCTTCGATCCGTTGGGGTTAGTGACCGGCGGCATTGCCATGCCGACCGGGCCGGTCATTGTGCTGTGCGGGGCGGCTATCTTTTTGTTCTCCGTGCTCTTTGCCCCGCGCCGCGGCGTGATCAGCCGGGCTGTCTCGGAAGTCAATCTGCGGCGCAAGACTGCCCGGGAAAACCTGTTGCGGACGTTATACGAGCTGAGCGAGCACAATTTGGAGCAGCGCCCGCCGATCGCGCTGGAGGCGATCCGTGCCCGCCGCGCGTGGAGCCCTTGGGCGGCGCGCTGGCTGCTGGCGGCAGCCTCGCGCCGCGGCGACGTCGAGCGGAAACAGAACCAGGTGCGCTTGACGCCCAAGGGGCTTCGCCGGGCGGCCGAGGTGACGCGGGCCCATCGGCTGTGGGAGATGTTTCTCATCGAGGGCGCCAACATCGCCAGCGACCACGTTGACCGCGACGCCGACTCGATCGAGCACCTGCTGACGCCCGACACGCTCGACGCGCTGGAGAAGCGATTGGCCGACAGCGGCGCATTACCGGAAGAAGATCGCCAGGTGCCGGTTTCACCGCATGCGCTGGAGGAGTCGGAATCGACTCCCAGCCGAGATCCGTAGATGTTGATGTAGTGAAAACACCATGACCACAATTGCCGAGTGGCTCGCACAGCTCGATGATCAGACACGCACCACGCTGTGGATCTTCACGGTCGGCAGTCTGACGAACGTCTCGTGCGGTCTGATCGGCTGCTTTCTGGTTCTGCGGCGGATGAGCCTGCTGGGAGATGCGCTGGCGCACGCGGTACTGCCGGGCTTGGCGGTCGCCTTTCTGTTGTCCGGCAGTCTGGGCATCGGGTACATGTTCGTCGGGGCATTGGCGGCGGGGCTGCTGACGACGCTGCTCACGCAGGCCCTGCACAAGCACGGAGGTGTGCCGGCCGATGCCAGCATGGGCGTAGTGTTCACCTCGCTGTTCGCCCTGGGGGTGATCCTCATACGGCGATTCGCCTCGCAAGTGCATATCGACACCGAATGCGTACTGGAAGGCCTGCTCGACTACGTCGGACTGAACACTATTCCCGTGGCGGGTCTGGAACTGCCGCGGCAGTTTCTCTCCATCGCGCCAGTCTTTCTGCTGAACGTCGCGTTCATCCTGCTTTTTTGGAAAGAACTGAAAATCAGCTCCTTCGATCCCGCGCTCTCCACCACGATGAGCATTCCCGCGGGCCTGATGCACTACGTATTGATGGCACTAGTCGCGCTCACGGCGGTTGCCTCGTTCGAGGCGGTTGGTTCGATCCTGGTGATTGCCATGCTCATTGCCCCGGGCGCGACGGCGCATCTGCTCTGCGATCGATTGGGCCGAATGCTATGGGTGGCCGCCGGTGTTGGAGTAATCTCGGCGATCGCCGGGCGGCTGCTGGCCGTCCAGTTCGATACCAACACCGCGGGCATGATGGCGGTGGTGGCCGGCGCCTGTTTCGCACTGGCCGTTGTCCTGTCACCTCGTTACGGGCTGGCCAGCAAGATGATCCGCAACGCCCGTACGTCGCTACGTATCTTTTCGGAAGACCTGCTGGGCATGCTCTACCGCCTGGAAGAGTTGGCGGTACAGCGGTCGCTGGGGCGCGGCGAGGCGGTCCAGGCAGTCGGCGGCGGTTTGCTCGCCCATTGGGAGCTATCGAGGTTGATCCGGCGGGGCTATGTCGTCTCCACGGCCGACGGCGTCCGCCTGACGGAACAAGGCCGGCGCCACGCACGCGGGCTTGTCCGATCACACCGGCTGTGGGAGGCGTATCTAGTCGAACACCTTGGGCTGCCGCACGATCACGTCCACGCTCCCGCCGAGCGAATGGAACATTACATCGACGAGCGGCTGGCTCGCGAAATCTCCGAAAGACTGTCGGATACGGAAGTCGATCCGCACGGCCGCGACATTCCTGCCGACTAACGGCTCCGTACTTCTCGCTTCTTCTTTGTGAGGCGTGGCTTTGAGCCGCTCGGCTTGATCAGCGAGCGCAGCGTTCGCAGGTTGATCTCGTCCAGCGGCTCGCCGTCTTCTTCGCCCTTGGGTGTTTCTAAGTACATCGGCACGCGTCGGAAGCGGCGATCGTTCAGCAGCAGACGAAACGGCTCAAGCCCCATCAGCCCGCGCCCAATGTGGGCGTGGCGATCGACTCGCGATCCGGCGGCCGTCTTGCTGTCATTTAGATGAAAGGCCTTGATCTGGTCGAGACCGACAACCTTGTTCAGTTCACGCATCGTCGCCCGGTAGCCCTTTTCATTTTCGAACGGGTAGCCGGCCGCGTAGACGTGACAGGTGTCGACGCAGATCCCCAGCCGGTCGGGATCCTTCACGCCCGAGAGCAGCGTCGCCAGATGCTCGAATCGCCAGCCCAGGTTGCTCCCCTGCCCTGCCGTGTTTTCCAGAAGACACTTCGCCGTAATGCCGCGAGTTTGCTTGTGCAGTTCGTCCAGTGCCTTCACGATCTGCCGCAGACCGGCCTGTTCGCTGCTGGTCGTATAAGCGCCGGGATGGGCGACGACGTAGGGAATCCCCAACTGCTCGGCCCGCAACATCTCCACGACCATCGAGTCGAGCGATTTCTTCCACAGCTCCTTGTCCGGGCTGGCCAGGTTGATCAAGTAGGAGTCGTGGGCGATGGGGTGCGCGATGTTCAACTCACCCAACGCCGTGCGAAAGCGAGTCGCTTCTTCGTCGCTGATCGGTTTGGCGCGCCACTGATTGTTGTTCTTGGTGAACAACTGCACGCAGTCGCACCCGTGACGCTGCGCAGCTTCGACGGCCTTATAGTAGCCGCCGGCGATCGACATGTGGGCTCCGAGGATGGGCATGATCTCCGACCGTACCAGCTTCACCGACGCGCCGCCAGGGGCAGCGCCATCTACTTGAAAGCGACCCGGGTGTGTGGCATATTCCGGGTTTCTTGTGCCCCGGCGGGGCGATAAGGTGAACACCATGCAGATCTGGCCGGCCATCGACCTGCGCGGCGGAAAATGCGTCCGCCTGGTGCAGGGCGACTTCGATCGCGAGACCGTCTTCGGCGAAGATCCCGCCGCCATGGCGAAACACTGGGTGGATCAGGGGGCGTCGCGGCTGCACCTGGTCGATCTGGACGGTGCTCGCGACGGCGTGCCGCAAAACCTCGAGAGCATCGAGCGAATTCTCTCCACCGTCGACGTGCCGTGCCAATTGGGGGGCGGGATCCGCGATACGCAGACCATCTCGCGGCTGCTGGGTATGGGGCTTGCGCGCCTGGTGCTGGGTACATCCGCCCTGAAGCAGCCCGATTGGTTCCGGGAGGCGGCCGGGGCTTACCCCGACCGGCTGGTGCTAGGGCTGGATGCCCGCGACGGGCGCATCGCCACCGACGGCTGGCGCGATACCTCGCACGTCGACGCGGTCGAGCTTGCTCGCGAACTTGCGGACGAGCCCATCGCCGGCATCGTCTATACGGATATCGCCACGGACGGCACGCTGGGTGGCCCGAACGTCGAAGCGCTGGCACAGATGAAGTCGGCGGTTACCTGCCCAGTGATCGCCTCGGGCGGTATAGCGAGCGTCGAGGACGTCGCACGCCTCACCGAAATTGGCATGGACGGTTGTATCATCGGCCGCGCGCTGTACGACCAGCGGTTTGTGCTGGCCGAAGCGTTGGCCGCGGCTGGAGACCATCCGAGAGAGACTCGCTCGCGCCTCTGATATACTACGGCGTCACGCAAAGCGGCCAACGATCGGTCGGCAACCGAAGGATCCATTTCACGCCTTGTTGAGAAGGAGCCGGTATGGCTACGGTGAACGCGGAAACGATTCGCAATCTGGCCGTGTGCGGCCACGGTTCGACCGGCAAGACGACGCTGATCGACAAGATGCTGATGCTCACCGGCGCCGTCAGCGGGCAACACAGCGTGGATGATGGCACCAGCGTGTGCGACTTTGATGAGGAAGAGCAGGAGCATAAGCACACGATCGAAGCCGCCATCACCCATTTCGATCACGGGGGAAAGCACTTTCACGTCGTCGACACGCCCGGATATACCGACTTTATCGGCCAGACGATCGGCGCCCTGTACGGAGTTGACGCGGCGGCGATCGTGATCAGCGCAACCGCGGGCATCGAAGTCAACACGCGGCGGGTGTTTGCCGAAGCGGAGAAGGCCGGCTTGGGACGAATTATCGTCATCAATAAGATGGACTCCGACAACATTGAGTTTCCCGCCCTGGTGGCCAGCATCCAGGAACTGTGGGGCAATGCCTGCGTTCCGCTGAACGTGCCGGTCGGCCACGGCGACGATTTCCGCGGCGTCGTCAACACGCTGAAGATCCCGGACGACACCAGCGGAGCGCTGATGGATCCGGGACCGATCGGCGAGGCCCTGCTCGAGTCGATCATCGAAATGGACGAGCAGGTAACCGAACGCTACTTCGAAGGAAAACTGCCCACCGAGGAGGAGATCTCGCGGCTGATCGTGCGGGCGATCCGCGAAGGGAACCTGATCCCCATCGTGGCGGTCAGCGGCAAGACGGGGGTGGGACTACCGGAGCTGATCGATGCGCTGGCCACGTGCACGATACCCGCGAGCGAAGTGACCATCGCGGCCAAAAAGGACGGCGACACCGTCACGGTACAGGCCGATCCGGACGGTCCGCTGGTCGGCCGGGTGTTCAAGACCCGCATCGATCCATTCGTGCAAAAGCTGAGCTTCATCCGCCTCTACTCCGGCACGTTGTCAAAGGATGACTCAATCGAGGCGTCCACGGCCCGCAAGGCCGTCAAGGTAGGACAGCTCTTCTCGGTGCAGGGAGGCGAAACCACGGCAATCGACGTCGCCGGGCCGGGGCAAATTCTCGCCGTCGCCAAAATGGAAGATCTGCACACCGGCACCACGCTAGGCGAGGTCGAACTGCCGAAGATCGAGTTCCCATTACCAATGGTCGGGCTTGCCGTCACGCCCAAGAGCCGCGGGGATGAGGCCAAGCTCTCCGGGTCGCTTTCGAAGGTCACCGAGGAAGATCCGACTTTGCACACCGAACGGGACCGGCAGACCAAAGAACTGGTGATGACCGGTATGAGCGAACTGCACTTAGGCATGGTGCAGGAGCGGCTCAAGCGGCGCGATAAGGTCGAGGTCGAAACGAAAGAGCCCAAGATCCCTTACCGCGAGACGATCCAGGCGACGGCCGAAGGGAGCTACCGCCATAAGAAACAGTCGGGCGGGCGCGGCCAATTTGGCGAAGTACACATCCGGCTTCACCCCTTCCCGATAGGCACCGATCCGGAGGACTTCGCCACCAAGGAGCGCTTCCCACAGATGCGCGACTATCGTCATCATGAGGCGAATAACTTCCTATGGGTGGACTCGATTGTGGGCGGTTCGATCCCGAACAACTTTCTGCCGGCGGTGGAGAAGGGACTGCTGGAGCGAATGGAGCGTGGCATCATCGCCGGGTATCGAGTTCAGAACCTGTGCGTCGAAGTGCATTACGGGAAGCACCATCCGGTCGACAGCTCGGAAGCGGCCTTTAAAACAGCCGGCTCGATGGCCTTGCGTGAAACGTTTCAAAAGGCCAAGCCGTCGCTGCTGGAGCCCATCGTAACGATGAGCATTACCGTGCCGGGCGAGAACGTGGGCGACGTGAACAGCGATATGTCGAGTCGGCGCGGCCGCGTGCTGGGCATGGAATCGGCCGGGGGAGGGCTGCAGTCGATCGACGTCGAGGTGCCGTTGGCGGAGGTTTCCACCTATGCACGCACGATCTCCAGCATGACCGGCGGCCAGGGCAGCTTCACGATGGATTTCAATCGGTACGACGTGGTGCCCGGCAACGTGCAGAAGGACGTCATCGAGAAGGCGGCCCTCAAAGAGGAAGAGGATTAGCCCTCGAGCGCAGAGTCGCCAGGTCGAAAAAGGGGACTGGCTCGATGCTTGCAAACGGCCCGTTCACGATCGGGCGGCGCGTGCATCGTGCCTGTCCCCCTTTTTCGTCGGGCTTGCACGTTTGGAAATGGGACAGGCATCGTATCGCCGCTGCCGTCCGCTCGAGGTTTTTTCCGCGACTTGGCGATAAGCAGCCAGTCCCATTTCGCGCGACCTCACGCTGTAGGCTCAGCAGCCCTTCGGGCGCCAGTGGCAGCACTTTGGCACTCCGACGGTCTGTCGCGCGGCTGTGTCAGCAATTTGCTAAACTTCGCTGGCCGGACCCGCCGAGTGAATTGGTAACGGCTTGATTTTGCCGATCTTGCCGCCTAGGATGAGGGGACGGTTCGCGCCCGACCGCTTTATCGGTCGAATGATCAGCCGGACAACTTTCGCGGAAGAGTTCTTTAACGAGCGTTGCGCACGATGACACGCCACCGCCTGCTGCCGTGCCTCTGTACGTGTCCGGAGTAACCGGACACCTCGCTCGCTTTCTCTCGTTTTGTCTTCCGTTCCATTCTTGCGTGTAGCGCCCGTCGCTTTGTCGCGGCGCTGGGAGCGAATCGCCATGGCTTCCGATTTTCGGCTTAAGGAACAACTTCCGCAGCTTACCGACCGCATCGTCGCCACGTATGACGAGGTCGGCCTCAACCATCTCGGCCATTGCCCCCTGCCCAGCTACGACGTGATCGTGGCGGCATGCGACGAGCTGAAGGAGATCCTCTACCCGGGCTATCGCCGTCGCGAGGGGCTGCACCGCGGCAACATCGCCTATCACGTGGGCGATCTGATCGACCGTCTGCACGACCGGCTGACCACGCAGATTGGCCGAGCGCTTCGTCACGAGTCCGGCGCAACCCGCAACTGCGAGGACGACCAGGACTACGAGGCGATGGGGCAGGCGAAGACGCTGCTGTTTCTGGAGCGGCTGCCCGATCTGCGCCGCATGCTGGCCAAGGACGTGGAAGCCGCCTACGAAGGCGATCCAGCCTGCCAATCGCAAGATGAAGTGATCTTCTGCTATCCGGGTTTGGAAGCGGTGACGATCTACCGTCTGGCACACGAGCTGCACGAGTTGGAGGTGCCGTACATTCCACGGATGATGAGCGAATGGGCGCACGGCCGCACGGGCATCGATATCCACCCCGCCGCGACGATTGGTGAGCATTTCTTCATCGATCACGGCACGGGCGTGGTCGTCGGCGAAACCTGCCAGATCGGCAACCACGTGAAGCTCTACCAGGGCGTCACGCTGGGGGCGCTCAGTTTTCCGACCGACGGCGAAGGAAACGTGGTCCGAGGTGCAAAGCGCCATCCCACGATCGAGGATCGCGTGGTGGTCTACGCCAGCGCCACGATTCTCGGCGGTCGCACGGTGATCGGCCAGAACTCGGTCATCGGGTCGAGTGTCTGGCTCACCCGCAGCGTCGCTCCCAATACGACTGTCGTGCTGGAGAAGCCAAAGCTACGGCTGCGAACCGAAGCCGACGAGCTGAAGCCGGAGTTGAACTACGAAATCTGATGCGATTCGCGGAGTCTTCCGGCCGGCCATCGGCGAGCATTATACGTCACGCTTCCCACGACTTGACGTGCTCCACCAGGCGGAGCATCTCGTCGCGCTTCTTCTCGAACAGTCCGAACAGGGCGATAATCAGCGCTCCGGCGACGATGCCGCTGACCCACCAGATCCATGTCATGTGCCGCTCGACGGCGGCGTGCCAGATGATCGTAAACAGCGCGATCAGCAGAAATGCCAGCCCCAGGTAGAGAAACGCCCGCACCCGAAAGAGGATGCCGGCGAAGATGCCGAGCACGGACAGCCCTGCCAGCACCAGCGGCAGCCACGGTGCTTCGCCCACGCCGACGAGGAACACGTCGGCCGTTGAAGAGGCGTAGATTACGATCGCCGCCAAATATCGAATGCCGCTGATCTGCTCTGCGGTCAGTCTCGTCCGATTCAGATGCGCGGCCACCAGCACGCACAGCGCCGGCGGAATGAGCCACAGTTGCGGGTGCCGAAAGATCGCCAGTCCCTCGGTCGTGTGCAGCAGGTACCAGAGGCTACCGTTGGCGGCCAGCACGGCCAATACGCCGAACAGCAAGGATCGCCGTAGCAGGCTCAATACCAGATAGATCGCACCGACCGAGAGCAGCACCAGCGAATAATTGATGCGGCTGGGCAGCATCCAGTAGCCAATGACCGGCAGGATCGGCAATAGCGCCCCGGTGTTTGAGAGCGGCTCGGAGAGCACCGGCTGACCGCGGCGGTGGCACCATTCGGCCAGTCCCACTCCCAAAAATGCGATGCCCATCACCACCAGCGGCCAGAACTGAACGAACCAGCCGGAAAACAGCCACGGCATCGTCAAGCGGATATGAAGAAATAGCAGGCCCAGGATTGCCTCGGCCGCATAGACGTACAGCGTCCGTCCGCGCGGAGATAGTCCCAGCGGATCGCGGCCCGGTAGCGCCGCCGCTGCCAGTGATGCGACGGCCAATCCGGCCAGAGCCGCCGCCACGGCCGCCAACGCCGGCCAGCGGATCGCCACCTGTCCGGTCTCGATATACTGCACGACTTCGACGCCCAGCACCATCAGCAGTAGCAAGCCGACCAGCGTGGCCAACAGGGGCGTCAGTCGACCGGCGGCGGCCGTCCACTCGTTTTCGCGCCGCCAGAGCTTGACGATGCCAAGGCCATACAGCGGCATGACCACCGCGAGTGCGGCCGCAGCCGCCACGGTCCGGTGCAGCAGCGGGCTTTCAATCGTCACCGGCAGCCACGCCCAAGCGAAGACGACCGCGAACAGTGCCCCCAGTACCAGCGCTCCGTACTGCAGAGCCGATCGCACGACTCCGGACGCCAGCAGGGCCACTGCCATCGCCAGCGCCAGGACGGCATAGGCCGAGACCATCCGCTGCGCCAAGGCCGGGAAGGTAAGCACGATCCAGACGACCAGCAGACTGACGACCGCGGCCAACAGGCTGTTCGCCCCCACCAGCCAGCTATGCCCGTCGTAGGACCGATCCGAACCGTTCGGCGACGCTTCGCGGGCAAGGGGCACTCCGCAGCGAGCCGCGAAGGTGTGCAGTGCCGTGCGGCGACTCCAGAGGTAGCTAGTAACGAGCGCGAAGGCCGCCAGCAGCAGCGTGAGTGTCCACTCGAACAGTTCTCCGGTGACGTTCATCGCATCGAGCGACGCGCCGACTGCAACCAGCCCAAGGCAGTAACCGCTGGCTACAGGGAAGCGCACCGCACGGTCCCACCAGGAGCCAACGGCGGCGGCGAACGTTCCTGCCAAGGCGGCTCCATAGAGCGGCCAGGTCATCCTCATCGGTGCGCCGGCGTAGTCGCTGGCCAGCCGTGTGCCGGTGACCAAAAACAAGATCGCAATGCACGACCAAATGGCCAGGCGATGATAGGCGATGAGCTGAGGTTTGCGGCCGGCCTGAGCAGGCGCAATCCGTCGAACTTCCAAGGCAATCGACACCAGGCAGACCAGGCTGGCCGCCAGAACGTTCACCAGATGGAACTCGATCAGTGGTGCGCCCGATCGTCCCACCGTAAGCCGGTAGCCGGTATCGAACCACCAAATGCTCACGGCCACGTTTGCCAGTATGCCTGCGACCCAAACGAAGCCGCGGCTCGCGACGAGCCATGCCAGCCACATCGCAAGTCCGACCATCGCCAGCAATCCGCCGAGGCTCCACCATGGTGCGGCAGGGTCGTCTTCCAAGGCTCGCAGCGCAAGCAAGACCGTCGCTGCCATCAACACCGCCGCCCAAGCCACCAGCGAGGCTGCGTGGAGCGGGCGGCGATGCACTTTCGAATCGGCAACAGCAATCGTTGGCATCGCCCACGCTGCCACGGCCGCACCCACCAGAAGCGTGTGGTACGCGAGCCAGCCAGCCGTATCGGCCCAGGCGGTCGTCATGGCAATCATCGCTGCCAGGGCGACGACAATCGCTCCGCATACATGAATACTTGTCGCTCCCCGGCGGAGCCATATCGCTAGCGCGGCCGCAGCGAGTACCAGCGCCATCCAGCCAGGAGCACGACCGGCGGCAATGACCCAGCCGGAAGGTACCGGTCTCAAGAACAGCCCGATCACTCCAGCGGCTAGTGGAACGGCCGCAACCATCGCCGCGGCCATCACCTGCGCGCTCAGCAGTGCCGGGAATTCGTCCGCGTCGCCACCAGCAGGATCGCGGCCGCGTCGCCGGTGCCACCGGATCGCACCCATCCAGGCGATGGCCACCACGGCGAGGATCACCGCGTTGATCTGCGCCAGCATCACCCAGGCTCGGCCGTCGATCACGCCGCCGGCCCGCGTCAATTCGATGAGGTAGACAAAGGTCGCCACCAAGTTGACCAGCAACCCCGTGGCAACTGCGTAGCCGCTCGACTTTTCGCGGATCGCAAAGCCCAGTAGCGTCAGCGCGAACACGACCAGTGGAACGCCGTAGGAGATCGACCACCCCACGTGGCGAAACCACGCATCCGGTTCCGGGCCGACGACCGGATGACGCTGCAGGGCCTTCGCGACGGTGTACGCCAGCAGCACCAGTAGCGGAGCCGCCCCCAAGGTGAGCAGCAGCCCGGCCACCGGTGTTTTCCGCGTCGGCCACGGGTGTTCGGCAGCACCGACGAACGGGGAGACATCCTTGGTGACCGCGATTCCCACGGCCGCGACGCCGGCGGCCAGAAACAGCACCACCGCCAGCGCAAGCTGCGTTCCAATTCCAACCGGGAGACCAGCCTTGCCGACGGCAGCCGCACATACGTATGCCATCATCGCCACGTGCGTAAGCACAATCAGCCCCACCAACACAACACGGGCATTGGCCGCGGGCGATGTTGTCAGGTCCGCATTTGGAGAATGAAGCGGAATGCCAAGTGCCCGCACCCGCTCGCCGAAGCGGCTCCGCACCCACACCGGCACCGAGGCGATGGCGACAAAACCGGCGACTAGCCACCGCAGCGCGGACGCCACGCTCACCTCGTCGCTCCACCAGGTAGCTAGCAGAGGGCACACCATCGCCCCGGCGAGCAAGAGATCCGCGATCGACAGGGCTGCTCCGCGCCGCCACGCCTCGCCGATTAGCACCGCGAGTACGGCGACCAATAGTGCCCAACTACCGAGACCCGCGGCGTGCTCGTGCGGAATGTCTAGGACTTCAAAGTTGCTCGCCGGCTGCACCACGCGGGCGGCCATCCCGGGGCGATCGCCTACTGAAAGCTCCTGCGCAATTCCCGGCACGGCCGCATAGATGGCGATCGCCATCAGCAGAATGAACACCGCGGACTGGCACAGCCGGTCGAACGTGACCGGCTGGCTATTCAGCATCCCGCACAGTCGATGAAGCGCGCTCTCCGCGTCCTGCTGCGAATCGAGATTCATCTCAATGGCTTCGGTTCGCCCGAGCGCAAAGCGAACGCCGTGCCAAGCCAGGCAGTACAGCGCGATCGCGATTCCCAGCGCTTGCAAGAACCAGGGATCGAGCCAGGGCGCGCGAGACGCGGTGTACCATGAGCGCGTTTCCAATTGTGTCGTCACACCGCACACCAGCGCGGCCGCCAGTGCCACCTGAAAAGCGGCGAAGAATATCATGGAGTTCAAAACCAGCGTCAGCGCCAACCACACGAGCGACAGCCACGCCGAATACACGGCCAGCGCGGTCCACGAGAGCACCGCTCCGCTCGCGATTGACACGGCGCCCGCCAGGCACGAAGTGCCGATTGCCGCCAGGACGCACACCTCCAGAAGCGCGGAATTGCTTTGCGCCAGCCATCGCCGCACTGCCAGATAGCCGGCGATCGTAATCGTGGCGTGCGACAACAGCGCCGCCACCCACGGCTGCGGAAGTTGCATTTCGGGCGAAAGCCGGAAGACCACCGCTTGCACGAGGGTGACCAGCAGCAGTCCAGCGGCGAACCAAGCGATCAACCGGCGGTCGATGCGCAGCGCTGCAGCCGCCGCCAACAGCGTATAAAGAGCGAACGTCCAGGTGACGCCGCGAGGATCTCCCCACCGACCAAATCCGAACAGCATGGCCAGCACAAGGCTCACCGCCGCAACCACACCGGCGGTCAGCTGCCACCACAACGCATCGTCGCGCCGGGCGATCCGCTTCCATCCGTACGCGATCGCCAGACACACGAGGGTCATTGGTGCCAGGGCATTCCCGCTACTCGCGGAAAGCAGCACGCGCGCGAAGTTGCTACCGTCCAACGATCTCCAGCTTATATCGCCGCGCATCCAATGGAATGTTACCAACCAGGCGAGCATCGCACATGCGCCGGCAACCAGGTGCGCTTCGGGAATGCGAAACCACACGGCGACGCTGACAAAAACCGCCGCGTTCAGGCAGGCGGTCGGCAGTAGCATCGCCGGGTCCGGCCACGCCAGCACCATTGCGCTCGCCATGATCAGCGCACCGACAACGCCCACGGCGACGCCGGCGGTTTGCACGGCCGAGAGCTCACGGGCGGTAAAGCGGCGCCAGAACAGCAGCCCCGTCGCCAGGCTGGGCACGCCGCCTAGCACGACCAGCGGCGAGAGTCGCTGTGCGTTGACCAGGGGAGTGCCGGTCTTGTAAAGCAACAGCGCCAGCGGCAGCAGCGCCGCATAGCTGACGACTCCCAACAGGATGAACAGGCGATTGGCCGAGGTTTCATCGACATTTTCCTGCCGTGCTTGCCGGCCGACGGCCAGGCATGATGCCGTGAGATAACTTGCGAGCGGCACGGCCGCCAACCCGTACATGGCGACTAGCGGAGTGTCGACGTCCACGAATCGCCGCACAAGCAGTTGCATGAGCGACGGCACCATTACGCCGAGCGTCGCCAGCCAGGCGGCACTCGGCGTCACCACTCGAGCACCGAAGTAGATCAACACGGAAAACAACACAATCGAGACGGCCTCACCACTCAGTGCGAGCAGGCTTGTCGGCGGTGACTGTTCGGTAAACGCCGCGATGGCGAGAAAGTTGAGCGGCACCAGCAGGATGGCGATGATCAACAGCCCGTGACTGGTCGTGTGAATCTTCCAGCGGTGGTGCGTGTAGAACCCGATCCCGAATAGAGCGGCGGAGACTCCGTTGAAAATGCAGAATTTCAGCAGCGGCCGAGCGGCGATCTCCGACCAAAAGCTGATCACCAGGGCGATCGAACAGCAGACGATCAACAGGCCGCCGACCAATTCTCCCCAGCGAATGTTTTTCTCTTCCAGAAACGACGCGAAGACTTTGCCCAACGCTTCGCGGTGCGGAGAAGCGGGCCCGGGTGGTTCGCTGGCTTGCTCACGCTGCGCTTGGCGACTGGCAAGGTACTGTTTCACGCGATCCGCCGAAGTGAGCGGCGCGTCTTGGTGCGGGTCGGCCTCTTCTATCGTTCTGCTGGAGCCATCGCTCGGCGCGGCGGTACTTGCGACGAACTCTTCCAGCACCTTGGCCGCCGGTGGCGGAGACCTGACTACAGACGATGTAGAGTCAAGCACCGCCGCCGGCGATTGCGCGGGCGCGGCCGCCTCGTTTGCCGCACTGAAGCCAACCGCCGCGGCAAGCTGCCGATACGTCGCCTCGTCGATCGTTCCCAGCCGACGATAAAGCTGGAGTTGGCGGCCCAAAGCAAACAGCACTTCGTTGCGCCGTGAATCCTCGGGCAGATCTTCCGGCCACAAACAGACGTCGCACCAGAGCATTGGCGGAGTGATGGACGATAGGCAACGAGGGCAACTCCTCGATTGCTCTTCTTTTTCGGATGAGTCGGGTGACTTCCCGCGCCCGCCGAAGATCCATGCCAGTACAACCCAGATACCGTGCCCCAACAGCGTCACCACTACCAGGACGAACACCAGCACGATCACCGGATCAAACAGATTGCCCAACGGCTCGGCACCCGGACAAGGAGCAGCCCGCCAGCGCTGCTTGGGGAGACACCGCCACCGCTCCAGAATAAGTGCGGCCGGCCCCGCTTGCAAATCTTTGCTATGTACGGGGCATTCTTTGTGAATGCCCCTTCTCGTTAATAGGCGCGGCTTCGCGCTATTGCGAGTCTGGAAGTCGCTCTAACAACTCATCCAGTCGGCGCTCCAGTGCTTCGATGCGGCGCTCCAATCGGTCGATCCGCTGCGCGTCGACGCCGCTGTTGGGAAGCGATTCAAAAGGTTGACGCGGCATCAGCGGCAGCCAACTCTCGCGCTCTTCATTCGGTGCATCCTGCAGCGTGATCTCCTGTTCTCTGCGCTCGGGGCCGATGTAGTAGGCAATCTTCACGGTCGCGCCGGCTCCGGCGGCTTCGACCGCTTCGGCCAGGTCGTCAGGCGAGGCCACTTCACGGTCGCCCAGTGCCACGATCACCTGATTTTCGCGAAGCCCCGCCTGGTCTGCCGGCGAACCAGGCACGACTTCGGTGACAACCGCCCCTTGCATCACCGGCACGTCGAGCAGGGCTCGTGCGTCGGCCTCCAGTTCAACCGTGCGGACTCCCAACAGAGGCCGCTGCTGCCGCGGCGCGAAAAGCTCAGCCGGAAGCTGCTGGAGCGACTCGGGCAGACGGCCGAACTGTGGGAACACACGATCTTCCGGCACGGGTCGGCTGCCGACATTCAGTTCAAGCGTCACCTTGGCCCCGCCGCGATCAACTTCGACGTTCACCGTCTCGCCCGGCGAAGCGGCACTGACGATCTGCGACATGTCCGCCACGCTTCGCACCGGTTGTCCCTCGACAGCCACGATACGATCGCCAGACCGCAACCCCGCGCGGTGGGCCGGCCCTCCCGGCACGACCTGCAACACCCGCACGGCGGAACCCGCTTCGGTGCGGTCGTCGCCGATGACGCCGAAGTAGCCGGGCTGGCGATCGGTGACCTCGGGTTGCTGCCCGTCTGACTGCGGGGCTTCCGGCTGGATCGCCGCGGGCGGAAGCGGCTCGGGTGGAGTCGATGCGCCAGCGTCCTGCGCAAAGCTCAAAGTTGCAAAGCTCGCAGTACCGAGGGCGGTCGTCGCTGCTAGCGCTGCAGTCGCAAGAATAGTCTTCATCGCAAAACCTCCTGTTCGAGACGAATGTCGTCGCTTCGCCCCTTGGAAATTATAGGACGCGTGCGAGTCCGGGGTGCCGCGGAGTCGGTACTTACGGTATCTTGCGCGCCATGAGCACGATCGGAATTGAAGTTGGAGCGGCCCCGCGCCGCCAGCAGGCGGATGCGCTGCGGTTAGTTTTTGGACACTTGGAAGAGCCTGCCCGCAGCAATACAGTGGCCAGCGCGTTGGCCGCGGCCGGCCAGGAAGCCGCTCCACTGGCGGGGCTGCTGTTGGCTCGACAGCACGACCGCGTCGTTGGCGCCACCTGGTTGCAAGTACTCGCCGGCGGAGCTGCGGTGCTGTGGCCGCCGGGCACGGTGCCTGAAACGCCGCCGGAGGCCGCCCGGCTGTTGGTCGAGGCAGCGATCGTGTTCGCCCGGCAGCAGCGTGCGACGCTTGTGCAGGCGGTGCTGCCACGCGACGTCGACAGCGCTCCGCCGAGTCTGCTGGACGCTGGCTTCACGCACTTGGCGGACTTGCGCTACATGATCAGCACCCAGGAGAGCTTTCCTGCGGAGCGGCCGGAAACTCCGCTGCTATTCGAGCCATACGCCGACCAGAATCACCCGCGGCTTGAGGCAGTTTTGCAGGCCACGTACCGAGATACTCTCGACTGTCCGCGCATTAGCGGGCTGCGATCCGCCCAGCACGTGCTGGCGGGCTACAAGGCCACCGGATCATGGGATCCGGGGCGGTGGCAGCTCGTACGCTTCGAAGGCGATGACGTCGGCTGCCTGCTGCTGACTGACCACCCGGCCGACGAATACTGGGAACTTGTGTACATGGGACTGATGCCTTCGGCGCGAGGACACGGCTGGGGAAGCGACGTGGTCCGCCATGCCCAGTGGATGTGCTGCCAGGCCGGCCGACAGCGGTTGGTGTTGGCGGTAGACGCCGCGAACGATCCCGCCCGCGGTATGTACGATCGTGCGGGCTTTTGGACCTGGGATGAGCGTCGCATATATCTGTTGTCGCTGCCGAGCGAATCGATCTAAAGCCGCCATCGCAGCACCCCAGCGGCACGCCGAACGGCTGCCAGGGCTTGCCAATTCGAACATCGGTGCGCGGGTTTTCTCCCAAGCACCCTGTAGGTATTCCCTTCCCGCGGCCGTATTCCACTAACTCTTACACAGTCGGCAGATGCGGCCGACCGCCAAATAGCTTGGGTCGCGCCGGCCGAGTCGCGTCAGACGCGTTTTCCACGGCGGACATCGCCGCGGACAATTTTTTTTTGCCGATCCAGGCGCGCGTTTGATGGCCCTTTCCCGAGGAAACCGGCCATGCCAATCGCGGTTGCCAAATCGAATTTCAAAGCGGCCCGATGGGAGGTTTGACAGCATCGCTAGCGACCGTAAAATCGGCGGCTCGGGTGACAACGAAACATCTCTTCCGGCGGTGCCCCAAACAGGGCGGTCCGGATATCTTACCACGCACGAACTGTTCCAAGCGCTCAAGTTGCGGCCCCCCGCCGCAACTTTCGACACCACGACGGTGCGGACGTTTGCGCTCGGGATATGCGCCGAAGGGACCTGCAGGAAGTGGCCACGGACGATATGGAGATCGTGTCGGCGGTGAGACTATGTCTCGCCGACAAGGTCGGAGCACAGCGGTTCGAGCTCTGGTTCGCACGCACGAAACTGCGACTGCACCAGGGCGTGTTGACCGTGCTGACCACCACTCGCTTTTACAACGAGTGGCTGCGGACGCACTTTCGCGACGAACTGGAAGAGGCCTGCATCGAGGTGACCGGCAGCAAGCCGCGGCTCGACTTTCGTGTCGATGCCGACGGCGCTGGATCGTCACATGCCGCGGCGGCAACTAAGTCGAATCGCGTCGCACCGGCGACAATTTCGATGAAAGGCCGTGCTCCGGAAGCAAAGCCCATGCGCAACCGTTCTACCAGCAGCGCAGTAAGGGTGCCGGAGCGGCCGGCTCGCAGCCGAAGCTGGGCCTCGCTCGAGACGCTGGTCGTCGGAGACTCGAATAAGCTGGCGGCCACTTCCGCCGAAATGGCCGCCAAGCGGCCGGGAAGCATCTCGCCGTTGTTAATTCACGGTCCGACGGGCGTGGGCAAGACTCACTTGCTCGAAGGCATCCGCACCGCCGCGGTACAAGTCGACCGCCGCACGCACGTGGTCTACATGACGGCCGAGCAGTTCACTTCGGCGTTTCTGGAGGCGCTCTCCGGCGGTGGTCTGCCCAACTTCCGGCGCAAGCATCGTGGGCTGGATATCCTGGTCATCGACGATGTGCAGTTCTTCGAGGGCAAGAAGGCGACGCTGGGCGAGCTGTTGTGCACCATCGACGACCTGCTGGCCGCGGGGCGGCAAGTCGTGGTGGCGTCGGATCGACCTCCGGCCGAGTTGCAAGGCTTCTCGCCGGAACTTGCCGCCCGGCTGGTGGGCGGGCTGGTGTGCGGCATCGAGTCACCCGACTATGCGATGCGGTTGGGTATCGCTCGGCGCCTCAGTGCCCGGCTGGATGTGGAAGTTCCGGAAGAGGTGCTCGGCCTCGTCGCATCGCGAATGACGCTGCACGCGCGGCAACTCGCCGGCGCGCTGCACCGGCTGCAGGCGACCAGCCTGGCGCATGGCCAGCCGATCACGCTGGAGATGGCCGAGGCGGCGCTGGACAGCCTGGCGCAATCGCAGCAGTGCGTCGTACGGCTGGCCGACGTGCAGCGGGCGGTGTGCAATGTGTTTGGTCTGGCGGCCGACAGCCTCCGCAGCAACGTCCGACGCAAGAACGTGCGGCAACCGCGGATGCTGGCGATGTGGCTTGCTCGCAAATACACGCGGGCCGGCCTGGCAGAGATCGGCGAGTTCTTCGGATGCCGCAGCCACAGCACGGTGATCTCCGCAAACAAGAAGGTGGAGACCTGGATGCACACCCGCACGCCGGTCGCGTCGACCGAACAGAGCTGGGACATCGAGGAGGCGATCCGCCGCGTCGAGGCGACGCTCCGCCGAGCTTAGCAGTCTGCACTTCACTTCGCCTTCCAGCGCCTCCAGAGCGAGGCGAGGAGGAGTATCAACAGCGGACCGCTGCCAGTCGGCTCCGGAACCAGGTAGCGTCCGCCGAGCGAATCGAGGTCGAGACCGCCGGTGCCGGCGGTCGGCCAGGCATCGAGAATGCCGCGGCCGGCGTCATCTAGAAAGTCGCCGCTGCCGGGAATATCGACCAGCCGCACCGCCGAAATGCGGCTTAAGTCGAGCAGCCCCGCACCGATCAGCGGATGGGCGGCCAATTCCGCCAGGTCAAGCGGTGTGCCGATCCCCTGCGGGTGAACGCCGACCAGATTATGGACGTTGGTCGCGTTGAGTCCCGCGAAGGAGCGACCGAAGGTGTCGATCAACTCCGTATCGGCGTCGCCCTCGCCGGGCTCGACGTTCAGCGAGGTGGCCGGGAAGCGGGCGAAGTCGACGCCGTTGGAGCTGACCTCGACGTACGCCAGTTCACCAAAGATGAACGGCGGCTCGAAAAACGTGCCGGCGTTTTCGAACACGGCCAGGTCCCAGCCGGGACCATTGCGCAGGAACTGGCTTCCGAAGCCCAGCGTAATCTGCCCCACCGCAGCGCCTTCATTGATTTGCGCGGCGGTTAAATCGCCCAAGGAGACGAGCGTGCCATCGGGGGCGCCGAGCGCATTGCCCGCTGCCGCGGCAGCGCTACCGGAGGATGTGAACGAGGCGTCGATGACGTCCGTTGCCCAACCGGCGAAGGGGCCGTCGGCAGGGACGCCCGGCGTGACGAACGGACCGGCGTGGACCGACTGCGCAATCGTCAACAGCGATACCAGAGACAGCGGTAGGACGTGCGAGGACTTCATTCGCGGACTCCTTTGCATTTGGGTTAGTGGTGGTGTTTGCGTCAGTGAGTAACGCATAGACAGGAATGGCTGAAATTCCACTCGTCGGCGTCCTCCGGAACGTCTGAGTTCTCACGAATTCAGCTACAGTTGCGTCGTCGCAAATAGCCGACGCAACACAGGCCGGCGCCGAGCCCGGCCAGTAGTAGGGTCGAGGGTTCGGGCACCGGGCGGATGACATGGATCAGCGTGTGGTCCACCGGCTGGCCGAAGTTCAGCGCGAACGGCTCCTGGACAAAAATCTCGCCGGTCGCCGGGTTATAGCCCAGCGTGTAGAAGTTGCCCTGGTCGTTGTTCGCCATGTTCGGATCGAGAATTCGCATCTCGCTACCGTCGGGCGAGAAAAGTCCGATGCCGTTGCTTTCCGAAAACGGCAGATCGAAGCGTCCGCCGCCGACAATGATGTTGCCGTCGACATCGATCCGCAGCGAGGCGCCAGAGGAGAACGTCAGCAATTCGTCGCCATCGGTGCTGAAGGACAGCGGCGTTCCGTCGGTCCGGGCAGTCTGCCAGTCCACCAGGTCGAACCGTTTCACCAGCCCGGCCGCCGGTCCGAAGCCGTCGGCCGTGTAGAGATTGCCTGCCGCGTCGAAAGCCACGTCGCCCGAGGCCGCCATGCCGGTGATCACAAGATCGGTGGTCGGCGCGAGCGTGGTGGCGATCGAGGGCGTGGCATCGAATATCACTACGCCAGAGGTATTGCCTACCGCCAACTGCGTGTCATCGAACCATGCGCCGACAAATTCGTCGGTTTCGAACCAGGTCACCACCGGCGCGCTTCCACCGCCGGACAGACCGGTGCCGTCAAAAACACCGATGCGTCCGCCGTTGTTGCCCACTGCGACGTGGTGCCCACCGGGCGACACCCGCAGGAACGAGGCGCCAAAGTCGGTCCACGAGTTCACGTCCAGCGGCAGTTCACCGACCAGATCGAATGATCGGGAACCGACGGCCGATTCGACAAACAGCCGCGGCACTGCGGCGCTGCCGTTTTGCGGTGCTGCATCGCCGTCGGTCGTGGTGACGACAATCAACCGCCCGTCCCCCAGCGCGTCGAACACCGCCGGTGGCTGCTGGCCGGTGCCGACCACCGGAAGGTGGAAAGATTCGGAAGGGAAGATCTGGTACTGGTCGAGCGGGCTGGCAAGGGCGCTGGCGGGCGCCGCCGCGATGGAGGCGAGCAACAGGACGGCTCCGATACAAAACACTCGCGGCTGTAGCAAATTCGTAGTCATTGTCGAGGGTTCCTTTTCGTCAAAGTTGTGGTGGCTGCTTCGATCGTCGGTTTGCGTCTGATGACGTTGTTTGCGAAGCGGCTACGGAGAGGGGGCGTCGCCTCCGGCTCGCGTGCAAAGCCGGGCCAGCTCCGGCAGTGGCATCGACTCGTCGAGAAACCGCACCGATCCGTCGACAAACAGGGCCTGCGCGCCGCCGGGATGATCGCTGTACATCTCGTCCTGCTGGAAGCGGTTGATCGGCCAGAGCACATCGAAGATGTTCTCGCCGTTGGCCCACTGGCCGTCGGAGACCCAACCGCGGCCGGTGTCCTCGGCCACGATGATCGTGTTGGCGGCGCCGTCGAGAACATCGCCTAATGCCACGGCGCGCTCGCGGATCAACACGCCGCCGCCGATTGCGGCACCAGGGCGGCCATCGCCGAACATGCCGCCGTAGTCGGTGTAGGCCATTTGATCGCCGGCGTCGTAGCGGCCGTTGCCGTTCTTATCGCCCGCGGTCGGCCCGTTTCGCTCCCACGTGTAGGTCGATGTACTCGGACACAGATAGGTCGAGATTACGATCGATGTGGCCTGGCGATTCTCCTCGGAGCTGCTTCCGTAGCGGTCGTCGAAGGCTCTCCACACGTCACGGCGGTCGATGTGGGGCAATAGATAAACCGACCAGGCGATGCGCCGATGGGTGCGATCCACGCAGCCGACCGGAAACTTGCTCCGCATCGTGTGGTAGCTTTGCAGACCGACGCCGATCTGCCGCAAGCGGCTGGTACACTGGGTCCGTCGGGCGCCTTCGCGAGCACTTTGAATGGCCGGCAGCAACAGCGCCAGCAGGATGCCGATGATGACGATCACCACCAACAGCTCCACGAGCGTGAAACCATGTAGGGGCCGAGCGAAGCG